>NZ_JBNNMD010000001.1:0-1300207 GCF_050272435.1 Pseudomonas sp. NPDC047961 | reverse complement strand
GCGATCGACAAGCCGTTCCTGATGCCAATCGAGGACGTGTTCTCGATCTCTGGTCGCGGTACTGTTGTGACTGGTCGTGTTGAGCGCGGCATCGTCAAGGTTCAGGAAGAGATCGAGATCGTTGGTATTCGTGCCACGACCAAGACTACCTGCACTGGCGTCGAAATGTTCCGTAAGCTGCTCGACGAAGGTCGTGCGGGTGAGAACGTCGGCGTACTGCTGCGCGGCACCAAGCGTGATGACGTTGAGCGTGGTCAGGTTCTGGCCAAGCCGGGCACCATCAAGCCGCACACCAAGTTCGAAGGCGAAGTCTACGTACTGAGCAAGGAAGAAGGCGGTCGTCACACTCCGTTCTTCAAGGGCTACCGCCCTCAGTTCTACTTCCGTACGACTGACGTGACCGGTAACTGCGAGCTGCCCGAAGGCGTTGAGATGGTAATGCCGGGCGACAACATCAAGATGGTTGTTACCCTGATCGCTCCGATCGCCATGGAAGACGGTCTGCGCTTCGCGATTCGCGAAGGTGGCCGTACCGTTGGTGCCGGCGTGGTTGCCAAGATCATCGAATAATCTTGTCGATGTCGGAAAGGGCCCTTCGGGGCCCTTTTTCTATTGTTGATCATTTATTGACACCCTCTGGACGCATCCGTACAATTGCGCCTCCTTTTACCGGGCGTATTGCGTTTGGTAGGGATGGCTAATTGGAGTCTGAGGTCAAAATGCAAAACCAACAAATCCGTATTCGGTTGAAGGCTTTTGACCATCGCCTGATCGATCAATCAACCCAGGAAATCGTGGAAACCGCGAAACGTACTGGTGCTCAGGTGCGTGGTCCGATTCCACTGCCGACCCGCAAAGAGCGGTTCACTGTTCTGGTTTCTCCGCACGTCAACAAAGATGCGCGCGACCAGTATGAGATCCGTACTCATAAGCGTGTGCTGGATATTGTCCAGCCGACCGACAAGACTGTCGATGCGCTGATGAAGCTTGATCTTGCGGCTGGCGTGGAAGTGCAGATCAGCCTCGGCTAAAACCTGGAGTTTTAGTCGTGTAACGCTCTGAAATGGGCGGCCATAGCGGGTGAAAGCCCCGTACACTCAAGAGGTTACAACATGACTATTGGTGTAGTCGGTCGTAAATGCGGAATGACCCGCGTTTTCACCGAAGATGGTGTCTCTATTCCGGTTACGGTCATTGAGATCGAGCCGAATCGCGTCACTCAGTTCAAGAATGAAGAAAGCGATGGCTATCGCGCCGTGCAGGTCACTGTCGGCGAGCGTCGTGCGTCCCGTGTCACCAAGGCTCAGGCCGGTCATTTCGCTAAGGCGAATGTAGCTGCCGGTCGTGGTGTCTGGGAGTTCCGCCTCGATGGCGAGGAATTCCAGGTTGGTGACCAGATCAAGGCTGAGATCTTTCAGGCTGGGCAGATGGTGGATGTCACCGGTCAGTCCAAGGGTAAAGGCTTTGCCGGTACCATTAAGCGCTGGAATTTCCGTGGTCAGGACAATACTCACGGTAACTCCGTATCCCACCGCGTCCCGGGTTCGATTGGCCAATGCCAGACACCAGGCCGTGTTTTCAAGGGCAAGAAGATGTCCGGGCACATGGGCGCCGAGCGCGTAACCGTGCAGTCCCTGGAAATCGTGCGTGTCGATGCCGAGCGTAATCTCCTGTTGGTCAAGGGTGCAGTGCCCGGCGCCACTGGTGGTGACGTAGTCGTGCGTCCGGCTGCCAAGGCTCGCGGGTAAGGGGGAGTTCACATGCAATTGAATGTTAATGGCGCACAGGCCATCGAAGTCTCCGAGCAAACCTTTGGTGGTGAGTTCAACGAGACGCTGGTGCACCAGGCAGTCGTCGCCTACATGGCTGGCGGTCGTCAGGGTAGCAAGCAGCAGAAGACTCGCTCCGACGTCTCCGGTGGCGGTAAGCGCCCCTGGCGCCAGAAGGGCACTGGCCGCGCGCGTGCTGGTACCTCGCGTGGTCCGATCTGGCGTGGCGGTGGCGTAACTTTCGCTGCTCGTCCGCAGAATCATGAGCAGAAGCTCAACAAGAAGATGTACCGCGCTGCGCTGCGTTCCATTCTTTCCGAATTGGTTCGTTCCGAGCGTTTGGTTGTCGTTGAAGATTTCGCCGTCGACAGTCCTAAGACCAAGCTGCTTGCTAGCAAGCTGACTGGCATGGGCCTGAGCGACGTACTGATCGTTTCCGATGCTGTCGATCAGAACCTGTATCTGGCGGCCCGCAACCTGCCGCACGTCGATGTTCGTGACGTTCAGGGTTCCGATCCCGTCAGCCTGATCGCCTATGACAAGGTGTTGATCACCGTGTCGGCTGTGAAGAAATTCGAGGAGCTGCTGGGATGAACCAGGAACGCGTATTCAAAGTCCTGCTTGGTCCGCACGTCTCCGAGAAGGCAACCATGCTGGCTGACAGCAAGAGCCAGTTCGTTTTCAAGGTTGCTACTGATGCAACCAAGCTGGAAATCAAGAAGGCCGTCGAAAGCCTGTTCAGCGTGAAGGTCGCCAAGGTCAGCACCCTGAATGTTCAGGGCAAGACCAAGCGCACTGCTCGCGGTCTGGGCAAGCGTAACGACTGGAAGAAGGCGTACATCGCTCTTCAGCCGGGCCAGGATCTCGATTTCTCCGGCAACGCTGAGTAAGGAAGGGGTGCATCATGGCAATCGTTAAATGCAAACCGACTTCCGCGGGCCGCCGTTTCGTGGTCAAGGTGGTCAATCAGGAGCTGCACAAAGGCGCTCCTTATGCTCCGCTGCTCGAGAAGAAGTCGAAGTCTGGTGGCCGTAACAACAACGGCCGTATCACCACTCGTCACATCGGTGGTGGTCATAAGCAGCATTATCGTCTGGTCGATTTTCGTCGCAACAAGGATGGCATTCCAGCCGTCGTTGAGCGCGTTGAGTACGACCCGAACCGTACTGCGCACATCGCGCTGCTGAAGTACGCGGACGGCGAGCGTCGTTACATCATTGCACCCAAGGGTGTAACTGCTGGCGATCAGCTGCTCTCTGGCGTCAATGCGCCAATCAAGGCTGGTAACAGCCTGCCGCTGCGTAATATTCCGCTTGGTTCTACCGTTCACGGTGTTGAACTCAAGCCGGGCAAGGGTGCACAGATCGCTCGTTCTGCTGGTGCTTCAGCTCAGTTGGTCGCGCGTGAAGGCGCTTATGTAACCCTGCGTCTTCGCTCCGGCGAGATGCGTAAAGTGCTGGCTGAGTGCCGTGCGACTCTGGGCGAGGTCTCGAATTCCGAGCACAGCCTGCGTTCGCTTGGTAAAGCTGGTGCCAAGCGCTGGCGTGGCGTTCGCCCAACCGTGCGCGGTGTGGCAATGAACCCGGTCGATCACCCCCACGGTGGTGGTGAGGGTCGTACCTCCGGTGGTCGTCATCCGGTGTCGCCATGGGGCTTCCCGACCAAGGGCGCGAAGACTCGCTCTAACAAGCGCACCGATAACATGATCGTCCGTCGTCGCAAGTAACTAGAGGGATACGACAGTGCCGCGTTCTCTGAAAAAAGGTCCTTTTATCGATCTTCACCTATTGAAGAAGGTCGAAGTGGCGATGGAAAAGAATGATCGCAAGCCGGTTAAAACCTGGTCGCGTCGTTCGATGATCCTGCCGCAAATGGTCGGTCTGACCATCGCTGTGCATAACGGCCGTCAACATGTCCCCGTTCTCGTGAGCGAAGATATGGTCGGTCACAAACTCGGCGAGTTCGCTGGTACCCGCACCTATCGCGGGCACGTAGCGGACAAGAAAGGCAAGCGCTAAGGGGTAAGGAAAGATGGAAGTAGCCGCTAAGTTGTCGGGCGCTCGCATCTCCGCCCAGAAAGCCCGCCTGGTCGCCGACCAGATCCGCGGGAAGAAGGTGGGTGAAGCGCTCAACCTGCTGGCTTTCAGCAGTAAGAAAGCCGCCGAGATCATGAAGAAAGTGCTGGAGTCGGCCGTGGCCAACGCCGAGCACAACGAAGGCGCAGACGTGGATGACCTCAAGGTTTCCACCGTTTTCGTCAACGAGGGGCGTTCGCTTAAGCGCATCATGCCGCGTGCCAAAGGCCGCGCTGATCGCATCGTCAAGCGGTCTTGCCATATCACTGTCAAGGTTGCGGACAAGTAACGGAGTCGATCAGATGGGTCAGAAAGTACATCCCACTGGCATACGCCTGGGAATCGTCAAGGAGCACACTTCCGTCTGGTACGCAGACGGTCGTACGTACGCCGATTATCTGCTTGCAGATCTGAACGTGCGTGCGTACCTCCAAGACAAATTAAAAAGCGCGTCCGTAAGCCGTATCGATATCCATCGTCCGGCTCAAACCGCACGCATCACCATCCACACCGCTCGTCCCGGCATCGTGATCGGCAAGAAAGGTGAAGATGTTGAGAAGCTGCGTCAGGACCTGACCAAAAGAATGGGTGTGCCTGTGCACATCAACATCGAAGAAATCCGCAAGCCGGAACTCGATGCAATGCTGGTAGCACAGAACGTCGCTCAGCAGCTGGAACGTCGCGTAATGTTCCGTCGCGCTATGAAGCGCGCGGTACAGAACGCCATGCGTATTGGTGCCAAGGGCATCAAGATCCAGGTGAGCGGTCGTCTGGGTGGGGCTGAAATCGCCCGTACTGAATGGTATCGGGAAGGTCGTGTGCCGTTGCACACCCTGCGTGCCGATATCGACTACAACACCTACGAAGCGCACACCACCTACGGTGTGATCGGCGTCAAGGTCTGGATCTTCAAAGGCGAAGTAATTGGTGGTCGCCACGAAGAGCTCAAACCGCAAGCGCCAGCGCCTCGTAAAAAAGCTACCAAGTAAGGAGTACGCCAAATGTTGCAACCTAAGCGTACAAAATTCCGCAAGCAGATGACCGGCCACAACCGTGGGTTGGCTCAGCGCGGTAGCAAAGTCAGCTTCGGCGAGTTCGCTCTCAAGTCTGTCGCTCGTGGTCGTTTGACTGCGCGCCAGATCGAGTCCGCACGTCGTGCGTTGACTCGCCACGTCAAGCGTGGCGGCAAGATCTGGATCCGCGTTTTCCCCGATAAGCCTATTTCCAAAAAGCCGCTTGAAGTGCGGATGGGTAAAGGTAAGGGCAACGTCGAGTACTGGGTAGCCCAGATTCAGCCGGGCAAGGTGCTCTACGAGATCGAGGGTGTTTCCGAAGAGCTGGCGCGTGAGGCATTCGCCCTGGCTGCTGCAAAGCTGCCGCTCGCCACCTCCTTTGTTAAGCGGACGGTGATGTGATGAAAGCGAATGAGCTTCGTGAAAAATCCGCTCAGCAGCTGAACGAGCAACTGCTCGAGCTGCTGCGCGACCAGTTCAATCTGCGTATGCAGAAAGCAACTGGCCAGTTGGGGCAGTCTCACCTGCTCTCGCAAGTCAAGCGCGACATCGCTCGTGTCAAGACTGTGCTCAACCAGCAGGCAGGTAAGTGATCATGGCTGAAGTTGAAAAAACTGTCCGCACGCTGACTGGCCGCGTCGTCAGCGACAAGATGGACAAAAGCATCACCGTTCTGATCGAGCGTCGCGTCAAGCACCCGATCTACGGTAAATACGTGAAGCGTTCGACCAAACTGCACGCCCACGACGAAACCAACCAGTGCCGTATTGGCGACAAGGTCACTATCCGCGAGACTCGTCCGCTGGCGAAGACCAAGTGCTGGATGTTGGTTGATGTCGTTGAACGTGCCGTCGAAGTCTAAGGGCTAGGGGTCGGAGAAATTATATGATTCAGACTCAATCAATGCTCGATGTGGCGGATAACAGTGGCGCTCGTCGCGTCATGTGTATCAAGGTGCTCGGTGGTTCGCACCGCCGTTACGCCGGCATCGGCGACATCATCAAGGTTACCGTCAAGGAAGCGATTCCTCGTGGCAAGGTCAAGAAAGGCCAGGTAATGACCGCTGTTGTGGTCCGTACCCGTCACGGTGTTCGTCGTCCAGACGGCTCCATCATTCGCTTCGATGGCAATGCTGCTGTTCTGCTGAACAACAAGCAGGAGCCTATTGGCACCCGTATTTTCGGGCCGGTGACGCGTGAGCTTCGTTCTGAGAAGTTCATGAAGATCGTCTCGCTCGCGCCTGAAGTGCTGTAAGGAGAAGCCGCATGCAAAAGATTCGTCGCAACGACGAGATCATCGTCATCGCCGGCAAAGACAAGGGCAAGCGCGGTAAGGTGCTCCGGGTTCTCGCTGACGACCGTCTGGTTGTCGGTGGCATCAACCTGGTGAAGCGCCATACCAAGCCGAACCCGATGTCGGGCGTTCAGGGCGGTATCGTCGAGAAGGAGGCGCCACTGCACGCCTCTAACGTCGCTATTTTCAATGGCGAAACCAACAAGGCTGACCGCGTTGGGTTCAAGGTTGAAGACGGCAAGAAAATTCGTGTCTTCAAGTCGACCCAAAAGCCGGTTGAAGCTTGAGACTGCTAGGTAGATAACCATGGCACGACTAAAAGAAGTTTATCGGAAGCAAATCGCTCCCAAGCTGAAAGAAGAGCTTCAGCTTGGTAACGTGATGGAAGTTCCGCGCATTACCAAGATCACCCTCAACATGGGTATTGGCGAGGCAATCGGTGATAAGAAAATCATCGATAACGCGGTTGCCGATCTTGAGAAAATCACCGGCCAGAAGGTCGTCGTGACTCACGCTCGCAAGTCTATCGCTGGCTTCAAGGTCCGTGAAGGCTGGCCGATCGGTGTCAAGGTGACGTTGCGCAGCGATCGTATGTACGAGTTCCTGGATCGCCTGTTGTCGATCTCCCTGCCTCGGGTTCGCGACTTCCGCGGCCTGAATGCCAAGTCGTTCGACGGCCGCGGCAACTACAGCATGGGCGTGAAAGAGCAGATCATTTTCCCGGAAATCGATTACGACAAAATCGATGCCCTGCGTGGTCTGGACATCACTCTGACTACTACTGCTCGGACGGATGAAGAGGGGCGCGCGCTGTTGCGTGCATTCAACTTCCCGTTCCGTAACTGATTGGAGTAGGCACATGGCTAAGCAAAGCATGAAGAACCGCGAGCTGAAGCGTCAGCAAACGGTTGCTAAGTACGCCCAGAAGCGTGCCGCGCTGAAAGCAACCATCGCCAATCCGGAGTCCACTCCGGAAGCGCGCTGGGAAGCTCAGGTGGCTCTGCAGAAGCAGCCTCGTGATGCAAGCGCTTCGCGCCTGCGTAACCGCTGCCGTTTGACCGGTCGTCCGCACGGTGTTTATCGCAAGTTCGGTCTTGCGCGTAACATGCTGCGTCAGGCCGCTATGCGTGGCGACGTACCAGGTCTGGTCAAAGCCAGCTGGTAAGAATGGTAGCCCGGCGTTCCTGTCGGGCTGGCTGTTCCAAAATCAAGCCCCTATGGGGCTTGATTCGTTTCTGGACTATCTCTAGAATGTCCGGCTCGCCCGAGCCACGCCTTTGGCGTTCGCTCTTCTAGCAGGCGACACGAGCCTTCGCGGGCTTATTTTTTTGTATTAGGAGCCAAGAGCCCATGAGTATGCAGGACCCGTTAGCGGACATGCTAACTCGTATCCGTAATGCCCAGATGGCTGAAAAGTCCGTCGTAAGCATGCCGTCTTCCACTCTGAAGGTGGCAGTAGCCAACGTTCTTCAGGGTGAAGGCTATATCGCAGGATACAACGTCAGCAGCGACGCCAAGCCGCAGCTGTCTATCGAGCTTAAGTATTTCGAGGGCCGTCCGGTCATCGAGGAGCTGAAGCGCGTAAGCCGTCCTGGCCTTCGCCAGTACAAATCCGTTGATCAGTTGCCAAAGGTTCGCGGCGGTCTGGGCGTTTCGATCGTGTCCACCAACAAAGGTGTGATGACTGATCGGGCTGCTCGCGCTGCTGGCGTTGGCGGCGAAGTGCTCTGCACAGTGTTCTAAGGGGGGGATAAGCATGTCTCGCGTTGCTAAGAACCCCGTAAAGCTGCCCGCTGGTGTTGAATTCAACATGTCCGGCCAGCAGCTTTCGGTTAAGGGTGCCAAGGGCGCTCTGGAACTGAATGTGCACTCGTCAGTGGAAGTGATTCACGAGGCTGGTGAGCTGCGTTTTGCTGCTCGCAATGGCGATCAGCAGAATCGCGCCATGGCCGGTACCACCCGTGCGCTGGTTAACAATATGGTAATTGGTGTCAGCCAAGGCTTCGAGCGCAAGCTTCAGCTGGTTGGCGTTGGTTACAAGGCGCAAGCCAAAGGTCAAGTGCTGTCCCTGGCTCTCGGCTTCTCGCATCCGGTGGAATATGAACTGCCGCAAGGCGTTACCGCTGAGACCCCCAGTCAGACCGATATCCTGATCAAGGGTGTCGATAAGCAACTGGTCGGTCAGGTGGCTGCTGAAATCCGCGATTTCCGTCGTCCTGAGCCTTACAAAGGCAAAGGCGTGCGTTACTCGGACGAAGTGGTCCGTCGTAAAGAAGCTAAGAAGAAGTAGGGCATAGCAAATGAGCGTAAAGAAAGTTACTCGTCTGCGTCGCGCTCGCAAGGCACGCCTGAAGATGCGCGAGCTGGAAACCGTACGCCTTTGTGTGTACCGCTCTTCCCAGCACATCTACGCCCAGGTCCTTTCGGCCGACGGCGGCAAGGTCCTGGCCAGCGCCTCGACTCTGGACAAAGAACTGCGCGGCGGAGCCACTGGCAACGTCGACGCTGCCAAGAAAGTTGGTCAGCTGGTCGCTGAGCGTGCTAAGGCCGCAGGTGTCACTCAGGTGGCGTTCGACCGTTCTGGCTTCAAGTACCACGGTCGTGTCAAGGCACTGGCTGATGCTGCTCGTGAAGGCGGGCTGGAGTTCTAAGTTATGGCATATAACGAGCAAAAGCGCGACGAAGGCTACATTGAGAAGCTGGTTCAAGTTAACCGCGTCGCCAAGACTGTAAAGGGTGGTCGTATCTTCACTTTCACCGCGTTGACCGTGGTGGGTGATGGTAAAGGCCGTGTAGGTTTCGGTCGTGGCAAATCCCGTGAAGTGCCGGCAGCCATTCAGAAGGCCATGGAAGCGGCTCGCCGCAACATGATCCAGGTTGATCTGAACGGCACCACGCTGCAGTACGCCACCAAGGCGGCGCATGGCGCTTCCAAGGTCTACATGCAGCCCGCTTCCGAGGGTACCGGTGTGATCGCCGGTGGTGCTATGCGCGCCATCCTTGAAGTGGCTGGTGTGCAGAACGTCCTGGCTAAGTGCTACGGCTCTACCAATCCGGTGAACGTGGTTCATGCCACTTTCAAGGGGTTGAAGGCCATGCAGTCGCCTGAGTCGATCGCTGCCAAGCGTGGCAAGAGCGTCGAGGAGATTTCCTGATCATGGCTAACACCGTCAAGGTCACGCTGATTAAAAGCGTCAGCGGTCGTATCCCCAATCACAAGCTGTGCGTAAAGGGCCTCGGCCTTCGTCGCATTGGTCACACCGTCGAGGTTCAGGATACTCCTGAGAATCGCGGCATGATCAACAAGGCTTATTACATGCTCCGTGTGGAGGGCTAAGCCATGCAACTGAACGATCTGCGTTCTGCGCCGGGTGCCCGTCGCGAAAAGCTTCGTCCTGGTCGTGGTATCGGTAGCGGTCTGGGTAAGACCGGTGGCCGTGGTCACAAGGGTCAGACTTCCCGTTCCGGCGGCAAGATTGCTCCAGGGTTCGAGGGCGGTCAGCAGCCATTGCATCGTCGTCTGCCGAAGTTCGGCTTCGTTTCGCTGAAGGCCATGGATCGCGCAGAAGTGCGCACATCCGAGCTGGCCAAGGTCGAGGGCGATGTTGTCTCCGTGCAGAGCCTCAAGGATGCCAACGTCATCAACCAAAACGTGCAGCGTGTGAAAGTCATGCTGTCCGGTGAAGTTGGTCGCGCTGTGACCCTGAAAGGCATCGCCGCCACCAAAGGTGCGCGTGCGGCTATCGAAGCAGCTGGCGGCAAGTTCGAGGAATAAATGGCTAAGCAAGGTGCTCTCTCCGCGCTGAGTAATGGCGGGCTGTCTGAACTCTGGGCTCGTCTGCGCTTTTTGTTGATGGCGATTATCGTCTATCGGATAGGGGCGCACATCCCGGTGCCGGGGATCAATCCCGACAGGTTGGCCGAGCTGTTCCGTCAGAACGAAGGGACCATCCTTAGTCTGTTCAACATGTTTTCAGGTGGTGCGCTGGAGCGCATGAGCATCTTTGCTTTGGGGATCATGCCGTACATTTCGGCATCGATCATCATGCAGCTCATGACTGCTGTCAGTCCGCAACTTGAGCAGTTGAAAAAGGAAGGCGAGGCCGGTCGCCGCAAGATTAGCCAGTACACGCGCTATCTAGCGCTCGTTCTGGCGATCGTGCAGGCCATTGGCATGTCCGTCGGTCTGGCCGGTCAAGGGGTCGCATTCAGCAGTGACTTCGGCTTCTACTTCGTCGCCATCACGACGTTTGTGGCGGGTGCGATGTTCATGATGTGGCTGGGTGAGCAGATCACCGAGCGCGGTGTCGGCAACGGCATTTCGATGTTGATTTTTGCTGGTATCGTTGCTGGCTTGCCGGGCGCCCTTGGGCAGTCCTTCGAGTCGGCTCGCCAGGGTGATGTCAATATCATTGCGCTGTTGGCAGTGGGTCTGCTGGCCGTTGCGATCATTGGTTTCGTGGTCTTCATTGAGCGTGGTCAGCGGCGAATTGCGGTGCACTACGCCAAGCGTCAGCAGGGTCGTAAGGTTTTCGCTGCGCAGACAAGCCACTTGCCTTTGAAGGTCAATATGGCTGGTGTGATTCCGGCAATTTTTGCGAGCAGCATTCTGTTGTTCCCGGCTTCGTTGGGTCAGTGGTTTGGTCAGTCCGAAAGCATGAGCTGGCTGGCTGATATCTCGCAGGCGATCGCTCCCGGTCAGCCGTTGAATATCCTTTTGTTCAGTGCCGGCATTATCTTCTTCTGCTTCTTCTATACGGCGTTGATGTTCAACCCTAAAGACGTCGCAGAAAACTTGAAGAAGTCCGGTGCGTTTATTCCAGGGATTCGTCCTGGTGAGCAGTCGGCGCGCTATATCGATGGTGTGCTGACCCGCTTGACCTTGTTCGGCGCCCTGTACATGACGGCTGTTTGCTTGCTTCCTCAGTTCCTTGTGGTAGCCGCAAATGTGCCGTTCTACCTTGGCGGGACCTCGTTGCTGATTGTGGTCGTGGTTGTAATGGACTTTATGTCCCAAGTGCAGTCACACCTGATGTCCCACCAGTACGATTCCCTGATGAAAAAAGCCAACCTGAAGGGCTACGGCAGCGGAATGCTCCGCTGAAGTCGGCTCGTAAGGTTCTAGGAGTTGGTCATGAAAGTTCGTGCATCGGTTAAAAAGCTGTGCCGCAACTGCAAGATCGTTCGTCGCGAAGGCGTCGTTCGAGTGATCTGCAGCGCAGAACCGCGACACAAACAGCGCCAAGGCTGAGTGTGAGCTAAGGCTCGAGCCCGGTAGCTAGTGCGCTGCCGGGTTGATTATTTGTTATTACAGCGTTAGTATCTCGCGCCCTTTTCTTGGCTTCCGGGGCGTTGGGTAGCTGTCAATTGGAGTTTCACTGAATGGCCCGTATTGCAGGCGTAAACATTCCGGATAACAAGCACACTGTTATCTCGCTGACCTACATCTATGGTGTTGGTCGCACTCGCGCACAGACAATCTGTGCCGCTACCGGTGTAAACCCGGCAGCAAAAATCAAGGATCTTAGTGACGAGCAGGTTGAGCTGCTTCGTGGCGAAGTGGGCAAGTTCATCGTTGAAGGTGACCTGCGTCGCGAAGTCAACATGAAGATCAAGCGCTTGATGGACCTGGGTTGCTATCGCGGCCTGCGTCATCGTCGTGGTCTGCCGGTCCGCGGTCAGCGTACCAAGACCAACGCTCGTACCCGTAAGGGTCCGCGTAAGCCGATCCGCAAGTAATCGCATTAGCGCATCGACAGGAATCTAATCATGGCAAAACCTGCTGCTCGTCCTCGTAAAAAAGTAAAAAAGACGGTGGTTGATGGCATCGCCCATATCCACGCTTCTTTTAACAACACCATCATCACTATCACCGACCGTCAGGGCAATGCGTTGTCCTGGGCGACGTCTGGTGGATCCGGCTTCCGCGGTTCGCGTAAGAGCACCCCGTTCGCTGCCCAGGTGGCTGCCGAGCGTGCTGGTCAAGCTGCGCTGGAGTATGGCCTGAAGAACCTGGACGTTAACGTCAAGGGTCCTGGTCCGGGTCGTGAATCTGCCGTTCGTGCATTGAATGGTTGTGGTTATAAAATCGCCAGCATCACCGACGTGACGCCGATCCCGCACAACGGGTGCCGTCCGCCGAAGAAGCGCCGCGTGTAATCAGGAGACAGTGAGAAATGGCTCGTTATATTGGTCCCAAGTGCAAACTGTCTCGTCGTGAAGGCACCGATCTCTTCTTGAAGAGTGGTGTGCGCGCGCTCGAATCGAAGTGCAACATCGAAACCCCACCGGGTGTTCACGGTCAGCGTCGTGGTCGTTTGTCTGACTACGGTACCCAGTTGCGTGAGAAGCAAAAAGTCCGCCGTATCTATGGTGTTCTCGAGCGTCAGTTCAGCGGTTATTACAAGGAAGCTGCCAGCCGCAAGGGCGCTACCGGTGAAAACCTTCTGCAACTGCTCGAGTGCCGTCTGGATAACGTCGTGTATCGCATGGGCTTTGGCTCTACTCGTGCCGAATCGCGTCAGCTGGTCTCGCACAAGTCGATCAGTGTGAACGGTCAGACCGTGAACGTTCCGTCTTACCAGGTCAAAGCTGGTGACGTGGTAGCCGTTCGTGAGAAGTGCCGCAACCAGCTGCGTATCGCCCAAGCCCTTGAACTGTGCGTACAGCGCGGTCGCGTTGAATGGGTCGAAGTAGATGCCGACAAGAAATCCGGTGTTTTCAAGAATGTTCCGGCGCGCAGTGATCTGTCAGCCGACATTAACGAAAACCTGATTGTCGAGCTCTACTCCAAGTAAGGGCTAGAAAATAGGTGTATCCATGCAGATTTCGGTAAATGAGTTCCTGACCCCCCGCCATATCGATGTGCAGGTGGTCAGTCCGACCCGTGCCAAGATCACACTCGAGCCACTCGAGCGCGGTTTTGGCCATACCCTGGGCAACGCGCTGCGTCGTATTCTGTTGTCCTCCATGCCCGGCTGCGCTGTGGTCGAGGCTGAGATCGACGGTGTGCTCCACGAGTACAGCGCCATCGAGGGCGTGCAGGAAGATGTCATCGAAATCCTGCTGAACCTCAAAGGTATCGCCATCAAGCTGCACGGCCGTGATGAAGTGACCTTGAGCCTGGTGAAGAAGGGCGCGGGCGCTGTTACCGCTGCCGATATCCAGCTGGATCACGATGTCGAAATCGTCAATGGTGATCACCTGATCGCCAACCTGGCGGCTAATGGTTCGATCAACATGAAGCTGAAGGTCGCTCGCGGCCGTGGCTACGAGCCGGCTGATGCGCGTCAGAGCGATGAAGATGAAAGCCGCAGTATTGGCCGTCTTCAGCTCGACGCAACCTTCAGCCCGGTCCGTCGCGTGGCTTATGTTGTCGAAAATGCTCGTGTTGAGCAGCGTACCAACTTGGACAAGCTGGTTATCGACCTGGAAACCAACGGAACCCTGGATCCTGAAGAAGCGATCCGTCGTGCCGCGACCATTCTGCAGCAGCAGTTGGCCGCGTTCGTCGACCTCAAGGGTGACAGCGAGCCGGTCGTGGTCGAGCAGGAAGACGAGATCGATCCGATCCTGTTGCGTCCAGTTGACGATTTGGAACTGACCGTACGTTCGGCGAACTGCCTCAAGGCAGAAAACATCTACTACATCGGTGATCTGATTCAACGCACCGAAGTCGAGCTGTTGAAGACGCCGAACCTGGGCAAGAAATCTCTGACCGAAATCAAAGATGTTCTGGCTTCTCGTGGTCTGTCCCTCGGCATGCGCCTCGACAATTGGCCGCCAGCCAGTCTCAAGAAGGACGATAAGGCTACGGCCTGATCGACCATAGTCACCGAACTGATCGTTTGGTAAGGAATTTCAATCATGCGTCATCGTAAAAGTGGCCGTCATCTCAGCCGCACAAGCGCTCACCGCAAGGCCATGTTCCAGAACATGGCGGTGTCGCTGTTCGAGCACGAACTGATCAAAACAACCCTGCCCAAGGCCAAGGAACTGCGTCGCGTAGCTGAGCCGCTGATCACTTTGGCTAAGGAAGACAGCGTCGCTAACCGTCGCCTGGCTTTCGACCGTACTCGCTCCAAGGCTATCGTTGGCAAGCTGTTCAACGATCTCGGCCCGCGTTATGCCACCCGTCAAGGTGGTTACCTGCGTATTCTCAAGTGCGGATTCCGCGCCGGGGACAATGCGCCGATGGCTTACGTTGAGCTGGTTGACCGTCCGGTCACCGGTGAAGTGGAAGCTGCTGAGTAAGTTTTGCTTGCTTGAAAAAACCGAGCGTATGCTCGGTTTTTTTATGCGCACAGATTAGTTCCTAATATCGCTCTGCTCTGATCGATATCGATGTGTTGGCTTTCTGAAGGCATCTCTCTAGAACGCCAGGCCAATCGCCTTGTATTCAGCTTAAGATGACATGAGCGAAACATGGCCGCTTAAGATATCCGCTCTTCGTTTGCGGCTAATCAGTTCGCTAGGCCCGTGGTCATGGGCCCGCTTTGTGTCCGCTCTTCAGCCACCCACGCGCGCGTTACGGTTTTTGGTAGCAGGCAGCGAGACGTCGTCGACCGAGAAATAGCCGGATAGCAGCTGATGTTTAAGCCGGGCGCTATACCCGGCTTCTATTGCTGTTAGGCCTTGTCGCGCTCCAGCAAGGGTTTTAGGAAGTGGCCGGTATGTGACTGGGGCATTGAGGCGACTTGCTCCGGTGTACCTGTTGCGATGATCTGTCCGCCCTTCGAGCCTCCTTCTGGCCCCAGATCGACTAGCCAGTCAGCGGTTTTGATTACATCCAGGTTGTGTTCGATTACCACGACAGTATTGCCGTGGTCACGAAGGCGGTGGAGTACGTCCAGGAGCTGCTGGATATCCGCAAAGTGCAGCCCAGTGGTTGGCTCGTCGAGGATGTACAGGGTTTTACCTGTGTCGCGCTTGGATAGCTCTCGGGACAGCTTGACACGCTGCGCTTCGCCGCCAGAAAGGGTGGTCGCACTCTGTCCCAGCTTGATATAGGAAAGTCCTACGTCCATTAGCGTTTGCAGCTTGCGCGCCACAGCGGGCACTGGATCGAAGAACTCCCTGGCCTCCTCGATGGTCATGTCCAGTACTTCAGTAATGCTCTTGCCCTTGTACTTCACCTCGAGCGTTTCGCGGTTGTAACGTTTGCCTTTGCACACATCACAGGGCACGTAGATGTCGGGCAGAAAATGCATTTCCACCTTGATCACGCCATCGCCCTGGCAGGCTTCACAGCGACCGCCCTTTACATTGAAGGAGAAGCGTCCCGGTCCGTAGCCTCTCGACCGTGCTTCCGGAACGCTGGCAAAGAGTTCGCGAATGGGGGTAAACAGGCCGGTGTAGGTAGCTGGGTTGGAGCGGGGCGTCCGTCCAATCGGGCTCTGATCGATGTCTACGACCTTGTCCAGGTGCTGGAGCCCGTCGAATGAGTCGTGCGGTGCCACTTCTAACGTAGTAGCACCGTTCAAGGCTGTGGCGGTGATCGGGAAGAGCGTGTTGTTGATCAGTGTCGACTTACCCGAGCCCGAAACACCTGTGATGCAGGTCAGTAGGCCGACCGGGATCTCCAAATCTACGTTGCGCAGATTATTCCCTCGTGCCCCCTTTAGCTTGAGTAGCTTGTCGGGGTCACGCGGTGTCCGCTCGGCAGGATAGAGAATCTTCACCCGGCCGGATAAATAACCGCCGGTCAGCGACGCAGGGTTGGACATGACTTCATCGGGAGTGCCCTCTGCCACGATCTGCCCGCCATGCACGCCCGCCCCCGGGCCAATGTCGACTACGTAGTCAGCCAGGCGGATTGCGTCCTCGTCGTGCTCGACGACAATGACTGTGTTGCCGATGTCGCGGAGGTGGCGAAGCGTGCCCAGCAGGCGCTCGTTGTCCCGTTGATGGAGCCCGATGGAAGGTTCGTCGAGGATGTACATGACGCCGACCAGGCCGGCACCAATCTGGCTCGCCAGGCGGATGCGCTGAGCTTCGCCGCCCGATAGGGTGTCGGCGCTGCGGTCCAGGGTCAGGTAGTCGAGGCCGACATTCACCAGGAACTGGAGGCGCTCGCAGATTTCCTTGAGGATCTTATCGGCAATCTCGCCGCGGCGACCGGGTAGCGTGAGCCTTCTGAAATACTCGGTGGCATCGCCAATTGGCAGCCCGGTCACTGCGGGTAGCGTCTTGTCGCCGACCCAGACATGGCGAGCTTCGCGCCGCAGCCGGGTGCCTCGACATTCCGGGCAGGGCTGGGTGCTGAGATATTTGGCCAGCTCCTCACGCACCGAATTGGACTCGGTTTCACGGTAACGGCGCTCAAGGTTGGGAATGATGCCCTCGAAGGGGTGCGAACGTTTGACGATGTCGCCGCGGTCGTTCAGGTAGCGAAAGTCAACATTCTCCTTGCCGCTGCCGCGCAAAACGAACTTCTGCTGGTCGGGCGGCAGTGAGTCAAACGGTTCGTCGAGACTGAAGCCGTAATGCGAGGCGAGTGAACCGAGCATCTGAAAGTAATAGACGTTGCGGCGATCCCAGCCACGAATAGCACCTTCAGCCAGCGTCAGCTCGCCGTTGACTAGGCGCTTGGCGTCGAAGAACTGTTTCACGCCAAGGCCGTCGCAGGTCGGGCAAGCCCCGGCTGGATTGTTGAACGAGAATAGCTTGGGCTCCAGCTCGCTGATCGAGTGCCCGCAGATGGGGCAGGCGAAGCGGGCGGAGAAAATCATCTCGTCGCTTTCATCCTCTTCCTCCATCGAGGCGACCAGAGCAATGCCGTCGGCGAGCTTCAATGCGGTTTCGAATGATTCAGCAAGTCGTTGCTGCAGATCGCTCCGGACCTTGAAGCGATCGACCACAACGTCGATGGAGTGTTTTTTCTGCTTGTCCAGCTTGGGCAGCTCATCGAGTTCGCAGAGCCGACCGTTTACCCGCGCGCGTACAAAGCCCTGAGCGCGCAGCTCGTCGAATACCGCCAAGTGCTCGCCCTTGCGCTCGCGGATGACCGGGGCTAGCAGCATCAGCTTGCGGCCTTCCGGCAGTGCCAGCACCTGGTCGACCATCTGGCTCACCGTCTGGGCCTCCAGTGGCGCGTCATGGTCGGGGCATCGTGGCGTGCCAGCGCGTGCATAGAGCAGCCGCAGGTAATCGTAGATCTCGGTAATGGTGCCAACCGTGGAGCGCGGATTGTGCGAGGTCGACTTTTGCTCAATGGAAATGGCAGGAGAGAGCCCTTCGATGGTATCGACGTCGGGCTTTTCCATTATCGAGAGGAATTGCCGGGCGTACGCCGATAGGGATTCGACGTAGCGGCGCTGGCCCTCGGCATAAAGCGTGTCGAAGGCCAGCGAGGACTTGCCCGAACCGGACAGGCCTGTGATCACGATCAGTTTGTCGCGTGGCAAGGTCAGGTCGATGTTTTTCAGGTTGTGGGTACGAGCCCCACGAATCAGAATCTTGTCCAAAGCAGCCTCGCATGGCGGGCGAAAACCCGAAAGTATACGGCCAGGGGCGACATCGCGGCAAAGTAGCGAGCCTGTGCCGAGCAGGGGATGACTGCTAGAATCGCCGCCGGTTAATTCAAGCGAGACCCCACATGCATGATCCTTACAGCGAGCGCATGAGCGCTAGCGAAACCCGTGCAGCCTCCGGCTTAGCCCTGGTTTTCGCGTTTCGCATGCTCGGCATGTTCATGGTTCTGCCGGTGCTGGCAACCTATGGTATGGATCTGCAGGGCGCAACGCCGGCACTCATTGGTCTCGCCATTGGTGCTTATGGTTTGACCCAAGCGATGCTGCAAATTCCGTTCGGAATGATTTCTGATCGAATTGGACGCCTTCCGGTGATCTATTTCGGGCTACTGATCTTTGCCGCTGGCGCTGTGCTCGCGGCAACGGCCGACACCATCTGGGGGGTGATCGCCGGTCGCGTCCTGCAAGGGGCAGGTGCAATTTCGGCTGCGGTAATGGCCTTACTATCCGACCTGACTCGGGAACAGCATCGCACCAAAGCAATGGCGATGATTGGCATGAGCATCGGCGTATCGTTCGCGGTGGCGATGGTTGTCGGTCCGCTACTGACAAGCGCATTCGGACTCTCAGGGTTGTTCTGGGTAACGGGAGGCATGGCAGCGCTGGGCATTCTCGTCGTAGCCGTGCTTCCGCGCGCGCCAGCACATATCCGGCACCGCGAATCAGGGGTCGCCAGACAGGCGCTGGGCGCAACGCTTCGCCATCCAGACCTGCTGCGGCTTGATTTCAGTATTTTCGCGCTCCATGCCGTTCTCATGGCCAGCTTCGTGGCGTTGCCGTTAGCGCTTGTGAATGAAGCCGCTTTGCCCAAGGAAGAGCATTGGTGGGTGTACCTCACCGCACTGGTGGTGGGTTTCTTCGGCATGGTGCCTTTCATCATATATGGGGAAAAGAAGCGCCAGATGAAGCGCGTGGTACTTGGCGCGGTAGCCGTACTGGTGCTCTCCGAGTTGTTTCTCTGGTGGTTCGGCAATCAGCTCTGGTCGCTGGTCGCCGGCATGATCGTGTTCTTCATCGCATTCAACTTGCTGGAAGCTTCGTTACCGTCGCTGATTAGCAAGGTCGCCCCCGCAGGTGGCAAGGGAACGGCGATGGGGATTTACTCAACGAGTCAGTTTCTCGGCTCCGGCCTGGGCGGCGTACTTGGCGGTTGGCTCTATCAGCAGGGTGGGCTAGGCCTGGTATTTGCTGGTTGTGCAGCGCTCTGCGCGCTCTGGTTTGCCGTGACTTGGAGTATGCGTGAGCCTCCCTATGTCACGGGGCTTCGTCTGCCGCTGTCGGCCGGGGCTGCGCGTAATCCCGCACTCACGGAACAGATGATGGCGGTCCCTGGTGTGTCCGACGCAGTGGTCATCGTCGAGGAGGCCGCTGCTTATGTGAAGGTGGACCTGAAGGCGCTGGATCGAGCTGCACTGGATCACTTGGTGGCCTGATCGAGCGACGCCACATTGCCCGTCGACAAACTTGAGGCTTTGGGCATCGTCCGGTCGCGCCGGTTGGCCGACCTCCGGCGGTAGGGTAAGATTGCCGGTCATTGGTTGTTTCCCGATTGCGAGGATTTCAGCCAACTACATTCATGTTTCAGCAAAGGAGTTACCCATGGCCAGAGGGGTGAATAAAGTCATCTTGATCGGCAATGTCGGCGGCGACCCGGAAACCCGCTACATGCCCAATGGCAATGCGGTGACCAATATCACGCTGGCCACCACCGACAGCTGGAAAGACAAGCAGACTGGCCAGCAGCAGGAGCGCACCGAGTGGCATCGTGTCGTGCTGTTCGGCAAGGTTGCCGAGATTGCTGGCGAGTATCTGCGCAAGGGCTCGCAGTGTTATATCGAGGGTCGCCTGCAAACCCGAGAGTGGGAAAAGGATGGCGTCAAGCGCTACACCACCGAGGTGGTAGTAGACATGGGCGGCACCATGCAGCTGCTCGGCGGCCGTGGTGGCAGCTCCGACGATGCGCCTCGTCAGTCTCAGCCACGCCCCCAGCGTGATTCCCAGCCGCAACAGCAACAACAATCGCGCCCGCAGTCTCAGCCGCAGCCTGCCCAGCAGCCGGCCCCGGACTACGACAGCTTCGACGACGATATCCCGTTCTAGAGTTCACTCCATGCGAATGCGCCTGATGCTGTTGGGCGGCGGTAATGCCCTGGGTCAGGCGCTTATCCGCCTGGGTGCCGAGGAGGACATCGGCTTCCTCGCGCCACGCCCGCCCAGCCAGGGCTGGGATGCGCCAAGTCTGACTACTTTGCTCGACGATAACCGCCCGGATATCGTGATCAACCTCGCCTATTACTTCGACTGGTTCCAGAGTGGGCGTGTCGATGAAGCGGTGCTCGCCAGTCAAGAGCGCGCAGTCGAGCGCCTGGCCGAGCTGGGCCAGCATCATCAGTTTGTACTGATGCAGCCTTCCAGCTACCGCGTCTTTGATGGAGCCAGAACCACCTCCTACAGTGAGAAAGACGAGGTCGCGCCGTTAGACGCTCGCAGCTGCGCCCTTTGGCGTGTGGAGCAGAGTGTGCGTTCGCTTTGCCCTCGGCACGTTTTGCTACGGTTTGGTTGGTTGCTCGACGATAGCTCAGAGGGCTTGCTGGGTCGGTTCCTTCAGCGTCTTGAGCAGAACGACGAGCTGTGTCTCGCTGATGATCGTCGAGGCAACCCCACGCCCGTTGAAGATGCTGCGCGGGTCATTCTGGCTGTGTTGAAGCAGCTCGATTGCGAGGCGCCGTTGTGGGGCACCTATCACTATGGTGGGCACGAGGCGTCAACCCCGTTGGTGGTTGGCCAAGCGCTTCTGGCCGAAGCGGCTAACCATCGCCAGCTGGCGGTTGCGAGCCTGACTCCCATCGCACACGCCGCCTGCTCGGATGCAGCGGACGAGCCGCAGCATGGCGTGCTGGCGTGCAAGAAGATATTCAATACTTTCGGCATCAAGCCGCGCGCCTGGCGCACTGGGCTGCCGAGCCTGCTGGAGCGCTACTATCGACATGGCTGACTTACCGATTCTGGTTACCGGTGGCGCCGGTTTCATTGGCTCCAACCTTATCGATGCGCTTGTCGCGCGAGGCTACCCTGTTAGGGTGCTGGACAACCTGTCCACCGGAAAACGCAGCAATTTACCGGACGATCCGAGCGTTGAGCTGATTGTGGGGGATGTGGCGGATGCACAAGCCATGCGCAGCGCAGTTCAGGGCTGTCGCGCCGTTGTGCACCTTGCCGCGGTGGCGTCGGTACAGGCTTCGGTCGATGACCCGGTTGGCACGCACCAGAGCAATCTGGTCGGTACGCTGAATTTGTGTGAGGCCATGCGCGAGACGGGCGTACGCCGGGTTGTTTTCGCTTCCAGCGCGGCGATCTACGGCAACAATGGCGAAGGCCAGCCCATCGACGAGGACACGCCCAAGGCGCCCTTGACTCCATATGCGGCGGACAAGCTGGCCAGTGAGCACTATCTTGATTTCTACCGGCGTCAGCATGGACTTGAGCCGGCAGTCTTCCGCTTCTTCAATATTTACGGCCCTCGGCAGGATCCATCCTCTCCCTATTCAGGTGTGATCAGCATTTTTACCGAGCGGGCACAGAAGGGATTGCCTATTGCTGTTTATGGGGATGGACAGCAGACTCGGGATTTCCTCTACGTAGGCGATCTGGTAGAGCTGCTGCTGCAGGCGCTAGAGCTGCCTGTTGTGGAGGTGGGGGCTGTGAATGTTGGTTTGAACCAGGCGACCTCTTTGAACCAGCTGCTCGATGCGGTTGGCGATGTGCTGGGCGGATTGCCCGAGGTGAGGTACCAGGCGGCGCGACAGGGAGATATCCGTCATTCGCGAGCTAACAATACGCGGCTGCTGCAGCGCTATCGTTTACCTGAGCCTGCGACCGGAATGCGCGACGGCCTGGCGAAATTGCTAGGTTTGTAGCGTAATCCGCGGGCATAGAAAAGGCGCCGAGAGGCGCCTTTGTCTTGTCTGAGATTCGGCAATGCCGACGGCTTCAGAACTTGTAGCCGAGACCGACCATGTAAACCATGGGGTCAACTTCCACGTCGACCTTTGCACGAATGCCTAGGCCAGGGTGGTCAATATAGGCGTCGGTGTCGATATCGATGTAACGGACCTGCGCGTTGAGCATGACCTGTTCTGTCAGCATGTAGTCCATGCCAACCTGAGCTGCCCATCCCCACGAGTTTTTTACTCGGAAATTGTCATAACCACGATCAGTGAAGTTGCTGCTGACACTTTCATCAAAGAACCAAGTGTAGTTAACCCCGGCACCAACATATGGCTGGAATGCAGACGTGGTTGCCATTGGGTAATAGACAAGGCTGAGGGTTGGCGGCAAGTGTTTGAGTTCACCGAGATTGCCGTCAGCAATGCCACCAAGGCCGGTACCGGACACTGAGACGTCGTGGGTGAACGGGCTAGCGGCCAGCAGCTCGACTCCGAGGTGATCGGTGACCATATAAGCGAAGTTCAGGCCCAGCTGGGTATCGCTGTCGAGCGATGCTTTCCCACCCAGGTCTGTCCCGGCTAGGACTCCACGGTCAACCGCTACGCCTGAAGTCTCTTCACGCGGATCAACAGTAATCGCACCAGCACGGACAATCACGTCACCAGCCTGATGGGCCTGGGCGAAAGGGGAGGCGAGGGCTACGGCCAGCACGGACGCGGTAAACAGGGTCTTGCGCATAATGGAACTCCATCCAGACATGGTGTGTTGCGACTGGTGGCCATGGTAGGGCGTGCGGGCCCGCCGACTTTGATCCAGCTCAACGAAACGTTCCGCTTTATCCGGGCTGCGACGTATTGCCCGGGTTGCCTTCTTTTGCGGATCTAGATGATAATGTTTCTCTTTTCTGGTCTGACCTTCGTCTGCAAGGACCCATCAATGCAAGCCCTTATACCCCGCCTCTTGGCGGTCGCCGTGTTGCCCTGCTGCGTGCAGCTCCATGCAGCTCCGCTGGACGCTGCGCTGGAAGAAAGCCAGCAGCTGGCTGCAGAAGCCAAGGCGTCGCAGGCGCGCATCGAGCAACTCGATGACGCGACGCGGCAGATGCTCACCGAATACCGCAACGCCGTTCAGCAGGCGGAGGCCTTGAAGGCCTACAACGAGCAGCTGGTCGAGCTGACCGCTGCGCAGCGCAAGGAACTGGATGGATTCCAGCGTCAGTTGGACAGCATCGAACGCACCCAGGAAGCCGTTGCACCGCAGATGGGGCGGATGATCGAAGTGCTCGAGGAGTTCATCGCGGCAGACCTACCGTTCCTCCCCGACGAGCGCGCCGATCGGCTCGCCAGCCTGCAGGACATGCAGGCGCGCGCAGACGTCAGTCTCGCTGAAAAATACCGGCGCATCCTCGAGGCCTATCAGATCGAGAGCGATTACGGACGTACCCTGGAAGCCTGGCGCGGTGAGCTGCCGGTCGAAGGTGGCAGCCGCAGCGTTGAGTTCCTGCGCCTGGGGCGGACCATGCTGTATTACCAGACGCTGGATGCTCACGAAAGCGGATGGTGGAATCCGCAGACCCGCGCCTGGGAAGTACTCGATGGCAGCGCGCGTCGACCAATCACCAAGGCCATTGCCATCGCTCGTCAACAGCAAGCCCCAACCTGGCTCGAACTGCCCATCAAAACCCTGGCCAAGGAGGCTGCGCAATGAGCCGCTTGTTGACGTTGTTGCTCATCGGCTTGTTGCCGGCAATGGTTCAGGCTGCCGAACCGTTGAGTCCTGACCAGCTGCTGCAGCGCATTCGCAGCGAACGCGCCGCGGAAGTCGACGCCATGCAAGCGCGCGAGCAGGCCTTTATCCAGAATCGCAGCGAGCAAGCGCAACTGCTGGCGCGAGCCAATGCCGCGCTTGAACAACAGAAAGCCGAAGCCGAGCGTCTGAAGACAGAATTCGACCGTCAGGAAGCCGCGTTGGCCGAGCAGGAAAAGCTGCTGGCGCAGCGTGTCGGTCACCTTGGAGAACTATTCGGTGTGGTGCGGCAGAGTGCTGGTGACATCGCCGGGCAATGGCAGGACAGCCTGCTCAACGCGCAGTACCCGGAGCGCCTGCAGCGTCTGCGGGCATTGGCGGAAAGCCGCACGCTGCCGTCAGCTGAGGATCTGGATAGCTTCTGGATGACCCTGCTTGAAGACCTTACGGCCAGTGGCCAGGTGGAGCGCGTCGAGCTGGCGGTAGTCGGCGTCGACGGGCAGCGCACCACTCAGCCGGTCCTGCGGGTCGGTAACTTCTCGGCGTTCACCGCCGATGATTTCCTTCGCTACGACAGCGACGCCCGCGAATTGCTGACGCCTGGCCGCCAGCCTGCCGGCATGGGGATGGTCAATGACTATGTCGACAGCAGCGAGGCGTTGGCCACTCTGCCGATCGATCCGAGCCGCGGCTCGTTGCTGGCTCAACTGCAGCGTCAGCCGCAACTGTGGGACCGCGTTCAGCAGGGCGGGCTGGTCGGCTGGGTGATTCTTGCCTTGGGTGCCGTCGGCCTGATCCTCGCCATCTGGCGCATGGTCTACCTGGCACGGGTTGGGCGAGCAGTGAGCCGGCAGACGCGCGAGCTCAATCAACCGCGTGACGACAACCCGCTTGGGCGCATCATCGGCGTGTTGGGACCGAAGCCACAGCTGTCCGATCTCGAGACGCTTGAGCTCAAGCTCGACGAGGCGATCCTTCAGGAAACACCGCCACTCGAACGCGGTCAGCCACTGCTCAAGTTGCTTAGCGCCGTCGCGCCGTTGCTCGGCCTGCTGGGTACGGTGACCGGCATGATCGTGACCTTCCAGGCGATTACGCAGAGTGGCGGTGGTGACTCTCGGCTGATGGCTGACGGTATCTCCCAAGCATTGGTAACCACGGTGTTGGGTCTGGTTGTGGCGATACCGCTGTTGTTCCTGCATAGCCTGCTGGCCAGCCGCAGCAAGGCGCTGATCCAGCTGCTCGAACAGCAAAGTGCTGGCCTGATCGCGCTGCATCTTTCGGGGACTCCGCGTCGTGACTGATCTGCATGGCCAATGGCTGCGTCTGGTCGACAGCGGTCATGCGCTGCTCGACTTCATGGCGGCGGGCGGCGCAGTGATGTGGGCGCTGGCTGCGCTGTGCGTACTGTATTGGACGCTGGTCTTTGAGCGTTTGTGGTTCATGCGCCGGGTGTTTCCGCGCTGGGTGGAAGCCCGGCGCCAGGCCTGGGGTCAGCTGCCCAACGAACCTGGCAGCTGGCAGCGTGCGGTACGCAGTGCCTGGCTCGCTCAGGCGCAGCAACAGCTTTCCGGCCCGCTGCGGATGAGCAAGACCATGGTGGCAATGTATCCGTTGCTCGGATTGCTTGGCACCGTGACCGGCATGATCGCGGTGTTCGATGTATTGGCACTCAACGGTACCGGCAACCCTCGCGGCATGGCAGCGGGCGTATGGCAGGCGACCCTGCCGACCATGGCCGGCATGGTGCTGGCCATTACTGGACTGTTCAGCCTGGCGCGTCTCGAACGTATTTCGCGCTTGGCTCTCGACCGGCTGGCCGACCAGCTGCGTCACGATTGAGGATTTACGGATGCGTATGCGTCGTCATCATTATCAGCAGGAAGAAGACACCGGCATCGACTTGACGCCGATGCTCGACGTGGTCTTCATCATGCTGATCTTTTTTATCGTCACCAGCTCTTTCATCAAGGAGTCTGGCGTCGAGGTTCAGCGGCCACAGGCTGACACCGCCAGCGCGCAGGACAAAGGCAACATCCTGATTGCGGTGACGGCCGATGGTCAGGTCTGGATCGACAAGCAAGCCGTGGACGTCCGCAGCGTGAGAGCTCACGTCGAACGCATGCGTGTCGACCAGCCGGAAGGCGCGGTAGTGGTGCAGGCCGATCAGGATGCGCGCACCGGTCTTGTGGTCCAGGTGATGGACCAGGCACGTCTCGCCGGGGTTCAGGACGTCGCCCTGGCCGCCAGTTCGGGAGCGCAGTGATGGTTCGTGGACTGACCCGCGTCGGGTTGTCCTTCATTGCTGCCTGCGTGGTGGCGTTGCTGTTGTTTGCGTTGATGCTAAGCATGGTTAACCCGCCCCATAGCGAGGTGACCGACGACCCGGTTGCCATCGCCAATTTCGTGCGGATGGACAACCGCAACGAAAGCACTGCGACCCGCTCGCGGCAGCAGGCACCGCAACCGCCTCAACCCAAGACACCCCAGACCCCAACGCCGCCGACGCCGAGCATGGCCACTCCGAGTGCCAATCTGCCGAAGCTGGATCTGCCCTTGCCGAACATCGATACCGGTGTGTCGGTTGCAAGTGCGCCCGCGCCCAGCCTCGCGGGACTGACGGCCGCCTCTGCTCCGGCAGCACCGCCCGCACCCGCAGCGCCGTCAGCGGACGAGACGGCATCGCAATCCGGACCTGAACAGGACGTCATGCCGCTCAATGATGTGCGTCCCGAATATCCCTATCGGGCGCGTCAGCGCGGTATCGAGGGCCATATCAAGCTCGCGTTTACCATCACCGCCGCCGGTAAGGTCGAAAATATTCGCGTGATGGAGGCTTCACCGCCGAACGTGTTCGATCGCGAGGCCCGTCGTGCTGCCTCCCGCTGGCGTTTCGCACCGCGTACCGAAAACGGTTCTGCCGTATCGCGCGAAGCCGTTAAAACCCTGCATTTCCGCCTGCAAGGAGAACGCTGACATGCCCCGTTTGCTGTTATTGATCTCGTTGTTGTTTGCTGTATCGGCTCAAGCGGCGCAGAGCGTCGATCCCTCGGTGTTCAAAGCGCTGGAACGTGCCCAGAGCGCGCAGGAGAAGGGGGACTACGGCGCAGCCCACCGAGCGCTCAAACAGGCCGAGGCGAAACCGGGCAGCGCAGAGGAAGCTCTGTTGTGGCGCAGCCGTGCCTATCTGGCCTGGGCTGAAGGCAACAATCGCCAAGCGCTGGAACTGCTCGACAAGGCAATTGCCAGTGGCAAGCTTGACGAGTCGATACTGCCCAACGAGCGGCTCAATCTGGCGAAACTCAACCTGGTCGAACGCCGCTATGCCAAGGTCGTCAGCCTGCTGGGCTCACCCGCCAATGCAAGCGAAGAAGTCCTGCAGATGTTGGTGCAGGCTTATCAGGGGCTCGGGCAGCATGCCAAGGCATTGCCACTAGCCGAACGCTATCTCCAGGCCAACCCCAACGCGGCCGACACCTGGTTGCAGTTTCTGGTAGCCGGTAACGCTGAGCTGAAGCGTTACGAGACAGCAGAGCGCTGGCAAAGCAGGCTTCTCGCCCGCCACCCGAATCAAGCCAAGAGCTGGCGGCAGTTGGCAGGCTTGCAGCAGATGGCCGGCGATGAGGACAAGGCGCTGGCAACCCTGCGTGCGGCCCATGCCAAGGGGCTGCGCTTCAGCGAAGCCGAGCTGGACAATCTGGTATTGCTTGCCGGTGCCGCTGGCCAGCCCTGGCAAGGTGCGAAGCTGCTGCAGGGCATGCTTGAGTCACGCCTTCTAGCCAGCGATGCCAAGCGGCGTGAGCGTCTGGGCATGCTCTGGTGGCAGGCACGCGAGCGTTCGGAAGCGGCGCAGATCTACCGCGATCTCGCGGCTCAATCCGGTAGCGCCAAGTTCTGGCTGAACGTTGCTCAGTTGGAACTGGAGCAAGCCCACTGGCAGGCTGGTCTCGATGCGCTGAAACAGGCCGAGCGCGCAGGCGCCGAACGGCGCAAGGTTCGTTCCTGGCGCGAGTGGGCCGAAGGCGAGCTCAGCTTCGAGCGGCAGCGCCAGGTCGCCAGTACTCGTTGATCGGGTTGTCTGGACCGTTTGAGAAGGGGTTCCAAGCAACTTCGGGTCAATCAGGCCTAGCGCGCGTTTATGCGTTATGGACATAGAGCGCTGATCGACGCAGAGCGGTTCGGCGCAAATAACACGCATCGCTACAGCTCGTACATGGAGTGCGTTGACAGCAGGCATCCCAGAGCCAATCAGCACCCGCATGAATGGCGTGGGAGCAGAAGTGGTATTGCCCGATGCCGCTCAGCTTGCCGATCAGGCTGGGTTCCGCTGCCTTATTCGAGCTCGTAGAGGTAGATCTTCTGCGCTTCCATGCGATAGCCGGCATCGGCCAGTTCGCTGGTGGCGTGTTCGACTTTTAGCGGGCCTTCGATCCAGAAGGGCTGGTACAGCTCGTCCACCTTTACGCCAAGCTCGCTGGTGGCATGCACGATCTGGTTGGAAGGCGGTGGCGGCACGTGAATACAGGCGCCGAAGTAGGGCACCAGCAGAAACTCCGTCACCCGCCCATCCTCGCTCATGTCCAGCGGCACAATGTAGCCGGGCAGCTTGACCTGAACGCCATCTAGCTCTTTGACGACCGGCTCGGCCGGCGATTGCTGAGCCGCTGCCGGACCCGCTTCCGCAGCGAGCGCATCGGCCAGTTGCGACATGTCGTGAAGCGCTACAGGCGGTGGAGGTGGCGGCGCGTCTGCCGGGATCAGGTCCGACCATTGCAACTCACGAACATCGGCAACCGCGAAGGGCGCCGCGAGGGCGAGCAGGGTGGCAAGCAGCAGGCGAGACATGGAATTCCTCATAGTCTGATCGACAGGCCGTCGGCCAGCGACTGCCGATAGGCGCGCCACGCCGGCACACAGCCCATCAACAGCCCAGCCAGCAGTATGCCCGCCAGCAATGACCACTCATAGGCGCTTGGCAGCGCCAGCGGCAGATAAAGACCGTAGTCACTTTGCAGCGGCCCCTGCGCGACCGCAATGGCGATATACAGCAGCAAGAGCCCGAACAGTGCACCCGCAAGTGCCAGGCTGAAAGCTTCGACCACCAGCAGGCCGGCGATATGCCAAGGCCGGGCACCAACCGAACGCAAGATCGCCATCTCCCGGCGCCGCTCGTTGAGGCTGGTGAGAATGGCGGTGAGCATGCCGATCAGTCCGGTCAGCACGACAAACAAGGACACCACGAACAGCGCCTGTTCAGCGGTGCCCATCAGGCTCCAGAGCTCCTGCAGCGCCACGCCGGGCAGAATCGCCAGCAGCGGCTCGCCACGATAGCCATTGATTTCGCGCTGCAGCGTGAAGGTGGCGATCTTGCTGTTGAGGCCCAACATGAAGGCAGTGATCTGCTTGGGTTGTAGGTCTAGCTGGCGCGCCTGTTCGGCATCAATGCGAGCTGCACCACGCGCCGGCATGCCGTTCTGCCAGTCGATATGCAGCGCCTCCATGCCTGCCAGATTGATATGCAGCGTGCGATCCACCGGCGTGCCGGTGCGCTTGAGAATGCCAACTACACGAAAGGGCTTATCGTCATGTTTGACCAAGCTGACCGTGGCGACGCCATGCGCCAGCACCAGCTGGTCGTCCAGCGTGTATTTCAGTGCCTCGGCCACTTCGGCGCCCAGCACCACTTCAAACGGGTCTTCGGCGAATGGCCGACCTTGCGCCAGTTGCAGCGGCTGCTTGCGACCGTAACGGTAATGGTCGAAATAGGCGCTGCTGGTGCCCATCACGCGATAGCCGCGGTGAGAATCGCCCAGCGAAATGGGAATGGCCCAGCTGACTCTGGGATGCTCGGCGAAATGCTCGAAGCTCTCCCAACGGATATTGTTAGTGGCATTGCCGATCCGGAACACCGAATACAACAACAGATTCACCGAGCCGGAGCGGGCGCCGACGATCAGATCGGTGCCGCTGATGGTGCTGGCAAAGCTGGCGCGGGCTTCGGTGCGCACCCGCTCTACGGCGAGCAGCAGGCATACCGAGAGCGCAATGGCGAATACGGTAAGCAGCGCAGTGAAACAGCGGTTGTTCAGGCTCGCCAAGGCCAGACGCAACAGGTACATGGCCTATATCTCCGGGGCGCGAGCGGCGCGATTGAGGTCTGCCAATGAGACGCTGCGGTCGAACAGTGGCGCCAGGCTTTGGTCGTGGCTGACGAACAACAGGCTCGACCCGGCCTGTTCGCATTCGGCAAACAGCAACTGCAAAAAAGCTTCTCTACTATCGGCGTCGAGGGCAGAGGTGGGTTCGTCAGCGATCACCAGTTCCGGCTGCCCGATTAGTGCACGCGCCGCGGCGACGCGTTGTTGCTGGCCGATCGACAGCGCTTCGGCACGCCGATCGAGCAGGCTTTTCGGAATGCCGAGATGCTGGAGCAAGCTTGCCGACGCTTGCTCAACGCTGCCGTGCCGCTGGCGGGCGCGCTCGGCTCTTGTCTTGGAGAAGTGGCAGGGCAGGCCGACGTTCTCGGCCACCGAAAGAAAGGGCAGCAGGTTGAACTGCTGGAAGATGTAGCCGGTGTGATCGACCCGGAAGCGATCCCGAGCACCGGCAGACAGCGCGGCGAGGTCGGTGCTGAGCAACTGGACTGTTCCGCGTTGCGCTTTCTGTACGCCGCCGATCAGTCCGAGCAGGGTCGTCTTGCCGCTGCCCGACGGACCCTTGAGAAACAGGCTCTGGTTGCGCGCCAGCGTGAAGCTGGGGATGTCGAGCAGCTCTGCCTGGCCCGGCCAGGCAAAACCCAATTGGTGCAGTTCGAGCAACGGTGCGGTCATCGAGATGATCCGTATCAGGCGAGCCGGTGAGTTTACTGCGTCGGGCCAGGCGGCGGCAGACGGGATCGGATCAGAACGTCGCGCGTGGCTGGTCCGCGTCGAGTTGGGCGCCCCGTTGGCCCTTTGGACCGATCAGCTGTGCCTGAATTTTCTGAGTGCCGGGGAACGCCTTGAACAAGCCTTGCAGATCGAGCGCCTGCAGCGCTTGGGGTGTGGCGCAATCGAAGCGGTAGTGCGCGTGAATTTCGCTGTGCTGGCTTTCATGATCTTCGTCGTGCTCGTGCTCTTCGCCATGGTCATGGGCCTCGCCTTCGAATAACGGACTTTCGAGCTCAGTTTCAGTCAGGGTGCAGCCAGCTGCTGCAGGCAGGCCAAACAGGCTGTTCGGTTGTTCCAGCTGTTTGCGAGCGTCGGCAATCTTGCGTTTGTCTGCATCGCTGCTCGGCGCGTGCTCGAACCCCACCAGATTCATCGCCGGGCTGCGCAGCTCGATTTCCAGCGTGGAGCCGTCCAGCGCCGCATCCAGTTCCGCAGCGCCATGCTCGTGGGCGCTGAGACTGTCGTGGTGCGCATGGTCGTGATCGTGTTCAGCAGCCAGAGCAAAACCGGGCAGTAAGGCGAAGGGCAGGGCAAGCAGCAGACGGCGCATGGTGATCTCCATATGATTGATGGTTACGTTATAACAAACGTGCGTAACGTCTGGCCAGTGTCCACCTCCCATGGGAGCATGCGATCTAGTTTTTCAGGAGAGTGGCGATGATTCGAATTCGCGGCCATGTGGGCGATCTAGCGGTGGACCTCAGCATTGATATGGACGATCACGATTGGGCGCAGTTGGGGCGTCAGATGCCCGCTGCACAGGTTACGGCTGCCCCGTCGCAGCTGGCTGACAAGCCTACCGTTGACCCTCATTGGCACGAGGCGCAGCAGTTGCTGCGAACGGCACGGAACATGGACGGGCCTCAGCTGTTGGCCGAGCTGCAAGCGCTGGCGGGCAGCGCTCAAATGGGCAAGCGTCTGCTGGTGCGCTTGCGCCACTGCGCGCAGGTCAAGGTCGATAGCGGTGCGGATGCACCTGTCTATCGCTGGGTCGACTGAACGGCGCGACTGCGATCCGGGTTACAGACGCTGCGTCTGGAAGGTATCGCAGCGTGTCGGGTCGCCATTGTCGAATCCAATACGAAACCACTTCACCCGTTGCGCAGAGGTGCCATGGGTGAAGGCATCTGGAACGACTCGGCCCTGACTTTGTTGCTGCAAACGGTCGTCGCCGATCGCGCTCGCCGCATTCAGTGCTTCCTCCAGATCCCCCGCCTCAAGCCAGTCATGGCGCTGTTGGGCGTGGTTGGCCCAGACCCCTGCGAAGCAATCCGCCTGCAATTCCTGGCGCACCAGAAGGCCATTGTCGCCCTCCATGCGCGCGCCGCGCTGACGGGCAGCCTGCATCTGTTGCGAGACGCCTAACAGTGTCTGTACGTGGTGGCCGACCTCATGGGCGATCACATAAGCCTGAGCGAAATCGCCCGCGACCGAAAAACGCGACGCCATCTCGTCGAAGAACTGCAGGTCGAGATACACCTGCTGGTCGCCCGGACAGTAGAAGGGGCCAACCGCTGAATTGGCGAAGCCACAGGCCGAGTTCACGCCACCACGAAATAGCACCAGCGTCGGGTCGCGGTACTGCTGGCCGGACTGCTGAAACAAGGCACGCCAAGTGTCCTCGGTGTCGCCCAGGATGGATTGGACGAAGGCAACCTGCGGGTCCTCACTGTTGGCTGGGGCGTTGCTCTGCTGGGTCGTTGCGGGACCTGATTGATCGGCCAGCTGACCGAGAATCTGCATGGGATCCTGACCGGACAACAGGCCGATCACCACCACGACTGCGACGCCCGCCAGGGTCAGGCGACCGCCACCGATGCCTCCGCTTCGGCCGCGAGCGTCCACCACATTGTCACTGCGACGAGCCTTCTTCCAACGCATGCCTGAGTCCTTCTGTCAGTTCTTACCTGAGTCAGACCGGCCTCAGCCTCAGCAAATTCAGCGGCGCTACAAACGTTTCGTCTGTTTCATCAGTCTGCCGGGTACTCGGCCAGCACCGACTGCTCACCTTCGTCGCTCACAGCGATTACTTTGAACGCGTCTTTACGGTCGCCCATTTCCATACCTGGCGAACCCATCGGCATGCCGGGTACCGCCGCACCGATCAGATCGGGCTGTGCTCGAAGCTTGAGAATGTCGGCAGCCGGGACGTGGCCTTCGACGAATTTTCCATCGATCACGCCGGTATGGCAGGAACCCAGGCTATGGGGCACGCCGAGGCGGGTCTTGACGGCGGCCATGTCGGGTTCAACGTGGTCGTCGACCTCGAACCCGTTGGCTTCCAGATGCTCTATCCAGGCCTTGCAGCAACCGCAATTGGCGTCGCGGTGCACCTCGATGGCGATGGGCTCGGCCGCTTGAGCGAGGCTGGCGAAAAGAGCGGTGGCAAGCAATAAACGACGCATGAAGGTCTCTCCGGCGGGGTTGAGCGCAGCATAGCCCCATGCTCGCAGGCACCCAAGTTTGCTGGTGTGAGCGAATGTCACAGGAGTCGGCGAACAAGCGTGGAGCGAACCAAAACGGGGCGATCCGGTCGGATATCCATCGTGGTGCGGAGCCGCTGTCAGGAGAGTTTTCGATGCGTTTTGCCCGTTTCGTTCTGCTCGCGCAGGCATTGGTGATGGCCTGTCTCAGTTTGGCCTACTGGCTGTGGCCTCACGAGATGGCCAATCTCAACGGCATGCTGCTGATGGAAACCGCGTCGGTCAGTCACATGCGTGTCTATTACGGCGGCTTGCAGCTGGGGCTGGCATTGTTCCTGATCTGGGCCGCGCGTGCACCGGAGCGAGCCCGGCCAGCCCTGATCATGCTAGTGATGACCATGGCGGCGCTGGTGCTGGGGAGGCTGGTGTCGCTCTGGCTGGATGGCGGCGCCTTGGTTGGCTTCGATCTCGCCTCCATGCTCTATCGCGTGTTGGCTGTGGTGTTTGCCGGTCTCGCCTGGCGCGCTATTCGCGAGCGTCCGGAGCAAGAGCCTGAGCGCCTTGAGCCTGCCACCCATCGCCTCGTCAGCGAATCACCGATGCCATTCAAGCTTGGCGACACGCCTCCGGCCGTAGAGCCTGCGTCCGGTGATGCGGCACCGCAGCCGTTCCGCCGCGGGGATCCGCTCGCCTGACCGATGCCGCCGGAAGCAGGTCAGCTTCGCATTGGCGCTGACGAAGCGCCGTTGCCTCTCGGTTGAACCGGAGGGCTCTGCCTCGTGCACTCATCGGCCGCTACCGGCCAGGCGCTCATAATCCAACGTTAATTGTTCAAGCTTGCGCAGCAGCGAGTCGCTGGTGGTGACGATTACGGTCGGCACGAAGCGTGAATCGTCCGCCAAGGTGAATCCGGCCCGGGCGAAACGCCATTGGGTATCGATCTTTTCGAGCTGGCTGACGATTTGCGCGGTGTTCTGCGGCGCCGCCTTCAGCTCATTCAACCCCTGTTCGAACTCATTGACTGCAGCATCGAAATCGCTGCGCAAGCGCTGCTCTGGAAGCTTCCAGCTCATGGCCAGGTAAAGCATGGCGATGCGCTGACTGAGCATGCGTTGGCGCCCGCTGCGATTGACCAGACGGGCCGCCTGATTGCCGCTGTGACGCTCGATTTTCCCGACCAGCGCTTCGCTCTGGCTGAGGAAGCGGTCAGCCAGGCGCAGGAGTTCGGCGGATTGGCTGCGGTCCGGGCGGCTCAGAGCCAACTGACGATACTGGTGCCAGGTGTCAGTTGCCTCGTTCAATGCTTTGCGGATATCCCCGTCAGCGGCGTATTCATCGAGCCACTGAGCATTCTCCTCGACGCTGGCAATGCTGTTGTCGAGCTGACTGGCGGCGAGGTCGACACGGGTGTCGGTGCCGATCATCAGGTAGGTCTTGGCGATGCGTTGGCTGAGCATGCGCTGCATGCCGGCTCGGTTGACTGCTTCAGCGTCGCTGATGCCTGCTTGGCAGGGGAAGCTGCCAAGCAGGCCGAGTAGCAGTGCAATGGTTAACGGAAATTTGAACATGGAGCGCTCCTGACGTCCGGACGGGCGCGATGCTGACCGTTCGGTCAGTCGGCGTGGCGAGACGATAGAGCCCTGCGCGCTAACGGCATTGATGGTTATCAAGGGCGCTGGAGTGTTGTTGCAGCCTGAGCCGTGGCGCACACCGGGCGCATCCGGCTCAGCCCTTGGCCTCGTTCTCCAGTACCCAGACCGCCGCTTCCACCCGCGAACGCAAGCCCAGCTTGTGCAGCAGATTCTTAACGTGGACTTTAACGGTGCCTTCGGTAATGCCGAGCTTACGGGCGATCATCTTGTTGCTCTGGCCCTTGGCAATCAGGCGCAGGACCTCTTTTTCGCGCTTGGTCAGGCTGGAGAATGGCACCTGCCCGGTGGGTTTCGGACGTACCCGGATCGCTTCGGCGAGCACCTGGGTCAGTTCAGGGCTCAAGGCCATACGGCCCGTCGCCGCCAGGCGAATCTGCTCGACCAGTTGTTCGGCGTCCATGTCCTTGAGCAGATAGCCGTCAGCACCGTTGCGCAGGGCTTCGAGTACATGGCTTTGTTCATCGGAGACGGTAAACATGACGATGCGTGCGTCGATGTCGGCATCGCGCATGCGGCGGGTGGTTTCCAGTCCGTCGATACCCGGCATGTTGAGGTCCATCAGGATGAGATCGGGCTCGGTCTGTTGCGCGAGGTGGATGGCGTCCTCGCCGTTACCCGCCTCACCGACCACCTCCAGATCACTTTCCAGTTCCAGCAGGTCACGCAAGCCTCGACGCATCATGGGGTGGTCGTCGACCAGCAGGATTCGTGCAGTAGTCCCTTCGTTCATGCGTGACATGTTCCTGGCTCCGGGGAAATGTGGCGGTAGGCGGGCGGAAACCTCAGGTACACCAGCGTGCCTCCGGCGGGTCGCCGACCGATATTGATGGTGCCGTTCAGGCTGTTGGCGCGCTCGCGCAGGATGATCAGGCCGTAATGGCCGGCACGCTGCTCCTCGGGGTTGATACCAATGCCGTCGTCCTCGATCCTCACGTGGATGGTGCCGATGCTGTCCTGCGTCAGACTCAGCCAGCAGTGCTCCGCCTCGGCATGCTTGACGACGTTGCTAAGCGCCTCGCGGACGATCTGCAGGCAGTGCACTTCTTCGTTGGGAGTGAGCGGGCAGTGATCGAGCTGATAGTCACTCTCTACCTGCAGTCCCGAATTGGCGCTGAATTCTTCGATCGTTGCATACAGCGCCGGTTTGAGCCCTGGCTCGTTGACCTTGATGCGAAAGGTGGTGAGCAGTTCCCGTAGCTGGCGGTAAGCCGCGTTCAGACCCTGGTCGATCTGCTGCACGCTGTCGTCCAGTTGTGCCTGGTCGCTTTGCTTCTGCATCAGACGCTTCAGCCGTGCCAGTTGCAGCTTCTGCGCGGCCAGCGCCTGGGCCAGTGAATCGTGCAGTTCACGGGCGATCACCGCTCGCTCCTCCATCAGTGCCAGGCGTGCCTGTTTCTGGCCCGATTGAGCCAGGCTCAGCGATGCGGCGAACAGGTCGGCCAGGGTCGTCAGCGGTAGCGTCTGCCAGGGCTGCAATGGCTCGCCCGGGCGATAGGCCACCCGCAGCGAGCCCAGATCATCCGGCCCGGAGCGCAACTCGAATGTCAGCAGTTTGTCGCCGCTCGGTAGTCGGCCGCTCTGGTTCACCGGGCAGGCATCGCATTGGGGTAGCTGGCAGTATTCAGGCGGCTGCAAATCGTGCGAAGTCATCGCCGTGTGGCTGCCCGCTTCGGCGGAACGGTTCAGGCACAGCGATATCGGGCCGGTGTCGAGGACCTGCTGCACCTTGTTGAGTTGCGCGCCCATCATCTGCGTAGGGTCGTCCGGTTTGCTGTAGAGCAACCGGGCGCTGTCGAACAACAGCTGCAGCGTGGCGTTGCTGCGGGTCAGGGCGGCGGTCTTGTCATCCACCTTCTGCTCCATTTGCGCGTAGAGGCTGGCCAGTTCATGGCTCATCTGGTTGAGCGTGCGGGCCAGCAGGCTGAGCTCGGTATCGCCGGGAATCTGCACCTGGCCGCTGAAGTCGCCCTTGCCGATATCGCGCGCCATCTTGGTCAGGCTGCGCAGTGGCGTGGCCAGGTTGTTGTGCAGGCCGTAGACGAGCACGAAGGCGATCAGCACGATGACGAACAGAGTGCTGGCCTGCAGTGCGCGGATAACGCTGAGCTTGCCTTCCGATGCCTCCTGCAGCGTACGGACGAAGGTGTCCAGCTCACTGACGAAGGCCGGCGCCTCTCGACGGTAGTCCTCCAGTCGCGCCGGTTGCGCATCAAGCAATGGGCGCATGTCTTGTTCCCAATGCTGCGAAACCGCAGCGTGCAAAGCCGGCAGACGGGTGCTGCCGTGGCGGTGCAAGGCCGAGCGCAACGAGGCGGAGCGCAACGTTTGCTGCAGGATTTCGATGCGCTCATAGAGCAGCGCCTGCGAGCCGTGTTCGGCAGTGAAAGCCAGGCGGTAGGCCTGCATGCGCAGACTGCCGGCCTGATTGATCGCCTCGGCGTCGCCTTCCAGGGCGTCGGCCAGGTAGAGGTTGGCAAGCATGCTGAGCAGCGAGACACCGATGATCACCACGAAGGCCACCAGCGTATTGAACACGATCGAATGTCGGGTGGAGAGCGGCTCGCTTTCGGTTGAAGACATGTTCGGCTCGACGGTCGGGCGATGCCTCATTCTGCGCCTCGTCGATCCCGCTGACCACGGGTGAGAGCGTACCTCCAATGCTTCATGGGCCCCTCCAGGCCCTCCGCGACTGACCCCGTGACACTGGCTAACCTGCTGATTCACTGACGATTTTCCGGTTGGAACAGGAGTACCTCGGAAGGGGTAGTCACAGAGCCTGTGGCAAAACGCCAGTTTCGTTGTATTGACCCCAATCAAATTCGGATCGATCCCCCCCGCTTAGCGTGCGAGCCATTCCTGAACCCGCTGCGCTTGCAGGCAGGGTCTTGGCGCCAAGAGGATCGACCATGAGCAATATCGAAAAGTGGGACGTGGAGGACCAGATCTTCTGGGACACCACTGGCAAGCGGGTCGCCAATCGCAATCTGTGGATCTCCATCCCGAGTCTGCTGATGGGCTTCGCCATCTGGCTGATGTGGGGCATCGTCACGGTGCAGATGCTCAACCTGGGCTTTCCCTTCGCGCCCGCCGAGCTGTTCACCCTGACCGCCATCGCCGGCCTCACCGGCGCCACTCTACGCATCCCGGCGTCGTTCATGATCCGCATCGCCGGCGGGCGCAACACCATCTTCCTCACCACCGCACTGCTGATGATTCCGGCGGCCGGTGCGGGCATTGCGCTGCAGAGCCAGGACACGCCGTTGTGGGTATTTCAGCTGCTGGCCTTCCTCTCCGGTATCGGCGGCGGCAACTTCGCCTGCTCGATGAGCAACATCAGCACCTTCTTCCCGAAGAACCAGCAAGGATTGGCGCTGGGCCTCAACGCCGGCCTCGGTAACTTCGGTGTCACCACCATGCAGATCCTGATCCCGCTGGTGATGACTGCCGGTGTGTTCGGCTTTATCGCCGGTGACCCGATGACACTGGTCAAGGACAGCGGCACGTTGATCGGCGGCATTCCTGCCGGAACCGATACCTGGATCCAGAATGGTGGCTGGGTCTGGCTGCTGTTCCTGGTGCCGCTGGCTTTCGCCGGCTGGTTCGGCATGAACAACCTGCTGGTGATCTCGCCGACGCCGGGTTACCCGCTGAACGCCTTCGGCAAGATTCTCGGTCTCTACGCCGTGGCCTTTTTCGCCGCCGCCGTCGGCCTGTACCTCTACTTGCCTGCGCCGACCGGCCTCGGCGTGCTGAATATGTGGGGCGTGATGCTGCTGACCATCGGCGCGACGCTCGGCATGCTGCGCCTGCTGCCGGGCAGCATCAGCCCGAACATCAAGCGCCAGTTTGCGATCTTCCGCGACAAGCACACCTGGTCGATGAGCGTTCTCTACATCCTGACCTTCGGCTCGTTCATCGGCTTTTCCATGGCGCTTCCGCTGTCGATCACGGTGATCTTCGGTTTCATGAATGAGGTCGGCGCTGATGGCGTGGTGACCCGCGTCGCCAACCCCAACGCACCGAGTGCCCTGACCTACGCCTGGATCGGCCCGTTCATTGGCGCCCTGATCCGCCCGCTGGGCGGATGGATTTCCGACAAGGTCGGCGGCTCCATCGTCACCCAGGTGATCTCGGTGGTCATGGTTGGCGCCTCGGTCGCGGCCGGCTACGTGATGCAACAGGCCTACGGCTCGGCCCAGCCTGAAGAGTACTTCTTCCTGTTCCTGGTGCTGTTCCTGGTGCTGTTCGCCGCCAGCGGCATCGGCAACGGCTCGACCTTCCGCACCATCGGCGTCATCTACGACCGCGAGAAGGCCGGCCCGGTACTCGGCTGGACCTCCGCTGTCGCCGCCTACGGCTCCTTCGTCGCCCCGATCGTGATCGGCGAACAGGTCAAGGCGGGCACCCCGGAAGTGGCGATGTACGGCTTCGCGGTGTTCTACGCGCTGTGCCTGATCCTCAACTGGTGGTTCTACCTGCGCCCCAACGCCTACGTGAAGAACCCCTGAGTCCGGAGAGCCGCCATGAACATCATGCTTGCCTACGACAACTCGCGTAACGCCCGGAAAGCCCTGGACGCCACCCTCGAGATGTTCGGTCCGCTCAACCCCCTGATCATGCTGATCGGGGTGGTGGAAGACACCCGCGATACCAGCGATTCGGCGGCCGAGCTCTACGAGCGTGAACGTCGCGAATTCCAGGCGTTCCTGCAGGAGGCGGCGGCCAAGGTCAGCGCCTTCGGTCTGGACGTCGACGTGATGCTCGCCGAAGGCGACGCCCGCAAGATGATTCTCAAGGCTGCCGAGCACAAGAAGCCCGACCTGCTGGTGATCGCGCGGCATTCAAACGAACCGGACGGCGGCTTCATCTCCCGCTCGCTGAATCTCTTGGTCGACGAGCTCGACTACATGACCTTCGGCAGCGTCAGCGCCTTCCTGGCCCGCCGGGCGCCTTGCCCGGTCCTGATCCAAGCCTGCCCCTGAGTGAGGAGCTCAACATGAGAGTTTCTACGCTGTTCGAATGGAAGCGCCCCGAGATCCGGGCCCTGCATCTGACCTGGATCGCCTTCTATATCTGCTTTTTCGTCTGGTTCGGCATGGCGCCGCTGGCCTCAAGCATGCTGAAAAGCGTGAACTGGCTGACGCCCGAAGACCTCAAGCTGTTCGCCATCGCCAACGTGGCGCTGACCATCCCGGCACGCATTCTCGTCGGCATGGCGCTCGACCACTGGGGGCCGCGCCGGGTGTTCTCGGTATTGTTGGTGGTGATGGCGGCGCCCGCGCTGTTCTTCGCCTTCGGTGACAGCCGCGTCCAGCTGCTGGTGTCGCGGCTGATCCTCGGCTCCATCGGCGCCAGCTTCGTGGTTGGCATCCATATGACGGCCATGTGGTTCAAGCCCAAGGACATCGGTTTCGCCGAAGGTTTCTACGCCGGCTGGGGCAACTTCGGTTCCGCAGCGGCGGCCATGAGCCTGCCGGCCATCGCCATCCACGCCTTCGGTGGCCCGGAAGGCTGGCGCTGGGCGATTGCCAGCTCGGCGATCGTCATGGCCGTCTACGGCGTGTACTACTGGTTTGCCCTCACCGACGGTCCGGCCGGCACCATCCACCGCAAGCCGCACAAGGCCAGCGCGCTGGAAGTCAGCACCTGGGCCGACATGATCAAGCTGATCGTCTGGACCATCCCCATGGTCGGCGTGCTGGGCATCCTGGTCTGGCGCATCGAGGGGCTGGGTTACCTGGGCGCGACCGGCGCGGCGATCTGCTACTCGGTGATCGCGCTGGTGGTGATCTTCCAGGTGGTGCAGATCCTGCGGGTCAACATACCGATCCTGAAGAAGGGTGTGCCGGAAGACGACAAGTACCCCTTCAACACCGTGGCCGCGCTCAACTCCACCTACTTCGCCAACTTCGGTGCGGAGCTGGCGGTGGTGTCGATGCTGCCGATGTTCTTCGAGCTGACCTGGGGCCTGACCCCGACCACCGCGGGCATCATCGCTGCCTCCTTCGCCTTCGTGAACCTGGTGGCGCGGCCCATGGGCGGGCTGGTTTCCGACCGCTTCGGCAACCGCCGCTTCGTCATGCTCGCCTACATGCTCGGCATCGCCGTCGGGTTCTTCCTGATGGGGCTGATGAACGCGTCCTGGCCGCTGATCGTCGCTGTCGCCATCACCGTGGCCTGCTCGATGTTCGTCCAGGGCGCCGAGGGCGCGACCTTCGGGATCATCCCCTCGATCAAGCGCCGGGTTACCGGGCAGATCTCCGGCATGGCTGGGGCCTACGGCAACGTTGGCGCCGTCTGCTACCTGACCCTTTACACCTTCGTGACCCCCTCGCAGTTCTTCATGGTGATTGCCGCCGGTGCGTTCGTCAGCTTCGGGCTCTGCCTGCTCTGGCTGAAGGAGCCCGAGGGAGCGTTCTCCGACGAGTACTACGTATCCAGCGTTGACCGCGAGTTGGAGGCCCGCCAGAAGCTCGCGTCCTGACGTTCATAGCCCTGATGCGTCGGTCCCTGAGGCGGGCGCCAGCCGAGATTGATAAGCCGACCGGTCGGGCCAGTGGTTCGCAACCGGAGTGAGGAGAGAAACCAATGAGCCACTTGCTCGATCAACTGCGCTTCTTCAACAGGAAGCAAGGCGAGTTCGCCGACGGTCATGGCGAAACCCGCATCGAATCCCGCGACTGGGAGAACGTCTACCGCTCCCGTTGGCAGTACGACAAGATCGTGCGCTCCACCCACGGGGTGAACTGCACCGGTTCGTGCTCCTGGAAGATCTACGTGAAGAACGGCCTGATCACCTGGGAAACCCAGCAGACCGACTACCCGCGTACCCGCAACGACCTGCCCAACCATGAGCCGCGCGGCTGCCCGCGCGGCGCCAGCTACAGCTGGTACATCTATAGCGCCAACCGCCTGAAGTACCCCAAGGTGCGCAAGCCGCTGCTGAAGCTGTGGCGTGAAGCGCGGCGCAGCATGAGCCCGGTGGACGCCTGGGCCAGCATCGTCGAGGACAAGGCCAAGGCCGAGTCCTACAAGAGCAAGCGCGGCATGGGCGGCTTCATCCGTTCCAGCTGGGAAGAAGTCAACGAGATCATCGCTGCCGCCAACGTCTACACCGTCAAACAGTACGGCCCGGACCGTGTCATCGGTTTCTCGCCGATCCCCGCCATGTCCATGGTCAGCTACGCTGCCGGTAGCCGCTACCTGTCCCTGATCGGTGGCGTGTGCCTGAGCTTCTACGACTGGTACTGCGACCTGCCGCCGGCCTCGCCACAGGTGTGGGGCGAGCAGACCGACGTGCCGGAATCGGCCGACTGGTACAACTCCAACTACATCATCGCCTGGGGCTCCAACGTCCCGCAGACCCGTACCCCGGACGCGCACTTTTTTACCGAAGTCCGCTACAAGGGCACCAAGACCGTTGCCATCACCCCGGACTACGCCGAAGTCGCCAAGCTCACCGACCTCTGGCTCAACCCCAAGCAGGGCACCGATGCCGCCCTGGCCCAGGCCTTCGCCCACGTCATCTTCAAGGAATTCCACCTCGAGACGCCGAGCGAATACTTCCGCGACTACGCCAAGCGCTACACCGACCTGCCGGTGCTGGTGCGCCTGAACGAAAAGGACGGCAGCTACATCGCCGACCGCTTCCTGCGCGCCTCGGATCTGGCCGACAACCTCGGCCAGGAGAACAACCCCGAGTGGAAGACCATCGCAGTCGATGGCACCACCGGCGAGCTGGTTTCGCCGCTCGGCTCCATCGGCTACCGCTGGGGCGAGAAGGGCAAGTGGAACATCGAAGCCCGCGAAGGCAAGGACGGCCGTGACGTCGACCTGAGCCTGACCCAGATCGATGGTGGCGAGACGGCCGAGGTCGCCTTCCCGTACTTCGGCGGCATCCTCCACGAGCACTTCCAGCACGCTGAAGGCGAAAGCATCCAGCTGCGCCGCGTACCGGTACGCAGCATCACCCTGGCCGACGGCAGCACCACCAAGGTCGCCACCGTGTTCGACCTGATGGCCGCCAACCTGGGTATCGACCGTGGTCTGGGTGGGGCCAACGTCGCTTCCAGCTACGACGACGCCAGCGTGCCGGGCACTCCTGCCTGGCAGGAAGTCATCACCGGCGTGGCGCGTGAGAAGGCGATCCAGATCGCCCGTGAATTCGCCGACAACGCCGACAAGACCCATGGCCGTTCCATGATCATCGTCGGTGCGGCGATGAACCACTGGTATCACATGGACATGAACTACCGCGGCCTGATCAACATGCTGATGTTGTGCGGTTGCGTGGGGCAGACTGGTGGTGGCTGGGCGCACTACGTCGGCCAGGAAAAGCTGCGTCCGCAGTGCGGCTGGCTACCGCTGGCCTTCGGCCTCGACTGGAGCCGTCCGCCGCGCCAGATGAACGGCACCAGCTTCTTCTACAATCACAGTTCGCAGTGGCGCCACGAGAAGATGAGCATTCACGAAGTGCTCTCGCCCCTGGCCGACAAGTCGCAGTTCCCCGAGCACATGCTCGACTACAACATCCGCGCCGAACGTGCCGGCTGGCTGCCGAGCGCGCCGCAGCTCAACCGCAACCCGCTGCAGATCTGCCGTGACGCCGAAGCCGCCGGCATGTCGCCGGTCGACTACGTCACCCAGTCGCTCAAGGACGGTTCGCTGCGCTTCTCCTGCGAGCAGCCGGACAGCCCGGAAAACTTCCCGCGCAACATGTTCATCTGGCGCTCCAACCTGCTGGGCAGCTCGGGCAAGGGCCACGAGTACATGCTCAAGTACCTGCTGGGCACCAAGAACGGCGTGATGAACGAGGACCTCGGCAAGCGTGACGGCTTCAAGCCGCTCGAAGCCGAATGGCAGGACGACGGCGCCATCGGCAAGCTCGATCTGGTCACCACCCTCGACTTCCGCATGTCCTCAACCTGCGTGTACTCCGACATCGTCCTGCCGACCGCGACCTGGTACGAGAAGGACGACATGAACACCTCGGACATGCACCCCTTCATCCACCCGCTGTCCGCTGCCATCGACCCGGCCTGGGAAGCGCGTTCGGACTGGGAAATCTACAAGGGCATCGCCAAGGCCTTCTCGAAGATGGCCGAAGGTCATCTGGGCGTGGAAAAGGACCTGGTCACCGTGCCGCTCTTGCACGACAGCCCCGGCGAACTGGCCCAGCCATTCGGCGGCACCGACTGGAAAACCGCTGGCGTCGATCCGCAGCCGGGCAAGAACTGCCCGAACATGGCGGTGGTCGAGCGCGACTATCCCGCCACCTATAAGAAGTTCACCTCCCTCGGCCCGCTGCTCGACAAGCTCGGCAACGGTGGCAAGGGCATCAACTGGAACACCCAGGCTGAAGTCGATTTCCTCGGCGAGCTGAACTACAAGGTGCGCGAGGAGGGCGTCAGCCAAGGGCGTCCGCAGATCGAGTCGGCCATCGATGCTGCCGAGGTCATCCTCAGCCTGGCGCCGGAAACCAACGGTCACGTCGCGGTGAAGGCCTGGGCCGCTCTTTCGGAATTCACCGGCCGCGACCACAGCCACCTTGCGCTGCCCAAGGAGCACGAGGCGATCCGCTTCCGTGACATCCAGGCGCAACCGCGCAAGATCATCTCCAGCCCGACCTGGTCAGGCCTGGAAGACGAGCATGTGTCGTACAACGCCGGCTACACCAACGTCCACGAGTTCATCCCGTGGCGCACCATCACCGGTCGCCAGCAGTTCTTCCAGGACCACCCGTGGATGCAGGCCTTCGGTGAGCAGCTGATGAGCTACCGGCCGCCGATCAACACCCGCACCATCGATTACGTGAAGGGCAAGAAGAGCAACGGCAATACCGAAATCGTCCTCAACTGGATCACCCCGCACCAGAAGTGGGGTATCCACAGCACCTACTCGGACAACCTGATCATGCTCACCCTGAGCCGTGGCGGCCCGATCGTGTGGATGTCGGAAGTCGACGCCAAGAAGGCCGGCATCGAGGACAACGACTGGATCGAGTGCTTCAACGCCAACGGCGCCCTGACCGCCCGTGCGGTAGTCAGCCAGCGTGTGATGGAAGGCATGGTGATGATGTACCACGCCCAGGAACGCATCGTGAACGTGCCCGGCAGCGAGACCACCAAGACGCGCGGCGGCCACCACAACTCGGTGACCCGCGTGGTGCTCAAGCCCACCCACATGATCGGCGGCTACGCCCAACAGGCGTACGGCTTCAACTACTACGGCACCGTGGGCTGCAACCGCGACGAGTTCGTCGTGGTACGCAAGATGGCCAAGGTCGACTGGCTCGACGGCCCGAACGGCAACGACCTGCCGCAACCCCTGCCGCAAGACATCTGAGGAATAGGCCATGAAGATTCGTTCACCCAAGGTGGCAGCGCATGGTCCCCGGACCATGCCCGCTCTGAAGATCAAGGCGCCGGTTGTGGAGGTTGCACAATGAAAATTCGTTCACCCAAGGTGGCAGCGCATGGTCCCCGGACCATGCCCGCTCTGAAGATCGAGGCGCCGGTTGTGGAGGCTGCACAATGAAAATTCGTTCACAAGTTGGCATGGTCCTGAACCTGGACAAGTGCATCGGCTGCCACACCTGCTCGATCACCTGCAAGAACGTCTGGACCAGCCGTGAAGGCATGGAATACGCCTGGTTCAACAACGTCGAGACCAAGCCTGGCATCGGCTACCCGAAAGAGTGGGAGAACCAGGACAAGTGGAAGGGCGGCTGGGTGCGCAATGGCGACGGCACCATCAACCCGCGCATCGGTGGCAAGTTCCGGGTGCTGGCGAACATCTTCGCCAACCCGGACCTGCCGACCATCGACGACTACTACGAGCCGTTCGACTTCGACTACCAGAACCTGCACACCGCGCCGATCTCCGAGCACCAGCCAGTGGCACGTCCGCGCTCGCTGATCTCCGGCCAGCGCATGGAAAAGATCGAGTGGGGCCCGAACTGGGAGGAAATTCTCGGTACCGAATTCGCCAAGCGTCGCAAGGACAAGAACTTCGACAAGATCCAGGCGGACATCTACGGGCAGTACGAAAACACCTTCATGATGTACCTGCCGCGCCTGTGCGAGCACTGCCTGAACCCGACCTGCGCCGCGTCCTGCCCGAGCGGTGCGATCTACAAGCGCGAGGAGGACGGCATCGTTCTCATCGACCAGGAGAAGTGCCGCGGCTGGCGCATGTGCATCAGCGGCTGCCCGTACAAGAAGATCTACTTCAACTGGAAGAGCGGCAAATCCGAGAAGTGCATCTTCTGCTTCCCGCGCATCGAGGCCGGCATGCCCACCGTCTGCGCCGAAACCTGCGTCGGCCGCATCCGCTACCTCGGCGTGCTGCTGTACGACGCCGACCGCATCCATGAAGTGGCCAGCACCGTCAACGAGCAGGACCTGTACGCCAAACAACTGGAGATCTTCCTCGATCCGTTCGATCCGAAGGTCATCGAGCAGGCGCTCAACGATGGCGTGCCGATGTCGGTGATCGAAGCCGCGCAGAAGTCGCCGGTGTACAAGATGGCGGTGGACTGGAAGCTCGCCCTGCCGCTGCATCCGGAATACCGCACGCTGCCGATGGTGTGGTACGTGCCGCCGCTGTCGCCAATCCAGAACGCTGCGGCGGCTGGCCACGTCAGCATGGACGGCGTGCTGCCGGACGTCGACAGCCTGCGCATCCCCCTGCGCTACCTGGCCAACCTGCTCACCGCAGGTGACGAGGAGCCGGTCAAGCTGGCGCTCAAGCGCATGCTCGCCATGCGTGCCTACAAGCGCGCCGAGCAGGTCGATGGCGTGCAGGACTTGGAGGTGCTGGAGAGCGTCGGGCTGTCGGTGGCCCAGGTCGAGGACATGTACCGCTACCTGGCCATCGCCAACTACGAAGACCGCTACGTGATCCCGACCGCGCATCGCGAGGAGGCCATGAGCGATGCCTTCGCCGAGCGTTCCGGTTGCGGCTTCAGCTTCGGCAGCGGCTGCTCGGGCGCCTCGGACACCAACATGTTCGGTGCCAAGAAGGCCAACCGCCGCGACATCATCAAGACCGTCCAGCTGTGGGAGGACTGAGCCATGCGCATCCTTAAAGTGATTTCCCTGCTGCTGGACTATCCCGACCAGCATCTGCGCGACGGCCATGCCGAACTGGCTCAGGCCATCGGCGCGGCGCGCGAGATCAGCCCGGAGCAGCGCATCGCGCTGCGCCGCCTGCTCGATGAGCTGACCGAAGACGACCTGATGGACGTGCAGGAGCGTTACACCGACCTGTTCGACCGCGGTCGTTCACTGTCGCTGCTCTTGTTCGAACACGTGCATGGCGAGTCTCGCGACCGCGGCCAGGCCATGGTCAACCTGATGGCGCAGTACACGGAGGCTGGCTTCGACATCGGTGTACGCGAGCTGCCGGACTACATTCCGCTGTACCTCGAGTACCTCGCCACCCGCGATGACCTCGAGGCCCGCGAGGGGCTGGCCGACGTGTCGCACCTGCTGGCTCTGCTGGCGGCGCGTCTGCAGGAGCGCGAAAGCCCGCATGCCGCGTGCTTCCGTGCGCTGCTGCAGATCGCCGGCGAGCCGGTGCAGGAAACCCTGGCCGGCCTGCAGGAGCAGGTCGCCGCCGAGGAACGCGACGACTCGCTGGAAGCGCTGGACAAGATCTGGGAGGAGGAACAGGTCAATTTCCTCCAGGCCGAGCAGCAGGATCGCTGCCCATCCATGCCGAGCGGGCCGGGCAAGGCTCGCGAGGAAAGCCCGGTGCCGCTGCACTGGACCGATTTCAAGCATGACGGGCAGGCCGCCGCGCTCGCCCAGGAGGTGCGCAATGTCTAACTTCAATTTCCTGCTGTTCGGGGTCTACCCCTACATCGCCCTGGCCATCTGCCTGATCGGCAGCTGGGCACGCTTCGACCTGTCGCAATACAGCTGGAAGGCTGGCTCCAGCCAGATGCTGTCAAACAACCGCATGCGCCTGGCGAGCAACCTGTTCCACGTCGGCATCATCTTCATCCTGGCCGGACATTTCGTCGGCCTGCTGATGCCCGAGGCGCTGTATCACTCGTTCATCAGCAGTGGCCAGAAGCAGATCGTGGCGATGGTGTCCGGCGGCTTTTTCGGCATCCTTTGCCTGATCGGCCTGGTGATGCTGATTCACCGCCGGATGACCGACGCCCGCGTGCGTGCCACCTCCAACACCAGCGACATCATGATCCTGTTCGTGCTGCTGGCGCAGCTGGTGCTGGGGCTGCTGACCATCGTCGCCTCCACCGGCCACCTGGACGGTTCGGTGATGGTGCTGCTGGGCACCTGGGCGCAGAGCCTGGTGACCCTCCAGCCGGTCAAGGCTGCAGGCGCCATCGAAACGGTCGGCATCATCTACAAGCTGCACGTGTTTCTCGGCGTGACCCTGTTCGTGCTGTTCCCCTTCACCCGTCTGGTGCACATCGTCAGCGCACCGGTGTGGTACCTGGGGCGGCGCTACCAGATTGTCCGCCAGAAGGGCGTCAAACCGACCATGCCGCGCCCGCAACGCCCGCGTACCTATGAAGCGCCGGCCCGAGAAACATCCGCGCCGACGGCTGTGCCCGGTTACGCCACGGCTAAGAACAAGACGCCGGCGTGATGGCTCGGCGGCTGGCGTCTCTGCGTCAGCCGTCCTGGCTGAATCGACCAAACGTTCAAACGGCTTTATCGAGGTGATCATCATGGGTTGTGGATGTGGTGGAAGCACAGGCGGAGGCGGCTGCGGTGGCGGCGCGCGTCCGGAGATCGAAGTGCCGGCCGAGGCCCCGCTGTTCGAGGAGCTGGCGCACGAAGTTCATACCAATACTGCCGCTGAGCAAGCGTCCGGCGAACCCGCGCTGATCGCCAGCAGTGAACAGGAATGGCCCCGGGTGCACGTCAACGGCGTGGCGATCGCCTCGCAGGCCATTGCCCAGGAACTGCAATATCACCCGGCCGAAAGCCGCGATGAGGCCGTCTACCTGGCGACCCAGGCGCTGGTGCTGCGTGAGCTGTTGCAGCAGCGCATCGGCGAGCTGGGGCTGATGGTGCGAGCCGAGGCTGGCGAGAGCGAGGAGGAGGCGGCCACCCGCACCCTGATCGAGCAGGAAGTGCCGCTGCCGCTGGCCGATGAGGCGGCCTGCCGGCAGTACTACAACGGCAACCAGCAGCGCTTCTTCAGCGCACCCCTGCTGGCCGCGCGGCATATTCTGCTGGCCTCCCCGGCAGACGATGCCGAAGCCCGCAGCCTGGCTCGGGAACAGGCCTTGGCGTTGATCGCGCAGCTGCAGGCCGAACCGCAACGCTTCGCCGAACTGGCACTGCTGCATTCGGCCTGCCCGTCGAAGGGGCAGGGCGGTGCGCTGGGACAGATCAGCAAGGGCCAGACGGTGCCGGAATTCGAGCGCCAGCTGTTCCGTCTTCCGGTCGGCCTGTGCCAGCAACCGCTGGAGAGCCGTTACGGCTATCACTTGGTGGCCGTCGACCAGCGCATCGAAGGCGAGCAGCTGCCCTACGAGGTCGTCGCCGGCTCGATCCGCGCCGAGCTCAACCAGCGCGTCTGGCAGATCGGCGTCAGCCAGTATCTGCAGAACCTGGTGGGTGCGGCGCACATCGATGGCATCCATATGCAGGGCGCGGACACGCCACTGATGCAATAGCGGAGACTTAGCTCAACGTAGGGTGGATGACGCTTCACCCATCCACCTTTGCGGGCTGGAGGTGGATGGAAGCGGCGGCACTCGCACCACCCCACCGGGTCGCACCACCGGGCGGGGCCATGGTGGATGAAACAAGTGTCATCCACCCTACGAAGGTTCAGAGGTGTTATCGATGACTCAATTACGCGATGCCCACAACCGCCAGATCGACTACCTGCGCATGTCGGTGACCGACCGCTGTGATTTTCGCTGCGTCTACTGCATGGCTGAGGACATGACCTTCCTGCCGCGCCAGCAGGTGCTCGGCCTGGAGGAACTGGAACGCATCGCGCGGATATTCGTCGGTCTGGGGGTGAAGAAGATTCGCCTCACCGGCGGCGAGCCGCTGGTACGCCAGGGCATCGTCGGTCTCTGCGAGCGCATCGCGGCCTTGCCCGGCCTGCGCGAACTGGTGATGACCACCAACGGCTCGCAGCTGGTCAAGCTTGCAGCACCGCTGGCGCGCGCCGGGGTCAAGCGGCTGAACATCAGCCTGGATAGCCTGGATGCCGCAAAATTTCACGCCATCACCCGCACCGGTCAGCTGCAGCAGGTGCTCGACGGCATCGAGGCGGCGCGCGATGCCGGCTTCGAGCGGATCAAGCTCAACGCCGTGGTGATGAAGGGCCGCAACGCCGAGGAAGTCGCCGACCTGGTGGATTTCGCCATCGCCAGCGGGCTGGACATGAGCTTCATCGAGGAAATGCCGCTGGGTGACGTAGGTCGTTCGCGCGGCGAGAGCTTCTGCTCCAGCGACGAGGTGAAGGCGCTGATCGCCGAGCGGCACACGCTGATCGATTCGGCCGAGCAGAGCGGCGGCCCGGCGCGTTACGTGCGCCTGCCGGACCATCCGCAGACGCGCATCGGCTTCATCTCGCCGCATTCGCACAACTTCTGCGCCACCTGCAACCGCGTGCGGCTGACGGTGGAAGGGCGCCTGCTGCTGTGCCTGGGGCACGAGAACGCCATCGACCTACGTGCCTTGCTGCGTCGTCACCCGATCAGCGATCAGCCGGCGATCGATGCGATTCACGCCGCGTTGCAGCGCAAGCCGTTGCGTCACGAATTCTCCAGTGGCGGTGAGGTCCAGGTATTGCGCTTCATGAACGCCAGCGGTGGTTGAGCCAATGCCCCATGGGCTACGAGTCGACCGCTTAATTCGCTACCATCGGCCGGTATTGCCGGCTTGACTCACATGCCAGGTGCCACAGTCGGGCCTTGTCGCAGAAACCGCTCGTGCCATCGCCTGCAACGCTCACGGCACCACTCAGCGCGCACATACCTCCAAAGGGTAATGGGTTCGCATACGGCACGGGTGCAGCCTGTGCACACATCTTCAAAGGAGTTTCGAGCCATGGCTCATCTGTCCAACACCGAATTCCAGCCCCTGAGCATCGCGGTGCTTACGGTGAGCGACACCCGCAACATCGATTCCGATACCTCCGGCCAAGCGCTGATCGATGGGCTGCAGAGCGCCGGCCATACCTTGGCCGAGCGGGCCATCGTCAAGGACGACATCTGGCAGATCCGCGCCCGCGTCTGCAGCTGGATCGCCAGCGAGAACGTGCAGGTGGTGCTGATCACCGGCGGCACCGGTTTCACCGCCCGCGACAACACTCCGCAGGCGGTACAGCCGCTGCTGGACAAAGATGTCGACGGCTTCGGCGAGCTGTTCCGCTACGTTTCACTGGGCGAGATCGGCACCTCCACCGTGCAGTCCCGCGCGCTGGCCGGCATGAGCAACGGCACCCTGGTTTGCTGTCTGCCCGGTTCGACCAATGCGTGCCGCACCGCCTGGAACAAGATCCTTGTCGAGCAGCTGGACAGCCGTACCAAGCCCTGCAATTTCGTGCCGCACCTCAAGGCTAGCGCGGTCGAATACTGCGGGCCACGCTCATGAGCGCCTGTGGCTGCGACACCAGTGGCCTGAAGCCGGTCGACGAGGCCATTGCCGAACTGCTGGCGCGGGTGCCCGCGCTGCCGCCGGTCGAACATGTGGCGCTGCCCGATGCCCTTGGTCGGGTGCTGGCCGAATCCCTCGATGCACCCTTCCCGGTGCCGGCTTGGGACAACAGCGCGATGGACGGTTACGCCCTGCGCGCGGCCGACCTGCCGGCTGACGGCGGTTGGCTGCCGCTGGCCGGGCGCATTGCCGCCGGTGATGCGGCCGACCAGCAACTGCCTGCCGGCCACGCCGTGCGCATCTTCACCGGCGCGCCGCTGCCGCCGGGCGCCGACACCGTGGTGGCGCAGGAGGATTGCCAGATCGAGGCCGATCGCGTGCATTTCCCCGGGGTTATCCCGGGTGCCCATGTGCGTCGGCAGGGCGAAGAAGTGAAGGCCGGTGAGCTGGTGCTGCAGGCAGGCAAGCGCTTGCGACCGCAGGAAATTGGATTGCTGGCAAGCTTCGGCGTGGCCCGCGTGGCGGTCTATCGTCGTTTGCGCATCGGTCTGCTTTCCAGCGGTAACGAGCTGCGCGAACCCGGTGAGCCGCTGGCGCCGGGACAGATATACAACTCCAACCGTTACTGCCTGCTCAGCGTGCTGCGCAGCCTCGGCATGGAAGTACACGACTATGAAATCCTGGTCGACGAGCTGGCTGCCAGCCGTGACGCCCTGGCGCTGGCCGCTTCCGAATGGGACATGCTGATCACCTCCGGCGGCGTCTCGGTCGGCGAGGAGGATCACCTCAAACAGGCCATTCGCGAACTGGGCGAGCTGCACATGTGGCGCCTGGCAATTCAGCCCGGCAAGCCGCTGGCCTTTGGCGAGGTCAATGGCAAACCGTGGATCGGCCTGCCCGGCAATCCAGCTGCGGCGCTGATCACCTCGCTGGTGGTGGCGCGGCCGTTCCTGCTCAGTGCCCAGGGTTGCACCGAGGTGCTGCCCAAGCCGCTGCGCCTGACCGCTGGCTTCGCCTGGCGCAAGCCGAACAACCGTCGCCAATACCTGCGCGCGCGGCTGGAGCAGGTCGATGGCGAGATGCGCGTGTGCCTGCACCCGCGGCAGGGCTCGGCGATGCTGACCTCGGCCAGCTGGGCGGAAGGCCTGGCTATCGTCGAGCGCAACCGCACGCTGGAAGAAGGGGAGACGGTGGAGTATCTGCCGTTCAGCGAGTTGCTCGGCTGACAAACAAAAACGCCCGGTCGATGACGAGTCGGCCGGGCGTCTTCGTGCCTGGGTCAGATTTGTCGCTGCGGCAGCATCCGTCGAAGAACGTCGTCGCGGCGAACGTAGTGGTGAAACAGCGCTGCTGCAGCATGCAGACCGATCAGCCAGTAACCGAGCACGGCCACGGTTTCGTGAACTTCCTTGATATCACCGGCTAAGGCCTTGTCCGGGCCCAGCAGAGCGGGTAATTCAAGACCGAAGAACGGAATGGGTTTGCCAGCGGCGCTCAAGGTCAGCCAGCCCAACAGCGGAAGGCCGATCATCAGCGCGTAGAGCGCCAGGTGCGCCAGCTTGGCCAACCGTTGCTCCCAGGCTGCGCTGGCAATGGCGAGCGGCGCCGGTCGCAGCCATCGAGCCAGCAAACGCAGCCAGACCAGCATGAACACCGACAGGCCGAGCATGAAATGCCACTGCTTGAGCAACTCTCGCGGCTCGCTGCCCTTGGCAAAATTACCCTTCAGCTCGATCGTTGCGTAGACCGCTGCAATCAGCAGCACCATCAGCCAGTGCAAGCCAATGGACAGCCGTCCGTAGCGGATCGGCATCAGTTTATCGTTCATTTCACCTACTCCTCGTGTGGATACTTGCCGCCGAGTCTAGGCCTCGAAACTTAAGCGAAGCTTATCTGGGCAAGCGTCGCGACGATTCGACGCGGTGTTGTTGCGCGGCATGCCTCAAGGCAGCGCAGCGACGGCTGATACGGGGCGCGGCGATCGAATACTGGTGCTGCGCGAAGGGGATAGCCTGGGATTGAGGGCAGGCTCAGGTACGGGGAATACGCACAATCGCGCGTAATCCACCCAGTGCCGAATCGAGCAGTTCAACAGTCGCACCGTGCAGCTCGGCGATGCGCGCAACAATCGACAGGCCGAGCCCAGCACCCTGACCGTCGCCGAGGCGAACGAAGCGCTCGAACAGTTGCTCACGCAGCTCGGGCGCAATACCGGGCCCGCTGTCCGCAACCTCAATGATCAACTTATCCGGGGTGCTGCGCAGCTGTACCTCGATCCGCCCGCCGCTGGGGGTGTAGGTCAGCGCGTTACCGACCAGGTTCTGCAACAGCGTGGCCAGGCTTGCGGCATCGCCGGTCAGTGAGTAGTCACCGTGCTCATCGACTTCCAGTGTGAGTTCCTGTTCGCGGGCGATGGCCAGTGGCGTCAACTCGGCGAGGGTGTCGCGTGTCAGCCGACGCATGTCCAGCGGTGCCAGGAGCAGTTGCTGGGCGCTGGGTTCCAGTCGCGCGAGGGTCAGCAGCTGAGTGACTACGCGTGTCGTACGGTCGACCCCGGCGAGGAGCTGCCTGAGGGCTTCGTCACGGTCTGCCTCGTTGCCGGCCTGTTGTGCGTTCTGGGCGTGAATGCGCAGCACTGCCAGCGGTGTGCGCAGTTCATGGGCCGCATCGGCGATGAAGCGTTTTTCCCGATCGACCAATTGATTGACCTGTTGCAGCAGGCGATTGAGCGAGGCGGCCACCGGCTCCAACTCCTGCGGCAGCGGTGCCAGCAGCAGCGGCGCGAGGTTGTCCGGATCGCGATTCTTCAGTAGCTGGGCCATGTGCGCCAGGGGGCGCAAGCCCCAGCCCACCGCCAGCCAGATCAGCAGCGCCAGCAGAGGCAGACCGATCAGGTCAGGCAGCAGGCTGCGCCGGGCGATCTTGCCGACCAGCTCGCCGCGCACATCGTCGCGCTCGCTGACCAGAATCCAGAGTTCGTCCTCGGGGTCGTGCAACAGGAACAGGCGCCAGGCATGGCCGTCTAGCTGCACGTCGTGATAACCGCCACTCAGGTCGCTGAATGGCGACGCCGAGTCTGCCTTGGCCAATTCCTGCAAGGCGCCGTTCGGCGCACCGGCCGACTGCAGCACGCTGCTGCCATCCGCGGCGTAGACCTGAAAGCCGAGTTTGGTTTCGTAATCGTGCCCGGGCACCCCCTGATTCCGCCGCGCGTTCACCGCGGCGTCCAAGGCGCTCTGCAGCGCGTGGCGGGCTGATGGCTCCATTTCGCGCATCACCAGCCCCTGCACCAGCCGCGCGCTCTGCGCCAGCTGGGCGTCGAACAGCTCTTCGATCTCGTGGCGAGCGTCGCGATAACTGCGCCAGGAGATCAGGCTCAGCGACAGCAGCAGGATGCCGAGCACCAGCACTAGGGTGCGGTTGCGGATAGAGCGCCTCAGCATTTGTCCACCAAATAGCCGACCCCGCGCACGGTGCGGATCAGCTCGGGGAAGAATTTTTTGCGCAGGTGATGGATATGCACCTCCAGCGCGTTGCTCTCGACCTCCTCGTCCCAGCCGTAGAGCACCTGCTGCAGCCGATCGCGGGTCAGCACCCGACCGGGCTGGGCGATCAGCTCGTGGAGCAGGACGAATTCCTTGCGCGGCAGGTTGATCGGCGCGCCCTGGTAGCTGACCTGCTGGTTCACCGGGTCGAGCAGAATGCCGCGATACTCCAGGGTCGGCTCCGGGCGATTGAAGCTGCGCCGAAGCAGGGCGCGCAGGCGAGCCTTGAGTTCGGCGACATCGAAGGGTTTGACCAGGTAATCGTCGGCGCCGGCGTCCAGCCCGGCAATGCGATCACTGGTGGCATCGCGCGCGGTCAGTACCAACACCGGCACGGGGTTGGCGCTGGCGCGCAGCCGCTTGAGTACTTCCAGACCGTCCATACGCGGCAGACCGAGGTCGAGGATCGCCAGCTCGAAGCTCTCGTGACTCAGCGCATGCAGCGCGCTAGCGCCGTCCTGCAGCCAGTCCACTGTATAACCCTCCGGCTTCAGCGCAGTGCGGATGCCCTCGCCAAGAGCACGATCGTCTTCCACCAGCAGAATGCGCATGTCGTTTCTGTCGTCCTGAAGGGTTTGTGGCATTGCTTTGCATTCAACGCCGTCGCGCGCGGTTATTCCAGTTTTTCCTTGACCTGCGCGAGCAGCGCGCGGGCTTCGTCGCGGCGACCGGCATCGGCGACTTCACGACCGGGGCGGGCAGGTGCGGCGATGGCTTTTTCCAGTGCGGCGCTTGCTTCGCCATAGCGCTTCTGGCGCAGCAGGAAATCACCGTGGAAGTAGTTCGGGTCGATGCCGTTCGGGTTCAGCGCCAGCGCCTGATGGAACAACGCCTCGGCCTTGTCCTCGTCACCGAAGCCGATCGGCCAGCCAGGCACCTGATAGTAGAGGCTCGCGAGGCTGGTGTAGGCCGAACCATCAAGGGCCTGCGGATCAAGTTCGATGGCTTTCTCCAGTTCGGCCTTGGCCTGCTTGACCAGGCTCAGCGCACCGAGCCCGCCCTTGGCGCCGGCCCAGGTGCTGAGCACGATGCCGTGCCAGATATGCAGCTCGGCGGCCTGGGGTTCGCCGGCCGCCGAGCTTTCGGCCTCCGAGGCGAGCCGGGCGAAGGCCGCCTCGCGCTGTGCCGCAGGCAGTTGATAGTTGATCTCCGCCCAGCGCGTCTGGATCTGGCGCAGCGATGACTCGCCGGCCGGGCTGAGGGCTAAGGAGGGTTGGCTGGCCAGGGCCAGCATCAGGGCGCAAAGGCCGAGCAGAGGCTTCATGGGTGTTCTCCGGTAGAGGTAGGTTGCGATGCGGGTGGCGTTGGCTGTTCGGCGCGGGCGAAGCGCTTGATCACCGGCAACTGTTTTCGCAGCGCCTGATCGACCAGACGCGGCAAGAGGCCGTTGAGGCGCACGAAGAGCTTTTCCGGCCAGCCGAGGTACATCTCTTCACGCTCGGTGGCGATGGCGTGGACGATCTGCCGCGCGACTTCTTGCGGATCATCCATCTCCACCTTCAGCTCGTTGTTCATCGCCACCACATCGGCGCTGTTCATCGCCGTGCGGGTGGCGCGGGGCGCGACGTAGAGCACCTTGACGTGGCTGTCGGCCAATTCGCGCCGCAGCGCTTCGGAGAAGCCGCGCAGGGCGAACTTGCTCGCGCAGTAGGCGGTGAAACCCGGGTAGCCGATGGAGCCGAAGGTCGAGCCGAGGTTGACCAGCAGCGCCTGCGGTTGCTGGTGCAGCAACGGCAGCAGCAGGTGGGTCAGCTGCAGCGTGGCGGTGACGTTGACGCCGATCAGGCGGGCGATGGCGTCCTCGTCCTGCTGTTCGAGCAGGCTGAACTGGTTGATTCCGGCGGCATTGATCACGCAGTTGAGGCCGCCGAAACGCCGCGCGGCATCGAGCACCGTGTACCGGCCGCTGCGCTGGGTGAGGTCCGCGCAGACCAGGCTGACCTGCCCTGGATAGCGGCGCGCCAGCGCTTCCAGGGCAAGACTGTCGCGTCCCACCAACAACAGCCGTGCGCCGTTCGCGCAGAGCCGCTCGACCAGCACCTGGCCGATGCCGCCGCTGGCGCCAGTGAGCAGGATGCGCGCGTCACGCAGTTGCATGGCTGTGCTCCGGCGCGCTCAGGCTGCGGAAGATATCGCCGTAGAGTCGGTAGACCACGCGAGCGGTGTGCACCACGGCGGCCTTGTCGTCCTCGTCGTCGAGGCGGTTCATCAGCTTCTTGAAGAACTCGATGTGCTCCATGTCCAGGCTGCCGTGGGAGGTCAGGTAGCTGAATGCCTTGGCCGGCAGCTGCAGCTTGTCCTGCAGCACGCCAGCGGCCTGGGTCGCCAGGGCGATGCTGGTGCCTTCGAGCACGTTAACCATGCCGAAGAAGCTCGCCGGGTTGTGTCGCGCGATGCGGTCGTAGACATAGGCGACCATCAGTTCGGTGGGCAGTGCCGGCTGGCCGTGGCGCACCGCCTCAGCATCGCCACCGCAGGCGCGAATGTCGTTGAGAATCCATTCCTGGTGGCCGATTTCTTCCTCGATGTATTCGGCGATCGCCTCGCGCAGCCACTCCAGGCGCTCCGGCAGGCGTGCGCCGCAAGCCATCAACAGCGGCACGGTGTGCTTGACGTGGTGATAGGCCTGGGTGAGGAAAGCGATGTACTGCGCGCGGGTCGCAGTGCCGGCTAGCGCGGCGTGGATGATCGGCGCGCCGAGCAGGTACTCGCGCTCGCTGTTGGTCTGGTGTTGTAGTTGGTCGAAAAAATCCATGCTGCGTACCTCGAAGTCAGGAAAAAGTAGGGCGTTAATGGCCGGTTGGTAATGGTTGAAGAGGGCGTTGCGACGCAGCCGGCCGTTGGCGGTGACCAGACCGTTGCTGGCGGTGAAGGGCTCGGCGGCGCGCAGCCAGTGGTGCACGCGGGCGTAGTCCGGCAAGCCGGCGTTGACCCGCTCGACCGCCGCCTGCAGCTCGGCATCGCTCAGCTCGGGGCGGCGAGGTACGAGCACGGCGACGTTCTGCGCCAGTGCTTCGCCATGCAGCCAGGCCTGGGCGATGGAGGCCTGCTGCACCAGCTCCGCCTCGACCCATTCCGGGTTGACGTTGCGTCCGTACGCGGTGACGAACTGGTGCTTCTTGCGCCCGTGCAGGACCAGGAAACCGTCCTCGAAATGGCCGAGATCGCCAGTCGCCAACCACTCGCCAGCGAGGGCCAGCTCACCGAGGTAGCCGAGCATGTGCGGGCCGCGCACCAGTACCTCGTCATCGTCGGCCAAGCGCAGCTCGACGTGCGCCAGCGGCCGGCCGACCGTGCCGATGCGCCGCGCCTCGGGTGTGTTCAGGCAGACCACCGAGGCGCATTCGGACAGGCCGTAGCCCTCGAACACCGGTAGTCCGAGCCGCTCGGCGCGTTCAAGCAGCTGCGGCGCGACGCGGCCGCCACCGACCGCGATGAAGCGCAGCGAAGTCGGCAGCGGCACGCCCTGTTCGGCGGCGCTGACCAGGGCCAGCAGCAGCTGCGGCAGCAGGATCAGGCTGTGCGGCCGGTTCTCGTTCAGCGTCGTGACAAAGCGCGGCAGCTCGAAACCTGCGGCGCCGCTGAAACCGATCTCCGCCAGCGGACGCAAATCGATCCGTGCCCCCGCCAGCAGCGGCGCGTAGAGCCCGGCGATGTTCTCCAGTAGGGTAGCCAGCGGCAGCACGCACAGGTGCTGCTGCACATCGCAGGCCAGGCTGGCCTGCCGCAGGCTCTCGGCCACCGCCAGCTGCGCTTCGGCATCCAGGCAGACGCCCTTGGGCTGGCCGGTGGTGCCGGAGGTATAGGTGATCTTCAGGGTGCCGTCGGGCACCGGTGTGACGGCATCCGGCTGGCGCAGTAGCAGGCCGCCGACGCTCTGACGAAAGCCGCAGCGCTCGCTGAAAGGGCTGACGGCGCCGATCAGGCAGTCGATGCCGGCATGGTTCAGTACATGCTCCTGCTGCGCCGGGGAAAAGAATCCCGGCAGCGGCACGCAGACCAGCCCGGCGCGCAGCAGGGCCAGGTCCCACAGCGCCCACTCCAGACCGTTATCCAGCGCCAAGGCGACGCGCTGCACGCCGAGCTGTTGCAGATGGCTGGCGCGCGCGGCCACCTCATGGCGCAGTTCGGCGTAGCTCAGTTGGCGCGGCCCTTCGCCCAGCGCGATGCCGGCGTGCTGGTCGAGTGCCGTCCAGAAGCGTTCAGCTGCAGGCTGCATGGGGCGCCTCCGCGGTGTCGAACAGCGGCTGATAGCCGAGCCGCGCATAGAGGCCGAGCTGCAGCAGGCGCTGGTGGCCTGGCAGGATCTCGCCGGCCATCAGCTGCGGCCGGCAGGCGTAGTAGCTGCCCCAGTCGGCCAGCTCCTCGCCCATGCGCGCCGGATCGGCCAGACCCAGCGGCAGCGGATCGAGCGCCAGGCGCTGGAAGCTGTTAAGCAGTGCCGGCGTGCCGGTGAACACCACCCAGCGAAAGCCCTGGGCGACCAGCAGATCGGTCAGCGCGACGATCAGCAGGCGCGCCGAGGCATTGCCGAAGGCGGCGAGGTTGCCGACCTCGACGATCTCCTCGCGCGGCACCGTACGCCCATGGCGCTGGCTCACGGCCTGCTCGATGGGCTCGTCCAGATAGCGTTCGAGAAACAGCGGCCGGCGCCGGGCGCTGCGCAGGCCGACCGCGCCATGCACCTCGCCATTGTCGCCATGCAGGCCGAGCAGGCAGGGCATGAAATGACGCACCTGCGCTTGATAGTGCTCGGCGAAACGCTGGCGGATGAAGTCTTCCAGCGCTGTGCGCCGCTCGCCTGCATCTGCCTGCGCCAGTTGCAGGGTCAGCGCCGGCTCACGGCCGATACACGCCAGTACGTCAGTTTGATCAACCCAGGGCAGTTCCATCGGGGAACCTCGGTTAGAAGCCTGGGGCGATTGTTGGGCGGCAAACTTAAGGCAGCCTTAAGTCAGTTGCCGTGGTGCAACGATCCGTGCTGACGACGATTTTTTCACATGTGCCTGGCTATGCTCGGCTGCGTCGATCACGCCGTGCTCAGCCAGTAGGCCAGGGCGCTGGCGGTCAACACCCAGATGAGCACGACTGCGGCAGCGCCCGCCCGGCTGATCGAGCGTGGCGTGTTTTCCCACGCAAGCGCCTGGGCGCGGCATTCGCTGAGAATGGCTGGAGGCATCAGGCGTATGGCCAGCCAGATGCCCAGGGGCAACAGCAGCAGATCGTCGAGGTAGCCGAGCACTGGAATGAAGTCCGGAATCAGGTCGATCGGGCTCAGTGCGTAGGCGACCACACAGACCAGTAACGCCCGCAACCACCAGGGCGTATCCGGGTGGCAAGCACAGCACCAGAGCGTCATGACGTCACGTTTGAGCTGGCGTGCCCAGCGCTGCAGGCGCGACGTGAGGCGAGACAGGCTGAACATTCGATTGCTCCTTTGTGCAGAACAGGCGGCAGCGCTAGCGATGAGGAAAGAACCGAGATGACGCAAGCAAGCTCTTACACCAGACAACGCCTTGGGGCGATGGTCCGCCGTCGCTACCGCTGGGTCGGCCTGACGGCTCTGTTGTTCGCATTCGTTGCGACGGCGATAGCGCTTCACTGGAACGAGCGCTGGTACTTCAACCTGACCCGGCAGATGAACGTCACTCAATATGATCTGGCGAACCGCTGGTTACCTGGCTATGCGGTATCCATCGACGGCAAGCCGGTAGAGGGAATCAGCCGGAACCTCTCGGCGGTCAGCTATGACGCGGATCTGGATTGCCTGCTGGCGGTGGTGAACGGCGGCCCAACCGAGCTGGTGGCGCTGAGCAAGAGCGGCGAGCTGCTCGAGCGCTATCCGCTGCAGGGTTTCGGCGACATCGAAGGCGTGACCTACATGGGGCATGGTCGCGTGGCCGTGTCCGATGAGCGAGCGCAACAGATCAGCATCTTCCGCTTGCCGACGCAGCCACGACCCGTTGATGCGTCCGAGGCGCAGTTCTTCTCGCTCGGGATCAACCTAAACGGCAACAAGGGCTTCGAAGGGCTGACGTACGATGCGGCGGGCGACCGGCTGTTTATTGTCAAGGAACGCGACCCTCGGCAGCTGTACGAGGTGGGTGGAGTCGCTGCCAGCCTCGAGGGGCCGCTGCAGCTGACCATCCGCGACCGCAGCGACTGGATTGCGGATCAGGTGTTCGCCACCGATCTGTCGGACATTCACTTCGATGCCGTTACCGGCCACCTGATCCTGCTCAGCGACGAGTCGCGCTTGCTCATGGAGCTCAGCGATAGCGGGCGCATGCTCAGCTATCGCAGCCTCAATCGGTGGTTCGGTGGTCTGCGGCATTCTGCGCCGCATCCCGAGGGCGTCACCCTTGACAGCGACGGCACGCTGTTCGTCGTCAGCGAGCCCAATCTGTTCTACAGCTTCCGCCGTACAGGGGGCTAACGCCGGTCAGCGCCTTCACACTTTGTTCACGCCCGTTTGACGAAACCCTGACAGCAAGCCGATCAGACTTCGAAGCGTGCCGTGGTGGCCCTTGGCGCTTGCCGCGGGCTTCATTTCCTAATGCCCGAGTGATCTCATGTCTTCTCGCCATTTGCGTCCACACCGCGCCAGTAAAGGGCGTAACAGTTCTTCACCTCATCGTCGGGCACTGCTAACCATGATGCTCGCCGGACTCTCCCTGACCGGTTGCCAGAGTTCATCGGAGCTGCTGGTCGCCGACGAATACCCGCCCGAATATGCCGATGGCTTCCGTGCCGGGTGCGGCAGCGGCCGCCAGGCTGCCGGCGCGCTGGCTCAGTTTCGCAAGGACGTCCCGCGCTACATGGGCCAGCCGTTGTACGCCGAGGGTTGGAATGACGGCTATCGCCAATGCCAGGCGATGCAAATTGATACCGGTGGGCTGACCGCCTGGCGCAGCAATGCGCTGGAACGTGATCGCGACCGGGCATGGCGCCACCATGTGGATCAGGCCAAGGCAGAAGCTTTTCACCGCTGAGCGCATTCGTGGTCCATGGGAGGCGCATGAAACCAAGCCGGTGCGCCTCAAGGCCAGACGCGGGTAGCTAGCCCGCGAGTTCGGTCGCGAGCAGCGGCTGCTCGACCGGTGTCGCTCGATACAGCACCAGCCGGTAACAGGCCAGGCAGATCGTCCAGTCGAACAGCAACGTCCATAGGTTGTGCGAGAAGAAATGCGCGCCCTGCATCACCCGACCGACCGACAGCACTGTCCCCAAGCCGAGTGCCACCGCGAGGGCGAGCCGAGCGGTACGCGGTCGTTGGTCACGAAGCACGAAGAACAACGCCAACAATGAAAAGCCCGCTGAGGCGTGGCCGCCGGGCCAGCAGCGCCCCGGCTTGAGCGTCGGCGCGCGCTCGCTTAGCAGCGGTGTAAAGGTTTCAGCACCACCGAATTCCACCAGGCTCCACGGGCAATGCACGCCAGTGAGCGCCTTGAGCGGCGTGACGATGCTGGTCGATAACCCCAGCGCAAGCACCAGATAGCCCAGCGAGCGGCGCCACTGAGCCAGCCGCGTCGGCAGCAGACTCAGCACGAAACCAGCGATGGCAAGCACGCCGAGCGCGATGACCCCTTGCTTGATCCGGTCATGCAGGACGTCTTCGAGCAGCCAGCTGTGGCGCCCGACGAAACCGACGCCGGGCTGATAGAACAGGTGTGACAGGGCAAAATCGAGATTGCTCGGCTCGCCCACCAGCAGCGCGACCATCAACAATGTTGGCACGCCGAAGCCGAGGGCGAAGTTGAACGGGCGGCTAGCGGCAGGCGTGTTCGGCGCGACGGACATCTTTACTCCAGAGGCGCCGCGAGCGGCGCCGGTAGGTTCAGCGCTGGCTGAGTTGGGTAGCGGTGGGTTGCGGGCGTTTCCAGCCGAGCAGGGCGTGGCCGTAGTCGTAACTGGCGCCCTGGTAGTAGGCGATGTCGCGGCGCACCAGCGGGTCGTCCGAATTGGCAGAAAGCTCGCGGCTCGCTTGCAGCGCATCGTCATGCCGGCGCATGCCACGCCGTGGGCTGAGAATCGCCAGGTCCTTGCCGTCGAACAGGCCGAGGTGCTGATAGTTGCCGATCAGTGCGCGTGCAGGCTGGCCGTCGTCGCGCAGCAGGTTGCGGCCGAAGAAGGTCGAGACATAGTCCAGATTGAGCAGGCCGAGCAGGGTCGGCGCGATATCGATCTGACTGGCGACCCGGTCCACCTCGCGCGGCTCGATCAGGCTTGGGGCATAGATGAACAGCGGGATGTGATAGTTGGCCACCGGCAGGTCCTGCGAGCCCGCGCTGCCGGCGGTGTGGTCGGCGACGATGACGAACAGGGTATTGGCGAACCAGGGCTTGCTCCGGGCGTTGCGCAGGAACTCGCCGATGGTCGCGTCGGTGTATTTGACAGCGCCTTCACGGCCCTCGCCGGACGGGATGTCGATGCGTCCGTCCGGGTAGGTGTAGGGGCGGTGGTTGGAGGTGGTCATCATCTGCAGGAGAAACGGCTTGCCGACAGCGTAGTCGGCGTCCGCCTCGCGAAGCGCCAGCTGATAGAGGTCTTCGTCAGCCATGCCCCAGGCGTTCTTGAAGTGAATGTCGGCTTCGTCCGCGCTGCTCTGGTCGACCACGCGGTAGCCGTTGCCGCTGAAGAATGCACCCATGTTGTCGAAGTAACCGCGCCCTCCATAGAGGAACACGCTGTCATAGCCCTGCGCGCGAAGCTGCTGACCGAGGCTGGCGAAGCCGCTTTCACGGCCGATGCGCTTGACGATGGAGCGGCCAGGGGTTGGCGGTACGGAGAGGGTAATGGCTTCCAGGCCGCGATCGGTGCGCGTGCCGGTCGCGTAGAAGTTATTGAGGTACAGACTCTGCTGGCGCAGCTGGTCGAGATTGGGCGTCAGGCCGCGGGTGTCGCCAACGCTGCCGAGGTATTTGGCACTGAGGCTTTCGACGGTGATCAGCACGACGTTGAGTTTGCGCGGCTGGCCGGGATTGTCGATGACGCGGCGGATATCCAGCGGGTCCTGGCCGATGAAGCGGGCATTGGGTTCGCCGACTTCGGCGCGCAGGCTGTCGGCGACGGCAACCTGGGGCAGGGTCGGGTAGAACTGCCGGTAGTCCAGCTCGTTGTTGCGAAAGGCGGCGAAGAACTGGAACGGGCCATTGCTCGCCAGTTCGCGCCGATAGACGTTGCCGCCGATCCCCCGCGGGAAGTCCTGGCCGATGATCAGCGCGCTCGCTGTCGCAGTGACCAGCAGTCCGGCGAGTGTCACAGCACGGGCCCTGAACGGCAGGCTTGGTGCTTCCAGTGCGCGCCGAATCTTTCGCTTCAGCACCGCCGTAGCGGAGAGTGTGACCAGCGCCATCAGGCCCAGCAGCGCATAAACCGGGTACGACTCAAGGATGTTGTGCAGCACTTCGTCCGAATAGACCAGATAGTCGACGGCAATGAAATTGAACCGCACGCCGAATTCGTCCCAGAACAGCCACTCGGCCAGCGCCGTGAACAGCATGGCGTAGAGACTTAGGGCCAGCAGCAGGGTGAGCCCGCGCTGGTGCCAGCGGCTCGCCCAGATCCGCTTTGGGCACATGAGCAGGTAGCACGCCAGCGGCAGCGCGGCGAAGCTCAGGAACGCCAGGTCATAGATCAACCCCAGCCCGTAGATCTGCAGCAGGCCATCCAGCCCGCTGGCAGCTTCCTGCCAGTGAGCGAACAGCAGCGCGCTGCGGGTGATCAGAAAAACGCCCAGCCAGAGGCCGGCCAGCAGCGACAGATAACGAAGTTGAGCATGGCGCAGGAATGTCATCGTATGATCCACGGGCAAGATTGAACGCGCCGAAGTCTGCGCACCCGCCTGTGAGCCCTTCGTAAAGAAGGCGTGAAAATTCCGTCATTTGCCTGCTAGCGAACCGATATGCGCATTCTGGTCATCGAAGACAACCGCGACATCCTGGCCAACGTCCTGGACTACCTGGAGCTCAAGGGCTACGTGGTCGATTGCGCTCAGGACGGTCTAAGCGGCCTGCACCTGGCCGCCACCGAGCATTACGACCTGATCGTGCTGGACATTATGCTGCCTGGCATCGATGGGCTGCAGGTCTGCAAGCGGCTGCGTGACGATGCCGGGCGGGATACCCCGATCATCATGCTCACGGCTCGTGATGCGCTCAATGATCGGCTGCAAGGGCTGGGTGCCGGCGCCGACGATTACCTGATCAAGCCGTTCGCGCTGTCGGAGCTGGTCGCCCGCATCGAGGCGATCCTGCGGCGCAGCCAGGGCTCGCGCAAACACAAACTGCAGGTCGGTGACCTGCACTATGACCTCGATACCCTGCAGGCAACCCGCGCCGGGCAGCCGCTGCGATTGAATCCCATCGGCCACAAACTGCTGGCGATCCTCATGCAGAAGAGCCCGGCGGTGGTGCGGCGCGAGCAGCTGGAGGAAGCGCTCTGGGGCAACGATGTTCCCGACAGCGACAGCTTGCGCAGCCATATTCACCAGCTACGCCAGGTGCTCGACAAGCCGTTCGCGGCACCACTGCTGCACACCGTGCATGGCGTCGGTTTCCGACTCGCGGAGCCTGACCATGCTTGCTAAGCAGCCCTTCGCGCGACGCATCGTCATCGCCTTCACGTTGATGACGCTGGTGGTCAGCGGGACTTTTTCGCTCGGAATCGTCGCGGTCGTGCATTTCATCGAGGAGCACCTAGTGACCCAGGAGCTGGGGCACGAATTAGATAGTGTGCTCAATGACGTCGTGGTTCACGGGGACGCGCCACGGCTCGACGCGGTCACCCGATTCTTCGCCTCGAACCTGCCTGGCTACGCCATTCCCGAGGCGTTCACGGGGCTCGCCGATGGGTTCACCGAGCTGGTCCGTAACGAGGATGCCTACTACGTCTATCAACGCGAAATCGACGGAGCCAAGTATTTGCTGGTTGAGGAACAGCATGAATTCGAGGCTCGCGAGAACGCATTGTTCATGGTGGTGCTAGCCGGATTCGTGCTGAGCATCCTTGGTGCCTGGGGGCTTGGCTGGCTGATGGCCAGAAAAGTCATGGCCCCGCTGTCACGCCTGGCGCAGCAGGTTCGTCATCGCGATCAGCTGCATCCGCTGGCGCCACCACTGGCGTTGCAATATCCGGACGACGAGGTCGGCCATGTGGCGGCGGCGTTTGACAGTACCCTCGGCCAACTGCGCCAGAGCCTGGAGCGCGAGCGGCTGTTCACCAGCGATGTCAGCCATGAGCTGCGCACCCCACTGATGGTCATCCTCGGCGCTTGCGAACTGCTCGACCAGACCGAACTACCGGAAAAGTCACGTACCCAGGCCCAGCGCATCGAGCGCGCCGCGCAGGAAATGCACGAGCTGGTGCAGACGTTCCTGATGCTGGCGCGGACCCGGCCGGAGCAGACCGCCTTTGCCGGCACCGCCAGCCTGAGCAGCGTGGCGCAGGAGCAGACCGAGCGCTGGACGCCGCTATTTCTTGAAAAGGGGCTGACGTTCAATGTGGTCAGCGAAGGCGAGGACAGCGGCGAATACAACCTCACACTGCTTGGCTCGGTGATGTCCAATCTGCTGCGCAACGCCCTGCATTACACCGACAGCGGCTCGGTGCGGCTGATTCTCGAGAACGCCGGCTTTCGTGTCGAGGACACAGGCATGGGCATTCCGCTGGAGCAGCAGGAACGCATGTTTCAGCCCTTCGTGCGCGGCTCCGACAGCCGGGGGGAGGGCCTGGGGCTAGGGCTGTCGCTGGTCAAGCGCATCTGCACACATCAGGGGTGGTCAGTGGGTGTAGCCCCTTGCGAGCCCAAGGGCAGCTGCTTCCAGGTGCGTCTGAAAAGCGATGGCGTTTGACGTTTTTTTCACATCCCGTTGACGGGCCCTTGATGTCTGTCTGGTTAGTTTGGCGTTCCGTTTCCAACCGGAATGCCCGCCATGACCACATCGAGCCCCATCGAACTGGAGTTCTCGCGCAAGTACGACCGCCAGCACGCCTACGAATACCTGCATAAGCATCAGGATGGCCTGGCCCGACGGCTGTCGCACTGGCGTGACGAGCAGATGGCGCGCCGCGCACTGAAGATCTCCGGCGAGCCCGATCTGGTGCTCGACCTGCCGTGCGGCGCCGGGCGCTTTTGGCCGTTGCTGGCCGAGCATCCGAGCCGGATGATCTTCGCCGCGGACAACTCCGCCGACATGCTGGCGATCGCCGAGTCGGCGCACCCGTTGGAAGTGCTCAAGCGGGTGGAGACCTTTCAGACGTCGGCGTTTGCCATCGACATGGGCGACAACGCAGTGGACAACATCTTCTGCATGCGCCTTCTGCACCACATCGCCGACCCGGCGCACCGGCTGGCGATGCTGCGTGAGTTCCACCGCGTCACCCGTGACACGCTGATCGTCTCGCTGTGGGTCGATGGCAACTACAAAGCCTGGAAGCGCAAGCGCCTGGAGCGCCGCCGTCCGGCGAAGGACAACCAGAACCGCTTCGTCGTCGCGCGCTCGCTGATCGAGGCGGAATTCGCCGAGGCCGGTTTCGACATTCTCGACCGTAATGACTTCCTCCCCGGCTACGCCATGTGGCGGGTCTACGTGCTGCGCAAGCGGGGTTGAACATGAGCCGACCAATCGTATTGCCGGCCCGCGAAGCGCGTACCAGCACCTTCCAGCGCTGGTGGAGCACGCAGGGCGAATGGGTCGAGGAACCCAACCAGCGCCGTGCCGGCGAAAGCGGCGTGCAACGGATACGCCTGCGCGATCCGCAGCAGCCGCTGCTGTACTGCAAACGGCAGATTGGCCACCTGTATCGCTCGCCGCTGCATCCTTTCGGCCGGCCCACGGTGCTGCGCGAACTGCAGGCGCTGCAAGCATTCGGCCGACTCGGCGTGCAGGTGCCGGAACTGGTCTACTGCGGGACCCGGCAGCAAGCCGGCCAGTGGCAGGCGCTGCTGGTGACGGCGGAGCTGGAGGGGTTTGTCAGCCTGGAGGACTGGTATCAACAGGGCCTGAGCGAGCGCTTCGGTCCGGCGGTACAGGAACGCATGCTGGCAGCGGTCGGGATCACCCTGGCGCGCATTCATCAGGCACGCTGGCAGCATGGCTGCTGCTATCCCAAGCACATCTTCATCAGGGTTCAGGGTGAAGGTGACGCGACCCGGGTCGAGGTCGCACTGCTCGATCTGGAAAAGAGCCGTCGCCGGTTACGTCGCAGTGCCGCTGCACGGCATGACCTGCGCCAGCTCAAGCGTCATCGCCAGACCATGCCGGAGCAGGACTGGCAACGATTGCTGGCCGCCCACCGCACCTTCAGCGAGTTGCGCTGCGATGTCATCTGAGCCGACCTGCGCGGCTACCGATGCCGTGGCCAGCGTTGACGTGCCGGCCGACGGTGCGGCGCTGAAGGGGCGCAGCGGACTGGCGCGCATCTGGTACGCGTCCGGCTATTCGGCTGCAGGTCTCAAGGCCGCTTATAGAGGCGAAGCGGCGTTTCGCCAGTTGGTGCTGCTGAACCTGCTGCTGATTCCGCTGGCCTTCCTGCTCGACGTCAGCCGCGTCGAGCGCGCCGTGCTGATTGCCGTGGTGTTTCTCGGCCTGATCGTCGAACTGCTCAACTCGGCCATCGAGGCGACGGTCGACCGCATCTCTTTCGAACTGCATCCGCTCGCCAAACAGGCCAAGGACATGGGAAGCGCCGCGCAATTGCTGGCGCTGTGCCTGATCGGTCTGGTTTGGTCGGTGATTCTGATCCCCTGAAGGACGTATCCATGCTTTCCTCTTTGCGACGCCCTGCTCGAGAGCACCCGGTGTCCGGCTTCAATGGCCTGGCCGCGCACCTGCGCTTCACGTTCGCCAGTGCGCTGGCCCTGCTGGCGATGTTTGCGCTGCTGCGGCTGGGCTTGCTGCTGTTCAACCGCGAACTGCTCGGCAGCACGCCGCTGGCCAGTATCGTCGAGGCATTCGGCAACGGCCTGCGCTTCGACCTGCGGGTGGCGGTGTACGTCCTGCTGCCGCTGCTGCTCGGCGTGCTGAGCATACGAGTGATGGCCGCCCGCGGCCTGCTGCGGCTGTGGTTGAGTGTGTGTGCCAGCCTGACGATCCTGCTCGGACTGATCGAGCTGAACTTCTATCGCGAGTTCCATCAGCGCCTCAACAGTCTGGTGTTCCAGTACCTGCAGGAAGATCCGGCCACCGTGCTGAGCATGCTCTGGCATGGCTTCCCGGTGCTGCAGCTGCTGGCGGCCTGGGGCGCTGCGAGCGTGGCAATGTACGCCCTGTTCGGCTGGCTGGAGCGGCTGACCCGTGGTGCGCCGGTCGCTCGGCCAGGCGCTGCAAGTCGCAATGGCGCCGCCTGGTATGCCCGCGCCGCCGTGTTCACGCTGCTGGTGCTGGTCTGCGTGGTGGCCGCGCGCGGCACGCTGCGCCAGGGACCGCCGCTGCGCTGGGGCGATGCCTTCACTACCGAATCGATGTTCGCCAATCACCTCGGCCTGAACGCGACACTGTCGCTGTATGACGCGGCGAAAAACCGCTTTTCCAGCCACCGCGACAACAGCTGGAAGGCGACGCTGCCGGCCGAGCAGGCGCAGGCGATCACCCGTGAACTGCTGCTGACCGGTAACGACCAGCTGGTGGATGCCGAGCTGGCGCCGGTACGCCGTGATTTCCGGCCGCCGGCGGATGGGCAGCTGCCGGTGCGCAACGTGGTGGTCATCCTGATGGAGAGCTTCGCCGGGCGTTTTGTCGGCGCGCTGGGCAGTCAGGAAGGCATCACGCCGAACTTCGACCGCCTGGCCGGCGAGGGGCTGCTGTTCGAGCGCTTCTTCGCCAACGGCACCCACACCCACCAGGGCATGTTCGCCAGCATGGCCTGCTTCCCCAACTTGCCGGGCTTCGAGTACCTGATGCAGACGCCGGAAGGCGGCAACCGCTTCTCCGGGTTGCCACAGTTGCTCAGCGCACGGGCGTTCAACGACCTCTACGTCTACAACGGCGACTTTGCCTGGGACAACCAGTCCGGATTTTTCAGCAATCAGGGCATGACCCGCTTCATCGGCCGCGGCGACTACGTCGACCCGGTGGTGGCCGATCCGACCTGGGGCGTTTCCGATCAGGACATGTTCACCCGCGCTGCCGAGGAGCTAGCGCAGCTTGACCGCAGCAAACCGTTCTATGCGCTGTTGCAGACACTGTCCAATCATACGCCCTATGCGCTGCCGGAGCAGTTGCCGATTGCCGCCGTCGAGGGGCATGGCGCGCTGGATCAGCACCTGACCGCGATGCGCTATTCGGATTGGGCGCTCGGCCAGTTCTTCGACAAGGTGCGTGACCAGCCCTGGTTCGAGCAGACGCTGTTCGTGGTGGTTGGCGATCACGGCTTCGGGGTGCCGGAGGAGGTGACCGAGATGGACCTGTTCCGCTTCAACGTACCGCTGCTGCTGATCGCGCCGGGTATCAGCGAGCGCTTCGGCCGCCGCCGTGATGTAGTGGGTACCCAGGTCGACGTGGTGCCGACGATCATGGGCCGCCTCGGCGGTGAGGTTCGACACCAGTGCTGGGGTCGCGATCTGCTCAGCCTGGCGGCGGATGATCCGGGCTTCGGCATCATCAAACCGTCGGGCAGCGACCAGACGGTGGCGATGATTCGCGGTGACCGCGTGCTGGTACAGCCCAAGGAGCAAGCGGCGCGCCTGTATCGCTATCGCCTGGGGGCCAACCCGCAGGGCGACCGCCTCGCGCCGGATGCCGAGGCAGCGCAGTTGCAGCGCCAGCTCGAAGCCTACCTGCAGACCGCGACTGCCAGCCTGCTGGCCAACCGCAGCGGTGATCGCGAGCGTGAGGCTGCGCCGGGCGGCGTGCCGCTGGCCAGTGCGGTCATACCCGCAGAGCCGTCCAAGACGCCGAGCCAGGTGCGTAAGGCGCGCGAAGGCTGAGATTCAGCGCGTCGGTGGCGAACGCCGCGGCCGAGAGTTCGCGGCGTTCGGCTGTATGACGGCTACTGATCGTGCAGCGAGGCCAATTCGGCCGACGCGTTCTGGCGGGCGAGGAAACTCACCAGTTTCTGTCGCTGACGGGCGTCGAGCAGCTCGCGTTCGTTCAGCAGCTGCTCGATCTGCAGCTGTTGGCGAGCGTCGCGCAGTTCACCGAGCTTTGCCTGCTCGCTGGCGATCTGCGCGGGGTCGACCCGCTCGCCGAGCAGCGCCTGTAGCAACTTGCTGCGCTGGGCATCGAGGTCACTGTCGAGGGCACGCAGCCGGGCCAGATAGGGCGCCTGGCCGTCGTGCCAGCGCCCGAGTTGGTTGGCGCTCAGCTCCAGCTGGCGCGACAGTTCGGTTGGTGCGCCGGACGGCATGGGCAGCCCGTCGGTTTGCAGTTTCTGCCAGGCGAGCGCGCCCAGCACGCCACAGTTGACCAGTAGCGACAGCGCCAGGGCTCCGCGCAGAGTGGAAGTCGTCATCATGGATTACCTCAGTGGGGAAACAGCCGCTTAGCGCGGAATCTTTACGCGGTCGTCATCGAAGTCACCGCGTTCGGCGTCGCGGTGGCAGGCCACGCAGTTGGCGCGACCGCCGACCGACTCGCGGGCAAACTTGGCCTCGCTGACCTCGTCGTGCTTGCGCTCGAACCAGCGCGTCTGGCTGATGCGCGGCGGCTCGCCGACGGTCGGCGAGGGCTCGACCGGCAAGCGGTTGGCCGCCGAGGCGCGCAGCAGGAAGTCGAGGATCTCGCGCTCCTGTTCGGGGTCGAGCGTGGCATTGCTGCCGTAGTGCTCATCGAGGGTTTGCATCTGCCGGCGCCAGGCCTCGGCCGGCAGCAGGCCCGGTGCGTAGAGCATGTGGCAGGCGGCGCATTCCTCCTTCCAAACCAGTGGTGCGTCGCTCGGAACCGACAGACGCTTGGGGCGCTTGTAGCCCTGGCGGTCGTGGTCGTCGTTGTCAGCGAAGCTGAGGCTGGCCAACGCCAGGGCAGAGGTCAGCCCGGCGACGGCGACGATGGATGCGATCTTCATGGCGCACTCCTATTGGATGCTGTCGATCCAGCTGATGAAGTCGCCTTTTTCCTGCGCCGTGCATTCGCGGGCGAAGACGTCGTCGCAGTTGCGGCGGAACCACTTCTCGACCTTCTTCAGGTTGGTGAAACGCTCGGGATTGGTCGCTGGCGCCAGCGGCTCGACCTTGCGGTGAGCGGGCGTCTTGCCCGGCTGGCGTGGGTCGGCGGTGTGACAGGTGGTACAGCTCATGGTCTTGCCGTCGCGCTGCTCTTCGGCGAAGTACAGCGCCTTGCCGCGCTCGGCGGAGAAACCGGCGAAGTTCGGATTCTCCTGGCGCGCCTGGGTGGCGTAGCCGGCCAGCAGCGGGTGTTCGGTTTCGGCCAGGGCCGGCAGGCTCAGGCAGCAGGCGAGGGCGATCCAGTGGGCTTTCATGGTGCGGTCTCCAGGAGGGATGAGCACAGCCTAGGCGCGCTGCCTTACGCCAAACTGAACATGGCCGCATGATGGCATTCAGCTTGGATTCAGCTGAAGGGCATACAAGGAAGGCATTCCGTCCATCGAGGATTGCCATCGTGGCTGCCTTCAACCGCTTTCGCTTGTTCCACTGGCTACTGGCCGGTTTCTTCCTCGCGGTGTACCTGACTGGTGACGACGCCGAGTCGTTGCACCTCTGGCTGGGTTACGGCCTGGTGGTGCTGCTGGTGTGGCGTCTGCTGATCGTGCCGCTGCGCCTGCGGGGCTTTCCAATGTTGCTGCCGCCGAAGGGACAGCGGCGCAAGCCGGGCCTGTCGGCAATCGGCAAGTGGCTGACGGTAGGTGCGCTGGGCAGTTTCGCCATCGCCAGCCTGGTCGGCCTGGGCATGGTCGACAACGGCGACGTGCTGGCTGCGCTGCCCGGTGTGGGGCCAGAGGTGTTCGGTGCTGCCAGCGACATCGATTTCGTCGGCTGGATGGGGGATGCCGAAGAGGTGCACGAGTTCTTTGCCAACCTGGGGCTGGGGCTGATTGGCCTGCACGTCGGCTACGTGCTGCTGTTCCGTCGCAAGACGGTGTGGCCAATGCTGCGCGGCGTGTCCGCGTCGGGGCCGACAGCGACACCGACTTCTGGCATGACCTCCCTGTCTGCTTCCCCGGCTCCGGCCACCGGCGAGTTCACTCGCCTGCGAATCGCCTCGCGTCAGGCCGAAACCGCCGATAGCTGCTCGTTCACCCTGCAGGTACCGGCCGCCCAGCGCGCACGGTTTGCCGCGCGGCCGGGGCAGTTCCTCACCTTGAAGGTGCGCTGTGGCGAGGAGCCGTTGCTGCGCTGCTACTCGCTGTCGCAACGGCCGGAGGGCAACGCTGCCCTACGCATCACCATCAAGCGGGTGCCCGGCGGCCGGGCGTCGAACTGGCTGCTGGACAACCTGCAGGTGGGCGACTGCATCGAGGCGCTGCCGCCGGCTGGCGTTTTCGTGCCGCGCAGCCTGGACTGCGACCTGCTGCTGCTCGGTGCCGGCAGCGGCATCACGCCGCTGATGGCGATCCTGCAGGCCGCGCTGGTCGAGGGTAATGGACGGGTGTGCCTGTTTTACGCCAGCCGCGACGCCGCGTCGCTGATCTTTGCCGAGGAGCTGACCGAATTGTCCGCCCGCCATCCCGAACGTCTGCAGCTGCGCATCTGGCTGGATGCGGAACAGGGTGCGCCGAATGGCCCGGCCATCGCCGCGAAGATCGCAGGTTGGCCCGCCGCAGAGGCTTACATCTGCGGGCCGCAGCCGTTCATGGATGCTGCCAGTTCTGCGCTGAGCGAGCTGGGCGTAGAGGCTGCGCGCATCCATCTGGAGCGCTTCGGCGCGGCTGCGCCAGTGGCCACCTCGGGCGGCAAGCGCAGCCGCCTGCGGGTCGCTCTCGACGGCCGTCGCCACGAGCTGGATGTGCTGCGTGGCGAGGTACTGCTGGAGGCGATGGAGCAGGCTGGCCTGCAGCCACCGAGCGCCTGTCGCTCGGGTGTCTGCGCCGCGTGCAAGTGTCGCGTGGTCGAGGGCAGCGTAAGCATGCGCAGCAATCAGGTGCTGAGCGAAAGCGAGGTGCGTCAAGGCTGGGTCCTGGCTTGCCAGGCGGAACCGCGCAGCGCCGAACTGCAGGTGGAGTACTGAGGTGGAACAGGCCGTTGCTGTTTTCCCCTACGAATCGCGTAAGTGGACGGGGCGTAGGGTGAATAACGGCGCAGCCTTAACCACCGACACGGTAGTGCCTTTGCACTTGGGTCGGGTGGAAAATCCGTTGGTTCTCAACCTTATGCAGATCGTGCCCAGCTGGCTCAGCGCTCCGCCACTGGCAGGTCGTCCTTGCGCCAAGCGATCCATGAACCCGGCACGTTGACTACCCGGCTGAACCCGTGGCGCTTGAGAATACTGGCGGCAATCGAGGCGCGATAACCGCTGCCGCAGTAGGTCGCCACGGTTCTGTCCTTATCCAGTTGATCCAGTCCTTCGGGCAGATGTGCGACGAAGGCATGCCTGGCGCCGGGCACGCGCCCTTGCTCGACCTCCTCGGGTGCGCGCACGTCGAGTACCTGAACCTGCGGATCCTCGCGGCGACGGTTCAGCTCGTGCACCGTCCATTGACCGACGCTGGCCAGGGGCAGGCCGGAGTTCTGCCAGTCGGTCATGCCGTTGCGCAGATAGCCTGCCACCCGATCGAGACCGATGCGGTACAGCTGCAGTGTCGCCTGGTGGACCTCGTGGCTGTCTTCGCCGATCAGGTAGATCGGCCACTTGTCGTCGAGCATCCAGCCGGCCCAGCTGACGAACTCGTTGCGCAGCGCGATGTTCAGCGCGCCCGGCACATGGCCACCGCCGAAGGCCAGGATCGAGCGCACATCTACCAGTTGCACGACACTGTGGTCGGCGGTGCGCTGGCGGAACTCCTCCGGTGCCAGCGGCGGCGGCAGCGCTGGTCCGCCGGTATTCATTGCTGGACGGGTGTTGAGCTTCTTTAGCCGCGCATAGTGGCGCGGCGGCTCGGGCATGGCGCTGAGCAGCCAGTCGATGAACTCGCCTTCGTTACGCCGCTGGTTGAGTGCCGGATTGAACAACAACTCGTTGCCCAGTGTGGAGCGCCGGCGATCACCGATGGACTTGCCGCAGGCCGAGCCGGCGCCATGACACGGGTAGATCTCGATGCGTTCACCGAGTGGCAAGTAACGGGTGAACAGCGTGGCATAGAGCTGCGCGGCCAGTTGCCGGGTGCTGTCTTCGCCGAGCAGGTCGGGACGGCCGACGTCGAGGTTGAACAGGGTGTCGCCGGTAAACAGCGCGAACGGCTCATCGCCCTGCTGGCCGTCGCGCAGCAGCAGCGAGATGTGTTCTGGCGTGTGGCCTGGCGAGTAGATGATTTCCAGGCTGACCTGGCCGAGCTCCAGCACCTCGCCATCGGCAGCCTGGCGCAGCTCGAAACCGTAGTTCGGCGAGCAGCCACCGATGATCTCTGCGCCGCTGCGTTCGGCCAGCGCCTGGGCACCTGAGACGAAGTCGGCATGGATGTGGGTCTCGATGACGTAGCCGATGCGCAGGCCTTTTTCGCGGGCCAGGTCGAGGTAGATATCGATGTCGCGCCGAGGATCGATCACCGCGGCAACTGCGGCCTTGCTGTCGCCCACCAGGTAAGAAATCTGCGCCAGGCCGTCGGTATAGATCGGCTCGAATATCAGCATGCTCGCTCCTCCGTAACGATTGATCGTCACGGTTGGGACGCCGACAGCCGGTTCGGGTTCAGTACCCGCTCATTTGCGGACCAGCAGCACCCCGGATTCCATGTGATGGGTGTAGGGGAATTGGTCGAACAGGGCGCAGCGCTCGATGCGATGGGTGTCGTGCAGCTGGGCGATGTTCGCCGCGAGGGTTTCCGGGTTGCATGAAATGTAGAGGATGCGCTCGAAACGGCGGGTCAGTTCGCAGGTGTCCGGGTCCATGCCGGCGCGTGGCGGGTCGACGAAGACGCTGCCGAAGTTGTAGCGCTTCAAGTCGATGCCGGCCAGGCGGCGGAAAGGGCGTACTTCGTTCAGCGCCTGGGTCAGCTCTTCAGCCGAGAGGCGTACCAGGGTGACGTTATCGATGCCGTTGTCGTCGAGGTTGGCCAGCGCCGCGTTCACCGAGGATTTACTGATCTCGGTGGCCAGCACCTTGGGCACACGGGTTGCCAGCGGTAGGGTGAAGTTACCGTTGCCGCAATAGAGTTCGAGTAGGTCGTCGTTTCGCTCGCCAAGGACGTCGTAGGCCCAGTTCAGCATCTTCTGGCATACGTCGCCGTTGGGCTGGGTAAAGGCGCCTTCGGGTTGCCGGTAGCTGAAGGTGCGGCCGGCAACGGTCAGCCGCTCAGTCACGTAATCGCGTCCGATGACGATGCGCTTGCCCTTGGAACGGCCGACGATGCTGGCGCCCAGCGCCTCGGCTAGCTTTTCTGCCTCTTGCTGCCAGGCATCGTCCAGCGGCCGGTGATACGCGAGGGTGATCAGCGCATCGCCGGAGAGCGTGGTCAGGAACTCGACCTGGAACAGCTTGAAACTCAGGGTCTCGCTGGCTTGCCAGGCGGCCTTGAGCTGCGGCATCAGGTCGTTGATGCAACGGCTGGCGATGGGGAATTCGTCGATCAGAATGGGCGTGTGCTTGTCGCCCTGCTCGAACATCGCGTAGTGGCGTTGGCCGTCCTCGCGCCACAGGCGGAACTCGGTGCGAAGCCGGTAGTGCTCACGTGGCGAGTCGAAGACTTCTGGCGCGGGTGCGTCGAAGGGCGCCAGTAGTTCCACCAGCCGCGCGGCTTTCTCGGCGAGTTGGGCGTCGTAAGTGGCGGGGTCGAATTGCGGAGCGCTCATGAAGACTCTTGGAATGGTAGGTAAATCGTAGGGTGGATCGGGGCGCGCAGCTGACGCCTCACCCATCCACCGTAGCCGTACGAAAGGTGGATGAAAAAAGCGTCATCCACCCTACGCAACCGGAGGGCGCGGATTGTACGGTCGTCAGCTCGGGTTGTCAGGAGCGGGCTGGTGCCGCTCTGGGCTGCTTTGGTGGGCTGAAGCCCACCCTACAAAACTGAAGCCCACCCTACGATGGTCCTGAACTCGGCGGAAGGGCCGGCAACGCTCCGTTTCGGTGGTTGTAGGGTGGGCTTCAGCCCACCGATAAATCGTGCAGCTCAGAGCTGCAGGGTGGGCCGGCAGCGTTCCGCTTCAGCCCACCAAAATCACCGGTATCTCAGCCGGCGAACCAGCCCAGCTTGACCACGAACAGGATCGAGAGGATCCACATCGCCGGGCTCAGCTCGCGCCAGCGGCCGGCGAGCAGCTTGATCGCGGTCCAGGCAATGAAGCCGAAGGCGATGCCGTTGGCGATGGAGAAGGTCAGCGGCATGGCCAGCGCGGCGATGGCCACCGGTGCGGCGACGGTGAGGTCTTCCCAGTCGATGTTGGCGAGGCTGCTCATCATCAGCACGGCGACGAACAACAGCGCCGGTGCGGTCGCGTAGGCGGGCACGGCACCGGCCAGCGGGGCGAAGAACAGGCTGAGCAGAAACAGCAGTGCCACCACACAGGCGGTCAGGCCGGTGCGGCCCCCAGCGCTGATGCCGGCTGCCGATTCGATGTAGCTGGTGGTGGTCGAGGTGCCGAGGGCGGCGCCAGCCATGGTCGCGGTGCTGTCAGCCAGCAGCGCGCGGCCGAGGCGAGGCATGCGACCGTCCTTGTCCAACAGGTTGGCTTTCTGGGCGACACCGATGAGGGTGCCGGAGGTGTCAAACAGGTCGACGAAGAGGAAAGCGAAGATGACGCTGAGTAGACCAATGTCCAGCGCGCCCATGATGTCCAGCTGCATGAAGGTCGGCACCAGCGAAGGCGGCATCGACACCACGCCGTTGAGCTCGGAAAGGCCCAGCAGGATCGACAACCCGGTCACCACCAGAATGCCGATCATCACGGCCCCCGTGACCTTGCGATAAGCCAGCGCGGCGATCAGGAAGAAGCCGAGGCAGGCGAGCAGCGGGCCGCCGGCGGTGAGATCACCCAGGCCCACCAGCGTGGCCGGGTTGTCGACGACGATACCGGCATTCTTCAGCGCGATGATCGCCAGGAACAGGCCGATACCCGCCGCGATGCCCGAGCGCAGCGCCAGCGGAATGCTGTGGATGATCCACTCGCGGATCTTGAAAATCGACAGCAAGAAGAAAATTGCGCCCGAGAGGAACACCGCACCCAGCGCGGTCTGCCAGGTGTAACCCATGGTCAGCACTACGGTGTAGGTGAAGAAGGCGTTCAGGCCCATGCCCGGTGCCAAGGCGATCGGGTAGTTGGCAACCAGGCCCATGATCGCCGAGCCGATGGCGGCGGCCAGGCACGTGGCGACGAAGACCGCACCGTGATCCATGCCGGTTTCAGCGAGGATGCTCGGGTTGACGAAGAGGATGTAGGCCATCGTCAGGAAGGTGGTGAGACCGGCCAGGATCTCGGTGCGCAGCGTGGTGTTGTGCGCCTTGAGTTGGAACAGCTTCTCCAGCATGGTGATTCCTCTTCTTGCCGGTCTTTCGTGCGGTTGGGGTACAGCAAAGCTTATCCGGGCGAAGCCCGCAAAAAGCGGGGCATCTTACACCGTCGCTCGAGCGGGTTGAATTTCCATTCGGTGACTTGTGAGTTCTGCTTTTCACGGTGGGATCGCGCCGCTCTGTACCCAACAGCGAGTGAGGTTATGGAGCCGGCGCGCAACGGCTGTACTCGCGACGGGTCTGTGTAACTGACGGCCCGATTGGCCCCGTTCTGCGAGGAGGGAACATGACCGAACACCAGACCGACCGACGGCTGGGTGGAAGCCACAGGCGCTTAGGCAAGCCCGGCTCGCGGCGCATGAGAGAACACCCGCATGGTTGAACCCGTACGCGGTGTATGCGCGCTGGTGCTGGCGGCTGGGCAGGGCAGCCGTTACCGCGAGCATGCCGATCAGGACAAATTGCTCGCCACCTGCAATCGCACGCCTGATGCCCCGCCCGTGCTGGCGGCAACGCTTGGTGCGCTGTGCGGGGTCGCCGAGCGGCTGGTCGTCGTGACCCGTGACGACAACAGCGAGCTGCTTGCCTGGCTTGGGCAGCAGGCTGACCGGTACGGTGCCGAGGTGCTCGCCGTGCACACCCAGGGGTTGGGCCACAGCCTGGCGCAGGCGGTCAGGCAGTACCCGAGCGACAAAGGCTGGCTGGTCGCGCTGGGCGACATGCCTTATGTGCGGCCCGCCACCTTCCGTCGCATCGCTGAGCAGATCGAGCCACCGCGCCTGGTGGTTGCAAGCCATCAGGGGCAGCGCGGCCATCCGCGGGGGATCGGTCGCGACCACGCGTTGCAGGTGATGTCGCTGGACGGCGAGCGCGGTGCTCAGGCGCTGTTTTCGAGTGGTGACGCCCGGGAAGTCGAGGTCGATGACTCCGGCGTGTTGCAGGACATTGATCGCCCCGACGATCGACGCAACAGCTGACCGGCTGTAGCTGCCTGCCGGTGGGGCGCCCCGGCGGCTCTATAGCGCACCTTGCATGCCATGTGCGCGCTCGGCTGAACGATTTTTCCGCGTGGGCAGTCGTACTTCCTAGGCGCACGGAAAGCGCATCGAATGCCTGAGGTCTTCGGCGATCCTGCATAGAACAGGCACCCGAAGCCCCCCAAACCGTGAGGCTGCTATGAGCGAAACGTCTTCCGCCCCAGGTGGGATTACCGCCTGTTCTATTTCCCTCCAACTGAACGGCCAGCGCCGTGAAGTCGAGGTCTATCCCTGGACCACCCTGCTTGATCTGCTACGTGAGCAACTGCACCTGACCGGCACCAAGAAAGGCTGTGACCATGGCCAGTGTGGCGCCTGTACCGTGTTGCTCAATGGCAAGCGGATCAATAGCTGCCTGACCCTCGCCGTGATGCACGACGGCGCAGAGCTGACCACCATCGAAGGGCTGGCGCAGGGCGAGGAGCTGCACCCAATGCAGGCCGCCTTCGTCAAACATGACGCCTTCCAGTGCGGCTATTGCACGCCCGGGCAGATCTGCTCGGCGGTGGGCATGATCGCCGAAGGACGGGCAGAAACCCGTGATGATCTGCGCGAACAGATGAGTGGCAATGTCTGCCGTTGCGGCGCCTACCCGAACATTGTCGCCGCCATCGAGGACGCTACGGCGGACACTCGCGAGCGCCTGGCCGGTGCGAAGGAGGTGACGCCATGAATCCCTTCGGCTATGCACGCCCAAGCAGCGTCGAGGAAGCCATCGGTCAATTCCGCCCGGACAGCCGCTACATTGCCGGTGGCACCAATCTGCTGGACCTGATGAAGGAAAACGTCACGCGTCCTTCCCAGCTGATCGACATCACCCAACTACCACTGGCTGACATCGAAGAGACGGCGGATGGTGGCCTGCGCATTGGTGCGTTGGTGAGCAACGCGGATCTGGCCTGGCATCCGCTGGTGGAAGCACGCTATCCGCTGCTGTCACAAGCGATCCTGGCCGGCGCCTCGCCGCAGCTGCGCAACATGGCCACCACAGGCGGCAACCTACTGCAGCGCACCCGCTGCTACTACTTCTACGACAGCACCACACCGTGCAACAAGCGTGAGCCCGGCACTGGCTGCTCGGCGCGCGATGGGCTCAATCGCATCCACGCGATTCTTGGCCACAGCGACGCCTGCATCGCCGTCCATCCCTCCGACATGTGCGTGGCGATGGCGGCACTAGAGGCAGTGGTGCATGTGCAAGGGCAACGGGGCGAGCGGCGCATTCCCATGGCCGACTTTCACCGTTTGCCGGGCCATACACCCGAGCAGGACAACACCCTGGTCGATGGCGAGCTGATCACCGCGGTCGAGTTGCCGCCCCAAGACTTCTCCGCCCACAGCAGCTACCTCAAGCTGCGTGATCGTGCCTCCTATGCGTTCGCCCTGGTTTCGGTCGCCGCTGCACTGGAGATGGACGGCGACAGCATTAGCAGTGCTCGTATCGCCATGGGCGGGGTAGCACACAAGCCCTGGCGCAAGGCCGAAGCCGAGGCGGTGCTGGTCGGCAAAACGGCTGACGAGGCCGCGTTCACGACCGCTGCGGACATCCTGCTCGAGGGAGCCAGTGGCTTCGAACACAACGCCTTCAAGATCGAACTGGGCCGTCGCGCCATCGTTCGCGCCCTGACCGACGCCGCCAGAGGAGCCGCCCAATGAAACCAGCCAACTCCCCGTTCGGGCAGCCGCTTAACCGAGTCGATGGCCCGCTGAAAGTCACGGGACAGGCCCAGTACGCCGGTGAGTTCGATGTGCCCGGCCTGCTCTACGGCAGCGTGGTCAACAGCAGCATCGCGCGTGGTCGAATCATCAGCATCGATGCCAGCGCGGCTGAAGCGGTGCCCGGCGTGGCGCTGGTGCTGACCCACCAGAACCGTCCGCCTATTGCCAGCTACGACGAGCCCTACGAGGACGACGATGCTGCCGATGGCTCGCCGTTCCGGCCGCTGTTCAATGACCGCATCCTCTACAGCGGCCAGCCGATCGCGCTGGTGGTGGCGGAAAACCTCGAGCTGGCCCGCTACGCCGGCAGCCTGGTGCGCGTCGAATACGAGCGCGAGCCCCATCACACCGACCTGCTCAGCGAGCTGGAAACCATGCACAAGGCACCGGCCGACCTGCCGGAGCCGCGCGGTGATGTGGACAGCGCCCTGGCCAGCGCACAATTCAAGGTGGATGTGCAGTACACCACGCCGGTCGAGCACCACAATCCGATGGAGCCGCATGCCTCGACCGTTCACTACTTTCCCGAAGGCAACCTGGAGATCTACGACAAGACCCAGGGTGTGCAGAATTGCATGCGCTATCTGGAAGGCGTGTTCGACATGGAGGGCAAGATCCGCATCCTCTCGCCGTTTGTCGGCGGTGCCTTCGGTTCCGGCTTGCGTCCTCAGTATCAGCTGACGCTGGCGGTGATGGCGGCGCTCAAGCTCAAGCGCTCGGTGCGCGTCACTCTCAAGCGCCAGCAGATGTTCACCTTTGGCTATCGTCCGCGCACCGTGCAGCGGCTGTCGATCGGCGCAAACGCCAGCGGCGAATTGCAGGCCATCACCCATCAGGCGATCGGTCAGACCTCCAGCTTCGAGGATTTCACCGAGCATGAGGTCGAGTGGTCCGGGATGCTTTACAAGTGCCCGAACGCAAGGCTCGACTACCAGCTGGTGCCGCTGGACGTATACACGCCGCTGGATATGCGAGCACCGGGCGCCACCATTGGCGTCTACGCCCTGGAAAGCGCGATGGACGAACTGGCCTACGCGGCGAACGTCGATCCGCTGCAGTTACGCTTGACCAACTATTCCGAGCGCAACGCCAACGAGGACAAGCCCTATTCGAGCAAGGAGCTGCGCCAGTGCTACGAGCAGGGCGCCGAGCGCTTCGGCTGGTCACGCCGTTCGATGGCGCCACGCTCCATGCGCGACGGCAACCAGCTGATCGGCTGGGGCATGGCTACCGGAGTGTGGGAGGCGATGCAGATGCCGGCTGCGGCCAAGGCGTGCCTCGAACCCGACGGACGGCTGGTGGTCAGCAGCGCCACCGCCGACATCGGCACTGGCACCTACACGGTGATGACCCAAATCGCGGCGGCGGCCATGGGCCTGCCGATGGAGCAGGTCGAGTTTCGCCTGGGTGATTCGAACCTCTCGCAGGCGCCGCTGGAAGGCGGTTCCTTCACGGTGTCGTCCGTCGGGACAGCCGTGCAGCAGGCGTGTGAGGGGCTGCAGGCCAAATTACTCGACGCCGCTCAGCAGTCGCCGGTATCGCCGTTCACCGGGGCCAAGCTGGAGGATGTGGAGTTCGTCGACGGCCAGATGCGCTTGAAGACCTCGCCCGAGCAGCGGGTCGAGCTGGCGAAGATCGTCTCCGCCAGCGGCGTGCTCGAAGCGGAAGTCAGCGCCAAGCCGGGCGAGAAACGCAACGAGTATTCAATCTCCACGCACTCGGCGATATTCGTCGAGGTGCGGGTGGACGAATCGCTGGGCACGGTAAAGGTGAGTCGCGTGGTCAGTGCTGTGGCCGCTGGGCGCGTGGTTAATCCGAAGACCGCGGGTAACCAGATCGCGGGTGGTGTGGTCTGGGGCATCGGGCAGGCGCTGCATGAGGAAACCATGATCGATCACAACCTCGGTCGTTACATGAACCACAATCTGTCCGAGTACCACGTCCCGATCAATGCCGATATCAACGATATCGACGTGTTCTTCGTCGAGGAGAAGGACGAAATCGTCAACGCGCTGGGCTCCAAGGGCGTGGGTGAGATCGGCATCGTTGGTGTGGCGGCGGCGGTGGGTAACGCCATCTTCCATGCGACCGGCAAGCGCGTCAGGGATTTGCCGATTACCTTGGACAAGGTGTTGTAACTGGCCAGCCGCGTGGAAAAGGCGTTGCCGTTTTCCACCCTACGGGTGCGCGACTGTCGAGTGTGCGTGAGTAGGGTGGAAGACCGCGACGCGTCTTCCACCGAGCCCGCTAATCCAGATCCCGATGCAACTGGTCGCGATTGGCCAGCGTCGGGAACAGCTTCATCCAGGTACCGGTGATGATCAGCGTTCCGACGCCACCGATCACCACCGCCGGTACGGTGCCGAACCAGTGAGCCGTCAGCCCTGACTCGAATTCGCCGAGCTGGTTGGACGCGCCGATAAACAGACCATTGACCGCACTCACCCGGCCGCGCATGGCGTCCGGCGTTTCCAGCTGCACGAACGCGCCGCGGATCACCATGCTGATCATATCCGCCGCGCCCAGCACCACCAGCACACCCATCGAAAGCCAGAATGAAGTCGACAGGCCGAAGGCGATGGTTGCCAGGCCGAACACCCCGACGGCGGCGAACATGACCCGGCCGACCCTTTTGTTGATGGAATAGCGCGCAAGCCACAGCGACATCAGCAGCGCACCCACCGCCGGTGCCGAACGCAACAGTCCTAGGCCCCAGGGGCCGGTGAGCAGGATGTCCTTGGCGAACACCGGCAGCAGTGCCGTGGCGCCGCCGAGAAGAACGGCAAACATGTCCAGGGAAATAGCGCCGAATATGTCCGGTCGGCTGCGAATGAAGCGCATGCCCGCGAGCAGGTTGTCCATCGCCGGGCCGGTCTGCTTCGGCGGCGCCGGGCGTTTCGGCAGGCTCAGCATCAAACTGCAGGCCAGAGCGAAGAGCAGCGCGACCGGTCCATAAACCCATAAGGGGCCGATGGCGAACAACAGCCCACCGAGCGCGGGCGCGACGATGGTGGCTGTCTGCATCGCCGACGATGAAGCTGCGACCGCCGCGGGAAACAATTGGGCAGGCACCAGGCTCGGCAACAGCGCCTGGGTCGCCGGGCCCTCAAAGGCACGTGCTGTGCCGAGCAGAAACGCCAGCACGAAGATCATCTCCCGTGTCACGCCGAGCCCACCGACGCCGATCACCAGCGCCAGGGCGATCAGCCCTTGCAAGCCCTGACACAGCGCAGCGACCCGTCTTCTGTCGAAGCGATCGGCGACGTGTCCGGTCCAGAGGATGAACAGCAGCCGGGGGAAGAATTCGGCCAGGCCCACCAGCCCGAGGTCGAGCACGCTGCCGGTCAGTTCGTACATGTGCCAGCCGATGGCAACCGCCAGCATCTGAAAGCCGCTGGCGGTGAACACGCGGGCGAACCAAAACTTGATGAAAGGGCGCTGGTGGCGGAGCAGGAGTTTGGCGTGTGTGGACATCAGGTCAGTGCATACGGTGGGCAGCAGGCGAGAGTAGCATCCGGCCGGGGTCGCGCTGTGACGCCGTCCGCCTTCAGAAAGATGATGCGCCGGGACGCGTTGTGCTTGGTGCAGAAAAAAGGGTGTCTCTGGTGGGCTGAAGCCCACCCTACGTATCAGACCCCTGCGGTGGCGTGCCCTGTAGGGCGGGCTTTAGCCCACCGTGGACGCGTGTTGGTATCTGCCGTGGGCTGGATTCACCATGCGTACGCAATCACGTGCCGGGCGCCATTCCCTGCAATAACCCGCGCTCGGCAAACACCGTCTTGGCCGTGCTCATGCCGTTGAGTGCGGCGGGAAAGCCGGCATAGACGGCCATTTGAATGATCACTTCGACGATCTGCTCACGCGTGCAGCCGACGTTCAGCGCGCCGTGGATATGCACCGCCAGTTGCGGTTGGCAATGCCCGAGCGCGGTCAGTGCTGCAACGGTCGCCAGCTCACGCTGCGGCAGATCCAGCTCGGGGCGCTGGTAGATATCGCCAAACGGAAATTCGATGACGTAACGGGCCAGATCCGGCGCAATGGCTTCCAGGCTGTCGATGACCTTTCGCCCAGCCTCACCGTCGATTTGCTCGAGTTTGGCCAGGCCTTCGGTATAGCGGGTGGATGCGGACATGGAGCGTTCCTCTTGATTGGGAAGAGGAAAGCCTGAGGGTTGGAGTGGACTCCAGGTCAAGGGGTTGTTTGTTGGCGGTACAGCTCGATCTTTGCCTGCAGCGCGGTCAGATGTTCGCGGTCGCGCTCCAGACGGTCCTGCAGTTTGGCTGCATGGACTTCGAGCAGCGCCTGCCGCGCCGCCAGAGTCGATTCGCCGCGTTCACGCAGATCGGCGTAGCGAATGATGTCGTCCAGCGCCATGCCGGTGTCTTTGAGACGGAGGATGAAGCCGACCCATTCCAGATCGCGCGGGCCGTAGACGCGAAAGCCGCTGGCGTCCCGGGCGACATGGCGCAGCAGGCCGATCTTTTCGTAATAGCGCAGGGTGTCGGCTGAAAGGCCGGTTCGCGTGGCGAACTGCTGAATACTCAGCCGAACCGGCGCTTCGCTCACGGCTTGATGGCTCGCAGGATGACGAACTTGGGCGTCGCCGCGACCTGCTCCACCTTGCCGAACAGGCGCTTGAGCTTGAGGTGATAGCCGAGGTGGCGGTTGCCGACGATCCACAGCTCGCCGCCCTTGGCCAGTGCCGTCTTGGCCTGGGTGAACATCCGCCAGGCGAGGAAGTCACCGACCACCTGCTGCTGATGAAAGGGCGGGTTGCACAGCACCAGATCCAGCGAATCCATGGGCTGCTCGGCAAGCCCGTCGCCGGCACGGATATCGGCAGGGCGCTCGCCAAGGATGGCCAGCCAGTTCTCTCGTGCCGATTGCACTGCCATGTAGCTCTCGTCCACGAGCGTCATCTGCGCTTGTGGATTGCTCAGGGCGTAAACGATACCGAGCACGCCGTTGCCGCAACCCAGATCCGCGACACGCAGGTTGCCGAGCGCCTTCGGCAGGTGCGGCAGGAAGGCTCGGGTGCCGATGTCGAGGTCTTCCCGGCAGAACAGGTTGGCGTGGTTGATCAGTTCGATGGCCGGCTTATCGAGGTGATAGCGGGTCGGGTAGGGCGAGCGCGGTGCCGGCTTGTCGCTCGGAGTCGCGGTCAGCAGACGCGCTTTCTTCACCGCCAGCGAGGCTTGCATTGGGCCGATGTACTTCTCCAGCAGATCGCCCGCTGCACGCGGCAGGTGCTTGATCATCGAGCCTGCGATCACCTGGGCACCTGGCGCGAGTTGGCCATGCAGGCGGATCAGCTGTTCCTCCAGCAACGCGAGCGTCTTGGGCACGCGAATCAGCACCCGGTCGAACGGGCCTTGAGGCACCTCACTGGCGGGCACGAAGCTCACCGCGTCAGCCGGCATGGCGTTGCGCTGCAGATTTTTTTCCAGCGCCAGGTGCGCGAGGTGAGAGTCGCCATTGCTGGTGACCTGCGCCTGCTTCGCCAATGAACAGGCCAAGGCGCCAAAACTGTCGTTGAGGATCAGCACCCGCGTTGTCGCAGCCAAGCCTTGCTCGTGCAGCTGCGCCAATAGGTACTCGTCAGCCGCATCGAACGCCTGCAAGGGTTCGTTGGGCTGTTCCGGCTGGCGGATCAGATCGAGGCGTGCATAGGCGGATTCTAGAATAGGCATAAGAACTGGCGGTGTTTGTAGGCGTCGGAAAGGAGTATCAAGGGTCCAGGCCGCGGAAAACTACCTGCGTTGGCAATACTGCGTTAGAAACAGCCTCAGAATGCTCATTTAGAACGCCTAAACTCCGCTTCTTCGGCTGTTTCTGCCTTGTCTTGCCTGCCTCGCCTACGTTTTCCGCGGCCCGGACACGCTGGTGTCCCCCGATGTCCGGAAGGAGCGAAGTATGACCGTCAGCGAAGAGAAGTTCACCCGCCAGCGTCTGCTTGAGGTGCAGACGTTGACGCCCACTCTGTTCACCCTACGTACCACCCGCGACACAGGCTTCCGCTTTACTGCCGGGCAGTTCGCCCGCCTCGGCGTTCGTAAGCCCAGCGGCAGTATCGTCTGGCGGGCGTACTCGATGGTATCGGCGCCCCATGATGAGTTTCTCGACTTCTTCTCCATCGTGGTGCCGGATGGTGAATTCACCAGCGAACTGAGTCGCCTCAAGCCCGGCGACGAGCTGCTGGTGGACAAACAGGCGTTCGGCTTTCTCACTCTTGATCGTTTTATCGATGGTCGGGATCTCTGGCTGCTGGGCACCGGGACGGGCATCGCGCCCTTTCTCTCGATCCTGCAGGACTTTGAGGTCTGGCAGCGCTTCGAGCGGATCATCCTGGTGTATAGCGCGCGCACCGCATCCGAGCTGGCCTATCAGGACCTGATCCGCGAGCTGCCGCAGCGCGATTATCTGGAAGGCCTCGGCTCGAGGCTGACCTATCTGCCGGTAGTGACCCGCGAGCAGATGCCCGGCGCGCTGCACGGTCGTGTCACGACGCTGATCGAGAACGGCGAACTGGAGCGAGCGGCCGATCTGCAGCTCGAGCCCGAACACTCGCGGATTATGCTCTGCGGCAATCCGCAGATGATCGAGGACACCCGCAGCATGCTCAAGACACGGGATCTCAACCTGAGCCTGACCCGGCGGCCGGGTCAGGTGGCGGTGGAGAATTACTGGTAATGCGGCGTTGGAGACGACTTGATACGGCCCTAGCCATCAGGCCGGCCCCCGCGCGGATCGTCGAGTCGATCTTGGAACGCTTGCCTGGCGGCGGGCCGCGAACTGACCCGCCGCAGGCTCAATCGGCTAATTCGTAGCGATCACGGCCGTTGCGCTTGGCCCGCAGCAGCGCCACGTCGGCGCGGTTGATGGCGCTCGAATAGTTTTCATCGGCTCTTAGCTGCGCCATGCCCAGGCTCACCGTGACCGACAACGAGTCGTCATTGACGCGCACCCGCAGCTTGGCGACGGCTTCACGCAGACGCTCGATCACCCGGACCGCGCTTTCGGTGGAGGTTTCCGGCATCAACAGAAGGAATTCTTCGCCGCCCCAGCGGCCGCAGAGGTCATGTTCGCGGATCTCCGCCTCCATCACCCGCACCACTTCCATCAGCACGTTGTCGCCGACTTCGTGCCCGTAATCATCATTGATGGCCTTGAAGCGGTCGATATCGACCATGACCACACACAGCGGCCGCGAGTAGCGCTTGGCCCGTTCGGCTTCTTCACGCAAGCGCTCGGTGAGCAAGCGCCGGTTGGCGATGCCGGTAAGGGCATCATGGGTAGAGGCTTCTTTCAGAGCGATATTCAGATCACGCAACATCGTCTGATAGCGATCGGAAATGCGTGCGACTTTCTCCAGCTGTCGGAGCTGCTTGTCGAAGCGTGCCGAGAGGGTCATTTCGCGGTCACGCACGATGCTCTGGTACCCGTCAGAAACGCGGGCGATCCGTTCGATGCGGTTGAGTAGGCTGTGGTGTGCTTCCCACAACTGGCTCAGCGTTTCATGCAGTGGATGGCCTTGGTTCTGTGGATCGGACAGCGATTCCACAACCTGGCTTTCCAGCGGATTCTGCCCGCGCATAAGGACCTTCTAATCGTGGCTGAGGATCATGAATGGAAAGGTGCAGTCTTCCTTGAACTCTTCGGCCAGTTCTACCACACGCTCGTTGCGGCGGTCATAGTGCCAGTTGACGGCCACCGCCTTTCCCTCTTGATGGGCGGCTTCGAGCATATCGAAGATGTCCATCACGGCCTTGATGCTGCTGGTATTGAGGTACAGCAGATGCAGTTCCATGCGCAGCGGACGGCCGGCTTCGGCCAGGTAGCGTTCGATCCACTCGATGACCTGGTGGAACAGCTCGTAGGAATTTTCCGGGTAGGAGTCGCCTTGCATGGCGAGCACGCCGTTTTCCCAGTCGGACTGAATGGCTGGCGATGACTGGCTGCCGGCGATGGAGAAATCATTCATGTGCAGTTGGCTCTTGTAAGTCAGATGACCGCGCTCAGGCTGATGAACGAGCGGCCGTTGGCGACGGTTTGCAGCGACGCTTTCAGTGGTTCGCTGGATTTGCGGGCGATGTCGATCAGGCCGAGTCCTGCGCCGCTGACACTGTTGTCTTCGCGTGGCTTGCGCAATTGTTCTTTGTAACGAGCCTTAAGTTGCGCCTTGTCCAGGCGGGCCAGCTCTTCGATGCTGGCGATCAGGGCTTCGCCATCGGCTGTTTCGATCAGATTGCCGGCGGAGACTACATAGCGGCCGTCGGCATCGTTGCGTGCGACCACGACCGTGGCGCCCGCTTCCTGGTCGGCCCAGTTACGGACCTTGGCGTAGTGGCGGATGTTCTGGGTCATCTCGATGTACACCGCAAAAACATCCATTGCCGACGACGGGTTGGCATGATCAGCGGCGAGGTAGTTACGCAGCGCATTGCCGATTTCCTCGATCAGGCTGCGCGAGATCGGGCCGTTGAAGCACAGCATGATCTGCTGCCGGTTGTAGCTTTCGCGCATAGCGAACAGGTCAAGGGTTTCCATGGGGCAACTCAACTCCGGTGGATGGCGCTCAATCGAAACGGAAACACAACATCGTAATGTCGTCACGCTGGGGGTAATCGCCCTGATACTCGTCCAGGGTCGCTTTGAACGCCGCACCCTGTTCGCCCATAGGGAGGCGGGCATGCCGCAGGATCATCTCGGCGAAGCGGCTGTTGCCGAATCCATAGCCCAGCTCACCACCCGCCTGATCGAGGAAGCCATCGGTGGCCAGGTAGAAGGTTCGCCCAGGCTGCAACTCTACCTCAGCATTCTGATATTCGCCGATGCGTCGGTCGCCGATGGCGCGGCGCCCGGCTGGTAATTCGTCGAGGCGTTCGCCATCGCTGTAGTAGAGCGCGATCTTGGCGCCAGCATAAACCACCAGACGACGCTGGAAGTCGACGTAGGCGAGGCCCACATCCATGTTGGTGGCGAGGGCGTGTTGGGTTGAGTCGTCGCGCAGCATCTTGCGCACGATGCCATCGGTGCGCGCGAGAACGGCGGCTGGGTCGGCGTGCCCGGCGTCGGCAATTGCCTGTTCGATTGCAGCGTGAGCGAGCATGGTCATCAGCGCGCCGGGCACACCATGGCCAGCGCAGTCGACCACGCCGAGCAGGCAACCTTGTTCGGTGGCGCGATAGACATAGAAATCGCCGCCAACTACGTCGCGGGGGTGCCAGAGCACGGCGTGGCGTTCGTCGAGGTCGGCCACCAGCTGGCGCTTGGGCAGGATGGCGTGCTGGATCAGGCTGGCGTAGTCGATCGAGTCGTCGATCTTTTTATGTGCGGCGGCCATGTCGCGGTTGGCCTGCTGCAGTTCCCGCGTGCGCTCGTTGACGCGACTTTCCAGCTCGCTGGTGTGGCTATGGATTTTCAGCGCCATGCTGCGAAACGCAGCGCTGAGTTCGCCGATCTCGTCATCCCGATCGGTCGGCAGCGGCGCGTTGTATTGTCCAGCGGCTATAGCCTGGGCGCTCTTGCGCAGTTGCCGCAACGGGCTCAGCACACGACGATCGACCAGCCAGGCGCCGGCTGCAATCAGCAGCAGCAACAGCAGCAACACGGCACCGAGGGCAGGCAGCAGGGGCTTCAGCTCGATGACTTGGGCGGTTCGCAGATCCACGGCGCTGGTGACGAACCATTGCAGTTCCGGAATCCAGGTCAGGGCCAGCAGGCGAGGCTCGCCATCGAGGCTCGCCTTTAACGTGGCCGTCTCGCCAGGATGTTCGCGGCCGTAGCTCATGGCCTGGCGCAGCGCCTTGGCCTGGTCGATATCGTCGAGCAGGCCAAGCAGGCTGGTGGACAGCGAGCGGCCCTGCGAGGTGTCGGCGTTCAGGGTGACGAGATTATGGTTGGGGTGGACCAGGATCGAGCCGTAGCTGTCGAGCACCATCGACTCGACGCCGGTCTTGTCTTCTTCGATGAACTGGGTGACGAACGCGTTCAGGCTGATCCCGGAGCCGACGATGCCGAGCGGGCGACCGCCATCACGGACCACAATGTTGAACCAGATCTTCAGGTCGCCGCTGATGGCCGAGCGGTCGACATTGAGATGATAGGGCGCGTCCGAACGCAGGGTGGCATAGAACCACTCGTCTTCCGGCGCATCGGGCTTCATCTCATAGCGGGGCGCCTCGCTGGGAGGTTGCTGGTCGCCGTTGGAGTAGTAGCGATTGGAGGCTGCCGATGCGGCGAAGTAGGAGTGGTCACTGAGAGCCCGCTGATAGCCAGCCGCCTCGCGGAAAAATAATTCCCGCTTGGCCGGATCATTCTCATCGAGCAGCCAGGCGCGGGTAATCTCCGATTCCGCCAGCCGCTGCGCCAGCGCCAGTTCCCGGGTGACCGGGGCGAACAGTCGTTCACGGTTGAGCTGAACCACGTTGCGCGCATAGGCTTCGCCAAAGCGGCTTTGCACGCCCTGCAATGCTTCGCGGCCAACCAGTACAGTCACTCCGATTGCCAGCAGGAAGGTCAATAGCAACGCCAGCAGTGATTTGCCGCGTAATCCCAGTGCTGCCATGGTGACCGTGACCTTCCCTTGCGATTGCTGCCGGCCTGACATCCAAGTGTCGTGCCAAGCGTCGAAAAAGCGCGATTATCCGGTATTGGGCCAGTTGCCACCAGAGGCGCTTCGCCACACAAAAACGGAGCCTTTCGGCTCCGCGGTTGATGCTACTGGGCAAGCTTCTTGTATTTCACCCGATGCGGCTGGGAGGCTGCATCGCCGAGGCGCTTCTTGCGATCGGCCTCGTACTCGGTGTAGTTGCCCTCGAAGAATACGATGCTGCCGTCATCCTCATAGGAAAGGATGTGTGTGGCGACGCGGTCGAGGAACCAACGATCGTGGGAGATCACGATGGCAGCGCCGGGGAAATCCAGCAGCGCTTCTTCGAGTGAGCGCAAGGTTTCCACGTCGAGGTCGTTGGAGGGTTCGTCGAGTAGCAGTACGTTGGCGCCTTCTTTCAGCGTCAGCGCCAGGTGCAAGCGACCGCGCTCACCGCCGGAGAGATCCTTGACGAACTTCTGCTGGTCACCGCCCTTGAAGTTGAAACGCCCCACGTAGGTGCGCGAGGGGACTTCGTAGTTGCCGATGCGAATCATGTCGGCGCCGTCCGACACTGCTTCCCATACGGATTTGCTGCCGTCCAGGTCATCGCGGCTCTGATCGACACAGGCGACCTGCACTGTATCGCCGATCTCGATGCTGCCCGAATCCGGCTGCTCCTTGCCCATGATCATGCGGAACAGCGTCGACTTGCCCGCACCGTTGCCGCCAATCACGCCAACAATGGCGCCCTTGGGCATGCTGAACGACAGGTTCTCGATCAGCACACGGTCGCCGTAACCCTTGGTCACATTGTGGAAGTCGATGACCTTGTCACCCAGGCGCGCGCCGGCCGGAATGTAGATTTCGTTGGTTTCGCTGCGCTTCTGGAATTCCTGCGACTGCATTTCCTCGAAGCGCTGCAAGCGTGCCTTGGACTTGGATTGGCGGGCCTTGGCGCCTTTGCGCACCCACTCCAGTTCTTCCTTCATGGCCTTTTCATGGGCCGACTGCTGCTTGGATTCCTGCGCCAGGCGGTTGGATTTGGCTTCCAGCCAGCCGGAGTAGTTGCCCTCGTAGGGAATGCCCTGGCCGCGGTCGAGTTCCAGAATCCAGCCGGCGACGTTGTCCAGGAAGTAGCGATCGTGGGTGATCGCGACGACGGTGCCGGTGAAGTCGTGGAGGAAGTGTTCCAGCCAGGCCACCGAGTCGGCGTCCAGGTGGTTGGTTGGTTCGTCAAGCAGCAGCATGTCGGGGGCCGAGAGCAGCAGACGGCACAGCGCCACGCGGCGCTTTTCACCGCCGGACAGGTGCTCGACCTTGGCGTCCCATGGCGGCAGGCGCAGGGCGTCGGCGGCGACTTCCAGTTGGCGCCCGAGGTTATGCCCGTCGCTGGCCTGCAGGATGGCTTCCAGTTTGGCCTGCTCGGCTGCGAGCTTGTCGAAATCGGCATCCGGCTCAGCGTAGGCGGCGTAGACTTCGTCCAGGCGCGCCTGGGCATCCTTGATGCTGCTGACGGCTTCTTCCACGACTTCGCGAACCGTCTTGTTCGGGTCGAGCTCCGGCTCCTGCGGCAGGTAGCCGACATTCAGTTCGGGCATCGCCCGCGCTTCGCCGTCGAACTCTTTATCGACCCCAGCCATGATCTTCAGCAGGGTGGACTTGCCCGAACCGTTGAGACCCAGCACACCGATCTTGGCGCCGGGAAAGAAGGACAGGGAAATGTTCTTGAGGATTTCACGCTTCGGTGGAACGACTTTGCCAAGCCGATGCATGGTGTAGACGTAAGAGCCTGTTTTGCCTGCTTTGTCACTTTTGGACATGGTTTGATTCGCCTTTAATCCGGTATTTTCAGTGTGTTGAGGGTGGAGGCAGGCGCTTAAATTCTGGAAATTAAAACGTTAAGTTTTGCGCTGACTGTCCGATACCCCTGACTCTACTCAGAAAAGTTAAGTTTTATGAGGGAGCAACATGGGTTTCCAGGTCATAGAGCAGGTGGTGAATGCTGCTCGAAGAAAGCTGTTGGTGCAAGACTACATCCCTGTGTACTACCCCAACCTATACATCACCATGGAGCACTCGGGCAGAGCCCTCGAAACTACCAAGAAGTACCTTGAGCATCTGGCTGTGTTTGAGGAATTTCTGGCGTTTTCCTCCATTGATCTGATTTCTCACCTCGAACAGCGCCCTCATAGCCGGTACCTGACAGACAGTGAGCTTTCTAGGTTTGTGTCGGATGCGGGGTTTAGCAAGGAAACCCTGGCCATGAAGTATGCGGGGATGCGTTTGCATCCGACTGCATACAAATCCGTTGGCAAAGTCCATGCGCGACAGCGAATCGAGGCGGTACGCGACTATCTGGCCTTCCTCTATGACAAGTTGGGTGATCACTCAACACGACATGAGGCGATTGACGATCTGAAGAAGCGCATCAACCGCAAGATCAAAGCAGCCAGCCCTGCGTGGAAAAAAACGCGAACGGACGAAATGAAAGGGCTTACCAGCCAGGAGCGAACTCGATTGCTGGAAATCATGCATCCGGATAGCGCTGAAACCCCCTTTTCAGATGAAGCCATCAAGCTGCGTAACTACATCATCTTGCTGCTGTGTCTCGATATGGGGCTGCGGCGCTCCGAGATGCTGCTGATCAAGATCAGCGATATTCACTGGCACAGTCGTCAACTAGCGGTGGTTAACCTGGAGGATGAGAGCCTCGATCCCCGAACGATGGCCCCGCAATTCAAAACCAACGAGCGCATGCTGGTGATGACCGATGACCTGTATGACGCAATAACAGAGTATGAATCGAAATATCGTCACAGGAAGCCCCGTAGCGGCACATCGCAAGCGAGAAAGCATCCGTTTTTGCTGGTGGCGCACAAGCGAAATGAGGGCGGACCTTTGACCATCAAGGCAGTGGATGGCGTTCTGTCCAGGGTCCGAGAAATAGCGCCGGAACTGGCCCATGTGCACACGCATACTCTAAGGCATGACGCGGTCTACACGATGCTGGAAAGCATGCGCGAGGAACTGGCAGTGCTCACGCCGGAAGATCGCACCACCCAAGTACAAAAGACCCTTACATGGATGTTCGGTTGGAGTCCCGACTCGATCATGCCGGGTCTCTACGGCGCCAAATTCTGGAAGGAAGAGGCAGACAAAGCGATACAGAAACGGGCCGAGCGGTTTAAGGCCATCCGTCAGAAGGCCGAAACACAAGGCGGCTCAGAGTGAACATCTCCGTCGAAGCACTTCAGGCACCCAAGAAGGACAGCTTCGATGCGTGGCTGAACACACCTCGCCTGGCGAAATGTGGAGAGGTGTTCACACCCACCGAACCGTTGTGGAAACCGGATAAAGCGGCTGGTAGTTCAGTCAACTGGGAAGCAGCTATTGCCTGCGTCTCGCCGGATTGGCAGCCCTGGTTGCACGCCGCCCTGGCGTACCGAATGGCCGAGCAGGCAGCGGACACGGTTGCTCGCTGCGCCAGTGTGTTGTCGCGGGCCGCTCAGGCCGGGCTTGCCCCACTCAACGAGGATCACCTGATCGATCTGCGGGAGCGCTTTAGCGATAATGAGTTTAGTGCCATTGCCGCTTTCATCGCGTTTTGGCACGACTGCGAATCCCTTGAACAGCGCCCGTCGCAAACCCTGGTCGATGCCTACAAAAAACTGCCCAGGAAAAAGAAATCCAGCAATGATGTGATACTCAGCCTGGACCCCGAAAAAGGCCCGTTAACTCGGTTTGAGCAGGACTCGCTGCATCAATGGATACATGAGCATTTTTGTCACGGTCAGTTAGACCCCGAGCAGTACCTTTACCTGCGCATCTTGATGATTTACGGCCAGCGAGGCACTCAGATACGCATGATGGTTTTTCGTGATTTCACGAAGTCCGACCAAGGCTGCAAGATCAGGATTCACTATGCAAAGCTAAAAGACGACGAGGCGGGTTGGCGAAAAAAGTCCGAAATATTCAGTCTGGATGAGGACCTGTACAACACCGTACAGGCCTACAAGTCAATGGTTCTGGCGCAACTATGGCAAACGTATCCAGACGGTGTCGACTGGGATGCAGCGATTGAGAATGTGCCCCTCTTTCGTCAGAAGCTGGATGATAACAAAGCAGGACCTCGGGAGCGGCTGAATCCCCCTGTTTTGCTCGATAGCCCCCGTCAACAAGGCCTCGAAGACACGCCGGATTCGACCTTTCATGTCTCATCAGGCACGATCAGCGTCTGGCTTGCGCGCATCGAGCGGATGGAGGGCTTTCCGATTTCGCCTCGCACCCATCAGCCGCTGAAAGTGACGCGGGGGCACCGGTTCAGGCACACCCTCGGCACGGACCTTTCCAATGCGGGGCTTGATGAGTGGGCGATGGCCCGCGCATTGATGCACAACGATACTCGGGCAGTGCGAAAGTACCGCGCCGTGTCACCGGAGTTGCTGGCGTTGATCGACGCGAAGATGAGCGACCATATGGCCCTAGTTGTGAATGCGTTCACCGGAGTTATCGTCACGGAACGCACCTCAGCGATAAACGGGGATCGAGCGGATCGACTAATTGAGGATGTGGCAGTGTGCGGTGCCACTGCCACCTGCCATCTCGATGCGCCTTACACCTGTTATGCATGCGGAAAATTCCAGCCCCTTCTGGATGCCAATCACAGCGCGATCCTTGAGCGATTGGAGCGTCGTCGGGCGCAAACTATTGACACCGATAAAACGACCGGTGTGCTCTGGGATCGGGCCATTCTGGCTTGCCGCAAGGTGATTCTGGATTGTGAGGCCATGCGCCGCTCAGGGAGGAAAGGCGAATGACCGATAACATTGTCGATTTTAAGCCCAAGAGCGAGCTGACTGCAGAGGCTCAGCTCGCGGCGTTTATCGAATGGGCCAAACTGACCCTACCCAAAGGCGTACCCAATCGAGTGCATGCGAGCATCCGCTGGGAAGACGGCAGTTGGCACCTACATGGCTTCTATGGCTGTAATTTTACGGCACTCGGATCGACCAATGCTGCCCCAAAGCCGATGCAGGCACCCTTCACAGATTTTGCCAAAGCCATACTCGTCTACCGAAAGGTGTATTTGCAGAAAAAGTCGACAAAAGACAGGCTGAGCGCCCTGATGGCGCTTGAAGTAGCTCTGTTCGAGTTGACCGGCACGCGGGATGTGACGCGGGTGTCCGCCGCTGTCTGCAATCGAGCGTGCGACCACATGGACCGTCACTATACAAACCGTGACAACGCATACCGTTTGAGTAAGTCACTTGAGGCGATTATCGACCTGATGCGGGAAAAAAAACTGCTCAAGTCGGATTTCCGGTGGAAATCTTATCTGACTCTAAGGCCGCGTGGCACGCTCAAGCAGCAAAGAGCGGATCGGGAACAGAAGCTGCCCGACCCTGAAGCGATCAAAGCCCTCGGTGAAGTGTTCGCTAACGAATTGACCAACCCCCTCGATATCGTTGTGACATCCGCCTCTGCGCTATTGCTGAGTGTAGCCAGTCGCGTGGGTGAATTAGCGGATGTTGAGTTGAATTGTAAGGTATTCAAAGAGGATGCCCAGGGCAATCAGCGCATGTTCCTGCGCTGGTACGCGGAAAAGATGAACAAGGTTGTGCTGAAGCCCCTCGTTAAGCCTGAGATGGAGCCTGTCGTCGAGCGGGTCTTCACGTTACTAAAACCGATCACCGATGAAGCGCGAACTTACGCCGGCTGGCTGGAAGACAATCCCGATGAGTTTCCGCCCCATGGTGGGCTGCCACCCAAGGGGCCTGATGAACCGCTGACATACGCCGAAGCCTGTGCCGCACTGAAACTCAAATTTGATGAGAGCGCCCCGCGAAGCATATTCAATAGGTTCCTGAAAAGCATGGAGAAGCGGGAGGCGCTCAGCCCCGCCACCCGAGATATCTTGGCCGAGATCCGTAACGGGTGGGATTCCAGCGCAAGGAAGCGCATATATTTTAAGGACAAGCATGGAGCACATGGTTATGAGTTTAACGACCGGTTTGTGATCACGCTGCGCAAGCTCAATGTGCTGTTGCGGGAGAAGTATCTTCCAAAGGACTTCCCATACACCACGCCGTACACGGAGAGCAAATCTCGGGTGAAGTACCGTGATGCGTTGTTCACCGTGCGCACAGGAGCAATGGCTGGAGACTCAGGTGCAGCTGTTAGGACACCCGGGTTTGGCGTGGAGATCGCGGCGAACTCTGCCCGAATGAATGTGCAATTAGGCGGTTCGAAAGACCAGGCCAGGAAAAGCCTGTTTGAGCGCTGGGGCTACAAAGGTATCAAGGTCAGCACGCATGCGTTTCGGCACGAATTAAACACGCGGATGCACCAGGCCGGTCTGTCGCAGCTCCTGATTGACGCCTTCTCCGGGCGCACGACGATGGGATCGGTTTACAACCACGAGACCATCGAGGAGCGCACCCAAGGGGTTGCGGCTTACCACCCCAAAACAAAGAACAGCACCGCTGCTCAGCGTCTGGACAAGGTAAAAACCAATCAGCCCCTGAATCTTGCTGATGTAAGGGAACTGCGCGAGGGTGAGCAGGACCGCATTATCCATCAAACCCATCTCGGCGTTTGTGTGCACAATCTTGCGTCCGAGCCCTGCCCGAAAATGGGTGCCTGTTTGGACTGCGGTCGGCTGGGCTGCGTCAAGGGGGATGACGTGAAGCTGGGCAACCTCAGGGAAGAAAGCAACGACCTTAAACGCCGCCTCGATAAAGCCCTGGATGCGCAGTCTCGGGGCGTGTTTGGGGCGTCGGAGTCGGCCAAAAAACTCGGTGAGAAGCTCTTCAAGTGCGAGGCGCTCATCCAAATGCTGGAAAACCCGGAACTCGAAAACGGTGCCATTGTGTGGAACGCCGATAACGGTTGGACGCTGACCAAGAACGCCGCCGCAATGTCGGAACTGATCGAAGTCAAGGTCATTGAAGAGAACCAGGCGCAAGAGGCGTTGCCATCGTTGGATGACGTCTTGGCCTTGCTGGATGAGATCGAGGGTTAACGATGGGGCATTTAACGCCAAAGGATGAGAAACGCATCATTAAACTAATTGAGGAATGGTCAGAGCCGAAGCTGACCTGGCCTTTGCTCGTTGAGGCCTGCAAAGAAAAATTGGGTATCAGTCGTGCTCGCCAATCCCTGATGAAGCTACCTGCCGTGGATTTAGCGATGAAGAATTGCAAGGCGGCATTGAAGGCTCAGAAGCTTAAGCCGGGCTGGATTGCCGATATTCAAGCAGCCAACGAGCGCATTGAGGAACTGACAGCGACCAAACAAAAGCTGTTAGCTGCTGTTCGAGATATGCATAGCCGGTTTTTGATCTGGCAAGCCAACGCGGATATGTATGGGCTAACGCAATCTATGTTGGAGCGGCCTGTTTCACAGCTTCAAAAGAAGATCTGATCCGGTGTTCGGAAACTTATACTTGGAAAAGACTCATGGCAGCGCGCCCTGAAGTCCGAGCACTCGGACCATGCTCCGCGCTAGGTACTGGAGGGGTACGAGTCGATGACCCGGCCATCTTGCAAGCTATAAGTATTCGTCCGGCCAAAATACGCGCAAGTCATCGAGACGATGGGCAGAGCGATACCATCCAAGCACCTACCTGCCATATGGTGCGCCAAATGGCTCTAAAATCCATGTCATATGTAGCATCCGGAGGTCATGTCATGGATTCCTCACACGCTTGCGCTCGCTGGGCAGCGCCCGCCCCTCGTAAGCCAACGGAATACCTTCTGCGAAAAAGTACTGACCAGCTCAGCCCGGCCATGGTCTACAAGCTCACGGTCAAAGGCTTTCATCTGGAAGACGTGAGAGACATGCTTGCGCTATCTGATCTGTATTCAACTAAGAAGATCATGAGTCGCATTGTTGGTAAGTCCATCAGAACCATTCGGCGCCAGGGCAATAAGCAACCAGCACACCTAAATTCGTGGCAGAGCGCCATTGCTTTTCAGTACGCGAAAGTGCTGGAACACGCGACCCACGTGTTCGGCACTCAGAAGCTGGCTGAAGAATGGCTAGGGCGGCCCTGCAGGTATTTGGACGGCGAAGTGCCGCTGGACGTTATTGATAACCCCGTAGGGTTTCTGGTACTCGAGGATTATCTTGAGCGCATCGAGTTCGGGGTCTACCAGTGAATCCAAAAAGAACTAGCGACAGTTCCCGGCCTTCCTGTAGCCCGCGGCGATGGCTGCGGACTCGTTGGAGAAGATCTCCTGGTTCTTAGGCGCCACTTTGGCGTAGCTCGGGCAGTCCTGCGGCAGGTGATACACCCGGCTGTTCCGGTTTCCAATGATCACGTCACGGGCCACGGCTTTAGCGGAAGGGGGCGCTGCGATCCTGGTAGGAAGCAGGCTCACAAGCCCTTCTCGCAATGGCTTGTGCCCCAATGTCCAAGCGCGCTCGCCAGTAATGAAGGGGTTGTGGTGCCCCATGACTTTTGCCGTGCGGCCGTCCCACTCCCGTTCCCACGTCGAAACCGGATGCTGGCGATCCCAGGCCATCAGCAGCTGTTGTTGTTGACGCGACATCGTTAAACCATAGCGGTCGTACATGTAGAATGTTGATCTGGCAACCAGGCCCTTCACCTCATCACGCGGCTCGGCGGAGCGTGCCTTGAAGTCCACTCTGGTGGTGCATGCGCCGTAGAGGGCAGCGCCGCCAGCCACCAACCCATACTGGTAATTGCTGCGGTCGCCGTTCACTTCACCCACGGACGGGTAAAGATTAAAAAGGTCGGCCTCCATCGCCCTGAAGACTGGGTCGTCCGCCACGCAGTGCTTCCTCCCACCGTTCTGCCAGCACTGCCGTTGGTGGCCGAAGATCCAGGCTGGCACGATGTGTTCCCATTCAATCCGCTCCGCGCGCGTCTGCTGAGCACGCGTATCGTAACCGCACGAGGCGGCGTCGATTCGCCCGCCTGATTTGCCTACCCACTTCCATGCGCAGCCGCAGTAAAGGTCTCCGAGCCCGGTAGACGCCTGGTCATAGAACACCTTGTTCTTGGCGATCGCTTTTGCGGCGGTGAAGGTCGACGGTGGTTCGGCGAGGGCGAGGGAGGTGATGGCCAGCGTGGCAAGGCTCGCCACTATCAAGCGCTTCATGGGGGCTACTCGGGTAAAACGAAACGGCATTGTACGGATTAGGCTGGCGGTGCCCAGCGCCTCAAGGCCTAGGTAGTAAAAGGGCCTATGAACCCCCGCTATGCCTATAAAGAAGGGTTGTCGATTTGCTCGATCAAGTGCGCACCTTCGTTCCTCACGTTCCCGACCGCCCGGTCCACTGCGTACCATTCGAATGCTCGCACCGGCAGCGCCAAATTACTCACGAGTTCCTCGGCGCGCTCGGGCGATATGCCGGGCTCTATCCATTCCCGCGCTAAATCCGGAGGCAGCACGACTGGCCGCCGGTCGTGGATGTCGAGCATCCCTTGGTCGCTGTCCGCCGTGATGATCACGAACCCGTCGCCTTCCTGCTCTTCCATCCTGTCTTCTCGCCTGAACTGCCCCAGCGCCGCGAACCACATCGGCTCGCCTGATCTCAATCGGATGTAGTAAGCCTGCTTCTTTTTTGGATCGACCGGGTCTTTCACCCACTCGTACCAGCCGTCAGCGCTGACCAACATGCGGCCGGTGCGCCAGACATCCCGAAAAAACTTGCTGGTGGAGGCCGTCTCCACGCGAGCGTTAATTGCCGGCGGGCGTTTGCCCTTGGCCCACCAGGGCTGGTAACCCCACGGGAGCTTGGCCATGCGCAGGCCGGAAGCGGTCTCGAAGAACACTAATACTCTGGAGCGGGGCGGTACGTTGTAACGGCCGATGGGCTCTGGGTCGATGCCGCTATCGATGGGCTTGTCGTAGCGCAGCGCCTCGAGGTACTCAATCGCTGTTCGGTATTGGCTGAATCGTCCGCACATGAACCCTCCGGTCATCGCAGTTAAATTGACCTGCGTGGCGCTCCTCTGGTATCTGTATATATATACAGTTATCGCAGAGCAGTACGACTATGCGGGTCACTATTCTGGGGCGCCTCAGCCCCGCAAAAATATTCTCTCAGTACGTGGACAGCCGGGTGCCGGCGGGTTTCCCATCACCTGCCGCCGACTATGAGGAGCTCACCCTATCGATCGACGACTTGGTCGATTTGCGGGCGCCCAATGTCTACCTAGTGCGAGTGAGCGGGCCAAGTATGATCGGCGCTGGGATCTATGACGGGGATGTGCTAGTGGTCAACCGCGCCCTCGAGGCGCGGTCGGGCAACGTAGTTGTCGCGTACGTGGATGGCGGGATGACGGTCAAGCGCCTGCAGATCTCCGCTGCGGGCGTGTGGCTGCAACCCGAGAACACCGATTACAGGGCGTTAGCTGTCACCGAATCGCTGCACGTGTGGGGCGTGGCCACGCACAACCTGCACAGCCTATGTTCGCGCTAATCGACTGCAACAGCTTCTACGCCAGCTGTGAGCGCGTCTACCGACCCTGGCTCGGCGACGTGCCAGTCGTGGTGCTGAGCAACAATGACGGCTGCGTCATTGCTCGCACCCGCGAGGCTAAGCGCTTAGGGATCCCTATGGGCGCACCATACTTCCAGTGGCGAGACCAGATGCGGGAGTGGGGCGTAGTCTGCTTCTCTAGTAACTACGAGCTCTACGGTCAGATGAGCGCGCGCGTGATGACCACGCTTGAGGAGATGTTCCCGCGACTGGAGGTGTACAGCATCGACGAGGCATTCGCCGATCTGACTGGTCTGGAGAGTGACCTGGTCGAGATGGGACGCGAGGCAAGGGCTCGGGTACTGCTGTGGACTGGCATCCCAGTGGGCGTTGGCATCGGGCCCACTAAGACGCTAGCCAAGCTGGCTAACTGGGCGGCCAAAACCTGGCGCAAATCGGAAGGGGTAATTGACCTGCGCGATCCATCTAGACGCGATCGCCTGCTGCAGATGACTGACGTGAGCGAAGTGTGGGGCGTCGGCCGCCGGCTAACCGCCCGGCTTCAGCCGCTGGGCATCAAGACGGCCTGGGACCTGGCCCAGTATGACCCGGCGTCACTTCGCCGACAGTTCAGTGTAGTGCTGGAAAAAACAGCCCGCGAACTTCGCGGGATCTCGTGCCTGCAGCTTGAGGAAGCCGTGCCGCCGCGGCAGATAATCTGCAGTAGCAAGATGTTTGGTGCTCGGGTGCGCGAGTTACCGCCGATCCGCGAGGCGGTTGCCGCCTACGTGTCCAAGGCGGCAGAAAAGATGCGCGCGCAGGGTAGCCTTGCCGGTGCCCTGCAGGTGGCCATCCGCACCGGCATGCATAACCCCGACCAGCCGCGCTACGCCAACGCTATCAAATGCCCTCTGCCGTACCCCACCGACGATACTCGCGTGCTCGCCGCAGCGGCAATTCGCGGCTTGGATGCCATCTACCGCCCCGGCTACGCCTACAGCAAAGCTGAGTTGATGCTGATGGACCTGCGCCAGCGCGGAGAATTCACAGGCGACCTATTCAAGGCCGCACCTCGCCCTGGCGCTGATCGGCTGATGGCCGTAATCGACCGCATCAACGCCAGCGAGGGCAGCGGGACATTGCGACTCGGTCGCATCCCCGCCGCCCCTGAGTGGGCGATGCGGCGCGAGATGATGTCGCAGCGGTACACGACGAGGTGGGATGAGTTAATGGTCGTGAGATGAGCGTTGCTTGGGATTGCTGAGTGACAGCGATCGGCCAAAAGCGGTCATTGGCTCACTACCCATACGCGACGACATCCCCAGAGAATCATCTCGGCAGAGTTCGCCAAATTCGGCTACATCGCTAGGTAATCACACCCAATGTCCGAGGCCGTTACCCCTCAATTACATTTTTATGCCATGCACATAGCTGAACTAGCTAAATGCCATCTGACATCAATGCTCACAGGTTTAGCTGTGGGATAGGCATATGTCGACGATTGAACAAGAGCCAGTAGTTACGGATGATTTTGAATCATGGCTAAGACGCTTAAAGCTTACGCCTGAGCAGAGTAGAAACACCCAAGAGATGAATCAAAATTCCGAAAAATCAATCTCACCTATCACTTTCTTAAATGACAATTGGTTGTCGATGACAAATTGATAGAATCCTAATCTTAGGCTTTCACAACTCAGGCCGATTCTAAGCCCAATTTCAGCTGGCAATTTTTCGTTAAGATAATACTCATCCGCGCTTACTTGAAGCAGATTTTCCGCCTCAAGTAAAGATAATTCGACATGAACCTCGCCCGGTGGATATGTTTTTGTTATCGAGGGAAGAAATAAACTCACATTATCCGAAAAGCGATAATTCATTGGCTCTGCGCGCTCATGGAGCTCTGCAAAAAACTCCCGAGTAATACGTGGAAGCTTGCGCAGTCGGCTACAAAAATCCTTTAGTGAATTACAAACTTCGTCGACTTCTTCCTGTGTAGGCAATCTATTTATATTCGCAAGTTTTAAATCCCACTCGGCAAACTTCTGACCAGTTCCAATTCTAGGAACCCCCCGGGCTTCCCACAACGCATAGCCGCTCACAGGGTAATTGCCGAGCTCATCAGGCACCTGTAGTTCGATTTTTACCTTAGCCATTTGCTCTTGGATCAATCTGTGCAGAGACTGCAGCTTCGAAAACTCCAATCCCATAGCATCTCGCGCCAAGTCTACCAGGTCCCAAATGTCGGCGCTCGTGTCAAATGACAGTTCAGCGGGAATACCACTTGCTGAACGGTCTTTTAATGCTTCAGCTACAGCTTGATAGCTCCCTTGCTTCTCTCCTACAACCAGAACTACGAAGCGCTCAAAATTCTGAATTTGATCGGGCGTAATATTTTTTAAAGTCTTTTTAACCTTCTCGCTCGTTTTGGATGTTGTAACTTGTATCGCAATTCTCGCGATACCGTCACAGAGGTCAACACCTGGCTCATTGGAGCGATCTTCATTTGTATTTTTTAACGAATATCCTTTTGTAATGTTTATCACTTCCCGGAAGAAATTTTCACTGAATACTGATAGGTCGGTAAGGCCCAGCTGATTCCGTAGCTTAGCTTGCTCACTGACAGCCGAGAATTCGTCTATTATTTGACCGATGAGATAGCCTCTAGAGATCATGCAAACTCCTTTTATTTCAATAATATGTTCTGGCCAAGTTTAGCGAGATGCCGGTGGTTGTAAGATGGAGGTGATTTACTGCTCTGGGCTGTAGCTTTCCCTCATAACCTATCGCTTCCGAGCAGAGGCCGCCATAGGGATAAACGGGCACCCGCCTGCCACTGCAAGACTGAAGCAATCGCGATCGCTCCATGCACCCTATCGCAGTAACGCGTGGGTCAGCGATGATGAAAAGCATCCCCCAAAAGGGGGGCCATCAGAAGTGACCCGGCTGATAGAATCTAATGGACAACCGCCTAGGGTATTGCACTGCCCCAGTCTTTGCACTCCACGATGTTTCTGATTTGTGTCCCCGCTGACTGTTTCAATCACATGGCAGCATCACACTTGCGCCTGAAGGTCCGCTTTTGGCCCAGAGTGTGTAAAAACGCCCGTACAAACCCTTGCTATGATTTCTGAGAGCTTCATCGCAAGGGAAGTCCATGAAACGGTTTATCCAGGGTGAACACCGAGGTCAAAGCACCTTGCTTCCTGAAAGCCTCGACGACTACGTCAGCGATACCAATCCGGTGCGCGTGGTAGATGTCTTCGTCGATGAACTCGACCTTGCCACGTTGGGTTTTGAAGGTGTCATTCCAGCCGAAACCGGCCGACCTGCGTACCACCCAGCGATCCTGCTGAAGATCTATATCTACGGTTATCTGAACCGCATTCAATCCAGCCGACGTCTTGAGAAAGAAGCCCAACGCAACGTTGAGCTGATGTGGTTAACCGGGCGCTTGATGCCCGACTTCAAGACCATCGCCAACTTCAGGAAGGACAACAGCAAAGCCATTCGTGGGGTCTGCCGCCAGTTCGTTGTGCTGTGCCAGCAGCTTGGGCTTTTTGGAGAAAACCTGGTCGCCATCGACGGCAGTAAATTCAAGGCAGTGAACAATCGTGACCGCAACTTCACCAGCGCCAAACTCAAGCGGCGAATGGAAGAGATTGAGTCGAGCATCAGCCGTTACCTGGCTGCACTTGATGCGGCGGATCGGCAAGTGCCAACTGCCTTCGAACCAGACACTACGCGCCTCGCAGAGAAAATCGAAAAGCTTAAAACTCAAATGAAAGAGCTTCAGCTGATTGAATCTCAGCTTAACGATTCGCCTGACAAGCAGGTCTCGCTGACCGATCCAGATGCCCGTTCGATGATGACGCGTGGCAACGGAATCGTCGGCTACAACGTGCAAACAGCGGTCGACACCCAGCACCATTTGATCGTCGCTCACGAAGTCACCAACGTCGGCTCTGACCGCGACCAGCTCAGCTCGATGGCGAAACAGGCTCGGGAGGCCATGGCTTCAGAAACGCTGGCGGTAGTGGCTGATCGAGGTTACTTCAAGGGCGAAGAAATCCTGGCCTGCCACGACGCAAACATCACCGCCTACGTGCCAAAGCCGATGACTTCAAGTGCCAAGGCAGATGGGCGTTTCAGCAAAGACGCCTTCGTTTATGACGCGACGAAAAACGAATACATCTGCCCGGCGGGAGAGGCGTTGCCCTGGCGCTTCTCCAGTGTTGAGAAAGGCATGAATATGCACTGTTACTGGAGTTCAAGTTGCCAGAGTTGCGCGCTAAAAACTCAGTGCACGCCGAGCAAAAATCGGCGAGTAAGGCGCTGGGAGCATGAAGCTGTGCTGGAGAAAATGCAGCGCCGTCTGAACCAAGCGCCAGAGATGATGCGGGTTCGTAAACGGACTGTTGAGCACCCCTTCGGGACGCTCAAACAATGGATGGGCTCGACGCATTTCTTGACTCGTAGGCTCGCAGGAGTCAGCGCGGAGATGAGCCTGAATGTGCTCGCTTACAACATGAAGCGGGTTATGAAAATCATCGGCACCGAAGGCTTGCTGAGGGCGATGGCGGCGTAAAAACCCCCGTATTTCGCGGCTCCGGTAGGCGCTTAAGCGCTTTATATACGCTCTGGACGTTACCGGTGCTAATAGTGGTAAATGCTTAGGCAATCGCTTCGTCCAGCAGCGCTGGGCTGCGGCACCCAAGCTACGAAAGTGTTTTTACACGCTCTGGGCCGATAGCTGCCGCCGGCGAAGGTCTGCTTCCGGCCCGAGACTGTGTAAAAACGTTTTCAAGTGCGGCAGGTACTCAAACACAAGCTAGAAATCGTGCATCTGGGAGAAATCCACATTTGCTGACGTGCCGATAAACTCCAGATTTCACGTAGACGCGAGTACTTCAATTTTGACGAAGCGTTTTTACACACTCTGGGCCAATAGCGGTCAGTCGCGATACCATAGAGATGATTCACCATAAGGCAGCGACTGGAGCTCACGCAGCAATAATCCTTAGATCCATTGCTAACTGACTAATACAAGATGCTGCTGGTTGGCAGATTCGATTCGTTCTCTCATCAGGATCACAAGCCGTCGGTACTCAAGCTTAGGAACAGCATGGCGATTGGCAGATTTCCAAAGTCGCCATGAGTCGCTCAGAACGACGTTTCATGACCGGCGAAACTTGGATCCTGCCTGAGCATCATTGATGCTCGCATGGATTCGAACGATACAGCATCCGAGTAGCCGCCCCGAGCAGGAGACGGCTACTCAAAACACTAAGCCGCAGGCTTCATCACAACCTTCGTCCACCCCTTGTCTCGTGCATCGAAGTGCTTATAAGCACTTGGGCCATCATCCAGCTTCAATCGATGGGAAACGATCTGCGAGGGTGCGGCACGCCCGTGATGAATTAGCTCAGCCAACTGGCGGTTGTACGCCTTGACGTTGGCTTGCCCGGTGCCGATTTTCTGCCCTTTGAACCAGAAGGAACCGAAGTCGAAAGCCATCTTCCCTTCTTTGGCTAACTCGTTCTTGGCACCCGGATCTTGGGGAACGAATACCCCGACTACTCCGATACCACCGGTTGCCTTGGTCGAGGCGACGAGGTTGTTCATGGTCAGGTGATTCACCTCGTGGCCATGTTTGTCGCAGCACTGGTAGCCCACGCATTCGCACCCACGATCCGTGCCTTTACCGTCGGTGTAATTCAGGATTTCATCGACAGCCTTCTGCTCGACGGAATTGATTGGCGTGGCCCCCATCTGGGCAGCCAGTTTCAAGCGGTCTGGTTGATCGTCTATTACGAAGACCTGCGAAGCGCCTTGGATAAGCGCGGAGTGCGCCGCCATCAAGCCGACCGGGCCTGCGCCGTAGATGGCAATGGACTCGCCTGGTTGCAGCCCCGCCAGCCTTGTTGCGTGCCATCCCGTGGGGAAAATGTCGGAGAGCATGACGTAGTCGTCCTCGCGCTCCTTCGCATCCTCAGGCAGCACGAGACAGTTGAAGTCCGCGAAGGGAACTCGCAGCAGCTCGGCCTGGCCACCGTCATAAGTGCCCATCTCTGCAAAGCCGTAGGCGGCACCAGCGCTGCCTGGATTGGCGGTCAAGCAATAGCCGGTAAGTCCTTTCTCGCAGTTTTCACAAAAACCACAGCCGATGTTGAAGGGCAAGCAGACCATGTCTCCAACCTTAACGCGCTCAACTCCTGCACCTACCTCGACCACCTCACCGAGGTTCTCGTGACCGAAGACTCGACCCGTCTCGAAGGTGGTTCTGCCTTCGTACATGTGCAGATCGGAACCACAAAGATTCGTGGATGTGACTCGAACGAGAGCATCCGTTGGTCTCTCGATCTTCGCATCTGGGACGTTCTGGACGCTGACGTCACGCGGGCCGTTGTAGACGATTGCTTTCATCTGGGTTCTCCAAGTCAGTTCAAAGGAGCGCCGATTGCGCTTTCGCTCCTACCTTGGTTCGTCTCCCATGCAACGCTCGTTGTTCAGGAAAACTGGTCAAAGCTTGACGGGCGGTACCGCGTTCGAGGCTGATGCAACAGCTCTAAAACGACCATTTTCCTCTATTGAAGCGCACGTCGCCGTTGCTCGGCACTGGACTAAACTTTCCGTTTTTGCAGACAAATCGAGATGCCCAATGGCGACCGCTAAGATTCAAGCATTCGCAAACTGCGAGATCCGGATGGCAACAAGATGGCGTTGTTCTGTACCAGTGAATCCGAACCCATTAGCCCTGAGTAAGATGCCCGCGACAGAGTGGCCGATGCGGTCAGTGAAGGTATTCAGGCATCCCGTTGCAAAGGGCGGCAAAAGCCAGAACTAGCCATAGTTCAATTGCCCCGTCTCACACCGGATACTCGACTGCCAAGTCACTCATTTGCGCTCCTGCTCGCGCACTTTCAGCAATCCGAGAACCGTGTGCCGTCCCAGGGTCAGGGCGAAGAAAACCCTACTACTCGTGGCCCAGAGTCACGCAAATGATGTTTATAACCTGCTCAATTTTTGCAGGCTCGAATGTGAAATCCCCCGACGTTCCTGGCTTCATCCATTGCATTCTGCTCAAGACGAATGCGGATGAACTTTCAAAACCGCTCTGACCTCCCATCTTCAACGCGTCGGATGAAGTGTCACCCGCACGCCTCCTTTTTTACCTTGATGAGAGGACTGAGTGACCACCATGAGTAATCAACTGGCAGGCAAAAAAGTACTATTCATCACCTCGAATACGGGTATCGAGCGCGATGAGCTGGTGAAACCGCTTGAAACGCTTAAGGCGCATGGCGCCCTGGTCGCCCATGGCTCAAGTGACGGCGGCACTACCCAGACGTTCGTTCAGGACACTGAGAAAGATCGCACTGTCGAGTCTCAGGTTGCGCTGGCTGGGCTCGACGCTTCGGACTTTGATGCGCTTGTGATTCCAGGCGGAACGGTCAACGCCGACACGCTTCGACTGGATGAAAATGCCCAGCGCCTGGCCAAGGAGTTCGCCGAATCAGGCAAAGTAATCGCTGCGATTTGCCATGGGCCGTGGTTGCTAATCAACGCTGGGGTCATAGCTGGCAAGACCCTCACGTCTTACCCCAGCGTCAGGCTCGATCTGGAAAATGCCGGTGCTGCTGGTTGGATAGATGTTGAAGTAAAGCAATGCCAAGCCAATGGATGGACTTTGATCACTTCGCGTAACCCCAACGACATCCCCGTGTTCAACGACGCTATCGTAGCGGCGTTGAAGTAGGGAGGCGCTGATAAGCCATACTCCAGCCGCGAGTCACAGGCCGGGTTCTGCCCGAAGCCTGGGCTCAAGGCATTTGGCACATGCTGTCAGTCGTCAGAGGCTTTTTTCGGCCCAGAGTGTTTAAAAACGCACCGGCAAAGCCTTGCTATGTCCGAGAATCTCAGCGCAAGGGACGCCCATGAAACGGTTTATCCAGGGTGAACACCGAGGTCAAAGCACCTTACTTCCCGAAAGCCTCGACGACTACGTCAGTGATACCATCCGGTACGTGTGGTCGATGTCTTCGTCGACGAGCTCGACCTAGGCACGCTAGGTTTTGATGGCGTCATTCCAGCTGAAACCGGAAGACCGGCTTACCACCCTGCGATCCTGCTGAAGATCTATATCTACGGCTATCTAAACCGCATTCAATCGAGCCGGCGTCTTGAGCGAGAAGCTCAGCGCAACGTCGAACTCATGTCGTTAACCGGGCGATTGATGCCCGACTTCAAGACCATCGCCAACTTCCGAAAAGACAACAGCAAAGCCATTCGCGGCGCCTGCCGCCAGTTCGTTTTGCTCTGCCAGCAGCTGGGACTTTTTAGCGAAAACCTAGTTGCCATCGACGGCAGTAAATTCAAGGCGGTGAACAACCGCGACCGGAATTTCACCAGCGCCGAACTGAAGCGGCGCATGGAAGAAATAGAGACGAGCATCAGCCGTTACTTGGCATCGCTCGATGCGGCTGATCGACAGAATCCTAGCGCCTCCGCGCCAGACACTGCCAGCCTGGAAGACAAAATCGCCAAGCTCAAAGCGCAGATGAAAGAGCTTCAGGGGATCGAAACTCAGCTCAACGATTCCCCTGACAAACAGGTTTCGCTGACCGACCCAGATGCCCGTTCGATGATGACGCGCGGCAGCGGAGTTCAAAGTGCCAGAGTTGCGCGCTGAAAACCCAGTGCACGCTAAGCACAAATCGTCGCGTAAGGCGCTGGGAAAATGAGGCTGTGCTGGAGGAAATGCAGCGCCGGTTAAACCAAGCACCAGAGATGATGAAGGTTCGAAAACGGACTGTTGAGCATCCCTTCGGGACGCTCAAGCAGTGGATGGGCGCAACGCACTTCCTGACCCGAAAGCTGAACGGGGTGAGTGCAGAAATGAGCTTGAATGTGCTTGCCTATAATTTGAAGCGGGTGATGAAAATCATGGGTACCGAAGGCTTATTGAAGGCGATGACGGCGTAAAAGCCCCGGTTTTTACTGTCCCAAGAGGTACCACAGTGCTTTATAAGCGCTCTGACGCGCCACCGGCGCTGATCGTGGCAAATGCTCGGGAAATCACTACGCCCAGGCGCAGTGGGCTGGGGCATACAAGATGTGAAAGTGTTTTTACACACTCTGGGCCAAAAGCGGACGATTGCTGGCAGGTATTCAAGCTATGTCCCCAGGCCCTGGGGAAATAGCTTGGGGTTTGAGAAAGCCTGCTTAAGGTGGTCGTACACCAATCGCACCCGCTTCGATACAGGACCCTGCTGCGGGCGATATATGAACAGATCCCATGGCGCTGGAGCGAGATCAGCCAAAACAGCAACCAGCTTTCCTGACCGCAGATGAGGCTCAGCCAGATAGGCAGGAATTTGGCCAAAACACATGCCTGCCAGGGTGGCTTCCAATTCCGTATCTGGATCATCACAGATAAGAGCTGGCTGCCTGGGCGTGAACGTTTGCCCGTCGGCAAATAGCCAAGGCCAAGGGCGGCCATTTTTCCGGTCGATCAGGACTGAAAGTGGCAGCTTAGCTAAGGCATCCAAAGATTTAGGTGGTGTCTTTTGGCCTATGAGAGACGGGCACGCGACAACGTAAAACGGCACGGGAGCTAAGGCACGTGCAACGTAGCGCCGGTCGCGAATAACCCCCACCCTGATACCAATATCGATATGCGCCTCAACAGCATCAGTCATCTGATCTTCCAAGCGGAGATCGAATTGCAGGTCAGGATGTGCAGCGGCCAGGGGCTGAAGAAACGGTATCAGGAAGCGCCTGCCAATAGCATGTGGAGCCGTAATCCCCACCCTACCTGACAGCTCAGGCTCCGTCCTGTGCGACCGGAATAGCGTATCGAAATGATCCAGAGCTGACCTGGCATCTTTGGCGTAATCCTGACCGAAAGCAGTGATGCTCACCTGGCGGGTATTGCGGTGGAACAGTGATTCGCCAAGCTCAGTTTCCAGGGCTTGAATGGCTCGAGTCACCCCTTGTGGGGAGATGCCTAATCGAGTTGCCGCTTGGCGGAAGCTACCTGCCTCTGCTGCTGTGCAAAAAATCCTAACCATCTCCATGCGGTTAAGCATGTTGCCCCTCTCATTTATTCCATTTTCAGGAATAGCATAATCTAATCATTTCCATTTATTGAGATCAATCATGGGTCTAAAGTTTGCGCACTGCCAGGTTAACCAGCCATGGCGAAGTACAAACCCGCCGATGAGGTTCTCAGCATGAGCAATAACATTTCTGGAAAAGTTGTCGTTATCACCGGTGCCAGTAGCGGCCTGGGTGAGGTTACTGCGCGCCACCTTGCTGCGCTTGGCGCTCGCGTAGTGCTGGCTGCACGTCGCAAAGATAAACTCGACGCATTGGTGGCTGAGCTGATCAATGCAGGTGGTCAGGCAATCGCGTATCAGACCGATGTTACCTCTCAGGAAGAGGTCAAAACGCTCATTCAAGGTGCCGTGGACACCTACGGTCGCATTGATGTACTGGTCAACAATGCCGGACTGATGGCGATTGCACCGCTCAGCGATGCTCGCACTGACGAGTGGGATCGCATGATCGATATCAACATCAAGGGTCTGCTGTACGGAGTCGCGGCTGCATTGCCAGTCTTCCAGAAACAAAACAGTGGTCACTTCATCAACATCGCATCGGTTGCAGGCCTGAAGGTGTTCAGCCCAGGTGGCACCGTGTACAGCGGCACCAAATTTGCTGTGCGGGCTATCTCCGAAGGACTGCGTCACGAAGTCGGTGGCAGCATCCGCACCACGACTATCGAACCGGGCGCCGTGGACTCCGAACTGAAATTCGGCAGCACCCACCAACAGAGCCGCGATTTCGTGGTGGACTTCTACAAGCATGCAATTCCCGCCGAATCGGTCGCTCGAGCTATCGCCTTCGCAATTGAGCAGCCTGCTGACGTGGATATTAACGAGATCGTTCTGCGCCCAACCGTGCAGGAATTCTAATGAGTTGAGGGCCTGTCTCTTCGGCGTCAGGCCCCGCTTATCTGGAGTGAAAAGCGGTGAGTGCCACATGGCCCGGAAGAAAAGAAGCAAGCGCTCGATGCAGGTGCTGAATGCCCTGCAATTCTTCAGCAGCTTGCAGCTGTTCGTGGGGCTGACAACGGATTGATGGCAACGGTTATGGAGAGCTATCTACGGGAAGAGTTTCCCAGTAGCGAAATCAGGAGCGATTCGCAGAACAAGTCCATTGACGAGACCATCTCCATCGTCCGCTCCTACCTGCGGTAGAGGCACCAGGGTGCCCTCGGTGAGGGAAAATTTAGTTAGCTAGTAAAGGAAGCGACATCATGAAATCACGTGCAGCAGTTGCCTTCGGGCCTGGAAAGCCACTGGAAATCGTCGAGATCGACGTCGAGCCGCCGCGCAAGGGCGAGGTGCTTGTCAGGATCACGAATACCGGCGTTTGCCATACCGACGCCTTCACCCTGTCGGGCGAGGACCCGGAAGGCGTGTTCCCGGCGGTGCTGGGCCATGAGGGCGCCGGCATCGTGGTCGAGGTCGGCGAGGGCGTGACCTCGGTCAAGCCGGGTGACCACGTGATCCCGCTGTACACCGCCGAGTGCGGTGAGTGCCTGTTCTGCAAGAGCGGCAAGACCAACCTGTGCGTGGCGGTGCGCGCCACCCAGGGCAAGGGCGTGATGCCCGATGGCACCACCCGCTTCAGCTACAACGGCCAGCCGATCTACCACTACATGGGCTGCTCGACCTTCAGCGAATACACGGTGGTGGCCGAAGTCTCGCTGGCCAAGATCAACCCGGACGCCAATCCCGAGCATGTCTGCCTGCTGGGTTGCGGTGTGACCACCGGCATCGGCGCTGTTCACAACACGGCCAAGGTTCAGCCGGGTGACTCTGTGGCCATCTTCGGCCTCGGCGGCATCGGGCTCGCTGCGATTCAGGGGGCACGCCAGGCCAAGGCAGGTCGCATCATCGCCATCGACACCAATCCAGCGAAGTTCGAGCTGGCTCGTACCTTCGGCGCGACCGAATGCCTCAACCCGAAGGACTTCGACAAGCCGATTCACGAGGTTCTCATCGAGATGACCGGTTGGGGTGTCGATCACACCTTCGAGTGCATCGGCAACGTCAACGTGATGCGCTCGGCACTGGAAGCAGCACATCGTGGCTGGGGCCAGTCGATCGTCATCGGCGTGGCTGGTGCAGGCAAGGAAATTTCGACGCGCCCGTTCCAGTTGATCACCGGTCGCACCTGGAAGGGCTCGGCTTTCGGCGGGGTCAAGGGCCGCACTCAACTTCCCGGCATGGTGGAGGACGCAATGAAAGGCGAGATCGATCTCGCCCCGTTCGTCACCCACACCATGGGCCTCGACGACATCAACAAGGCCTTCGACCTGATGCATGAAGGCAAGTCGATTCGCACGGTGATCCACTACTGACCGCCCACTACCCATTCAACACCAACCACTCTGACAGGGTCAGCACAAGCCTCTATTATACGGCGAGCCTGTTAGACGGACTGTGTAACGCGGTGCCTGCTCATGAAGATCGGCCCGCAGCCATGTGTGAAACGCATGGCTGCGGGCATTTGTTTTGAAGCGTGCTTTTCAACCAATGAGAAATGAGGTCGTTATGAAAGAGCCGGCCAATATCAATACGACGACCGTACAACCCACCCCGACCGCCACCGTGTACGGCATGCCGGCCTATGCCGATCGTGCTGCAGCCGTGGGTGAAGTGCATGCGCGCCCGCATCTGTTGCTTCAGGCCCCCCGCGGTATATTGCAGCTCTCTTTCATGACCGAAGGCGACTAGGCCAGGGATCAGATGGCGATGAGCGAGTTATCTCATCGCTTCGGCGTTGCCGAGCCCGACCACGCTACGCCGCTACACGGCGTGACATGGGATGAGGGAGACCTTCACTGTGAAAAGCACACCGAGTTCTCTACGTATCTCTGGTGCGCTTCGCTGGATTCCAAGACGGGAGAGCCTTGCGGAGAAAATCCCTTCAAACATGGATTTGTTCCTCCGGGCCCGGTCGTATCCGGCATCCGCTTGAGACTTCTTCCGTGGATGCCAGAAACGGAGAAGGAGGCTGATCGCTTCGATCCTGCCAGCCTGTGCTACTCGCTGGTAGAGAACGGCTCTGCCGCCATCTTGAACGACTTCCGACAGGATGAGGATGGCCTGACGCAGATCCTCATCCTTGCTCGTGATTTGATCCCGGCGCGGGCAGGTGCGCTGGCTCAACGTCTATTGGAGATCGAGACGTACCGTACCTTGGCGTTGCTGTCTCTGCCGTTGACGCGATCGATGACGTCGGAGCTGCGACGCATGGAGTCGCGCCTTGCAGCGATCACTGACGAGATGTGTACGAGTTTGGTAGAACGCCGCGATAGCGACGTGCTGCTTTCCGAATTGACCGGTCTGGCCGCCGAACTGGAAGCTGGCGTCGCGGCAAATCTCTATCGCTTCGGCGCCAGCCGTGCCTACTACGAGATCGTCGAGGAAAGGCTGGCTGCGCTTTCAGAAGTGGCCGTATCCGGATACAGCACCTGGGCGGATTTCCTGCAGCGTCGCATCGCTCCAGCCATGCGGGAGTGCCAATCCGTAAAGGAGCGCCAGGCCAAGCTCTCCGACAAACTGACCCGAGCCATCGCGTTGCTGCGTTCGTGGATCGACGTCGAACTTGAACGCCAGAACCGCGATCTGCTGGCTTCGATGAACAACCGGGCCAAGTTGCAATTGCGCCTTCAGCAAACCGTCGAAGGCCTGTCGGTCGCGGCAATTTCTTATTACGTCGTGAGTCTTCTCGGCTACCTGCTCAAGGGCATTCCGATCGTTCACGACAGCGTGGCGCCGGTGATGGCGGTTCTGGTACCTGCGGTGATGCTGACGATCTGGTGGATCGTCCGCAGGATAAGACACGCCCACAGCGACACGGCGGCGGAAGAGAAATCTTCCTGACGAGCTGCCGTCCTGGCGCGCGATAGCTGCGCCGTCCGTTTGAACAGAGGAGAACAACATGCCAAGCAATTCTTTCGGTGAATCCTCTTGTACCGCTGCGGCCTGCATTGAAGCGTTTGTAGACCTTATTCCAGTAGCCAAACGCCTTGGGCAGGTCTCTCCAGGGACATCCCGTGCGCATGCGGTACAGCATGCCCTCCACGGTCATTCGTAGATCACGCTTGTTGTAGATGGCCTTGTGCAGCAGAATTTCCCGCAGCTTCGACCAATGCTCATCGCTGAGCAGTAATCGGGGCATTGCAAGCTCGTATCGATGTTGGGTCAGAGCTTCAACGATACGGGCTTGCTCTTATAGATCAATGGGTTAGCGCGAAATGGCAACAGACCCTAGCAAACCAGTTCAAATAACGTGGCGCAGTAGTTTTATCAGGTCCAAATGCGCCGTTTGGCCTGCGTCAGTTTCCCGGCGGTCTCCAGCTGTACATACACCAAACGCCTCTGGTCATCCACCGCGTCGCAACTCCCTGACACCCCGGCCCAGCTTGCGGCGCAACAGGGCCCGCAGGGTCACCCCATCCGAGTACCCGACCTGTGCGGCGACTTGGTCGACGCTCGCGTTTCCGGTGCGCAAGAGATGGACGGCATGCTCCACGCGCAGGTCCTGGAAATACGACAACGGTGTCTTGCCCAAAACGCTTTGCAGCCGCCGCGCCAAGGTGCGCTCGCTTGTGCCCGCGGCGCTGGCCGCCTCGGCCAGCGAGAACCCCTTCGCGAGCTGACTTCTGGCCCAGCACTCGAAGCGCCCCACCATCGGGTCGGCATGCGCAAGGTGGTCGGGAATCACGAACTCGGCTTGCGAACTGCGTGCCTCGACCAGCAGATAGCGTGCTACTAGGGCCGCCAGCGCCGGACTGCGCCCCCGGATGATGCGCAAGGCCAGGTCGACGTGGGCCAAAGCGGCACCCGCGGTAGTGAAGTGTGTCGAGTTCACGATCATGCGTGACTCGTCCAGCGTGACGTTCGGATAGCGCTGCCGAAACATCGGCCCCAGCCACCATGACGTCGTCGCACGATGCCCATCAAGCAGGCCACTCTCTGCAAGCAAGAAACTACCGGAGCAGGCGGCACCAAGGTGCGCGCCAGCGGTGGACCACTGCTGTAGCGCGGCGACCGCATCGGGCACGTCGGGGCGTGTGAGCCGAGCCGAGAGCGTGTCGGGCAGCTTGTCACCAAACGCGGGCACGAGCACGACGTCTGGTTCCGGCACACCACGCGCAGGGACCACGGGGACCGTCAAGCCTTGCGCAGTTCGGATGCGACGCCGCACGCCCACCAGCGTGAGCTCTATGTGCGCGGGAGCCTGTGGAAGCGAGCCCGCCATCGCATTGGCCAAGCCCACTGTGTCGGTGAGCGCCGCAAGCCCCAGATCAAACACGCCGTCACAAACAAGGATGTGGAGTTTCATGGCAACAATGATATCAATATTGTCATTATTGTCTATAGAGATGGCTGTCATGACGACTTAGACTGCAGGCTCGTCGATCCATTCACCTAACCCATTTACCCAAAGGATTACAGTATGACCAAGCTCGCCCTGTTTGTTCGCCTCGAAGCCAAACCCGGCCAGGAGGCTGCGCTTGCCGACTTCCTGGCCAGCGCACTGCCGCTCGCCAACGCCGAGTCCGGCACCACTGCCTGGTTCGCATTGAAGTTTGGCCCTTCGACGTTCGGTGTGTTCGATGCCTTTGCCGATGAGGTAGGTCGCCAGGCACATCTGAACGGCCAGATCGCCGCGGCCTTGATGGCCAACGCCGCGACCTTGCTCAGTTCTCCGCCCAATATCGAGAAGGTCGAACTGCTTGCAGCCAAACTGCCTGCATGACAACCCGGCCTTGACCCAATCAGGTCACGCTGCAGGATGGGGGGCACAAGCTCTACGCAGCGATCCCCCCCCTCGATTGCACTTGCCCAGGGAGCTACCTTCCACAGCGACGGGGGGCAATATTGCAGCCAGAACTTCCAAGCTGCGTCAGCAAGCAGGGGCAACATCAGGGCTGGCTGTGATGTTCCGATTCGTCGGGTAGTTATCGAGAAGTACCGACTGTTTGCAACGTGTCGGTACCGAGAGCCGTCTGGGCGAGCCAGATTTCCGGCCCATTGGAAGTCCGCAGTCCGCAAGCGCGGATCGATCGAGCGATTTGTTGAAAATCAACGACCTAGCATCGGGCCGTTCGGGCCGTTCGGGCTAGTGAGGGTTTCTGGGGGGGCGTAACGATTCGAACTCCTGCAGGGGCTCGGTGGGGTGGAACCCTGCGCCAAACCTATGTAACTCAGCGCCTTGCGACCGCTGCAAACTCCTGCGGAAAGGTGCGGAATCCGGACCTTGATGCCCGCAATCCTACCAGTTCTGCCCTGGTCGGGTCACCAACCGAGCGCATCAGACAGGGCGCCAGTTCTATTCCCGTTTGGGAATTGAACCCGCGTCAGCATCCACTCATCCGACGTTCGATCAGGCGGTGACGAACCGCTCCCGAAATGCTCGCCGGACCTGGTCGTAAGGCACAGGGCTGGTGGCGTGCGGGACCAGCGCGCTTCTGTCGCCGATGAGGTAGTTGATCCGGTAGGTGCAGTTTCCGGAGGGGTGCAGCATGCCGGCAATCACCCGGTCGGGATTCAGAACCCGCTCCTGGATCAGGCGGTCCAGCACGCTCTGGACCTACGGCCCCAAGCCAACGAACATGGCATCTTTCAGTTCTTCGACTTCCGCCGCGAAGTGCTACAGCAGGTACTTCCTCAGCAAGGGGTGCTTGGTCATATCCGGTGAGCCACGGTAATCGTCGTCCTTTACGAATACCGGATAGCGCAGACATTGATTTTCGTGCGTTAGAGAGGGCCTCGCTGCCCAAAAGCCTCACGCGCAAACTCCAAGAAGCTGCGCAGCTTTGGAGTCATTCTTCGGTCAGGGGCATAGAGGATGTGCATTGCGGTATTCGGCACCGGGTACTGCGGCAACAGACGCACCAGTGTCCCATCGCGCAGTGCATCGCTAACCAACTCTATCGGCTGTAGAACCACGCCTAGACCAACTACAGCCGCTGCCAGCAGTGGATCACCTTGATTGATCGTTAATTTGCTTGTAATAGGAACATCTATACGCCCCTCCGGGCTGTCGAAGCTCCAGTGTGAGCGGCCATCAGAATAGGTAAACCCCAGACATTCCTGCTGCTGTAGATCCCACGGATTGATGATGGGAGGGCGACGTGCAAGATAGGACGGCGCAGCGCATAAAACCATCTGATAGGGCTCCAGTGGCAATGCCTTCAACCCACTGCTCGCCAGCTCGCCGATGCGAAATACCACGTCGTAACCATCATCAACGATATCGACCAGTTCGTTCGATAACGTTAGGTCAACAGACACCTGAGGATACCGAACCATGTATTCCAGCAGGCGTGGCGAAAGCGTGCGGATTCCGAACGTGACCGGCGCGTTGATGCGAAGGCGGCCGCTTGGTGTGCCCCGAGTGAGGGCAGCCAGGCTCTCGGCAGACTGCATGTCTGCAAGGATCAGTTTTGCTCGCGGGTAGAACGCCCTGCCGAAGTCGGTGAGGCTTTGCCTGCGCGTAGTCCGGTGCAGCAGGGAAACACCCAGATGTTGTTCGAGCATTTTCACCTGTTTCCCTACCAATTGAGGGGACAGATTCAGGTCGTCCGCAGCGGCGCTGAATGAACCCAGCTCAACTGTTTTGACGAACGTGGCCATCTGGGTCAGGCGATCCATTATAAACACTCTGTTTCTAGTAATACGCCATCGTAGGCATTTATCTAGCGCCAACCAATGACTAAATTTTTGTCACCTTTCGAGTGCCCGGATACCTTCCGGATGTACGTCGAGGCCCATTGATAAACGAGGTATTTATGATGGCACGCATTGTCAGAATTCATGAATACGGTGACGCCAGCGTTCTGAAGCTGGAAGATCTGGAAGTATCGGCACCAGCAGCAAACGAGGTGCAAATTAGTGTTAAAGCTTTTGGCTTGAACCGAGCCGAAGTGATGTTCCGCAATCACGCATACCTACAAGAAGCGGAGTTCCCCAGCCGCTTAGGCTACGAGGCCGCAGGCATCGTAACGGCAGTTGGGAGCGACGTAACCGAGATCACGATTGGTGACTCGGTCGCTCTGATCCCACCTCTGGATATTGCTCGCTGGGGCACCTACGGCGAGTTGGCCAACGTACCGGCCCACCTGGTGGTAAAGAGCCCTGAGAACTTGTCCTTTGAAGAGGCTGCGGCGTCTTGGATGCAGTACGTCACCGCCTGGGGGGGATTGATTGAACAGGCGAAGCTACGTCAGGGCGATTTTGTCATCGTTACCGCCGCGTCAAGCAGTGTTGGCTTGGCCGCCTTCCAAATGGCTCGTATGGTCGGCGCCACATCGATTGCGATCACTCGAACTCACGCGAAGAAGCAAGCCCTACTTGATGCAGGCGCTGCGCATGTCATCGTCAGCGATGAAGAGGATATCGTCGAGCGTGTTATGACGATAACTGCCGGTCAAGGCGCTCGCGTTGTATTCGATCCTGTAGGCGGGCCGTCCTTGGAACCTCTCACGCAGAGCATGGCGCGGGGCGGAATTTTGCTGGAGTACGGCGCACTTAGCTCTGAACCGACACCATTCCCACTGTTTACCGTGCTGGGCAAAAGCCTGACTTTGAAGGGCTATCTCTACGCAGAGATTGTGGCCGACCCTGAAGCCCTAGAGAGAGCAAAGGCTTTTATTCTGCAAGGGTTGGAGTCCGGTGCGTTGCGCCCGATCATCGCAAAGACATTCACACTTAGCGACATCCAGGATGCCCATCGTTTCCTTGAAGCCAATCAGCAGATCGGCAAGATCGTGGTAACTGTCTGACCAGCAATTATGGGGCTGAGAGCGTAATCCTTCGGCCCCGATTCAAGCCAGCCCTGATGACCGCTTTTGGCCGATTGCCGCCGGTCGCCAACGACGACTTTCGGCCAAAAGCAGCCACTTAACAGATCTAAGATAAGATGTGGCCGGCGCCTAAAACTTACCAATCGTTACGTGCAAGCGATTAGCAAGTCATTGCACGTAACAAGACAACTTTCCGCCTTTTAGTCGTGAGAATGACCGTGACTTTCGACTTCAGCTTGCGTCTCCGGCTCGCTGCCGCCACATGCCGACAGCAGACCTAGTAAACAAACCAGCAGCAGGGAGCGGCTCAGCGTAATTGAATTTGTCATGATGTATTCCTTCAATATCGATCAGGGATGTAAAAGCCCCGGCGCCCGTGACGCTGGGGCTATTTCTCTTAGATAACGCGTTTGACGCTCAGGTACTCACCCTTGGTCTTGAGCGTAATCGTCACGTCACGGTTGCTACGGTTTCGCCAGAACCAGCCGTGGGTGCCATCGAAAATGGCAGTGAATTCGCCTTTATCACCTTTGACCTGCTTGGCCTTGCTGTAGCTGTGGTAATAGCCCTTGGGGCCGTTGTAGGGCTCGCCATGGGTGTCGTGATTGACCGGAACGCCATCGGTTGCCCACTCGTAGCTGACCGTGGCCTTGTCCAGCATCTCCAGCTTAATTTCACTGGCCTCGCCCGGCTTCAGCGTGACAGTCACTTCATCGGACTTCAGGGCGGGCTGTGGCTCTGCTACCGGCTCTGCCACAGGGGCTGCCGCAACTTGCTCCTGAGGCGCCACCTGACTAGGCGCGGGGGCTTGAGCGACTGGAGCCGCAGCTGGCTGAACAGCTGCATCAGCGGCCGCTTCTTCGGCAAGTATTTCTTTCATTTCACCCATCTGGGTCAGGCCCAGTACGCGGCCGACGCCCGTGGGGTCGATGGCATATTCAGAAGGCATCACTACGGTGACCAGTAAGGCTGCGGCAACACCCACGGCGATCACAGTGGAGCGCAGCAGCTGGCGGCTGGTTGGCAGTTCACTCTGGGTTGGAAGCTTGGTATTGAACATGCTGAGAAATCCTTACTGAGAGACGATCAGGCCGGTGAGCTGGTAACCCATCAAGAGGAAACCGGCGCTCATCATGGCGACGTTGGCGGTGTAGGCATGGCGCCAGAAGCTGGCGGTTCGTCGCCAGTAGCCCATGACGATCAGAATGGCGCTCAGCGCCAGTAGCTGGCCAATTTCCACCCCGACGTTGAAAGCGATCAGGTTGGCAACTAGGCCATCCGCCGAGATCTCGTACTCCTGGATCTTGGTCGCCAGGCCGAAGCCATGCAGCAAACCAAAGATCAGCGTGGCCGCCTTGGTATTGGGCTGATGGCCGAACCAGCGCTGGAAGGCGCCCAGGTTATCCAGCGCCTTGTACACCACCGAAAAACCGATGATGGCGTCGATCACATAGGAACTGATGGTGATTTCCGCCAATACACCGAGCAGCAGCGTCACCGTGTGGCCCACGGCGAACAGGGTGACGTAGAGCCCGACGTCCTTCAGGCGGTAGAGAAAGAAGATCACCCCGAACAGAAACAGCAGATGGTCGTACCCGGTGAACATGTGCTTGGCGCCCATATAAATGAACGGCAGCACCATCACCCCGGAGCTTTCCTGGATAAAGCCCTTGTCGCCCTCGGCAACAGCGTGGGCCAGCGCGTCAGGCATGCCGAGAAATAGCAATGCGGTGAACAAGAGCAGCAGTATTAGCGAGCGGTTTGGGCGCGCGGAAAATGCGCCCATACCGCACATGGATAGCGAATGCATGGTTGAGTCCTACGTGACAGTGGATTGGCCGCATAGCGGCCGGTGTCAGAGCGCAAATCTTGGGCGTGGTGGCCGCTCGATCAGGAAGATCGGACTGGGAGGGATGGCGTAGCGCGTGGCTTCTATCGGCTGCGGACGCTCTGGCAGCGTACTGACGGTGAGAAGCGTGGTCAGGTATGGCGTTTCGTGCACGTGGTCGGCGGTAAGCGTGGAGTGGTAGTGATCCGCGCATCTGGCACAGACCGAAATACCCATGCTGTGGGAATGAGCATGAGCACGGTCCTCGCCGTTCCACGCACCTTGGCTCACCCCAGGGCCAAGCGCGGCGCTATGCCCGGCCCATGCCATCAGCATGACGAGGGCTAGGACAAACGTTAACTGAGCGCTGACCGGTTTACTGAGCATGGATGTGTCTTCGTTTACAGATTCGGCTGGCCGCCCGACGACAACGACAGGTTTGCCATATCCCCCCCAGGGGGATAGGATCGAAGCGTAAGTCATCGAGGCATGGGACTCAAGGCATGAGCGATCAAGAACACGCCCATCAGCACCAAAGTCATAGCGATATCATCAAAAGGTTGAAGCGTGCCGAAGGCCACCTGCGCAGCATTGTCGGCATGATCGAGGTCGGTCGCCCCTGCGTGGACCTTGCCCAGCAGCTACACGCAGTAGAAAAAGCGGTTTGCCAGGCCAAGCGCACCTTGATCCAGGACCACATCGATCACTGTCTGGAGCACGCGCTCGCGGCCACCGAACAGGGTGACACCACCGCGCTGAGTGACTTCAAGCAGATCACCAAGTACCTCTGATCTTCTTTCGCAGCACCGCGGAGCACGTCATGACCTGGATAGTGACCAAGTACCTGATCACTGCACTGATGGTGGTCTTGGTATCCGAAGCGGCCAAGCATGGCGACCGTATTGGCGGTGTCATCGCCGCCCTGCCCATAGTTACGGTGCTGACCTTGATCTGGCTGCACATTGAGCATCAGCCGGGACAAAAGATCGCCAATCATGCCTGGTACACATTCTGGTATGTGATCCCCACGCTACCGGCGATGTTGATGTTCCCACTCCTAATGTCTCGCTTCGGCTTCTGGCTGGCACTGGCGGGTTACGCATTGGCCACGTGCCTGTGTTTCGTCCTGTTTGCTCTAGCAATGCGCCGCTTCGGCATCGAATTGCTGTAATGGGCAGCCATCCTTGCCCAGCAGGCTCACCGCATAGCTTGGATCGCCTCATGCAACATGAGATGCCCACCCCCTCTGGATAAGACTTTGACCGACCGCTTACTGGCCGAAAGCAGCCCTTCGCGGACGACATCTATCGCCGACCGCTGAACACTGCCGTGCCTCCCGAAAATATCTCAAGCAGCGCTAAGTTGGGCTCAAGCGTGCCATCGAAAGGCCGGGGATGGATATACCGACACGAGAACCCTCTCGTTTTCGTTCCGAAAGACTCGACGCTGACGGCGTGGCTGGCGGCACCTAACGGAGGTGGGCGCATTGGCTAGGCTAACGCCATAAGCCAGTTGCTACGTCTATTGGAGCCAGCTCTCAACCGTGTCGTTGCCGAACTCTTTCTTCCATGCTTTGAGTGTTTTGTGGTTGCCACCTTTTGTCTCTACCACCTCACCGGTATTGGGATTCTTATACCGTTTTAGAGTTCTTTCTCGTCGTACGGCTTTGCCAGTCGGTGCGGTCGCTTGCTGCGAGGTCTTGGTTGAGCCTGGCTCAAGGATGTTAATCACGTCGCGCAGAGTCATGTCGTACTTTTGGAGAAGGCCGTTTAGCTTTTGCTCAAACGCTATTTCTTTCTGAAGCGCGTCGTCTCCTTTAAGGGCTTCTAAGCGCCTCAGATGCTCACCGATCTGAGCTTCCAACGCCCTAAATTCTGCTATTTTTGACATGTCACCACCCGTTGAAGTTTGAGAAATAGCTAAACGCTATACTGGGACTCAATTAACAATCGTATCTAAACCACGTTGGCTACAAAACAATTGGCCGCCGTGGAGGTCGCCATGCCTAATGGACCTTCCGCCCCATGCATGCGCCTGCGTACGCTTGGGCGTAGGCTTCTATTTCTGCTTGCGATAGCTCAGGTCTGGCCGCATCCTCCGCCGAGACGCCAACTGCACAAAAGGTCCCATCGACCTTGATTCCATTTCTCCGTCCATCTTCAGCGTATCGCTTGCCGTCTCGCTCACCCTCTTTTCTGATTGAATCAACGTTGTTAGCTGCGTGAGCTGTCGCAACGCATCCGATAGCGGAGACCAAAGCTAATAGTTTTATTATGTGCATTGATTCGTCTCTTTGAAAATTTAGGAATGAGACTAGAGCTTCAAGCAATAGCATCCGGACACTGTAACGGATGAGTATATGTTTACACACGCTGTATTGTTGTATCTGCTCGCTCAGCTACGTTACGTTGACAACGTTTCGCCAAGCAGATATCAGCGAGAGGTTGCAATCAATAGACAAGAACCTGACGGGTAAGCTGGTTGCATAGAGACTCACTGATTATAAGGCGGAGCTAGTTTCGGACGCGGATGAATGACGTCCTGGTATCAGGTTTCCGGATCTGTGCTTGACGGCCTGGGTGAAAACCTCGCGCCACGGAGCCCCACTGATGTTGTCCCGGGTCGAGAACTCGACGATATAGGGTTCAGCTGAACTGAATTCGATATCGGGGACTCCGAACCCGCTTCTAGCTTCTCCTGTCCCTAACGCATCATTGATATCCAGAACCAGCTTAGCTAGTGCTTGCCAGACGCTTGCGAACCACGACTCACTCTTCCTCGCCGCTGCCGCCAGCGGGACGCCAACGTTTGCCTTCATCGGCAATTGCCTGCCTTTCGATAGCCGGCTGCTGCAGCTTCGGTCTCAGAACGGAAAAGCACCGTGTTATTAGCCGACACTTTGTTATAGCTGGGGCATCCCTCGGCTAGGTGATAAACCTTGCTGTTCCGATTGCCGATGATTGCGTCGCCGCTGCGAGTCTTCGGCGCAGGTGCTGCAGAGCCCCGGACAGGAACAGCGCTCACGATTCCCTCGCGGGAAGGCTTGTGCCCTAAGCTCCAAGTGCGGTCACCAGTGATGAACAGGTTCGCGTGCCCCATCACGCTGGCGGTGCGGCGGTTCCACTCTTTCTCCCAAGCTGACACCGGCTGTATTGAAATCCTACAATCGACAGGAAAACCAGTACCAAAGTAATAGAGATCATGCCGTCCGCCGTAAGGCAGCGTGCTGCGGGTTGAAGCTGAGCACGGCGAACAGGCTGAACAGGAGCGTCAGGCCGAAGCAGACCGCCAACGCCATCGGGTTGAGACGTTCGTACAGCGCATAGCGCACCAACTCCACCGCGTAGGTGAAGGGGTTGAACGAGCAGATCCAGTACAGCCATTCGTTGGCCTCGCGCATTTTCCACAACGGGTACAGCGCGGAGGATAGGAAGAACATTGGAAAAATGACGAAATTCATCACCCCGGCGAAGTTTTCCAATTGACGAATACCATTGGACAGCAGCAGTCCCAACGCACTGAGCATCAGAGCCACCAGCAGCAGTGCAGGCATTGCCGCGAACAGGCCAGCGGCCGGTGGCTGCACTCCATAGAACCAGGCGACGAGAAGAAACGTATAAACCTGCAGCAGCGAGATCAGCGCGGTCGCCAGCAGCTTGCTGGCGAGCAGGAAACCGCGTGGCAGCGGGCTGGTAAGCAGCACACGCATGCTGCCCATCTCGCGGTCATAGACCATCGACAGCGAGCCCTGCATGCCGTTGAACAGCAGGATCATGCAGGCCAGGCCGGGGACGATGTAGGTTTCGTAGGTGATGTAGGTGTCGTACGGCTCGATGATTGCGATGCCCAGCGCCGCGCGAAAACCGGCCGCAAACACCACCAGCCACAACAGCGGCCGCACCAACGCACTGAAGAACCGCGAACGCTGCTGGACGAAACGCAGCCACTCGCGCCAGACGATGGCACGCAGGCATTCCCAATAGGCAGTCATGAGTAATGCTCCAGAAGTGGAAGAGGGCAGGGCGCCGGCGCTTCACGCCGCGGCCGGCTGGCGGGTCAGACGGCTGAATGCCTGCTCCAGACTGCCATCCACGGCGGACAACACCTCGGCACGGCCCTCGGCGGCCAGGTTTCCACGATTGAGGATCAGCAGATCGTCATCGGCGCGGATTTCGTCCAGCAAATGGGTGGTCCAGAGCACGCTCATGCCTTCATCGCGACAAAGCTGGCGGACGTGGTTGTTGAGGGCCTGGCGACTGGCCGGATCGAGTCCGGCGCTGGCTTCGTCGAGGAGCAGGAGGCTGGGTTCGTGCAGCAGGGCGCGGGCGATTTCGACGCGACGACGATGGCCGCCGTTGAGCTCGCGGACCTTGGTCTTGCGACGCTCGCCGAGCTGCTGACGGTCCAGTTCCAGCTCGATACGGTCGTTCGCCAATTTACGTGGCATCCCATGCAGCGCGGCGTGGTAGCGCAGGTTCTGTTCGACGCTGAGGTCCAGATCCAGGGTGCTCTGCTGGAACACCACGCCGAGGCGGCGAAGCGCCTTGCGCGGCTGATCGCGCAGGCTATATCCGGCGACTTGAATATGTCCCTGCTGCAGGTCGTAGAGCCGTGTGAGCAGCGCGATCAGCGTGGATTTGCCGGCGCCGTTCGGGCCGAGCAGGGCAGTAAAGCGTCCGGCTGCGGCACTGAAACTGACATCATGCAAAGCCTGACGGGCACCGTAGGCGAAGCCGACGTTCTCCAGCTGCAGAGCGGTCATGGCGCAACCACCACGCCCCAGGGGTAGCGGCCAACCTTGATCGACTTCACCACCTTGAGCGTATCCACATCGATGACCGAGACGTCGCCGCTGACGCCGTTGGTGGTCAGCAGTCGGCTCTCATCGAGATTGAATGCCATGTGCCAGACGCGCCGACCGACCAGCAGGTAATCGAGCACCTCGTAGGTCTTCGCATCGACTACTGCTACATGATTGGCGGGGCCGAGGGCGACGAAGGCGTGCTGGCCGTCTGAGCTGAGCTTGACTCCGACCGGCTGAACCTTATCCCGATGCACCCCCTTGATCTCAAAATTGATGGTCTTGAGGATCTGCCGCTGGTCGACGTCGACCACGCTGACCGTGCCGCCGATTTCCGACGACGCCCAGAGCACCGTGCTGTCCTTGCTGAATTCGACATGGCGCGGGCGTTGGTCGACCAGGGTGTTGTCCACCAGCGCATTCGTGGACGTGTCGATCCAATGCAGCATGTTGGTGGTTTCGCTGGTATTCACCGCCCATTTGCCGTCCGGGCTTACGGCCATGCCTTCGGGCTCCACGCCGACGTCGATCTGGGCGAGCACTTCTTCGTTGTCCACGTCCACCACGGTGACCAGCGCATCGTCCTCGTTGGAGATGTACAGCCAGCGGTTGTTGGGGTGCAGGGCGAATTGCTCGGGGTCCGCGCCGGATGGCAGCTGCTTGATGATTCGGCGCGTCGCCAGATCCATGACTTGAACGGTGTCCGAGTCGCTGGCACAGATATAGAGCAGCTTGTTGTCGTGCGAGAGCGTCAGGCCGCGCGGGCGTTGACCCACTTCGAACGTTTCCACCGTTTCGAGGGTTTCCAGGTCGATCACGCTGATGCTGTCGTCCTTCTCGTTGGAGACGTAGGCGGTGGCGGCCAGGGTCGATCCGCTGGCGCAAATCAGCGTATAGGTGATGGCTGTGGCAAGTAGAGTTCGAATCATCTGAAAGTTCTCTTGTTGTTGTGTGGCGCCATCAGCGGGTGGCGGAATCTGATTGCTGATCCATGTGTTTCAGGTAGTCGTCGGCCTCGGTCTGGCCGCCCTTCGATGCGCTCATCAGCCACTCCCGAGCCGCCTGCCGATCGATGGCGACGCCACGGCCTTCAGCCAGTGCGACGCCCCAGTGGTAACGCGCAAGGCTGACGTAGCTGGCGTCGTCGGGCTGCTCGGCGCCGCGCTTGAGCAATGTCGCGGCGCGTTCGAGATCCTTGTCGACGCCGCTGCCGCTCTCGTACATCTGCGCCAGCGAAATCATCGAGTAGATGTCCTCCCAGCGCCGTACACAGTCCTCGAAGATCTGCCTGGCTGCATCGAAGTTGCCGGTCTTGGCGGTGACGTAGCCGTACAGGCATTTGATCCGCTTGGGGCTGTCGATGTAGGCCTCGTATCCCAGCTCGTCGGCTCGCCCGGCGGCTGAGGTGAAGATCAGTGCTCCGGACAGCACGGCTGCAACGAGGCGCACGGCGGGAACCGTGTTCATGATTTGGCCTCGCTTAGCCGGCATTCACTTTCCGGTCGATCGAAGCCCAGGGTGTCCAGCTCGCTGGTGGGATGCAGAAAACCATCCTGCGGCGAGTTGGAAACCAGCCCGCGCGGATGCACCAGTGGAATCGGCTGACGTAGCTGACCATTCCAGGGGCGGAAGGTGAGTTTGCGGCCCTTGAAGCCATCCATTGGCAGGGTGTCGCTCAACGAAACCTGACGAATAGTCTGCGGGTCGGTCACACCGAGCTTGGTGATCGCGGTGGCCAGGCTGCGCACGCCGATCCAGGCGGCGAAGTCGCGATCGTTCATCCAGCGATTGGCGAGGGCTTCGAAACGCTTTTGCAGCTGCGCGGCGCCATAGGTCTCGACTGTCTTGTGCCAGCCGGTCGGGGTCATGCCCTGCGTGCCGACTACCGGGCGCGGCAGCCAGGTGTGGTAGGGCACGTACTCGCCGAAATCGCCGCGCTCATCCGCGACCACCACCACGTCGTAGTCGTCGGCTTGGGTGAACAGTGGCATGTCCGCCTGGGCGGTGCGGCGCTGGTCGTTATCGAACGACCAGGGCTTCTCTTCGATGATTTTGTGACCGAAGCGCTTGGCCGCGCGCCGCAGTGCCTCTGCGTAGGTCTGATCCTCTGGCGTCGGGCCGCTGATCAATAACCAGCGGTTCCAGCGGCGTACGGCAAGAAACTGAGCCAAGGCATCGGCCAGCATGCTGCGGCTGGGCAGGGTATGCAGCACATTGGCGAGGCAGTTTGTGGTGCGCAGTTCGTCGCTGGCGCTGCCTGCGTTAATGAGGAGGCTGTTGGGCATTGCATTGGCGAGCTGGCTCAGGTTGGCGGCCGGTGCGTTGACCACGAATAAACGTAAGCCTTCCCGATGCAGCTGACGCGCGTCTTCAAGGAGTTGCTCGGGAGTATCGCTGTTGATGGTCGTCAATGTGTAGCTGTGCTTGAGAAAACGTCCGGTGGTGTTGCTGTCGATGATGGCCAACTCGGCGCCACGCTGCCCGGCATCGATTGGCTCGGGAATCACGTTGGAGAGAAGCGGACCCGGATCCGGGCGGTAACCCAGATACCCGATCCGCACCGACAACGTCTCGCCGGGCCCCGGCGCAGCGGTGGCAACAAGCGGGGCGCAGGCGAGGGCGATGAGGTAGCCGGCTCGTTGTACAAAATGGCGCATGGGCAGCTCCTATGGCGTTGCGGCCAGCATAGGAACCATGGCGGGGTGGGGAAATATGCAGAAAGTTCCAGTCACTGTGTACCAAGGTAGAAAATAAGCGTCCCGCGGCTGCTCATAGGATAGGGCCACCGATAACAATAACGAGCAGACCCCTATGCCTCCATTCAAAGCGCTGGCGCTCAATTTGCTATTCCTCGGCAGCTTGATCGGCTTCGATCATGCTCACGCGACGGGTGATTTGACGTTGCGCACCCAGGCGCTGCCTGACCTCAAGTTCGGCTCCGAGGAAACGGACTACGCGGTCTCGCAGAAGGAATACCAGCTGGAAACCGGCGTTGCCTATCAGCTCAAGGTCATCACCGACGGGCAAAAGGAATGCGCGTTCCAGGCGCCCGAGTTCGCCCGGTCGATCTTCCTGCGCAAAGTCGAGGCAGGTGGCGTGGAAATCAAGGCCGTTACCCTGGTCGAGCTGGAGTTCGAGGAAGCAGGTGAGGCGGAGATCTTCTTCTTGCCGGTCAAGCCGGGCACCTACCCGTTCTACTGCAAAGGCCTGCAGAACAAGGGGATGGAAGGCCGGTTCGTGGTGAAGTAGCGCGCTCGGCCATGAATCCGGGCCTGCGCAGCGGTCCCACGACGCCGGAGACCCCATGTATGTCCGCTCTCTGGCGAATCTATTTACTGGTCACGCTGTTTTTCGTTCTGGTGGCGGCCGTCTGCCTAGCGGTGCTTTTACGTCAGGCCAGCCATGATGTGCAGCGCGAGCTCAATGCCGCGGCGGCCGTCGTCGAATACCTGAGTGAGATGGCTGAACGCGATCCCGAATCGTTGCGACCAGGGCTCACCGATAGCTTGCGGCATGTTCGCGTCAGCTGGCTGACGGCCGAAGATTCGACAGGGCATGGTGTAGATCAGACGTTCAACGACGGTCTCAGCGCCTGGCTGTATCCCGCCGAGTCGGCGCCGGCAACCGAGCGGTTACTCGCTGACGGCCGGCATCTGCGGATCAGCGTCGATCCGCGCGATGAGGTTGAAGAAGTTCGGGATTCGCTGTTGCAACTGCTGACGCTGTTTGCCCTGGCGCTGTTGCTCAGCCTGCTGGCGATCCGCTGGGCGGTGCGCCCGGGCGTGCGCGTGCTGACCGAGTTGCTCGGCGCGCTGGTGCGCATCGCCGAAGGCCGGCTCGATACTCGACTGTCGTCGCACCGCCTGCCCGAGGCGCGCCGATTGACCGATCACTTCAATCACATGGCTGCAGCCCTCGAGCAGGCGCGGGGCGATAACGATCAGCTCACCCAGGCGTTGATCGCCTTGCAGGAGCGCGAACGCACCCAGCTGGCTCAGGCCCTGCACGATGACCTCGGCCAATATGTCGCTGGTATTCGTGCACGGGCTTGTCTACTGCGTTTACAAGCCGACAAGCCGGACGCAGTACGCGATACCGCGCATCATCTGGAGCAGCACAGCCTCGATCTACAGAACGGCTTTCGCATACTGGTGCGCGATCTCTATCCGGTGATGCTCGACCACCTTTCGCTGGAAAAGGCCATCGAGCAACTTGTCGAGCAGTGGCAGGGCTCGCTGGGAATCGAGTGCCGGCTCCAGCTCCGAGGACCAATTCCGGTTTTGTCCATACAGAACAAGCTTCATCTCTATCGACTGGTGCAGGAAGCGCTGACCAATGTGGCTCGCCATGCGCAGGCCAGCAGCGTTCAGCTGCACCTGCGCGGAAGTGCGAACGGTCTTCGATTGCTGCTTCGTGATAACGGCCATGGTCAGCCGCCAGCTCGGGCAGGCGTTGGTCTGCGGTCGATGCGCGAGCGCGCCCGCTGCCTCGGCGCTCAATTGCGCTTCCGGCATCGCCCTGGAAGCGGATGGGCGCTTTATCTCGATCTGCCATTCAAAGGAGCATCGTCATGAACATCCTGTTGGTAGATGACCATGCGGTGGTTCGGCAGGGCTATGCCAGCCTGCTTACAGCCTTACTGCCGGAGGTAGTCGTGACCGAGGCCGCGAGCGGGGAGCTGGCACTGCAGCGGGTGCAGGAGGTAATTCCCAGCCTCGTCGTACTTGACCTGGGCCTGCCTGGAATCAGCGGACTGGAAACCTGTCGGCGGCTGCGCCAGCGCCTGCCGCTGCTGCCGGTGCTGATTTTCAGCATGCACGATGAGCTGGCGCTGGTCCGCCAGGCTCTCGATGCTGGCGCATCCGGCTATCTGACCAAGCGTTGTGCGCCAGACGTATTGGTCGAAGCGGTGCGCAAGGTGCTTGCTGGACAGCCATTCATCGAGCAGCCGTTGGCGACCGAGTTGGCCTGCCAGCGGCCTTCGGCCACTCCTATGAAAGGCCGTCTGGCTGAAATGACGCCACGCGAGATGGAAATATTCCTCATGCTCGCCCGTGGTATCGGCAAACGCGAGATTGCCGAGCGGCTCTGCATCAGCAGTAAGACCGTTTCCAATCACATGGCGCTGCTCAAGAGCAAACTGGCGGTCAGCTCCCAGGCGGAGATGGTGCATCTGGCCATTGATCACGGGTTGCTGCGCGTCGGTGATCGCACACTATGCGAGGCTTGAACGTTGGATCAAAAGAAGCGCTTGAGCGGTTTCGGCTTGTTCATGTTCTTGAGCTTGGACAATTGATGGTCGGCTCGTCCCGGCCGTTGCGGGCTTTTTACGAGCCCGTTCCTGATAATTTTTTCTAGCGCTCGACGTCAGGCGCACGCGCCCTTTTTCGAAAATCCGCACTGCCTCAGGTCGACTAGCTGAAGCCAATAGAAAGGGCAGCCTCACCAGGGCCCCGGTATTCCAAAAAATCGTATGGACGGTCGGCGATCAGCAGGCCAGAGCCGGCATTGCATCGAGCATCTGGTTCGAAGGCCTTCGTTCCGGATTACTCCGGCGGTAGTAAGACCAATCGCCACGGGGTCGGGAAAAATTCCCGGCAGCACCGGGAATTTTTCCCTATCGGCGGTGCGCGGAAGCTCTCGATAATCAGTTCTGGCAGTTTGCCAGCCGACATCGGCCAGCATGGAGAGTCGCCCGCAAACCCGCCCCGGCACGATCCGCCAAACAAGAACAAGGAATGCCCATGCAATATCAGATCTGCCGCAGCTGGACGCCCCGTCGCACGCTGCTTTCGCTCGCCGTTGCCGGCTTGTTGCCTGGTTTCGCCCAGGCTGAGGAGCCACTCGAGCTCAAGAGTGATGAGGTTGTCGCCACGACTCCGCTGCCCGGCATCGATCTGCCGAAGGATCGGGTTCCGGCCAACATTCAAACCCTGGACGACGAGCGCCTGCGCAAGCTGGGAGGGCAGTCTCTGGCAGAAAAACTGCAGCGCGGTCTGCCGAGCGTCAACCTCAACGAGACCCAGGGCAACCCCTATCAGGCAGACCTGAATTACCGGGGCTTCACCGCTTCGCCGCTACTGGGCACGGCCCAAGGCCTATCGGTGTTTCTCGACGGCGTGCGCATCAATGAAGCGTTCGGCGACGTGGTGCACTGGGACCTTATTCCCCAGGCCGCCATCGCTGGGGCGGCTCTGGTGCCTGGCTCCAACCCACTGTACGGCCTCAACACACTCGGCGGCGCCCTGGCGCTGGAAACCAAGCGGGGCGACACTCATCCTGGCGGCGCGGCGCAACTCTACGGCGGCTCCTTTGGCCGCTACGGTGGCTCAGTGGAGCATGGCGGCCAACATGAGGAGTTTTCCTGGTACTTGGCGGCCGAAGGGATGGATGAAGACGGCTGGCGCGACCATTCGCCGTCTGAGGTAGGCCAGCTGTTCGGCAAATTCGCCTGGACCACAGACAGCACGGACCTGGCCCTGACGCTGGCTCATGCTGACAACGATCTGATTGGTAACGGACTGATCCCCGAAAGCATGCATGAGCAGGACCGCGACGCGATTTTTACCTATCCCGACCAGACTGAGAACCGTAGCCACCTAATGGCGTTTTCCGGCAGTCACTGGCTGAGCGATAGCGACCGGCTGTCCGGCACCGTCTATTTGCGGCGCACCCGCACAGCGACCCTTAACGGTGACGGAAACGATGAGTACGAAGACGAATATGAAGAGTGGGAAGACGACGGCTTCCTGGCCGGCGAGGGTCCGGAAACCGGCGTGCTGAACCGCACCCGTACTAGCCAGCGCGCCTACGGCCTGGCCCTGCAGTGGTCCCGTCATGCCGGGGCCCACCAGTTCGCCTTTGGCCTGTCCCACGACAACACCCGCGCCAGCTTTCACCAGAGCGAGCAAGGCGGTGAGCTGACCGATAAGCGCGGCATTCTTGCCACCGAGGCCGAAGACCCAGCCAATAGCCTGTTGGGTCGCACCCGCACTTCCAGTCTCTACGCCACCGACACATGGTCGCTAACCGACGCGCTGCAGCTGACCGGCTCGCTACGCTACAACCGCACCCGGGTAGTCAACACTGATCGCATGGGAGATGACCTCAATGGCGATTTCACCTATCGCAAGCTGAACCCGGCGCTGGGGTTCGCCTGGCAGTTACAGCCCGCGGTGACCCTCTACGGCGGTTACTCCCAAGGCAATCGGGCGCCGACGCCGATCGAACTGGGTTGTGCCGATCCGGAAAATCCCTGCAGCCTGCCCAACGCCATGGCCGCCGATCCATTCCTGGAACAGGTCGTCACTCGCACCCTGGAATTTGGCGTGCGCGGCCAGCTGGCCAGCGGCACCGAATGGAACGTCACGGCCTTCCGCAGCCTTAACCACGATGATCTGCTGTTCGTCGGAACCGGTGGTAGCAAGGGTTACTTCACCAACTTCGGCCGCACAAGGCGCCAAGGTATCGAGCTGGGCCTGGCCGGCGAGCAAGGGCCGGTCGATTGGCGGGTGGATTACACCTACTTGCACGCCACGTTACAGTCCTCTGCATGCATCCTGGCCGAGAACAACAGCACCGAGGGCGAGGGCGGCTGCCCGGATGACGAGATTCACATCTCCCGTGGCGACTACCTGCCAGGGTTGCCGAAACACAACCTCAAGCTCGGCTTGGACTGGAATCTGAACGATCGGCTTCGTATCGGTACAACTGTGCTGGCGTATTCCGAGCAGTATGTGCGGGGCAATGAGAACAATCGTCATCAGTCCAACGACGAGGTCGAGGGCAGCGGCACACTGCCGGGTTATGCGGTGGTCAATCTGAGTGCCGATTACCGCTTCGCTCGTGACTGGACTCTGTTCGGTCGGGTCGACAACCTGTTCGACAAGCGCTATGCCACGAGCGGCGCCTTGGCCGAAAACCCTTTCGTAGGCGCTGGCAATGCCTTCGAAACCGACCCGGAGGAGTGGCGCCACGAGCAGTTCATCGCGCCCGGTGCGCCGCGTGCTGGCTGGTTGGGCGTACGTTACGTTTGGGATGCGTTGTAAGCGTAAAAAACGACGGCACAGGGAGGTGCGTGTCGACGATAAAATCATTGGCCGGACCTCTCAGCAGTCGCGGAGAGGTCAGCCAGATCTCGGTTCAAGCTGCAACACAACGTGCGAAAGGACATCCAGCGCCGGATAGACGTTGGGGCAGGGATTGCGAAAGGAACCCGGCAATCCTTCGTTGAGTATGCATTTCAGGCCGGACGGTCCGTCGTCCAGGCCGAGCCTCATATCACTCGATCCAGTAGCAACGCTCGCGACTGCGCATCCAATGCAAGAAATACCATCAGCGCGGCATAGGCATCGTTGGCGGCATAACGCTGCTGCGCTTCGGCCAGATTTTTGTTAGCCCAGTTGGAAGTCGACACGCTGCGTGACTTGCTTATACCGGCACCCAGTACCGCCGCCACCGCACCGCGAAGCCCGACCTGACCCTTCTTGCCGTGATATCTCAGCGCCGAACCAAGATCGACGCTGTGCCGCAATTCGATCCCCAACCGGGTGCGTAGACGGCTGCGATCGGACGCCAGACCGAATCCGACTTTCAATACTTGGTCCGTCTCCAGCACCCGCTTAGCGGCCTCGACGCAACCGGGTATTCCGATCTGAAAAAGATAGGCTTTTGTTGGCGTTGCGAACTGAATGAGGTGAGGCCCGCTGGACAGCTCGCCTACTGTGAAGGTGGGTTTGGATTCGGTATCGAACCCGATCTGTGCAAAGGTCAGGATGTCGTCGACGGCCTGGGCGAATTCCTCGGGCGTCGACGGCGTGACGATACGGTCGAGGGCGAGACCGTCGAAGCGGGGCAGGCGCTCGAGGTCGGTCAACTGGGGAATGCGGATATCGATAGGGCCTCCACTTCAAGCCGCTGAATCGTCGCCCCTGGGAACGTGCGCGCACCTGCCATTAAAGCGCATGGCGCGCTGGTTCGATGCACCCGTCCTATTACTTCTCCCAGTCCACTGGGCAATCGAAGCAACCGTCCATATTGCTGCCTTGAAAGGTTGCATAGTGTCGGCGTGCGCCAGTCAGGGTCGCGTTGCCGAGATTGGCATCGTTGAGCTTGCCTTCCTGCAAATTAGCGTCGGTCAGATTCGCATGGTCGAGGCTGGGCGGAACTCAACCGTGCAGGATTGTTGCCAAGCAAAGAACAATTGGTGCGTGCCGAGCGCATCACCAATGAATGGCGCGACAAGCTCGCCGCCGAGAACCATCCCTGCAAGCTGATCTTCGTCACGCCCGACTATTACGAAGAGCGTCCCAAGGGCTGCATGAACGGCTGGGGCAACCTGTTTCTCGACATCACACCGCTACCTTGTCACAGCGCGCGTCAACTGCCGATCAGCTTCCCTAACGTTCGCGAGCAGAGCATCGAGCAGATCTGGAAGCATTCTTTTGGCTTCAACAAGTTTCGCGGTTTCGATTGGATGCCCGAGCCTTGCCAATCCTGCGGCGAGAAGGAAAAGGACTTCGGCGGCTGCCGCTGCCAGGCTTTCATGCTCACTGGCGATGCGGCCAATGCCGATCCGGTGTGCAGCAAGTCTGCGCACCACGACAAGATTCTTGCCGCCCGCACCGAGGCCGAAGAAGCGCCACGCGGGCTTGATGAGCTGACCTTTCGTAACGAGAAGGCATCGAAGCTGATCCTCAGGGTATAAGGTCATCGATTGACGCCTAACCGACTGGAACCGTTTGGATGACCAAGACCGCAATCCCCTATGGCTTCTGGCCCAGCGACTGGACTGCCGAAGATGCCGCCTCTGCAAGTTGTGACTTTGCCGAGCTTCGCGCTGGCCATGGGGGCGTGTTCTGGGTTCAGTACGATCCGGCCGATGCGCGTTCCACGTTGTGGTATTGGCACGCTCGCGGCTTGCGTAGCCTCACGCCGCCCGGGTTCTCGCTTCGCAGCCGTGTATACGAATACGGCGGCGGTGCCTTCTGCCTGACCGACGCCGGGGTTGCGTTCGTCAACGAGCAGGATCAGCAAATCTACCTGCAGGGCCTATCTACGGACGCAGCGACGCCGCCCATCGCGCTGACCGATGACGACGCTTGCCGGTACGGTGATCTGCAGTTCGACACGCGCCAGCGGGCCATTCTCGCCGTGGAAGAAACCGCCGAAGAAGCTCGCTCAGAGCATCGTCTGGTCAGCGTTTCGCTGGTTGATGGCAGCCGAAGCGTACTTATCGAGGGGAGCGACTTTTACTCGTCACCGACCTTGGATGCGACAGGCCAACGTCTTGCCTGGATCGAGTGGCAACGCCCCGAACAACCTTGGACGTCCACCAGCCTCTGGATTGCCGAACGTACCGAAAATGATCGCTGGGGAGCGCCGCGGTGCCTGGCCGGCGCAGCGGGAAATGAGTCGCTGCAACAGCCGCGCTTCGCTCCGGATGGCGCCTTGTATTGCCTGACTGACCGCGAAGGCTGGTGGCAGCCTTGGAGAATGCAGGACGACAGCCTTGTTCCGGTAACCGGCGCGGCTGCGGCTGGGTGTGATCATGCCCCGGCGCCCTGGCAGCTGGGAACGGTGAGCTATCTACCCTCGGCGGACGGCGCTTTGCTGTTGACACGCATAATGGATGGCTACGGACTGTTGTTCGAACAAGACAGCCAAGGTAATGAACGCCAGCTGGCGATGGAATTCAGCCGTTGCCGCCAACTTGCTGCCGACGAGCGACACTTTTACTGCATAGCAGGCTCGTCGGGCCTGACGCCTGCCGTGTTAGCAATCGACAGGGTTACCAGCTGCATCGAAATGCTCGCCGGAGGCGAACAGCCTTTGGCGGCCGATCAGTTGTCGTGCCCCCAGGCGTTCAGTTTCGCTACCGGGCAAGGCGAGGTGGCGCACGCATTTTTCTACCCGCCGAGCAATGCACAGTGCCAAGGTCCTTCACAAGAACAGCCATCGCTCGTGGTGTTCATGCATGGCGGGCCTACGTCCGCCAGCTACCCGGTCTTCGATCCGCGCATCTAATATTGGACTCAGCGCGGTTTCGCCGTGGCTGATATCAACTACCGCGGCAGCAGCGGTTTCGGGCGTGCTTATCGTCAGCAGTTGCGAGGCGAATGGGGTGTGATCGAAGTGGAAGACGCCTGCGCCGCGGTGCAAGCGCTCGCCACGAACGGCCAAATCGATCCGACGCGAACGTTCATCCGGGGTTCGAGCGCGGGCGGTTACAGCGCGCTCTGCGCACTGGCTGCCAATGCTGGCTTCAGCGGCGGTGCGAGCCTCTACGGCGTCAGCGATCCGCTGGCGTTGCGCCGGGTGACGCATAAGTTCGAGGCCGATTATCTGGACTGGCTGATCGGCGATCCCGAGGTCGACGCCGAGCGCTATCGGCAGCGAACACCGTTGCGCAATGCGGCGCTGATTCAGGTGCCGGTGATCTTTTTTCAAGGCGGGCAGGATGCGGTCGTGCTACCCGAGCAGACCGAGTCCATGGTCGCCGCGCTGCGCGAACGGGGCGTGGAGGTCGAGTATTGTCTCTACCCGGAAGAGCGCCACGGCTTCCGGCAGGCGACCAACCTGGCCGATGCGCTGGAGCGGGAATGTCGCTTCTATCAGGAGCTTCTTCGCTGAGCCGGCTGGCATTCATGGCCGTATGCACCGTTGTGGATTGCTTTGATCGTAGAAAACAGTAGGCTTGGCGAACGTAACAAAATAATAACTATAGGCCGTTGTATGAGCCCCAATCATAGTCTGCAGCGCAAATTCGTTTCCCCCGAGATCGTGTTTGGTGCGGGTTGTCGGCACAGTGCTGGCAACTACGCGAAGAACTTTGGCGCACGCAAGGTGCTGCTGGTTTCCGACCCAGGTGTGGTTGCCGCAGGGTGGATCGGCGACGTCCAGGCAAGCCTGACCCGCCAGGACATTGACTACCATCTGTTTACCCAGGTCTCGGCCAATCCTCGTTCCGAGGAAGTGATGCTGGGCGCTGAGGTCTATCGCAACGAAGGCTGCAACGTCATCGTCGCGGTAGGCGGTGGCAGCCCGATGGACTGCGCCAAGGGCATCGGTATTGCGGTCGCACATGGTCGCAACATCATTGAATTCGAAGGCGTCGACACGCTGCGCGTGCCGAGCCCGCCGCTGATTCTGATCCCAACCACGGCCGGCACCTCCGCAGATGTTTCGCAGTTCGTGATCATCTCCAACCAGACCGAGCGGATGAAGTTTTCCATCGTCAGCAAGGGCGCCGTACCCGATGTGTCGCTGATCGATCCGGAAACGACCCTCAGCATGGATCCGTTCCTCTCGGCCTGTACCGGCATTGATGCGCTGGTGCATGCCATCGAAGCCTTCGTCTCGACCGGCAACGGGCCGCTGACCGACCCGCACGCATTGGAAGCGATGCGCCTCATCAATGGTCATCTAGTGCAGATGATCGCCAATCCGGCAGATATCGAGCTGCGCGAGAAAATCATGCTCGGCAGCATGCAGGCCGGGCTGGCGTTTTCCAATGCGATTCTCGGTGCAGTGCATGCGATGTCCCATAGCCTTGGCGGCTATCTCGACCTCCCGCATGGCTTGTGCAACGCAGTGTTGGTCGAGCATGTAGTGGCGTTCAATTACAGCGCTGCGCCCGAGCGTTTCAAAATTGTGGCGCAAACATTCGGCATCGATACGCGCGGCATGACCCATGCGCAGATTCGCGATGGTCTGGTCGCTCATCTGGTTCAGCTCAAGCAAGCCATTGGTTTCAACGAAACGCTGGGGTTGCATGGCGTGAATCTTTCGGACATCCCTTTCCTGTCGCGGCACGCTATGCAGGACCCCTGCATCCTGACCAATCCTCGCTCGTCGACCCAGCGCGACGTCGAAGTGGTATATGCCGAAGCACTCTGAGCAGGACGACGCTCTCGCTGGCCTGCTTGGGCTTGGCACGCATTCGGCTCGTAAAAGTCACTATCCAGAACTGGTTGCGCGCCTCGAAGAGCTGGAAGCCGAGCGCAATCGCTACAAATGGCTGTTCGAACATGCAGTGCATGGCATCTTTCAAGCCAGCCTGCAGGAAGGCATCCGCGCGGCCAATCCCGCATTGGCAGGTATGCTCGGCTACGACAGCCCCTCGGACGCGCTCTGGGGGCTAACCGATCTATCGCATCATCTATTCGTCGGCGGTGAGGAAGAGCTGAACCGCATCCGCCGCATTCTTAGTGATCAACGGGGCCTGTTTGGCTATGAGACCCGCTTGCGTCGCAAGGACGGTAGCGCGATCGACGTAATAATGAACTTGCTGCTCAAACCGGATGAAGATGGTTTGGTCGAGGGTTTCGTTGCCGATATCACCGAGCGCAAATTGGCCCAGCTGCGGTTGCTGCAGCTCAACGAGCAGTTGGAACAGCGCGTCGCCGAACGAACTGTCGAACTGCGCAAGGCCCGTGATGCAGCCGAGGCGGCCAACCAAAGCAAGGACAAGTATCTAGCGGCGGCCAGCCACGATCTGTTGCAGCCGCTCAACGCGGCGCGCCTGTTGATATCGACCTTGCGCGAGCGGAGTTTGCCCGGCGCGGAACGGAATCTCGTCGAGCGAGCGCATCAGGCGCTGGAAGGTGCGGAAGATTTATTCACCGACTTGCTGGACATTTCCAAGCTCGATCAACGAGCGATCAAGCCGGACATTGAGGTGTACCGTCTGGATGAAGTGCTGCTGCCGCTGGTTTCCGAATTCCAATCGGTGGCGGAATCGGAAGGTCTTGGCTTCGACCATTACATCCCGGCGTATGCGCTGCGCAGTGACTTCCGGCTGTTGACGCGTATTCTGCGCAATTTTCTTAGCAATGCCTGCCGCTATACGGATGAGGGCCGGGTATTGCTGGGCGCGCGCAAGCGTGGCGAATTTGTGCGGATCGAGGTCTGGGACACCGGCTGCGGCATCGAGGCGGATCAGATGCAGTCAATCTTTCTGGAATTCAACCAACTGGGCGTTCAGCGCGCCGCTGAACGCGCGGGGGTCGGCCTGGGACTAGCCATCGTCGACCGGATCGCCACCATGCTCGACTACCACATACATGTTCGCTCGCAGCCGGGTCGCGGCTCGGTATTCAGCATTGACGTGCCCCTGGTCGCGGTGCCGTGGGAATCAGTCAGCGAAGCGCCTTTGATGATGCCAATGATGGGCGATCCGCTGCCAGGGCGCCGATTGTTGGTACTGGATAACGATCTGAGCATTTTGCACAGCATGGCCGCGCTACTCGGGCAATGGGGTTGCGAGGTGCTAGTCGCCTCCGACGAGGCGGCTGCTCTGGCGGCTCTGAATGAGCTGCCGCCCGAGTTGATTCTTGCCGACTACCATTTGGATCAGGGTGCGACCGGCTGGAACGTGGCGCAGGCCTTGCGGGTACATTTCGGCGTCCCGATCCCGGTGGTGATGATTACCGCTGACCGCAGCGACCAGTGCCGCCGTCAACTGCAAGGCGTCGGAGTCCCGGTGCTGAACAAACCGGTCAAAGCTGGAAAGCTGCGGTCGATCCTAAGCTACCTGCTGTATCGTAATGAGCAATCACTCTAAACGGCGTAAGCCAGTTTTGAGCGCCGTTGACCTATTCAGTTGTGGTCATCGTCCTTGAAGCGGGAGATCGAATGGGTTCATGGCTGAGTAATCTACCAACCTGAGCGCCACGCGAAGGTGATCTGTGCAGTCGCTAGAAAAGATCTTAGACGTCATGACAGAACTTAGTGGCTTTATCGGCCGGCATAGCGCCAATCCGGTCATTTGTCATCCTCCCGTAGGCTGCAAACAATCCTATCGATCGAACGCAGTGGTCCAGTGCGGTATGGTGCAATCGGGCGACCGCTATCGTTTCGACCAGTTTCAGGGCTACGACCGCAACCGCACCCCGGGGCGACTATTTCGACACTCACGCCGAGCGCCTCTCCTGGTCACATCAATTACACAAGAACCTTTCCGTCTTCTTTTTTCGGTACCGCGTACCGATTCTTCGTCGCTCCCGATACTGCTCGCATAGTCATGGATGAGCCTTTAGTGAAGTGATCCTGCTCGCGCAGCTATGGTGGTGGTGCCTCGTTCGTGTATAGCAGCCCGCGATCGCGTGTGACTAATCGTTAGGCCACTTTCGGCCAATAGCGGGCGCTCAGGCTAGTCAAACCAACTCCTGCGTTCGAGGACGCCCAGAATATACGTCTCGACTATTGATATTTAGTTCGGCTTCCTCGCCACCAGAGCAGCCGGTCGCCAGAGGTGCTTCTAACCAAACGCTAGTATCACCAGTCGATGGGTCAGCTGACAATGCAAGCCGTGCGCCGTGTAGAGATGCATCCCAGCACGGCCGCTTTGGCATCTTGCTCCCCTATGATCATGCGTATGCAGGTATGGCCTGTTCACTCGCCAGCGCAACTGCGTCTGCGCCAGCCGCAATGCGCATCGGCGAGGTTGAGTCATTGGCTGGGGTAGTGGACTTGCTCGATCCAGATCGCCGCGACAAGGTTCTGCGCGTTACCGATGTGAGCGACGTGTGGGGCATCGGCAGGCGGATGACCGAGCATCTCAATAGCATGGGCATTCGCACCGCCAGGGACCTAGCCCAGGCCGACGCCTGGACGCTGCGCAAGCAGTTCAGCGCGGTGGTGGAGAAGACTGCGCGCGAGTTGCGCGGTACGCCGTGCCTCGATCTCGAAGAGCTGGCACCACCCAAACAGGAGATCTGCTGCTCGAGAATGTTTGGCAAACGCCTGGAAGAACTCGCGCCGATGGGAGGCTGTGGCCACCTATGCTGCGCGTGCCAGCGAGGAACTGCGGGCGCAGGGCTCGATGTGCAAGCGAGTGCGTGTGAGCATTCGCACCGGCATGTTCAACCCGGCCGAGCCCAAGTTCGCGAAGGGCGTGGTATGCGAGCTGCCGTACCCAACGGACGAAACCAGGTACATCACCCGGGCGGCAATCGCCGGGCTGGAGCACGTCTATCGAGAGGGATTGGCTTTCAGCAAGGCCGAGGTGCTGCTGATGGACCTACGTCAGCGAGGCGAGTACACCGACGATCTGTTCGCCGAAACCCAGCCTGCCACTTCGGAAAAGGTTATGGGCGTGCTCGACGCGGTCAACGCTAAATGGGCGCGCAATGCGCTGCGGCCCGGTCGGGTAACCATGGCGCCCAATCGGTGTATGCGGCGGGAGATGATGAGTCAGAGCTATACGACCAAGCTTGCTGAGCTATGGAACGTACGGTGCATCTTAGAGAGCAGCAGACAATCGCATGAAACGAGAGCTGCTGCCTTGGGATCTAAGAAGCCTAGAATTCAGGGAGATTTCCTAAGTTGTCTCGCTTGGTGCTGTTTCTGTCAGTTGTCAGGAACTCGTCTTCGATCACGTGCACCCGCGCGCCGTTTTCCCACTTCTTGGTAGTCGCGTTGAAAGTGATCGTTTGGAAAGAGGCTTTCTCTAACCTGACAAAGTCGGCTACGAATGCCCGTTCCACAGTTCTCCGTGTACCAATTTTGTTATTTAGGTCCTGATGTACTCTAACGTAAGCTATGTGTTTACGGTCGTCGTTGTAGCGTACGGCTGAAATGCAAAAGTCTGTCATAGTGGATCCTTGCTGTATGGCTAAGTGCCGCTATGAACATGTGGCGCTCGTCTGAGCTTTGCAAGGCTGCCCAAAGTTTATTGTTGTAGTTTGACTGGCCAATTGCAAAGTGTTCACATGGGACTCGGCCACAAAAAAGCCCGGCGCTTGCCGGGCTTTCCGTACCAATTTTCGTACCACATCAGGGGGGTTTAGGGGGAATCGGTAGGCCGTTAGCCCCGGCATCCGCCCCTAATGTTTCGATTCAACTATTTTTGGTAAGCCGCCTAATCCGCCGCATGACTGACATTGCGGGCCTTCCGCTGGTCCGAGGGGTGAAATGTACCGATTCTGTACCAGGATCGCGAATTCGCCGCTGCTCCGTGGGCCGCGAAGGCATTCTGTAGGATACCGTTTTCAAGCGTTGGGCGTGGAGTGCCGCAGCGGTCCGCCAGGCTCGCCAAATGGTAAATGCGACCTGTATGACGCTATGATAGCCAAATGAGTGTTGACATTTCCGCTCGCGCGTTCTCCGTTATTGAGCCGCCTGAATTTACGTTGACCCATGGCGTCCAACGAAGGTAAATTTGATAACGGGTGTGTGAATAACCTGTGCATAGTTTTTTCGCCCAGCCGCATATGGAGAAGAGATGCGTCTTAGTAGGGCTAGCACTGGCCACCAAATAATTGATCGCTTGAATGCCTTACATCAAGAAGGGGCTAAATTAGTGCCGCTTCAAAAGATGTCATTAGAGCGGGAAATTGAAAAGCTTAAAAGCGCAAATCTCGCCGAAGGTTTGATGGTGCTTGGTGCTTACTATGCGTTCTGTGGTGATGAAGAAAAAGCGATAAATCATCACCGCTTGTCGCTTAATGCGAGCGGTAGAGATTACGTTCATCTTACAAACTATGCTGTAACGCTGAGCCAACTGCAGCGTTTTCCTGAAGCAATTAAAATATTTCAAGAAGCACATTCTAAGAGTCCAGCCGATGCTGGGCTTATTCAGCTTTTGGCTGATGCATGCTTTTACTGCTGCGCCTACGAGACCATGAAGTCTTGCCTTGAGTTGTATTTGAAAGCATCACAGGACGCCGACATTATGAATAATTCGGATGTTGTTGCAGTCATCACAATGGGATCGGATTTGGATCGCCTCGGCATATCAGAGACCCAGGCAATCCAGATATATGAAAAGGTTGAGGACGTTACCAGAAAGCATAACGTCTGGATCAGTGGTGGTTCGAGTGAAGTGTTCGACTCCGACGGCCATAAGTATGTAAACGTCCAGCTGAGTATCAATGCTCCTGGGAAGCTTCTTATGGAGATGAATGAAGAGCTTAGCGAATTAATATCAGATGACTTAGCTATCGATTGCTGGAATAAGTTAATTTATTCATTCGTATATACCGACAAATGTGATCAGCAGCAGCGAGTTCTGTAAATGCCGGTAAGTAGTCTGGGGTTTCTGCAAGAGGCGCGTTGGGTTTTCGACGAGCATTGCAATCGCGAGGATAGATCTCGTTTGGTTATGAGCCGCGCATACTATGGGCTCTATCATTGCGCACTTGAGCATGCCGATGCGTTGGTTTCGCCGCCTCTATCTGCCTGCAGAGGTAGTTCTCATGTAAAAGTATCGTCCTTTTATCAGGACCATTTTGCTGGAGGGCGTGAACTGACCAGGCAATACCGTAAAATCGGCATCAATCTTCTCAGGCTGCACGGCCAGCGGGTCAAAGCTGACTACAAGCTGGATGAAGACATATACGTTCAAGACGCTGAGTCAGTGCTGCTGTCCTGCGAGAAGCTTTTCTCCGAGCTCGAGGAGCTGAAGGCAGCTGCATAACTCCTTCGCCAACTGCACATGTCACATTTGAGAGAGCCCCTTTCAGGGGCTTTTTTGCAGTCAGGGCTTGGCTAGTTTTTCGAGTTCCAAAAAGCCGCGAACCGATCGATTCATCCACCGCGCATAGCGTTCGAGCAGAACCTGAACACCGTGACCGAGCTGTTTAGCCACAAACGCTGGCGTCATCCCGGCCATTAAGCACACCGTGGCGTAAGTGTGGCGCGTCGCATATTGACGGCGCTGGCATATGCCCAGCGCTTTGAGCGCAGCGTTCAGGTGCCGCTTCGGTGTGTTCTCTGAAGCAATAAAATCTCCTCTTCCATCCGCAGGGGTGTATACGAAGGCGCTTTCGCCCTCGTTCATCGCCAGCGCGCCTCTCAGGGTTGCCAGCGCCCTGTCACTCAGTAACACGTCGCGAGCGTATTTAGTTTCGACACGCCCGTGAATCTCGCCGCTCACCATCACCCGCCGAACCCTTGCCCATCGCCGTTCCAGATGACCATGCCAGGTTGTAGGGCCAGCATCTCGCACGTAGGAAAAAGGGGGCAGATTTATTTTCTCTACTCGATACGGCCGCTTCTGGCCGAGTCCTGCCCTAAGCTTCTGACAGTAGTCGGCGAAGAGGTGGCCTTGCAGAACTTGGGGGCACTGATTGGACTGACGCGTGACAGCGCGAGGCGGCTCCTGAAGAGTTGGCTGAGTCAGCAAAGAAGTCTTGGCTCTATTGGTAGTTCCATGTCCTAGATCAGGTTCTGATTTCACAATCTTCCTCAATCAGCTTCTGAATACGACCAGTTTCATCCAGCCTGGCGGTAATGAGCAGGTGAGCTGGAACGGTTCCACCCAATCTGCGGGTGTATTCCTCTTTCTCCGCGAGCATGTTCACCTCTCTTGCAGAAGGGTAGTGACGCAGAGCGCTTGTAGCCTGATGTTTTATCTCATCGCTGACCTCGCTGCTCGTTATCAGGCTGTTGAGGAATCGCCGCACTTCAATAAGTGCGGCAGTGCGTTCGATCGGCATAGTCATGGTTGTCTCCGCAGCTCATCAAAATATGCTGGCTACGACAGCTGGTTCTGCTGTCTTCCGGCTTCCTGTGCCCAAGAGGATGTAAACGCTATTTTGGGTTTCAAAAAGGCAGTTGCTTTTTCGATCGACCAAGAGCGTGCTTCTGACCCAATCGCCAAGAGAAAATCGACGGGCACTATCTGTTACTACGGTGTGGGCATAGAGAAGGATTGGCTGAAAACCTTGCTCTGTAATCAGTGCCTTCTTGTCATCTGAAATATCGAGATCGACGAGTATCCATTGCCTTACTGAACAGTATGGTTTCCCTGGGCAGAACTCCCGAGCCAGAGCGATGCCAGCAGCCTCGTCGTCACAGGCGCTATGCATTGCATTGCCTTCGCTTGCTAGAAAATCATTGATTTGTTCAATGCTTATTTTGGCCATACTGAACTCCAGCGTGCAAAGAAGGCACGACGATAAGGGTTAGAAGGCAACATACCTGCGGCTCAGTCATCACTCCTTTCCAAAAAAGTTATTAGCGCTTATCAGCGCGAATTCGTCCGCGGAGAAGGGCTTGTCATCATCGAACATGACGTTGACCATGCGCTCTCTACGCAAGCTACTTAACACTCGGAAAAAGCAGAGCTCACAGAGGTGGACCTGGTAGTGCTCTCCGTCATGCTGAGCGCCATAACCCCATTGCGCTTCGAGCCTGCCATATTGCAAGCCATAACCGGGGATGCGGGTACTAGAGGAGCAAACGTCGCAAATCACATCCTCAATCACGGCTACCGTCGCCGGCGATTTGATTTCCATGCCAACCTCTGGATAACTCTCTAGTCAATGAAGCAGCCGACCTTGGCCGTTTACATGCGTGTGCTACTCCAGTGAACTTGGCGTCACACCATCAAAAGCAAGCCAACAACTGCTGCCTATAATGCTGAGAAAAACTGACCTGATAAGCTGGTTCAGCTGCAAAATCAGCAAGCGAAATGATGTTCGTTGCCCTCGACTCAATAGCCTGCCCAGCTCTAAATAAGGCTGCACCATCCACCCCATTGACGTTGCCAGCAGTACCAATCAACTCAGGACTCAAATCTGGGGTGGGGCTCGGAATTCGCACCTCATTCAGCACCGCCAAATCATCTGGCAAGTCATCTGCTATTCGCTCCGCGAAGCTTTGCAGCGTCGGTTCCGCAAGCATGAATAGCCATGCTCGGTCATCAGATTCACCTGTGCGTCGCAACACCCGCCCCAGCACTTGCCGGTAGTGCAGTTCGGTGCGGATACGGCTGAGATAGCAGCACACTTGCAGGCGCGGGATGTCAGTGCCTTCGCTAATCATTCCCACAGCGACAATCCAGCGGCAGTTACTGCTCCGGAATCCGTTGATCACCTGCTGCGCATCCAGGGTCTTGTTGGTCACAATGCGCCAAACCTCGCCCCTAGCGTCCAGTGCCTGGGCTATCTGCTGGGCGTGTTCGATGTCGGTAGCAACCACTAAACCAGCTGCATCAGGTTTCATCTGGCGAAGCTCATTGAGCTTGCTGCAGCCAATGTCGAGAAGCTGATCAATCAACTCGTCATGGCGCAGCAGTTCCTCGTAGGTGACGGGTGACTCACCCAAAAGCCTGGCAATGCTGGGAAAGAGCTTCACAGAGCTATCAGAACCCAATTCTTCCGTGAGTTTCACTTTCTGATTATCGAGCAGAACGATGCGAGGGGATCGGCACACGCCATCGGCAATGGCGTCTCTCAAGCCGTAACGGTAATCACAGATCAAATGCCCCGCCGGCGAGGAGTAGCGGGCTAAGGCAATGGCCTTATCGTCCGAACGCCAGGGCGTGCCAGAAAGGGCCAGCGTGAAGGCAGCGCGATCCTGTAGCCGATGCAGTATCTGCTGCCCCCAGCCATTGCTGAGCAGCGGATCGTGGCCGGCGCAATGGTGGATCTCGTCGAAAACCACGAGCACCCGATAATCATCAAGCAGCTGCCAGAATCCCTCATCACGGTATTCCATGGCCTGATAGGTATAGGCCGCCCCCACGGCACCTATCTGGCCATTCAGACGCTTGCCTAGCACAACCTCAAAGGTCGAACGAAATCCCTCAACGACCTGGCAGGAGGGCGCAAAGCACAGCACCAGATCAATTCTGCCCTGCTCAAGCAGCCGGCTGGCCAACTCTGCGGCCATGCGCGTCTTCCCAGCCCCCGGCGTTGCCTGGCAAAAGAAGTGCGGCGTGACGGTAAAGTGCCCCAATGCCTTGGTGATGCAGCTGTTCTGCCAGCTGCGCAGCGGTCTACTCATTGTGGCGCAGCGAGCGTTTTGAGGGTTTTTTCGATGGCGCGCAGATGCCCTAGAAGGCGAGAACTGCGATCCCTGGCTTCGAGGTAATCGCCTTCAACCTTGTCCCGTAAATGTGGCATATGGTCTAGCAGCAGCTTGAATCGCTCCGCCTCACCCATTGTAGTGAGGAAGTCCAAGCGGATTTCCTTGTGGAGCGCTTCCAGCTGCAAGTCCGTATTGGCTGACGAGTTTAACGGCGAAGCTTCAAGGGCGCGCACGGCGATGCCTGGTTCGGGCAGTCCGGTAGCCATAAGGCTATTCTCAAAACCGTTATCTATCAGCTCTAGTTGCACATGTGCAGGAGTAGGCTGCAGATGGTAGACCTGTCCTCGAACGCGACGATCCTGGTCAGGTAAAACTAAGCCCGCGCGCACTAATCGACGGATTTGCTCATATACATAGCGGCGAACATCGGCGATACGGAAATGTGTTCCCTTCAGGCACGCGGCATAGGCATCACGCAGATCACGGGTCGTAAACGTTGTACGCCCTTGCTCCTGAAGCAGCTCATACAGACGCCTGTCAAAGATAAACGAGGCCGATTTCATTGAGCCACCAGACGAGTTAACGCGAAAGAAATGCGGATTATAATCCGTGGCTCGCGCGTCCGCAAACGCATGATAGTGCCGCCTCAAGTTGTATTGAGACGGTCATGGATAAGTTGGCGAAAGCGTTAGGGGAACGCATCCGCGTGCAGAGGAAGGCCTGCCGGATTTCCCAGGATGCATTGGCGCTGGCGTGTAATATCGATCGCAGCTATGTAGGGCGGATCGAGCGTGGCGAGGTCAACATCACCGTCGAGAAGCTCTACCGCATCGCAGGCGAACTAGCCTGCGATCCTTCAAGCCTTCTGCCACAGCCATCTGAAATCTAACCCGAGCAAGTAATACCAGCGCTCAAGAAGGTCATACGGCGGCGCCTTTACCTTGCCCCAAACCGCCAGCCGCCGTCAGCATCTTCAAGATCACCTGCGCAAACGCCCGGCACTTGGTCTCGTTATCCAGCACTTCGAGCGACAGCTTCCCATAGTCGGTGATTGCGTCGAGAACGGTATTGAGAACGCGCTTGGGGGACAGGCCGTGCATCACTTGCTCCACCGAGTGGTTGTTCACCTGGGCCATCACATCCTCTTGGCGACTGATGCGCTGGGCGATGCCGGTGAGGAACTGCAACTGGTCGTCATCGCTCATCTCGGACCGAAGATATCGTTCAGCGCTTCGAGGATTTCCGATAGGCGCTTTTCTCCGGGTCATGCGGTTTACCGCTGCCTACGTCGCTGCCGGGTTGAGGGTGCCCTAAGAGGTGATGAACCTCTTCTTTTAAGAAGAACTTTATTTGCTGCCTCATAACAGGAGATCGGCTGGCGTTACCTGACAAGAAGCGATTACAGGAGAACTTACAAAAAGTTAAGTTTGGAGCGTGAATTTGACCCAAAGTCAGCAAAAGCTAACTAAAAGTTCTGCCCCGACACAGGATTGAGAGGATAAAGATGCTAGGTAGGCTGGATAAGCGCCTAACCACGAGGGCTCGACTGCGGCTCGTAAATCGTGACTAAAATCTAATAGGGCAGATACACATATTGAGCCATGGAGACGAGTGCCCGTGACGAGGAAAAAATGAGGCGAATCCCGCCGCTGTGGGCGGGTCGAACCGAACTCGCAAAGCTACCGGAATGCATCTGGCAGGGCAAACCGGGGTGCTGACTCGATGCTGGCGCTTTGATGGCTCTCAGGGCATCCTTGACGCCGTTCGGGCGTTGGTCCGATGCCGCGCTCGCCGCAACGCCACAAAGGACTTAATCGTTTGATCGATCAACATCCTTCCCCATCCGTGTCAGCCCGCCTCGACAGGCTTGTCCGCAGGATTGCTGTCACCTGTGCGCGCTTTCTTGTGCCGCTTCGCCTGCGCGCTCGTTGGCAACTGTTGCGCTATTCGGCGACGGCGCTCGGGGCGATCGAAGAGCGGATTCTGATCAGCGACTTCAGTGGCCGTCTGCAATTTCTCAACAACCAGGCCGAGGCAATGTTCGGCCTGAGTAGCCGCGAGGCTCCACGTTATCGTCTGCAGGAGCTGCTGCCGAATCTGGATCCCCTGGCGTTCGACGCGACCAATTCGACGGTTGATCTGTGCCTTGAGGCCGTGCGACTGCTTCAGGAGGGGGAAAGCCGTCTCTTTTCGATCACGCGGCGGGCTTTGCACCTGGCGGGTGAGCTGGAGCCGTCTGGTTTTGTCTGGGTCATGCGCGATATCACGCGTGAGTGGTCGGCGCAGGCAGCACTGGTTGAGCGTGAACGGTTCTGGTCGGAGGTGCTGCGCGCAGTGCCGGACACCCTTTATGTCCAGGATCTGGAGGCCGGCAAGCTGCTGTTCAGCAATAGCAACCTGGCCGCGCGGCTGGGCTACAGCGAAGAAGAGCGCGGCGACGACAGCAACCTGTTCTGGCGACGCATCAGCCACCCGGACGATCAGGAGTACATCTGGCGGCTGCTGGCCCTGCGCGGTTCGATGATTGACGGCGTCGTGCAGGAGTCGTTACTGCGCTGGCGCCACCGTGACGGCAAATGGCATTGGTTCTGCGTGACTGAACAGGTCCTGACGCGCAATGAGCAGGGGAAGGTGCAGCGCTTGATTGGCGTGGCCCGGGATGTCACTGCGAACATGGAACACAGCCATTCCCTGCGTGATAGCGAACGTCGCTACCGGATGCTCGCCGGTAGCCTGCGCGATGTGGTCTTCACCACCGACAGTTCGCTGCGCATCGACTACATCAGCCCTTCGGTGCAGACCGTGCTTGGCTACAGCCCGGAGTGGGCGGCGCAGCATGGCCTGGATCGAGTGGTGGCCAAACCGCGTCAGGCGGCGCGCTTCTATGACCTGATGAGGCGGGTGCGCGATGCTTCGGTCAGCCCGGTTGAACTGGCTAAGCTGGGGCAGACCTTGCAGGCGCAAACCCTGTATTTCGACTGTCTCGCGGCCGATGGCCGGTCGGTCGCGATCGAGCTGCGGATGATGCTGATCTCCGACGAGAACAACCGGTTCGATGGAACCCTGTGCATTGGCCGGGATGTCAGCGAACAGCGCCAAGCCGAGACGGCATTGCGCCGCGCGGCGACCGTATTCGACCATTCCACGGCGGCCATCGTTGTCACCGATCCCGCCGGCAAGATCGTCCAGGTCAATGCGGCATTCGTCCGGATCACCGGCTACAGCGTCGACGAGATCAGAGGCGAGCTGCCGATGGTGCTCAGCGCCGACCGTCAGCAGGCCAATCAAATGGACTATGTGCACAGCCAGGTCCTGCAGACCGGCAGCTGGGAAGGGGAGTTCTGGCTCAAGCGCAAGGGTGGCGAGACTTACCCATGCTGGATCGGCATTACCGCCGTTCGCGACGATGAGAATGAGCTGGTGAGCTATGTCTGCTTTTTCAGCGACATGAGTGAGCGCAAGGCCAGCGAAAAGCGCATCCACCGGCTGGCCTATTACGACGGGCTGACTCAGCTGCCCAATCGCACGCTGTTTCAGGACCGTCTGCACAGCAGCCTGCAATTGGCCGCCCGGCGCCGTGGCTGGGTGGTGCTGATGTTTCTCGATCTGGATCGCTTCAAGCCAATCAACGATTCGCTCGGTCACGCCGCCGGTGACCGCATGCTCAAGGACGTCGCAGTGCGCCTGGCGTCGTGCGTTGATGAGGACGACACGGTGGCGCGCATGGGCGGCGATGAGTTCACCTTTCTGTTGCGCCCCGGTGGTGATCGCGACGAGGCGCTGAGCCGGGCAATCCATGTGGCTGAACGGGTCCTGGGCAGTCTCGCCGAACCGTTCGTGCTGTCTGGCCGAGAGTTCTTTGTCACCGCCAGCATTGGCATTGCCCTGAGCCCACAGGATGGCAACGACATCAGCCAGCTGATGAAAAATGCCGACACCGCGATGTATCACGCCAAAGAGCGCGGCAAAAACAATTTCCAGTTCTACCAGGCCGAGATGAATGCCAGCGCACTGGAGCGTCTGGAGCTGGAAAGCGATCTGCGCCACGCCCTCGAACAGCAACAGTTCGTGCTGCACTACCAGCCGCAATACCTCGCCGACGGCCATACGCTGACCGGTGTCGAGGCATTGCTGCGCTGGCAGCACCCGTCCCGTGGTCTGGTGCCGCCCGGCGAGTTCATTCCGGCGCTGGAGGAATTGGGGCTGATTGTCGAGGTAGGCGACTGGGTCATCGGCGAAGCCTGCCGGCAGATCGGAAACTGGGAGCGGGAGGGCGTGGTGGTGCCGAAGGTTTCGGTGAACCTTTCGGCCCGCCAGTTCGCCGATGGTCAGCTGGGTCAGCGCATCGCCGGGATTCTCGCGTTCAGCAAAATTGCACCGAGCCGGCTGGAGCTGGAGCTGACCGAGAGCATCCTGATGCAGGACGTCGGGGGCGCGATGCGCATGCTCGATGCGCTCAAGCAGCTCGGCCCCTCGATTGCCATCGACGATTTCGGCACCGGTTACTCTTCGTTGAACTACCTCAAGCAATTCCCCATCGATGTGCTGAAAATCGACCGCAGTTTCGTCGATGGTCTGCCCGAAGGCGAGCAGGATGGGCAGATAGCCCGAGCGATCATTGCCATGGCGCATAGCCTCAGTCTGTCGGTGATCGCCGAGGGCGTCGAAACCCAGGCGCAGCTGGACTTCCTTCGCGAGCATGGCTGCGACGAGGTGCAGGGTTTCTATCTCGGCCTGCCGGTGCCAGCGGCAAAGTTGAAAGCGTCAATTTCAAACTGCAAGCAGCAGGCCACAGTCGGCCAGCTAGAACCAGGGGCTGCGTTGTAACGGGGCTGCAACCGCTAGCAGCTTGTCTCATGTTGTAGATGACCACGGCTCATACCCGCGCTCCGGCGGATGAGGTAGAATCCGCGCCTCTTTATTACCGCCAGCTGATTCTCAGGGGACTGCCATGTTCAGCCGTGATTTGACCCTCGCCCGTTTCGACGCCGATCTCTTCGCTGCCATGGAGCAGGAAGCCAAGCGTCAGGAAGACCACATCGAGCTGATCGCCTCGGAGAACTACACCAGCCCCGCGGTGATGGAGGCCCAGGGTTCGGTACTGACCAACAAGTACGCAGAAGGCTATCCGGGCAAGCGCTACTACGGCGGTTGCGAGTACGTCGATGTGGTCGAGCAGCTGGCCATTGACCGCGCCAAGGAACTGTTCGGCGCCGACTACGCCAACGTCCAGCCGCATGCCGGCTCCCAGGCCAACAGCGCCGTCTACCTCGCCCTCTTGCAGGCCGGTGACACCATTCTGGGCATGAGCCTGGCCCACGGTGGCCACCTGACCCACGGCGCCAGCGTGTCCTCCTCCGGCAAGCTGTACAACGCCGTGCAGTACGGCATCAACGACCAGGGCCTGATCGACTATGACGAAGTCGAGCGCCTAGCCCTCGAGCACAAGCCGAAGATGGTTGTCGCTGGTTTCTCTGCCTACTCGCAGAAACTGGATTTCGCCCGTTTCCGCGAGATCGCCGACAAGGTCGGTGCCTACCTGTTCGTCGACATGGCCCACGTAGCTGGTCTGGTTGCTGCTGGTGTCTACCCGAACCCGGTGCCGTTCGCCGACGTAGTGACCACTACTACTCACAAGACCCTGCGCGGCCCACGCGGTGGTCTGATCCTGGCCCGCGCCAATGCCGAGATCGAGAAGAAGCTGAACTCTGCAGTGTTCCCAGGCGCCCAGGGAGGCCCGCTGGAGCACGTCATCGCCGCCAAGGCGGTGTGCTTCAAGGAAGCGCTGCAACCTGAGTTCAAGACCTACCAGCAGCAGGTTGTGAAGAATGCCCAGGCCATGGCCGAAGTGTTCATTCAGCGCGGCTTCGACGTGGTGTCCGGTGGTACCCAGAATCACCTGTTCCTGCTCAGCCTGATCAAGCAGGACATCACCGGTAAGGACGCGGATGCTGCTCTGGGCAACGCTCACATCACCGTAAACAAGAACAGCGTACCGAACGATCCGCGTTCGCCGTTCGTGACTTCCGGCCTGCGCATCGGTACTCCGGCCGTCACCACCCGCGGTTTCGGCGAAACCGAGTGCCGCGATCTGGCTGGCTGGATCTGCGACATCCTCGACAACATGGGCGATGAGTCGGTAATCGAAGCAGTTCGTGCCAAGGTCGAGGCGGTCTGCGCCAAGTTCCCGGTCTACGGTCAGTAAGACGCTTCATGCAGTAACGAAAGCCCGGCCCTGTGCCGGGCTTTTTCGTTTCAGTGAGGAATCGCCCGCGTCACTGCGCGTCAAGGCTAAGTGCCATCTGGTACTGTGCCTGCCGCGCCGCCTGGGTTAAGTTTCACTCACGTTTTGCCAGATATAGGTCATCGGAGAGGCTCGATGCAGCTCAAGCACAAGATTGCCGCGCTCAGCATCCTGCCCCTGCTATTGGCTGTGGCGGTGGTCTGCGCGCTGGTGCTGTTCCAGAACCAGCGGCTCGGCGAGCAGCAGGCGAAGCTGATCGAAAGCAGCATCCTGGCGAGCAAGCAGGCCGAGCTGAAGAACTACGTCGAGATGGCCTTGAGCACCATCGCGCCGTTCTATGGCAGCGGTCTGAACGATGAGGAGACCAAACAGAAGGTGCTCGCTGCTTTGGGGCGCTTCAGTTTCGGCAGCGATGGCTACTTCTTCGTCTACGACCGCAGCGGGCGCAACCTGATGCATCCGCGCCAGAGCGAGCTGGTCGGCAAGGATCTGTGGAACATGACCGACCCTAACGGTTTGCCAGTGATCCAGGCGTTGATGCGCAGTGCCGAGACAGGTACCGGATTCCAGCGCTACGCCTGGCAGAAGCCGTCGACCGGACAGTTCGCCGCGAAGCTGGCCTATGTAGTGATGCTGGAGCGTTGGGGTTGGATGCTGGGCACCGGCATCTATCTCGAGGACGTAGATGAGGCGATTCTGCAGGTGCGCGAAGAGGTCGCCAGTGGCATCTACACCACCATGCTGGCCATCGCCGGCGTCGCGCTCGTCGCGGTGTTGCTGGTCTTCGCCAGTGGGCTGACGCTCAATGTCAGCGAACGGCGACTGGCTGACCGCAAGCTGCAGTTGCTGACCCAGCGCATTGTCAGCTTGCAGGAAGAAGAGCGTTCTCGTGTTTCTCGCGAGCTGCATGACGGCATCAGTCAGCTGCTGGTGTCGATCAAGTTCCAGTTTGAATTGGCCAGTCATGAGCTCGCCAGCGGCAATCCCAATGCGCTGGCAACGCTGGATCGGGGCACCGAGCGGCTGGCGGGGGCGATTGGCGAGGTGCGGCGCATCTCCCATGATCTGCATCCATCGCTGCTCGACACGCTGGGTCTGTCGGCGGCTGTTGGCCAGCTTGTGGCCGAGTTCGAACAGCGCAGCGGGCTGAAAATGCTATACAGCAACGACCTCGGTGAGAACGATCCTGACGATTCGGTGGCAGTTGCGCTGTTCCGGGTGTTGCAGGAAGCGCTGGCCAATATCGAGCGTCACGCTGCAGCGCAGTCGGTGCACATCAATCTGGACGGCGACGACGCGTCGGTGCGCCTGCGGGTGAGAGACGACGGAATCGGCTTCAATCCGCGCCATCTCGACAGCATCAAGGGCGGCGGCATCGGTCTGCGTAACATCCGCGAACGGGTGGAACACTTCGGTGGACGTTTCAGCCTGCTATCTGAATCCGGTGGCACCGAACTGGATGTCACCTTGCCGGCCCGGGCCGGTTGAATTGTCGAACATTCAATAATAAGAGGCTCGCTCGATGAACCCGCAAGCGTGTATCAAGGTGGCTTTGATCGACGACCATGCTTTGGTTCGGGACGGCGTCCGCGCCTTGCTGATGGCCGTGCCCGAACTGGACGTGGTCGGCGAAGCTGGCAGCGGCGCCGAGGCGCTTGAGCTGCTGGGTCGTGTCACGGCCGATGTCGTGTTGATGGACATCGGGCTGAAGGATGTAAACGGTCTTGAACTGACGCAATCACTGCGCCAGCAGTTTCCCGGCTTGCGCGTGCTGATTCTGAGCATGTACGACAATCAGGAATACGTGAACACTTCGGTCAAGGTCGGCGCCAGCGGCTATGTACTGAAAGATGCGCCCTCACGGGAAATCATTGTCGCGATCCAAGCGATTGCCGCCGGAGGCACCTATTACAGCGAGGGTATTGCCGAGAAGCTGGCCAGCCGGAGCGCCGAGGAGCGCGAGCTCACGCCTCGTGAGCGTGAAGTGCTGCTGATGCTGGCCCAAGGGCATAACAACAAGACCATGGCGCGTACCCTGCAAATCAGCGTACGGACGGTCGAAACGCATCGCCTGAGCATTCGGCGCAAACTGGATATCGACCGCCCGGCGGATCTGATGAAGCATGCAATGGTGCATGGCTGGCTCCCAGGGCAGCATTAACTTGGCAACTGTCAGCGCCGCCGGGATGCGCTACTAAAAGCAGGCGGCGTTACGCGGTGGCTTCTGTAGGATAGGCGCATCCAATACATCGGGACGCGCCATGAGCCACGCCTCTGTCAGAATGATTCCGCCTCCACCCCTGGTCTATCTGGCCTTCATGGGTGGTGCTTGGGGGGCGTCGAAATGGGTGCCTCTCGACCTGCCTGAACACGAACTGGTGTTTTATGCCGGCTGGGTATCGATAGCGGTCGGCATCGTGCTGATGCTCTGGTCGGCGCTGGAAATGCATCGCTATCGCACCACTATCAACCCCTACGGCAAGCCGAGCAGTCTTTTGCAGAGCGGGCCGTTTCGTTTTTCGCGCAACCCGATTTATCTCGCCGACACCTTCATCTATTGCGGTGTTGGGCTGTTGCTCAACAGTGTCTGGCCGTGGCTCCTATTGCCCTTGTTGATCGTCTGCATGCAACGCACCGTGATCGTTCACGAAGAGCACCTGCTGATGCGGCTGTTTGGTGACGACTATCGAATCTACCGACGGCGTGTCCGGCGGTGGCTCTGAGCAGGTGGGTGGTGATGTCGCCTATAGTGAGTAATGAAGTCTTCGGGGAGTGGACATGATGAACGAGACAACCAGCGACCGCCGGCGCTTCCAGCGCTTTGAATTCGATGCCGAAACGGAGCTGGTGCAGGGCCAGCGTCGCTGGCCTGTCCAGCTGCACGATCTTTCCTTGAGGGGCTTGTTGGTGCACCGCCCGGCTGGCTGGGATGCCGATCCCTCCCAGCCGTTCGAAGCCCGCATTCGGCTCTCGGATGACGCCGAGGTGCGTATGGAAGTAGAGATGACTCGTGGCGAAGGTGAGTTGGTCGGGCTGGTCTGCCGGCATATCGATGTCGACTCGATCAGCCACCTACGGCGATTGGTCGAACTTAACCTGGGCGACGAAGCGCTGCTCGAACGTGAGCTGGCAGCGCTTGGCGAGCCGCGATAGCGCCGGGATTACTCGAACAGCGCGTCCAGGGCCTGCTCAAGCCGCGTTACGGCAATTACTTGTAGCCCGGCGGGCGCCTCCTTCGGTGCGTTGCCCTTGGGCACAATGGCGCGCTTGAAACCATGCTTGGCGGCTTCTTTCAGTCGCTCCTGGCCGCTCGGCACCGGACGGATCTCCCCGGACAGACCGACCTCGCCAAACACCAACAAGTCGGTATCCAGCGGGCGGTTGCGCAAGCTGGATATCACCGCCGCCATCAGCGCCAGGTCTGAGGCCGTCTCCAGTACCTTCACGCCGCCGACCACGTTGATGAACACGTCTTGGTCGTAGGTCGGAATGCCGCCGTGGCGATGCAGGACGGCCAGCAGCATGGCCAGGCGGTTCTGGTCGAGGCCAAGGGTGACGCGGCGCGGATTGGCCATGTGGCTGGTATCGACCAAGGCCTGCACCTCGACCAGCATGGGGCGCGTGCCTTCCCAGGTGGCCATTACGACGCTGCCGGGCACCGCTTCCTGAGCGCGGGTGAGAAAGATTGCCGAGGGGTTGGTGACTTCCTTCAGGCCCTTGTCGGTCATGCCGAACACACCCAGCTCATTGATTGCGCCGAAGCGATTCTTCACTGCGCGCAGCAGACGCAGGCGACCATCCGATTCGCCCTCAAAGTAGAGCACGGTGTCGACCATGTGCTCGAGCACGCGCGGGCCGGCCAGCGCACCTTCCTTGGTGACATGGCCGACCAGGAAAATTGCCGTACCACTCTGCTTGGCGAAGCGCACCAGCAGCGCGGCGCTTTCACGGACCTGAGCGACGCCGCCGGGGGCGGACTGCAACTGCTCCGTGAAGATGGTCTGGATCGAGTCGATCACCATCACCTTGGGCTTTTCCAAGCGTGCAGTGGCGATGATGGTTTCGATGCAGGTTTCGGTCATCACTTTGAGCCGGTCCTGCGGCAGATCGAGGCGTCGTGCACGCATGGCGACCTGCTGCTGTGATTCTTCGCCGGTCACGTAAAGGGCCGGAAACTGGCGGGCTATGTTGCAGAGGGTCTGCAGCAGGATGGTCGACTTGCCAATGCCAGGATCACCGCCGATCAGCACCACCGAGCCGTCAACTAGCCCGCCTCCGAGCACCCGGTCCAGCTCCCCGGAGGCGGTGGAGAAACGTGGTACTTCCTCGACGCTGACTTCGGCCAGCGTTCGGATGTTGGCTTGCTCCCCAGCCCAGCCTGCGCGGCCCGATGGTGGGGCTGCGCCATCGATAATGGTCTCCACCAGCGTGTTCCAGGCGCCGCAGTCACCACATTGACCGGCCCATTTGGGAAAGGTCGAGCCGCATTCGGTACAGCCATACATGCGCTTGGCCTTGGCCATGGGAGACTCCGCGTCGGATGAGTGGAGTCGCATGATAGCGGCTGACTTGATCGCCATCAGCCACAAGCGCCACTTAACCCTCCAGACTGTAAACAAACCGAACAGGAGTCATCCCATGCGTCACTTGTTGTTTCTGCACCTGCTAGGTGCCAGCGTCTGGGTAGGCGGCCACTTGGTTTTGCTGTTCAGCGTGCTGCCCGGGGCTCTGCGCCGGCGTGATGTGCAGCCGGTGCGGGCTTTTGAGCAGCTCTATGAACGGGTCGGAATCCCGGCCTTGCTGTTACAGATTGCCACCGGCATATGGCTGGCAGGGCAGTGGTTGCCGCACGCGCAATGGTTCGGCGACTCGCCAATCGCTCATCTGGTTCAGGCCAAGCTGGTGCTGCTGGTTTTCACCGCAGCGCTGGGTGTACATGCAAGGCTGGCGATAATCCCGAAGCTCGATGCGCAGCGCTTGCCGCAACTGGGTGTGCATATCGTGCTGATCACACTGACAGCGGTGGCCTTCGTCTGGGTCGGGTCTGGCTTTAGATTCGGCGGGTTGTTCTAACAGCCACAGCGCGGTCTTTCAGTTCTCACAGAAGAGAGAAACCGGCTGGATGCTAGCGGCTGGACGCGTTTGAAAGGTTAGCCAAGGGGGAGAAGATATCCGCGACCCGTCACGCCAGGCGAACCGAGGCTGACGGGTGGGGAGGGCCGAGCAGGATTAGCCGCAGCAGCCACCGCAGCAGCTGCCGCTGGCACGCTTGAGGTCACGCGCAATGTCGTCCTTGAGTGATACACGCTCCAACTTGAGCGCGCTGAGGGCTTCGTCATCGAGCAGTTCAACACCGTCCTCGACACGGCAAATCTGCTTGTCCAGTGCCTCGTAGGTTTCAGCCTTGCGGGCGAACTTGGGATCCTGCTGACGCAGCTGATGAAGCTGCTCGAGCTTTTCGGGGAAATCCTTGACCAGGGGGTGATGTTCGACGTGCATGGTGCCGCTCCGGTTGGATGAGAAGAGCTGTACCTTAGCGTTGCGCCACACGATTCTTTTTGACGGCGATCAAGCAGTCCGTACTGTCGCCTGCCGCTCATCGCTGAAGCTCTCTGGCTCGCAACCTAAACCCAATCTATGCTGCAGCTTGTCGAAGCGCTACGGCGGACGATCCGACCGCAAAAAACTATCCGATTGAAGGAAAGCAAGATGGGAATGATCAACGAATTCAAGGCATTTGCCGTCAGAGGCAACGTCATCGACATGGCGGTGGGGATTATCATCGGCGCCGCCTTCACCAAGATCGTCTCGTCCTTTGTCGCCGATGTCGTGACGCCGCCGCTGGGTATGTTGATCGGCGGTGTCGATTTCTCGGACCTCTCCATTGTGCTCAAGCAGGCGGTTGGGGATTCGCCCGCAGTGACCTTGAGCTATGGCCGCTTCCTGCAGACAGTGTTCGATTTCAGCATTGTGGCCTTCGCCATCTTTCTCGCCGTCAAGGGCCTCAATAGCTTGAAGCGCAAGGAGGCGGAGGCCCCGTCTGCACCGCCAGCGCCGAGCAAGGAGGAAACGCTGCTTACCGAGATCCGGGATGCGCTGCGTGCGCAAAACCGACCCTGAGCCTGAGGGATTCCAGCGGCGTTCGATCTCTAAAGGCTTTGGCCTGATCAGGTCGCGATCAGCCGCTTGAGCCACTCCAGCAATACGCTCGGCAGTAGTTCCGGTTTTGGCAGCAAGGCGTATTGGTGAGCGCCGAATACTGTGGGTAAGTAGTTGGCTGCCTGGCGGTCGATTGTCAGGCAGAACGTCGAGATTCCCTGCAGATTGGCCTCGGTCACGGCCTGTCGCATGTCCTCTACGCCGTAGCGACCCTCGTACTCATCCTTGTCGTTCGGCTTGCCATCGGAGAGCAGCAGCAGCAGTCGATGCGTGGCGGCCTGCTGCAGTAGCTCGCTGCTGGCATGACGGATCGCCGCGCCGGCGCGGGTGTAATGTTCCGGCTCGAGCGCGCTGATGTACAGGGCCACTTCCTGGCTGAAGGGTTCGTCGAAGCGTTTCAGTTGTCGCACGATCACGGCGTCCGGGCCTTCGCCCGAAAAGGCCTGCACGGCGTAAGGCTCACCCAGGCTTTCCAGCGCGATGCAGACGACGAGCAGCGCTTCACGCTCCACATCGATGATCCGGCGCCCGGCTGATACCCAGCCGTCCGTCGAGCCGCTGACATCGATCAGCAAGGTAATCGCCAGATCCCGTTCCGCAGTGCGTCGGCTCTGATACAGCGCATCGGACAGCGAGCCGCCGGCTCTGAAGTCGGCATAGCTGTCGATATAGGCCTGCAGGTCGATCTCATCGCCATCCAGTTGTCGGCGACGCGTTACGCGGCGGGCCCTCAGCATTTCGAAGCGCCGGCGGATCTGGTTCAGCATCGAACGATGCTCATCCAGCGTGGCTTCTACCCATTGCGGGGAGCCGGGCAGATTGGGCAGCACGCGGACTATGGCGCCGGGTTGGCGGTAGTGCCCGGTGTGGTAATCCCATTCCGGATAGGAAAGACCTTGGCCGTCGGCGATAGCACGTTTGAGCTGCAGGGCCGTGTTGCTGTCTGGCGGGTCGTCCGAAATCAGCACCTCTTTAGGGCGCCCCGGTGTCGAAACCAGGCGTGCCTCGGGCAGTTCGGAAAGCATGTCGCCGTATTCGTCTGCGCTGGTGTCCTCGTCATGGTCGACTGGGCGACTCAGGCCCAGCGGGTCCTCTGCGTGCTGGTGCGGCTCATCGGCCTGCACCATGAACACTCCCTCGTCGTGTTTGTCCTCGTCCTCGGCGGCTTTGCGGATATCCGGGCGCCTGGGCAAGTGGGCGCTGCGCGGCGGTGCTGTGTCAGTGGAGGTTTGGCCGTCTGCGGGCAGCGCGTTTGCTGACCCTTCCGCTGCGCTGCTGGGCCGAAAAAGGTGGCCGGTCCAGCAGTCCCGCAGTAGCGGGGCATTGCCCAGTGAACGGTCCTGCGGTGACAACCCCAGCGTGCTCAGTACGGGATCGATTAGCCGCTGTGAATGCGCAGGCGATTCGCTGAGCGGGAAATCTTCTGGCGTTCGGCCGCACGGGCTTGCGAGCAACTGACGCAGCAGCAATTCGAGCGGCTGGCGCGCCTGAGAGAACGCGGTGAGTAACGGGCGTTGCCGCAAGGCCTGTCGTCGTAAATGCTCAATGGCCGAGCCCATGCCTGGCAGCATTTCGACCAGCGTCTCATCGACCGCCCAGGCTTCAAGTAGCAGATAGACGTCGGCCTGTAGTGGTGGAAGCGTTCCCTCGATGAAGCTGGCACTGCCGCGTTGAGCACGTATCGCCTGTTGCAGCGCCATGATTCGATAGTGTTCGTGACCGCGATCGATGTCCTCAATACCGGAGTCGGCGGGCAGCCACAGGTGCTTGCCGTCGGTAGCCGGAATTGCCTGGCTCTGCCAGGGATGCTGAGCCCGGCGAAACAGCCGAGCCAGCACGGTGGGTATCGGCGGGAGCTGCGCAATTCTGATCGGGTAGCGTGTACCCGTGACGGCAGTAATCAGCAGGTCCAGGCGAGGCGCCGCGTCAGCAAGCGTTACCGTAGGCGGGCCTTTCGGCAGCGGACGATGACGGCGCCATAACCTCTGCACGAACACCGTGGCATGGCGTGCGGCGTCGCTGACCAGCTCCTCGGCTTCAGCCATGCCGACAGGAGCCGATGCGGCGACGTTGCTCGGCGTATTTGTTGGCCGCGGCTGGGGGGCGAGGGGACATGCAATGTCTAAACAAAGGTGCCGTTAACCAGATCGCGCAGGGTGCTGACCATCGAGGGCTCGTCGGACAGCGGTGACACAACAGCGGCATAGCAAGCCTCCCGTACTGGAATGCCGCAGAGGGTCAGCGTGCCCGCCGCAATCAGCAGTCGGGTGCTGGGGACCTCTGCCAATCCGCGGTCACGCAGCTGGCGGATACGGCCTGCGAGGCTGACCAGTCCCTTGGCCAGGGCCGGCTCGACTCCGCTTTCATGCTGCACGATCAGCGCCTCGTGTTCGGGTGCTGGGAAATCCAGGTCCATCGCGACGAAGCGCTGACGGGTGCTGGGTTTGAGGTCTTTAAGCATGCGCTGGTAGCCGGGGTTATAAGACACGACCAGCTGAAAACCGGGTGCTGCCTGGACGTTCTCACCGGTCTTGTCGATCGGCAGAGTGCGTCGGTAATCGGTCAGTGCGTGCAGCACCACCACCGTGTCCTGCCGCGCCTCGACGACCTCATCGAGGTAGCAGATCGCACCCTCACGAACGGCTCGGGTCAGCGGTCCATCCTGCCAGACGGTACCGTCATGGCGGATCAGGTAACGACCGATCAGATCACTTGCTGCGAGATCGTCATGGCAGGGAATAGTGATCAGCGGCCGACCAAGCCGCCAGGCCATGTGTTCGACGAAACGCGTTTTACCGCAGCCGGTCGGGCCCTTGAGCATGACCGCCAGCCCCCGGCTGTGGCAATGCTCGAACAGCGTGACCTCGTTACCCGCCGGCCGATACCAGGGCTCGTCCTGCGGTCGCCGAGCGGTGAGGTCATGAACAGACTGATCCACGCCCACCTCAGACGGCCCTGTCTGCACGCATGCCGGTTTCTGTTAGCTCGTGGTCGTCTGCCTCGAAACGCGGTCGGTAACTGAAGAAGTCGTAGATAAATAAGCCGACGCCAACGGAGAAGATGCTGGCGGTGGAGATCAGCATCACGAAGTGAATCTGGATTTTCAGCTGCGCATCCAAGTAGCCCATGCCCATGATCCGCTCCAGATACACCTGGCCGATCCCCGCCGTGGCGAAAGAAAGGGTCATGCCGAACATGCCGGCCAGCTGCAGCCAGAAGGCCCAGTAACCGATCGTTGTGCCTTGCTCCGGCCGCTTGTTGGTCAGCGATGGCAGGGCATAGGTGATCATCGCCAGCACGATCATGGCGTAGGCGCCGTAAAAAGCTGCGTGGCCGTGCATGGCGGTGATCAGCGTGCCGTGGGTCCACTTGTTGACGCTTGGCCAGGTGTGCGCCAGCCCCAGCAGACCTGCACCGAACAGCGTGAAGATGGTGCTGCCAAGCGCCCAATGCAGCGCCAGCGAATTGGGATGCGCCATGCCCGAGCGGCGCATGGCGCTGTAGGCGTACATCGCCATGCCGATGATGGCCAGCGGCTCCAGCGCGCTGAAGAAACCGCCAATTGGTAGCCAGTAATGAGGCACGCCGACCCAATAGTAGTGGTGCGCCGTGCCGAGAATGCCGGCAATGAACACCAGGCCGACGATGACGTACAGCCACTTCTCCAACACTTCACGGTCCGCCCCGGAGAGGCGAATCAGCAGATAGGCGAGGAAGGCCCCCATGATCATCATCCATACGCCTTCCACCCACAGGTGAATGGTCCACCAGCGGTAAAAGATGGAAACCGTGTAGTTCTCGTAGTGCAGCAGCGCGGGAAAGAACAGCACGGCGGAGCTGACCAACCCCAGTAGCAACACGCCTTCGGTGGTGGTGAATCGGCCGGATTTCTTGATGGTCATGCCGATGTTGTAGAGGAATATCAGCATGCAGATGACGATGACGATCTTGTGCGGCAGCGGCTGCTCCAGAAGCTTGTTGCCTGTGCCGTAGCCGAACAGGTAACCGATGACGGCAGTAACCCCCATCGCGGTCCATAGTCCCAACTGGATGTAAGCGAGCTTGGTGCTGTGTAGTTCGGTGCGCGATTCATCGGGCACCATCCAGTAGGTCGCGCCCATGAAGCCGGTCAGGACCCAGACGATCAACAGGTTGGTGTGGATCACCTTGGTGACATCGAACGGCAGGATACTCAGCAGCGGGTCCGGCCCCAGGTATTTGGTTGCCGACAGCAGGCCGAACACCAATTGCAGTCCGAAAAGCACCATCGCTACGGCGAAGTACCAGTAGGCGACCGATTGTGATTTATAGCGCATGGCTGAACCCCTGCATGTTCGTCCGGCGAGCTTTGCGCACCGCACTCATTTGAATGACGCCAGGTACTGCACCAGTTGATCGACTTGCTCGTCGGTCAGCGATTCGCCGTAACCGTTGGGCATGAACGACACGCCCTCGGCCGAATACATTTCCCCAGGATGCAGGTAGGCGCTTGGCGAAACGATGGATTCGCGGATATAGCCTTCGACGCTGTCGGCTTCGCCCTCGTAGCCGGGCGAGTCGAGGGTTTGCTGGGCCCGTGTTGCTAGCCCAGCCAGTGTTGGCCCGGCGAGGTTCACACCGGGAGCGATGGAATGGCAGGCGTTGCACGCCGGGGTAGCGGTGCGGAATAGCGCCTCGCCGAGGGCAATCGGGCTTTCGTCTCCGGTGACTGGTCGAGCGCCCGGTGGCATCTGGTTCTCAGTCTTGCCGGGTCCGGAAATGTCCTGCTGGGCAATGGTGAGACTGGTGCCGGGGATCGAGGAGCCGGTGACCAGGATTGGTCTCGGTGGCCAGCCCTGATTGTCGACATTAGCGACCCAGTCGAGGAACGCGATGAGGTCGTCGATCTCCTCGTCTTCGAGGTTGGGGTTGGGCATCAGTCGGCGATGCTGTTCCTCGTTGTAGAACCGCTCCGGCTCCTTCATGAAGGCCTTGAGATAGGGCGCACCGCGAAGTTGCGTGATCTTGGTCAGGTCCGGTGCGTAGTAGGCTCCTTCGCCAAACAGCGTATGGCAATTGATGCAGTTGTTTGCGTGCCATACGTCGTTGCCGCGGGTTACGGCCGGGGTAATGCTGTCGGCATTGGTCAGCTTCGGGAACTGTCGGTGGCTGTCAATCGTCAGCCCAAGGAATACCAGTGAGGCAACCAGGGTTGAGATGATGGCGAACAAGCGGGTCTGTCTTTTGTTCATCGTAGGCTCCGCTCAAACACCGATACCGGCCCAATGGACGATACCCATGACGCCGGCGTAGATGACTGCAGTTGCCATCAGCGCCAACACCACAAAACTGAGAACTCTGAAGAACTTCACCAAAGTGATGATCCTTTCGTTGGCCGAAGCGTTGTTGCACGGCTGGCGTTAGCCAGAGCTTGTTTGGCTTGCGTCCGCTCAGGTTTCAGGTCGGCGCTGGATGTTCACCAGTACCACGGCATCGGAGAGCGCCCGAAGTGCGTGTTCGGCGTGGCCTTCGAGATAGAGGTGATCATTCACCTGCATGGTGTGCCAGGTGCCGTGCGCATGGACGTCTACCGTGCCTTGCAGGCACAACAGCGTGACGGCGCCGGCGACGGCGTGGGGCGGGAGCTGCTTGCCTTCCGGCATGCACAGGCGCATGACTTCGAGATCGGGTGTGCTGACGATTGCTTGCGATTGAACTGCTGATAGTTCTGAGTGTGTGAGGACGTTGACCACTTCCCCGGATTGAGCATGGTGCAAAGCCATCGGCGTTCACCGTTTTGGTGCATGTCACCGGAGGCTAGTTCACGAAGGGGGATGCGTCGAGGCAGGTTAGGGTTTCGAGCCTGCGGCCTGAGGCCGCAGGTTCGACTTCCTACCTCTTATTCGGGGCGAGGGGTGTTTGACGTGCTGGCTGGTAAAACCGGGTAAGCCACGTGAGGCTGTTCGCCCGTCAGGCTGCGCAGGAAGGCCGCGATGGCACCGACCTCGTCTTCCTTGAGTGTGCGGCCTAGCTGGCTGTCGCCCATGATCGCCACCGCCTGTTCCAAATCCCAGACCTCACCACTGTGAAAATAGGGTGGCGTCAGCGCTACGTTGCGCAGGGGCGCGGCGCGGAACACGTACTCGTCAGTTGCCGTATTGGTTACGGTGAAGCGGCCCTTGTCCCCAGACGGCAGGATTTCTGCACCAGGCTTTTTGATCACGCCAAACGGGAAGTAGCCCTGGCCGCCCACGTTGACGCCGCTGTGACAGGCGGTGCAGCCCGTGTCCATGAACAATGCCAGGCCTTCTTTCTGCTTGGCGTCGAGCGCCGTGTCGTCGCCCTTGAGGTACCGGTCGAAAGGCGCGTCCGGTGTGATCAGGCTGACTTCAAACGCCTCCAGCGCATAAGCCATATTGTCGAAGCTGACCGGGTCCTTGTCGTTCGGAAAGGCCTGCTTGAACTCGTTCGCATAGTCCGGGATGCTTTTGAGCGTCGCGACGACCCGCTCTGGGGTGTTGTTCATCTCGACCCCGGCTTGCACCGGGCCCTTGGCCTGGGCCTGCAGATCTTCTGCGCGGCCATCCCAGAACTGGGCGGCATTGAATACGGCGTTGAGCACGGTGGGTGAGTTGCGTGGGCCTTTCTGCCAGCCGTGACCGATCGAAGTGGTGACGTTATCGCCACCGCCGAGGCTGAGGTTGTGGCAGGTGTTACAGCTGATGACGTGGCTGCGCGATAGGCGCGGGTCGAACCAGAGCTTGTGACCCAGTTGCGCCTGATCAGGGCTGACCGCTTTACCGCGAACCTCCGTGACCTTTGCCGGGATCGGCTTGAATATCGCATTGGCGCGTTCGCGCAACTCGTCGGCGTTAGCCATGTTTGAGATCAGCATCAGTCCGCTGAGCAGAACGGGTACAGAGCAGCGCATCACGGAGTCCTTTTTCTATGTTGTCTGCCCTATGAGGCGCTTCTTGCGCGCCAGGCAAGTTGACTTGAATCAAGGCGGCGGTCGTCATCGCCTGCCCGTCTGTCGCAGGGATGGATGCAGGGCTCTGCGTTGTCCTCCAGAACTCGGACATTCTCGGCCTGCGCACGCCGATGGCAGGCAACAGATGCGGTCGCTGAGACGGAGATTCGTCAGGCGTCTTTTTGTAAAACGCTGAGCCCCACGAAAAAGAAACCCATGGGGAAATAGAAAGTCGGCAACAACGCCAGGCAGGCGTCTTTGTGCTGGGGCCGACGCTGCCGGCAAACCTTCGAGTCGCATCTTGCTGGACCTTGCAGCCAGCGGGAGGCATCGCCAGAATGGCAGCATCAATCGTGGCCAAAAGGCCACTCCTGCAAGGATTTCCAATGCCCGAAACTGTCGCTGCCGGCCTGCGCCTGGCGCCTGATGCGCTCACCCGTCCCTTCGAACCCAGCCAGTTCGCCTTCAAGACCACCGATGAGTTGGAGCCCTTTCTCGGCGTGCTCGGACAGGAGCGGGCTGTCGAGGCGCTGCAGTTCGGCGTGGCGATGCCGCGCCCTGGCTATAACGTTTATGTAATGGGTGAGCCGGGGACCGGGCGGTTCTCGTTCGTACGTCGCTACCTCAAAGCTGAAGGCAAACGACTGGATACGCCCTCGGACTGGCTCTACGTAAACAACTTTGACGAGCCACGCGAGCCGCGCGTGGTAGAGCTGCAGCAGGGCGGAGCGGGCGAGTTCATTGCCGACATTGGTCAGCTGATCGACAACCTGATGGCGACCTTTCCGGCGGTATTCGAGCATCCAAGCTTTCAGCAGAAGAAGAGTGCGATTGATCGTGCCTTCAACCAGCGCTACGACAAGGCATTGGATATCATCGAAAAGCTGGCGCTAGAGAAAGAAATCGCGCTCTACCGGGACAGCACCAACATTGCCTTCACGCCCATGAAGGACGGCAAGTCGATGGACGAGGCGGAATTCGCCCAGTTGCCGGAAGCGGAGCGCGAGCGTTACCACGAAGACATTTCCGCGCTCGAAGTTCACCTTAATGAAGGACTGGCCAGCCTGCCGCAATGGAAGCGCGAATCCAGCAATCAGCTGCGGCAGCTTAATGACGAAACCATCAGCCAGGCGTTGCAGCCTTTGCTGGCGCCTCTTTCAGAGAAATACGGGGAAAACGCGGGCATCGAGGCCTACCTCCAAGCCGTGCAGGTCAACCTGCTGAAAACGGTGGTCGAGCAGCTGGTTGACGAAAACCGTCCCGATGCCCAGACCCGTCAGCTCCTCGAAGAGCAGTACAGCCCCAGCCTTGTGGTCGGCCATCCGCTCGATGGGGGTGCGCCAGTGGTGTTCGAGCCGCATCCAACCTACGACAACCTGTTCGGTCGTATCGAATACAGCACCGATCAGGGCGCGCTTTACACCAGCTATCGTCAGCTGCGTCCCGGTGCGCTGCATCGGGCCAACGGCGGCTTTCTGATGCTTGAAGCGGAAAAGATGCTCAGCGAGCCCTTTGTCTGGGAAGCGCTGAAACGTGCCCTGCAATCGCGCAAGTTGAAGATGGAGTCGCCGCTGGCTGAGTTGGGGCGACTGGCCACGGTGACGCTTAATCCGGAAGTCATCCCGCTCAATGTCAAAGTCGTGATCATTGGCTCACGTCAGCTCTATTACACCTTGCAGGACCTGGATCCGGACTTTCAGGAAATGTTTCGCGTGCTGGTGGACTTCGATGAAGAAATTCCGCTGGCCGAGGACAGCCTCGAGCAGTTCGCACAACTGATGAAAACGCGCACTTCCGAAGAGGGTATGGCGCCGTTGACTGCGGCGGCCGTCGCGCGCCTGGCCACTTACAGTGCACGTTTGGCTGAGCACCAGGGGCGGCTGTCGGCAAAGATTGGTGATCTGTTCCAGCTGGTTAGCGAGGCGGATTTCATCCGTCAACTGGCCAAGGATGAAGTCACCGATGTCGGCCATATCGAGCGCGCGCTGAAAGCCAAGGCCACTCGAACCGGACGTGTCTCGGCGCGCATCCTCGAAGACATCCTTGCAGGCGTGATCCTGATCGATAGCGAAGGCGCTGCGATCGGCAAGTGCAACGGTTTGACCGTCCTCGAAGTGGGCGATTCGGCGTTTGGCATGCCAGCGCGAATTTCCGCCACTGTTTATCCGGGTGGCTCGGGGATTGTCGACATCGAGCGTGAGGTTAACCTCGGTCAGCCGATTCACTCCAAAGGCGTGATGATCCTGACCGGCTTTCTCGGCAGCCGCTATGCGCAGGAGTTTCCGCTGGAGATCTCCGCAAGCATCGCGCTTGAGCAGTCTTATGGGTACGTCGATGGCGACAGTGCTTCGCTGGGAGAATGCTGCGCACTGATTTCGGCCATTTCGCGGACGCCGCTCAAGCAGTGCTTCGCGATCACTGGTTCGATCAACCAGTTCGGCGAGGTGCAGGCGGTCGGTGGCGTCAATGAAAAGATCGAAGGTTTTTTCCGACTGTGCGAAGCACGCGGATTGACCGGAGAGCAGGGCGCAATCATTCCTTTTGCCAACGTTACGACGCTGATGCTCGACGAGCGGGTGCTGGAAGCCGTGCGTCAGGAGCGGTTCCATATCTATGCAGTGCGTCACGTCGATGAGGCGCTTTCGCTGTTGGTAGGGGAACCGGTTGGCGGGGCGGACAAGGACGGACAGTTCCCCAAGGGCAGCGTCAACGCGCGGGTGGTCGAGCGTTTGCGTGACATCGCCGAGATCGAGCTTGAAGACGATCATCGAAGCGATGCGGCGTCACCCGAGGAAGTACTCGCGGCAGCGCAGGCAAAGGGAGCAGAGCAAGGGTAATCGGACGAACGATCCGAGCAACAACTGGACGGAACGATACGGCGTGCGGCGGGTCTGCAATGGAAGAGAGTTTCCACTCTCTATCCACAAAGTTATCCACAGCTTGAGTGGGTAACGGACTTGCGGCCCTTTCCTCCTGAATGAGGGTGCGCAACCGAGCGCGAGGATCGCCGTCATGTCTCAAACACTCTGCTTGAATCGCCAGTGCCTGGGTTTGGTTACCCGTATCGAATGCATCATTCGTCCGCTGTCTGGCGGCAATGGCTTGTGGACGTTGCTTTGCGCGGCTGGAATCGACGCAGGGCAGCCTACCGCTATCAAGGCCCAAGGCCCGTTCCACGGGCCACGCGAGGCCGAGTCGGTGCTGAAGGCGATTGCCGAAAACCTCTATGGACAAGGTTATACAGAATCAGAGTCGCCATCGATCTGGCAACTGCATATGCAGGCTGAGCTGCGCAAGGTCAACGCAAACCAGGCGCGCTATCTCAGCGGCTGGGGCGCTAAGTCCTGACCGTCCGATTCAAGTAAGGCTGTCTGGCCCCTCGTTTTGTGGCCGGCAATTACCGTTTGCGAATTCTTATCCACAACGGAAACATGCCGCCATAGCGTCTTCTTGAAGACTCGACCGCGCTGCGTATACTCGCTTGCCGAAACCCGCCACACCCAGTGAGAACAGATGGAACGCTTGATCGAAAACACCATGTACGCCGCCCGCTGGTTATTGGCGCCTATTTATTTTGGCCTGGCCTTTGCGCTGCTGGCCCTGGCGATCAAGTTCTTTCAGGAAATTTGGCACATCCTTCCTGCCGTGCTTTCGCTAAGTGAAGGCGATCTGATCCTCAAGCTGCTGTCGCTGATCGATATGGCCCTGGTTGGCGGCTTGCTGGTGATGGTAATGCTGTCTGGTTACGAAAATTTCGTCTCGCAACTGGACGTGGAGGAAGGCAAGGAGAAGCTCGACTGGCTTGGGAAGATGGACTCCGGTTCGTTGAAAATGAAGGTCGCTGCCTCGATTGTGGCGATCTCGTCGATTCATCTGTTGCGCATGTTCATGGATGCGCAGCAGCTCGAGAGCGAGCAGTTGATGTGGTACGTGATCATCCACCTGACGTTCGTCTTTTCAGCCTTCGCCATGGGCTATTTGGATAAGCTCACCAAGCACTGAGGTGACTACGGTTCGTAGCGTGCGGTGGCAGGCAGGGAAATGTGGTTAGTGGTTGTGATTGGTTCTCCTGATATTGTACAAGAGGTTCGTTTCTGTACACGGAGAAGGTCGCATGAATCTGCAGGCATTGCTGGACAGCGCACAAGCACACCATGTCGACGCGCTGGATCTGGTGTCACTCGAGGGCGGCTCCTATCTATTGAATGTCTACGCCCAAGGCAAATCGCATGTGTTGCGCGACGAAGAGAGCAACGTGATCCATCTGCGATCCGTGGAGCATGCACGTGATCTCCTCAGCGAGATGCCAGTAATCCCCTTCTTTCTGGTTCACAGCTCGGCATACGATGAAATGTGCGGCTTGGCCGAGGGCGTTCGCGAACCGTTGCGCGTGCCGATCAGCCTGCGTTCCGCCTGGTAGGCCCCGTTTTGTGCCGCCTATGTGCCGTTCGAAAAACAGTCTTGGGTGGCGCTGCTGGTCGCTGTGCTAGGCTGTGCGGCCTTTTTTCCAGTGGAGCCGATGCATGACTGAACTGAACCTATCAACCGACGAAACGCGCGTGAGCTACGGTATCGGCCGTCAACTGGGTGATCAACTGCGTGAGAACCCGCCGCCTGGGATCAGCCTGGATGCTGTGATCGCCGGTATTCGCGATGCCTTTGCCGGAGCAGCCAGCCAGGTCAGTCCGGAAGATCTGAATGCCAGCTTCGCCGTCATCCGTGAACGTATGCAAGCCGAGGCACAGCAAAAGGCAGAAGCTGCTGCAGGTGAAGGCAAGGCCTTCCTGGCTAAAAACGCCCAGCGTGAAGGGGTTTCGACCCTGCCATCGGGTCTGCAGTACGAAGTGCTGACAGCGGGAGAGGGCGCCAAGCCCAGCGCCGAGGACCAGGTGCGTACGCATTATCACGGCACGCTGATCGACGGCACTGTATTCGACAGCTCCTACCAGCGCGGCCAGCCGGCCGAGTTTCCGGTGGGTGGCGTGATTGCTGGCTGGACCGAAGCGTTGCAGCTTATGGGCGTGGGCAGCAAATGGCGGCTTTACGTGCCGAGCGAGCTGGCTTACGGCGCGCAGGGTGTTGGCAGTATTCCTCCGCACAGCGTACTGGTGTTCGACGTCGAGCTGCTGGCTGTTCTGTAGAACGCTGCTGCTAAGGGCGCAACGCCCTGGCATAGGAGAACAGGAACAGGTTCCGCACCTGCTCCTTGAGCACGCAGGGTTCGCTGGTGCTCAACTCCTGCAGATCCAGATCGCCCTGGTCGCGAAGCTCGTCCAGGGCGTCTCCCTCTAAGGTAACGCACACCGCACCGGTGCTACGGTCGAGTATCCGCAGGTAGGGTTGCGGGCGGTCCAGCCATGCATCGATCAAATAAGTCATGTGCACCTCCAATTAATCTCCTTAATGAGAATAATTGTTATTTGCAAAGATGCAAGCGCAAAGATACCGATGCGACTGGTGGCGATCAGGAGGCAGGTGCGGCGATGGCGTGAATTCAAGGGTGCCCAATCGCACCCTTACTAAGCGGTGTGTTCAGTGAGTGCGAGCGACGGCGAAACGGCTTAATTCGACCAGGGCGTCGCGATACCTGTTGGCAGGGATCAGCTCGAGGCAGGCTATGGCTCGATCGGCGTAGTCGCGCGCCAAACGGGCCGTGTAATCCAGTGCGCCGGCTGCTTCTACAGCACGGCGGATACTCTCAAGATCCTCGATGCCGCCTTTCTGAATGGCCTGACGTACCAGTGCGGCCTGTTCTGCTGTGCCTTCGCGCATCGTGTAGATCAGCGGCAGCGTCGGCTTGCCTTCGGCGAGATCATCACCGACATTCTTGCCCAGCGCTTCGGCATCGCCCTGATAGTCGAGCAGATCATCGACCAGTTGGAACGCAATGCCGAGGTAGTCGCCGAAGGTGCGCAGCGCCTCGCGTTGCGCCTCGTTAGCACCCGCCAGAGTGGCTGCGCTATGCGTGGAGGCCTCGAAGAGCATCGCGGTCTTGCCGCGGATGACTTCCATGTAGATCTCTTCTGTGGTGCTGGCGTCGCGCACTTTGGACAGTTGCAGTACTTCGCCTTCGGCGATGACGCGAGTGGCCTGCGAGATGATTCGCATGACGTCCATCGAGCCAAGTTCGACCATCATTTCGAAAGAACGCGCGTAGAGGAAGTCACCGACCAGCACGCTGGGTGCATTGCCCCACAAGGCGTTGGCGGTTGAGCGGCCGCGGCGCATGCCGGACATGTCAACGACGTCATCGTGAAGCAGTGTCGAGGTATGCAGGAATTCAATGATCGCTGCCAGCAGGCGCAGCTGCTCACCCTTTAGTCCCAGCGCATTACCGCTGAGCAGGACGAGCAGAGGGCGCAGGCGTTTGCCGCCGGCCGAGGTAATGTAGTCCCCGATCTTTTCCACCAGCGGTACGCGGGACGTCAACTGGTTGCGGATAATGCCGTCAACAGCGGCGAAATCTTCACCCACTACTTGGTAAAAGGCCTGGGGTTGCATCGGGGACGAGTACTCCTCGGAGATTGCGCGGCATGCTATGGGGCGGGTCATGCAGTGTCAAGGCAAGGCCCGGCGGCTATTGCGTAGGGGCAGGTGGATGCGTACAATCGCGGACCCTGAACTTTCCCCCTGGGCATTTCCCTGCCTTACGCAATTGCAAGGGCGTCCTTTCCGGCCCCGAGCAGCCATGCCAGCCTCTAACTATTTCACTTAAGCGCTGGGTGAGCAGGATCAACGGAGATACACAGATGTACGCAGTTATCGTTACCGGCGGCAAGCAATACAAGGTCGCCGAAGGCGAATACCTCAAGATTGAAAAACTCGAAGTTGCCACTGGCGAAGCCGTCACTTTTGACCGCGTTCTGCTGATCGGCAACGGCGACGATGTAAAGATCGGCGCTCCGGTGGTCGATGGTGCCAAGGTCACTGCTGAAGTGATCGCTCAGGGCCGTCATGACAAGGTCACCATCATCAAATTCCGCCGTCGTAAGCACCACATGAAGCGTCAGGGCCACCGTCAGTGGTTCACTGAGGTCAAAATCACCGGCATTCAGGGCTAATCGGGCCTGAATCCCCTTATAGGAGTATTGAACTCATGGCACACAAAAAAGCTGGCGGTTCTACCCGCAACGGTCGCGACTCAGAAGCCAAGCGTCTTGGCGTGAAGATGTACGGCGGCCAGGTCATCAAGGCCGGTAACATCATCGTGCGTCAGCGCGGCACTCAATTCCATGCCGGTTACGGCGTTGGCATGGGCAAGGATCACACCTTGTTCGCCAAGGTGGAAGGCGTGATCAAATTCGAAGTGAAGGGTCAGTTTGGCCGTCGCTACGTGAGCGTCGTCGCAGCCTAATCGCGGCGTTGCTGGAAAAGCCCTGTCATGCGACGGGGCTTTTTTGTTTCTGTATCCTCTGTAGGGCTCTTGCAAAACACTGCTGTGCTCTCACTATCGCTGGGTTTTGCAAGACCCTTATGTTCCTGTTTTCTAGCCCGTCCTTGCGGCGGGAGGCGTTCCCATGAAATTCGTCGATGAAGTATCGATTTTTGTAAAGGCCGGCGACGGCGGTAACGGCATGATGAGCTTCCGTCGTGAGAAGTTCATCGAGAAAGGCGGCCCCAACGGGGGCGATGGCGGCGATGGCGGGTCCGTGTATCTGGAGGCTGACGAGAATCTCAACACGCTCGTCGACTACCGTTACACCCGTCGCTTCAATGCGCCCAATGGTCAGAAGGGCGGCAGTACTGAATGTACGGGTGCCAAGGGTGACGATCTGATCCTGCCGGTGCCGGTCGGTACCACGGTGATCGATGCCGCCACTCAGGATGTAATCGGTGACTTGACCAAGGCGGGTCAGCGCCTGCTGGTTGCGCAGGGTGGCTGGCATGGGCTGGGCAACACGCGCTTCAAGTCCAGTACCAACCGTGCTCCTCGCCAGACCACGCCAGGCAAGCCGGGCGACGCGCGCGACCTGAAGCTTGAGCTGAAGGTGCTGGCGGATGTCGGACTGCTGGGGTTGCCGAACGCTGGTAAGAGTACCTTCATCCGCTCGGTGTCGGCTGCCAAGCCGAAAGTTGCCGATTACCCGTTCACCACGCTGGTGCCGAACCTTGGGGTGGTGAGTGTTGGCCGCTACAAGAGCTTCGTGGTCGCTGACATCCCGGGTCTGATCGAGGGTGCTTCGGAGGGGGCGGGGCTTGGTATTCGCTTCCTCAAGCACCTTGCGCGGACGCGTCTGTTGCTGCACCTGGTGGACATGGCGCCGCTGGATGAAAGCGATCCGGCCGATGCGGCAGAGGTGATCGTGAATGAGCTGGAGAAATTCAGTCCTGCACTGGCGCAACGAGATCGCTGGCTTGTGCTGAACAAGGCTGATCAGCTGCTCGAAGAAGATCACGACGAGCGGGTTCAGCGGGTAGTCGAGCGGCTAGAGTGGGACGGCCCCGTATTCGTTATCTCTGCACTTGAGCGCGAGGGTACCGAGGCGTTGAGTCAGGCCATCATGCGCTATCTGGATGAGCGCACGGTGCGTATCGCCGAGGAGCCAGCATACGCGGAAGCGCTTGCCGAGCTGGATCGGCAGATTGAAGACGAGGCGCGTGCTCGCTTGCAAGAGCTGGATGATCAGCGAGCCTTGCGGCGTGCCGGTGTCAAGCCTGTCGACGAGGTCGACGAAGACGACTTCGATGATGATGACGACGATGAAGGCGGTGCTGAGATCTTCTACGTACGTTGACGCATGCCCGCATCGTCGCGGGCGTCGCTAGCAAATGGTTGCGGGCTGGCTTAACTGCCGCTTGCTGAGTGGTTTGGCCGGGTACCGATTGGAAGGCAGGATCGATGCGGGACAAGGTGAGCGGCGCGCGGCGCTGGGTGGTGAAAATCGGCAGCGCCTTGCTGACTGCTGATGGGCGCGGGCTGGATCAGGCGGCAATGGCTGTCTGGGTCGATCAGATGGTGGCGCTGCGCGAGGCGGGTGTCGAACTGGTGCTGGTGTCGTCTGGCGCTGTCGCTGCTGGTATGAGTCGTCTCGGTTGGGCCGCCAGGCCAAAGGCCGTCCATGAGCTGCAGGCTGCAGCGGCGGTCGGGCAGATGGGGCTGATACAAGCCTGGGAAACCAGCTTTGCGCGCTGCGAGCAGGAAACTGCGCAAATCCTTGTAACCCACGATGATCTTTCCGACCGCAAGCGTTATCTCAATGCGCGCAGCACGCTTCGCACGTTGATCGATCTGGGTGTGGTGCCGGTTATCAATGAGAACGACACCGTGGTCACCGACGAGATCCGCTTTGGTGACAACGATACCCTCGCTGCCCTGGTGGCGAACCTGGTTGAAGCGGATTTGTTGGTGATCCTTACTGATCGCGACGGCATGTTTGATGCCGATCCGCGCAATAATCCTAACGCCAATTTGATCAGTGAGGCGCGTGCCGATGATCCCGCGCTGGATGCGGTGGCGGGTGGCACAGGTGGCGCGCTCGGGCGGGGCGGTATGCAGACTAAGTTGCGCGCGGCTCGTCTGGCGGCGCGCTCTGGTGCCTATACGGTCATTATTGGTGGCCGAATCGAGCGAGTGCTGGCGCGGCTGAAGGCGGGTGAGGCGCTCGGCACGTTGTTGGCGCCTGAATGTAATCGTCATGCTGCGCGAAAGCAGTGGTTGGCTGGGCATCTCCAGACGCGTGGTACGGTCGTTCTCGATGACGGTGCGGTACACGCCTTAAAGCAGGGTAATCGCAGTCTGTTACCTGTCGGAGTTAAGGCGGCACACGGTGGTTTCCGGCGTGGCGAAATGGTGGTCTGTGTGGGTCTGGATGGTCGCGAGGTCGCGCGCGGTCTGGCGAACTACAGTGTGGCCGAAACGCAACGAATCCTTGGTCGCCCGTCGGACGAAATTGAGAAGCTGCTCGGTTATGTTGATGAGCCAGAGCTTATTCATCGCGACAACATGATCTTGGTCTGAGGTGGTTTGATGCGACTGGCAAAAGCGTTAATGGTGTTGCTGGCGTGGCCGGCGGTCGGTATGGCGCGAGAAGTGGGTGAGGTCGATACGGTTTTCAAATGGCTCGGACCGAATCATAAAATCGTAGTCGAGGCGTTTGACGATCCCAAGGTTGAAGGCGTGACCTGCTATCTGTCACGTGCCAAGACGGGCGGCATAAAGGGTGGGCTCGGTCTGGCTGAGGATCGCGCCGAGGCGTCGATCGCTTGTCGGCAGGTCGGGCCGATTCGGATGGGCGAGAAGCTCAAGGATGGCGAAGTCGTCTTTAAGGAGCGGACGTCTTTAGTGTTCAAAACCATGCAGGTGGTGCGCTTTTTCGATGAGGCGCGCAATACGCTGGTCTATCTGGTGTATAGCGATCGTGTTATCGAAGGGAGTCCGCAGAACGCCGTTACTGCGATTCCGATACTGCCTTGGGCTCAGCCATAAAGGTGCCTGGTTGGGCTCGCTGAGATCGATGCCTTGGCATCGAATCGCAGACATAAAAAACCGGCTCAAGGCCGGTTTTTTCACAAGAGCGTACAGCTTAGGCTGCAGCAGCTTCGCCGAGGGCCTTGATATGGCCGTTCAGGCGGCTTTTATGCCGAGCTGCTTTGTTCTTGTGGATGATGCCTTTGTCGGCCATGCGGTCGATTACAGGCACGGCTGCAGTGTAAGCAGTACGAGCTTTATCCAGATCTTTTGCATCAATGGCTTTGACCACATTCTTGATGTAGGTACGAACCATGGAGCGCAGGCTGGCGTTGTGGCTGCGACGCTTCTCAGCCTGAATTGCGCGTTTTTTGGCGGAAGGGCTGTTGGCCACCGTCGAACTCCTCGAAAACGTGGGATTACAAAGCAAATAAGGCCGCGAATCATGCCGATGCTGCGGGCTCTTGTCAACACTGATTGAACAATCGAGACACTGGCCGGACAGATGGGGTGCCGCTAAACTCGCGACCTCTTTCACTGTCGTAACTGGCCATCGAGACGATGCCCGGTGACTGGCCGGAACCCCTCCCGCTGCAACTCTAGGAAGACAAATGTCCGATACATCCGGCAAAGGCGGATTGCTGCGGTCCAGTGCGGTAGTCAGCGTGATGACGCTGCTGTCACGGGTGCTGGGCATGGTACGCGATATGGTAGTGGCCAGCTACTTCGGTTCTGGTGCCGCTGCTGACGCATTCTTCATAGCCTTCAAAATCCCAAACTTTTTGCGCCGTCTGTTTGCAGAAGGGGCTTTCGCCCAAGCCTTTGTTCCGGTGTTGTCGGAATTCCGGACCAAGCGGACCCAGCTGGAGGTCAAGCTGCTGGTTGACCGCACAGCTGGCATGCTTGGGCTGATCTTGACGGGCATCACCGCAGTCGGGGTGCTGGCTTCGCCTTACGTGGTCATGCTTTTCGCGCCAGGCTTTCATGATGACCCGGCTAAAATGCAGTTGGCCGGCGAGCTGCTGCGCATCACCTTTCCTTATCTGTTGCTGATTTCACTCACGGCGTTTACGTCCGGTGTGCTCAACACGTACGGGCATTTCGCAGTACCGGGCTTCACGCCTGTGTTGCTCAATGTCTGCATGATCAGCTCGGCCGTTTTTCTGACACCTTACTTTGATCAGCCCATTATGGCGTTGGCATGGGGCGTGTTTATCGCAGGCTTCGCCCAGCTGGCCTTCCAGCTTCCTTACGTTGCCAAGCTGGGATTGCTGCCCCGGCCTCGGGTGAAGTTCGGAGACGAGGGGGTGCGGCGAATCATGCTGTTGATGGTGCCGGCGTTGTTCGGCGTGTCGGTCAGCCAGATCAATCTCTTGCTCGATACGGTTCTTGCCTCGTTTCTGCAGACAGGCAGCGTCTCCTGGCTTTATTACGCAGACCGCCTTTCGGAGTTGCCGCTGGGCGCCTTCGGTATTGCGATCGGCACCGTGATCCTGCCTAGCCTTTCTCGTCAGCATGCCGGAGATGACCCCAAGGCTTTTTCCAACACGCTGAACTGGGCGCTGCGAATGGTGCTGCTGGTTGGGGTTCCTGCGGCGCTCGCGCTGGGCATCCTGGCTGAGCCGATGATTGCCAGTCTGTTCTTTTATGGTGCGATGAGTGAGGAGGCCGTCGTGCAGTCGGCCAGCGCGCTCGAGGCGTACTCGCTCGGCGTCCTGGCATTCATGCTGATCAAGGTGCTGGCGCCGGGCTTCTTTGCTCGGCAGGATTTAAAGACGCCGGTGCGTATTGCAATCATCTGCATGATCGCCAACATGGTGCTGAATCTAATGCTGATCTGGCCGCTCCAGCATGTGGGCTTGGCCTTGGCGACTTCGTTGTCCTCGATGCTCAATGCTGGGTTGCTGTTCTGGGGGCTGTATAAGACGCGCGTGTTCCTGTTTGCTCCGGGTTGGGGTTTGTTCCTTTTGAGGTTGGCGGGCGCCTGTGCCGCCATGGTGGCGATGGTCTGGTGGCTAAACGCACCGTCGGTCGAGTGGTTCGCGTGGGGCTGGCAGCAGCGAGCGCTGCAGCTGGGGCTGCTGGTTGTAGCGGGGTTGGGCGCTTTCGCGGTGGGCTTGGTAGTGCTCGGTTTGCGACCGCGGCATCTCCGTCATTGATCCTTACCATACGCGGGTGGCAAGCCTGTCCGCGACTGCTGCCTCATGCGTATAATCGACGACTTTTCAAGCAAGAAGTGCGGTATGCAGCTGGTTCGAGGTCTTCACAACCTGCGACCCCGACATCGGGGTTGCGTCGCCACCATCGGCAATTTCGACGGGGTTCACCGGGGGCATCAAGCTATCCTGGCGCGTCTGCGCGAACGTGCCGCCGAGCTCGGGCTCCCCAGCTGCGTGGTGATCTTCGAGCCGCAGCCGCGTGAGTATTTTGCCCCGGACAAGGCCCCTGCTCGGCTGACCCGCCTGCGAGAAAAATTGCAGTTGCTGAGTGAACAGGGTGTCGATCTGGTGCTGTGCCTGGCATTTAATCGTCGTTTGCGCGAGCTGAGTGCCGCAGAGTTCGTACATGCGACGCTGGTAGACGGCCTTGGCGTTCGGCATCTGGAGGTCGGTGATGACTTCCGTTTCGGTTGCGACCGAGCCGGGGATTTCAACTTCTTGTTACAAGCTGGTGCTGCGGAAGGCTTTACCGTCGAGGCGGCCACGACCATAGAAGTGGGCGGTGAGCGCGTCAGCAGTACGCGGCTGCGCCAGGTTCTCGCCGCTGGTGATCTACAGCTGTCAGAAAAACTGCTGGGTCGGCCGTTCAGTATCACCGGTCGTGTCATGCATGGGCAGGCGCTAGGGCGTCAGCTCGGTGCGCCGACCGCAAACATCCAGCTTAAGCGCAAGAATACGCCGCTTAGCGGCGTGTTCATGGTAAGCACAGAAGTCGATGGCGTAGTGCAGCCTGCAGTCGCCAACATCGGTATGCGCCCCTCGGTCGAAAGCGATGGCCAGCCGCATCTGGAAGTGCATTTGCTTAATTATCAAGGCGACCTTTATGGCCGTCTGCTGCGCGTGACCTTTCATCGTAAGCTGCGTGACGAGCAGCGCTTTGCCTCGCTGGAGGCGCTCAAGACGGCGATCGAAGCAGATATCGCCGCGGCTCGCGAATACTGGCGAGCTTCACCCTTTACCACGAGTCAGGACTGAAATGACCGATTACAAAGCGACCCTCAATCTGCCGTCCACGGCGTTTCCGATGAAGGCCGGTCTGCCACAGCGCGAGCCGGAGACCCTGCAGCGCTGGAACAGCATCGACCTGTACGGGAAGCTGCGGCAGATTGGCGAGGGTCGTCCGAAGTTCGTCCTGCATGATGGCCCTCCGTATGCAAACGGCAGCATTCACATCGGCCACGCGGTAAACAAGGTCATCAAGGACTTCATTGTTCGCTCCAAGACCTTAGCCGGTTTCGACGCGCCCTACGTGCCGGGATGGGACTGTCATGGTTTGCCCATCGAGCACAAGGTCGAGATCACCTACGGCAAGAACCAGCCGGCCGACCTGACGCGCGAGCGCTGCCGTGCCTACGCGGCCGAGCAGATCGAAGGGCAGAAGGCTGACTTCATCCGCCTCGGCGTACTGGGCGAGTGGGACAATCCCTACCGCACCATGGACTTTGCGAACGAAGCCGGGGAAATCCGCGCGCTGGCGAAAATGGTCGAAGGTGGATTCGTCTTCAAGGGCCTGAAGCCGGTGAATTGGTGCTTTGATTGCGGTTCGGCGCTGGCCGAGGCGGAAGTCGAATACCAAGACAAGAAGTCCGATGCCATCGACGTAGCCTTCCAGGTGGAGGACGCGGACAAGCTGGCGGCTGCGTTTGGTGTCGGAGCACTGGCCAAACCGACCAGCATCGTTATCTGGACCACCACGCCTTGGACCATCCCGGCGAACCAGGCGCTCAACGTACATCCCGACTTCGTCTATGCCTTAGTCGATACCGGCGACAAGCTGCTCGTTCTCGCCGAAGAGTTGGTTGAGTCCTGTCTGCAGCGCTATGACCTGCAGGGTCAGATCATCGCCCGCTGCCAGGGCAGCGAACTGGAGCTCATCCGCTTCCGTCACCCATTCTATGAGCGCTTCGCGCCGGTCTATCTGGCCGATTACGTAGAAACCGGTGCAGGAACCGGTATCGTCCATTCGGCACCTGCTTACGGTGAAGACGACTTCCGCTCCTGCAAGCATTACGGCATGGAGAATGATGACATTCTCAGCCCCGTTCAGAGCCACGGCGTATACGTATCGGACCTGCCATTCTTTGGCGGGCAGTTCATCTGGAAGGCCAACCCGGCCATCGTCGAGAAGCTGGAAGAAGTCGGTGCGCTGCTCAAGCACGAGTCGATCCAGCACAGCTATATGCATTGCTGGCGGCACAAGACGCCGCTGATCTACCGTGCGACGGCGCAGTGGTTCGTTGGCATGGATAAAGTGGCGCATGACGGCAGCTCGCTGCGTCGTCGCGCGTTGGATGCCATTGAGCAGACTGAGTTTGTTCCGGCCTGGGGCCAGGCGCGGTTGCACGGCATGATCGCCGGCCGTCCGGACTGGTGTATCTCCCGTCAACGGACATGGGGCGTGCCGATCCCGTTCTTCCTGCACAAGGAAAGCGGCGAGCTGCATCCGCGCACCGTGGAGCTGATGGAAGCCGTCGCGCAGCGCGTCGAGCAGGGAGGCATCGAGGCTTGGTCGAAGCTGGATGCAGCCGAGTTGCTGGGCGACGAAGCAGCGCAGTACGAGAAGATCAGCGACACCCTGGACGTCTGGTTCGATTCCGGCACCACCCATTGGCATGTGATGCGCGGTTCGCACCCTATGGGCCACGAAAGCGGCCCACGCGCCGATCTTTATCTGGAAGGCTCCGACCAGCACCGTGGCTGGTTCCACTCCTCGCTGCTAACCGGCTCGGCTATCGACGGGCACGCACCGTATAAGGGGTTGCTGACGCATGGTTTCGTGGTCGACGAGAACGGCCGCAAGATGTCCAAGTCGCTGGGCAACGTCGTTGCGCCGCAAGAAGTCACTGACAGCCTGGGCGCGGACATTCTCCGTCTCTGGGTGGCCTCGACCGATTACTCCGGTGAAATGGCCGTCTCCAAGGTGATCCTGCAGCGCAGCGCAGACTCCTATCGCCGTATCCGTAACACTGCGCGCTTCCTGCTCTCCAACCTTGACGGTTTCGATCCGGCGCAGCATCAGGTTCCGGCCGACCAACTGATCGCCCTCGACCGCTGGGCTATCGATCGTGCCCTACTGCTGCAGCGGGAAATCGAAGAGGCCTATGGCACCTACAAGTTCTGGAACGTCTACCAGAAAGTGCATAACTTCTGTGTTCAGGAACTGGGCGGTTTCTACCTCGACATCATCAAGGACCGTCAGTACACGACCGGCGCCGACAGCCTGCCGCGCCGCTCCTGCCAGACCGCGCTGTATCACATCGCCGAGGCGTTGGTGCGTTGGATTGCGCCAATTCTGTCGTTCACGGCTGATGAAATCTGGCAGTACTTGCCGGGCGAGCGCAACGAGTCGGTGATGCTCAACACCTGGTACACCGGGCTTGCCGAACTGCCAGGTGATGTCGAACTGGGTCGCGAGTTCTGGGAAAAGGTCATGGCGGTCAAAGCGGCGGTGAACAAGGAGCTGGAAACCCAGCGGGCCGCGAAAACCATCGGTGGCAATCTGCAGGCCGAGGTCACCTTGTACGCCGAAGACGCGCTGGTTTCCGACCTGGCGAAACTGGGAAGCGAATTGCGCTTTGTGCTGATTACGTCGGCTGCGACTGTGGCGCCTCTCGCCGAAGCGCCAGCCGAAGCCGTGCAGAGCGAGCTGCCCGGTCTCAAGCTGCAGATCAGCAAAACCGGCCACGCCAAGTGCGGCCGGTGCTGGCACCACCTGCCTGACGTCGGCACTCACGCGGCACATCCTGAGATCTGCGGTCGCTGCATTGAAAATATCGAAGGCGCTGGCGAGGTTCGCCACCATGCGTGACGGCATACGGTACGTTAGCGCGAGTGCAGCCCGCCGCGCGCTTTCGAGGGCGTCGGCATGACCTCGCGTTTCGGCAAGCTCACCTGGCTGTGGCTAAGCGTGTTGGTGATTGCGCTGGACCAGGCGACCAAACATTACTTCGAGGCCAACTTCAGCCTGTATCAGAAGGTCGAAGTGATCCCTGACTATTTCGCTTGGACGCTGGCCTACAACACGGGCGCTGCTTTCAGCTTTCTCGCCGATCACTCCGGCTGGCAGCGTTGGCTATTCGCATTGATCGCCATCGGCGTCAGCGCCGTGCTGGTGGTTTGGATGAAGCGCTTGAAAACCGGCGAGACCTGGCTTGCCGTAGCCTTGGCGCTGGTCCTGGGGGGCGCCGTCGGCAATCTTTACGATCGCGTCGTACTTGGACATGTCGTCGATTTCATCTTGGTGCATTGGCAGAACCGCTGGTACTTCCCGGCATTCAATATCGCCGACAGCGCTATCACCATTGGCGCTGTGATGCTGGCGCTGGATATGTTCCGTAGCAGTAAAACGGGAGAAACGGTAAATGACTGAACAGCGCATCGGGCCGGACATGCAGGTGACCCTACATTTCGCGCTCAGTATGGAAAACGGCGAGCAGGTCGACACGACCTTCGATAAACAGCCGGCTACCTTTAAAGTGGGCGACGGTAACCTGCTTCCCGGTTTTGAACAGCAGTTGTTCGGGCTCAAGGCGGGTGACAAGCGCACCTTTCAGATTGTCCCGGAACAGGGCTTCGGCCAGCACAACCCGCAGAACGTGCAAACCATGCCGCGCAATCAATTCGAAGGTATGGAGCTGTCCGAAGGGCTATTGGTGATCTTCAATGATGCAGCCAAGACGGAGCTGCCGGGGATCGTCAAAGCTTTCGATGATCGTCAGGTAACCGTGGACTTCAACCATCCGCTGGCCGGCAAATCGCTGACATTCGACGTGGAAATATTCGAGGTTAAGCCGGTCTGAGTATCGGCTGGCTAATCAAGCTGCTCTGCAGACCAAAGTCGTTGGTTAGGCGTGTTAACCACCGCCAGCGTGCTGGTACCGGTTTCGCTTCTTGCACCTGACCAAGCAGTACACTCCACAACTCACCCGCCCAGAGCGTCGAGAACCCACATGCAAATCAAACTCGCCAATCCGCGTGGCTTTTGTGCCGGTGTCGACCGCGCCATTGAAATCGTCAACCGTGCGCTTGAGGTGTTCGGGCCGCCGATCTACGTGCGCCACGAAGTCGTGCATAACAAGTTTGTGGTGGAGGACCTGCGCGAGCGTGGCGCTGTCTTCGTCGATGAGCTGGACCAGGTGCCGGACGGCTTCATTGTCATCTTCAGCGCTCATGGCGTGTCCCAGGCCGTGCGGATGGAAGGGGAACGGCGCGGTCTCAAGATATTTGACGCTACGTGCCCATTGGTGACCAAGGTCCATCTGGAAGTGACCAAGTACAGCCGGGAAGGGCGCGAATGCATCCTTATCGGCCATGCAGGCCACCCGGAAGTAGAAGGCACCATGGGGCAGTACGATACGGCCAATGGCGGCTCGATCTATCTGGTGGAAGACGAAAAGGATGTTGCTGAATTGCAAGTACGCAACCCGGAAGCCCTGGCGTTCGTCACCCAAACAACTCTGTCGATGGACGATACTAGCCGTGTAATCGACGCTTTGCGCACACGCTTCCCGAGTATCGGTGGCCCGCGTAAAGATGACATCTGCTACGCCACCCAGAATCGTCAGGACGCGGTCAAGCAGCTCGCGGCTGAGTGCGACTTGGTATTGGTCGTGGGCAGCCCGAACAGTTCGAACTCCAATCGTTTGCGCGAGCTGGCGGAGCGGATGAGCACGCCGGCATATCTCATCGACGGCGCGGAAGATCTCAAGCGCGAATGGTTTGAGAACGTCGATCGGATCGGTATCACCGCTGGCGCTTCAGCGCCTGAGGTGTTGGTGCTTGGGGTGATCGACCGGCTGCGCGAGTGGGGTGCTACGGGTATGGACGAGCTTGATGGCCGGCCCGAGAACGTGACGTTCTCGATGCCGAAGGAGTTGCGGCTAAAGGCAGTGTAATCAGTCGGAGCATCCGTTTTCCGCCAGTTCTTCCATGCGAGCACGGCCTCCCGCATTCACAACGATCTTCCTAGTGCGATTTGGGCTGCAGACCAGGATGCTGCCGGCCAGGAATGCACCCGATGCTTGTCTGGTGCGTCCGGAACCCATGTAGCCAATATATGTTGATAACGCGCTATTACCCTGAATCTGAAGGTTCGATTCATCTGAGTGGCTGAACAACAAAATCTCGCCAGCGTCCTGTTGCGCATTCTGGTTCCGGTCAATAAAAATCACCCAGCCTCGCTCCCATCCGCCCGTGGCCTGCATGACCACAAAGGCGTTGCGTTTGATTGCCTCATGTCGCGCTTGGCTAATTGAGCTAAGAAGCAGCCTGGACGTGGCTTCAACTTCTGCCTTTACAAGCGAATCATGAAGCTGCGGTACTGCCACCAATAACGTGACAGACAAGACAGAAAGCGTGATCAGAAGCTCGAATAATGTGAATCCGCTGGGTTTCATCGCATGCGTCCTTGCGTTGTTTTCCTACCACGACCGACCATCGTCCTAGATTAGCCGCACATCCGTGCCGGGCAGACTTTAGGTTCGCGCCTTCCTAAGATGCAAATCAAAATAGTGGGATGAATCCATAAATGCGACGCCATCAACAAGCTTTTACCCTGATCGAACTGATGATCACCATAGGGATACTTGCGATCGTATTGGCTGCAGCGGTTCCTGCATTGTCCCAGTCGGTCAGGAATGTCCGGCTCAGCTCGCTCATCAATGATCTTACTACCTCAGTGACCTATGCGCGTTCCGAGGCCGTCAAGCGAAGCCGTAGAGTGGTGATTTGCCGAGCAAATGCTGCGCGCGACAATTGCGACTACGCGGACGGAAATTGGTCGGCGGGATGGCTCATTTTTGTTGACTCCGCAGCGTCCGATACGGCTACGCCCGTGTACGTTGCAGCCAACCTGCTGCGAATCTCCGACGTGCCGCCGTCAGCAAGCACGGTCACCGGGCGTAGCGGGGCTACTGGAAGAGGCTGGGTGCGCTACACAAGTATCGGAACCCTCGCCAGAGCGTCCGCCAGCACTGATGTCTTCAGCTGGGACGTTAGCTTGGCGAATGCGGCGGCCGAGCGCGCGCGCACCGTCCAGATTGGCTTGGCGGGACGTACTAGCATATGCAAAGGAACTGTATGCGAATGAATTCTAAGAAGGGAAGCTCAGGCTTCAGCTTGATTGAAGTGTTGATTGCGCTGGTGATTATTTCTGTTGGTTTGATTGGGCTAGCAGCGTTGCAGGCCAGGGGGTTGCAGTACAACCAAGGGGCCTACTTGCGTTCGCAGGCCAACGTATTGGCCTACGACATGATTGACCGCATGCGGATCAATCGAGCCGATGCTCAAGCGGGTGCATATAACCTTTCACTATCGGCATCTGCACCTAGCGGAAGTACTTTGGCTGCGCAAGATCTTGTCGATTGGCTTGGGTTGCTAGCTGGCAGCTTGCCCGCCGGAGACGGCGAGGTCAGTTGTGATGTAACGCTCTGCAGCGTCCGGGTGACTTGGCAGGAAGCGGATGGGGCTACGTACGAATTCAATTACCAGACACGGATTTAATTATGAAACGAGGCCAAGCAGGGCTGTCTCTGGTTGAACTGATGATCGCAATGGTCATTGGTCTGGTATTAATGACTGGCGTGTTACAGATATTCCTAGGCAGCAAGCGCGTATATACAACGCAAGATGCGCTTTCGCGAATACAGGAAAATGGACGCCTCGCAGTTGATTTCTTAAGCCGTGATACACGTATGGCTGGCTATGCAGGTTGTGCCAGTGGAGCTAACAGCAGCTTGCATAATGGACTAAATATCAATCCATCGACTGCGTCCCATAAGCTTTTGTTCGACTTCGAGATGCCTGTTGAGGGGCTCAACAACGTAGGCACTATCTCTGGCTGGGGATCTACTGTTACGCCGGTCGCCGGAACAGACCTCTTGTTTGTCCGTGGGGCTTTCACTGGCGATGTTGGGATAAAAGCGAATAACAGCAGTGGCAATCTTAGAGCCGAAACGAACTCCCCGGTTATCGCTGGAGAGGATGGCGGGCCTGATTGCACAGCCAACGGCTCGCTTTGCCAGAATGATGTCGTGATGATTTCCGATTGCGCGAAAAGTCGAGTGTTTCAAGTGACCAACTTGAACGCGGATGGGGCTTCTGCTGCGTTAGTAGTGCATGCGGCCGCAGTGAATCCTGGCCCTGGCAACGCGTCGCCTGCTAGTTGGGGGGGCTCATCAGCACCGCCTGAAGAGGTATTTGGGGTTGAATCCGAGCTACTGCGCGTTAGCACTTTGGCTTATTTCATCGGTGAGAACCCAGCAGGGAGGCGAGCGCTGTATCAGCGTGCCGGCACCAGTGCCCCAGTGGAGCTGGTCGAGGGCATTCAAGACATGCAAATCACCTATGGATACGACACGTCCGGCGATGGTGTGCCGGACTCTTACGTGACGGCAGCCTCTATTTCAAACGCAGACCGAGCCACGCACGTAGCCAACTGGGCGAAAGTCACCAGTGTTCGCGTCGCGCTGCTATTGCAAAGCAACGACGACAATATTGTCGAAACGCCCCAACAAATCACTTTCAATGGAAGCACGGTAAACCCGTCGTCAGGTACCCAGGACCGTCGTTTAAGACAGGTCTTTGTATCCACTATCGGTATTCGCAGCCGTCTGGACTAGGACTTTGAACATGGGAAATTCAGCGAGCAATCAGCGCGGCGCTGTTCTTATAGTGGCCCTGATTATGTTGTTACTTCTAACCATCATCGGTCTTGCGGGTATGCAGGACTCGAATTTACAGGAATCGATGGCAGGTAACATGCGCGATCGCAATATAGCATTTCAGGTCGCTGAGGCCGGATTGCGTGCGGGTGAAAACGAGTTACGTAAAGCCACCATTACCGCGCCTGTTGCAGCGCCGGTTGCCCGTCCGGGCGACCCTTGTTTTTGGTGGTCGTGCGGGAGCGGAACTGTATTCAACTGGGCTGCAAGTCCGGCGGTCACGGCGACCCTCAACTATGGTGTGCCCAACCCGCAATATGTCATTGAACTCCTTCCAGCATTGCCTGCAGCCACGACCGGCAACAGTGCTAAGTTTGGTGAGGACACCCTGTCCCGCGTATATCGCGTGACCAGCCGCGCCGGTGGCGGCACAGGCGACTCTGTCGTCGTACTGCAATCGACCTTCAAGCGCTGATTCAAGGAACAAGCATGAAAAACTGGATTTCAAAGTTTGCGCTTAAGGCGTGCGTCAGTGCTGTGCTGGTGGGTTCAATAGCGACTTCCGCTAGCGCGGTAACCCTGAGCAACGTGCCGCTGTTTCTGAATGCGCCCGTGGCGCCAATCGTCATGTTGAATATGTCCAAAGATCATCAGCTTTTCTACAAGGCGTACGATGATTATTCGGATGTGAACAAGGATGACGTGCTTGACACTACTTACAATCATCAGATTGATTACTATGGTTATTTCGATACCCAAAAATGTTATGTATACAGCAGCGGACGTTACGAACCGGCCAGCTTGACGGCTGATAGGTACTGTAACAGCGGAACCACGACTGGGCAGTGGGCGGGAAATTTCCTGAACTGGGCCACGATGACCCGTATCGATGCAGTCCGGAAGATTCTCTATGGCGGGCTTCGCTCTACCGATTCGACAACTGAGACAGTTCTACAACGCGCTTTTTTGCCAAACGATGCGCATAGTTTCGCAAAGTATTACCGTGGCTCCGATTTGCCCAAGTTAGTTGGCGTCGCAGTTGGAGATTTTTCCGAATCTTCTGCCGCAGGTCTAACTATTTGTAACACGACAGTAGAGTCCGGCGGCTTTTCGCATAATTCCACTAGTGCACCGCTAATGCGCGTAGTGAAAGGCAATTACTCACTTTGGGCAGCGAACGAGCGTTGGCAATGCAGATGGTCAGGTGAGCAAAACAAAAGCAACGGCAACGATGCGAGCAAGACCGGAATCAAGGCTTATTCCAGCAGTCCTTCGAAGCCTGGCGACTCGTCGGATGGCGGCGATTTCAACGTTCGGGTAAAGGTCTGTGCCAGCGCTTCCATGCTTGGAAGCGAAAAATGCAAGGCCTACAACTCAGCCACCGGTACTTCTCTGAAGCCAATTGGCTTGCTGCAGACATATGGCGATAGCAACCTAATTAAATTCGGCTTGATGACAGGGTCATACAGCAAGAATAAATCCGGTGGTGTGTTGCGCAAGAACGTGTCGAGCATGAATGATGAAATAGACCCCGAGACGGGCGTATTTCTAACTGCGCCTGCCACCGGTGGGATCATCAGTATGCTCAACAAACTGACCATTTATGGCTACGATTTTGGGGATGGTACATACAATAGCGGTAGCGGTGATAACTGCAGTTGGGGAAAGTCGTCCTTTAATGACGGTCAATGCACTAACTGGGGTAATCCGCAAGCTGAGATCTATCAAGAATCGCTCAGCTACTTGTCTGGAGGTTCGCCTCGCTTCGCTGTGTCAAATCCAGACAAAATCAGCGGTTTGAGTTCTGCCGCCTGGAGCGCTCCGATAACCAGCGAAAACTCTTGCGCGCCCTTGAACATCATTCAATTCAACGCAAGTACTACGTCTTACGATGGTGACAACCTGTCAACGTTGGGCGCGCCGACCAACAGCACCAATACAGTGGGAGCCGGAGAATCGATCACTGGAGGCACCTTCTTTATTGGGAAATCCGGCACCTCTACCGATGGGCTGTGCACGCCGAAGACCATCGCTGACCTTTCGGACGCATCCGGTACTTGCCCTGATGCGCCCCGGCTGGAAGGGACGTATAAAATAGCCGGCCTTGCTCACTACGCCCGTACGCATGATCTGTTACCCGCGCTTTCCGGAAACCAGAAGGTTAAGACCTACGGCGTTGCTTTGTCGCCCGCGGTGCCCAAGGTCGAAATTCCTCTGGGGCAGGGAAAGAAAATAAGCATTCTGCCAGCTTGTAAGAACAGCTCTATCAACGGCAACTGCGCCATCGTGGACTTCAAGGTCGTTGAGGCTTCCAGCTCCAAAGGGAAGCTCTATGTCAATTGGGAAGACAGCGAGCAGGGCGGCGACTACGACCAAGACATGTGGGGTGTAATTGATTATTCCATTTCAGGGTCGACGATCAGTGTCACCAGCCAAGTGATGGCCCAATCCACGGGCGACAAAATGGGCTTTGGTTATGTCATAGGCGGTACCGAGTCGGACGGGTTCCATGTGCATTCCGGCATTAATGGCTTCCCTTTCCCGACGGACCCTAACCCAGGTGCCGGCACCGACGCGTCGGGCTCTTGCCGCAGCAGTGGAACTGACGGGCGGTGCGACGTAGCCAATGCCACCGCTCGTACCTACGTGATTGGCAACACCTCAGCCAAATCGCTCGAGCAACCGCTGCACTACGCGGCAAAGTGGGGCGGCTTCGAGGACATCAATAATGATGGTAAGCCCAACACGGTGGACGAGTGGGACGCGGACGGTGATGGCGTCCCAGATACCTATTTTTTCGCCAGCAACCCAGCTCAACTAGAAGCGTCATTGGCGAAAGCCTTCGAACAGGTTGCGGCGACAGCATCCTCGTCTGCGTCGGTCGCCACCAACTCGACACGGCTAGATACGGAGACGCTGATCTATCAGGCCCGTTTCGACAGCAACGATTGGAGTGGTCAGCTTCTGGCGTACCGAGTGGCGGCGGGGGGAGACATCAGTGTCGTGGCGTGGGATACCAATCAGTCTGGCAAAATACCGTCGCCAGGCAACCGCAAGATCGTGACCTGGACAGGCACCGGCGGAGCAAATCTTGAATGGGACTCTTTGAACAGTTCCCAGAAGGCGGCCTTGGCTGGAGCTAGCAGCCAAACCCTGACTGCGGCGCAAGTGACCCTTGGGCAGAGACGACTGGCTTGGCTTAAAGGGGTCCGAGATCATGAGCAACCTGCTGGAGATTTACGTAAACGCAAGTATCTGCTAGGTGATGTCGTCAACTCCGACCCAGTGTTCGTTGGCGCGCAGGATTATGGGTATAGCCGGCTGCCTTCAGGTACGCCGGGTGCCGATTCATATGCGACCTACGTGGCTGCGAAGGCAGACAAGGCCCCTCTACTGTTGGTTGGCGCTAACGACGGAATGCTCCATGCGTTTAACGCCACGACAGGCGTAGAGGCGTTCGCCTACATGCCTAGTAAAGTCTTCAACGATATACGCAAGATCACCGCACCAGACTACGGAATGGTATCCAATCCGCATCGCTATTTTGTTGATGGCCAGATTTTCATCGGCGACGCCTACATCGACGATTCCTGGCGGACTATTGCGATCGGAAGCTACGGAGCAGGTTATCGTGGCGTATTCGCACTGGATCTGACTAACGCAGGCACCGGTACCGGTTTCAGGCCTTCCGATGTTCTGTTTGAGCTTGATGATGCCAATTGGGCGGACATAGGCAATGTCATGAGCCCCGGTATTATCGGCCGTCTCCCTGATGGCACCTGGGGTGCTGTATTTGGTAACGGTTATAACAGTCAGAATGAACAGGCAAAACTGCTGGTGGTTAACCTGGCTTCTGCGACGGATCGGGTTGCCATCGCGACAGCAACTAGCGCAGCAGCAAACGGCCTGTCCGGGCCTGCCTTGCTAGCCAATGCGCAGCGGACCCTTATCCAGGCTTATGCAGGCGACCTCACAGGAAACCTGTGGAAATTCGCTTTCACACGTAATAACTCGACGACTCGAGACGATTGGAAGGTGGCTTACAAAAGTGGCAGTACACCTGCTCCGCTCTTTAAAGCAAAAAACGCTGCTAGCCAGGCGCAGCCCATCACCTCAGTTCCCGAGCTGGGCTACAACCCGGACGGCAACCGTCTGATGGTCTTCTTCGGGACTGGAAGTTATTTCATGCCTGACGATGTGGTCGTGCCGACCCCGCCCGATACGTCCAGGGTGGAAAGCTTCTACGGGCTTGTTGATGCTGACGCTAAGATATCTCAGGCGAATGATGATGCCCGTAGCTCATTGGTAGCACAGACCATTTTGTTGGAGAAGAACGTTGGCTCGCTGTCATTGCGCAAGGTTTCCAACACCACGGTCGACTACAGCAGCAAATCCGGCTGGTATCTGGACTTGATAAAGCCAAGCATGAGCGGAACCACTGGCAGGCAGGGCGAGCGGGTGGTGAGCGCGCCGATATTGCGCAATGGCCGGATCATTTTCCCGACTGTCATTCCGTCCCAAAGCGTTTGTTCGGCTGGCGGCGACAGCTGGCTAATGGAACTTGACGCCTGGAGCGGGGGCCGTCTTGCTTATGCGGTCTTCGACGTGAACGGCGATGGCGTGATCAATGACCTCGATCTGGTCGACGGTGATCCAATGAGCGGCAAGAAGTCCAGGCAGGGCATCATCAAGACACCCGCGATCATTTCTGCCGGCGACATTGAATATAAGTTTGCGAGTGGCACTGCGGGCGGGATTGATGTCACCGTCGAAAAAGGCGGCGCTAACGAAGGGCGGCTTTCCTGGAGGCAATTACGCTAATGGCTAGTTTCAAGAGATCTACTGATGCAGGGCGCAGCGCGGGTTTCACACTGATCGAGCTAATGATCGTTGTGGCCATCATCGGCGTTCTGGCTGCGATCGCTTACCCGAACTACCGTGAGTACGTGATGAAGGGCAACAGAAGCGACGCGAAGGCGGCTTTGACCCGCTCCGCTCAGGAACTGACGCGCTGCTTCACTAGTTTCAATCGATACGATCACGATGATTGTGCCGAGGCGACCCTCTATGACGCGACCTACGCGTCGGCTGAGGGGCACTACGCGCTTACGGCGGTGATCAACCCCACTACGTTTGTTCTCACGGCCACTGCCGCCGGCACGCAGTTGGGCGATACCAGCTGTAGGACGTTCACGCTTTCCAATACGGGTGCTCGCACGGCTGCGACCTCAGCGCCCGCCGACTCTACTGCGCGCTGCTGGTAACATTCCAGGCATTAATCATCGCTTGGAGATATCAGTGACCATTTGTGTAGTCGGAGCGGGCGTGATTGGTATGCTGTCGTCACTGCAGCTCGCCGAACAGGGCGCCTCGGTAGTATTGCTCGATCAGCAAAGCGCCGGCACCGAAGCCTCCTGGGCCGGTGGCGGTATTGTCTCGCCGCTATACCCCTGGCGTTATAGTGCAGCGATTACAGCACTGGCGCATTGGTCGCAGGACTACTACCCGGGGCTCGGCAAGGCTTTGAAGCAGCAGAGCGGGGTCGATCCGGAGGTTCATGAGACTGGGCTGTACTGGCTGGATCTAGAAGATGAAGACCAAGCCCTGGCCTGGGCACGCCGCCATGGTCGGCCGCTGCACCCCGTAGACATGGAGCAGGTACATACCGCTGTGCCTTCGCTTGGCGATGGTTTCTCAAGTGCGGTGTACATGCCAGGCGTCGCCAATGTCCGTAATCCTCGTTTATTGCAGGCGCTGCGTGCAGCGTTGGCGAAGCTGCCCAATGTCACGATCATCGAACATTGCCCTGTAAGCGGTTTCATTAATGAAGGTGCGCGAGTCGTCGGCGTGCAAACGGCGAAGGGCGAGATGCGTGCCGAGCAGGTTGTCGTCGCGGCGGGCGCCTGGAGTGGGCGGCTGCTTGCAACACTGGGGCTCGAGCTTCCGGTCAAGCCCATGAAGGGGCAGATGATCTTGTTCAAGTGCGCCGAAAATTTCCTGCCGAGCATGGTGCTGGCCAAGCGGCGTTATGCGATTCCGCGGCGTGATGGTCACATTCTCGTGGGCAGTACGTTGGAGGATGTCGGTTTCGACAAGACGCCAACCGAAGATGCCCTGGAAAGCCTCCGAGAGACGGCTATTGAGCTGCTTCCTGGGCTGGCTGATGCCACAGTGGTCAAGCATTGGGCGGGTCTGCGTCCTGCTTCGCCTGAGGGCATTCCTTATATAGGGCCGGTGCCGGGCCGCGAAGGGCTTTGGCTCAATTGCGGACATTTCCGAAACGGGCTGGTATTGGCACCTGCTTCATGCGAGCTATTGACCGATCTGATGCTGGATCGGTTGCCTTGCATCGATCCCGGGCCGTACGCTCCTGCTGGTCGACTCTGATTCTGGTCTTGCCAAGGATCTGGTGTGCACTGTGCATTGATGACCAGCCCGGCGCTGATTGGGTTCGATTGTCGGGCGCGTCGTTTCGTTGGACCGTCATGTCCGACATCTACACCTTTCTGAGGCGCATCGGCATTCTGCGCGGGTTGAACCTCACACAACACTGTCGTTACGTATGAGTAGCCGACACTCAAGAAGCAGAGCGGCGGGTTTTTCAGCAGTCTGAACGCCGCATTCATCACTCCGTGCGGTGCTGTCGTGCTATTCGGCGGTGTTTGCAGCAAAGCGCTGCGCAGCCCTTCGAGTGCGCTGGTTTTGCTGTTAAATTGAACGGCTTTGTGGCGCTGAGTCTTGTCGCGCCGATTTCTGTGTTCAAGAGGTTGTGTGTGGCCAAGAAAACCACGTCCCTTTCCGGCCTTGGCGGTTTGGTGTTTTCCACCGACGCGGGGCGCCACTGCCCAGGTTGCAGTCAACCGCTGGATGCCTGTATTTGCAAGACGACCACGATACCCGAAGGCGACGGTATCGCTCGTGTTCGCCGGGAAAGCAAAGGGCGGGGTGGCAAGACGGTCACGACTGTTACAGGTGTGCCACTTGCCGAAGCTGAGCTGAAGGACTTGGCGAGCGCACTCAAACGTCGCTGCGGTACAGGCGGCTCGCTCAAGGAAGGCGTGATCGAGATCCAGGGCGACCATGTTCAATTGCTCATCGATGAACTGATCAAGCGCGGATTCAAAGCCAAGAAGTCAGGCGGTTGAACGTCTGATCAATTCAATCAGGCGTGCGCTTATTTCCCGGCGCGCCGGCTGTCCGATCCAGATAGCCCTGTTGTCGCACCATGCTCGACAGACTCATCCCATTTCGAAGGAGGCCTAGATGCCTGTAAGACGCACACGTAAAGATGACGGCAGCCAGTGGACCGCAGCGGACAGCCGTAGCGTCTACGGTATCCGGCACTGGGGCGCAGGCTACTTTTCGATCAGCGATGAAGGGCATGTCGAAGTGCGTCCGCAAGGTCCCAGCGGCGAGGCTATCGAATTTACGGGGCTGATCGAGCAGTTGCGCGATGCCGGTTTGACGCTCCCGTTGTTGGTGCGCTTTCCCGATATTCTGCAGGACCGCGTGCGTCGTTTGACCGGCGCGTTCGATGCCAATATCGAGCGCCTGGAATACCAGAGCAAGTACACCGCGCTGTACCCGATCAAGGTCAATCAGCAAGAGGCGGTGATCGAGAACATCATCGCTACGCAGAACGTCTCCATCGGTCTGGAGGCGGGCTCCAAGCCCGAACTGATGGCCGTGCTGGCGCTGGCGCCTAAGGGCGGCACCATCGTCTGCAACGGCTATAAGGACCGTGAGTTCATCCGTCTCGCGTTGATGGGCCAGAAGCTCGGCCACAACGTATTCATCGTCATCGAGAAGATGTCCGAAGTCGGGCTGGTGATCGAGGAAGCGGCCGAGCTGAAGATCCTCCCGCAGGTTGGTCTGCGTGTGCGGCTGTCTTCACTGGCGTCGAGCAAGTGGGCCGATACCGGCGGTGAGAAGTCCAAGTTCGGCCTGTCGGCCGCGCAGCTGCTTACCGTCATTGACCGCTTCCGCGCCGCGGGCGTCGATCAGGGTGTTCGCTTGCTGCACTTCCACATGGGCTCGCAGATCGCCAACCTGGCTGACTACCGCGATGGCTTCCGCGAAGCCATCCGTTATTACGCCGAGCTACGTGCGCTGGGGTTGCCGGTCGATCATATCGATGTGGGTGGCGGCCTCGGTGTCGACTACGATGGCACGCACTCGCGCAATGCCAGCTCGATCAACTACGACATCGATGAATACGCCGGCACCGTGGTCGGGATGCTCAAGGAGTTCTGCGATCGGCAGGAACTGCCGCACCCGCACATCTTCTCCGAAAGCGGCCGGGCCATGACCGCGCATCACGCCGTGCTGGTCATGCAGGTCACCGACTTCGAACGGCACAACGATGAAGCGCCGACCATCGAGAACTACGACGAGCTGCCAGAGATCGTCCAGGCGCTGGCCGATCTGCTCGGTCCAACCGATCCTGAAATGGTTACCGAGACCTACTGGCGCGCCACTCACTACATGAGCGAGGCCGCAGCGCAATACGCGTCCGGCAAGCTGAGCCTGGCGCAAAAGGCGCTGGCCGAGCAGAGCTACTTCGCCATCTGTCGCCGTCTGTACAACCAGCTCAAGGCGCGTCAGCGTTCACACCGCGCGGTGCTCGATGAGCTCAACGATAAGTTGGCCGACAAGTACATCTGCAACTTCTCGGTATTCCAGAGCTTGCCGGACACCTGGGCGATCGACCAGATCCTGCCGATCGTGCCGCTGCAGCGTCTGAGCGAGGAACCGGTACGCCGCGCGGTGCTGCAGGACCTGACCTGCGATTCCGACGGCAAGATCAAGCATTACGTGGACGAGCAGAGCATCGAGAACAGCATGCCGGTGCATGAGATCCAGGCGGGAGAGGAATACTTCCTCGGGGTGTTCCTGGTAGGGGCCTACCAGGAAATTCTCGGCGACATGCACAACCTGTTCGGCGATACCGATTCGGTCAACGTCTATCAGCGCGAGGATGGCACCTTCTACCACGCCGGCATCGAGACCCATGACACCATCGAAGACATGTTGCGCTACGTGCACCTGTCGCCCGAAGAGCTGATGACCTACTACCGCGACAAGGTCTCCAGTGCGCGGCTCAGCGCCAAGGAACGCACTCAGTACATCGATGCGTTGCGGCTGGGCCTGACGCGTTCTTCCTACCTGACGCCCTGATCCAGTTATTTATGCTGGCATCGGGAGCAATCGAGCACCGATCGCCAGCAAGCTAGCTTCTATCGGACCGTAGGGTGGATGTCGCCTTTTATATCCGCCGTGGCTCCGCTCGGTGGATCGATGGAGCGCGATCCACCCTACGGACTGCATTTGCCGCGGGGCGCGCCTCCCACCAGAGCGCGCGGTGTGGTTTTTGTGCTTATGTAGGAGAGCCGTCCCGGCGCGAAGCTTTTCGCTTCAAACCTTTCTGACGAACTCCGACTTCAGCTTCATCGCACCGATGCCGTCGATCTTGCAGTCGATGTCGTGGTCGCCGTCAACCAGGCGGATGTTCTTGACCTTGGTGCCCACCTTCACAATCAGCGAAGAGCCCTTGACCTTAAGGTCCTTGATCACGGTGATGGTGTCGCCGTCCTGCAGTGTGTTGCCCACCGAATCCTTGATCAGCTTTTCGTCTTCACCAGAGGACTCTGCAGCATTCGCCGACCATTCGTGGGCGCACTCCGGGCAGACCAGCATCTGGCCGTCTTCATAGGTGTATTCGGAGTTGCATTGGGGGCAGGCTGGCAAAGCGCTCACGGCGGATCCTCATTGGCGGTGCGAAAAGCCGCGGATTGTATAGGGTTTTATTGGCTCGCGGGCGGGTGCGCCAGGACGTAGAAACTTGCGAACCTAACGAGAATCGCTGGCCGCTCCGCCTGAGCGAATGAAGGCGGAGGTCGGCAGCCAGCAGGGCTCAGTAATCGTCTCTGAGCGCGCGGTAGCGCTCTTCCAGCTCCCGGCGAATCTGTCTGCGCTGCTGGGCCTGGGCGAAACGACGCTTCTGGTCGGGTGTTTTTGGCACCAGCGAAGGCACTGTAGCGGGGCGGCCGTCCTCACCAACCGCCACCATCGTGAAGAAGCAACTATTGGTATGACGAACCGTTTTCTGTCGGATGTCTTCGGTGATTACTTTGATACCGATTTCCATTGAGGTGTTGCCGACGTAGTTGACCGAGGCGAGAAAGGTCACCAGCTCGCCAACGTGCACCGGTTGGCGGAAATTCACCTGATCGACCGACAGAGTCACCACGTATTGGCCGGCGTAGCGGCTGGCGCAGGCGTAGGCCACTTCGTCCAGATATTTCAACAGCGTGCCGCCATGTACGTTGCCCGAAAAGTTGGCCTTGTCCGGGGTCATCAATACGGTCATGGTCAGTTCGGCATGTCCATCAAGCATGTTGCGCGGCTCGTGCTGGCAAAAAGGGCTGCTACTTTAGTCGAATACGAGACGGCTGTGGCCCAGAAATCTGCGCCATCAGCCGTTTTTTTTCGGGTGGTCAATGTGGCAATAGCGCGCAGGCCGGTGTTGCCTCATCGCCCTTTGATGAACCGGGTTCAGCATGGTCGCTCGCGCCCGCCCGTTGCGGCGCGGATCGTGAAGCACTCAGATGTTGCGAACAGGTGCTCGGGCCCGGAAATCCAGTGCGGTGGTGTGCGGCTTTATTGACCTGCGCCAGTATCGCGACTGTTTTTCTCCCTATAGTCCGGAGGCTGCCGTACACGCCTCATCACCCCTCAGTGCCGGACTTGCCATGCGTTTATTCAGCCTCCTTCTGCTCAGTTGCCTTGTTCCCTTCGCCCATGCCAGCGAAGAGGCGATGGAGCGCTTTCAGCATGTAATGGGCGATGCGTCCCGGCGCCAGCAGGCGTATGCGGCCGGCCAAGAACGCGCGCTCTTCTGCGGTTACTGCCATGGCGAAAACGGCAATAGCAAGCGCCCGCATATTCCCAATCTGGCTTCGCAGAATCCGATCTATCTGTTCCATTCCTTCGAAAAATTCGCCAAGGGCGAGCGCGTCGATTTCGTGATGTCGAAACTGGCGAAAAGCTTGTCGCTCGAAGACCGCGTCAACATAGCCGTCTACTTCAGTCAACAGAAGGTCGAGCCTACTGCCGCTGCGTCGGATGCGGCGCTGGTCCAGCGTGGTGGAGCCTTGTTTCAGCGCACCTGTACCGCCTGTCACGGCAGCCATGCGCAGGGCAAGGAGACCATGCCGCGATTGGCCGGCCAGCCTGATGAATACATCCGCAAGGCCCTCGGCCGTTTCCGCAGTAATGACCCGAGCCGAGCCGGTTCAGTGATGATCGGCATCGCTGGCCAGCTGTCCGAGGCCGACATAGAGGCCCTGGCCGCCTATCTGACGCAGCTGCAGCTGAGTGAACAGCAGGAGCAGCAGGCCGCCGCACAACTGCTCGGATCAAATACGCGCTGACCTCATCCGCAACGCCGCCATTGATACACCCGCTCTCTTGCGTGCTGGTGCGCGTCGCTTATCTTGAGGCGTGAAACAACCAGAATCTGGCTATCACGCCGCTTCGCTTATTCAATTGGGGCCCAGGAGCCCGTCCTTCTAGTCTTGCTCAGCGTTGCGCGACGCAACCTAAAACTAGAAAAGGACGTGACGATGTACCGAAACCTGCTTGGCTATTCGCCTTCGCGATTGATGCTCGGTCTGCTTGCCGCAAGCGTACTTTCGCTTTCTGCCCATGCGGCTCCTCTTACCCGCGACAATGGTGCGCCTGTAGGCAACAACCAGAACTCGCAAACTGCCGGCCCCAACGGCTCGACCCTGCTGCAGGATGTGCAGCTGCTGCAGAAGCTGCAGCGCTTCGGCCGTGAGCGTGTACCTGAGCGAGTGGTGCATGCGCGCGGTACGGGCGCCCATGGCGAATTCACCGCCACCGACGATATTTCCGATTTGTCCTTGGCCAAAGTCTTTGAAAAGGGCAGCACGACGCCGGTATTCGTGCGCTTTTCCGCCGTCGTGCATGGCCTGCATTCGCCGGAAACCCTACGTGATCCCCGTGGCTTCGCCACCAAGTTCTACACGGCAGACGGCAATTGGGACCTCGTCGGTAACAACTTCCCGACCTTTTTCATCCGCGACGCGATCAAGTTTCCGGACATGGTCCACGCGTTCAAACCGGATCCGCGCACCAATCTGGATGACGACACGCGTCGCTTCGACTTCCTCTCTCACCATCCGGAATCCACTCGCACCCTGACCCTGCTGTATTCGAACCAGGGCACGCCGGCCAGCTACCGGATGATGGATGGCAACGGTGTTCACGCCTACAAGCTGATCAATGATCAGGGCGACGTGCACTACGTGAAGTTTCACTGGAAAAGCCTGCAGGGTCTGAAGAACCTGGATCCGAAGGAAACCCAGGAGATGCAGGGCAAGGACTACAGCCACCTGACCTCGGACCTGATCGCCGCTATCGACCGAGGCGACTATCCGAAGTGGGACCTCTACATCCAAGTGCTCAAGCCTGAGGATCTGGCCAAGTTCGACTTCGACCCGCTAGACGCCACCAAGATCTGGCCCGACGTGCCGGAGCGCAAGATCGGTCAGATGGTGCTGAACAAGAACCCGGACAACGTCTTCCAAGAGACTGAGCAGGTCGCCATGGCCCCGGCCAATCTGGTGCCTGGCATCGAGCCCTCCGAGGATCGTCTGCTGCAAGGTCGTCTCTTTTCCTATGCCGATACCCAGATGTACCGCGTCGGCGCCAACGGCATGAGCCTGCCGATCAACCGTCCCAAGGTTCCCGTCAACAACGGCAACCAGGATGGGCAGCTGAATAGCGGGCATTCCACCACCAGCGTCAACTACCAGCCGAGCCGTCGCGAGAACCGCGAGGAAACCCCACGGGCGGTCTACAGCAAGACTGCACTGACCGGCACCACCCAACAGGCGCCTATCTACCGCGAGCAGAATTTCAAGCAGACCGGCGAGCTGTACCGCTCATTCAGCAAGAAGGAGCAGACGGATCTGATCAACACATTGGGTGGCGAATTGGCTAAGGCTGATCAGGAAGCGCGCTACGTCCTGCTGTCGTACTTCTACAAGGCGGATGCCGAATACGGCGAAGGCCTGACCAGGGTCGCCCAGTCCGACCTCGAGCGGGTCAAGGCGCTGGCCGCCAACCTGAAGGATTGATGCAGCACGGCTGTCGCCACGCACGACGGCACTGACCCGAGCCCGGCTCGGGTCATCTATTTCAGGAGCAAAGCATGAAGTGCTTTTATCTGATGGCTGTTTTGCTGCTCGGCTGTGGGCAGGCAATCGCCGCGCCGGAACTGAACGCGGTGTCGAGCGACGCCGAGCAGGTCCAGACCCAGCTACGCCATTACTTCTTCAACGCAGCACGCTTCGGCAATAACCAAATTCTCGACGAGTTCATTCAGGCCGGATACGACCTCAACACTGCTGACGACAAGGGCTACACCGCTTTGATCCTGGCGGCCTACAACGGTCATCCGGACACGGTGGAGCGGCTTATCGCTGCCGGCGCCAATGCTTGTGCTCAGGATGCGCGCGGCAACACCGCCCTGATGGGCGCGATCTTCAAAGGTGAGCTGCGCATTGCCAAGCGCTTGCTGGCCGCCGAATGCGATCCCGATCAGCGCAACCATGCAGGCCAGACCCCTGCCATGTATGCCGCGCTGTTCCAGCGGGATGCCTTGCTCCAAGCGCTACGCGAGCGCGGTGCCGATATCGAGGCAAGCGATCCGATGGGCAACAAGGTCGAGAGCCTGGCGCGTGGAGAAATTCGTACCCGCTGATCAATAACTCTTGTACGGCAGGAACTTGCCCGACAGGACGACGTTGACCCGGTCACCCTTGGGATCCGGCTGGCGCTGGATGTCCATGGAGAAATCGATGGCACTCATGATGCCGTCTCCGAATTCTTCGTGGATCAGCTCCTTGATGGTGCTGCCGTAGACGTTGACCAGCTCATACCATCGATAAATGAGTGGATCGGTGGGCACGGAGGTGGGCAGTGACCCTTTATAGGGCACGATCTGTAGCCAGGCGACGGCTTCGTCTGGCAGCTCGAACAGCTTGCCGAGGGTTTCTGCCTGAGCCTTGTCGAAGGCCATCTGACCCAGGCAACCGGCGGTGGTCCATTCCTTGGACATGCCTATGGATTCTGCGATCTGGGTCCATTTGAGGTGCTTGCGGACCTTGGCAGAAACGATCATCTGGGTCACTTGGCTACGGCAGGAAATCATTGTGGGTTCCTCTTCGACTGGAGTGAGCGAGCCGCGTATTGCGGCTGGACGCACACTCCGATGCAGAGGGTGTGCCAGTCGGTTGCCTATCGGGATGGCCGCGCCATATCCATCCAACTCAATCGTATTCCGACGGATCATGCTCGCCGAGCAGACGCCGCTGCCTCGGCGTGGCAGCGGCGATCACATCCGGGTTGAACCGCCATTGCAGGTATGGCGAGAACTTCTGCGCCACCATGCGGCGGCCGTAATGCACCTGCAGCAGGTAGCGGCTGCGGTCGGCCGTGCGATTGCGGCTGCCGGCGTGCCAGAGGTCGCTGCGAAACAGCAGCACGTCACCGGCTTCGCAAAGCACTGGCTGTGGCTCGCGACCCTGCCAGCGGAGTTCACCCGTGTGTGGTTTGCGACCGGACCGGTGACTACCGGGTATCACCAAGGTAGGGCAGAGGTCTGCATCGATCTGGTCGAGATAAATATGCGCCGTGCAGACCTGCATCGGCAGCTCGAACGCTGGATCGTGTGACCAGTGCTCGGGCAGCTCCAATGCGAGGTAATCGGCATGCAGTTCACCGCCAACGAAGCCCGGATGGCTGCGCCAGGCAGTCTGGCCGATGACATGGCAATCCGTGCCGAGACAGGCTTCAGCCAACTCGATCACACCAGGAGGATCGAGCAGGGGCAGCCAGGACGGATCACGGTTAAAGACGCATTTGTAGTGATCGTCGACCAGACCCTGGTAGTCCCAGTGGATGGGTTCGAGGCGATCGATGGCCGTTCGCACAGCCTCAACCTGCGGCGGTTGCAACACCTGGCGCAGCAGAACGAAGCCCTGCTCGTGCATGGCCTGTAACTGCGCGGCGGTGCTGCGGCTGGGTGACATGGCGGTCAATTCGGAGATGTTCACCGTTATCGACAGTTTGCTGAAAGCTTGGGTTCGTATCCTGCTGGCGCTGGTGATGACCTGTCGTCGCAGCAGGCACACGGCCACAAGCGGTGAGCCCGTTTCACCCTTTCCTGTGCGAACCCCGGCGCGCAGCCACAAGCGGCGTCTGCCGGGTTCGCTTCTAGCCTCGAATGACAGCGAAGCTGCTGCTCAAGGCCGTCAAGTTTGCCTGAGTTCTAGACGCCCGCTCCGCTGACGATCCTCAACCCGCTCTGACCATTGCCCTGTCGCTGCACCTGAATCTGCACCGGGATGCGCTCATGCATCTCCGCCACGTGTGAGATCACCGCCACTTTGCGGCCCTGAGCCTGTAGCGAATCCAAGGCGTCCATGGCGATCTGCAGGGATTCCGGGTCGAGGCTGCCGAAGCCTTCGTCGATGAACAGCGACTCGATCTTGAGCTTGCTCGACGCCATCGAGGCCAGTCCCAGTGCCAAGGCCAGCGAGACGAGGAAGGTTTCTCCACCCGACAGCGAATGCACCGAGCGCAGCTCGTCGCCCATCTCCGTATCCATCACCAGTAACCCCAGCGGGCTGCCGCCGCGCTTGAGCCGGTAACGCCGGGCCAACTGTCGCAATTGCACATTGGCGTGCTGCACCAGGAGGTCGAGGTTGTAGGCCTGGGCGATCTTGCGGAAGGCACCGCCGTCGCTGGAGCCGATCAGTGCGGCGATACGGCCCCAGCGCTGGCTTTCGCTGGTGGCCTCGGCGATCTGTTGAAGCAGTGCTTGGCTCTGGTTGCGCCGGCGGTCATCGTCGAGCAGCGCCGCGCGGGTCTCAGTGCTGCGTTGCTCGGCTGCGTTGCAGTTGATTTCCTGTTCCGCGTACTGGCGTTTCAGGGTTTCGCCATCCGGCGCATCGGGCTGCCCGGCCTGATGCGCGGCCAGCCGCTGCGTGCAGCCGTCCAGCCGTTCACGGCTGCGGGCGAGCAGTTCGGTGTTGGCGCGCAGGCGTTCGCGGGCTTCGGCGAGCAATGAGTCGTCCAGTTGCAGCAATTGGGTGAGGGTCGCATCGTCTAGATCGGGATGCGCAGCGCGCCAGGCGTCAAGCTCGTCGCCTAGCGTTTTGCGTTCGGCCAGCAGCTCGTCGCGGCGCTCGGCGCAGTTCTGCTGCTCGCTGGAAAGCCGGGTCAGCTCGACGCGCGCTTCGTTGAGTTGCCGGTCAATGTCGGCCTGGTGCTGGCGAGCAGTCTGGATCGCGTTCTCCAGTTGCTGCTGCCAGGCCGCAGCGCTGGTTTGCTCGCCCAGGCTTTCGCGCAGGCTCTGACGACAGGCCAGCTCGCGGGCTTCGAGTTCGGCGAGGCGGGCTGCGCAGGCCTTTTGCTGATCGAGACGATTCTGTTGCTGCAGCTGCTCACGTTCCAGTGCGCTCTGGCGCTGTTGCTGCTCCTCAGCGACCTCTGTTTGTTGGTCGATCTGCTGGCGCCGGGCCTCGACCTGGCTGTCGAGCTGCATGAAGGTTTCGGCGGGTGCCTCGCGCCAACGGCTGAGCAGGGCGGCCGGTAACAGGCCGGCGAATTCGGCCAGCTCCTCGTCCAATCGTGCCTCATCGCGGGATATGGCGTCGCGCTGGCCGGTGAGGGCCTGGCTCGCCTGACCGCAGGCGTCGCGTGCACTTTGCCAAGCGTGCTGCAGGGTTTCGCTGCGCTGCTGCAGCGCCAGTAGTTCGCGCTGGCGGACGTTGGCCGTGGTGATCTCGGTTTTGAGCGTGGCGAGTTTCGTGTCCAGCCAGGATTGGCGTCCTGTTTCCGGCTCTTGCAGCAGCTCGGCATAGAGGGGAAGTGCGGTCAGTTGCGGCTCCAGCTTCGCCAGCTCGTCGGCGATTTCCGCGTGTCGCTGCGCGTTCTGTTTGATGCCGGTGGTCAGGGCGATGTGCTGGTCGCGCAGCGCCTGGAGTTTTTCATCGTGACTCTTCAGCTGCAGCTGGGCCTGCTCGGCTTCGCGCTCGTCACCCTGGTCGAGGGCAGCGAGCAGCGCCTTACCATCATGCCAGGGATGCTCGAGGCTGCCGCAGACGCTGCACGGCTCACCGGGGGCCAGCGCCGCGCGCAAGGCTTCGACATTAGCGCTGCGGGCAAGGCGCTGGCGCTCCAGTAGGGCCTGCACCACCTTGAGCGCCTTTTCCGCGTCATCGCGTTCCGTGCGAGCGAGCTTGCCGGCTTGCGTCAGAGCGTCAAGCTCCTGCTGCTGGCGGCTCTGCTCATGGCGCAACGTCCGCTGCTGATCTGTTAGCTGCTGATGGCGGGACCAGATCCCGAGCAGGGTTTCGCCTTCGCGCTGGGCGTCGCGCCAAACGTCGAGCCCTGTGTTCAGTTGCGCGAGCTGGTCGGCCAGGCCCGTTGCGCCGCCAATCCCAGTTTGCAGTTCGTCGAGCGCCTGGCGTGCCTGCACCTGTGCAGCCTCGGCAGTCTTGGCAGCAGTTTCCAGAGCGGGGAGTTCCAGACGGCCCTGTTGCAGGCGCGCCGCGATTTGCACGGTCTGCTGCAAGCGCGGCCGGTAGCCAGTCCAGGCGGCGCACAATGGCTGCAATTCGGTGCTGCGGGCGAGCCCTTCGGTCAAAGCCGCCAGTTGGGTGGCGGCTTTTTCCTGTTGCTGTCGCAGCTGAGCAAGCGCCTGTTCGCCGGCCTTGCTCGCGGCTTCGGCGTGTTCGGTTTGCCGCCGCGCGTCACCCAGGTCATTGGTCAGATGGCTAAGGCGTTCTTCTTCTCGGCGCGCCTGCACCAGGTGGGGTTCGGCGGCCTTGAGCGCCTGCTCGCACGCCTCCAACGCCTCGGTCGAGGTCTTGCAGAGCTGCTCTAGCTCGTCGAGCCGCTGCTGCACTGCGCTGTGCTCGCGACCATGGCGAGCCAGGTTCTCTTCAACCTTCGCCAGCAGCGGTGCCAGCGCCTGCTCGCGGATGAAGCGATGCCGTTGCGGCGCCAGGAGTTCGAACAGCCCGAGGATGCGGCGGGCGTCGGCCAGGTTCTCATGTTCGGTTTCAGCATCGCTCAGCTGCTGCCGGGCGGTTTCGTGATCGCCTTGTAAGCGGGCCAGGTCCTGCAGCCATTGGCTTTGCTGTTTCAGCGTTTCGAGCTGTTGTTGCAGCGCCTTGAGTTCGGCCAGTTGCGTCTGGTGCTGGGCTTCCAGTGCCTGGCGTGCTTCGGGTTCGAGCGGCTGTACGCCGCCTGCCTGTTGTTGCAGAGCGGTGAGCGTTTCGCGAGCGCGCTTGGCGGCTTCGAATGCTGCCTGGCCGAGGCGGCTGTAGAGGCCGGTATCGGTGAGCTTTTCCAGCAGGGTGCCGCGGTCGTTGTCGTCGGCTTTAAGAAAGGCGGAAAACTCGCTCTGCGCCAGCAACACGGCGCGGGTGAACTGCGGCAGGGTCAGGCCGAGCTTGGCTTCGAGCAGTTCCCTGAACTCGCGCTTCTTGCCGCTTGCCAGCAGCTGGTCACGGTCCAGGTCCATCAGGCTCTGGTTGCTGGCCTGCAGGCGCCCGTCGACCTTTTCGCGGGCGCGCTTGACCTCCCAACGGGCGCGGTAGCGATGGCCATCCACGCCGACAAAATCCACTTCTGCGTAGCCACTGCCGCAGCCTCGGCGCAGCAGGTTGCGCTCGTCGCCGCTGCCGATCTCGTCGCTACCGTCGGGCACCTTGCTCAGCAGCGAGGCGCCATCGAGCCGTGGCGTGCTGCCGAAAAGCGCCAGACACAGCGCATCGAGAATCGTGCTCTTGCCGGCCCCTGTAGGCCCGGTAATGGCGAACAGGCCGGCGCTGGCCAGGGGTTCGGCGGTGAAATCGATGACCTGCTCACCGGCCAGCGAGGCGAGGTTCTTCAGGCGGATGGCGAGGATCTTCATCGGGCGTCTCCTTCGCCAGCGAACTCAACGCCTTGCAACAGGCTGGCGAAATCATCCAGTGCCTGCTCATCCGGCGGGTTGCCGAACTGTTCTTCCCAGGCGCGCGCGAAGAGCTCCTGCGGGGTGATCTGGTCGAGGCCCTGCAGCACATCCGAGTCGGCCTCACCGCGTTTCCCTGCATATTCACTGGCGATGCGCACCAGCCGGCAGGCCTTGCCGGTGATCGCCGTTTCGATGCGCTGGCGCAGGTCCGGAAGCGGCTCGTCGAGCTGCACGCGCACTTCCAGCCACGGCAGGTTCTCGGCAAACAGGCCCACCGATGGCAGCGCTTCGAGCTGGCTGATGACCTCGGCCAGCGGCGCGCGGCCGATGCGGATCATCTCCACCGCGCGGGGCACGGGAAGCGCCTCGACAGTGGCAAGCCTGTCGCCATCAAAACTCACCAGCAGGATCTGGTGCGGGTAGTTGATCTCGCCAAACGACAGCGGCAAGGGCGAGCCGCTGTAGCGGATGCGCTCTTGCCCAGCGACCTTTTGCGGCTTGTGCAGGTGGCCGAGGGCGACATAGGCGATGGGCTCGGGGAACAGGCTGGCGGGCAGGGCTTCGGCATTACCGATGACGATGTTGCGCTCCGAATCCTCCGACACCGCGCCGCCGGCCATGTGGGCATGGCTCATGGCGATCAGCGCCTGGCCGGGCTGGCGCTGCGCCTCGGCCGCGGCAATTAGGTGTTGATGCACATGACGGATGCCGGCCATGTAGTCCTCGCCCGCCTCACCGCCGGTAACTTCCGCCGGGCGCAGAAAGGGCAGGGCCAGGCACCAACCGGCCACCTCGCCCTTGGCATCGTGCAGCGGCACCAGCAGCCGACCGTGGTCGAGCTGATGGTCCGCCAGCCAGCTGATACGGCCGATGGCGTGGGCGTTCAGACGCCGCATCAGCGGCCCGGGCAGTTCGATGCGCCCGCCGGAATCGTGGTTGCCGGCGATCATCACGATGTCCAGCTGCGGGAGCTTTTCGTGGGCGCGGACGATGAAGTCGTACAGGCGTTCCTGGGCCTTGAGCGGCGGGTTGACCGTGTCGAAGATGTCGCCGGCGATGAGCAGAGCGTCGGGCTGGTGGTCGGTCAGCTGGTCGAGCAGCCAGGCGAGGAACTGCGCGTGTTCGTAGTCGCGGTCCTGGCCGTGGAGGGTCTGGCCGAGGTGCCAGTCGGAGGTGTGGATCAGGCGCATGCGAGGGGGCTTTTGGACGTTCGGTTGGAATTCACCGCAGCTTGGCGGAAACGGCGGTCAGGGGTCGTGTGTCGCTCTATGCAAGAGAGAGTCGGATGCCGAATTGCTTGCCCTTCCACGCAGCCTGTACTCGGCCTCCTGAAAGGGGCGACACCGGTGGTGTCTGATCGGGCGTGCAACGAAACGGTTGTAAGGACTGTATGTAGGGTGGGTAACGCGAAGCTTACCCACCGACTTTCTGGGAGGTGCAGTGCTGACGAGTCGTGCGCTGACGGTCGTGGAAAATGCTTCGCAGTTTTCCACCCTACGAAGCTTTGGATATTCGGGGTATAGCCCATTGGCGGTGGGCGCCGCGGCATGGGTTTCGCCCTGCTGGGCGAGTCACTTTTTCTTGAATGGCCAAGAAAAAGTAACCAAAAAGAAGGCCACCCCAACATCCGGGTTTTGCTGCGCAAAACTTCCCTCCCTCCAGCGCTGCTCTGGGGGGCGTCGCGAAGGGCCATCCCTGGCCCATCGCTCCTCGCTCGGCATCCATGCCTCGCGTCCCCCTGCGCAGCGCCTACGCTCGGCCTCCTGAAGGGGGATTGGGTCCGAGTTGCCTGTAAATTTACGAAGAGCCGAACAAGCACGCTGTGCTTGTTTGCTGGCGAGCGAACCAGCAGACGACTCCGAACGCCCCTTTCAGGAGGCCGAAGGGAATCGCTGCGTAGAGGCGCGAGCGGCATGGATGCCGCGAAAGGCGTAAAGGGTCGGGGCCGCCGTCGGCATGGATGGCCCTTGTACGCCGGCCCCCGGAGCGCGGATGGAATGAGGGAAGTCGAGCGCAGCGAACCGGGGACGCCTAGTCCGGTGCAGGGGCAAGACCTTTTGGTTCCTTTGGGCGGGGCCGGCCATCCGGCAATTGCCAAAAGGGACTCGCCCAGCAGGGCGAAACCTGAGGTGCGGGCCACCTTATGCGCTTTGTCTACTAAATCTAGTTGTGCCTCCGACGCCGGATCGCGAGCAAGCTCGCTCCTACGAATGGCGACGGGCCAGTGCGTTGCCCAATCAACAGGCGCTCCACTCGCAATCGGCCTAATGGAGGAGGGCGGGCGTATGAATTCGCCCTTACAGGGAAGGCGGCCGCAGGTAATGGTCATGTGTACAACCACACCTTCAGCCCCTGCAGATTCCTCACTTGAATCTGCTGCGCCGCCGCGTTCGCCTGCACGGTGTTCGGATCTATCTGATAGCGCTGCAACACGTACTGCACCAACGCGCCACGGGTGGCGATGCGCAGTTCACCGTCCTGCATGCCGTAATCGGTTTCGATGATCGATTTCTGCTCCGCACTGAGTCGCACATCCGGCTCGATGACCACATCTACCGGTGTGTTCCAGGCTTCGTCCTGCTCGAGCCTGTTCTCGCTTTCATCCATCAGGTCCGGTTCGCCACGGAAGCGGCTGAGGACGAAGTCGCGAAAGCCACGGTTCTTCTCGCAATAGGCGCGCACATGCCAGCGGGTGCCGGTGAACACCAGGGTATGCGGTGCCATTACGCGGATTTCCACATCCGGGTGGGCGAGGGAGACGTATTCGGTTTCCAGTCGCAGCCCTTCGCGGCAGGCCTTGAGAATTGGTCGCAGCACCTCGGGCCGGATGCTGCGGTCAGGCATGTGCAGCACTTCGGTGTGCGCGTAAGCCAGCGCCAGGCCTTCGATATGCGGGGCGCGGTCGCGGTTCTGATCCAGCAGGTGCAGGTAGGCGCTGGCGCTGCCATCGATGAACAGCGGCTCGAACTGCGGGCTCGGCTTGTAGCCTTTCAGATGCCGGTCATATGTAAGGTTTTCCGGCGCATGTTCGTTCAGGTAGGTGTTGATGTCCTTCGACGCTTGCTGCCGGCTGATGCCAAAACTCTGCATCAGGTGACCCGTGGTCAGGCGGCCTTCCCACCACGCAATCGTCTCGATCAGGCGGTACCGCAGTGCCAGATCCCAGCGAACCTGACTGATCGATTGCTTGCGTTTCATGCGCGCCCCATCTGTTGGAAATGTTTACGTGCGACTATCGGGTGACTCGACGTGTCGTGCGAAGCTACATATATTTAGGGCGTACTTCAAGCAAGCAGATAGAGGAACGCCCCCATGAGCCTGTTATTGAATGCGCTTATTTTTTCGTTTACTGCCTTTGCCGGAATGGGCGTTCTGGCGTGGCTGGCTTACGGTGCTAACGAACGGAAGTGAGGGGTGGTTACAGTTTCGTTGCCAATGAACAGTCATCCGATGAGTGGTTGGAATCTCCGAGTGTAAAGCAGGGTCTTTGTTTCAGACCCAGCGCACGAGGCCCCCATGAAAACCCTGTCCCGTCACCTTGCCGATAACTTTCCGCCTGATTACAAGACCCGCGTGGAACCGCAAGAAGACGGTTACCTGGTCGTCCGTGTCGGTTATCCGCTCAACGGCACCGAGGCCACTCGGATGATGTCGGGCCGACAGGTTCAGAACGGTCTGCTGGTTGAGACCCTTCTGGAAGACATGCGCAACGAGTTGGCACGCGCCCCGTAACTCTCCGCGTCATCCGCTACGACCCGCTCCGCTGTATCTACCCTTTGCGTTGCATCGGAAGGCGGATGCGTACGCAGAGCCCTCCTAGCTCGCTCTGCTCCAGTGACAGCTCACCCCGCCAGGCAACCAGAATATCGCGCACGATACCAAGCCCCAGCCCATGCCCTTCGGCATGTTCATCGAGGCGGATGCCGCGCTCCAGCACTGCTTCGCGACGTTCCGTCGGGATGCCCGGCCCATCGTCATCGACTGAGATGAGATAGCCGTCGGTGATCGGGGCGATCGTCAGCCGCACCTGCGACCGGGCAAATTTGCAGGCGTTGTCCAGCAGGTTGCCGAGCAGCTCCAGCATGTCTTCACGGTCCCAAGGCAAGCGGCATCCTTCATGGCTGTTCCAATGCAGATCGAGATCCCGACGGTGGATCATCCGCAACGTTTCGAACAGCGGGGTGAGTTCTGCGGCGCAATCGAAATAGCTGCCGGGCAGCACTTCGCCAGCCAGGCGTGCGCGGCCCAGTTCCCGCGTGACCCGTTGTTGAATCTGCTCGAGCTGTTCCGCAAGGCTGGCCTGCAGCTCCGGATGCGCTGCCATTTCCTCGCGTCGAATCAGGCTGCCGAGCACGGCCAGGGGCGTCTTCAAGGCGTGGCCCAGATTGCCCAGTGCATGGCGTGAGCGTTTCAGGGTGTCGTCGGTGTGCGCCAGCAGATGATTGATCTGCTCCACGAGCGGCTGCAGTTCGATCGGGGCCTGAACGTCCAGCTGCTGACGCTGGCCTTGCTGCAGCTGCGCAATCTGCTGGCGCGCTCGTTCCAGCGGGCGCATGGCGAGTTTGACTGCGTAGCGTTGGAGCAGGAGCAGCACCAGCAGCGCCAGGCCGACCAGCCCCAGACCACCGAGACGAACCTGCGTAAAGCTTTTGAGGATGGGCGTGTAATCTTGCGCCACGTTGATGGTGATGGTTTGCCCGTCGCGCCGATAGCTAGCTCGATAAGCCAACAGCCGCTGATCCTGCGGGCCGTCCAACAGATCCTCGGCCATGCCATTGCCAGCCGGCCAGGTCGGATCCGCGTCCCATAGTGAGCGTGAGCGCCAGCTGCGCGCCGGCAGGTCGATGCGGAAATAGTGGCCGGAAAATGCGCGTTGATAACGAGGGTTGAGCCGGCTCGAATCCAGCACAAACCCCTCCGGACCCTGAACAACAGCCATCAGCAGGCCTTCGGTCTCTTCCCGCAGATCGGTGGCCAGGTTGCGCCGCAGGCCCGACTCGAACAGCCAGAGACTGCTCTGGACCAGCAACAGTCCGACCAGCAGCAGCACCGAGATCAGTCCGATACTGAGACTGCGCTGGATCGACTTCAAGGCGCGCCGCCGAAGCGATAGCCCTGGCCGCGGCGGGTTTCGATCAGCTCGCGGCCGAGCTTGCCACGCAGGCGATTGACGTGCACCTCGATGACGTTGGAGTCACGCTCGGTTTCGCCGTCGTAAAGGTGCTCGGCCAGCTGGGTTTTCGACATCAGCTGGCCGGGATGCAGCATGAAATAGCGCAGCAGACGAAATTCGCCAGCGGTCAGTTCGATGTCCTGACCATCCTTGTGGCAGCGCTGGCGTGCTTCGTCCAGGGCTATTCCTCCTGCCTGCAGCAACGGCTGGTTGGCTACACCGTGGGCGCGCCGCAGCAGTGCCTGGATACGCAGCAGCAGCTCTTCGGGATGGAAGGGTTTGGTCAAGTAGTCGTCGGCACCGGCTTTCAGCCCTTCGATGCGTTCGGCCCAGGAGTCGCGGGCCGTCAGGATCAGCACCGGCGTTGCCAGGCCTCGGCTACGCCAAGCGCGCAACACCTCGAGCCCCGGCTTGCCAGGCAGGCCGAGATCCAGAACGATCAGATCATAGGGTTCGCTGCTGCCCTGATAGTCGGCGTCGCGACCATCTGCCAACCAGTCGGTGGCATAGCCCTGACGCGTAAGGCTGGCGACCAGCTCGTCGGCCAGCGGCACATTGTCTTCGACCAGTAACAGGCGCATCAGTCTTCTTCGTCCTTGAGCAGACGACCGTCGCGCGCGTCCAGTTCCAGCTCGCGGGCGACGCCGTCTGCAGTCAGCAGTTCGATCTCGTAAACGTAGATGCCATCCTCTTCTTCCAGTTCGGCTTCCAGCAGCCGGGCACCGGGGTGGCGCTCCATCGCCTGGTTCAGCAGGCTTTCCAACGGCTGGATCAGCCCCTCGCGACGCAGGCGCAGGGCTTCATCCTGATCCAGGTCGCGGCTCGCCACCGGGGTGGCGGCGAGCAGCAAGGTCAGTGGAATGATGAGAAGAGGGGCGGGTCGCATTAGTCGTCCTGATGGTCCTTGAGTACTTCGCCGGTCTTGGCGTCGAGCTCCAGGTCCCATTGCACACCTTTGTCGTCGCGCAATTCAACCTGATAGATGTGGCGACCGTATTCTTCTTCCAGTTCGGTTTCCTCGACGGTGGCCCCGGGGTGCTTGGCCAGTGCAGCTTCGTTGAGTTTCTCGAAGGATTGGATGGTGCCCGCATCGCGCAGCTTCAAAGCTTCATCCGGTCCCAGATCGCGGGCCATGGCCAGGTTGGCGCCGAGGGCGAGGGTGGCGGCAGTGATCAGCGTAGTGAGTGTTTTCATGGTTTCGTTTTCCTGTGTGGGTTTCGACGATTCACAGGTTACGAGGCGCGGCTTACGCGAAACTGAACGAGGCGTCGTGAGACGGGGGCGCAGGTGGGCAGTAAACCTCACCGCGGCATTGTCCAATACAGGGTACGTCCACCTGTTGCGGGAGGTCTGCCATGAAGATATTCCATTGCGTCACGCTCAGCCTGATATTGCTCGCCCCGCCTGCGCTGGCCCAGGATCTGCTCAAGCCTGATGGGCCCACGGGTTCGCCGGAGATCAACGGCGGCCCCGCCACCGAGATGGTTTCCGAGCCGGTGATTCACGCCACTGGCACCATCGAAGCCCTGGATCGTGAGCGGGGTGTGGTGACCATCGTGCACGGTCCGATTCCCGCGTTGAAGTGGCCAGCAGCGACCATGGACTTCCAGGCTCTGCGCGAGCAGCTGGAGGGGCTTTCACCCGGTGATCAGGTTCGCATCAGCTTCCAGAGTGAGGGCGACGAAGCGGCTCTGGTGTCCATCGAGAAGCCCTGAAAGGCGCATTCCAGACGAATTGCGATGAACCCTCGATGACTGATGTTGCTCGTATGTAACAGGGCTGTCATACGCCCAACGCTCATTCAGCAGAGAGGATCGACCATGTATCACAAGAAACTGACCGCCGCGCTTGCCATTGCCGTATTGGGTTCTACCAGCACCATCGCACTGGCTGACTCGCCGGGCGCTGACTGGATTACCTTCGAGCAGGCCATGGAAAAGGCCAAGGCGGCGGGCTACACCGAGCTGCATAGCCTGGAAGTCGACGACAAGAGCTGGGAAGGCAAAGGCCTGAAAGCTGATGGCAAGAAGTACGAATTCCAGATGGAAGGCACGACCGGCAAGATCATGCTGGACGAGGAAGACTGACAGCTCGACAGGCTACAACTCACCGCGGGCCGCCAGCTCACAGATGCGGTCTGCGGTGCGGCAGGCGATGGCCTGGATGGTCAGCGAGGGGTTCACGCCACCGGAAGTGGGAAACACGGACCCGTCGCAGATCCACAGGTTGGGGATGTCCCAACTGCGGCAGTCACCATCCACCACGCTGGTAGCCGGGTCGTAGCCCATACGTGCGGTGCCCATCAGGTGCGCGGTACCGTCTGCTTCGCTCCAGATGTCACGCGCACCCATGCCTTCCAGACCACGGCGCATGAAGTCGATGGAGTGGTCCACCAACCGTTGATCGTTGTCACCCATCGACCAGGTGACCCGAGCGATGGGTAGTCCGTACTGGTCTTTTTCCTCGGCGAGGGAAACGCGGTTGCGCTCTTGCGGCAGTGTCTCGCCGACGATCTTCAGCCCGACCTGATGGTTGTAGTGCGCCATTTCATCCACCAGCGCCTGTCCCCAGAGACCGTGATTGCCGGTCTGAGTCGCAGCCCAGGCGGCCGGCAACGGCCCCTGGCTCATGATCGCGTAGCCGCCATGGAAATCCTTGCCGCGGTCCTCATAGTTCCAGTGCTCGGTGATCGCTAGCGATGGCGGCCCCTTGTACCAGCGGATCTCTTCATCGACACGCCCCCACACCGCCTGGTTGGTATGCACCATCAGATTCCTGCCGACCAGACCGCTGCTATTGGCGAGCCCGTCCGGATGACGCGGGTTCGCTGAATTGAGCAGCAGCCGCGGCGTCTCGATGGCATAGCCAGCGACCACTACATGGCGTGCGCGCTGGAAGCGCCACTCGCCGTTACGGTGGTAATGCACGCCGTTGGCGAGGCCATCGGCGTCCGTTTCGATGCGACCCACCATGGCCAGGTCGCGAATCTCCGCGCCGGCCTTCAATGCCCGTGGAATCCAGGTGTTCAACACGCTCTGCTTGGCATTCGTCGAGCAACCGGTGACGCAGAAGCCGCGGTAGACGCAGGGCGGCGCGTTGTCGCGCGGCGCCGAGAGCGTCGCCAGGGGTGTCGGTGCCCAGTCCACGCCCATGGCTTCGCAGGCCTTGGCCAATGCCAGGCCGGAAGCATTCACCTCATGCTGTCGATAAGGGTAACGGGGGCGCTTCGGGCCCCACGGATAGCGCACCGGACCGGCGATTTTCAGTGCCTGCTCGACCTCTTCGTAGTAATGCCACATCTCCTGCCAATCGATTGGCCAGTCGAACCCGTAGCCGAGCAGCGAACGCGCCTTGAACCACTCGGGACGCATGCGCAGCGAGACCATGGCGAAGTGCACCGTGCTGCCGCCGACCGCTTTGCCGCTGTTGTTGGTGCCGAGCTTCAGCGGGTTTTCGCCGTCGCACAGGCGTTCGTCGGTCCAGAACAGTTTTTCCTGATGCGCCTCGTCAGAGGCGAATTCCTCCAGCGGTCGCCACCAGGCACCCGCGTCGAAAGCGACCACCGAGAAGCCGGCTTCGGCCAGCTTGCAGGCGAGGGTGCCGCCACCCGCGCCGGTGCCGACAATGGCGAAGTCCACTGGCTCGTGCTCCGGATATTCACGCATCGGCACCCAGCCATGGCGCTGGAAGACATCCGGCGCACGACCGGCACCGCCGCGTGGGTGATAAAGCGCATCCAGTAGTCGATCAGCGGACATGGCGGTTCAACTTGCTGGCTTTGGCTTCTTCGCCGGGATGAGCTTCGGCGGCTTCCCAGCTGTCGCGGCTGTCTTCGGCGAGGCGCACGTAGCCGCGTGGGCTGGCCGGGCCGCCGAAGCCGAGTTCGTTCCAAGCGGTCGGGTGGCTGTAGTAGGCGGCGCTGATGTCGTGCACCACGCGGTGGCTGAAGAAGGCGGCGGCGGGCATGCCTTGCCAAGCGGCGCTGTTCAGCTCGTCGCGCTGCATGGCGGCGATCAGTGCGTCCTGCTCGGCTGCGGCCAACTCCGCGAAACAGCATTGATGGCGCTGCTGCGCTTCGCTGTCGAGGGCGTCGAGGCCGAGCGGCCAGGCCTGCTGCAGCGGAGGCAGTCGCGCATCACGGTAGCCGTCGCCACGTCCCTCGGCGACCTTGAATTGCACCAGCGCGGCGACCGGTATCGGTGGTCGATCCGTTGGCTGCGGGACGATGCGCTCGCACAATGCCTCCAGCGTGCGTCGTTGCGTCGTGTTGAAAAAACCGTGTTCGCGCGGCACCGCCAGCCGGCGGTCGACGACCTGACGGCTCGGCTCGTTCCACGATGGCCCTTGGCGTTTGCGCAACACGTCGTAGTCGGGGTAGCGGTTGTTCATCATTTCCACCATCGGTATTGGGCAAGTTCCTTTTCCTCATCCAGTAGCGAATGCGCGGCCAGCCCGGCCAGCGCTAGGCCGGTGAAGCTTGGCGGGGCTGGCAGCGGCGGCCCGGCCTGCAGATTCTGTCGCCAGTTGCGCCAGCCGCCGTTGTTGCGAGCGATCCCCAAGGCGTGAAAACCGGCACCGGCAAAGCCCATGAAGGCAGTGAAGCGCAGCACCAGGCGCGACGCCCAGCGCAGCCGTCGCCGCCGCGGGCTGGTCAGGGCGCTGGTGGCGAGCAGCGCGGCGGCGAGCGGCGGGGCGGTCACGGGCAGGTACATGGCCGGGTTCTGAAACGAGCCGCGAAAGTGCAGCAGCCCGGCTTCGGCTGTGGTGCCGAGCAGGCCGGCAGCGGCCATCACTGCGACCGACTTGCCGGCCGGTAGGCCAAACACCCGAGGCACAGCATCACCACTGGCGTTGCGCAAACGTTCGGAGTAGTACCCGAGCAGGCCGGACAGCACCAGCGCGGCGGGCGCTCCCAATGGCGCCGCATAGAACAGGTTGCTCCAACTCAGGCCACCGGGACGTTTGGTCACGTTGTAGAGGTGAAAGCCGGCACCGACCAGCCCGGTCAGGCCAGTCAATACGTAGATCGGATCTCGCACCTTACTGGCGAAAGCGTCCGGGTCCTGCTGGCCTTGACCGCTGGCCAGCAGCGAGAGCGTCGAGGCCGCCAGTGGCGTGTACATGGCGCGGTTCTGGAAATCCCCCCGGTAATGCTCCAGCGCGCTGTCCAGCGCCACCGAGGTGGCCAGCAAGCCCGCGCCACGGTTAAGCGTCCGCGCAGCGTCGACCATGGTGCCCTCGCTAGGGCTGAACAGCAGACCGCGACCGCGTTTCTCGTGTTTCTGCCAGCTCAGTGCAGCGAGCCCCAGCGTAGTGGTTGCGCCAACGGCCAGTAGCCTGAGTTGCGTCCGTGAAACCATGAGTCCCCCGTCAGATTGCGTAGCGGCGAGCATCGGCCTCGCGCAACGTCAGGCCGTGGCCCGGCCGTGCCAGGTCCGGCGCTATCCGGCTGCGTTCAACCTGTGGCGCTCCGTCGAACAGCAGCGACTCCAGCCTGACGTGATCGTGAAACCATTCCTGATGACGAAAGCGCGGCGCGGCGCAGCAGGCGTGCAGGTGCAGCGCCGGGGCGCAGTGCGCAGACAGGTCGAGATGAAATGCCTCACACAATCCGGCCGCCTGGAGGAAGCCACTCACACCGCCGCAGCGGGTAAGGTCCGCCTGCAACACGTCCACCGACCCGTGCTCGGCCAGTCGGCGAAAGTCGTCCGGCGTGTAGGCGTATTCGCCCGCCGTTACATCCATGGCCTGGCCGCTGGCGCCGAGGGCTTCACGTACCTGGCGTAGCCCGGCCAGATCGTCGGAACTGACCGGCTCCTCGAACCAGCCGACCTGTAGCTCGGCGATGCGGTGGGCAAAGGCAATGGCACTGCGCGGTGTATGCGCCCCGTTCGCATCGATGAACAGCCCGGCTTCGCCGATTGCCTCGCGTGCGACGCGAACGCGTTCAGCATCACGCGGCGAGTCGGCACCGATCTTCATCTTCACCCAGTGGCAGCCGTCCTCTTGTACCCAGCGGCCCAGCTGTTCGCGCAAGCGCCCATCGTCGTAGCTGGTGAAGCCTCCGCTGCCATAGACAGCGACGTCTTCACGGCGCATGCCCAGCAGGTGCGCCAGCGGCAGATCGAGTAGCCGCGCCTTGAGATCCCAGAGCGCCGTGTCCACCGCCGAGATGGCGCAGGCTGCGAGGCCGGAGCGCCCCAGGTTGCGTACGCTCGCCCAGAGCCGCTCGTTGAGCTGGCCAATGGCGAACGCATCCGCGCCTTCAAGCAGATCGCGAAAATGACCCTCGATCAGCCGCACCAGCGACGCGTCGGCATAGGTGTAGCCCAGCCCGGCCTGGCCGCCGGCCTCGAGCTGCACCACTACCAGAGTGGTGGCGTCCCACTGGAAGGTGCCGTCGGCCTCGGGCGCATCGGTCGGGATGCGGTAGGCCGCCACCTGCATGCTGCGGATGGCGGCGTCCGGACGCTTGGTCATCCCCTGTCCTTGCCCTCATCCCTGTCACGTCCAGGCATGAACTTGCTGAGCACCTGCTTGGCTGATTGCTTGATGATCCCGGCCTGATCCGGATCACCCTGCAGCAGTACCGAAGCGTAAGCTTTGGCCTGTTCCAGTGTGATGTGCGGGGGCAGTGGCGGTACGTCCGGGTCGGTCTTGAATTCGATCAACACCGGCCGATCCGCCGCGAAGGCCTTGTCCCAGGCTGCCGCGACCTGATCTTCGCGGTCGACGTAGATGCCGATCAGGCCAATGGATTCGGCGAAGCGGTGGTAAGGCACGTTGGGAATATCCTGCGACGCCTCGAATTTCGGGTCGCCCTCCATCACGCGCTGTTCCCAGGTGACCTGATTGAGGTCCTCGTTATTGAACACGCAGCAGATCCACTGCGGGTTCTGCCATTCCTTCCAGTACTTGGCGACCGTGATCAGCTCGGCCATGTTGTTCATCTGCATGGCGCCATCGCCGACCATCGCCACTACCGGGCGATCCGGGTGACAGAACTTGGCGGCAATGGCGTAGGGCACCGCTGCTCCCATCGAAGCCAGGCCGCCGGAGAGCGAGCCCATCATGCCGCGGCGCATCTTCACATCGCGGGCATACCAGTTGGCGCAGGAGCCCGAGTCGCTGGTGATGATCGAGTAATCCGGCAGCCGTGGTGACAGCTCGAAGGCGACACGCTGCGGGTTGATCGGGTTGGCCTCCACCAGGGCTCGCTTCTCCAGCACGCTTTCCCAATCCATGCGCCACTCTTCGACGCGCTTGCGCCATTTGCGCTCAGTCTTCTCCTGCAACATGGGCAGCAGCGCGCGTAGGGTTTCAGCCGAGTCGCCCTGAAGATTCACTTCCATCGGATAACGGATGCTGAGCATGTCGGCCTTGAGGTCGATCTGTACGCCGCGGGCCTGACCTTCTTCAGGCAGGAATTCGGAGTAGGGGAAGCCTGAGCCGATCATCAGCAGGGTGTCGCACTCGGTCATCAGCTTGTAGCTCGGCTCCGTGCCCAACAAGCCGATAGAGCCGGTGACCCAAGGCAGATCGTCAGGCACGGCAGCCTTGCCCAGCAGCGCCTTGGCAACGCCAGCCCCGAGTTTCTCGGCCACGGCGATGACCTCGTCGGTGGCATTCAACGCACCGGCGCCCACCAGAATGGCGACCTTTTTGCCATCGTTGAGCACCTCGGCGGCACGCTGCAGGTCAGCTTCGTAGGGCACCATCTTCGGCAGCGTATAGCCGATGCCGGAATGCACGGCCCCGTGGGCGCGGGGAGGTTCGCTGTACTCGGCGTCCTGCAAGTCGCTCGGCAGGATGATGGTGGCGACCTTGCGCTCGCCGACTGCGGTGCGGATCGCCCGGTCGATCAAATGCCGAACCTGCGGCGGTGCGCTGGCCTGCTCGACGAACGCACCGGATACATCCTTGAACAGCGCCGGCAGGTCGATTTCCTGCTGGTAGTGGCTGCCCAGTGACGTACGCGATTTCTGACCGGTGATTGCCAGCACCGGCATGTGGTCCAGTCGGGCGTCATAGAGGCCGGTAATCAGATGCGCCGCACCCGGCCCGGACGTGGCGATACAAACCCCCAGGCCGCCGTTGAACTTGGCGTCGGCCGAAGCCATGAACGCGGCCATTTCCTCATGTCGGGCTTGAATGAAACGGATCTTTTCATTGGAGCGATTCAGCGCGCCGAACACACCGTTGATGCCGTCGCCGGGGTAGCCATAAATGCGGCGCACGCCCCATTGGTAGAGGCGTTCGATTACGTAATCACCGACTGTCATTGCCATGGAAACCTCGCGTGGTCTGGGCGTGAGCGTTCAGACACTAGGGGCTGGAACCTCAAGGGTGCCATCGTGCGCTGCGCAACGAAGCGGCCCTTCGCAACCCTCTGTCTGGCTGTTCACGTCTGGACCGGACTGTGCCCTGAGGGTTTCCCGAAAGTTCACTTGGGTGACGGACGAGCCTCTTCTTCGGCGCCGCGACGGTAGGCAAAAGGGTATGAAATGGACTGCCGTCCTCGTCGCGGCTGAAATCGCTTCCGGCCGAGGACAGCCAACGGAACTGCCACGGCTCGGCCGCGATGTTGAAGTATCATTTCGCGCCTCTTCGTTCAGACGGTCACCATGTCCATGCCTGTCCCAAACGCTCGCAGCACGCTGCATCTCCCCCAAGGCAACTGGGCGACGGTGCTCGACTGCCTGTGCGCGCACTTTCCGGCGATTGACCGAGACACCTGGGCCGATCGCTTCGTGCGAGGGCGCGTACTTGGCGCTGACGGGCAGCCACTGGAGGCGACGCATCCTTATCAGGTCGGGTTGAAGGTCTATTACTTCCGCGAGGTGCCGGACGAGAAGCCAATTCCCTTCGAGGAGCAGATCCTGCACCTCGACGAGCACCTGCTGGTAGCGGACAAGCCGCACTTCCTGCCCGTGATGCCGGCTGGGGAATATGTCAACGAGACCCTGCTGGCGCGCCTGAGCAAGCGTGTGGGTAATCCCAATCTGGTGCCGATCCATCGCATCGATCGGCTGACTGCCGGGCTGGTGCTGTTTTCTACCAATCCCGAAAGTCGCGGGCGCTATCAGGCGCTGTTTCGCGAACGTAAGATCGACAAGCGTTACGAGGCGATCTGCCCGGCGCTGCCTGATCTGGACTTTCCGCGTGATGAACGCTTGCACATGGTCGACGGCGAGCCTTTTTTCCTGATGAAGCGGGGCGGCGGCGAACCCAACAGCGAGACGCGCATCGAGGTGCTCGAACGCCGCGGCGAACTCTGGCGCTATGCGCTTTATCCAGTCACCGGGCGCAAGCATCAGCTGCGTCTGCAGATGGCTACGCTCGGGGCCGGCATCTGCAATGACCCTTTCTATCCCGAGCTGCTGGAACGCGGCCGGCGTGATCAGGACGACTACGCCAACCCGCTCAAGCTGCTGGCGCGTGGTCTGGAGTTTCAAGATCCGCTTACTGGCGAATTGCGCCAGTTCGAGAGCCGGCTGCAGTTGGATTGGTAGTTTCCAGAGCTTATTCGCCGTCTTTGCGGGGTGCCTTGGCTCCTGGATCGCCAGCAAGCTGGCTCCTACGGGGCTAGCCGAGACCGCAGCACGCACACTTGGCGATCCGTGATCCCCTGCCTTGAATGCGTAGATAGTTGCGCACGACCACCGCACCGCTTTTGTAGGAGCCAGCTTGCTGGCGATCCGCTTCCGCGCCGTTTTGCGGTGCCTGCAAGAACTCCGCGCCTCGCACAGCAGGGCAGCGTCGCGGCACCTTCTCGTCAGGTCCCAGTCGATATTCCTGTCCCCGCACCGAAGCGATAACGCCATGCCAGAAGGCCCATCCATCGTCATCCTTCGCGAAGAAGTTGCCGCGTTCACCGGCAAGACCGTCGAGCGTGCGGAGGGGAATAGCAAGTTGGACAAGTCCAGGTTGGTCGGCCAGACGGTGCGGTCGTTTCGCAGCTGGGGCAAACACTTCCTGATCGAGCTGGACGATGTGTCCCTGCGTATCCACCTGCTGCTGTTCGGTAGCTACAGGATCAACGAGCGCAAGGAATCCGCGCCGCGCCTGAGCCTGGGCTTCCCGAACGGTGAGCTGAATTTCTACGGCTGCTCGGTTCAATTCATCGAAGGTTCGCTGGACGAGGCTTACGACTGGAGCGCTGATGTGATGAGTGACGCCTGGGACGGCCGCGCCGCGCTGAAGAAGCTACGCGCCCGGCCACGACTGCTCGCCTGCGATGCACTGCTGGATCAAACGCTGTTTTCCGGCTCCGGCAACATCATCAAGAACGAGGTGCTGTTTCGCACCCGCATCCATCCGCTTTCGCTGATCGGCGATCTCTCTGCGCCGAAGCTCAGGGAGCTGACGCGTGAAGTCCGGACCTACAGCTTTGAGTTCCTGCAGTGGAAGCGAGAGGGCACGCTCAAAGCGCACTGGCTCGCGCATACCAAAACCACCTGTCCGCGCTGCAAGATTCCCTTCGTCAAAGCCAAGTCGCTGGGCCGCAGCAAGCGCCGCGCTTTCTACTGTGAGCGTTGTCAGAAGCGCTACGGCGACAGCGATCAGGTTTCGGTCGATGCACCGGTCGCTGAAGAGTAGCAATGCTTGCGGATATGCTTACGCCGCTTATTCGCTCCCGCTTTTCCCGATTCGAGGACTGCTCGTCGATGCCTACCGCGCTGCTGCTGCCCCTTATCGCTTTAGTTGTGACATCGATGGCCAGTGCCGGTGAGCCGTCGCTCGATCTGCGAGTCGGCGATGCTCGGCTCAAGGCGGAGTACGCGCGCACCCCGGATGAACGCGAACGCGGCTTGATGGAGCGCACCGAGATGCCGGCAGACCACGGCATGCTGTTTCGCTTCGATGATTTTCGCCGGCACTGTCTATGGATGAAAAACACGCCACTTCCCCTGTCTGCAGCCTTCATGGACGAGTCAGGGCGCATCGTTGACATCATCGACCTGGAGCCGTTGAGCACCGCAATTCGCTGTTCCCGCGAGCCGGGGCGCTATGCCTTGGAGGTCAATCAGGGCTGGTTTGATCGGCACCAATCAGGGATTGGCGATCAAGTAAGCGGCATTCCGAAATAACCCGCTAAACCCACAACACGCGCCGGCATGCGAGCTAGACGGTGAGCGGCGATACGCCTCTGTCTGGCCCGCTGCGCCTGTTTAGACAAGTCACTGAACGGTCATAGTCTGTTCACCGAAGCGACATTGGTCGCACCTAACGTAACGCCTCATCTGATGGCCACCGACGGTGGCCATCGTTCTCGATGAGGAGTCGGTCCATGAGTGCGGTTATCCGTGTCGACAGTCTGAACAAGACCTTCGCAGGCAAACTTGCCCTGCATGATCTGGCGCTGTCCGTGCAACCGGGCGAAATGGTCGCGCTGATCGGCGCATCGGGTTCTGGCAAGTCCACACTGCTGCGGCACATCGCCGGGCTGGCCTGTGGCGATCGCAGCGGCGGCAGCATTCACGTGCTAGGGCGCGAAATGCAGTCCGCAGGACGCCTTAACGGCGACGTACGGCGCTTGCGTGCCGACATCGGCTACATCTTTCAGCAGTTCAACCTGGTCAACCGGCTCAGTGTGCTGGACAACGTGCTGCTGGGCTTTCTTGGCCGCATGCCGCGCTGGCGTGGCTCGCTGGGCATGTTCAGTGCCGAGCAGAAGCAGCAGGCGCTGGCTGCGCTGGACCGCGTGGGGCTGGCCCACCGCGCCGAGCAGCGCGCCTCCACACTGTCCGGTGGTCAGCAGCAACGCGTGGCCATCGCCCGCGCGCTGACGCAGCAGGCCGAAGTGATACTCGCCGACGAGCCAATCGCCTCGCTCGATCCCGAATCCGCACGCAAGGTCATGGACATTCTCGCCGACATCAACCGACGGGACGGCAAGACCGTCGTGGTGACGCTGCATCAAGTCGACTACGCCCTGCGCTACTGCCAGCGAGCGGTGGCACTGAAGGATGGGCGCATCCATTACGACGGCGCCTGTGCCGACCTGGATTCGCGGCTTCTCAATGATCTCTACGGTGCCGACCTCGACGCCAGCTTGCTGTTTTCCGATCAGGCCCGCTCGCCTGCCGCGGCCGCTCCCGTGCCGGCGCAGACCCGCACGCTGAGTCTGGCTCGGGCCTGAGACCGCCGTTCCGATCCCACGTCATGCCAACCCAAAAGTCATCCAATGACAGGAGCTACTCCATGTTCAATCGTATAGGCCGCGTTCTGGCCGCCTCCGCCTTACTGACCGGGTCCCTGCTGGGCGGCGCACACGCCGACGATAACAAGGAACTGAACTTCGGCATCATCTCTACAGAATCCTCGCAGAATCTGCGGACCGTCTGGGATCCCTTCCTCGCTGCCATGAGCGAGCGTACCGGGATGAAGATCAATGCCTTCTTCGCGCCGGACTACGCCGGCATCATCCAGGGCATGCGTTTCGACAAGGTCGACCTGGCCTGGTACGGCAACAAGTCGGCGATGGAAGCGGTTGATCGCGCCGGTGGCGAGATCTTCGCCCAGACCGTCGCGTCCAGCGGGGCGTCGGGTTATTACAGCCTGCTGGTGGCGCACAAGGACAGCCCCATCGGTTCTGTCGACGACATGCTCAAGAATGCTTCCAACCTGACTTTCGCCAACGGCGATCCGAACTCCACCTCAGGCTATCTGGTGCCGGGCTACTACGTCTTCGCCAAGAACAAGGTAGACGCCAACAAGATCTTCAAGCGCTCGCTCAATGGCAGCCACGAAGTGAATGCACTGTCGGTCGCCAACAAGCAGGTAGACGTCGGCACCTTCAACAACGAGAGCATGGAGCGTCTGGAGCTGACCGCGCCGGAGAAGGCCGCGCAGCTCAAGGTGATCTGGACCTCGCCGCTGATTCCAGCGGACCCCATGGTCTGGCGCAAAAACCTGCCGGAAGCGACCAAAGCGGACATTCGCGAGTTCTTCATGACCTACGGCGACAAGCCCGGCGAAATGGACGTGCTGGCTGACCTGCAGTGGGCCAAGTTCCGCGCCTCGGATGATGACCAACTGCTGCCGATCCGTCAGTTGGAGCTGTTCAAGAAGCGTAGCGAAGTCGCCAACAACGCCAAGCTGGACGAAAGCGACAAGCAGGCTCAGTTGAAGGAACTGGACGCCCAGCTCGCTGCGCTCGAGCAGCGCATGGCCGAGCTCCAGCAGAAACCCGCAGCCGCCACCGCAGGTTGATCCACTGGCCGCCGCGCAAGCGGCGGCCAGCATTTCGTTCGCCGGAGCATCCATGACCTCTCTGACCGCACCTACCCCTGTTGCCGCACCACAGAAACACTCGTGGTTCAAGCTGGTTGGCTGGGGACTGTTTCTCGCACTGCTGGGCTGGTCCTGGCAGGGCGCCGAGATGAAGCCGCTTACGCTGATCCGTGACGCCGGCAACATGGCAACCTTTGCCGCCGACTTCTTTCCCCCGGATTTCGGCAACTGGGAGCTCTACCTGAAGGAAATGATCGTCACCGTACAGATCGCCCTCTGGGGCACGGTGTTGGCGATCCTCTGTGCCATTCCATTGGGCGTGCTCTGCGCCGAAAACATCGTGCCCTGGTGGGTTTACCAGCCGGTACGGCGAGTCATGGACGCGTGCCGTTCGATCAACGAGATGGTCTTCGCCATGCTCTTCGTCGTCGCGGTCGGCCTTGGCCCTTTTGCCGGCGTACTGGCGCTGTTCGTCGGCACCACCGGCGTGCTCGCAAAACTGTTCGCCGAAGCGGTGGAGGCCATCGAACCGGGCCCGGTAGAAGGCGTGCGGGCCACCGGTGCCAGCGCACTGCAGGAAGTCATTTTCGGTGTGATTCCGCAGGTGCTGCCGCTATGGATTTCCTACGCGCTGTATCGCTTCGAGTCCAACGTGCGCTCGGCGACCGTGGTGGGCATGGTCGGTGCGGGCGGCATCGGCGTGATTCTCTGGGAGGCCATCCGCGGCTTCCAGTTCAGCCAGACCTGCGCGCTGCTGATCGTCATCGTGGCGGTGGTGAGCGTGATCGACATTGTTTCTCAGCGCCTGCGCAAACTCTTTATCTGACGGAGACGGGCGCCGTGTGCGTCCTTTTTTAGCCATGCACCTGTCTAGACAACCTCAACCGCGCTACCTGCAACTGGCCGCTCAGTTGCGTGAGGAGTTGCGCCACTTGCAGCCCGGCGATCAGTTGCCCGGCGAGGTCCAGCTGGCGACCCGGTTTGCGGTCAATCGGCATACGCTGCGCCGCGCCATCGATGAGCTGGTCAGCGAGGGCCGGGTGTTGCGCCAACAGGGCCGCAGCACACGAGTGCTGGCGCGTCCGCTGATCTATCCGCTGGCGGCCGGCAGTGCCTACAGCGAGTCACTCTCGGCGCAAGGGCACGGTGTCCAGGCGCGGCTGCTGCAGCGCCAGCTGCGTTCAGCCACGGCCGAGGAGGCTGGCCATCTGGAGCTGCGTGAGGATGCGGCATTGCTCGAGCTGCACACGCTGCGCCTGCTCGATGAACAGCCGGTCAGCCTGATCCGGCACCGCTTCTGTGCCAGTCGCCAGGTGTTGCTGGAGGACTACAACGGCGGGTCGCTGCGCCAGTACCTGGCCGAACGTCAACTGCCGCTGCACCGCGCCTTCAGCCTGATCGGCGCCCGGCTGCCCACATCGGACGAGGCCGATCAGCTGCTGATGCCGCGCCACGCACCACTGCTGACCGTTCTCACCCTTTCTCACGACCTGGCCGGGCGGCCGGTGGAGCTGTCGTTGTCGACCAGCCGTGCCGACCGCTTCCAGTACCAGGTTGCCACCTGATGGAGACGCGCATGACCCCAGAAATAGCCACTCGCCAACGCTGGATGGGCGTGCTTGCCCGTGCTGGCGATGAGCTGGCGCGCTACGAGGCCGAGCTGAAGGACACCGACTACCAGCTGGTACGCGCCCCGGAAATTGGCATGACGCTGGTCCGCGGCCGCATGGGCGGTACGGGTGCTGCGTTCAATCTCGGCGAAATGACCGTCACCCGTTGCGTGGTGCGACTTGGCGATGGGCGTACCGGGTACAGCTACGTCGCCGGGCGCGACAAGCGCCACGCTGAACTGGCCGCGTTGGCCGATGCGCACTTGCAAGGTCGCGATCAGGCGCATTGGCAGGCGCAAGTCATCACGCCGCTCGCCTCCATCCAGGCGGCACGCCGGGCGGCGCAGGACGCCGAGACGGCCAGCAGCAAAGTGGAATTCTTCACCCTGGTCAGAGGAGAGGACTGATGAGCGCAGATCTTTTGCACCCGGCGTTCGACGATCAGGTGCTCGACAGCCAACGCGTGTTCCGCGCGGCACTGAAAGCGCTTGCCGAGCCCGGTCTCACGCAGCAGCTGATTCCCATACAGGCGCTCGAACCCCTGGCCCCGGCGAGCTACGCGCTTTGCCTGAGCCTGCTCGACGGCGACACGCGGTTGTGGCTGGCACCTGCGTTCGATACGCCGACGGTGCGTGCCAACCTGGCGTTTCATTGCGGTTGCCCGATCGTGGACGAACGCGAATCGGCTGATTTCGCGCTGCTCGGGGTTCAAGAACTGGTCGACCTGTCCGGATTTTTCACCGGCAGCGAACGCTTTCCTGATCAGTCCTGCACGTTGCTGGTCCAGCTCGACGCGCTCGGCGACGGCGCCGCGCTGAGCTGGAGCGGTCCAGGCATTCTCGGTCAGCGCGAGGTGAGCCTGCCGGTACCGGCTGCGTTCTGGCAGCAGCGCGCCGATCGCAACGATTTTCCGCGCGGGCTGGACCTGTTTTTTGCCGCTGCCCAGTCACTGATCGGCTTGCCCCGCAGCACCCGCATCGCGGTATCGATAGAGGAGGTCGCCTGATGTACGTAGCCGTCAAAGGTGGCGAACAGGCCATCGACAATGCTCACCGGCTGCTGGCGAAGAAACGCCGCGGCGATACCGCTTTGCCCGAGTTGAGCGTCAAGCAGATCCGTCAGCAACTGCCGTTGGCGGTGGCGCGGGTGATGGCCGAGGGTTCGCTGTTCGATGAGGAGCTGGCGGCGCTGGCGATCAAGCAGTCGGCCGGCGATCTGCTCGAAGCGATCTTCCTGCTGCGCGCTTATCGCACGACGTTGCCGCGCTTCGGCACCAGCGTCCCTCTGGAAACGGCGCAGATGCGTCCGACCCGGCGCATCTCGGCCACCTTCAAGGATTTGCCCGGCGGCCAGCTGCTCGGCCCGACCTTCGATTACAGCCATCGCTTGCTGGACTTCAGTCTGCTGGCCGAAGGTGAGCATCCCGGTCCGGAGCTTGATCCTCAAGCCGAGCTTGCAGCCTGCCCACGTGTGCTCGATCTGCTCGCCAAAGAAGGCTTGATGAAGCCCGAGCGGAGCGACGATCAGGCGGTGCCGGACATTACCCGCGAACCCCTGGAGTTCCCCAGCGGTCGCGCGCAGCGGCTACAAGCGCTGGCCCGTGGCGATGAAGGTTTTCTGCTGGCGTTGGGTTATTCGACTCAGCGTGGCTATGGCCGCAACCATCCCTTCGCCGGGGAAATTCGCATTGGCGAGGTCGAGGTCTGGATGGAACCGCCGGAGCTGGGCTTCGCCGTGCCGCTGGGCGATATCGAAGTGACCGAGTGCGAGATGGTCAACCAGTTCGTCGGCGGGCAGGGCATCGATCCGCAGTTCACCCGCGGCTACGGGCTGGCCTTCGGTTACGCCGAGCGCAAGGCCATGGGCATGGCCCTGGTCGATCGCGCGCTGCGCGGCGCCGAGTATGGCGAGACGGTGCAAGGCCCGGCGCAGCAGGAAGAGTTCGTGCTGATGCACTGCGACAACGTCGAAGCCGGTGGCTTCGTCTCCCACCTCAAGCTGCCGCATTACGTCGATTTCCAGTCGGAACTGGAGTTGATTCGCAAGCTGCGCCGCGCACCGGTCGAGGAAACCGCCACGTCCGAGCCCAACGCCGAGGAGCGCCGCGCATGACTGCTATCGTCAATGACCGTCCACAGGCCGCTGCGACGGAGCAGGGCTACAACTTCGCCTACCTCGACGAACAGACCAAACGCATGATCCGCCGCGGGCTGCTCAAGGCCGTGGCGATTCCCGGTTATCAGGTGCCTTTCGGTGGGCGCGAAATGCCGTTGCCCTATGGCTGGGGCACCGGCGGCATGCAGCTGACCGCTGCGATTCTCGGCGCCGAAGACGTACTCAAAGTGATCGATCAGGGCGCCGATGACACCACCAACGCGGTGTCGATCCGCCGCTTCTTTGCCCGCACCGCGGGAGTCGCCACCACCACCCGCACGCCGGAAGCGACGGTGATCCAGACTCGCCATCGGATTCCCGAAACGCCGCTGCGCAACGATCAGATCATGGTCTATCAGGTGCCGATTCCGGAGCCGTTGCGGTTCATCGAACCGTCGGAAAGCGAGACGCGGACCATGCATGCGCTTGCCGACTACGGGGTCATGCACGTCAAGCTGTACGAAGACATCGCCACCTTCGGCCATATCGCCACCAGCTACGCCTACCCGGTGACGGTGGACGGCCGCTACGTGATGGATCCCTCGCCGATCCCCAAGTTCGACAACCCCAAACTGGACATGAGCCCAGCGCTGATGCTGTTCGGTGCCGGCCGTGAGAAGCGCCTCTATGCCTTGCCGCCCTACACGGACGTGCGCAGCCTGGATTTCGAGGATCACCCCTTTTCCATCCAGACGTGGGACCAGTGCTGCGCCTTCTGCGGCAGTGACAGCTCCTACCTCGACGAACTGATCGTCGACGACGCCGGCACCAAGCGCTTCGTCTGCTCGGATACCGATTACTGCACGCAACGCCGCGACGCCCAGGAGGCTACTGAATGAACGCCGCGCTCGAACTGCAACAACCCGCCAGCAGCCTCGATCAGCCCTTGCTGTCGGTCCGCGGGCTGACGCGCCTGTACGGGCCGGATACCGGCTGCCAGGGCGTCGACTTCGATCTTTATCCCGGTGAGGTATTGGGCATCGTCGGCGAGTCCGGCTCCGGTAAATCCACGCTGCTCAGCCTGCTCGCCGGACGCTGCCCGCCTGACCGTGGTTCGGTGAGCTACCGCGGCCGCGACGGCGCCTGGCTCGATCTTTACGCCGCCAGCGAGGCGGAGCGCCGCAGCCTGCTGCGCACCGAGTGGGGTTTCGTCGAACAGAACCCGCGCGACGGCCTGCGCATGGGTGTTTCGGCCGGCGCCAACATAGGCGAGCGGCTGATGGCCCAGGGGCAGCGGCATTACGGCCAGTTGCGTCAGGCCGGGCTGGACTGGCTGAGCCAGGTGGAAATCGACCCGGCGCGCATTGACGATCTGCCGCGAACCTTCTCCGGCGGCATGCAGCAGCGCCTGCAGATCGCCCGCAACCTGGTGTCCGGCCCGCGCCTGGTGTTCATGGACGAGCCCACCGGCGGCCTCGATGTCTCGGTGCAGGCGCGTCTGCTCGACCTGCTGCGCGGGCTGGTGCACGAGCTGGATCTGGCCGTGGTGATCGTCACTCATGACCTGGCGGTGGCAAGGCTGTTGGCGGATCGGCTGATGGTCATGCGCCGCTCCCGCGTCGTGGAAACCGGCCTCACCGATCAGATTCTCGATGATCCCCAGCATCCCTATTCGCAGCTGCTGGTGTCGTCGGTGCTGCAGCCATGAGTGGGCTTGCACGCAAGCCGCATCTGGCAGCCGGTTCGTCGCGAAAAGCATCGCCAGCAAGCTGGCTCCTACACGGGAGCGATGCCGGCCTCAAGTGCAGGGAGGCTTCCGCTTTCGTAGGAGGGAGCTTGCTCGCGATCCAGACTGCCGGTCTCGTCAGTGGTGCAGCCATGAGTGGGACCGCACGGCGGCCGCGAAAAGCTTCGCCAGCAAGCTGGCTCCTACACGGGAGCGATGCCGGCCTCAACTGCAGGGAGGCTTCCGCTTTCGTAGGAGCGAGCGTGCTCGCGATCCAGACTGCCGGTCTCGTCAGTGTTGCAGCCATGAGTGGGCTTGCACGCAAGCCGCATCTGGCAGCCGGTTCGTCGCGAAAAGCATCGCCAGCAAGCTGGCTCCTACAGGGGAGCGGAGCGGGCAGTGAGCGCTGGGAGGTTACCGCTTTCGTAGGAGCGAGCGTGCTCTCGATCCAGACTGCCGGTCTCGTCAGTGGTGCAGCCATGAGTCGGACCGCACGGCGACCGCGAAAAGTTTCGCCAGCAAGCCGGCTCCTACAGGGGAGCGGAGCGGGCCGCGAGCGCTGGGAGGTTGCCGCTTTCGTAGGAGCGAGCTTGCTCGCGATCCAGACTGCCGGTCTCGTCAGTGGTGCACCCATGAGTGGGACCGCACGGCGACCGCGAAAAGCTTCGCGAGCAAGCTGGCTCCTTCACGGGAGCGATGCCGGCCTCAACTGCAGGCAGGCTTCTGTTCTTGGAGGAACGAGGAGCGCCGGGCCCTTGCTCGCGAGCAAGGCATACAGGCCCGACTTCAGTCCCTTTCCTATGTTGCGAGGTTACCCATGAGCAGCCCGATCGAGGTCCGCGACCTCCGCAAATCCTTCACCCTTCATCAGCAGCACGGGGTGACCCTCGATGTGCTACGTGCAGTCAGCTTTGCTGTTGAGCCAGGCGAATGCCTGGTACTGCATGGGCGCTCTGGTGCTGGCAAGTCGACGCTGTTGCGGTGCCTGTACGGCAACTACCTGGCCACGGGCAGCATCCGCCTGTGCCATCGCGGTGAGCCGCTGGAGCTTGTCGGTGCCGAGCCGCGACAGCTGTTGGCGGTCCGCCGGGAAAGCCTGGGCTATGTCAGCCAGTTCCTGCGGGTGATCCCTCGTGTGCCTTGCCTCGACGTGGTCATGGCGCCGGCTCTGGCGCGTGGCTGGGATCGGGAGCAGGCGCGTACACGTGCCGAAAGCTTGTTGACCCGGCTGAACATTCCCGAACGGCTCTGGCAGTTGGCGCCCGGCACCTTTTCCGGCGGCGAGCAACAGCGCGTGAACCTGGCGCGAGGCTTCATGGTGCAGTGGCCCGTGCTGCTGCTGGACGAACCAACCGCTTCGCTGGACGAGGCCAATTGCCGAGTAGTGCTGGAGCTGGTCGCCGAAGCCAAGGCCGCAGGGGCCGCACTGATCGGCATCTTCCATGACCGCGCGATCCGCGAAGCGGTTGCCGATCGCTACCTGGACATGACTGCCGAGGAGCATCGCCATGCCTGCTGAACTGATTCTGACGAACGCCCGGGTGGTCACGGCCGATCGCGTGATAAATGGCACGCTGGTAATTCGTGATGGGGTGATTGCCGCCCTCGACGAAGGCAACAGCCAGCTGCCACAGGCCCAGGATCTGGGTGGCGACTACCTGATGCCGGGCCTGGTGGAGTTGCACACCGACAATCTGGAAAAACACATGACGCCGCGCCCAGGTGTGGACTGGCCCACGGCGTCGGCCGTGCTGACCCACGACGCGCAAATAATCGCTGCGGGCATCACCACGGTGTTCGATGCGCTGTCCATCGGTGATATCAACCCGCGCGGCAAGCGCATGCAGCAGCTGCCCGCCATGCTCGACGCCGTGGCCTCGGCCGAGGCGGCAGGCGATACGCGGGCCGAGCACCGCTTGCACTTGCGCTGCGAGGTCTGCCATCCGGATGCGCTGAGCCTGTTCCGCGACCTGGTGGAGCATCCGCTGGTGAAGCTGGTGTCGGTGATGGACCACTCACCGGGGCAACGACAGTTCGCCCGAGAGGACAAATACCGCGAGTACTACATGGGTAAGTACCACCTGAGCGCGGCCGAGATGGATGCGTTCAGCGACCAGCAGACGGCCAATTCGAGGCAGTACAGCGATCGTCAACGCCTTGCAGTCGTCGAGATCTGCCAAGCGCGCGGGCTGGCACTGGCAAGCCACGATGACGCGACGCTTGCGCATGTCGAGGAGTCGGCCGGTCTTGGCATGGCCATCGCTGAATTTCCGACGACGTTGGAGGCAGCCGAAGCCAGCCATGCGCGTGGTCTGAAGGTGCTGATGGGCGCGCCGAACGTGGTCCGAGGGGGCTCGCATTCGGGCAACATTGCGGCGGCGGATCTGGCGCAGCGCGGCGTGCTGGACATTCTTTCCAGCGATTATTACCCCGCCAGTTTGCTACAGGCCGCCTTCCTGCTCGCGGCGTTCGACAACAGCTATGACCTGCCCAAAGCCATCGCCACGGTGAGCCTCTTGCCCGCCCAGGCGGTGGGTCTCGATGATCGCGGTGAGATCCGCCCTGGCTTACGCGCGGATCTGCTGCAGGCCAGCGACAGGCAGGGCCAGCCGGTGGTCCGGCAGGTATGGCGGCAAGGGCGACGGGTGTTCTGATGGCGGGACGATTGATCTACCTGATGGGCCCATCCGGTGCCGGAAAGGACAGCCTGCTGCTGGCTGCTCGTGAATCACTGCAGGCTCGCGGTTGTCGCGTTGCACGGCGCGTCATCACCCGTTCCGCCGAAGCGGTGGGGGAGGACGCCCTGGCGGTGACTGAGGCGGAGTTCGCCCAACTGCGCCGCAATGGGGCCTTCGCCCTGGACTGGCAAGCCAACGGGCTGCACTACGGCATATCCCGGCAGATCGATGAATGGCTGGAAGCCGGCGAAGATGTGCTGGTCAACGGGTCGCGTGGTTATTTGGGCGAGGCACGTGATCGTTATCCGCAGTTGCAGGCAGTACTGCTTTCGGTGACCTTGCCGGTGCTGCGCGAGCGGCTGTTGGCGCGGGGGCGCGAGTCGCTCGAAGAGATCGAAGCCCGGCTCGCCCGCAACCAGAACTTCCAGGCAGCGGCCGAGCAAGACGAAACGCTGCTGCTGGACAATTCCGGTCCCCTGGAAGAAACCGTGCAGCGCCTGCTGCAGCTGATCGATCAGGCTCGCGCATGCGCCTGACCATCCTTGGCAGTGGCAATGCCCGTCAGGTGCCGGTGTACAACTGCGATTGTGCGGCGTGCCAACGGGCGCGGCTCGACCCGGCCTGGCGCCGCGGCCCGTGTTGCGCCTTGATCGAATGTGGCGCACAGCGCTGGCTGATCGACAGCGGCATCACCGATATCACTGAGCGGTTCGCACCCGGAAGCCTCAGCGGAATTCTGCAGACTCATTACCACGCCGACCATGCGCAAGGCCTGCTGCATCTGCGCTGGGGGCTCGGTTTGCGCATCCCGGTGCATGGCCCAGACGACCCACAAGGACTGGCGGACCTCTACAAGCACCCCGGAATTCTGGACTTTTCCCAGCCGTTCGCCGCGTTTGAACGACGCGAGTTGGGGGAACTCTGCGTGACCGCATTGCCCCTCAACCACTCCAAGCCGACCCTGGGCTACCTGTTGGAAGGGGCGGGACGACGCATCGCTTACCTCACCGACACCCTGGGTGTGCCGGAGGCCAGCCTGAGCGTGCTACGCCAGGCCCCGCTCGACCGGTTAGTGCTGGATTGTTCGAGCCCGCCCCAGACGTCACCTCAGAACCACAACGACCTGACCCTGGCGCTGGCAGTGATTGCCGAGCTGAAGCCGGCCCATGCGCTGCTGACCCATATTGGTCACAATCTGGACGCCTGGTTGATGGACAACCCCGCTGCGCTGCCGGCGGGCGTCAGCTTGGCCTCGGACGGCCAGCTGTTGTGACGGACCTGATTCGTGCCGCTATGAGCGCGCCAGTGCTGACATGAGATCCAAATGAACACGACTGACCCTTCACCGCTTGGTGCCGAAGCGAGCCCGTCTGCACGTCGCCTTACCTTGGTGATGTGCATGGCCGAAACCCTCGGCATGGCCGGCTTTGCCTTGTTTGCTGCGCTGCTGCCCGAATTTCAGCAGCTGTGGAATCTGAGCAACACCGAAGCGGGCTGGATCGGGGGCGGTTTCTTCCTGGGCTACATGCTTGCAGTGCCGGTGCTGACGGGACTGACTGATCGCTACGATGCTCGGCTGATCTATCTCTGGGCGATGCTGCTGACGGCTTTTGCCAGCACCGGCTTCGTGCTGGCCGATGGCTTCTGGTCGGCGCTGCTCTGGCGTGTGTTGGCCGGCATCGGTCTGGCCGGCACCTACATGCCGGGGCTCAAGGCGTTGTCTGAGCGCATCGAGGGTCCCACGCAGTCGCGGGCTATCGCCTTTTACACGGCGAGCTTCGGGCTCGGCACAGCGTTGTCCTTCCTGCTCTCTGGCGAGCTGGCCAAGCTCGGCGGCTGGCAACTGCCTGCGCTGCTCAGTGGAGGTTGCGCCCTGGCTGGCTGGCTCATGGTTTGGCGCGGGCTACCGCCCAAGCCGCCTGCGAAACATGAGCCGCGACGCCTGTTGGACCTGGCGCCGCTGATGGAGCGCCCGGTCATCGCTTACTGCCTGGCTTATGCCATGCACAATCTTGAGCTGTTCGCCTTCCGTGCCTGGCTGGTGGCTTTCATCGTGTTTGCCGGTGACTGGCAAGGCCAGGCCGCCTGGCTAAACGGAACCTGGGTGGCCATGATCGCGACCCTGATAGGGATGCCGGCGAGCATCCTTGGCAACGAGATGGCAATACGCTTCGGTCGCCAGCGCTGGCTGATAACGGTAATGCTGCTGTCCGCCTTGCTGGCAGCACTGATCGGGCTCGGCGCCGCGCTGCCATTTTGGGCTCTGCTGGTGCTGATCCTTTGCTACAGCCTCACGGTGACGGCCGACTCGGCTGCCTTGACCGCAGGCCTGGTGGCCGTAGCGCCTGCCAGCCACCGTGGCGCGGTTATGGCGCTTTATTCCTGTACCGGCTTTACCGGCGCATTCCTCGGGCCGTTGCTGTTCGGCATGGTGCTCGATGCGCTGGGCGACGATCAGCTGTTCGGCTGGTGGGCGGCCTTCGCCTTGATGGGCCTTTTGCTATTGATCGGGCCTCTGGCGCTGCGCTGGGCAAGCCAGCGCTTGGACTTGCGTCCGCAGCCTGAACCGGCCTGATCCTGCCGCGCTCAATCCAGCGGCAGCTCCGTCGTCCGTTTCACCTCGCTCATCGCGATATGACTGTGTGCTTCCTGAACATGGGGCCGCTGCAACAGTTGATCACGCAGGAAGCGTTCGTAGCTGTCGATGTCCTTGGCCACCACCTTGAGCAGGTAGTCCGACTCGCCGGCCATGGTGTGGCACTCCAGCACCTCGGGATAACCCACGACTGCGCGCTCGAATTCGTCGAGGTTGCTGCGGCCATGGGCGGAGAGCTTGATGTTGACGAACACCGTCATATTCAGCCCGAGCTTCTTCGGGTTGAGCAGGGCGACCTTACGTTCGATCAGCCCTTCTTCCTGCATGCGATGGATGCGGCGCCAGCACGGCGATTGCGACAGCTCGACCTTTTCGGCGACCTCGGCGGCGGACAGGTCGGCGTTGTGTTGCAGCAGCAGCAGAATCTTGCGATCGATGCTGCTCAGCGGGGTCTGCATGGTTGTTCTCTTTTTGTTGTTGTTGGTGGATGGATCATGCACGGGATCGCACTTACACCGCAAAAGTAGAAAGAAAATCTCTCTTCGTCACGGCCAGACTATTATCCAACGCGCAACGGTGGGGTGATCCCCTGCCGCTCGCTGGCGTGGGACAGCTTGCCGTGCGGCTCCCCACGACCTGTTAGGCGGGATGTGAAAACCACATCCCAGACTCCGATAAAAACAAACAGGAGCGCCACATGTCATTGGCCGAGATCCGCCTGGATGACAAGTACCGGCTCGCAACCGGACATCTGTACCTCACCGGCACCCAGGCGCTGACCCGCCTGCCCATGCTGCAGCATCAGCGCGACCAGGCTCAGAATCTGAATACCGGTTGCTTTATCTCCGGCTACCGCGGCTCGCCGCTTGGCATGCTGGACAAGAGCCTCTGGGAAGCGCGCGATTTCCTTAAGCAGAACGCCATCCACTTCCAGCCGGGCCTCAACGAGGAACTGGCGGCGACGGCGGTCTGGGGTAGCCAGCAGACCAACCTGTTTCCTGGCGCCAAGTACGACGGCGTGTTTGCCATGTGGTACGGCAAGGGCCCGGGCGTCGACCGCTCCGGTGACGTCTTCAAGCACGGCAATGCCGCGGGCGTTTCGCCCCATGGCGGCGTGCTGCTGCTGGCCGGTGACGACCACGGCTGCAAATCCTCGACGCTGCCTCACCAGAGCGAGCACGCGTTTATCGCTGCCTCGATCCCGGTGCTGAACCCGGCCAACGTTCAGGAGATTCTTGACTACGGCATCATCGGCTGGGAGCTGTCGCGCTATTCCGGCTGCTGGGTAGCGCTCAAGACCATTGCTGAGAACGTCGATTCCTCCGCCGTGGTAGAAGTTGATCCGCTGCGGGTGAAGACGCGCATTCCCGATGACTTCGAACTGCCTGAAGACGGCGTGCACATTCGCTGGCCGGACCCGCCGCTGGCGCAGGAAAAGCGCCTCAACCTCTACAAGATCTACGCCGCGCGAGCCTTTGCGCGGGCCAACAACCTGAACCAGGTGATGCTCGACTCGCCGAACCCGCGCTTAGGCATCATCACTACCGGCAAGTCCTATCTCGACGTGCGCCAGGCGCTGGATGACCTCGGTCTGGACGAAGCGCTGTGCGCCCAAGTCGGCCTGCGGGTACTCAAGGTCGGCATGAGCTGGCCGCTGGAGCCGGTTTCGGTGCATGAATTTGCCCAGGGCCTGGACGAGATCTTGGTGGTCGAGGAAAAGCGCAGCATTCTCGAAGACCAGCTCACCGGCCAGCTCTACAACTGGCCGCTGGACAAGCGCCCACGGGTAGTCGGCGAGTTCGACGAGCACGGCACCTCGCTGCTGCCGAACCTCAGCGAGCTGACCCCGGCGATGATCGCCCGGGTGATCGCCAAGCGCCTCGCGCCGATCTACACAAGCGACAGCATCCAGGCGCGCCTGGCCTTTCTCGCCGCCAAGGAAAAGGCCCTTGCCGCCCGCAGCTACGACACGGTGCGCACCCCGCATTACTGCTCCGGTTGCCCCCATAACACCTCGACCAAAGTGCCCGAAGGCAGCCGCGCCTCGGCCGGCATCGGCTGTCACTACATGGTGCAGTGGATGGACCGGCGCACCGAGACCTTCACCCAGATGGGCGGGGAGGGCGTGAATTGGATCGGCCAGGCGCCGTTCACCGATACGCCGCACATGTTTCAGAACCTCGGGGATGGCACCTACTTCCATTCCGGCAGCCTGGCGGTACGGGCGGCGGTGGCCGCCGGGGTGAACATCACTTTCAAGATTCTCTACAACGATGCGGTCGCCATGACCGGTGGCCAGCCCATCGACGGCGAATTGCGCGTCGACCAGCTCAGCCGGCAGGTCGCCGACGAAGGCGTCAAACGTATCGCCCTGGTCAGCGACGAGCCGGACAAATACCCGACTCGCGAAACCTTTGCGCCGATCACCAGCTTCCACCATCGCCGCGATCTGGACGCCATCCAGCGCGAGCTTCGCGAGTTCAAGGGCGTCTCGGTGATCATCTATGACCAGACCTGTGCCACCGAAAAGCGCCGTCGGCGCAAGCGCGGCAAGCTGGAAGACCCGGCCAAGCGCGCCTTTATAAACCCGGCCGTGTGCGAAGGCTGCGGTGACTGCGGCGAAAAGTCCAACTGCCTGGCGGTGATGCCGCTGGAAACCGAGTTGGGCCGCAAGCGCGAGATCGACCAGAACGCTTGCAACAAGGACTTTTCATGCGTCGAAGGCTTCTGCCCGAGCTTTGTCACCGTGCACGGCGGCGGGCTGCGTAAGCCCGAGGCCATGGCTGGCGGTATCGAGGCGGCGACATTGCCCGAGCCACAGCACCCGGCGCTGGATCGGCCGTGGAACGTGCTGATTCCAGGCGTTGGCGGCAGCGGCGTGACCACCCTTGGCGCGCTGCTGGGCATGGCCGCGCATCTGGAAGGCAAGGGCTGCACCGTGCTCGATCAGGCGGGGCTGGCGCAGAAATTCGGCCCGGTGGTCACGCATATCCGCATCGCCGCCAAGCAGGACGATATCTATGCAGTGCGCATTGCAGCCGGTGAAACTGATCTGCTGCTGGGCTGCGATCTGGTGGTGGCCGCCGGTGACGACTCGCTCACTCGTCTTAACGACCAGATCAGCCATGCGGTGATCAACAGCCACGAATCGGCGACCGCCGAATTCACCCGCAACCCCGATGCCCAGGTGCCGGGCAAGGCCATGCGCGAAGCGCTGGTCGAGGCGGTGGGCGCAGAGAAAACCCATTTCATCGATGCGACCTACCTGGCCACTCGCCTGCTGGGCGATAGCATCGCCACCAACCTGTTTCTGCTGGGCTTTGCCTATCAGCAGGGGTTGTTGCCGCTGTCTGCCGAAGCCATCGAAAAGGCCATCAGCATCAACGGCGTTGCCGCGGAGTTGAACCAGCAGGCCTTCCGCTGGGGCCGCCGCGCATCGCTGGAACGCGAAGCGGTGGAGAAACTGGCGCGTCCGGCTGAAACGGCCGAGCCCATCTGCCAGACTCTGGAAGAGATCGTCGACTGGCGTGTGGATTTCCTCACTCGTTACCAGAACGCCGCCTATGCCAAGCGGTATCGCGCCAAGGTGGAGCAGGTGCGGGCGCTGGATACCGCCGATGATCTGGCGCTGTCCAAAGCCGTGGCGCGTTATTACTTCAAACTGCTCGCCTACAAGGACGAGTACGAAGTCGCGCGGCTGTACAGCGAGCCGGAATTCCGCCAGCAGCTCGAAGCGCAGTTTGAAGGCGACTACAAACTGCAGTTCCATCTGGCGCCGGCCTGGTTGGCCAAGCGTGACAGCACCACCGGCGAGCCGCGCAAGCGCGAGCTCGGCCCTTGGGTGCTGAACGCCTTCAACGTGCTGGCGAAGCTGAAGTTCCTGCGTGGGACGCCGTTGGACGTGTTCGGCTACGGCCATGACCGCCGCGTCGAACGTGAGTTAATCAGCGAATACGAGCGCAACCTCGACGGCCTCCTGGCGCAACTCAAGCCGAGCAACTACCGCACCGCTGTGGCCATCGCTGCGCTACCGGAACTGATCCGTGGCTACGGCCCGGTGAAGGAGCGCTCCATCGCCAAGGCCCGCCAGCAGGAAAAGGTGCTCAAGGAGCAGCTGAACCGCGGCGACGAGGTGCAGACAGTGCGGCTGTTCGAACCGGCGGCCTGACCGCCCCGGCGCTGGGCGCTCGTCGAGTGGGCCAGAGTTGTTCGGTGGGCTAAAGCCCACCCTACAGAACTAGCGGAGTACAGGCTTTTGGTGGGCTGAAGCCCACCCTACGGCCAGGCCGCGACGACGAGCTGCAGCTTTGTAGGGTGGGCCGGGCGGCGTTCCGCTTAGCCCACCGTTTCCCAATACGCCGCACAGAACATTGAAGGAGCCTGCACAGCAGGGCTCTCGACAGAACAACAAAGAGGAATCCGCAATGTCAGTCTTCACCCATCCCGATTTCGATCACCACGAACAGGTGGTGTTCTGCCACGACAAGGCATCGGGCCTGCGCGCGATCATCGCCATCCACAACACCACGCTCGGCCCGGCGCTGGGCGGCTGCCGGATGTTCCCCTACGCCAGTGACGACGATGCCGTGCGCGACGTGCTGCGGCTGTCTCGCGGCATGACGCTTAAATCCTCGCTGGCCGGACTCAAACTCGGCGGCGGCAAAGCCGTGATCATCGGCGATCCGCATACCGGCAAGAGCCAGGCGCTGCTGCATGCCATGGGCGATTTCGTCGATAGCCTTGGCGGGCGCTACATCACCGCGGCCGATTCCGGCACCGGCGAGCCGGAAATGCAGGCCTTCGCCCAGCGCACCCGCCACGTCATCGGTGCGACGCCGCGCACCACGCTGGACGGCAGCATCGCCAGTGGCGATCCCTCACCGTCCACCGCGCTTGGTGTATTCGTCGGGCTGCGCGAGGCGGTGCGTCAGCGTCTGGGTCGTGACGATCTGACCGGTCTCAAGGTCGCGATTCAGGGTGTCGGGCATGTCGGTCTGGGGCTGGCCCGGCACTTGAAACAGGCCGGTGCCGAGCTGTGGGTCTGCGACATCTTCGATGCCAACGTGCGTCAGGCCATGGAGGAGCTGGGTGCCAACGCGGTGCGCCCGCACGACATCTACGGGCTGGACGTCGATGTGTTCGCCCCGTGCGCCATGGGAGGCATCCTCAACGCCGAAACGCTGCAGACCCTGCGTGCGCCGGTGATCGCCGGTGCCGCCAATAACCAGCTGGCGAGCCCGGAGATCGGCGCCGAGCTGCAGCGTCGCAACCACCTCTACGCCCCGGATTACGCGATCAATGCAGGCGGCATCATTGACGTGTACCACCAGCGCGTCGGGGGCAGCGCGGCGCAAAGCGATGCGCACATCAGAGGCATCGCAGAAACCCTTCGCGAAATCTTCGAGCGGGCTGCCAGCAGTGGCGAGTCCACTTCGATCGTCGCCGATCGATTGGCGCAGGAGCGGCTGGGCGGCGTGCACGCAGTGCCACAGCAGCCGCAGCGCCTGCAGGCGTAACGAGCATGAGGGCGGCCCAGTGCCGCCCGTTTTGTTTTCGGCAGCCCGAGCCGTTCTGCCGAGCGTGTGCAAATCCCTGACAAAAACAACAAGCAGGAATCCACAATGACTGACAAAAGCAGCATTGCCGCCGGTACTCTCGGTGGCGCCTCCGTTCGTACTCAGCAAAGCGCCGCGCGCGGCCTCTGGTCCTCGCGCTGGGTGTTCTTTCTGGCCGCTACCGGTTCCGCGGTCGGTCTGGGCAATATCTGGAAATTCCCCTACATCACCGGTGAGAACGGCGGCGGCGCCTTCGTGCTGGTCTACCTCGGCTGCATTCTACTGATCGGCATTCCCTTGCTGATGGCCGAAGTGATGATTGGCCGGCGTGGTCGGCAGAACCCCGATGGCGCAGTGGCTCGCCTGGCCAGAGAGGCTGGTGCCAACACCAAATGGCGCATTGCGGGTTGGCTCGGCGGCTTGACCGGCTTTCTCATTCTCAGCTTCTACCTGGTGGTGGCTGGTTGGGCGCTGTCCTATATCCCGACCACGCTCAGCGGGACTTTCAGTGGCGTAGGTGGTGATGCCAGCGGCGAGCTATTCAGCGGCTTGCTGGCCAGCCCGATGCGGTTGATCGTCTGCGGCACGCTGGTGCTGGCGGCGACCATGCTGATCGTCGGTTTCGGTGTGCGCGGCGGGCTGGAGCGCTCGCTGCGGTTCCTGATGCCGGGTCTGTTCGTGTTGCTGCTGGGGCTGGTCGGCTATGCCGCAGTCACGGGCGAGTTCCTGCAGGCGCTGGAGTTTCTCTTCGTGCCGGACTTCTCGGCATTGACCGCCACCAGCGTGCTGATTGCCCTGGGGCATGCTTTCTTCACGCTCAGCCTCGGTGCCGGGGCAATGATGGTCTATGGCTCCTATTTGCCTGAGGGCACGTCCATCGCTAAGACTTCGGTACTGGTGGCGCTGGCTGACACCGTCGTCGCGCTGCTGGCCGGTATGGCGATCTTTCCGCTGGTGTTCGGCAACGGTCTGGAGCCGGGCGCCGGGCCGGGGCTGATCTTCGTCACCCTGCCCATCGCCTTTGGGCAGATGCCGCTGGGCCAGGTAGTCGGCGGGCTGTTCTTCGTCATGCTGGTAATCGCCGCGCTGACCTCGGCGATATCCCTGAGCGAACCGAGCATCGCCTGGATGACCGAGCGCTTCGGCCTGAGCCGCCTCAAAGCCGTGCTGGTCAGTGGCGGCCTGCTTTGGGTACTGAGCCTGGGCAGCGTTTTCTCCTTCAACCTCTGGGCTGACTACCAACTGTTCGGCAAGACCTTTTTCGACAGCCTCGACTATCTCACCACTAACTGGCTGATGCCATTGGGCGGGCTGATGACGGTGCTGTTCACCGGTTGGGTGATGAAGGAGCAAACGGTGCGCGACGCCATAGGTATCCGACACGGCGGGTTGTTCCGCGCCTGGTGGTTGCTGCTGCGCTTCGGTACGCCGCTGGCGATCGTGCTGGTGTTCCTCAACTTGAGCGGGCTGATCTAGGGGAAGCGCAGTCGCCGTCGCGTTACGCACAATATGGGTGGTGAAGAAGCGCGGTGCGACCAGCTGTCGCACCGCGCCGTCAGGTTTTCGTTACGCACTCACCGACGCAACCTTGCACTGCGGCGCTCGCGACGAGCCGTAAAGAAAACCTTCCAGCCCCAGCGCGTTGAAGCAGCGAGCTGTGCTACCGGCGGGCTTGTGCACCCCGTCGGAGTGGTTTGTTATGGGGGCGGCCAGCCAATCCTGCGGTCTAGCGATCATTGATCGCCAGGGCTGCGGGGACGGTCAAAGGATATTGCCCGCCACAGAGAAACACGTACTGGGAGCGTTATGAGCAGTGAAACAACCACAACGGCCGGTTCGTCGCCCACGCTGAAACTCTACGGCTACTGGCGATCCAGCGCCGCCTACCGGGTACGCATCGCGTTGAACCTCAAAGGCCTCGCCTTCGAGAACCTGCCCGTGCATCTGGTCAAGGACGGCGGCCAGCAGCGTTCGGCCGACTACAAGGCGCTCAATCCGCAGGGCCTGGTGCCTTTGCTGGTAGACGGCGAAGAGCGCATCAGCCAATCGCTGGCGATTCTCGAATACCTGGAGGAGGTCTTTCCGTTACCGGCTTTGCTGCCGGACGATCCGGCCGACCGCGCACGGGTGCGCTCATTGGCGCTGCATATCGCCTGCGACCTGCATCCATTGAACAACCTGCGCGTATTGCAGTACCTCAGCGGCCCGCTGGGCGTCGAGGACGAGGCGAAGCAGCAGTGGATCCAGCACTGGATTCACACGGGCCTCGCTAGCGTCGAAGAGGGCTTGGCCGCGTTCGACGGCAAGCTGTCACTCGGCAGGCGGCCTGGCTATCTGGAGGCATGCCTGATTCCGCAGGTATACAATGCGCGCCGTTTTGCCTGTGACCTCAGCGCGTACCCGCGCATTTTGCAGATGACCGAGCAGTGCGAATCCCTCGAAGCCTTTGCCAATGCAGCTCCGGAGGTGCAGCCCGACGCTCAATAGGTTTATCCGCCTTGCACTCCGTCGCGTCATGAGCGCGGCGGGTTCGATTCCGTCACAGATAACAACAAACAGGTGACGCATGACCCGTGAAAAACCCAAGAACCTCTGGCTCTCCCGCTGGGGCTTCATTCTTGCCGCGACCGGCTCTGCAGTCGGCTTGGGCAACATCTGGAAATTCCCCTACATCACCGGCGAGTACGGCGGCGGCGCCTTCGTGCTGATGTACCTGGCGTGCATTCTCGCCATTGGTATTCCGGTGATGATGACCGAGATCGCCATCGGCCGTCGGGGTCGTGGCAGCCCCATCGATGCCATTGGCAGAGCGGTCCGCGAAAACGGCAGCAGCTCCCTGTGGAAGGGCGTCGGCGGCATGGCCATGGCGGCCGGCTTCCTGATTCTCTGCTTCTATGTGGTGGTGGCCGGTTGGGCGTTCGCTTATACGGTGAAGATGCTCGACGGCTCGCTGGCGGCCAGCTCGGTCGAGGGTTTGGCGCAGGTGTTCGAGGCGCACAACGCCAACCCCTGGCAGCTCGGTGGCTGGAGCGTACTGGTGGCGTTGTTGACGCTATGGATCGTGGCCAAAGGTGTACAGCAGGGCATCGAAAGTGCGGTGCGCTGGATGATGCCGGGCCTGGCGGTGATGCTGTTGATCCTGGTTGGTTATGCCTTCACCAGTGGCGGCTTCGATCAGGGCTTCGCCTTTCTGTTCAGCTTCGATACCTCCAAGCTCACCGGTGAAGCGCTACTGGCCGCACTGGGCCACGCGTTCTTCACCCTCAGCCTGGCGTCCGGGGCGATTCTGACCTACGGCTCCTACATCCCCGACGGACAGTCCATCGCGCGGACCACCTTCATGGTCGCGATTGCCGATACGGCCGTAGCGCTGCTGGCGGGGCTGGCGATTTTCCCGATCATCTTTGCCAACGGCATGGACCCGACTGCCGGACCCGGCTTGATCTTCATGAGCCTGCCGCTGGCCTTCCAGCAAATGCCGTTCGGCACCGTATTCGGCACGCTGTTCTTCGCCATGGTGTCGATTGCCGCGCTGACGTCAGCGATCTCTATGATCGAAGCCACAGTGGCCTACCTCAACGAAAAGCACGGCATCAGCCGCCTCAAGGCCGCCATCGGCGCCGGCGCGGTATTGCTGGTGATCAGCCTGCTGGCGATGCTCTCGTTCAATCTGATGGCCGGTTGGACGCCAATGGGCAAGAACTTCTTCGACTGGCTCGACTACCTGACCTCGCGCTGGATGATGCCACTGGGCGGAATCTTCATCGTGATCTTTGCCGGCTATGCCCTGCGCAGCGAGATCATGCGTGACGAGCTGGATCTTCCACCGCTGGGCTATGCGCTGTGGCTGTTCATGGTCCGCTATGTTTGTCCGGTGCTGATCACCATGGTGTTCCTGCATGCCCTCGGCTGGCTGGGCTTCGACCCGCTGGTGCGCTGGTACTGGATCGCCGGAGCCATCGGTGCGCTGACTGTCCTCGGCGAGGGGTTGCGACCTCGCGTTCTGCCGGCGCTGACTGGGCGCAACGCCTGATCTTCTGCAGAGACTCGATCTAGGTGACTAAGCGGCACTTCCGGAAATGGAGGTGCCGTTTTTGTAACTGAATTGCAGGCGTCTCAGCGAAAGGTCAGGCGGCCAGCCCCCCCCGTTGTTACTGGCTTTGCGACAGACGGCACCCTAAAGCTCTCTAAAGCGTTGCCGATAATTTGATCAGCGCAAGGACGCTTCAACAGAAAACGGATCTTCGTATTGACCCAGATCAGTTCTCGGACCCGCGCCCATGCCCCGTCGTCTTAAATTCAGCCACAAGATCTTGCTGGCCGCCTCGCTCGTGGTGATCGCGACCTTTGCCCTGTTCACCCTGTTCAACGATTATCTGCAGCGCAACGCGATTCGCGACAACCTCGAAAGCTACCTGAATGAGATGGGCGATGTTACCGCCCATAACATCCAAAACTGGCTGTCCGGTCGGATCCTGTTGGTGGAAAGCGCTGCGCAGTCCATCGCCAACGACAGCTCCGATCAGAGCGTGGTTGCTTTGCTCGAACAGAAGGCGCTCGTCTCGACCTTCGGCTTCACCTATCTGGGTGAGCAGAACGGCCGCTTCACCATGCGTCCGGAAGACGAAATGCCCGCCGGGTACGACCCGCGCACCCGCCCCTGGTACAAGGACGCGGTGGCTGCTGGCGGAACGACCCTTACCGAACCCTATGTCGACGCGGCCACGGGTGAGCTGATCATCACGATCGCCACCCCCGCGCGCAGCGGCAGCCAGACGGTTGGCGTGGTGGGCGGCGATCTGGGTTTGCAGGCGCTTGTCGATATCATCAACGCGCTGAACTTCGACGGTATGGGTTACGCGTTTCTGGTCAGCGGTGACGGCAAGGTGCTGGTCCACCCGGACAAAAGCAAAGTGATGAAAACGCTGGCTGAGCTGTATCCGCAGAACACACCTTCGGTAACCGGCGATCTCAGCGAATCGGAGCTGGACGGCCAGGCACGCATCCTCAGCTTCAGTCCCGTTCCGGGACTGCCTTCGGTGACCTGGTACGTCGGCATCTCCGTGGAAAAGGAAAAGGCTTACGCGGCGCTGTCGAGCTTCCGTACCTCGGCGCTCGTCGCCACTGTCATCGCTGTGGTGTTCATCATGGTCCTGCTGGGCATGCTGATCCGCGTGTTGATGCGGCCACTGACCGACATGGGCCGCGCGATGAGCAATATTGCCGAAGGCGAGGGCGACCTGACCCGCCGCCTGACAGTGCAATCGCAGGACGAATTCGGCACGCTGGCGCTGGCCTTCAACCGCTTCGTCGAGCGTATTCACGGCTCGATTCGCGACGTGGCCTCGGCTACCGAGCAGGTCAACGAAGTGGCGCAACGTGTACTGGCCGCCTCCAATTCGTCGATGCTCAATTCCGACGAGCAAGCCAGCCGCACCAACAGCGTCGCAGCGGCGATCAATGAACTCGGCGCCGCCGCGCAGGAGATCGCCCGCAACGCGGCCGACGCTTCGCAGCAGGCCAGCGGTGCCAGCCACCAGGCCGAAGACGGTCGCAAGGTGGTCGAGCAGAACATCGAGGCCATGAAACGGTTGTCGAGCAACATCAGCGCGTCCTGCCAACAGATCGAGGCGTTGAACACCCAGACGGTTGGCATCGGTCAGATTCTCGACGTGATCAAGGGCATTTCCGAGCAAACCAACCTGCTGGCGCTCAACGCAGCCATCGAGGCGGCGCGTGCCGGTGAAGCCGGGCGCGGCTTTGCGGTGGTGGCTGATGAGGTGCGCAGCCTGGCGCATCGCACCCAGACCTCGGCGCAGGAAATCCACGGCATGATCGAGAAGCTGCAGGTCGGGGCGCGTGATTCGGTCAGCACCATGACCGAGAGTCAGCGTCAGAGCGAATCGAGCGTCGGCATCGCCAACCAGGCCGGTGAGCGCCTGGGCAGCGTGACCCTCGCCATCGGCGAGATCGATGCGATGAACCAGTCAGTCGCGACCGCCACCGAAGAACAGACCTCAGTGATCGAGTCGCTGAACATGGACATCACGGAGATCAACACGCTGAACCAGGAGGGGGTCGAGAACCTGCAATCCACCCTTCGGGCCTGTGGAGATCTTGAGCAGCAGGCTGCGCGGCTGAAGCAGCTGGTGGGGAGCTTCAGGATCTGATCTGGTGTTGGGTGAGGAGGGCGCTTCGGCGCCCTTTTTTGTGCCCGTCTGTATCCGCCACTTATGTAGAAGCGAAGGGAGACGCCTAGGCTTGATCGGGTGCTCGCGGCGCGCTCATCTTGGTACGGCGCCGCCCTGACGTAGGCCCTAACCTCAGGTTTCGCCCTGCTGGGCGATTCACTTTTTTCAAACGCACCTGCCCGGCCGGCAAAAAAGTAAGCAAAAACGCTTGCCCCTGCATCCGGCCCCGGCTGCGCCGGGGTTCCCTCGCTCCGGTGACGTTCCAGGGGCCCGCCGCGATGGGCCATCCATGCCGATGGCGGCCCCGACCCAACACAGCTCTCGCGGCATCCATGCCGCTCAACCCCTTCCACGCCACCTGCGCTCGGCCTCCTGAAAGGGGCGATCGGGTGGTGTCGGAGATAACGTGCAACGAAACGGTTTTAGCGGCTATATGTAGGGTGGGTAACGCGAAGCTTACCCACAGCTTTTGGTGGGCAAGGTCCGTTATCAATCGTGGTACCGAGCGCTGTGGAAAATGCTTCGCAGTTTTCCACCCTACGAAGCTAAAGGGAGGCGAGATCTAGTCGCTTGGCAACTCTCAACGTAACAAATATAGACTTTGCCTTTTTGCTGATGAACAGACTATCAGACGATGCCGAACGCCCCTTTCAGGAGGCCGAATGGAATTGCTGCGTAGAGGGGCGAGCGGCATGGATGCCGCGAGAGCCGTGAAGGGCCATGGATGGCCCTTGCGCGGCGACCCTCGGAGTAGCGATGGAATGAGGGAAGTCGAGCTCAGCGAGACCCGGATGCAGGGGCAAGACCTTTTGGTTCCTTTTGGGGCAATTGCAAAAAGGGACTCGCCCAGCAGGGCGAAACCAATGCCTCGGCTGACCTTGGAAACCGGGTCATACGCAGCTAACCCAAGCTCAAACAGTCCGTGGGCTCGGGGGCGGAACTTGGGGCGGCCCCAAAAGCGCGTGCTGCGCTGCCCATCACCGTGCGCAACACAACGACATTGACCCATTCCCCACACCCATGGTCGAGATGAATCAAGGGCCTGCATTCGGGCCCCCGATCAAAGGAGACCCCATGAAAGTTCTCATCGTGCTCACATCCCACGACAAGCTCGGCGACACCGGCAAACCCACCGGCTTCTGGCTCGAAGAATTCGCCGCCCCTTACTACGTCTTCAAGGACGCTGGCGCTGAAATCGTCCTCGCCTCACCCAAGGGTGGTCAGCCGCCGCTGGATCCGAAAAGCGATGCGCCGGACGCTCAGACCGAGATGACCCAGCGCTTCAAGAACGACGCCGAGTCCCAAGCGCTGCTGGCCAACACGCACAAGCTGGATGAGGTATCGGCAACGGACTTCGATACGGTCTTCTATCCCGGCGGTCACGGCCCGATGTGGGACCTGACGAGCAATGCGACGTCCATCGCCCTTATCGAATCCTTCATCAAGGCACGCAAGCCCGTAGCGGCGGTCTGCCATGCGCCTGCCGCGCTGGTACAGGTGCGCGGCGTGGACGGTGAATACCTTGTTAAAGGCAAGCGCGTCACCGGCTTTACCAATACCGAGGAGGAGGGGGTGCAGCTCACTGAGGTGGTGCCCTTCCTGCTGGAAGACAAGCTGAAGGAGATCGGTGGCGACTACAGCAAGGGGCCGGACTGGTCGTCCTATGTGCTGGTCGATGGCCTGCTCGTCACAGGCCAGAACCCGGCGTCCTCGGAAGAGGCCGCCCGCGAGTTGCTCAAACTGTTGAAGGCCGGCTGAACCGGGCTCAGCTCGACAGTCCGCCCGGCCACGCCAGGGAATCGGCGTGGCTGCAGCTCTCGAACAGCGGTTTGCTGAACAGATAGCCCTGCATCAGGCTGATGCCCAGGTCGCGCAAAGCCTTGCATTCATCCGGCGTTTCCACGCCCTCAGCGATCACCTGGATGCCCAACTCGTTGCAAATGCCCACCGTGCCGCGGACGATGGCCTGGCGCGAACGGCTCTGATCGATGCTACGGATCAGGTCCATGTCCAGCTTGATGAGGTCGGGCTGGAAGTCGGCAAGCAGGTTCAGTCCGGCGAAGCCGGCACCAAAGTCATCAATGGCCGTGAGAAAGCCGATGCGCTGGTATTCACGGAAAACCTCGGTCAGCCACTTGGCATCGCTGATGCGCTCGCCTTCGACGGTCTCGAAGATGATCTGCTCAATGGGGAAATTGTGGGCGCGGGCCGCTTCGAGCGTCGAGCGGATGCACAGCTCCGGGCGGTAGATGGCGTTCGGCAGGAAGTTGATCGACAGCTTGCTCTGCATGTTCAGCTTGGCGGCTGTCTTGATGGCTTTGACCCGGCAGGCCTGGTCGAAGCGGAAACGATTGTCCTCGGTCACCTGCGACAGCACGCTCGGTGCCGGCTCGCCATTTACGCCGCGGATCAGGGCTTCGTGGGCGAAAACCTCACGCTTGGAGATGTCGACGATCGGCTGGTAGGCGTAGCTGAAGCGAAACCCAAGGCGTTCCCCGCTGGCACAACTGGGGCAGGCGCCGTGTTCGCTGGCCGAATGGCAGCTGTACTCCGATGGGGCAGGGTTACCGTCAGTGTTGCTTTGAATCATGGGCGAACTCGCTCGAAACCTGTTGCTGAAAGATAGCGGCTGATCGGGCCGAGACTGGAGTCCGTTCGTCACCAGAGGGCCATTCCACAAGAATGTCCAGGCGTCATAGTAGGTCAGAAACTTTAGGGATGATGGCTAAATGCTGCGACACTAAGAATTAAGTCGAGTTCCTCTTTCCGCAGTGAGCTTCGTCGTCGTGGCGGGGCCATCCGTTTCGGCAGGAATAAAAAAGGCCGGCATGACAGCCGGCCTCCTGTGCTTCGCTGCGGCGGCTTATGCCGTGACGCGGGCTATGGCCGCCGCCAATTGGTCAAGCCGCGCAGCGTCCAGCCCGGCGATATTCGCCCGCCCGCTTTCGACCAGATACACCGCATCCTCTCGCCGTAGGCGCAGCACCTGCTCGGCGGTGAGGCCGGTGTAGGAGAACATTCCGCGTTGTTGCGCGATATGCGCAAAGCGCTCAGCCAACCCATAGGGTGCAAGCGCTTCCACCAGCCCCTGGCGCAAACCGGCGATGCGCTCGCGTTTGGCGGCGACTTCCTGTTGCCAGAGCTGGCGCAGTTCGGGGTTGGAGAGAATCGTGGCCACTACAGCAGCACCGTGAGAAGGCGGTGTCGACCAGAGGTTGCGCGCCACCGAGGCGAACTGGCTGCGCACATCTATCAGCGACTCGCCGTCAGCGGCGACCACGATCAGCGCACCGGTGCGTTCGCGGTACAGACCGAAATTCTTCGAGCAGGAACTGGTGATCAGCACCTCGGGCAACGCTTCGACAAACAGGCGGACAGCCCAGGCATCTTCATCCAGGCCGTCGCCAAAGCCCTGATAGGCGAAATCGAACAGCGGCAACAGCTCGCGGCGGCGCACGATCTCGAGTACCTGGCGCCAGTCGTCCCGGCTCAGATCGTAGCCGGTGGGGTTGTGACAGCAGGCGTGCAGCAGTACCACGTCACCGCTGGGGATCTGCTCCAGCGCGGCGAGCATGGCCGGCACGTCCAGCCTGTTCTGCGCGTCGACGTAGGGATAATGCTCAACCTTCAAGCGGGCCGCGGCGAACAGGGTTTCGTGGATCGGCCAGGTCGGGTCGCTGAGCCAGAGGCCGCGACCCGGCAGGCACTTGGCGATGAAATCGCCCACCAGCCGCAGCGCGCCGGTGCCGCCGGGTGTCTGGGTGCAACCGGCGCGGTGTTCGGCCAGCGCCGGTGAGCCTTCGCCCAGCACCAGCTGCAACAGCTGCTCGCCGAACAGCGGGTCACCATGGCCGCCGATGTAGCTTTTGGTCTGTTCGCTGTCGATCAGCCGCTGCTCGGCCAGCTTTACGGCCTTGGGGATCGGCGTCAGGCCGAGGGCATCCTTGTAGACGCCGACACCGAGGTCGAGCTTGGCCGGGTTGGGATCTGCTCGATACGCATCGAGCAGACCGAGAATCGGGTCGCCAGGCACCCGCGCCACGTCAGCGAACTGCTTCACTTGCGACCCTCGGCGTTTTTCGCGACCTCGTCGGTGCGCGCGGCCATGATGAAGTCGTTGCGATGCAGACCTTTGATCGAGTGACTCCACCAGGTCACGGTGACCTTGCCCCATTCGGTGAGCAGGCCGGGGTGGTGACCCTCAGCTTCGGCGATCTCGCCGACGGCGTTGGTAAAGGCCAGGGCGTGCTTGAAGTTCTTGAAGAGGAAGACCTTCTCCAGCTCCATGTGGCCGTCGCGGGTTTCGATGTTCCAGTCCGGGATCTGCTTGATCAGCTCGGCCAGTTCGTCATCGGACACCTTGGGTGCGTCGGCGCGGCAGGCTTCGCAGTGGGCTTGGGTGAGGGCGGTCATGGTTGGGTCCTTGTGTGATCGGTTGGTTGAGTGGATCGGTGGGCTAAAGCCCACCCTACGTGATGGGGTTGATAAGAGTTAAGCAGCGTAGGGTGGACAACGCCGCAGGCTTGTCCACGCGAGGGGCCGGTCCGCCGCATTGCCGAGCAACGTAGAGTGGATGACGCCAGAGGCTCATCCACCAATTGGTCGGAACGACCGGCACCGCCGGGAGACGTCGTTGGGAACGAAACGGACGCGTGGAAAATGCTTTGCAGTTTTCCACCCTACGCCGCTTTCGGTGGGAACTTCGGTTGGTGCAGGCCCAGCTGCATGGCGTTGCGTACGTGCGCCATGATGTCTTCATGGGCCACATCGAACAGTCGCTTGAGCTCGGGCAGGACGAAGTACACCGGCTGCAGGATGTCGATGCGGTAAGGGGTGCGCATCGCTTCGACAACGTTGAACGCCTGATGCTCGGGTTCGTCGGAAAGGCTGTAAAGCGTCTCCTTCGGCGAGGAGAGGATGCCGCCACCATAGATGCGTCGGCCCGCTGAAGTCTCCACCAGGCCAAACTCGATGGTCATCCAATACAGCCGCGCCAGGTAGACGCGCTCTTCCTTGGTCGCCTTGAGGCCAAGCTGGCCGTAGGTGTGGGTGAACTCGGCAAACCAGGGGTTGGTCAGCAGCGGGCAGTGACCGAATATCTCGTGGAAGATGTCGGGTTCCTGCAGGTAATCCAGTTCTTCCGGTGTGCGGATAAAGGTGGCCACCGGAAAGCGTTTACTCGCCAGCAGCTCGAAAAAGGTCTGGAACGGAATCAGCGCTGGGACCCGCGCCACCTGCCAGCCGGTGGTCGCATCCAGCACGCGGTTGATTTCGCCCAGCTGGGGGATGCGGTCGTGAGGCAGGGCAAGCTGTTCGATGCCGTCCAGGTATTCCTGGCAAGCGCGGCCGTCGAGCAGTTTCAGCTGGCGTTCGATCAGCGTTTGCCAAACCGCATGTTCACTGTCCGGGTAGTGGATGTGACCTTGCGCATCCGGTTCGCGGGCAATGTATTTAGTGGCTTTCATCTGACCTCCTGAGCGGGGCGGCCGCCTGAGTCTTGTTTTTATGGATGCCTCATCTGATCGCTTTCAGCCCTCTCTGGCGACCCGGAAGAGGCTGCCCTGCGACAATCCGTCTCTGATGTGCGTAACGAAATAATTACGATGTGGCGCGGTTGCATGAAAATCGCCTTGCTCGGCTTCGCTACTGTCAAATAATCTTGACGAAAATCAACGGCGATCCGCAGAAAAGCCGGCGCCGCTCATAACAACAAGCCAAAGGCACCCTTGCATGCGTATCAAGATTCACTGCCAGAACCGCATTGGCATCCTCCGTGACATGCTCGAACTGCTGGTCGCTTACGGCATCAATGTGGCGCGTGGCGAAGTGGGGGGTGAGCACGGTAACGCCGTTTACCTGCATTGCCCCAACCTGATGAACCTGCAGCTGCAGGCGCTGCGACCGAAGATCGAGGCGCTGCAAGGCGTGTTCGAGGTCCGCAAGGTCGGGCTGATGCCCAGCGAACGGCATTCGCTGGAGCTCAACGCGCTGCTTGGCGCGCTGGAATTTCCGGTGCTGTCCATCGATATGGCTGGCGCCATCGTCGCGGCCAACCGTTCCGCGGCGCAGTTGCTCGGGGTTCGCGTGGATGAGGTGCCGGGCATGAGCCTGTCGCGCTACGCCGATGATTTCGACCTGCCGGAGTTGGTGCGCGCCAACAAGGCGCGGATCAACGGCCTGCGCGTGACCATCAAGGGCGACATCTTTCTTGCAGACATCGCACCCTTGCAGTCGGAGCACGATGACAGCGAAGCCCTGGCCGGTGCGGTGCTGACGCTGCATCGCGCCGACCGGGTGGGCGAGCGTATCTACAATGTGCGCAAGCAGGAGCTGCGCGGCTTCGACAGCATCTTCCAGAGCTCGAAAGTGATGGCCGCCGTGGTCCGTGAGGCGCGACGGATGGCCCCGCTGGATGCGCCGCTGCTGATCGAGGGCGAGACCGGTACTGGTAAGGAATTGCTCGCGCGCGCTTGCCATCTTTCCAGCCCGCGCGGGCAATCCCCGTTCATGGCGCTCAACTGCGCGGGCCTGCCGGAATCCATGGCCGAGACGGAGCTGTTTGGCTACGGCCCCGGCGCTTTCGAAGGCGCACGGCCCGAAGGCAAGCTCGGCCTGCTCGAGTTGACCTCTGGCGGCACGCTGTTTCTCGATGGCGTGGGGGAGATGAGTACACGGCTGCAAGCCAAACTTGTGCGATTTCTGCAGGATGGCTGTTTTCGTCGGGTCGGCAGTGACGAGGAGGTCTACCTGGATGTGCGGGTGATCTGCGCGACGCAGCTGGATCTGTCCGAACTCTGCGCCAAGGGCGAATTTCGCCAGGACCTGTATCACCGCCTCAACGTGCTGTCGCTGCACATTCCGCCGCTGCGTGAGTGCCTGGATGGGCTGGAACCGCTGGCGCTGCACTTTCTCGACCAGGCCAGCCGGCAGATCGGTTGCGCCTTGCCGAGCCTCTCGCCGACAGCCCTTGAGCGGTTGGCCGGCTATCACTGGCCGGGCAACGTCAGGCAGCTGGAGAACACGCTGTTTCAGGCGGTTTCGCTGTGCGAGGGCGGAGTGATCAAGCCCGAGCACATCAGGCTGCCCGACTACGGGACGCCGGCACCGCTGGGCGATTTTTCGCTGGAGGGCGATCTGGGCAATATCGTCGGACGCTTCGAAAAAGCGGTGTTGCAGGAGCTGTATCAGCGCCATCCCAGCAGCCGGCTCTTGGGCAAGCGGCTAGGGGTTTCGCATACCACCATCGCCAACAAGCTACGTGAGCACGGGATTGGCAAAGAAGGCTGATTGCCGCCGCGGCGCTGTGGGGATTTGTAGGAGCCAGCTTGCTGGCGATCAGAGGTGGGCGCCGCAGAGGTGTTGCATTTGACGCACCGGATCGCCAGCAAGCTGGCTCCTACGAAAAGCGAGATTGTGCTCGTGTGATGGATTTGCATCTTGCCTCGGTGATCGCTGGCCCATCGCTACGGCTCCCAGCGACCGCGGCCGCACGCACCTGTAGGAGCCAGCTTGCTGGCGATCAGTGGTGGGCACTGCAGAGGTGTTGCGTTTGACGCACCGGATCGCCAGCAAGCTGGCTCCTACGAAAAGCGAGATCTTGCTCGCGCGATGATTTTAATCCTACCGTGGGTGATCACTTGTGCATCGCCACGGCTCCCGGCGACCGCGGTAGCACGCACCTGTAGGAGCCAGCTTGCTGGCGATCAGAGGGGGGCGCCGCAGAGGTGTTGCGTTTGACGCACGGATCGCCAGCAAGCTCGCTCCTACGAAAAGCGAGATCGTGTTCGTGTGATGGATTTGCATCCTGCCTCGGGTGATCGCTTGCCCATCGCTACGGCTCCCAGCGACCGCGGTAGCACGCACCTGTAGGAGGCAGCTTGCTGGCGATCAGAGGTGGGCGCCGCAGAGGTGTTGCATTTGACGCACCGGATCGCCAGCAAGCTGGCTCCTACGAAAAGCAAGATTGTGCTCGTGTGATGGATTTGCATCCTGCCTCGGGTGATCGCTTGCCCATCGCTACGGCTCCCAGCGACCGCGGTAGCACGCGCCTGTAGGAGGCAGCTTGCTGGCGATCAGAGGGGGCGCCGCAGAGGTGTTGCGTTTGACGCACGGATCGCCAGCAAGCTGGCTCCTACGAAAAGCGAGATCTTGCTCGCGCGATGATTTTAATCCTGCCGCGGGTGATCACTTGTGCATCGCCACGGCTCCCGGCGACCGCGGTAGCACGCACCTGTAGGAGCCAGCTTGCTGGCGATCAGAGGTGGGCGCCGCAGAGGTGTTGGGTTTGACGCACCGGATCGCCAGCAAGCTGGCTCCTACGAAAAGCAGGATTGTGCTCGTGTGATGGATTTGCATCTTGCCTCGGTGATCGCTGGCCCATCGCTACGGCTCCCGGCGACCGCGGTAGCACGCACCTGTAGGAGGCAGCTTGCTGGCGATCAGTGGTGGGCGCCGCAGAGGTGTTGCATTTGACGCACCGGATCGCCAGCAAGCTGGCTCCTACGAAAAGCGAGATTGTGCTCGTATGATGGATTTGCATCCTGCCTCGGGTGATCGCTTGCCCATCGCTACGGCTCCCAGCGACCGCGGTAGCACGCACCTGTAGGAGCCAGCTTGCTGGCGATCAGAGGTGGGCGCTGCAGAGGTGTTGCGTTTGACGCACCGATCGCCAGCAAGCAGATGTGCCCCCGGGCTAATGCACGGCTTGCGTCACCGCGTCGATCAATGCTTGCAAGTCGATCGGCTTTCGCAAGTGCAGGGTAAAGCCGGCGGCCTTGGCCTTTTCCACGTCGCGCAGGGTGCCGTAACCGGTCAGGGCGATGCCGGGCGTGTCGGCATTGGTGTTGCCGCCGCGGATCGCCGTCATCATCTTGTGGCCGTCGATTCCCGGCATGCCGATGTCGGAGACGATCACATCGTAGGTGTTCTGCTCAGCGAGTTCGATGCCCTTGGCGCCGCCGTCGGCGGTGGTGACCTTGGCGCCTTCGCTTTCCAGCAGTTCGCACATGGTTTCAAGGATGTCCGGCGAGTCGTCTACCAGCAGGATGCGAATGCCGGCCAAGCCTCCCATATCCCCGTCGTGCTCCAACTCGCTGAGCTCCAGCTCGGTCTGCAGGTGGATCGGCAGCCAGACGCTGAAACGGGCACCGCGCCCGATGCCTTCGGAGAAGGCTTCGATACGGCCGCCGTGCGCTTCCACCAGCTGTTTGACCAGCGCCAGGCCGATCCCCAGGCCATGTTTGGAGCGCTGCGAATGTTGCATTTCCGCCTGGCCGAACATGTCGAAGACCTTTGGCAGGAAGTCTGCGGAGATGCCTTCGCCAGTGTCGATCACGTCGAGGCGCGCCAGGTTGCCATCGCGCTCCAGTTGCATGCAGATGCGTTCGCCGCCCTTGGTGAACTTCCAGGCATTGTTCAGCAGGTTCCAGATGATCTGGTCCAGGCGCGTCGGATCGGCGTGGACGTAGATCGGCTGGCTGGGCTTCAACACCTCGAAGGTGACGCTTTCCGCCTGTGCCAGCGGGGCGAATACCGCTTCGATGCCGTGCAGCACGTTTTGGTAAAGCAGGGTTGAGAATTGCAGCTTGAGCTTGCCGGTACGGATGCGGGACACGTCCATCAGGTCGTCGATGATCCGTGACTGGCTGCGAACCGCGTTCTGAATCGACTGGGTTGCCTTGCGCAAGCTTGGGAAGTTTTTCGCGGCCTGGGAGCGCGCGACCAGGTCGGTGTTGAGCTGGATCAGGTTCAGCGGGTGCTTGAGCTCGTGCGACAGCACGGCGAAAAACTGATCCTTCTGCATGTTGGCAGCCTGGATGTTTTCCAGCTCGTTGCGCTGGTGGGCCTCCTGCTCGCGCTCCTCGGTGAGGTCGCGGGCGATCTTGGCAAAACCGATAACCTTGCCGTCGTTATCCACCAGCGGGTTGACCAGGCCGCTGAAAAAGCACCGACTGCCATCCTGACGCACATGCCAGCGCTCATCGGCGGATTGGCCTTGTTCAAGGGCACGCTGTCGTTCAGCGCTGGGCACACCCTGGTTGCGGTCCTCTTCGGTATAGAGCATGTCGATGCTCTTGCCGATCACATCCTGCTCGCCGTAGCCGAATATCTTCTCCGCGCCACGGTTCCAGGTGGTGATGAGGCCCTCACAGTTCAGCGTGATGATGGCGTAGCCCTTGGTGCTCTGTGCAAGGAGCTTCATATGGGCTTCACCGGCACGCAGGCTTTCTTCGGCACGGCGTCGGTCGGTGATGTCGATGAAGGTCAGCACGGCACCCTGTATGCGGTCATCCAGCGTGCGGTAGGGCACGAAACGCGCGAGGAACCAGCGGTTGTCGTCCTTGGACCTGACTTCCCGCTCGACCAGGTGCAACTCGTCGAAGGCTTTCGCAGCGTCCGCGTGCAGCCCGTGGTAGTCGAGACGATGGGTGATGTCCGAAAGTGAGCGGCCGGCATCGTTGCCGATCACGTTGAAGATTTCGCGTGCGCGGGGCGTGAACCACTTGATGCGCAGCTTGCGGTCGACAAAGACCGTGGCGATGTCGGTTGAGGAGATCAGATTCTGCAGGTCATCGTTGATCTTGCTGGTTTCGTCGACCTTGGCCTTGAGCTCGGAGTTGACCGTGGTCAGCTCTTCGTTGATCGACTGCAATTCTTCCTTGCTGGTCTCCAGTTCCTCGGTGGCCGAGCGCAGCTCTTCGTTGATCGCCTGCAATTCTTCGTTGGACGCACGCAACTCTTCAGTCGAGGTTTCCGAGTGCTCCATGGTGATCTGCAGCTGCTCCTTGGTCTGCTGCAACTCGGCCTCGAGTTGGGTCAGCACGCTGTCCTTGGTGTCGGAATGCTCCTGAGCACTGCTGTCCATGCAGGCTTCAACCTCATCGAAGATCACCAGCATGTAGTCGCTGCCGGCCCCGCTGTCGCGGAACGGGCGGACCACCATGTTCACGTAGAAGCTACGGTCGTCGCGCTCCAGCCGAACCCGTCGCGCCTCGACGCTCTTGCCGGTGTGAGTCGCCTGATACAGCGCGGTGCGCAGCTCGAGCCGCAGTTGCGGGTGTATCAGCGTCGTCAGGTTCAGCGAAGGCTCGCCGCCGACATAGCGCAGGAAGTTCCCGGCACGATCGGACATGTGCACGATCTCGGCGTCATGGTTAACGATGACGCTGGGCGGGGCGTACTGCTCGAGCGCACGCTGGTGGACATCGGCGTAGGAAAACTTGCGGTGGCGTTTTGAGGATTCACTGAAGGGCGGGCGACTCGGTGCGCTCAGCGTAAAGCCGTGGTACGGGCCGGTGGGTGCGCGACGCAGCGCGGATGACACCTCCTTGGCGCGATATATGCGGTTCTTCTTATCCACCGGTGTGAACAGCTGACTGCAGGCATCGGCGGTCTCGGAGCTGCCAAGGAAGAGGTAGCCGCCTGGATTGAGGGCGAAGTGAAACATGCGCAGCACTTCGAGCTGAATGTCCCTGTCCAGGTAGATCATCAGGTTGCGGCAGGAGATCAGGTCGAGTCTGGAAAACGGCGGGTCACGCAGGATGTTGTGGCGGGCAAACAGGATCCGCTCGCGCAGCTCCTTCTGCATGCGGTAATGATCCTGTTCCTTGATGAAGTACTGTCGCAGCCGGGTGGGCGGCACGTCGGTCACGATGGCTTCCGGATAGACACCGGCGCGAGCGGTTTCCAACGCCCGATCATCGATGTCGGTGGCGAACACCTGCGAATGGATTTCTCCATGAGCATTGCTGACTTCCGCCTGGTCGTTCAACAGCATGGCCAGTGAATATGCCTCTTCACCGGTCGAGCAGGCGGCCGCCCAGACGCGAATCGATTTGTCTTCACTGTGCTGTTTGCGCTCGAACAACGAAGGAATGATGTCGCGCTCCAGCGCTTCAAACGCCTCGCGGTCGCGGAAGAAGTTGGTTACGCCGATCAGCATGTCGGCCAGCAGGGCCGGCGTTTCTTCCGGGTGGCTTTGCAGGTGCTTGGCGTAGCTGGGCATGTCGCGCACGGCATTGACCTGCATGCGACGCTCGATGCGGCGCAGCACCGTGGCCTGTTTGTAATGACGGAAGTCGTGTCCGGTGCGGGCCCGGAGTGCAGCGAGAATTTCTCGCAGGGCCAATTCGTTCGGTTTGGATTGCGTATGGGCCTGGGCGGATTCCAGTTCGCCCTGGTCCTCGTTGGCCTGTTCGGTGTCGCCCGGCGACGCGATCGGGTCCTGCCGGTTCAGCAGAACTTCCTGGTTGCGGCGCAGCTCGACCAGCCGCTCGGGCATGTCGGCAACCGGCAGCACGATATCCACCATCCCGGTTTCGATGGCGTTGCGTGGCATCGAATCGTATTCGGCATCTTCCGGTGTCTGCGCCAGGGTGACACCGCCTTGCTCCTTGATGCGGGCCAGCCCGACCGAGCCGTCCGCGCCGGTGCCGGACAACACAATGCCCATGGCGTGGGTGTGATGCACATCGGCCAGGGCGCGAAAGAACAGGTCGATGGCCACCTGAGCACCGCGCTCGCGCTCAGGCTTCGCCAAGCGCAAATAGCCGTCATTCATCGACAGGTCCATGGCCGGGGGAATCACGTAGATGTGGTTACGCTCGATGGGCACCGGCTGGGTGACCTGCAACACCGGCATCCGGGTGACATTTTGCAGGATCTTGTCGACGTTGCTTTCGTGCTTGGGTGAGAGGTGCATGATCACCACGAACGCCATGCCGCAGTCGCTGGGCATGTGTTCGAAGAGGGTCAGCAACGCCGTGAGGCCGCCGGCCGAGGCCCCGATCCCGACTACCGGGAACTTCAGGGTGCTGCGGGTGAGCTGGCTATTTTTCGGCGTGGACGCCTCATGGCTGGTGGTCATCTAATCCTCGGCATTATTTCCGGATGCTTCCGGGGCGGAGACGCATGTAGGGAAGACAGCGAGACCTCGGGTGGATTCCTTTGCCACCCCAGGCACTGCTGAACGGATGATAAAGCTTCGCGGTGCGGATTACTGCCGATGAAACGGTCAGTGATGAGCCGCAAATGGAGTCAGCACTCGATGATGTTCACCGCCAGCCCGCCGCGAGCGGTCTCCTTGTACTTGCTCTTCATGTCGGCGCCGGTCTGGCGCATGGTGCGGATCACCTTGTCCAGAGAGATGAAGTGCTTGCCGTTGCCGCGCAAGGCCATGCGTGCCGCGTTGATCGCCTTGACGGCGCCCATGGCGTTGCGTTCGATGCAGGGCACCTGAACCAGCCCGCCGACCGGGTCACAGGTGAGCCCGAGGTTGTGCTCCATGCCGATCTCGGCCGCATTCTCGACCTGCTGCGGCGTACCGCCCAGCACTTCGCACAAGGCGCCGGCAGCCATGGAGCAGGCCACGCCCACTTCCCCCTGGCAGCCGACTTCGGCCCCGGAGATCGAGGCGTTTTCCTTGTAGAGGATGCCGATGGCCGCCGCGGTCAGGAGGAAACGCACGACGCCGTCTTCGTTGGCGCCGCGGATAAAGCGCATGTAGTAGTGCAACAGGGCAGGCACTATCCCGGCGGCGCCGTTGGTGGGCGCCGTCACCACACGGCCGCCCGCGGCGTTCTCCTCGTTGACGGCCAGCGCGTAGAGGTCGACCCAGTCGAGTACGCTGAGTGCGTCACGCAGGTTGGCTTCGGGGTGCTCGCTGAGCTGACGGTAGAGACCGGCGGCGCGGCGCTCGACCTTGAGCCCGCCGGGCATTACCCCTTCGGTGTTGCACCCGGCCTTTACGCATTCCTGCATCACTTGCCAGATCTTCAGCAGGCCTGCCCGTGTTTCGGCCTCGGGGCGCCAGGCGGCCTCGTTGGTCAGCATCAACTGGCTGATGGAGAGGTCATGCGTGTCGCACAATTCGAGCAGTTCGCTGGCGCTGTGAAAGGGCAAGGGCAGTGGCGTGGTGTCCTCGACGATGCGGTCATCGCCCGCCGCCTGGTCATCGACAACAAAGCCGCCGCCCACCGAATAGTATTCTCGGCTGCGCAACTGCAGCCCGGCGGCGTCGAAGGCGCGAAAGATCATGCCGTTGGGGTGGAACGCCAGTGGCTTGCGTATGAATTGCAGGTCATTGCCGGTCTCGAATCGAATGAGTTTTTCACCCAGCAGGCGCAGCTCGTGGGATTCACGCATCGCTGCCATGCGCGGGGGGATGTCGCGGGTATCGATGTCCTCGGGCCGCTCGCCTTCAAGGCCCAGTAAAACGGCCTTGTCACTGCCATGGCCCTTGCCGGTGGCACCGAGCGAGCCGTACAGCTCGACCCTCAGGTGTTCGGTGGCGGTCAGCAGGTCGTCACGCCTGAGCCCCTCGGCAAACCGTAACGCGGCGCGCATCGGCCCCACCGTATGCGAGCTGGACGGGCCGATACCGATCTTGAACAGGTCGAATACGCTGAGTGACATGGAAGGCTCCAAAGCGAACAGGCTTGTTATTCAGCCTAGACCGTCGCTGCAATCGAGCCGGTGCAAAAGTCGCCGCTGCACTCGTTTTTTCAACGAGTCGCCTCCGTGCCGCCCCACGGGTTGGCTTCGAGGCTGTTATGCACGGCCGTTGCCGCCTGCGCCGCCTGGCCGATGGCAACAGTCATCTGCTTCAGGCCCATGGTCACATCGCCGATGGCATAGAGGCCGCGCAGGCTGGTTTGCAGGTGGTCGTCTACCCAGATGCCACCGCACTCGTCACAGTCGACGCCCAGCTGCAGCGCCAGGTCGGAGCGAAACCGCGCGCCCAGGCTGGGGTAGATGATGTCGAAATGGTGCCGCTCGCCACTGCAGGTCAGCAGTTCGATGCCATTCTCGCAGGGGTGAAGCGACTCGACGCGGTCGCTGATCACGCGGATATCGTAGTGCTCGGCCAGTGCGAAGGCCTGGTCGCAGGCATTGGGTTCGCCATGCACCACCACCGTGACGCGATCGGTGAAGGTGCGCAGGAACACCGCATGGCTGATCGCGTTTTCTGCCTCGCCGTAGACGGCGACATTGTCCCCGTCGACCTCGTAGCCGTCGCAGATCGCACACAGCCGCACCTTGCCCTCACCGATGGCCTGCTCGACATCCGGCATGTCCGGCAGGGTGTCCTCGATTCCGGTGGCGAGGATGATCCGTCGGGTCACGCAGGTGGCATTGCCATAGCGCACGCTGAAGCCATCGGCATGTGGCTCGATGTGCTCGACCCGGCCTTGCTCGAGCCGCGCGCCATAGCCCCTGGCCTGTTCACGCAGGCGGGCGAGCAGGTCATTGCCGTTGATGCCCGGCGGGAAGCCTGGGTAGTTATGCGATCGCGGTATCCATGAGGCACGGCTGGAGCCGGCATCGATGACCATGCAGCTGCGGCGGAAGCGGGCGAGATAGAGTGCCGCCGTCAGCCCGCCCGGCCCGCCGCCAACTATCAGGCAGTCGATCACGGCGGGGTTCTGCGAGGAGGGGGTCGAAAACTCGTTCATGGCTGACCGGATGGCTGAGGGTGTTGCCTGTAGAAAGGGGCAGCGGATCGAAAGTTCGGCCGTTCCGATGAGTGAGATGTGCTGTTTTGAGAGCTGGTTGGACTTTCTGGTGCTTGTGCCATCAAGGGTGATGGCCAAGACTTTCCGCCTCGGTTGGCACAGTCGTTCCGCACCCGGTTCGACGTCACCCGCATTCCAATAAAGGCCAGGCGCCGACCGCCGCAGTCGAGATGATCTGGCTAACTCAAACCAAAGAATGGACCGACCACGCCACGGTGTGAGTCAGGTCCCGTCGTTATTCGATAACCGCTCGAACGGTGCTCACAAGGCGTCGATTCGGGCTATTCCCGTTGGGGGTCAGATGTTCAAGTCTTGTGTTGCTGCGTTGGTCGCGGTCCTGTGTGGGTTGAGTGCCTCGGTCATGGCGGCCGATGGGGAGCCTTTCGTTATCAAGTTCGCCCACGTGGTGGCGGACGACACGCCCAAGGGCAAGGGCGCCTTGCTGTTCCAGAAGCTGGTGCACGAGCGTCTGGCGGACAAGGTCAAGGTCGAGGTGTACCCGAACTCGACACTGGTCGGTGATGCCGAGGAGATGCAGGCGCTGCTGAACAATGAGGTGCAGATCCTCGCGCCGTCCCTGTCGAAGTTTGGCAAGTACACGAAGAAGCTGCAGGTGTTCGACCTGCCGTTTCTGTTCGACGACGAGGCCGCCGTCCAGCGTTTCCAGTCGCGTGAGACGAGCCGTGATCTGCTGCGCTCCATGGCCGACTCAGGGATCTATGGCCTGGCCTACTGGAACAACGGTCTGAAGCAGCTCTCGGCCACGCAGGCGCTGCGTCTGCCGGGGGACGCCGCTGGCCTGGCGTTTCGTATACAGCCCTCTGCGGTACTGGAGGCACAGTTCAATGCGGTAGGCGCAAAGCCGGTAGTGCTGCCCTTCGCCGAGGTCTACAAGTCGCTGCAGGCGGGCGTGGTTCAGGGCGCGGAAAACCCCTGGTCGAACATTGCCAGCCAGAACATGCACAAGGTCCAGCCGTTCATCACCGAGAGCAATCACGGGGTGCTCAATTACATGCTGGTGACCAGCTCGGAGTTCTGGATGAGCATGCCGTTTGCGGTGCGCTCTGAACTCGAGGGCATCATTCTCGAGGTGACCCAGGCGGTTAATCGGGAAGCTGCTGCGCTGAACCAGCGCGACCGCGACCGCATCCTCGCCAGTGGCAGCAGCAAGCTGGTCGCCCTTACGCCCGAGCAGCGCCAGGCCTGGCGGGAAAAGATGATGCCGGTGTGGCAGTCGTATGAAAACGAGATCGGTGCTGACGTGATCCGCGCCGCATTGACGGTCAATCGCAAGCGCTAATCGTCACCCCCGCTCGCCGGCGTAGCAGGTCGGCGAGCTTGGTTCATCGCGCCGCTCCAACTCTTCTTCCAGCCATTCGGCCAGCACCCGCGCATTGTTCTGCTGCTCGTCGCGCGCCGCGTAGACGAGGGTCAACGGGCCTCTGGCCGCAATATCCAGCAGCGGCCACCAATGCTCCGGGTGGCCCGCCAGTTCCCGCCGATAATCGTCTCGAAAAATCTCGAACGTCAGCTTGCCGGCTTTGAAGGCGCGCCGCAGTTCGCTCGACGGCGCCAGCGCCTTGCACCAGTCATGCAGCGCCAGCGATTCCCTGGTCCGGTTGCGCGGCCATAGGCGATCGACCAACACCCTGTGGCCGTCATCGCGTGCCGGCGGCTCATAGGCGCGTTTGCAGCGGATCATCAGTCGGCCTCCATTGAAAGAACGGCGTTCCTTTCAGGGTATAAAGTATTCGTATGCGGGTAAAAATAACCTATCTGCATGGGGTATAAAAGACAACATGATTAGCAAAGCATTGAATTTAAAGGGATATTAAAGCGGCACGCTTCATGACTGTGTACAGGGGAACGACACAGCACACAACGGAGCATCGTATGAAGAATTTAGTCGCTTTGGTTACCTGCGCAACCCTGCTGACCAGCTCGCTGGCTGGCGCCGACGAGGTGGTATCGGCGCGTGAGGATCGCGTCGTTGGTGGCGGTTTCGGTGGGCTCAGCGGGTTCATGCTGGGCGCAGCAGCCGGCGGACCCATCGGTGCGCTGATCGGCGGTGGCCTGGGCTACCTGGCCGGGCAGGGTGTGCAGGAGGCGGCCGGGCTGGAGCAAACCCTATATGTGATCGAGAAGGACGACGGCAGTCGGACGCGGCTGCGGACGTCGAACAACGACCTGGTCGCCGGACAACAGGTGCAGCGCGAGGGTGGCGAGCTGACAGCGCTGAATCGCTAGGGCCTGTTCTGCCGATGCCGGTGGCTTTGCTAGGCTGGCCGGCATCACAACCGAAGGAGCCGTGATGAGCTATTCCCTGTTGCATGTCACCCATCTGCTGGCGGCAATCTTCTTCATTGGCACCTTGTTCGTTGAGGTCGCGGTGCTCAGCCGCGTGCGCCAGCAAATCGAGCCGGAGCTGATGCAGCGAGTCGACAAGGCCGTCGGTGCGCGGCTGCGGGTGGTGCTGCATTGGGTCGTGCTGTTTGTCTATGGGGCCGGTATCGGTCTGGCCTGGTTTCACCGCCAGGCATTGGCAGATCCATTCGCCAGCAGCTTCGCGACCTTGCTGTCGCTGAAGATCCTGCTGGCGGTCGGTGTGTTCTTCACCTTCGGCATGGTCGCCATGCTGCTGCGTAGCGGGCGGATGACGCCGGCTCGCTATCGGCGCATCCACTGGGCGATCTTCGCGCAGATGGTGGGCATCGTGCTGCTGGCCAAGGGGATGCTCTACCTGCACTGGTAAGGGAGGCTCTAGTGCATTGGCGCCTGGCGAACGATGACCTCGGTCAATCCTGCCGCGCTATCAGTCACCGTGATTGGCGGTCGATTCAGCGGCTTTAGGCTCGTTCTTTTTCTGCCGCACCAGGCCTATGGTGAATGCATCCAGACCCGTCAGATCGCCGAGGTATCCGATGCATTTCGCCTATAGCCCACGTGTCGACGCGCTGCGTCAGCAGCTACTCGCGTTCATGGACCAGTACATCGTGCCGCGTATTGGCGCTTGGCATGAGGAGGTCTCCGCAGGCGCCTACCCGGTTTCGTTCATGGAAGACCTGAAAGCCTTGGCGCGTTCCGAAGGCTTATGGAATCTGTTCCTGCCGTCACTAGGCGAAGATGAGCCGGGCATGGGCCTGAGCAACCTCGAGTACGCACCGCTGGCGGAGATCATGGGCCGCGTGCACTGGGCGTCGGAGGTGTTCAACTGCAATGCGCCGGATACCGGGAATATGGAGCTGCTGCACATGTTCGCCACGCCGGAGCAGCGCGAGCGCTGGCTGAACCCCTTGCTTGAAGGCGAGATCCGCTCGGCCTTCGCCATGACCGAACCGGACGTGCCGTCCTCCGATGCCACCAATATCCAGACGCTGATCCGCCGCGAGGGCGATGATTACGTGATCAACGGCCGCAAGTGGTTCATCACCAACGCCTCGCACCCCAACTGCAAACTGTTGATCGTCATGGGCAAGACCGACCCGGACGCGGAGACCCATCAGCAGCAGAGCATGATTCTGGTGCCGTTCGACACGCCCGGCGTCGAGCTGGTACGTAACATTCCGGTGATGAATCATCTGGCGCCGGAAGGCCACAGCGAATTGGTCCTGCGTAACGTGCGGGTACCGGTAGCCAATCTGCTGGGCAAGGAGGGCGACGGTTTCATGATGGCCCAGGCGCGACTCGGCCCGGGTCGTATTCATCACTGCATGCGCTCGATAGGCATGGCCGAGCTGGCGCTGGAACTGATGGTCGAGCGCTGCCAGGAGCGCAAGGCGTTCGGCAAGTATCTGCAGCAATACTCGAACATCGGCGATTGGATTGCCGAGTCGCGCATCGAGATCGAACAGGCGCGTCTGTTGGTGCTGAAAACCGCCTGGATGATTGACGAGGTCGGCGCCAAGGCGGCGCGCAAGGAGATCTCGATGATCAAGGCATTGGTGCCCAGAATGCTCGCCAACGTTGCGGATCGAGCCATGCAGGTCTACGGCGCGATGGGTTTGACGCCGGACACGCCGCTGGCGGACATGTGGACCGGCGGCCGTGCCTTACGCTTCGCCGACGGCCCCGATCAGGTGCATCTGCGCAGCATTGCGCGGATGGAAATCAAGGCCAGCGAAGCCAATCGTGGTGCGACGGCGGCTTACCTGACACCGCCTGGGCGTCACGGCTCGTGACGGTTGTGGGTGGAGCAGCGTTCCGCCCGATCCCGGCGCGATGGGTACCCGATTTCGACCGCCTGCTCGTCACGCCTTAGTGCAGCAGGTGCCTTCCCGCAGCGCGATGTACGGTCAATTGGTGGGCTGAAGCCCGCCCTACGGCTCCTGTAGAGCAAGCTCGCGATGTGAGCGTCTGCAAAGCCGTTTCGCCGCACATCCGCCCATGGTTGCTTATAGACGGACGGGCTCGCCAGCTGCCGAATATAGCCCTTGCCTGCGGCAGCGTTCGTATAAGGTGTAGAGGCACATTCGCGAACCAGCGGCACCCACCTCCCTCCCGCATTGACATGGCTCAATGCAATCACAGGTACCGGCCAAGCTTGATATCAATCAAGGAGAGCGCCGGGCCTGCTCCCTACCATCACTCCATATTCGCAAACCTAAGTAGGTAGGCCATGACTTCCCGTTTCTCTTTCGCAGCTGGCACCAGAGGCGCATGGGGGCTCGGCTTTGTCCTGCTGCTGGCGCTGATGCTCAGTGTCTCCACCGTGCAGGGCAAGGAATACGAGGTCGAGCAGCAGCGCATCGAGCAATTCTTCCCACGCGCCAGCGTTTCGGCCGCCGAAGGCGACTATCAGGTCCGCACCCTCTCGAAGGATGACGAGGTGCTGGGTTATGCCTTCCAGACCATCAACGTAGTCGATATTCCGGCCTACTCAGGCAAACCGATCAATATGCAGGTGCTGCTCGATCCGCAGGGTGTGATCGTTGATGCCTATGTGCTCGAGCATCATGAGCCGATCCTGCTGGTCGGCATTCCGATTGAAAAACTCCATGCATTCACGGCCAAGTACGAGGGTATCAAGGTCGACCAGCGGGTCGTGGTCGGCCACTCCAGTGACGAGAAGGCAGTCACCATCGATGCGGTCACTGGCGCCACTGTCACTGTCATGGTGGTCAATGAAACCGTCATGCGCGCCGCTCGCGATGTTGCCGTGTCGCTTGGGCTGGTGGAGGACAAAGTCGGTGCGGCGCAAAAGCCGGCTACCGTCCGCGAGGATTATTACGAGCCCGCCAACTGGAGCGAACTGACGGGTAACGGCGCGATTCGCCGCCTGCATCTGACCAGGGGCGACATCGATCAGGCGTTCAAAGGCACCGAAGCCGAGGGCATCGACGAGGCTTCACCGGAAGAGGTCGGCGAGACTTTCATCGACCTCTACGCCACCCACCTGAACCCGCCCACCATCGGCCGGGCCCTGCTTGGCGACGCTCACTACGCCGACCTGGTGGAGGAGCTCAAGCCAGGCGAGCACGCGGTCGCGGTCATGGCCAGCGGCGAATACTCCTTCAAGGGTTCGGGCTATGTGCGCGGCGGCATCTTCGATCGAGTGCAGCTGCGCCAGTTCGGCAACGTCATCAGCTTCCGCGACATGGACTTCCAGCGCCTCGACGACGTGTATGCCGAAGGCATGCCGGATTTCAGCGAAATGGCGGTGTTCATCGTCCGTGAGCATTCTGCGTTTGATCCCGGTTCGCCGTGGACACTGGAGTTGCTGGTGCGCCGCCAGACCGGCCCGATCAGTGGCATGTTCACCAGCTTCGAACTGCCGTACGAGATGCCCGAGCAGTACATCGAGCGCCCGCAACCAACCGCCGAGGAACTGGCTGCGGCCGAGGAGGCCAACCGGCCGATGTGGGTCACCATCTGGTACCAGCAGAGCTTCCAGATTGGCGTGATCCTGGCCGCGCTGCTTCTGCTGACCGTCATCCTCTTCATGCAGGACAAACTCACCCAGCACCCCAACTTCTTGAAGAAGCTGCGCCACGGCTACCTGATCTTCACCGTGGTGTTCATCGGCTGGTATGCCCTGGGGCAGCTGTCGGTGGTCAACGTGCTGACCTTCGTGCACGCCCTGGTGCAGGACTTCCGCTGGGAGCTGTTCCTTACCGATCCGGTGATCTTCATCCTCTGGGTCTTCACCGCCGCCAGCATTCTGCTCTGGGGCCGTGGAGTCTTCTGCGGCTGGCTGTGCCCCTTCGGGGCGTTGCAGGAGCTGATCAACGAGGCTGCTCGCAAACTCAAGATCCGTCAGTACGAGGTGCCCTTCGCGGTGCATGAGCGGCTCTGGGCGATCAAGTACATCGTGCTGCTGGTGCTGTTCGGCATCTCGCTGGAGTCGATGACGATGGCCGAGAAGGCCGCCGAGGTGGAGCCGTTCAAGACAGCCATCACCCTCAAGTTCGACCGTCAATGGTGGTTCGTCGCCTACGCCGTGGCCCTGCTGGCAATCAACATCTTCACCCGCAAGGTGTACTGCCGCTACGTCTGCCCGCTGGGCGCGGGGCTGGCGATCACTGGCCGCTTCCGCCTGTTCGACTGGCTCAAGCGGCGCAAGGAGTGCGGCAACCCCTGTCAGGTCTGTGCCAACGAATGCGAAGTCCAGGCGATTCATCCGGACGGGCACATCAATCACAACGAGTGCCACTACTGCCTCGATTGCCAGATGACCTATCACAACGAAAACAAGTGCCCGCCGCTGATCGTGAAGAACAAGCGCGCCAAGCGCGGCAAGAAAGCCCCGGCCGGCCCAACGCTGATTCCCGTAGTGCAAGTGGTAGACCCGCAGAGCGGCACGCCTGATCGCGAACGCTCGCAACCGATCGTTTGACCTGTCCGTACACGATAAGGAGCAACACCCCATGAGCGACAAGAGCAAGAACACCCCCGAAACGCTGGAAAAGAGTGGCTTTAGCCGCCGTGGCTTCCTGGGCGCCAGTGCCCTGACCGGCGCCGCCGTGGCAGCGACCGCATTCGGCGGCGCAGTCATGAGCCGTGAGACCTGGGCCGCAGCGGTCAAGGACGCGCAACAGAAAATCCACGTCGCACCGGGCGAACTGGACGACTACTACGGTTTCTGGAGCGGCGGTCACCAGGGCGAAGTGCGCGTGGTGGGCGTGCCCTCGATGCGCGAGCTGATGCGCATCCCGGTATTCAACGTCGATTCCGCCACCGGTTGGGGCCTGACCAACGAAAGCCGCCACATCATGGGCGAGAGCGCCAAGTTCCTGAACGGCGACTGCCACCATCCGCATATCTCGATGACTGACGGCAAGTACGACGGCAAGTACCTGTTCATCAACGACAAGGCCAACAGCCGCGTCGCGCGTATCCGCCTCGACATCATGAAGTGCGACAAGATGCTCACTGTGCCGAACGTACAGGCCATCCACGGCCTGCGTCTGCAGAAGGTGCCGCACACCAAGTATGTGTTCGCCAACGCCGAGTTCGTCATTCCGCACCCCAATGACGGCAGCAACTTCGACCTGCAGGCCGAAAGCGCTTACACCATGTTCAACGTCATCGATGCCGAGAAGATGGAAATGGCCTTTCAGGTCATCGTCGACGGCAACCTGGACAACACCGACGCCGACTACACCGGCAAGTACGCCGCCTCCACCTGCTATAACTCGGAGAAAGCCACCGACCTGGGCGGCATGATGCGCAACGAGCGCGACTGGGTGGTGGTTTACAACATCCCGCGCATCGAGGCGGCGATCAAAGCCGGCAAGTTCAGCACCGTCGGCGACTCGAAAGTGCCGGTGGTCGATGGCCGCGCCGGTTCGGAATTCACCCGCTACATCCCGGTGCCGAAGAACCCGCACGGCTGCAACACCTCGTCCGATGGCAAGTACTTCATTGCGGCTGGCAAGCTGTCGCCAACGGTCACCATGATCGAAATCGCCAAGCTCGATGATTTGTTCGACGACAAACTGAAGGACCCGCGCGACGTGGTCGCCGCCGAGCCGGAACTGGGTCTCGGCCCGCTTCACACCACCTTCGATGGTCGCGGCAATGCCTACACCACGCTGTTCATCGACAGCCAGGTGGTGAAGTGGAACATGGCCGACGCGGTACGCGCCTACAACGGCGAGAAGGTCAACTACATCAAGCAAAAACTCGACGTGCAATATCAGCCGGGCCACCTGCATGCTTCGCTGACCGAAACCAGTGAGGCCGATGGCAAGTGGCTGGTGGCACTGTGCAAGTTCTCCAAGGACCGCTTCCTGCCGACCGGCCCGCTGCACCCGGAAAACGACCAGTTGATCGACATCTCCGGTGACGAAATGAAGCTGGTGCACGACGGCCCGACCTACGCCGAGCCGCACGATTGCATCCTCGCGCGTCGTGACCAGATCAAGCCGCAGAAGATCTGGAAGCGTGACGACCCATTCTTCGCACCGACGGTCGAGCGGGCGAAGAAGGACGGCATCAACCTGGAAACCGACAACAAGGTGATCCGCGACGGCAACAAGGTGCGGGTGTACATGACCTCGATGGCACCGACCTATGGCATGACCGAGTTCACGGTCAAGCAGGGCGACGAAGTTACCGTAACCATCACCAACATCGACCAGATCGAAGACGTGTCTCACGGCTTCGTCATGACCAACCACGGCGCGAGCATGGAGATCAGCCCGCAGCAGACCGCGTCCATCACCTTTACGGCCGACAAGCCCGGCCTGCATTGGTACTACTGCAGCTGGTTCTGCCACGCGCTGCACATGGAAATGGTCGGCCGCATGTTGGTCGAGCCGGCGTAACACGACTGGGCGGGGGCAATCGCTCCCGCCTTTCACCTGCCTGGAAGCTGAAGAGGAACAACGCAGTGCTCAGATCTCAGGCGATATCAAGGTTTCAACCGCTGGCAGCGCTGCTGCTGGCCCTGTTCTGCGGGGTGGCCGTGGCGGCCCCGCAACCTATTTCAGCCCTGCCGCTCGAGGCGGAAGGGGGCAACCGCTGGCGCTTACCGGCCGGCGAATACACCGGTCAGTTCAGCATCGACCAGCCCATGCAGCTGCGCTGCGAGCCTGGCGCCGTGTTGCAGGCGCAGGGCGAGGGCAACGGCCTGCTGATCGAGGCGTCCGATGTCACCGTCGAAGGCTGCACATTGCTTGATTGGGGCCGCGATCTGACCGCGATGAACGCCGCCATCTTCATCCAGCCAAAGGCGCAGCGCGTGGTGATCCGCGACAACCAGCTGCGTGGCCCCGGCTTCGGCATCTGGGTCGACGGCTCGAAAGACGTGAGCCTGATCGGCAACCAGATCGAAGGCGACACGAGCATTCGTTCCCAGGACCGCGGCAACGGCATTCACCTCTACGCCGTGAGTGGCGCGCGCATCATCGACAACCAGGTGCGGAACACCCGCGATGGCATCTACATCGATACTTCCAACGGCAATCACCTCGAAGGCAACGTGCTGGAAGATCTGCGGTACGGCGTGCACTACATGTTCGCCAATGACAACAGCGTGATCGGCAACGTCACCCGTCGCACTCGTACCGGCTATGCGCTGATGCAGAGCCGCAAGCTGGAGGTCATCGGCAATCGCTCCGAGGGTGACGAGAACTACGGCATCCTGATGAACTACATCACCTATTCGACCATCCGTGACAACGTCGTCAGCGACGTGCGCAGCGGCTCGACCGGCGACAGCATGATCTCGGGCGCCGAGGGCAAGGCGCTGTTCATCTACAACTCCTTGTTCAACACCATTGCGGGCAACCGTTTCGAGAAAAGCGCGCTGGGCATCCACCTGACTGCGGGCTCGGAAGACAACCGCATCTCTGGCAACGCCTTCATCGACAATCAGCAGCAGGTCAAGTACGTGGCCACCCGCACTCAGGAATGGTCCATCGATGGCCGTGGCAACTACTGGAGCGACTACCTGGGCTGGGACCGCAACGATGATGGGCTGGGCGACGTCGCCTACGAGCCCAACGACAACGTCGATCGTCTGTTGTGGCTTTACCCGCAGGTGCGGCTGTTGATGAACAGCCCGAGCATCGAGGTGCTGCGCTGGGTTCAGCGGGCCTTTCCGGTCATCAAGTCGCCCGGCGTGCAGGACAGCCATCCGTTGATGAAGCCGCCAACCGATCCATTGATGAGCAAAACGCAGGAGCCAACGCCATGAGCGCAGTAGAGATCCAGGGCGTGAACCAGCGTTACGGCAGCATGACCGTGCTGCATGATCTGAACCTGACCCTCGGCGAGGGTGAGGTGCTGGGCCTGTTCGGCCACAACGGCGCCGGCAAGACCACCAGCATGAAACTGATTCTTGGCCTGCTCACGCCCAGCGAAGGGCAGGTGCGTGTGCTCGGTCGGGCGCCGCATGATCCCGAAGTCCGCCGCCAGCTGGGTTACCTGCCTGAGAACGTGACCTTCTATCCGCAGCTCAGTGGCCGCGAGACGCTGCGGCACTTCGCTCGGCTGAAAGGCGCAGCAGTGAAGCAGGTGGACGAACTGCTGGAACAGGTCGGGCTGTCTCACGCTGCCGAACGCCGGGTGAAGACCTATTCCAAGGGCATGCGCCAGCGTCTCGGCCTGGCTCAGGCGCTGCTTGGTGAGCCGCGTCTGCTATTGCTCGACGAACCCACGGTGGGGCTCGATCCCATCGCAACCGGCGATCTCTATGAGCTGATCGACCGGATGCGCCAACGAGGCACCAGCGTCATCCTCTGCTCGCACGTCTTGCCCGGCGTCGAAGCGCATATCAATCGGGCGGCGATTCTGGCCAAAGGTCAGCTACAGGCGGTCGGCAGCCTGGCGCAGCTGCGCGTCGAGGCGGGGCTGCCGGTGCGCATTCGCGCCAGTGGCATCGGCGACAGCGCCGGCTGGTTGCAGCGTTGGGGAGACGCGGGCCATAGCGCACGTTCGCTGGGAGAACACAGCGTCGAGGTGTCGGCCATCAATGGCCACAAACTGCCGCTGCTGCGCGAATTGCTGGGCGAGGGCGAGCCGGACGACATCGAAATCCATCAGCCATCGCTCGAAGACCTGTATCGCTACTACATGCAGCGCGCCGGCGACGTCCGCGCGGCGGAGGGCACGTTATGAACCAGATCTGGAACATCGCCCGCAAAGAATTCAGCGACGGTTTGCGCAACCGCTGGTTGCTTGCGATCAGCCTGTTATTCGCGGTGCTGGCGGTGGGCATTGCCTGGCTCGGCGCAGCGGCATCCGGTCAGCTTGGCTTTACCTCGATTCCGGCGACCATCGCCAGCCTGGCGAGTCTGGCGACCTTCCTGATGCCGCTGATCGCACTGCTGCTGGCCTACGACGCCATTGTCGGCGAGGACGAGGGCGGCACCCTGATGCTGCTGCTGACCTACCCGCTGGGACGCGGGCAGATCCTGCTGGGCAAGTTCGTCGGCCACGGATTGATCCTGGCGCTGGCGGTGTTGATCGGTTTCGGCTGCGCGATGCTGGCCATCGCCGTGCTGGTCGAAGACATCGAAATCGGTCTGCTGCTTTGGGCCTTTGGCCGCTTCATGATCTCTTCGACGTTGCTCGGTTGGGTGTTCCTCGCCCTGGCCTATGTGCTGAGCAGCAAGGTCAGCGAGAAATCCAGTGCGGCCGGCCTAGCGCTTGGCGTGTGGTTTCTCTTCGTACTGTTGTTCGACCTCGTCTTGCTGGCGCTGCTGGTGCTCAGTGAGGGCAGCTTCAGCCCCGAAGCGCTGCCGTGGCTGCTGCTGCTGAACCCGGCCGACATCTACCGTTTGATCAATCTGTCCGGCTTCGAGGGCGGCAATGCCATGGGCGTGCTGTCGCTGGGTAGCGAGCTGCCGATGCCAACCGCCGCGCTCTGGCTGTGCCTGTTGCTGTGGGTGGGTGTTTCACTGCTGCTGGCCTATGGCGTGTTCCGCCGTCGTCCCGCATGACCATGAGAAGGAAACTGTAACGATGAATGCGCTATACAGAGCGTCACGCGTCCTGATCACCGCTGCGATGGTGCTAGGCCTGGCCGGTTGTAACGAGGCCGAGCAGAGCGAGCAACTGCTCGAGCCGGTGGCCTTTCACAGCAGCGATGAATGCCATGTCTGCGGCATGGTGATCAGCGATTTCCCGGGGCCCAAGGGGCAGGCGGTAGAAAAGGGCGGGGTACGTAAATTCTGTTCCACCGCGGAGATGCTCGGCTGGTGGTTGCAACCGGAAAACCGCATGCTCAACGCCAAGCTCTACGTGCACGACATGGGCCGCTCCACCTGGGAGCACCCAGATGACAAATTCCTGATCGACGCCACCAGCGCCTACTATGTCGCGGGTACGTCGCTCAAGGGCGCCATGGGCGTGGTGCTGGCAACCTTTGCCGACGAGTCTGCGGCCAAGGGACTGGCGGCCATGCACGGCGGCCGCGTGCTGCGATTCGAGGACATCGACCAGTCGGTGCTTCAGCAAACGTCCGGCATGCCCCACGGCATGCCCGGTCATCAACAAGCTCACGCCGGTCACTAGACCGCAACCTACCACTCGATGAGGTAACTGAAATGATGGGTATCAGCATCTGGCAACTTCTAATCGTTCTGCTGATCGTGGTCATGCTCTTCGGCACCAAGCGCCTGCGCGGTCTGGGCACGGATCTGGGTGGCGCGATCAGCGGCTTCCGCAAGTCCATGAGCGACGGCGAAAGCGCAGCTTCTACCGAAACGGTCAAGCACGAGCCGAAATAGCGATCTGCTTCCCTCGCGCCACAGCTGACGTAGGGTGGGCTTCAGCCCACCGGGGCGGTTGGTCGGTCGCAGAGGGCGAGATGGGGTGGAAGCATCTGGTGGGCTAAAGCCCACCCTACAGGTGCGTCCGGCTGGGCCATGGTGATGTACCGGCGGATGTAGGGTGGACGTCGTTTTTTACATCCACCGTGACTCGGTTTGGTTCGGTGGAGCGCCACCCGGTGGATCGATGAAGCGTGATCCATCCTACGGGCCTACAGCAAGCGGCGCGTGTTCGCCCGCTGTTCACGAAGCTGACTCAACATCGGTACGCTTTTCTTAGGAGCGAGCTTGCTCGCGATCATGGTTCGGCGTCCGCCGGGTGCCGGTTGCCTGGGCGAGTGTGGATCGCCAGCAAGCTGGCTCCTACTGAGCCGGTGCGTTCGACGCGCTGGGTCTGAGCTCGTAGACCTGCCGGCGGTCGCCGCCAGGATCCCTCCAAAAAAAAGATGATTGCAATCAAGTCTGCCAAAGCCCCCAACCCTGTAAAAAGTAGGCCTGGCTCCGCGATTCCGGAGCGATCACTGTTCTGACCCGCAGGGCTTTGTTCCTTCAGGCAGATACGAGCAAGTTCAGGAGGCCTTTGTGCAAGTTATCGATCGGCGAAAAGCCTTGAGTATCCCGCCCGTATGGCGGCTCGCCTTTCGCCCGTTTTTTCTCGCCGGCAGCCTCTTCGCGCTGCTCGCTATTCCCTTGTGGATCGCTGCGTGGACTGGCCTCTGGCCGGGCTTCCAGCCAACCGGCGGCTGGTTGTCCTGGCACCGCCACGAAATGCTGTTCGGCTTTGCCATGGCTATCGTTGCCGGCTTTCTGCTCACGGCAGGGCAGACCTGGACCGGTCAGCCTGGCGTATCGGGCAACAGGCTGATGGCGCTGGCCGTAGTCTGGCTGCTGGCGCGTCTCGGCTGGTTGTTCGGGCTGCCGTTGGCGCTGCTGATTCCGCTCGATCTGCTGTTCATGTTGGGTGTAACCGGGCTGATGGCGCGCATGCTCTGGGTGGCCAAGCAGAAGCGCAACTACCCGATCATCGCCGTGCTCGGCCTGATGACGGCCGCCGATGTGCTGGTGCTCTGTGGCATCGCGCTCGGCGATGACGGTTTGCAGCGCCAGGGCGTTCTCGCTGGGCTTTGGCTTGTGGCGGCGCTGATGGCCATCATCGGCGGACGCGTGATTCCTTTCTTCACCCAACGCGGCCTCGGTCACACCGAAGCGGTTAAGCCGTGGCTCTGGCTGGACGTGGCGCTGCTGGTGGGCACCGGTCTGATCGCTGCGCTATACGCCGCCGGCGTTGCCTTGCAACAGAACCTCGGGCTCGGCGTGCTGTTTCTCGCCATTGGCGCCGGGCACCTGCTGCGGCTGGTGCGCTGGTATGACAGTGGCATCTGGCGCGTGCCGCTGTTGTGGTCGCTGCACCTGGCCATGCTCTGGCTGGTGATCGCCGCAACCGGGTTGGCGCTGTGGAATTTCGGTCTGCTGGACAGCTCCAGCTCGTCGCTGCATGCGCTGTCGGTCGGTTCCATGAGCGGCTTGATCCTGGCGATGATTGCTCGCGTCACGCTCGGGCATACCGGCCGGCCGTTACAGCTGCCGTCCGGCATCGTCAGCGCCTTCGTATTGTTCAACCTCGGTGCGGCCTCGCGGGTGTTTCTGGTTACCGAATGGCCACTGACTGGCCTGTGGCTTGCCGCGATCTGCTGGACCCTGGCGTTCGCCCTATATGCCTGGCGCTATGCGCCGATGCTGGTCACCGCGCGGGTCGATGGCCACCCAGGCTAGACGCTGAACAAACCCCTTATCCCGCTACCCCCTAAAGAAATGCTGCCTGCCCATTCCGGGACGGGCAGCCTGCGGCCCGGCGATTGCCGGCATCGGAGATGATGATGAAAAATGAATTCAATGAACGCCTGGCCGTCGTCACCGGGGCCAGTTCGGGTATCGGGTTGGCGCTGTGCACCGCACTGCTGCAGCGCGGCGCGCGAGTATTGGCCATGTCGCGCAGCCTGGGCGGCTTGGCACAGCTGATGGAAACCTATGCTGAGCACCTGCACTGGGTCGAGGGCGACGTGACCTCGGCGGATGATCTACAGCTGCTGGCGCGTCGGGCTGCCGAGCTGGGTCCGGTGGACTATCTGGTGCCGAACGCGGGCATCGCCGAGTTGGGCGACAGCCTCGACGTGGCTTGCTTCGAGCGCCAGTGGGCGGTCAATGGAGCCGGCGCGCTGAACACCCTGGGCGCGTTGCGTGCCGAATTGGCCAAACCCGCATCGGTGGTGTTCGTCGGCACCTTCCTGACGCGCAGCACCTTCCCGGGGCTGGCGGCCTACATCGCTAGCAAAGCCGCACTGGTCGCTCATGCCCGCACCCTGGCGGTGGAGTTCGCTCCGCTGAACGTGCGCATCAATGTGGTCTCTCCGGGGCCGACTGCCACCGCGATCTGGGGCACGCTGGGGCTGCCCGATGAGCAACTCGAACAGGTGGCCGAAGGCGTCACCCAGCGCCTGCTACCGGGGCATTTCCTCGAATCTGCTGCGGTGGCCAATGTCATTCTGTTCCAGCTCTCGCAGGGCGCGCGTGGCGTCTACGGCCAGGATTGGGTGGTCGACAACGGCTATACGCTTCACTGAACCCGCGAGGCAGACGATGTTCTTCAGATGGAAACGAGCCGCCCGCGAACTGCAGCTGAAGCATGATCGGCTGCAGCAAACCTGCGCGGAGCAGGCCGCGCGTATTGCAGCGCTGGAGGCGCAGGCGGCCGCTGTCAGCGCCGCCAGCGTCGATGGGCAACGCCAGCTGGACTATTACCGCGGCGTTGCCGGCAATCTGGTCCGCTTCAGCCATTCGGTGGAGCATCTGGGCGACTCGTTCGAATATCTCACTGGCCAGCTGAGCGAAAACCGCACACAGGCCGAGCAGGTTGCCGACGCCGCGCTGAGCAATCAGCAGCACTTCGGCGAGCTACAGAACAAGGCCGTCGAGATGGAGAACGGGCTCAACCAGGCTTCGCAGCAGGTCGACGCCCTTGCAGCCCATTCGCAACAGATCAACGGCATCGTCGATCTCATCAGCGGCATCGCCAGCCAGACAAACTTGCTCGCCCTCAATGCGGCCATCGAGGCGGCGCGGGCGGGTGACGCCGGTCGCGGCTTCGCCGTGGTTGCAGGGGAAATCCGCAGCCTGGCGGAAAAGACCGCACTGGCTACCGCTGATATCGTTCAAGAAATCACCCAGGTGCAGGCCGAGATCGCCAGCGTTGACGCTTATATCCAGGTGCAGGGCGGCCTTGCGCAGGGGTTCAGCCGTACCACCGAACGGGCCGTGGCAGCCATGCAGCACCTGCATGGGTTGGCCGGCAACATGCGCCACGGCATCGAGCGTTCCTCGTTCCGTGCGGGCATCGAGTTGGCCAACCTCGATGAGCTGTCGCTCAAGTTCGTCGTCTACAACCAGGTCCTCGGATCGGACAACCAGCAAGCGCCGGTTTTGCCAAGCGAGCGTGAGTGTCGCTTCGGTCGCTGGTACTACGGGGAAACCAGTCGCGGCATGCACCGGCTGGAGCATTTTCGGCAGATCGAGCGTCCGCACACGGCTGTCCATCATCAGGGGCAGCAGGCTATCGAGGCGTTTCGTCGGCAGGCGCTGGAAGACGCGCTTCGCCATATGAGCGAGATGGAAGAGGCCAATCTCGAGGTGATGCGCATCGTTGCGGCGCTGATTGGCGAGCAGGAGAAAGAGGCGCGGCCTGCCATCAGCCAAGCGTGTTAGCAGACTCGGTAAGCCATATTTCCGTGTCTTTAACCGACCGATCGCGTCAGGGCTTGCCTGTTGCTGCAGATGAGACGAGCCAGCTAGAAACTTTGATAGCAAAAATACTGCAGCAAAGAATCAATACTATTCATTAGCGTTGGGTCCGGCGCGCACCGACAATGTGCGCCCGATTCGTCCGGTGCCCTTATTTGAGGCATCGGACCTCCTTTGATCGACTGATACGGCCCGTTATGCAAGCGGTTGGGCGTAGCGGCGATCAACTGACTCAACGCAAGCAGGAACCATGCAGGAACGCCTTTTAGACTGGTGTCGATCCTTTGCGCCCGAGCCTTTATCGGCGCGTCCCGCTGAATGGCTGCGTGCCGCAACGGGCATCGGCTTGGCGTTGTTGCTGGTCATCCCGTTCAGCGCCTGGGTGTTCGGGATCTCTGTCACCCTGCCGCTGGCTGCTCCGGCGGCTGCGTCCGCTGTGTTGCTGTTCGCGGCCTCGTCGAGCCCCTTCGCCCAGCCATGGTCGGTGATCGGCGGCAATCTGTTGGCCGCCGCCATCGGTATCGCGCTGGGTGCAAGCCCCTTGCCTGTGGCGATGGCGGCCGGCCTGGCCGGGGCGCTGGCGATCATCTGCCTGTTCGGTTTGCGCTGCCTGCATCCGCCGGGTGCGGCGCTGGCGCTGGTGGCGGTGGTCGGCAGTCCGGAGCTGCACGCCTACGGGTTCCAGTTGCTCTTCCCGGTAGCGTTCAACTCGTTGCTGCTGGTGGTGGTGGCGCTGCTCTACAACAATCTCAGCGGACACGCCTACCCCAAGCCGCGGGCGCAGAAGGGCAACACTCATCACACCCATGACCCGTTGCCCAGCGAGCGCATGAGCTTCAGAGATGACGACGTGGAGCGGGCGCTGGCCGAGTTCGGTGAGTACGTCGACGTCACCCGGGATGATCTGGCACAGCTGATCAAGCAGACCGAAAAGCATGCGTTGCGACGCAGCATGGGCGAGATAACCGCCGCCGACATCATGTCCCGCGATCTTTACTGGGGCACCCCGGACTGCTCCATTCAACGTGCCTGGCAGAGCCTGCGCGAGCACCGCCTGCATTCCTTGCCGGTGGTTAGAGGCGACAGTCGCGAGCTGCTCGGCATCGTCACGCTGGTCGACCTGCTCAAGCATCTGCGCTCGACGCCGGCGCGTCTGCGTCTCAGCCAATTGAAACGCGCAGGCGGCGCTCGGCTGCGCTCGATCATGAGTACGCCGGTGGTCACGGTTAACCCGGACACGCACATGGTCGATCTGGTGTTCCTGCTCTCCGATAAGGGCCTGCATTGCCTGCCGGTGGTGGACGCCGAGCAGCGCCTGGTCGGCATGATCACCCAGACCGATCTGATCGCGGCGCTCTATCGGAACTGGCTAAAACACTTGCCCGACTGAAGCACCCGTAGCCTGCCGGGATGACCTGATTGGCAGTGGGCCATCGCACCCTGCATCGCAGCTCGCGGGAGGCACTGCCGGAACCTGTGGCATAGTCGCAGTGCCTGAGTGCTATACCTCTTCCAAGCCGAGCCCATGCAAGACCCTTTCAACGACTGGCTGCGATCCTTCTTTCCGGTACCATTGAGCGTGGGGCCGAAGGAATGGCTGCGCGCGGTGATCGGCGTGGGTCTGGTGGTGCTGCCAATGGTTTCCATCGGTCTTTGGCTGTTCGGCGGCCCGGTCACGCTGCATATCGTCGCGCCAGCCGGCGCTTCGGCGGTGATCCTCTTCAGTGCATCGTCGAGTCCCTTCGCCCAACCCTGGTCAGTGCTCGGTGGCAACCTCATTGCGGTGACCATTGGCGTCGCGCTGGGCGCCAGTGCCTTGCCCACGGTGGCCGCGGCGGTCCTGGCCGTGTGCCTGGCCATTGCCTGTCTGTTCTTGCTGCGCTGCATGCATCCGCCAAGCTGTGCGCTGGCGATGGTCGCCGCCATCGGCGGGCCGGGCATCAGCGAGTTGGGTTATGGCCTGCTGATTCCGGTGGCCTTCAACTCGCTGCTGCTGATTGCCGCTGCGTTGGTCTACAACAACCTCACGCGCCATCCCTATCCCAAACCGCGCGCGGCCAGTGGCGCAGAGCAGACTGGCAGTGTCCCGCTGGGGGAGGAGCAGATGAGCTTCACCAGCGATGACGTGGACCGTGCACTGGAGGATTTCGGTGAGTACGTCGACGTCACCCGCGACGATTTAGTGGACTTGATCAAACGCACCGAGACTCATGCCATTCGCCGCAGCATGGGTACCGTCACCGCTGCCGACATCATGTGCCGCGAGTTGCACTGGGTCGACCCAGCGGCCCGGATGCGTCAGGCCTGGGATGTCGTGCGTCGGCACCGGCTGCATTCGCTGGCCGTGCTTGAACCGGGCAGCGGCAAGCTGGTGGGCATCCTCACCCTGACCGATCTGCTGCAGCACTTCGAGCCCAGCCCGTCACGGCTCAACCTGCGGCGGCTGACGTTCGGTCGTGAGGTGCGAGTGGAGGGGATCATGAGCGCGCCGGTGGTCTCGGTGCATGAAGACGCGCATCTGGCCGATCTTGTCCATTTGCTGGCCGACCGCCGCATGTCTTGCTTGCCCGTCGTCGACGCCGAGCAGCGCCTGGTCGGCATGATCACCCAGAGCGATTTGGTCGCCGGGCTTTACCAGAACTGGATGAAGCGGCTCAGCAACTGAGCCGTCGTTGTCCTGGCGTTTTGTCTGGATTTACCCGGCTAGATTTCATAGTTCCAGCGCGACCAGTCGTATTCCTCTTCGGCAGCTTCTCGCAGCAGCGCAACGGCACGCTGCAGCGCCGGCGACTCGGCGGCATGGGGATACACCAGGTAGACCGGGTAGCTGAACTCGGGCGCCTGCTCGACCCGTTTGAGCACGCCCTCGTCAAGGTAGCGTTGGACCACGCGCGTGCGAAAGTAGCCGCGACCGCCATGCTGCAGCAGATACTGCAGCGCCAGTGGGCCGAGGCTGAAGGAAAGCGCGGTGCGGATGTGCTCCGGCAGAGCACGGTCATGCTGACTACGAAACGCCGGGCCCCAGTCGACGTACAGATAAGGCTCGGGGATGTAGCTGTGAACCACCTGGATCAGCTTTTCTTCGAGCAATTGCTCGACCTGCAGCCCAGGCCAGTACTCGGGCTGATGCACCAGCGCCGCATCCAGCACGCCGAGGCCTAGCTGCTTCTGCAGCTCCTCGCCACTGGCCACCTCGTTACGAAAGGCATGGTCGGGCATCATCTGGCGCAGGCGCTGGACCCAGGCCAGCATCAATGGATTGCACAGGCTGATTTCGGCGCCCAGCGACAGCAGCTTGTCATAGCCGCGCGGCAGGGGCAGCTCTCGTCGGGCGGTTTCCCAGGTCTGCACCAACTGGGTGGCATAGGTGACGAAACGCTCGCCGTCGCTGGTCAACCGCGCACCGGCGCGGTTGCGCACGAACAGCCGGCAGCCGAGCTGCGTTTCGAGGCTGCGCACCCGTGCAGTGACTGCGGTCTGGGTGATATGCAGTCGCTCGGCCGTGGCGACGAAGCTGCCACTGCGAATGATCTCGAGAAAAGTGCGGGCGAGATCGATGTCCATGAAAGCGTGCTCATATCAAAGGATTTGATATGAAAGCAGGTTGGAATGAAAGATAAAAGCCGAAAGGGGGTTCCAGGCTGGACAATAGCACTCGAGGTTTGGGTCGGGCGGTGTTGCGCTTCAGCTGTCTTGGGCGCTTTTCTGCGCCTCTTGGTGGGCTGAAGCCCACCCTACTTGGTGAAGGTAATCGCGAGCTTTGTGGGTTGGGCGGCTTTGCGCTTCGGTCCTCCGGGGGCGTTTCCTGCTCCCTCATGGTGGGCTGAAGCCCACCCTACTTATTGGGCGAAAATCCGTGCAGGTTGACCCGATCCTCCAGACGCTTTTATCGTCGTTTGCCTTTAGTGCGACGTGCCTTCGGCGTACTCGATCTTGTTGCCGACGTTGTACTTGCCGGACGGCTTGTTCATCGGAATGCGCTTGATCTCTTTCAATGTCTTGGCGTCATAGACGATCAGCGCGCCATCGGTGTCCCAGACGCTGAGCAGCGCGTAGCGACCGTCGTTGGTGAACTCGACATGTGCAGCATTCTTCCCAGGCATCGGCCTTAGCGTATGGGCGACCTCCAGGGTCTGCTTGTCGATCAGGTGCACCGCATCGTTGTTGGGGCCGAAGAACACGTCGGTCCAGGCGTAGGGTGAGTTGAGGTGGCTGCGCATGAAGAACCCCGGCCCTTCGGTGGGGATTTCCTTGATCAGTTTCCAGCTCTGCAGATCGAGCACCGAGATCAGCCCCTTGCTTACGTTGGGCGTGGCGAATACCCAGTTACCGCCGCGTTTCCAGTAGATGCCCGAGCCCAGGTGCGGCATGCCCGGCAACGGAATGTCGGTGACCGCCTTGCCGGTATCGAGATCAATGACCTGCCCGCCGAGTGCCTTGCGCGAGGTGGCCAGCAGATAGCGGTAATCCGGCGTGAAGGAGAAGTCGTCGAGGAAGTCGGCAGCCTCGATGCGCCGTGGCTGGAAATCCGGCTCGCCAGCATAGGAAATTTCCCAGGCTTCTTTGACGTCTTTCAGTGCCACCACGAAGCTGTCACGCGGCGGTGCGGTGTACACGGCACTGACCCGCGATTGTGTGCCGTCTGCGCCAAGGGTCGGAATGTGTTTGACCAACGACAGGTCACGGGCATCCAGCAAGACCAGATTACCCGGCAGGTAGTTGCCCACCAGCACCCAGCGCCCGTCGTTGCTCACGGCCAGGTTGCGGGTATTCAGCCCGGCCCGTACCTCGGCGATCATGGTCAGGTTGTGCAAGTCGTAGACGCTGATCCAGCCGTCCCGCGAGGCGAAGTAGACGAAGCGGCCATCCGGCGAGAACTTCGGTCCGCCGTGCAGGGCGAAGTGTGACTGGAAGTTGGCCAGCTCCTCGAAGTGATCGCCGTCCAGTACGCGCACGTGATGGTTGCCGGCCTCGACCACGACAAACAGGTTGAGCGGATCGGCGCTGTGCTGTGGTGTGCTCGGCAGCGCGTCGACGTCGGTGAGGATGCGATGGCTGGCGCGGATGTCGGCATCGCTCCAGGTCGGTGGTGTGGCGGCCGGTTGGTAGAGGTAGCTGACCAGTGCATCGATTTGCGCAGGGTTAAGGCGATCACCGAATGCGGCCATCTGGCTGGCCGGACGGCCGTTGTGAATCACCGCGCGCGCCTCATCTGGTTTGATTCGGCTGAGGCTCTCGGGTAGCAACGCGGGCCCGGCCCCGCCTAAACGATTGGCACCATGGCAGCTCTGGCAGTGTTGCTCATAGAGCACGCCGGCCTGCTCCAGCGACACGGCCTCCGGGGCGGCCTGAACGGCCCCGCAGAGCATGAGCAGGGCGAAGGGGATCAGTCGCATAACGCCTCCAGAACCGCTTCCTGTGAACTGTGCTCGGCACATAGGCGCGCCGGAAACTCCAGTGATTGATTGGCGAACAGGCCGACCACTTGTCCTATCACGGTCAAGGTAGGAGGTTTCAGTTGTTGTGCCTGGGCCATCGAGGGCAGCTGTTTCAGTGTGCAGCGCACCACCCGCTGATCGGCGCGGGTACCGTTGCCGATCAACGCGGCGGGGGTGTCGACCGGCAGGCCGGCGGCAATTAGGTTGCGCGAGATCTCGCCAAGGCTGGCCAGGCCCATGTAGAACACCAGGGTCTGCTTGCCCTCGACCAGGCTGCTCCAGGGCAGCTGTAGAGCGCCGTCTTCCTGCAGGTGACCGGTGATGAACTGGCAGGAATGCGCCAGGTCGCGGTGAGTCAGCGGAATCCCGGCATAGGCGCTGCAACCCGCTGCGGCGGTAATGCCTGGCACCACCTGACCGTTGATGCCATGGGCGAGCAGGTATTCGAGTTCTTCGGCGCCGCGGCCGAAGATAAAGGGGTCGCCGCCCTTGAGGCGCACCACGCGCAGGTTCTGCTGCGCCAGATCCACCAGCAGCTGATTGATCTGCGGCTGCGGCAGGCTGTGGTAGCCGCTGGTCTTGCCGACGTAGTGGCGTGCGCAGCGCTCAGGTATCAGCTTCATCAGATCGTCGCTGACAAGGCGGTCATAGACCACGGCATCTGCTTGCTGGAGCAGGCTCCAGGCACGCAGGGTAAGCAGGCCCGGGTCGCCGGGGCCGGCGCCGACGAGCGCGACTTCGCCCGGGGCCAGGGTCGCGCCAAGTGAAGCGGGGAGAGTGGTTGGCTGATCCATGCGAACTCCTGAGAATCTCATCGGGCTGGCGGTATGTACGGGGCGGCCTTGGGGCCGCTCTTGGTCAAATGGCGATGCTGGGAATGCACTGCGGTTGTGGCAGACCGATCTCCTGGTCACTGAGGTAGCAGCCGGGGTCTTCGCCCCAGAGATAGCCTTCAGCCCAGGCGCGGGTGCGGGTGTTGCCATTGCAGATCGACAACCAGCGGCACTCGGCGCAGCGTCCGGTCACGGCCCGGGGGTGCTGGCGCAGCTCGATGAGCAGCGGCTCGGGATTGTCCATCCAGAGTTCACGGAACGACTGGCGCCGCACATTGCCGACGGTGTGCTGCCACCAGTAGGTATCCGGGTGCACGTCGCCGATGTTGTCGATATTGGCGATGCCGCCACCCGACGCATTGCCGCCCCAGGCGCGCAACATCTGCTCCAGACGATCGCGGTGCTGTGGCAGATGGGTTTCCACCCACTGCAGCAGCAGGATGGCGTCGGCATCGTTGTTGCCACTGACGAAATCGGTTTCGCGGCCGTTCTGCACGTCGTCCCAGGCTTGCTCGAACAGCTGGTACATGGCGTCGCGGGTCATCTGGTGATGGGCGTCGGCCTTGCGGCTGCGCTTACCACGGCCGCTGTAGTTGAGGTGTGAGAGGTAGAACTTCTGCACGTCATGCTCGCGCATCAGCGCCAGTAGAGCAGGCAGCTGCGGGTAGTTGTTCTGAGTCAGGGTGGTGCGCAGGCCGACACGAATGCCATGTTGGCGGCACAGGTCGATGGCGTGCATCGAGGCGGCGAAGCTGCCCTTGAGCTGGCGCCAGTCGTCATGGACCGCTTCCAGCCCGTCGATGCTGATGCCGACGTAGTCGTACTTGGCGGCAGCGATCTGATCGATATTGCGCTCATCGATCAGCGTGCCGTTGGTGGACAGGGCAACGAAGAAGCCTTTCTCGCGGGCGTATTCGGACAGCTCGAAAATGTCGTCGCGCAGCAGCGGTTCGCCGCCGGAGAGAATCAGCACGCGTACGCCCGCTTCGTGCAGGTCATCGATGACCTTGCACGCTTCCGCGGTATCCAGCTCGTCGCGAAACACGCTGTCCGCCGACGTCGCGTAGCAATGCTTGCAGGTCAGGTTGCAGCGCCGCAGCAGATTCCAGATCACCACGGGCGGCCGGCTTGCACCGGGGCTGCGTGCGCCCAGTACCGGCATGGCAGGCCGGGCGAGGGCACGCAGGTAATGGCTGATTCTCAACATGAGCGTTTCTCCTGCCGCATCACGCTTGGTTGCGCGGTTCGATAGATGCAGCATCCCCGAGCGACACTCGCCAATCCTTGACTGGAAACAATAAAAAGCCTTGGTCCGGGAAGGGGCATCGCGACACGGGGCTAAATAGGCCTGGTCCAGCCTTGGTGCCGCTCAGGCCCGTAGGGTGGGCTTCAGCCCACCAAAAAGAGGTAACGGTGGGCTGAAGCCCACCCTACGAACGGCCGTCGGCAGCGCTCTTCAGCCCGCCGATGAATTCATTGCCAGGGCACGGAACAACCCGAGCCAAATGGGCCATCCAACATCGCGCCGAACGGTGCGCTCGAGACCTAGGCGGGTTTCGATCATCTAGCGCCATTCATGGGCAGGCCTTGCATGTGTGACCAAGGCCAGACCCCTACGGGTTTTTAGCGACGACTGCTCACACGCAGCCCGGTCTTTTTCAGGATGCGACTGCTGACCAGCATTTCCTCGGCCCGGCAGGCGCTGCCGAGCAGCTGCCGAATCTCGGCACGGTAGGCCTCGATTTCCTCGGCGCTGCGGCCATGGACCATGGCGAACAGGTTGTAGTGCCAGCCCGGCTGACGCGGGCGACGGTAGCAATGGCTGACGAAGGCCTGCGAGCCGATCAACGGACCGAGGCGGGCGATCTCTGCGTCGTCCACGTCCCAGACGGTCATGCCGTTGTGTCGATAGCCCAGGCGGTAATGGTTGGGCACGGCGGCGATGCGGCGGATGGCGCCCTCTGTCTGCAGCCGTTGCAGCAGTTCGAGGGTGACCTCGATGCTGGTTCCCAGCCGTTCAGCCAGCCAGGCCCAGGGATCATCCACCAGTGGCAGGCCCGCTTCGGTGAGTTCGACCAGGCGTTTCGTCAGTTCCATCGATTCGGGTGCGTCTGACGGGTCAGACCGGGAAGTGCAGGCCGACATGGTAGGTCTCCTCCTTGGGCAGGTTGAGCACAGGTAGGCCCGTCTCGGCTTCGATGCGGGCGATCGTCTGGGCGATGCCTTCGGGTGTCGCGCAGCCGAGCACAAACCACATGTTCCAGGCGTGTTCGCGGCGGTAGTTGTGGGCCACCTCGGGCATGGCCGCCAGTTGCTCGGCGACACGGTCGAAGCGCGCTTCCGGTACCGAAAGTGCGGCAAGGGTAAAGGCGCCGCCGAGGCGTTCGATGTCGAACATCGGGCCGAAGCGGGTCAGGGTGCCATCGTCGAGCAGCGCCCGAACGCGTTCGCGCAGTTGCGCGGCGTCGGCATCCAGTTCCTCGGCCAGCGCCTGCCAGGGATGGCGGACCAGCGGCACGCCGAGTTGCAGGCGATTGATCAGGCGCCGGTCAAGGTCATCCATGGGCGGCCACCTGGCTCGCGGGCGGTGCATAACGCCCGCCGCACTGCTTGAACGCGCGGGTGCTGAACAGCAGTTGGTGCGGAACGTCATGCAGCCCGTTCTCGGCGAGCATCTGTTCGATCAGCCGGCAGACCTGTTCGCGCTCACGGCCGTGCACCATGCAGAACAGGTTGTACGGCCAGTCCGGTAAGCGCCTCGGCCGTTGGTAGCAGAGGTTCACACCCGCCGCTTGGCCGAGTTTGCGGCCGACCTCGTCGACGCACTCATCCGGGATATCCATCACCAGCATGGCATTGGCGCGAAAACCCAGCGCACGATGTTTGATGACCAACCCCATGCGCCGAAACAAGCCGCTATCACTCCAGCGCCGGACCTGTTCCAGCACCGCCTCTTCGCTGGCACCCACGCGCTCGGCCAGCACCTGATAAGGTCGTGCGGCCAGTGGCAGGCCGGCTTCGAGCAGGCGCCGCAACTGCAATGCCTGGAGGTCGTTCAGGAGTGATGTCATGGCGCGTCTCCGATGGGAAAGCCGAGGTCGATGCGGTAGGCCGCCTGCATTGGCAGGTCCAGCGGGACCAGGCCGGTCTCGGCTTCGATCTGGAGCAGCAGCGCATCGATGCGGGCGCGGTCCGGCCCGGTGAGCACGAACCAGAGGTTGTAATGATGCTCGCGCAGGTAGTTGTGGTTGACCTCGGGGTAACGGTTGATCTGTTCGGCGACCTGTTCCAGCTGCGCTTCGGGTACGGCGAGGGCGACCAGGGTGCTGGCGCCGGCGCGGCTGTGTTCGAACACCGGGCCGATGCGCGACAGGCCACCGCTGCTTTCCAGCTGTTCGAGGCAGGCCAGTACCTCGTCTTCGCTGCACTCGAGGGCATCGGCCATGGCGCGATAGGGTTCGGCGCACAGCGGCATGCCGTGTTGAAAGCGGTCGATCAGGCGGCGGCTGAGAGGGTCGATTTGCATGTCACAACCCCGTTTCGTGAGCGCGGCTGCTGAAGAAAATGCCGCTCGGGCTGTCGGCGGGCAGGCGCTTGAGGAGCTTCAGGGTGTAGGGGTCCCAGACCTGCACCTCGTTGCCGTCACGTACCGACAGCCAGAGCTGGTCGCCACGGGCGGTGAATTCCATGTGCAGCACAGCCGGTCCGGGTTCCAGCTGAGCGATGATCTCGTGGGTTTCGCTGTCGATCACCTGCACCTTGCCGTTGTCCGGGTGGGCGAAGTTGACCCAGATCTGACGGGCGTCCGGGCGCGCCATGACGAACACGGGTTGGCCGGCGACATCGATGGCATCGGTCTGCTTCCAGGTCTGTGAATCCATCACCAGCACCTGGTGATGACCGATGGCCGGAACGAAGGTCTGGTTGCCGGCGACCGTCCAGCCCTCGAGGTGCGGCATCTTGTAGACCGGCAGTGCTGCCTCGCCACGGCCGTAGCCGTCGATGATGCGCTCGACACCGCGGGCGGTGTGCCAGAGGTCGATCTTGGCCATGCCGTCCTCGCCGAACAGGCCGGCGATGTAGTAACGACCGTCCGGGGTCAGCAGGGCATCGTAGGGTTGCTTACCGACGTTCTCGAAGCGGGTGATTTGCGGAGTGTTGCCCTGGCTGAAGTCCAGCAGCCAGGTTTCATGGGTGTCGAACAGGCTGTAGATGAAGCGCCGCCCGGGCGCGTCGATGACGCCAACCACGCGTGAGTTGCGGCTGCCGTCGGCCAGCGGCGTGGCGGGGATGTCGGCCACCAGCTCCAACGTGTCGGCATCGAAGACCTTGACGCCGCCGGGCTCGTAGTTGCCGACGGCGATCAGCTTGCCGTCCTGGCTGATGGCGCCGCCGATGCTGTTGCCGCCTTGAATGATGCGCTTGTCGATGCGCTGGCGCAGCAGGTCGACCTTGGTCAGGCCGCCGTCACGACCGAACACATAGGCGAAGCGCTCGTCGCGGGAAAACACGACCGAGGCGTGGGACAGGTCACCCAGCCCCTCGATACGGGCCAGGCGCGTCTGACCACTGGTTTCGACGATTTGCAGGCTACCGCTGGCGCGCTCCACCACCACACCCAGATCGCCGGTGCCGCGGAGCGGTTGCTCGGCGCAGGCACCGAGCAACAGGCTGGCAATGGCGAGCAGCAAAGACGGACGGATCATGGCGTTGGGTATCCTTCGAGGAGTAAATCGACCAGCCAGGCGATGTCCTGCTCATTGAGCAGCGCGTTCCAGCCGGGCATGGCGGTGCCGGGCCGACCGTGGGTCACGGTGGCGATCAGGCTTTCACGGGGTTTGCCGGCGATGGCGTCGAGGGTCAGTGCGGGGCCGAGGCCGCCGGTCATGCGCAGACCGTGGCAGGAGCCGCAGTCCTGCACCAGCAGGTGTTCGAGCTGTGCCTGGCGGGCGGCGGTAGGCGTATCGGCCAGGGCAGTGGAAAAGGGAAGAAGGGACACCAGGCTGAGCCCCAAACCGAATACTGCGTGTCGGGACTGAAACATGATGTCCTCCTTGGCTGTTACTTGAGGCTCAGAACCCACTCGGCGAGGGTTTTGGCTTCTTCTTCGGTGACTGGGTTTGGCGGCATCGGGATCGGACCCCAGTTACCCTGGGTGCCGTTCTTGATGCGCCCGGCGAGCAGATCGGCAGCGCCTTCCTGGCCGGCGTACTTGGCGGCGACTTCCTTCAGGGCCGGGCCGACCATCTTGGCGTCGATGCTGTGGCAGGCCGCGCAGGGCTTGCTCTTGAACAGCGCTTCACCGTCCTGAGCCACGGCAGGCTGCAGGACCATCGCGCCGCCGAGGGCGAGCAGTGGGATGAGAACTTTTTTCATCAGTTACTTCCTCAAGGCTAGGGGGGGATCTTGGCGTCCCCCCCGGTTTTACTCAGTACACGTCGTGCTGAGTGTTATGGACGTTAAATTTACCGGTTGGGGTAATCAACCTTTTGTCCTTGATCACCTTTTTCAGCTTTAACGTCTTGTCATCGACCACGACGATAGCCGATTGCTCGTCCTGGCCACTCCAGACGGAGAACCAGACCTCGTCGCCCGCTTCGTTGTACTCCGGTTGCACGACGCGCTTGGCACCGTCTGTCACTCCGGCCCATTCGGCGATTGGCAACACGGTAAAGCCTGCGCCCAGATCGTCGATGTTAAACACCGCTGCCGATTGGCTGATCTTGGCGTCCGGGTTGAAGGTGGTGTCCAGGTAGATGTGGTTGGACTTCGGATGGGTCTTGATGAACAGCGAGCCGCCACCCTGTCCCTTGAGGGTTTCGACCACTTTCCAGGCCTGATCGGGATGCTTGTCCGGATCGGTGCCGATCAGCGAAATGGTCTCGTCGCCCAGGTGGCTGGTCGCCCAGACCGGACCGAACTTTGGATGCACGAAGTTGGCGCCGCGACCCGGATGCGGGATTTTGCCCACATCGACCAACGCAGCCATCTTGCGCTCTTTCGAGTCGATCACTGCAACCTTGTTCGAATTGTTCGCTGCCGTCATGAAGTAGCGATGGCTGACGTCCCAACCGCCGTCATGCAGGAACGGCGCGGTGCCGATCATGGTGGTGGTCAGGTTGTCGATGTCCTCGTAGTTGACCAGCAGCACCTTGCCGGTTTCCTTGACGTTGACGATGAACTCCGGGTGTTCGTGGGAGGCGATGATCGCCGCCACGCGTGGCTCCGGATGGTATTCCTGAGTGCCCACGGTCATGCCCCGAGTCGAGACGATCTGCAGCGGCTCCAGGGTTTCGCCATCCATGATGGTGTATTGCGGCGGCCAGTAGTCGCCAGCAATCACGTACTTGTCCTCGTAGCCCTTGAACTTGGAGGTTTCGACCGAGCGGGCTTCGATGCCGACCTTGATCTCGGCGACCTTCAGCGGTTCTTTGGCCCAGAGGTCGATCATGTCGATCTTGGCGTCGCGACCGATCACCAACAGATAACGGCCGGAGGCGGACATGCGTGAGATGTGCACCGCGTAGCCGGTGTCGATGGTTTTGATGATTTCTTTGCTCTTGCCATCAATCAGCGCGATCTTGCCGTCGTCACGCAGGGTGACGGAGAACAGGTTGGGCAGATCCAGCTTGTTCATTTGCTTCTTTGGTCGGTCTTCGGGTTTGACCAGCACCTTCCAGGAGTTCTTCATCTCGGCCATCCCCCACTCGGGCGGGGTTGGCGGGGTGTGCTGAATGTACTTGGCCATCAGCGTGATTTCGTCTTTGCTCAGCGCGTTAGAGGTGCCCCAGTTGGGCATGCCGGCGGGCGAGCCGTAAGTGATCAGCGCCTCGAGATAGGCCTGCCCGCGTTCCTGGGTAATGTCCGGCGTCAGTGCCTTGCCGGTTGCACCCTTGCGCAGCACACCGTGGCAGCCGGCGCAGCGCTGGAAATAGATCTCTTTGGCCTGCTCGAATTCGGCGGCGTTCAGGTCAGGTGCACCGGGCGAATGGACCACCTGGGCGCTGGCCGGATCGATAGCGGAGGCTTGGCCCTTGTAAGCGGCATCGGCGTTTTCTGGATTCATCGCGGCCTGGGCAACTGCCAGTCCGAGCATTGAAAAGCCGGCGATGAAGCCCGCCAGTATGGGTTTGCTCATAGTGATCTCCTCTGACCGCTTCGTGCGGTTCCTGCTAGTGACGGCGATGTGGCAGTTCCCGTGTCTTGCTGTATGCGCTTGCATCCTATGGCCGCCTCTGTGCGAAAGCGCTTGATGCCAATCAAGAGTCGATCCGGGATACGCCAGGCGTGACGTCGTGTCGCGGGGACGGATAAATCAGGCGGGAAAAGGGAAAAAGCGCACGTCAAAAGCCGATGGTTACGCACGCGCATCGGCTCATTTCGAGTCGGGCTTGACCGTAATCAAGCTTCGCTAGCGGACGGCTTGAGGGGCGGCGGGGTGACGATTAGCGTGGTGCTAGTCAAATCCAACCGCTGCAGTGAGGTATTGCCAATGAACGCGCCCGAGAACCTTGTCGGCATGAGCGGTGCTCCGTTCTACCAGTCGCTGGGCAACGAAGAGGTGCTCTTCGAGCAGGCCTGGAAGCATGGCATGCCGGTGCTGATCAAGGGCCCAACCGGCTGCGGCAAGACCCGCTTCGTCCAGCACATGGCGCACCGGCTGAACCTGCCGCTGTATACCGTGGCCTGCCATGACGACCTCTCCGCCGCGGACCTGGTTGGCCGTCATCTGATCGGTGCCCAGGGCACCTGGTGGCAGGACGGTCCGCTGACCCGCGCCGTGCGCGAAGGTGGCATCTGCTACCTGGACGAGGTGGTCGAAGCGCGGCAGGACACCGCCGTGGTGCTGCATCCGCTGGCGGACGATCGGCGCGAGCTGTTCATCGAGCGCACCGGCGAAGCCTTGAAAGCACCACCGGGCTTCATGCTGGTGGTGAGCTACAACCCGGGTTACCAGAACCTGCTCAAGGGTATGAAGCCGAGCACCCGGCAGCGTTTCGTCGCCATGCGTTTCGACTATCCGCCAGCGGCCGAGGAGCAGCGCATCGTCGCCAACGAGGCACAGGTGGATGCCGAACTGGCGGCGCAGGTGGTCAAGCTGGGGCAGGCCCTGCGCCGGCTCGAACAGCATGACCTGGAAGAAGTCGCCTCGACCCGCCTGCTGATTTTCACCGCGCGGATGATTCGCTCCGGCATGAGCCCGCGGGAGGCCTGCATGGCTTGCCTGGCCGAGCCGCTGTCGGACGATCCGCAAACCGTCGCGGCGCTGATGGATGTGGTCGATGTCCATTTCGGTTGACCGCACCAGCCTCTCCCGGCGCCTGCCGGGCGATCTGGCGATGTGGTTCTTTATCCTCGCCGAGTTGACCGTCTTCGCCATCCTGATTCTGGCCTTCGCCGTGACCCAGGTGCTTAACCCAGAGCTGTTCAGCCAGAGCCGCGCAGCGCTGGACAGCTCCATGGGGCTCGCACTGACCCTCAGCCTGCTGACGTCCGGCCTGTTCGCGGCGCTGGCCGTGGAGCAGGTGCGCGCAGCACGGCCTGGGCGAGGGGCGCTACTGCTGGTCGCTGCGTTGGCGACCTCCTGCGTTTACGTCGTGCTCAAGCTCAACGAGTACGGCCATCTGTCATCGATGGGGCTGGGGCTCGAGCACAACACCTTCTTCACCCTGTACTGGATTCTTACCGGCTTTCACTTTCTCCATGTGCTGCTGGGGATGGTGATCCTCGGCTGGATGGCCATGCGTTGCCAGCGCGGCCTTTATACGGCGGCGGACTGCGCGGGTCTGGAATCCGGGGTGCTCTATTGGCACATGGTCGATATGGTCTGGGTGCTGCTGTTCCCGCTGGTCTACGTCATCAACTGAGGAGACCGTGATGTCCGCTTCAAAGGTGCTGATCGGGTGTTGGCTGGCGCTGGCCGTCCTGTCTACGGCCACCGTACTGCTCGGCAACGCCGGCTCGACGCTACTGTTTGCCGGCGCCGTGCTGGCCGTCGCGCTGATCAAGGCCTGGGTGATCACCGAAGGCTTCATGGAGCTTCGCCATGCGCCGGTCATGTGGCGCCTGCTGTTGTTCGGCTGGCCCCTGGCGATGGCGTGCGGGATCCTGTTCGCAATGATGGTGTAGGTGACGAACTGCGATCGCCAGCAAGCGGGCTTCGCGGACAAGGCTAGGCGCCCCCGACCGCGCCCAAGGATTGCGTGGTGGGGATTCTCTTTGTGTTGATGGAGTCGCTAGCGTGCCCGGATCGCCAGCAAGCTGGCTCCTACACCGGACAGCCGTGCGCCGACAATTTGTAGCCAGGCCGGCGGGCTTTGCATACGCGCAGTTGCGGCTGAACCTGTGGACGAGCCTTGCGCGGCCTTGCTCCGTTCTTCGTAGGAGCCAGCTTGCTGGCGATCGCTTTGTATTTCGGGGCCGCAACCGACCCACCTGCGCGCGCCTATGGCCGCTTCCTGGTGCCCTGCGTCCATAGAACCGTAGGGTGGGCTTCAGCCCACCGCTTGCTCCTGAAGCCCACCCTATACGGCTTTGCCGCGTCGCTTGCGCCTGCAAAACCGGCTCTCGCATGGGTAGGGAAAGACCCAGTACCGTGTTCAGGTTTTTCTTGATTGCTATCAAGCAGGTTTCGATAGCTCCCTTCTTAAACTGGCCACGCCAACATGAGGAGGCGACCATGTCCGAGACCTTTACCAAGGGAATGGCCAGAAACATCTACTTCGGGGGAAGCGTGTTCTTCTTCCTGGTATTTCTGGGCCTGACCTATCACACAGAGCAGACCTTTCCAGAGCGATCCAATGAGTCGGAACTGACCGAAGCAGTGGTGCGAGGCAAAGCGGTCTGGGAAAACAACAACTGCATCGGCTGCCACAGCCTGCTTGGTGAAGGTGCCTACTTTGCGCCGGAACTGGGCAACGTCTTCGTTCGACGCGGTGAGGATGCGGCCTTCAAGCCCTTCCTGCAGGCCTGGATGAAGGCTCAGCCGCTGGGCGTACCCGGACGCAGATCGATGCCTCAGTTCAACCTGAGCGAGCAGGAAGTCGACGATATGGCCGAATTCCTCAAGTGGACATCGAAGATCGATACCAATAACTGGCCGCCAAACAAGGAGGGCTGAGAGATGAGCGTTATGAATCCGCATCTCAAGTTCCAATCGCAGGCCGTCGCTAAACCCTACTTCGTATTTGCGCTGATGCTCTTCGTCGGGCAGATCCTGTTCGGTCTGATCATGGGCCTGCAGTACGTCGTCGGTGACTTCCTGTTTCCACTGCTGCCCTTCAACGTGGCACGCATGGTTCACACCAACCTGCTCATCGTCTGGCTGTTGTTCGGCTTCATGGGCGCGGCCTACTACCTCATCCCTGAGGAAGCCGACCGCGAACTGCACAGCCCGAAACTGGCGATCATCCTGTTCTGGGTGTTCGCAGCAGCCGGCGTGCTGACCATTCTCGGTTACCTGTTCGTGCCCTACGCCGGTCTTGCCGAGCTGACGCACAACGAACTGCTGCCGACCATGGGCCGGGAGTTCCTCGAGCAACCGACGATCACCAAGATCGGTATTGTCGTGGTCGCTCTGGGCTTCCTTTACAACGTCGGGATGACCCTGCTCAAGGGCCGCAAGACCGCCATCAGCATGGTCATGATGACCGGCCTGATCGGGCTTGCAGTGTTCTTCCTGTTCTCCTTCTACAACCCGGAAAACCTGGCGCGCGACAAGTACTACTGGTGGTTCGTGGTGCACCTGTGGGTTGAAGGCGTGTGGGAACTGATCATGGGTTCGATGCTGGCCTTCGTCCTGATCAAGATCACCGGTGTCGACCGTGAAGTGATCGAGAAGTGGCTCTACGTGATCATCGCCATGGCGCTGATCACCGGCATCATCGGTACCGGTCACCACTTCTTCTGGATTGGTGCACCTGAGGTCTGGTTGTGGCTGGGTTCGATCTTCTCTGCCCTGGAACCGCTGCCGTTCTTCGCCATGGTGCTGTTCTCGCTGAACATGGTGAACCGTCGTCGCCGTCAGCACCCGAACAAGGCCGCATCGCTCTGGGCCATCGGCACTACCGTGACTGCGTTCCTGGGTGCTGGCGTGTGGGGCTTCCTCCATACCCTGGCTCCGGTGAACTACTACACCCACGGTTCGCAGTTGACTGCAGCGCATGGCCACCTGGCGTTCTACGGTGCCTACGCCATGATCGTGATGACCATGATCAGCTACGCCATGCCGCGTCTGCGTGGCCTGGGTGAGGCGCCGGATGCACGGGCTCAGCGCATCGAGATCTGGGGCTTCTGGTTGATGACGCTGTCGATGGTCGCGATCACCCTGTTCCTCACCGCCGCTGGCGTGGTGCAGGTCTGGTTGCAGCGGATTCCGGCTGACGGGGCAGCGATGTCCTTCATGAATACTGCTGACCAACTGGCTGTGTTCTTCTGGTTGCGGCTGGTCGCTGGGGTGTTCTTCCTCATCGGGCTGGTGCTCTACCTCTGCAGCTTCAGGCAGCGTGGGCGGGCCACCGCGGATGTACCTGCGGCCGTCGTTGCGGCCTGAGGCAAGACACCGATGTAATCGACGGCCCGGCTGACCCAGCGGGCCGTCGTTGTTTTCATACCGCGCTAAGGATCAATCGCCATGGCCTTTACCATCGAAGTTGAAGAGTGGGTCGGCAGTGTCTGGCACCGCTTCATCACCCGCCGCGCCAGCCCGGACTTCCCCGACGCCAACGTCTCGCTGGAAAGCATGCAGCGCAGTCTGTCGGTGCTGTTTCGTGCCATGGGCGGTGCCAGTGGTATCGGTGTCGAGGCGGCCAACGCGCGCGATCTGATGCTGCGCCGCAACCTGCTTCAACAAGTCGCTGGCACCTGCAAGCAATTGCCGGTGGCCTGGTGCGATGCGAACAACCTGCGCCTGCCGCAGAATCTCGCGGTATACCCCGAAGTTTCACTCAATCAGGATTTGTATCGCTGGCTGGCGCTGCTCGCGGCGCAGGCGGGCGAGATGCGCCACTGGGCGCGTGACAACCAGCGCTGGACTCAAGCCATCCTCGAGCGTTTCCCGGCGATGCAGCCACGCTACGAGCGACTCGTCGAAGCGCATCTGCAGCTCCGGCCAGATCCGGACACGCTGCCCCGCGCCGAGGGTGCGCTGGAACGGGCTATCTGCCAGGCCCTGCGTGAGCCGGGCAGCGTTCAGCAATTCCCGCGCAGCGAAGTGGCCCCCTGGCCGCTGCCCATGTGGCTGTACCCCGCGGAAAATCTCGGCGTGCCGCAGGCCACCGAACTCGCCGAAGAAGATCAGGACAACAACCTGCAGGCGCCGCCGACCGAGCAGAAGGGCATGCGCAAGCGTGCCAAGCGTGTCGAGGACAGCACCAGCAAGGGCGGCCTGATGCTGTTCCGCCTGGAAAATCTGTTCAGCTGGTCCGAGCATGTCGAGCTGGATCGCCAGGGCGATGACAGCGAAAACGAAGACGCCTCGCGCGTCGCCGAAGACCTCGATGAAATCGCCATGTCGCGTCAGCGGATGCGCAAGGGCGGCGGCCTCAAGCTGCACCTGGACCTGCCGCCTGCGGACGTGGATGACATTCCGCTGGGCGAAGGCATCAAGCTACCGGAATGGGACTATCGCAAGCAGCGCATGCAGGCCGATTTCGTCAGCCTGCAGATGATGTTGCCCCGGGGCTCCGAGCCCATGGGGCTGCCGCTGAGACTTAGCCCGCTGGCGCGCAAACTGCGTCGGCAGTTCGAACACCTGCGTAATGATCGTCAATGGCTGCGCGGGCAGCCGCAGGGTTCGGAGTTGGACATGCAGGCCTGGCTCGACTTTCACGTCGAGCGCCAGCACGGCCAGTGCGCCGAGCGCGGGCTATTCATGGAGCAGCGGCAGAATCGCCGCGACCTGGCGTGCCTGCTGCTGGCCGACCTGTCCATGTCCACCGACGCGCACCTGGACGACGAGCACAAGGTGATCGACGTGATCACCGACAGCCTGCTGCTGTTCGGCGAAGCACTGTCGGCGGTCGGCGACGATTTCGCGCTGTATGGCTTTTCCTCGCTGCGTCGGCAGCAGGTCCGCATGCAGGAGCTCAAGAGCTTCAAGCAGCGCTATGGCGACGACACCCGTGGTCGGATCCAGGCGCTGAAGCCCGGTTATTACACCCGCATGGGCGCTGCCATTCGCCAGGCGACCGAACTACTGGGCAAGTGCAAGCAGCGACGCAAGCTGTTGCTGCTGGTCACAGACGGCAAGCCCAATGACCTGGACCTTTACGAGGGCCGTTACGGCGTCGAAGACACCCGCCAGGCAGTCATGGAAGCACGGCGTCAGGGGTTGTTGCCGTTCTGCATCACCATCGACCAGGAGGCGGGCGATTACCTGCCCTACATGTTCGGCGCCAACGGCTTCACCTTGATCAAGGAGCCACAACAACTGCCGTTCCGCCTGCCGCAGTTGTACAAGCAGCTGACCCAGCCGTAGGGTGGATGTCGCTTTTTACATCCACCGTTACCCGGTTCGGTGGACCGCCACCCGGTGGATCGCCACCCGGTGGATGGCCACCCCGTGGATCGGTGATGCGTGATCCACCCTACGAACCGCCAGGGCAGATTGCGTGGCGACGGGAGTGTGGGACGGGCGGCGTTCCGTTTCAGCCCACCAGCCTTTGCACCGCTTGATGCCTCGCCATTCACCTGCGGACATGGCCCGTTCATGCCGCGACATTGACGCAGTGTTCCGAGGCTATGTTTTTTAGCGCAGTTGCTTCGCTTGATTCTGGCGTATTCATCGGTGGGCTGAAGTCCACCCTACGGTCTTCATGGCGCGCCGTATTCAGGCTTGCCAGTTTGGGAAGGACGTTGCTTTGATGGACGGAAGCCCACTCTGCTGGATGGCCCAGCAATGCTGGTCGGAGCACACCGGCGGTATCGTAGGGTGGGCTTCAGCCCACCAAGGCATCTATCGGGCGGCTGTTGCCCGCCAAGCTTGATGCCGCTATCCATTCTCCCGAAGTTGCCTCAGGGCGAGGGTGATTCGTAGGGCAGATGTCGCTTTTCACATCCACCACCATACCGCTCAGTGGATCGCCACCCGGTGAATCGTCACCCGGTGGATCGGTGAAGCGTGATCCACCCTACGACCCGTCTAGAACAGGTTGCGCGGCAGCCAGACGATCATCACTGCGCAGAAGATGGCAAGGCCGATGCAAAACCAGAAAAATCTACTTTGCCGTCGTTCCCCGGCGGTATCAGCCAGGGCGGGGAGGGGCATGCCGCAGTTGCTGCACTCGGCTTCCTGCGGCGGGTTGGGTTGCTGGCAGTACAGGCATCTGGGCATGGCCGCGTCCTCTCTAGGTCAGTTCCAGATTGCCATGTACGGCCGCTGTTCGAGATTGACGGGCATCAACCCGTTGCGAAAGCTTGTCGCTGCCGCACGGTTAGCTGCGAGGGGCTTCAAGGATTGTTGATCCGCTGGCCTGTCACTCGAAGGATTCGAGGCGTTGGCGATCAAGGATGGTGATTTGCCGACCTTCCTGAGTGATGATTTGCTCGTCGATCAAGCGCCTGATGATCCGTGAAAAGGTCTCCGGCTGGATCGACAGGTGGCCCGCAATGAGCTGCTTGGCCATCGGCAGCTCGAAGCTGTTGCCTTCATCCTTCAGACGCGCCAGCTGCGTCATCAAATAGCGCACCACGCGGTGAGTGGCGTTCTTCAACGAGAGGGTCTCGATTTCATTGATGCGTTGGTGCAAGCGCACGCTCAGTTTGCCGAGCAGGGCAAAGGAGAGCTTTTGGTTCGCCTCCAGCAGACGCATGTATGCCGTGTTGGAGAAGCGGTAGACCTGCGTCGGGCACACGGCCTGGGCGGAGGCGACGTAGTTGGGCGTGTCCATCAGCATCATCGCTTCGGCAAAGGTCTGGCGATTGCCGATCACCTCGAAGACTTTTTCCTGCCCGTCCGGGGTCAGGCGGTAGATCTTCACTGCGCCAGAAATCACGAAATAGAACGAGTGCGCCGGTTCGCCCTGGTGAAAGAGGTTGTCGCCTTTGTCCAGGTTGAGCAGCTGGCTTGCGCTCATCAGCTCGTCCATCTGTTCGTCGTTCAGGGGTTCGAACAGGTGGTGGCTGCGAAGAATCTGGTTATGTACGCGATGAAGCACCATGCAAGGCATCCTTATTTCTAATAATTAGCCGTCCGCAATCAAGGTTGACGGAGCGGAACGATAGCTGCGCTCAAACTGGCTGACCAAGGCAGGGGCAGAGCGCAATGAAGAGAGTTACAGAGCCTAGCCTAGATGCCATGGCACAAGTATTGATGCAGGCCGGATTAGCACGAAGGCTGAGACAGGATCCTCTTGCGCATCTGGTTTCACTGACCCGATATGACGGCTTCGTGCCAGTGCGGCGGGGCGAACAGGCTTGGATAGCGCTCAAGCGCGACGTGGATCCGTTGGGCGCCGTCGGCTCGCTCGGCGGGTACGGCCAGTGCCTTGGCACCGCCGAGGAGGTCGGCGAGTAACCCGTGCAACGCCGCGTCGGCCTGTGCGGACAATTCGCAGTTGGCGATCAGGTAGGAGACGCTGTCCTCGACCTCCTTCTGCAATGCCAAGGCCTGGCGCTCGCTGATCGGTTGCGCCGGATCGTCTGGCAGCGCGGCCTCGGCGGCCTGGCGGAGGCGCGTCATGCCTTCACGCAGGGCGGCATCGGTTGCCCACTGCTGCTCGCCGCCAGCGGGTGACGCAGCGTGCGCGCCGTGCCCGTCGTGAGTAACCGTTGCCTGCGCGGTATCGACTACCACGTCGAGCGCCACGCCACTGGCCAGCGCCAGCATCGACGCCATTGCAAGGCCCCACGCCAAGGGTTGGATGACTGCTTTCATATGCACCTCCGGTACTGCAGGGGCGGGCCGTCTGGCCCGTAGCGTTGTTGTCGCCTCAGTGCGCAGACGCCTGGGCGAACAGGATGTTGTTCTCCAGATGAATGTGCTGCATGAGGTCACCGCGCAGCTCTTCGAGCCCGCGATACAGCGCGCGCCAGGTATTGCAGGCGTTTGCCGGTGGGGTGATGTCATCGGTGAGTTCGGCCAGGCGCTGAAGCGCGGCGCCGTGCTGGTCATGCTCGTAGCGCATCACTGCGATCGGACCTTGGGTCTGCGGCAATTGCATGTCGCGGCGCAGCATCGGAAAGAGGATCTGCTCCTCCTTGAGCATGTGGCTTTCCAGTTCCTGCTGCATGCACCACAGATGTTCGGCGAGCCCGGTCGGGCAGTCCGCCTTGTTGCCATGCACCTGCTCGACACGGGTGGCCAAGCGGATCAGCTCTGGGAACTGCTCACGATGACGTTCGTGAAAGCGTTCGAGCAGGTAGTCGATCAGCGATCCGGCCGGCACATTGCGCCAGTCAGGCTCAGTCGTAGACTCGCTTCCCAAAGCAGCCAACTCGTCCGCGATCACCTGGGCGTCAAGGTTGCGCTGCAGGGCAGCGTCGCGCAGCGGGGTGTCGCCACCGCAACAGAAGTCCAGCTTGTAATGGCGAAACACGCGGGTGGCGCCAGGGATCAGGCAAGCCAGGCTGCCCAGGGTTTGCTCGGTAAGCGCAGTCGTCATGGTGGCGTTTCCAAGGGTGGAAGTACTCAGAACAACGCAAGCGCTATGCCATCATCAAGTTATTGATTTATAAGATATAAATATTAATGGTGGTGAAATGTACCTGGGCGGTATAGGGTTTAAAAAACCATAGGGGTAGTAATCACCATGATGGAAGAAGCACTGCTGGCTGACCTTGTCACCGAACTGCCCAATGCGGTTCGCCTGCAACGTCTGGTGCACACGCTGCATCAGCGGTTTCGCTGTGGTGCGGTGGTGCTGCTACGTCTCGACGAGGACACCCTGCGCCCGCTGGCTGCGGTGGGGCTGGTGCAGGAGGCCCTCGGCCGACGCTTCGTGGTGGCTCAGCATCCGCGGCTGGCCGCCATCCTCTCGCAGCGTGAACCCACCTGGTTCGAGCCCGACAGCCGTTTGTCCGACCCCTACGATGGGCTGCTCGATGCGCACGTCGGCGAGCCCCTGCCGGTGCACGATTGCATGGGCGTGAGCCTGTTCGTGGAGGGCAAGCTATGGGGCGCGCTGACCCTCGATGCGCTGCATGCCGGCACCTTCGATGACGAGGCGCGGCGTGATCTGCAGCGTTACACGCTGGTGATCGAGGCCGCCATCCGCATCACCCGGTTGGAACACGAAAATCGCGGCCTGCGGCTGGCCCGTAGCGACGTGCTGGAAACCACCCCGGTGCCGGGCGACGGCGAAATTCTTGGGCAAAGCGTTGTGATCCGCGAGTTGTTGCGTGAGCTGGAAGTGGTTGCCGATTCGGAACTGCCAGTGCTGCTGCTGGGCGAAACCGGCGTGGGCAAGGAGCTGTTCGCGCGCTGGCTGCATCGACATTCGCGGCGCCGCAACAAGCCGCTGGTGCTGGTCAATTGCGCCGCGTTGCCCGAATCGCTGGCCGAGAGCGAGCTGTTCGGGCACGTCAAGGGTGCGTTTTCGGGCGCTACCACGGATCGTCCCGGACGTTTCGATGCGGCCAATGGCGGCACGCTGCTATTGGACGAGGTGGGCGAGCTGCCGCTGGTGGTGCAGGCCAAGCTGCTGCGCACCTTGCAGAACGGGGAGATCCAGCGCCTCGGGGCCGACAAGCCGCGTCAGGTGGACGTACGCATCATCGCGGCGACCAACCGCAACCTGCGCGAAAGCGTGCGAGACGGACATTTCCGCGCAGATCTCTATCACCGACTTTCGGTCTATCCGGCGCCGATCCCGCCCTTACGCGAGCGTGGCAACGATGTCCTGATTCTGGCCGGCTACTTTCTCGAGCTGAACCGCGCCCGGCTGGGCTTGCGCAGCATGCGGCTGTCGCCGGCCGCCGAGCGGGCATTGCTCGGCTACGCCTGGCCGGGCAACGTCCGCGAGCTTGAGCATGTGATCAGCCGAGCGGCGCTGCGGTTGCTTAGCCGTGGCGCCTCGCGCAGCGAAATCCTCACGCTCGAGCCGGAGCTGCTGGATCTGGACAGCGAACACGTCGGCGTCTTCGCTCCGGCTGCTGAGGTCGAACCCCTGGCGACGGAGGCTGAGATCGTCTCGTTGCGCGAAACCGTCGATGGCGCCCAGCGCCAGGCAATCATCCGGGCGCTGGAGGCCTGCGGTGAAAACTGGGCGCAGGCGGCGCGATTACTGGATGTCGACTCGAGCAACCTGCACAAGCTGGCGCGGCGTTTGAAACTGAAATGAGCGCTCGCTGGGACGGGGTACAGCTCGGTCCTGTTCCGCCAGTCGGCGTGAGTCGTCTTTGTCGGATGGCGGTCTAAGCTTTCACCATCACGACGAGGAGATTTCCATGGCTTTGGACCATGACCAGTTCAACCAGCTGCTGAGCGAGGCTCAGGCGCACGCCGACCGAGCAGCCAGCGAGAACAATCCGCAGCATTATCAGCAGGCGTTCGAGTCGAGCCTCAAGGCGATGCGTCTGCTCGCCGAGGAGTCCGGAAACTGGCGGGACGCCGTTGTTCGCGCGACTGAGGAATATCAGGGCGACGAAGGGATATAACGCAGCATCAAGTCGGACGGGTATCGCAATGATTGCCGTCCTGATTGCCAGGCCAGCGCCCTTTAGGAGCGAGCTTGCTCGCGAGCCTGGGCTCCGAAGGGCCCAGCTTGGTCTTGCTTCTGCGGCTGGTTTTGTTCTCTTGGCTTCGTTGGCTGCCAGCTTCGTCCCCTTGACGCTTATCAATGCCTCTCGTCGGAGGCCTACCTAGACTGCCGACTTTCCGTCCGGCCCGGACGGGCACCGTTGCCGTTGGCAGGGTGCGCATGATTCCGCATGTCTAGGAGTTGCCATGCACTTGGTCTGTCCAGCAGGTAGCCTGCCCGCGCTCAAGGCTGCCGTTCAGCAGGGTGCCGACGCCATCTACGTCGGTTTTCGTGACGACACCAATGCCCGCCATTTCGCCGGCCTCAACATGGATGCGAAGCAGCTCGACAAGGGACTGCAGCTGATCCGCGAGAAGCGCCGCCAGCTCTACATTGCCGTCAATACATATGCCCAGCCACAAGGCTGGTCCCGTTGGCAGCGTGCGGTGGACCAGGCCGCTGACCTGGGCGTGGACGCACTGATCGCTGCCGATCCGGGCGTGCTCGGCTATGCCGCCAAACGCCACCCGCAGCTCAACCTGCATCTGTCGGTGCAGGGCTCGGCGACCAATGCCGCCGCGCTGGATTTCTATCAACAACGCTACAACATCAAGCGCGCGGTGCTGCCGCGGGTGCTGTCGCTCAAGCAGGTCAAGCAGGTCGCCGCCAGCAGTCCGGTGCCGATCGAAGTGTTTGCCTTCGGCAGCCTGTGCATCATGGCCGAGGGCCGTTGCCACCTGTCTTCCTATCTCACCGGTGAATCACCGAATTTGTGCGGCGTCTGCTCGCCAGCCAAGGCGGTGCGCTGGAGCGAGGAGCCGGAAGGGCTGACCTCGCGGCTGAATAACGTACTCATCGACCGTTACGCCGAAGGCGAGTCAGCTGGCTATCCGACGCTGTGCAAGGGCCGCTTCATGGTCAATGGCGAGCGCTTTCACGCACTGGAAGAGCCCACCAGCCTGAATACCCTGGACCTGATACCTGAGCTGGCGAACATCGGTGTCACGGCAATGAAGATCGAGGGGCGGCAGCGCAGTCCTGCTTATGTCGAGCAGGTCACCCGCGTCTGGCGCTCGGCGCTGGACGCCTATCTGCAGGCGCCGCAGCGTTATGCCGTGCAGCCAGGCTGGCGCGCAGTTCTCGATGGCTTGTCGGAGGGCTCGCAAACGACCCTCGGCGCTTACCACCGGGCGTGGCAGTGAATCTCTTCAGCAAGGAGCAGTTATGAAACTCAGCCTAGGCCCCGTGCTGTTCTATTGGGATCGCCAGCAGACGCTGGACTTCTATGCCGACATGGCAGACATGCCGCTCGATGTAATCTACCTCGGGGAAACTGTCTGCTCCAAACGCCGCGACATGGGACTGGACGACTGGCTTGGCCTGGCGCGTGAGCTGAAACAGCAATCAGCAGCGCAGCTGGTGCTGTCCGGCCTTGCGCTGGTCGAGGCGGCTTCGGAGCTGTCCAGCCTGCGTCGGCTCTGTGAGAACGGCGAGCTGATGGTCGAGGCCAACGACATGGGTGCGGTGCAGTACCTGTCCGAGAAGGGCGTGCCTTTCGTGGGCGGCCCGGCGCTCAACCTCTACAACGGCCATGCACTGGCCGAACTGGTGAGCAGCGGCATGCAGCGCTGGGTGCCGCCCGTGGAGATTTCCGGGGCGATGATCCGCGACGCGCGTGCGCAGCTGTCTCAGCTCGGTGTCGCCGTGCCGGAAATCGAGATCTTCGCCTACGGCCACCTTCCGCTGGCCTACTCGGCGCGTTGTTTCACCGCCCGCGCGGAAAATCGGCCGAAGGACGATTGCCAGTTCTGCTGTCAGAACTACCCAGAAGGCATCCCGCTGTTGAGCCAGGAAGGCGAGGCGCTGTTCACCATCAATGGCATCCAGACCCTGTCGGCCTCAGTCAGCAATCTGTTGGCGGACTATCCGGCGCTGGTCGAGAGCGGTGCCGAGCTGCTGCGGCTGAGCCCGCGCGCATCGGGCATGATCGAGGTCGTTCAGGCATTTGATGCGGTGCGCAAAGGTGGCCTGCCACCGCTCGCCGTCGACGGCTGCAACGGTTACTGGCATGGCCAGCCTGGCATGCTGCGCGCCGAGGAGGCCGGACTATGCTGAACCCTTGTGCACATTTATTGAAACTGGGCGAGCACCTGTTGCCGCTGGCCGCGCGAACCCCATTCGCGCTGCAACGTATCGCCTTGGAGCGCAGCCTGAATCAGCTCTTCGCTGAGCCATTGGCTGAGGATGCCTTCGAGGCCTTGGAAGGCCACTGGATGCGCCTGGAAGTCGTCGACCTCAAGCTGGCCTGGTGCCTGAGCTGCGACCGGCAGAAGTTGCGCATCGCCGAGCAGGCTCCGGTCCAGGTCACCATCCGTGGCAACTGGCGTGAGTTCCTGTTGCTCGCCAGTCGTCAGGAAGACCCGGATACGCTGTTCTTTCGTCGCCGGTTGGTGATCGAAGGCGACACCGAACTCGGCCTGGCAATCAAGAACCTGATCGACAGCCTGGACCCGGAGCTGTTGCCGCCGTGGCTGTGGAAAGTGCTGCAAGGCGCGGGCGAGGAAGTGGCGCAGGCCGGCCGTGCGCAGCCGGTAAGCGCCTGATCTGACACTTGCCGCTGCGCGGTAGCCCGCATTCTGTGGCGTCTTTGCTGGGCGTTACACCGAGTGCAGCCGGTGCCGCGGTTTCATGCGGTCGCTGGCAATGATGTTGCGCATGTCCTCGAACAGCGCATCGGCTTCGGCTTCGGAGCAATCTTCACGGTAGCGCTTGCGCAGTCCGTAACTGCTGAGGGTGATATGGACGTTCGCGACTACGCCGTGCTGCGCGAGGCAGGCGCGTGCGCAATGCAGCGGGCAGCCGTCGATAGCCAGGATCGCTCGGCCAGAGTTGGCCTTATTGACCAGCGAGCTGACCCGGCCGCCGACACCGGCAATGCAGGACATTTCGGCCAGACCGGCACGATCCAGGCGCACCGCAAGGGTATTGGCCAGTTGCGCCACGTTGGAGCAACCCGAGCAGGCATAGACGAGGGGCAGGCGGGGTGCGGACATGCGGTTCTCCCGATTCGAAAGGGCCAGCGAAAGTATCCGGGCCAATGCAGCGGTGGCCCATGACGATCGTCAAGAAGCTGGGGCAATCCGTCGCAGTTCAGTCCTGATAAGCGGCCAGGCCCCGGCTGTCGAGTATCTCGATGCGCCGGCGCTGCACGCTGATCATTCCCGACTCGATCAGCCGGTGCAGGATGCGCGAAAAGGTCTCCGGCTGAATGCCCAGCTTGGAGGCGATCAGACGCTTGGGCACATCGAGGGTCACCACGCCGCTGTCGTCCTCTTGCGACTGATAGAGAAAGCGCACCACGCGATGACTGGCGTTGGCCAGCGTCAGGGTGTCGATTTCGTTCAGACGCTGATGCAGCCGAATGCTCAGGGTGCCGAGTATGTCCAGGCAGATGCTCGGGTGTTGCTCGAGCATGCGCCGGTAGTGCGGGCCATTAAGGCTGGCGAGGAGGCTGGCCTTCAGTGCTGTGGCACTGACCGGATAGTTCGGCGCGCCAGTGAACAGCAAGGCTTCGGCAAATGACTCGCCAGCGCGGATGACCTCGACCAGTTTTTCTTGGCCGTCACAGACTACGCGGTGCAGCTTCACCTGACCGCTGAACAGAAAATAGAACCGCTCCGCCTTGTCGCCTTGATGAAACAGCGAGGCACCGGCGGGCAGCCGCTTGAGGTTGGCCGAGGCGCACACTTCCTGTAGCGCGGCTTCGGGCAATCGGCTGAACAGGTGGTGTCGGCGGAGGTCCGCAACGAGGGATGTTTCGGTCAGCATGGTTCCTCCACCGGCACCTGTCCGGGATTGTTCGACGTTGCATCGTAGGAGCACGCATCGCCCACCTTCCTTGATCGCAGACAAGATCGTCGGCCGCGGTTGCCTCAGAGCCATTTTAAAAATACGGCCAAGGTGAATTGACGATGGTCAATTCGCTTGCGGACGTAATTGCCTACATTTCACATCATCTAGTGTTTAAAGAAGTTTTTGTAACTACATATGGTGATGGAGGCGTGATGCTGGGGCTTGAAGAAGTGAATCGACCGGTCTCGCTGCGCAAGCGGGATGGGAGGCTGGTCGCGTTCGTACTGGACAAGATCGGCGCGGCAATCGAGGCCGCGGGCCTGGCCACCGGTGAGTTCGAACTAGCCACTGCCCAGGCGCTGGCTGCTCAGGTCCTGGTGCGCCTGCCGCAGCGGGTGGTGGAGGTCGAGCAGGCTCAGGATGCGGTCGAGCGGGTTTTGATGGAGGCTGGTTACTACGACACGGCGCGCGCCTACATCGTCTACCGCGAGCGTCATGGACGGCTGCGGCGCGATCGCAAGTCACTGGTCGATGTCGCTTCATCGATGAACGAATACCTCTCGCGCGAAGACTGGCGGGTACGCGCCAACGCCAACCAGGGCTACTCGCTGGGCGGGCTGATTCTCAACGTGTCGGGCAAGGTCACTGCGAATTATTGGCTAGACGAGGTCTACAGCCCGGAAATCGGCATCGCCCATCGCGAGGGCGATCTGCACATCCATGACCTGGACATGCTCGCCGGCTATTGCGCGGGCTGGTCGCTGCGCACCTTGCTCAATGAAGGCTTTAACGGCATACCCGGACGCGTTGAGGCGGGACCACCGAAGCACCTGTCCAGCGCGCTGGGGCAGATGGTCAACTTCCTCGGCACCTTGCAGAACGAGTGGGCCGGTGCCCAGGCGTTCAGCAGCTTCGATACCTACCTGGCGCCGTTCGTGCGCAAGGACGGCCTGGGATTCGCCGAAATCCGTCAGGCGATCCAAGAGTTCATCTACAACCTCAATGTGCCGTCGCGCTGGGGCACGCAGACGCCCTTTACCAACCTGACGTTCGACTGGGTCTGCCCCGAAGACCTGCGTGAGCAGATTCCCTACATCGGCGGTGAAGAGATGCCTTTCGCCTACGGTGAGCTACAGGCCGAGATGGAGTTGATCAACCGCGCCTATATCGAGGTGATGCAGGCTGGCGATGGCCTGGGCCGGGTGTTTACCTTCCCGATCCCGACCTACAACATCACCCACGATTTTCCCTGGGACAGCGAGAACGCCGACCGCCTGTTCGAGATGACCGCGCGTTACGGCCTGCCGTACTTCCAGAACTTCCTCAACTCGGACATGCAGCCCAATCAGGTGCGTTCGATGTGCTGCCGCTTGCAGCTGGACGTGCGCGAATTGCTCAAGCGCGGGGGTGGGTTGTTCGGTTCGGCCGAGCAGACCGGCTCGCTCGGCGTGGTGACGGTCAACTGCGCACGCCTGGGTTATCTGCATTCAGGCGACTGGCCAGGGCTGATCGAGCATCTCGATGCGCTGCTTGAACTGGCCATGCAGAGCCTGGAGGTCAAGCGCAAGGTGATCCAGCACCACATGGATGCCGGGCTCTATCCTTACACCAAGCGTTACCTGGGCACGCTGCGCAATCACTTCTCCACCATTGGCGTGAACGGGCTGCACGAGATGGTGCGCAACTACACCGAGGATACCGAGGGCTTGCACACCGAAGCCGGCCGGCGTCTGGCCGTCGACCTGCTCGACCATGTTCGAGCTGTGCTGGTGCGCTTTCAGGAAGAAACCGGCCACCTATACAACCTCGAAGCGACGCCCGCCGAAGGCACCACTTACCGATTCGCCAAGGAAGACCGCAAGCGCTTCCCGGAAATACTACAAGCGGGCTCTGCCGAGGCGCCGTACTACACCAACTCTTCGCAGCTTCCGGTGGGCTTCACCGACGACCCGTTCGAAGCCCTGATGCTGCAGGACGAGCTGCAGACCAAATACACCGGCGGCACCGTATTGCACCTGTACATGGCCGAGCAGATCTCCTCGACACAGGCCTGCAAGAACCTGGTGCGCACCGCGCTGGGACGCTTCCGCCTGCCTTACCTGACCATCACCCCGACGTTCTCGATCTGCCCCGTTCACGGCTACCTGAGCGGTGAACACGAGTTCTGCCCCAAGTGCGACGAGGTGCTGGTCGCCAAGCAGCAAAGCTGCTGCGCCTGATCTGGTTCCATAGGAGCCAGCTTGCTGGCGATCATCTATCAGCGCGCCAACTGGCGCATCGGTCGAAAACCCAACCCTGAAGGAGCGACACATGACCCAAACCACTCAACTCCCCGAAGCCCAACGTCAGCGCTGCGAAGTCTGGACCCGCGTGATGGGCTATCACCGTCCGGTCGCGGCGTTCAACCCGGGCAAACAATCCGAGCACCGTGAACGCACCCATTTCACCGAGCAGGCCGCCGGTTTGGCGCGTTAGTCATGGGCGCCGCGCTACGGGTCGGGGGCATGGTGCCCCTGACCACCCTCGACTTTCCTGATCATCTGGCCTGCGTTCTGTTCTGCCAGGGCTGTGGCTGGCGTTGCCGCTATTGTCACAACCCTGAGCTGATCCCGACCTGTGGCGCCGAGGAGCGCAGCTGGGCGGAGATTCTGGGCTTTCTCGATCAGCGGGTCGGTCTGCTCGAGGCGGTGGTGTTCAGCGGCGGCGAGCCGACCCTGCAACTGGCGCTGCCGGACGCCATTGCCCAGGTGCGCGAGAAAGGCTTCAAGATCGGCCTGCATAGCGCCGGTATCAAACCGAAACTGTTCCGCCAGGTGCTGCCGCTGGTGGACTGGGTGGGGTTCGACGTCAAGGCGTTGCCGGAGCACGGTCGACTGATTACGGGGGTCGAGGGGAGCGGCGAAGCCAACTGGAAAAGCCTGGAAGCGCTGCTGGAGAGCGGCGTCGCGCACGAATGCCGAACCACGGTTCATTGGCAGCTGTTCGACGCCGAACGTCTGTGGGAGATGGCGCAGCGACTGCGCAAACTCGGTGTCGAGCGCTTCGCCGTGCAATGCGTGCGCACGGCGAAAATGCTCGACGACGGCCTCGCCGATAGCCGTGCACCCTACGATCAGCAAAAACTCTGGGACCGGATGGGGAGGCTATTTCCGTCGTTCATACTGCGAGGGTAAGGGGAGAAGGCCGTCGATGCGGCGTGCGGTGGGCTAAAGCCCACCCTACGGGCGGTACATAGCGGTAGGGTGGGCTTCAGCCCACCGTCTGCGTGAACGATCCACGGCCTCTCGGCGCCGTGAGGGCCGATAACTTTCTGGCCAGGTACAGCCTTCACGCCTATCGCTCTGGCAGGAGCCGGCGTCGGTATCCAGCGGCCAGACGATGCTGCCCCGAGCGGCTGTTCCGCGCGGTTATCCGAGATCCCGGCGCATGCCAATGTGCGGAATCCCATCCTCGAGATAGACCTCGCCCACCGGCTTGAAGCCGTAGCGCCCGTAATAGCCTTGCAGGTGGGCCTGCGCGGACAAGTAGATCGGCCGCCCCGGCCACTTTTCCCCGGCATGGTCGAGTGCCTGCACCATCAATTTATGTCCAATGCCCTGGCCGCGAGCCGAAGGTGCAGTAGCGACGCGGCCGATCACTACGTTGCCGTCTTGCTGAACGGGGTCGAGCAGGCGCAGGTAGGCGACCAATTGCTCCTCTTGCCAGGCCATCAGGTGGCAGGTATCGCCCAGCAGGTCCTGGCCGTCCACATCCAGGTACACGCATTGTTGCTCGACCACGAAAACCTCAGCGCGCAGGCGCAGAATCGCGTAGAGCTGCTGCGCGCTGAGTTCGGTGTGGTGTTTGCAGATCCAGTTGATAGACATAACGCCGACTCGCTGAGAAAACCTGCAGCGAATACTAAAGGTATTGCGCGCCCAAACGCTGTCGATGATCCCTCTTCGCGGCAGTCGGCGCCCTCCGACTATTTCGGTGCTGGCGCGCTCCTGCAGGAGCGGGCTTGCTCGCGAAGCGCGAGATCAGAGTCAGCCTTGGCCCTGTAGCGACACCCGTCACCTGTGCGCTGGTCCAGCGACGTGGCGGTGGGCTGAAGCCCACCCTACGGTTGAATACCTAACAGTAGAGTGGGCCGACGAGGTTCCGCCGCAGCCTATCCACCGGCACGAGTGATTCAGCCAGGTAGGGTGGGCTTCAGCCCACCGTTCTGACTGTACGAATCAGCTCCAACCCCAGAATTGCAGATACCAGCCGTAACCAACCACCGCGGTCGCCAGCCCCACGCAACCGAATGCCGCCATCCGCCGCAACCCATTGGCGCCGTGGCGGCTGATCACGCGCCAGGCCAGGTAGAGACTCCAGCCGACGGCACCGACCAGCAGCAGCGCGCGGGTCGGCTGCGCCCAGGCAAGGATGAAACCCTCGTAGCGCAGCAGCTTGATGGTGGTGGCTGAAAGACCGAGAAAAAGTCCGGCGCCGCCCAGCGGCGTCAGTGTCAGCGCCAGGTGATGAAACACGCTGTCGCCGCGGTTCATCAGCCTCACCGCGCCTTGCAACAGCAGCCACAGCGCACCACCGATCAGCAGTGAGCTAGCGCCGATGTAGGTGAGAATCGCCGCACCGTCGAGCCAGGTGAACGCATCGTTGTTCTGCGGATAATGCGTCAGCAGCCACCACGGCGCGTTGGCCTCCAGCGGCCAAAAGATGTCGTGATCGACCAGCCACTCGGCTGCGGTCTGCTTGAGGGTGATAAACCAGGGGCTGACCGTCCACTGAAAGGCGCCCATGGCCAGCCCGATCATGCCAAACAGCAGCAGCGTGCTGTCCCAATGACCTTGTTGCGGCTGGTTGCCGACAATGAGGATTTCCTGATTCGGCGAGCGGGCGGCGAGGGCGACCGCGCCACGCTGGCCGCTGCAGCGACCACAGGCGTGGCACTCGCTGTTGCCTTGCATGCGGCGGATGTCGATCAGCGGGGCGCAGTTGGGCGTGGCGAGCTTCGGTCCCTGGTTGGCCTGCCACAGCTCCTCGTCGACTTTGTAGTGCATCGGCGCCAGCCGGGCGAGCAGGCCGAACACGCCGCTCACCGGGCACAGGTGCCTGCACCAGACGCGCTTACCACGGCCATAGAGGAAGCCAACGATCATCGCGGCCACCGTCGAGCCGCCAAGGATCAGCGCGGCGGCGCGACCATAGTCATAAACACTGATCAGCTGGCCATAGACGGTGGTCAGCACGAACGCGATGGTCGGCCAGCCGCTCCAGCGAATCCACTGCGGGGTGCGCTTGTTCAGCCCGCGCCAGCTGATCCATTCACTGAGCGAGCCTTCCGGGCAGAGCACCCCGCACCAGAGCCGGCCGAAGAGCACCATCGACAGCAGCACGAACGGCCACCACAAGCCCCAGAACAGGAACTGGGCGAACACCGTGATGTTGTCCAGCATCCGCGCTTCGGAGGGCGGCAGCGAAAGCACCGCTGGAACCAGCAGCAGGACCAGATAGAAGCCAACCACCAGCCATTGGATCAGGCGGATGGTGTTGGCGTGCTGGCGCAGCAGGTCACCGATGCGTGCCAGCCAAGAGGCGTTGGTGATCATGCCGTGCGAGCCTCCAGACGAGCCTCCGGCTTCGGTCGCAGCCAGGCCCAGACGGCTAGCCAGTACAGCGCCATTACCATTACCGCGGCCAGCGAAGGCATGGCGCGGTAACCGGTCAGCCCGGCAAGGGTGCTACCCAAGGTGCCGCCGTCATCGAGCAGGGCCGAGGTGTCCCAGATAGGGTCACCGAAAACGGTGTAAAGCACTTCAGGCACGTCCATGCCCATCAGCTGGCCGCTGAAGCGGTCGAGGCCAGCCATCAGCAGCGCCGCGCCGAGCAACAGCAACAGTGCCTCGCTGACTCTGAAGAAACGCTTCCAGGAGAACAGCCGGCTGCCAGCCTGCAATGCCGCGTAGCTCAGCAGCGCGAGTGCAAAGCCAAGCACACCGCCGATGACGAAACCGGTCAGGTCCGAACCGTCCTGCTGGTGGCCGATGCCATACAGGAACACCACTGTTTCGCTGCCCTCACGCGCCACAGCGAGCATCGCCAGTACCAGCAAGCCAATGCCGCTGCCCTGGCTGAGGTGCGCGGCGGCGCTGTCGACCAGATTGCGTTTGAGATCGCGCCCATGATGGTGCATCCAGCCGACCATCTGCAGGATCAACAGTGCGGCAGCCAGCAGCATGGCGCACTGGAACCACTCGCCAGCGGGACCGGCCAGCCAGTCGCCGGCGCTGAGAATGCCCCAGCCCAGCAACGATGCCAAACCGAGGCCGGCAACCACGCCGCCCCAGAGCATGCGCAGCGCATGACGGTTGCCTGGCTGCTGGCTCAACCAGGCGTGCAGAATGCCGATGACCAGCAACGCCTCGACGCTTTCACGCCAGACGATGAACATTGATTGGCCCATGTCGCTTCTCCTGTGAAGAGACTACTTAGCGATGATTTCGCCTTCCGGGAGGTCCATGTGGAACTCATCGAAGAAGGGGTAGCGGCCGGGTTTGAGCGGATGAATCACGACGAACGAGGTGACACCGGGTGAGAGCACCTTTTCCACCCGCAGGGGTGTGCTCTCGAATTCGGTCGGCCCCTTGCCGGCATTGATCACGACGATCTTGAAGCGCTGGCGAGCCGGCACTTCGATGGTTGCTGGCTCGAAATGGCCGTCGCGGATGGTCAGCTCATAGGTCGGCAGACCGGCCTGGGCGCCGCCGGCAAAGCCGGCCGCGAGCAGGGCGAGGGCTGGGAGCAGGATGCGTTGCATGCTGACCTCCGGCTCAGTAGCCGCCTTTCTTGCCGATGCCGGCGTAGGTGAACTCGTAGTTCAGCGTGCACTGTTCGAACCAGGGCGCGACGCCGGTTTCCTTGTCAACGTGACGGCCAAACATCGCGTGCTTGCCGTCTGGCGGCGAGACGGTGAAGGTCAGCTGATACTTGCCCGGGCCCATCAGTTTGACGTTATCGCCATAGTGCGGGCCGTCGTTGGCCACCATCGGGTGAAAGTCGCCTTCGATTTTTTCGTCCGAGCCTTTCTTGCTCAGCGAGTAACGAATGTTCAGGTAGGAAACGAAGCTGCCTTCCTGCCAACCGTTGCGGTTGCCTTCGGTGGCGGCGATGTCGGCTTCCAGATGCACGTCAGATTTGGCGGCGTCCAGCATCATGCCGGCAGGCTCCATTTCGACCGGCTGCAAGTAAACGGCACCAACCTCCATACCGCCGCATTGTTGCGGTTCACCGATGGGGTATTCCTTGGCTTGGGCGAGGGGAGTGAGCAGCAGCGACGCGATGGCGAGGGTAGCGGGAATGCGCATGAAGCCTCCGAAGAGATGGGATGGTTGACGCAGAAAGGTTCGCACCTGTGATGCTTAACGATAATGATTCGCGTCAATTTTGAATGAAATACTTTGTAACGTATACCCTCCATCGTCCGTGTCGCTGCGTTTGATAACGCGGCAGGCAGCGTCTTGGGGGGCTTTGGAGTCGTTGCTGCGTTGAGTTGTCACACCCTGATCGAGTGTTGTCACAAAAGCGTTCTCATCGCTGCGGCTATGGCCAGTCGTTGGGTCGAGAGATCGATTAAATGCTGCGAGAGAGATCGATAGGGGCCTACCATATGCACTTTCGGAGTCGGGGAATTTCATGACTCAAGCTGTACTGGATGCCAGGACCGCCCGCGTACTGCCCTGGCTGGTTGCCATCGCGTTCTTCATGCAAACCCTTGATGGCACCATCCTCAACACCGCCTTGCCGGCCATGGCACGCGATCTTGCCGAAGACCCACTGCGCATGCAGGGAGTGGTCATCGCCTACATGCTCACCGTGGCGTTGTTGATTCCGGCCTCGGGCTGGGTAGCAGATCGCTTTGGTACCCGGAGGATCTTCTTTTCCGCCATCGTGCTGTTCACGCTCGGTTCGCTGTTGTGCGCGATGAGCACCAGCTTCAATCAATTGGTGATGTCGCGTGTGGTGCAGGCGGTAGGGGGCTCGCTGATGCTGCCGGTGGGGCGTCTGGTGATACTGCGGGCCTACCCGCGCAGCGAATTCGTCCGCGTGATGACGTTCATCGCTCTGCCCGGCATGGTCGGGCCATTGATTGGCCCGACGCTCGGTGGCTGGTTGGTCCAATACGCATCCTGGCACTGGATTTTTTTGATCAACCTGCCGGTGGGATTGATTGGCTGCATCGCTGCCTTTCGTTTCATGCCCGATCTGAAGAGCGCTGAGCGAATGCGCTTCGATACCTTCGGCTTCGTGCTATTTGGCAGCGCCATGGTGCTGATCACCATTGCCCTTGAAGGCCTCGGCGAAATGCAGATGCCCCATGCTCGGGTGCTACTGCTGGTGGTCATTGGCAGTGCCTGCCTGGCGGGCTACTGGCTGCGGGCGGGGCACATCGAAAAACCGCTGTTCAGCCCGTCTCTGTTTCATACCCGCAGCTTTGCCGTTGGCATTTTCGGCAATCTGTTTGCGCGCCTGGGCAGCGGGGCGTTGCCGTTTCTGCTGCCATTGCTGCTGCAGGTCGCGTTGGGCTATTCCCCGGCGCAAGCAGGCATGACCATGATTCCATTGGCGCTCGGCGCGATGTTCATCAAGCCATTGGCCAAGCCACTGATCGACCGCCTCGGCTACCGGCGCATTCTGATCGGCAACACCCTGCTGCTCGGCAGCCTGATCGCCAGTTTGGCGACCATCGACGGGCAGACTCCGACGGTACTGTTGCTCGTGCACCTGAGCCTGATCGGCATGGTTAACTCGATGCAATTCACCGCGATGAATACCGTCACCCTGGTAGGGCTCAGCAACCAGAACGCCAGCAGCGGCAACAGCCTACTATCGGTCGTGGTCCAACTGTCGATGAGTCTGGGCGTGGCTTCGGCCGGCGCCTTGCTGGGCGGCTTCACTGTGCCAGGTGCGGATGGCGCGGCCGTACTGGACGCGTTTCACCTGACCTTCCTGTGCATCGGGGCAATGTCGATGCTGGCAGCGTCATTGTTCTTTCAGCTGGACAGCAAGCAGGCCATGTCCGCCGGGCATATTGACACTGACTGATTGAGTTGGGATCAGCCGATACACAGCTCGGCTTCTTCCTCGTCCTCGGGGATCTCATCCGTGACAATCACCCGCGCATGCTGGGCATTGTCCTCCTCCAGACGGAGGCCGAAATACCGAGTGTCATACGCATCCCAGAACGCCTCGACCTGCTCCATCGTGGCGGCCTCGAGGAGTACCTCCAGGCTGTGCTCCAGGACAATGGTGTAGAGTTTTTCGGAAGACATGATTAGCAGGCTCGTGCTCAATTCAGGAGATGGCTGCTCCTCTGCAGCCGTGATGTCATTCTGACAGCTGACAAGCATTTGGTAGCTTCCGCTCATCGCCTGAAAAGAGATTCCCGCTGAACGGTTAGCCGCAATGTTGGTCAGTGCGAGCCCGGCTGGCTTCAGCTAGCCCTCTCGCCGATCTCTCCCATCAATCCTGCCCCGTCGTGTCGCTATTTGCGACATGTCTGTCCGCTTGTAGGTCGCTGTTGGATTGCTTCGCTCAAGCGCTTCTGGCGCATAGAGCTGAGCTTCAAGCCACGTTATGGACCAATCACTACCTCCAAGCGTTCCTCCAGAACCCGCTGCCTTTGTTTACCTGTACGAGTAAACATTATCGACCTGTCGTGTATCGCGACATAATGTTAGCGCTTGCCGGATGTGCCGGTCTCGACAGAAAAGGACTTGGTTATGGGAGCAATGGGAACGTTCTGGTTGGTGACGGGAGGCTCGCTCTGTGCGGCTCTGGTGCTGGTCATCATTTCGTGGCTGCAGTGGCTGCAGCTCGGGCAACACAGGGTTGAACTCGCCGTGCTCCGCGAGCTGCTACAGGGGCTCGGCGGGATCATTCAGCGGCTGGAGCAAGAAAACGCCGAGTTGACTGCAGGCCTGAGAGCGGAGACGGGGCAGGTCGAATTGCTCAAGCGGCAACTGAGTCAGCTACGTGGATGACTCAGTCTGCTCGCTCGGTTTGCGGTCTACCCCTGGGGGCTGTGTTCGACCTGCTCGCAATATTTCCGGTAGCTTTCCGACAGGTCTGATGGGCACACGCCGCACTGTCGATTGCCTGGGACGGCGTGGTCGATGAACTTCGGATATGGCAGATCCAGCTCTGCCATGATCGACCTGAATCGCTCCAGCGTCACGGCCTCACCCAGCCGCGGGTTGCGGCGCTTTTCCTGAGCAATGGTTGATACGCGGCGGCCATGGTAGTCGTGGCCGGGATAGACCAGGGTGTCGTCCGGCAAGCTGAACAGTTTGCCTCTGACGCTGTGGAAAAGGTCGTCCGCACTGCCGTTCTGGAAGTCCGTCCTGCCGCAGCCGTCTATCAGAAGGGCATCGCCACTGAACAGTCGATCGCCGAGCAGGTACGCGAAGTGCCCATCCGTATGGCCCGGCGTGTGCAACGGCACCAGCTGCAGGCTGCCGACCTCAAACGGGGTGCCTTCCTCGATGCCCACGTCGGTGCAGGCCAGCTTGTCGATGGCAGGGCTTGCGATACGGCAGCCGGTTTTCCGCTTCAGTTCCAGCGCCGCGGTGATGTGATCGGCATGTATGTGCGTATCGAGCGTAAACGCCAGCTTCAGGCCGAGGCCCGCCAGCTCGGCCAGATCGCGCTCCATCGCGGAAATGACCGGGTCAATCAGCACTGCTTGTCCGGTTTCTTCGCAGCCCAGCAAATAGGTGTAGGTGGAGGAAATGGGCTCGAATAGCTGGCGAAAGATCATTTTCATCTCCGTTCAGTGATGAGATGGCTGCGGCGTTTGGTCCAGCGTTTCCAGCAGTGCAAACTTCTCACGATCGATCTCGCCGCGCGTGCGGATACCTAAGCGGCGCATGATTGGGAGCGGTGGGCACCAGCCTTGGAGGCCGTGTTGCAGAAGAAAGGGCAGCACAACGCCCGGGAGCAGAAACCATTTCCGGTTCACCGTCAGCCCCAACAACAAGCCGGACAGCGCGAGCGACGAAGCGTTGACCTCCAAGGCCCGCTCAACATCCCACTCGCGATCCAGCGCCTCGATGCGCTGCATGATCGAGTGTCTATCCAGACGGCTGAAGTGGCGAATGTTGTCGTCGGTTTGTTGATCAATTGCGTGATTGAGGGCCGCGGATGTCGAGCGGCGAACTCGATCCGCCTGGTCACTTGTGGCAATGTTCTGATGGTTCGATGTCATGGCAGTCTCCTGTTGCACGCTGTGCCTGGTGGGGCTGGCGTGGCGAGAAAATGACTACGGGAACAGGGAGGCTGTGCGACGCCCTGAGTTCCGATGAGAACCGCTCCGACGAGCAGGAACACTTTATTGAGATATATATCGGTAAAATGTTCCGTCAACCTGTCCTGATCAACGGTGGAAAATGGCCTCTGCGTCAGAAATTGATATGGAAACGCTCCGCAGCAGTGCGGCGGAAGCTTGCGGTCTGCTCAAGGTCCTGGGTAACCCGGACCGGCTGCTGCTGTTGTGCCAGCTGACTCAGGGTGAGTACTGCGTCGGCGATCTGGCGACTCTGACCGATATCACTCAGCCGACCCTTTCTCAACAACTGACTGTGCTGCGTCACAACGGCATGGTCAGCACCCGTCGTGAAGGTAAACAGGTCTACTACGGCATCGCGAGCCCCCAAGCGATGGAGGTCATGCAGGTGTTGTACAAGCTCTACTGTCAGGCGCCTCAAGTCGCGGAGCACGTGAGCTGAGCGTTGGGCTGGCGTTTGGCCCTGCGCGCGCGGCGAGACGCGACTGCCCTCCGCTAGCAGCGCAGACCAACGGATAGCGGCGAAAACGTTAGTTGATCGGCGGTTGAGCTGGACGGTCATTCAGCCGCGCAGTCCCGTCTAGAGGGATCTCCTGCAGACCGGCGATCAGCTCGACCTGAAGTCCATCGCCATGGGCGGTGAACCTCAGATCGCAACCGCAGCGCTCGGCGATGGCCTTGACGATGGAGAGCCCGAGTCCGCTGCCGTCACCCTCGCTGTTGCGCCAGAAGCGTTCGGTGAATCGTTCGACTTGTTGTGGGGCAATGGCCGGCCCGTGATCGACCACCCTAAAGCAGACCCTGTCTTCAGCGTGCTGCTCCAGTGACAGTTGAACGTGGGACCCTGGGCGCGTATGCCGGCGTGCGTTGTCCAGTAGATTGCGCAGCGCCGCGATGGCCAGGGCGGGCGGCATGGCCAGCTCACGCAGTGGCACGTCTGCCGCCACGTTTAAATCGATGCAGGGGCCCTGCTGCTGGCTGGCGTCAGCGATCGCCTGTTGCGCCACCTCGGCGGCCGTACATCGAAGGCCGTCATCGAAGGAAACAAGCCCCTCCACGCGGGCCAGCATCAGCAATTGCTCCAGCGTTCGGTGCAAGCGATCAGTGCCGACCTCGGCCTGGGCCAATGCCCGTTTGGCGGTGTCTCCCTCGGTCATGGCTGCGACCTGCAGATGAGTCTTGATGGCGGTCAGCGGGCTGCGCAGCTCGTGGGCGGCATCGTCGGTCAGCCGTCTTTCGCGTTCGAGCGTTTGTGCAATCCGTGCAAATAGCTGGTTCTGCGTTTCCACCAACGGCACTAGCTCCGGTGGCAGCCGTTCGACGTGCAACGGTTCGACCGAGTCAACGCTGCGCTGCGCCAGGGCGGTGCGGATTCGCCTGAGTGGCGACAGGCCTTTGCCAAGGCCGATCCATAGCACGATCAGGCTGCCGAGGAGGGCGACCAGTACCGGCAGTGCCGCAGCCAGTAGCACCGACCGCTTGAGCGTCGCGCGCTCATCGAGACGATCAGCCGTGGTGATGCGCATCCCGTCGCGGATCATGGTAAAGCTCCGCCAGGCGGTGTCGCCGATCAGTTGGTCATGAAAACCGGTGCGCTGGGCATCAAGCACGCTGTCCGGCGCCGCATGGCTGCGCGCCAGGACCTCACCGCGCAACGAGCTGACCTGACAGGCCAATCCGTTCTCGATGCCGAGCTGCTCTGCGCTCAGGCGAGTGATGCCGCCTTCACCCAGCTGCGGCTGCGGCAGTTGCACCAGCAGGCCTGCGACCATCCGAGCCGATGCTGCCAGACGCTGATCGAGTGACAGCATCAGCTGGTTACGCACATCGAACAGCATCCAGGTGGCTGCCACCGACCAGAGCAGCACGAAAGCGGCGCCGAGGGTCAGGGTCAGACGCAGGCGCAAACTCATGAGTCGGGCGCTCTGGCGGGCTCGGTTGGCTGCCCGGCGGGTCCCAGTCGATAGCCGAGGCCCCTGACGGTTTCGACGATGCCATTGCCCAGCTTGCGACGCAGATGATGGATGTGGACGTTGAGCGCGTTGCTTTCGACCTCGTCGTCCAGTCCATACACCGCGTCTTTGAGTTGCTCGGCCGAAAGCACCCGGCCAGGGTTTTGCAAGAGCGCTTGCAGCAGCGCCTGTTCGCGCCGGGACAGGTCAACAGGTTCGCCTGCCATGGAAGCCGCGCAGGCTGCCGGGTCATAGCTCAGCGGGCCGTGTTCGATCAGGTGCGTCGTTCGTCCGGCGCACCGGCGCAGCAAGGCATGCAGACGGGCTGCCAGTTCGCGCAGATCGAAGGGTTTGACCAAGTAGTCGTCGGCGCCCGCCTGGAGCCCCGAGACACGCTCGGCCACCGCATCCCGGGCCGTCAGAACGAGCACGGGCAGTTCGAGCCCGCGACGCCGCAGTCGCTGGAGGAAGTGCAGGCCATCCTCGTCGGGCAGCCCCAGGTCGAGAATCATCAGATCGAAGCGGGCAGTGCGCAGCAACGCGTCGGCCTGAGCGGCGGTCGCGGCATGGGCCACGCCGAAGCCCTGGGCTTGGAGCCCGGCAACGATGCCACTCGCGATGAGTGCGTTGTCTTCTGTCAGCAGTACCTGCATGGGGGAGCTCATCTTGAATGCACCGGCCAGTATCGCGCTTCTCGATTAACGGAGCGTTATCAAAGGGTACGCTGAGTTGCTCGCGCAGTGCCGCTTGTCGGCCTTTCGTCGTGGGTCAATGGTCAGCTCCAAGCCAATTCGTTAACGGCCCCTTAATCCCCAGTCGCCATGCTCGCGTTGAATCTGGTGACGGAGTACGTAGTTCATGCGAGCGGTCTTCTTCTCTCTGGCCTGTTGCCTCTGGCTTGTGCAGCTGGCGAGCGCCGCGCCGTTTGCGCTTGGTCAGAAGCAGGAGACGTTTTTACCGGTAGACCAAGCGTTCAGCCTACATGTAGAGCGCCCAGCCAGCGGCGGTGTCGTGCTGCGCTGGGACATCGCGCCGGGTTACTACCTGTATCAGGAGCGGCTGCGGTTTGGTGGCTTGGCAGCGAGTGGCGAACCGCAGTTGCCACCTGGGGAGCCTTATCACGACGAGTATTTTGGCGATTCGCAGGTCTATCGCAACAGCCTGGAGGTCACCATCGCCGAGGCAGGCCTCGCCACGCTAGAACTGGGATGGCAAGGCTGCGCCGATGCCGGTCTGTGCTATCCGCCGCAGACTCACACGATCGATCTGAAGAGGCCTGATGCAGGGACATCTGAGCCTGTGCAGGCCGATGATCAGGCACTGGCGAGCAGGCTGGCGCAACAGCCGCTTGGCTGGAGCCTGTTGATCTTCTTTGGGCTCGGCTTGCTGCTCGCCTTTGCGCCGTGCTCGTTGCCGATGCTGCCAATCCTTGCCGGTATTGTGGTCGGCAGCCGATCCAGCCCTAGCCGCGGCATGCTGCTCGCCGTTTCCTACGTGGTCAGCATGGCGTTGGTCTACGCAGCGCTGGGTGTCGTGGCTGCGCTTCTCGGTGCGAATCTGCAGGGGTGGCTGATGCAGCCCTGGCTGATCGCCAGTTTCGCCGGGCTGTTCGTTCTGCTTTCCCTGCCGATGTTCGGTTTCTTCGAGCTGCAGTTGCCAGCCGGTCTGCGTGATCGGCTAGAACAGGCCGGACGCAAGCGCCAGGGCGGCAGCCTGGCTGGGGCCAGCGCGCTCGGGGTGTTGTCCGGCTTGCTGGTCGGGCCCTGCATGACCGCTCCTCTGGCCGCAGCATTGCTGTATATCGCCCAGAGCGGCAGCGCCGTCAACGGAGGGCTGGTGCTGTTTGCCCTGGGCCTGGGGATCGGAACGCCATTGGTATTGCTGGTGATGGTCGGCAATCGCTTCCTGCCGAAACCGGGCCCCTGGATGGATCGCGTCAAAACCACGTTCGGTTTCATTTTTCTGGTCGGGGCCCTCTATGTGCTCCGCCCGTTGTTGACGGACTCCTGGTGGGTGGGTGTGTGGGGCGCATTTTGGCTGCTGGTTGCCAGCGCGCTGCTACAGCTATCGCGTCAGCTCAAGCTGCACAAGGTGTTGCTCAGCTCCGTTGCAGCGTTAGCGGGCGTATGGGGGGTTGCGCTGCTGCTGGGTGCGGCGGGTGGCGCGCAGGATCCGAATCGGCCGCTTGCCGTATTCACCAGCAACGTCGCTTCGGCAACTGAGGTCGAGGGCCCGCAGGGTTTCGTCGGTTTAGCCGATCCGGCTGTTCTTGATCGTGAACTCGCTGCCGCCAAAGCTGCCGGGCAATGGGTACTGATCGACTACTACGCGGACTGGTGTGTGTCGTGCAAGGTCATGGAGAAGGAAGTGTTTGGCAACGCGCAGGTGCAAGCTGCGCTCAAGGGCGTACGCATGCTGCGACCGGATGTGACGCAAACCAATTCCGCCACCCGCGAACTGCTGGGCCGCTATCAGGTCATGGGGCCGCCGACGCTACTGCTGATTGGCCCGGACGGGGCGGAGCGCCGTTCGCATCGCATAACCGGTGAGGTCGACGCCGGCCAATTCCTAAGCACATGGAACGAAACGATGGAGCAAGGCTGATGATGACAATGAACGTGGGGCCGTTGGCCCTGGCCGTTCCCCATGTATTGCTACTGGTGAGCCTGTTTCTCGCGATGTTGACCGGCTGGTGGGTTGGGCGGCGCAGCGAGCGCAACCCTGAACAGCAGTTGTTCAGGCTGCTGCTGGTGGCGCTGCTCGTCGCGCGGCTGTCATTCGTGCTGGTCTATGCCGAGCATTTCCGTGATGAGCCCTGGCGCGTGATCGACATTCGTGACGGCGGGTTCATTGCCTGGCCGGGCGTGCTGGTGGCTGTACTGCTTGGCGTCTGGCTAGCCTGGCGGGAGGGCAGTTTGCGCAAGCCGCTGGGGGCTGCGGTCGCTGTAGGTGTGCTGAGTTGGGGGTTCGGGACCTTTGCATTGCATGCCTTCGAGCAGGGCACGCGTCTTCCCGAGATGGGGCTGCGCAACAGCCACGGCAAACCAGTTGCCTTGCAGGACTTCGTCGGTAAACCGCTCGTCGTCAATCTGTGGGCCACCTGGTGCCCGCCCTGCCGGCGAGAGATGCCGGTGCTGGCCGAAGCACAGCGCAACCAGCGCGAGGTGACCTTTCTGTTCGTCAACCAGGGCGAAGGCGAGCGGGTCATCGCGGACTTCCTCAGCGCCGAAGGGCTCGGTTTGGATAACGTGCTGCTCGACACCGGCGGCCGTCTCGGCCAGCACATAGGCTCTTCGGCGCTACCGACAACGCTTTTCTACGACGCCGACGGACGCCAGGTCGGCAGCCACCTCGGTGAGCTGTCTCGCGCCAGTCTGGCACGCGCTCTTGAACAACTGGAGGTAACCACTCAGCCATGAAAACTCTGCGACCGCTTTCTTTGTTCTGTTCAACGCTGGCCTTGCTGCCCGCATCCGTGGCGCTGGCGCAGGCCCTGCCTCCTGCGGTCCAGGCCGTTGAAGCTCGCGGCGCCGAAGTGGTCGGCAGCTTCGACGCGCCGGGCGGATTGAAGGGCTACGCAGCACGCTACAACGGACAGGGTATCGCGCTGTACCTGACGCCCGACGGTGACCACGTTCTGATCGGCAGCTTGCTCGATGCCACCGGCGAAGACCTGACGCGTGCTCCCCTTGAAAAACTGGTCTACGAACCCCTCAGCAAGGAAATGTGGCAACGGCTCGAGAGCAGCACCTGGATTCAGGACGGCGCTGTTGAAGCGCCGCGAGTCGTCTACATGTTTTCCGATCCGAACTGCCCGTACTGCAACATGTTCTGGAAGCAGGCCCGACCGTGGGTCGAGTCCGGCGACGTCCAGCTTCGCCATGTCATGGTCGGCATGCTACGTCCGGACAGCGCGGGTAAATCTGCTGCGCTTCTGGAAGCCAAGAATCCAGCGGCCGCCTTGAACACACACGAGACCGCAGGAAAGGCGAGCAAACTGGAGCCGCTTGAGGACGTATCGCCTAAGCTGACAGAGAGGCTCGAGGCGAACCTGACGCTGATGGCGGAAATGGGTGCCTCGGCAACGCCGGCCATTTACTATCTGGACGACAATGGACGTCTGCAACAGCAGCAAGGTGCACCTCGTCCTGATTCGCTGACCAAGATCATGGGGCCGCTTTCAGCGAAACGTTAAAAAGGGCGAAACAGCACTCCCTGCTGCCAAAACAATAAAAAACGATCTGGAGGCTTTATGAATATCGCTCGCTGGCCGCTGACGGGAGTGCTGTTAGCAGCCTTTCTGCCCGCTCATGCCGCCGATTCAATGGTTGTCTACACGAAGGGCGGGGCCAACCCTGCCGCGATGGCATGTATTACTTGTCACGGGGCTGAGGGCGAAGGGATGGCGGCGGCTGGCTTTCCCAGGCTTGCCGGTCTCTCGGCGGGTTACATGCGAAAGCAGTTGGCCGACTTCGCGTCTGGAGCCCGCGCCAACCCCATCATGCAGCCTATCGCCGCCGCCTTGAGTGCCGAGGAAGCGGACGCAGTCACGGCGATGCTTGCCGACAAGCCTGGACCGGAGGTGGAGCGGGTCGGCCGAACTGCGGCGGTCGGAGGCCCAGGTGAAACGCTGGCCCTGCGTGGTGCCTGGGAGCGCAATATCCCTGAATGCGTCGCCTGCCATGGCCCCAGCGGGGTGGGTGTCGGTGATGCCTTTCCGCCGTTGGCGGGACAGTCCGCGCAATACCTGGCCGCGCAGCTAAACGCCTGGCGTCAAGGCACGCGCAAGAACGATCCCAACGACCTGATGGGGCACATTGCCCGTAGCCTGACCGATGACGAGGTCAAGGCCGTCTCGGCGTACTTCGCCGGCTTGACCGACCAAGGAGCAGCAAGATGAAAACCCAAACCAGCGTCTTGCTGTTGATCGCCCTAGCTGTACCTGCCTATGCCGATGACATCGCGATGGACGACCAGTCGCAAATCCTTACCGGGGCGGGCGAGCCGGCCAGCAGCCGGTACTTTCAGCCACCCCAGGAAAGCGAACTTCCCGACAATGCCTACGGCAAGCTGGTCCAGGAAGGCCGCGCCATCTTCGTCGACACCAAAAACCGGGCCCCGGAATATGTAGGCAACGGCCTCGCATGCGCGAACTGTCACCTCGAGCAAGGTCGCAAAGCCAACTCCGCTCCGCTGTGGGCGGCATACACCATGTACCCGGCGTACCGGAAGAAAAACAACAAGGTCAACAGCTACGCCGAGCGGCTACAGGGCTGTTTTCAATTCAGCATGAACGGCAAGGCCCCGGAAGCGGACGGGCCGGTGATCGCGGCGCTGACGGCCTATTCCTATTGGCTAGCAACGGGCGCCCCGACTGGCCAGGAACTACCCGGTCGAGCCTATCCGGAAGTGCCAAAACCGGAAGGCGGCTATGACCTGGTCAAAGGCGAGCAGGTCTATGCGGCCCAGTGCGCCGTATGTCATGGGCCGAACGGAGAAGGGCAGAAGTCCGGTGGCGATTATGTGTTTCCACCGCTCTGGGGGGCGGACTCGTTCAACTGGGGTGCCGGCATGCATCGGATAAACACCGCCGCCGCGTTCATCAAGGAGAACATGCCGTTGGGCAAGGGCGGGACCTTGTCGGATGAAGACGCCTGGCACGTGGCAGCCTTCATGAACAGCCACGAACGGCCCCAGGATCCGCGGCTGATCGACGGCTCGGTCGAAAAGACCCGAGACAAGTACCACGCCAACGATGGCGTGAACCTCTACGGTGAAATCGTCAACGGCACGATGCTGGGCAAGGGCCTTTAGTCGATAGGGCTCGTATCGCAGCGGGCTAGGGCGCCCGCTGACGTTACACCATAGGCAGCCGCTCCCGAAGGTGATTCGCGGCGTCGACACACGTCCCTGCCGTCTGACATCAGTGCTCCCCCAGCCATCTGTTTGCGGCTGTCGCGTAATGGCCGGCTGGCTACCGGTCATCATCCGAAAGAAACAGGTCGAATGATTTGAGGAACTGTCATGGCGATCGCGCCCCAAAACTGTACGAACCGCATTTTGCGGGCCGTGAAAGCAGAACGGAGGAGATACTGATGACACTCAAGCAATCGGCATCCTTATCGGCAGCAATACTCGCCGCAACCCTGGCCGTTGGCCTGCCCGGAACTGCCGTCGCGCAGCAGACCGGCCAGACCAATCAGGCAGGCCAACAGGCCGGAACGGGGATGCGGTCCATCTCCGTAGGCCATAACGTCGTGGACGCAGTGGACGATGTGCGCGAGACCAGTGCCGACTTCATTGGCGCGCTCCTTGGTGCCGAGGAGGGCCTGGGACTTGGCAATTGGGAGCAGCAGGAGCAGCGGCTCAACCAGATCGAGGAACAGTTGGAGCAAATGGAAGCCGTGCTGGACGAAAAGGCCGAAGCCACGGACCAGGAGTGGATCGACTGGATGGGCGGTCCAGATTACAGCGTGACCGTGACCAAGCAGATCAAGAACCTCGGCGCCCATCTGGAGCAGGTCTCCAATATCCTCGCCGAGAATTGGCAGACCAAGGGCATCCAGGTACTGATCGGCAGCAACGTTCTGGATCAATTACGCGACCTGCGCGAAACGACCGGCGATCTGCTCAACGCGATGGAGAATGCGGGCAGCGACTACGGTTGGACGACGGATCCGAACAGGTTCAAGGAATCGCGGGAGCGGCTGACGAAGATGTCCAACGACATCGACCAACTGTTGGTCATGTCGGACGCTGACTGGCGTGCCTATCTAGAATCTGACCGATTCCATATCGTCATCCACGACAACGTGGCGACCCTGGCCGATGTTCTTAAGAACATGACCAAGCCGAACCAGGGCTGACTGGCGGATTTGAACCCCAATTTTCGCTACGCTTTTTCCTGCAAATCCCCGCAATATGGGCCTTGCCTTCCTTGTATTCCCTGCGTTTTACCGCCTTGATCAGCAGTGTTTTCGACAGATTTTCGACACTGCAATCATGCGTTCGCTCGTTGTATCCCCATGCAGCAGCGAGTTAATCTAAATTCTGAAAGTTAAGCTAAGTCCTTACTTGTACTCCCTTGCCAACCACTCAGAGGTTCGCATTTAAATTAACCCAATGCAAAGCAGCCGGCTAACCATGCGCAAAGAAATCAGTGAAGAGCAGATTAACATCGAGTCAAAAGCAGGATTTAAGCCTCTAACAATAGAGTCTGGAATTACGCTGCTGCCATTTTCGGAACTAGGTGATCGCGAGTTTGAGCTATTGACTTATCTTTTAATACAAGAAGAAATAGCTTCGGCTGAGCACTTTGGCATAACTAATATAAGTCTGATGCAAGGTGTGGCTGAGCGAGGCCGTGATTGCGTTCTTTACAATCAAGGGGTGATTTGCGGGCTTGTTCAGTGTAAAAAATTCTCTGCGCGTCTCTCCAAGCCACTAGTCATGAAAGAAATAATAAAATTCGTTTTGTTCTCAAGGATAGATCAATCATTGCTGCCTGCTCCTGAGGCCTTCGAATACAAGCTTTATGTATCAAATGACCTTACAGAACCCGCAATCAAGCTGGTCAATTCATATTCGTTTGAAATTATCAATGAGACCGAAGGTGAAACGGTAGATAACTATATAACAGAAGTAATTAGCGAATACGAATCCTTTGCTGGATTTAAGCAGGAACCGCCCTTGGATGAAGTAAAGGAAATATTGAGGAAAATAAAGGTCACATATTCAAACGCAACTGATCTGTCAGCGAGAATATATAAAAGAGACAGGCTTCTAACTTTATTTTTTAACGTAAAGACCATTGTGGATCTCGCAAGCGCAGACAGCTTGATTAGAAATGCTTTGGATGACTACGGTCTTAAATACCTCACAGACCAAGATCTGAAGAAATTACAAGACCGCATAAGCGGCACTGCGGAGGGAAATAGAATTAACCTGGGATTTGTTGACTTCTTTGGCTATAGCAAGGAATTCTTTAGGTTCCTCAAAGGAGAACGATTTGACGAAGTAATAAGAACTGTGATGAAAATTAAGTACTTGCTAGATCGGCATTTGTTGGACTTTATTTCGTCAAAGATTAGCGAGCTTATCTTAATACATATTACGAAGGCGTTATTGAATCAAGGAAAGATACACGCGTTCAGTGTGGGGGTTGCCGCTCCTTATTTGCTAAAACGTTTAACTATGACTATATTGGCAGGCTCAATGCCGAAAGATATGTTACCTAAATTCTACCCTCAATTCGCATTGAGCAAGCAGCAGCTTGTTTCGGAAGTGGCTGGCGTGCTTTTTGACAGTAGCGAAAGAGTTATGGCTGGGGATTACAGTCAGCTTGTTGGTAGCCCTGAAGATATAGAGTTCAAGATCCGCATATATGCTCACATGCACCAAGGCCTAAAAGGCATTGACGATGCAGTGGAGGTTTTCTCCAAAGACATGAGGATTATTCAGCCAACTCTCGACAAAATTGAGGACGAGATCAATGTTCTTTTAGAAAAGCATAGAACTGTTGTTATCAAAGACTCTTCTTTTTTTGATGATCAAGAGCAGATGCAAGCTTTTGCCGACACTATTAGAGCCATAGACAAATAGCAATTATATTGCGAAGCATAGTTCGCAGTAATAATGAGTGCTAGATCACACTGGACGCACGTGACTTAATGGAAAGCATAGGCATAGCCAAAAAATGGCAATTGATGCACGCACTTTGTGCTTTAGCTTGATCCGTCGTATCGGCCAGCATTACTTGGTTCCCAGCGCTCGGGCATACCATCGCCTAGCTACTTTCCGTGTGATTGCTATCCCGCGTTGGGTTGGCTCAAGTTTCGGTTGGCCTCGTCATAGGCCGGGCTGGTCTGTCCGATCTCCGGGGCAATCTGCCCGCTGGCCAGCCATAGGGCATACTGGGGGTAGATCTTCACTAGTACGTCTATCTCGTCTGCGCTTACGCGCACCGCACCCTTGCTGACGTTCCGCCAGCGCTCGTAATCACCACCTTGTTCGCTTGCCCGCTTGGGGCCGATCAGCTTGAGCAACGCGCGTGCTCTATCGGATGCGCTGTGCATGCAGAAAAATTTCCTGAGTAGCTATTGCTCCATCATGCAAGATGGGTAACAATCGCTCCATGGGTAGTTGTTACCCATTGGTTGGTTGGTTATCTAAGCCGAACATAGTGGAGTAAAGCGGATGGATACGGAAGGTTTTGACCCGCAAAAGCTGCACGGCGCCCCGCCCCTTATGCCGTGGCCGAAGTTCGCCGAGTGGATCGGCATGGGCGACGAACCCATCGTGGTGCGCACCTGGTTGGATCGTGGCTATCTGCCTTCGAAGAAGGTAGGCAAGCGCACGATGGTCAACGTAGCCCTGCTGCATCAGCCGCTTCTCGAACAGGAGTGGACGCTATGAGCAAGGCAGACGAGAGCCACGACCTATGCAGCATCAAGACCTTTGCCGAAATGAGCGGCGTAACGGTTGAGGAGGCCATCAACTGGGCTGACTCCGGCGCCATCCCAAGCATGAAGCTGGCGGACTTTCGCATGGTCAATCTGGCCCGCCTGCGTGATGACTTGCTCAAGGGCAAGACTGAGTTTCAACCGGGGGATTACAGCCATGTCTAGCCAACGCCTCGATCTCGATGCGCAAAGCGCGCTGGCCTATGTAGGTCAAACCGTTCTGGTGGAATTGCGCTGGGACGATGAACCAGATTCCTTCTGGCAGTGCATGCATGTCCTGGGCGTTGTGCTGCCGATGGAGGGCGTCTGTGATCTGGCCTATTTCATGGGGCTGAACGTCTCCAGCCAGCTTGACTACCCGAACGAAGTCTACTTCTCCGATATCTGCACCATTAGGGTGATGCGGCACCGCGACCGGCATGGTTCCGGCAACGTACTGGGCCGCATCGCCCTTCCTAAGCATGCAAGGTCAAGGGCCGCGCTCCCGGCTCGTCGGAACAGCTCCACCGTTCCGTCGAACGGAAGCACGGGCGCAGCGCACCCTTGACCCTGCACGAACATGAAAAGCCTATCGCTGGGAGTGTGGGGTAGCTTCTCCACCCCGCGCTCCCGAGCCCTCGGCGGCAAGAGCGGGATGACAAGGGCGGCGCCCTTGGTGTTATTCGTCCTCGCGCGCCGCGCCGATCTCAAACTTCCCCACCTGCTCGCACTGGCCAGCCTCGCGCTCTGCATCGCCTGGCTAAGTACACCACCGCCTGACCGTCCCCTGATGACCTTCATCCAGGACCAAACCTGTCCTGAAGATCCGACCGCGTTATTCATCGACCCGGTGACCTGTACCGAAAGCCTTTGCTGCGAGCTGGCCGAGCACTCTCACACGCGCGGAGGCACGAGGCGCGTGAGCGTGCGCAGCCAGCGCGCGCCGCCGCGCTGACGTCCCTGTAGCACGTCAGATAAATACAGATTAACTACCGCATTAGTCAGCATTAGGAAGTGAACCAAATGAGCAAACCAAAGGATTTTCTTCGCCTAGACATGCTTGCCCGTGAAGATCGCAGCGGGCGTCTGTTCGTCGATCCTGGTACAGCCGCATTCGTCGATCTGTCCAAGGTCCGGTTGCTGCGTTGCGGCGTGGATACGGTCCGCCAGTTGTACCGCGGGCAGATTCGCCCCGAGATCATGGCGCTGTTCGAGAAGCCGGGCGCGATGGTCGAGTTTGCCGGGGAGATCTGGCACGCCGGGCGTGTTGGCCGGGACTCGGGCTACCAGTACAAACTGCAGAACGCCGACCTTGGGTTCATCCTGCTCATCAAGAACTTCAACGCGAAGCTGGAGCAGATCGGCCCGCACCTGAAAATCGAGGTGTCACCGCACGCGATCGACGCGCTGTCGCCGGAACGGCTCCAGGAGCGCATGGATTATTACGCTGCCGCCGTGATGACCCACCGGGAGCGCAACCAGTGTGCCGTCCACCTCGCCCTGGATCTGCAAGGCTGGACGCCTCCTGCCGACCTGACGGCCCGCATGCACTGTCGTGCACGTGCCAACCGCGATATCTCGGGCATCAAGGAGATTCAGTGGACCATGGAAGCAGCGACCTATGGCAAGGGCCAATCCTTTCTGTTTGGCTCTGCCGGTGGCGTACAGCTCGGGATCTACAACAAGACGCTGCAAGCCCGTGCGAGTGACAAGCTCGACTATTGGGAAAGCGTTTGGCGTCGCCGTGATTCGTTCGATGCGAAAGACCCGGAAAACTACAACCCAGCCCAGGACGTATGGCGCGTCGAGCTGCGTTACCACCATTCGGTCATCCAGCAATTCGCCAGCGGCTAGACCGATGTGAAGACCGGCCAAGCCATCGACACGGATTCGTTTGCTGCTTTCTCTGCCCATCTGGAAGGCCTGTGGCGCTACGGCATGAGTCAATTCAAGCTGCTCGCCCGCCCTGGTTACTTCGAACCCATCTGGACGCTGTTACGGGAAGACGCCCGGGTCGATTTGCCAGTCGATTCCCTGGTCGATGAGACGGAATACAAGCGTTACTACAAAACCTCTCGAGGCTTCTCCGGCAAGAACGTGGAACTGTTCCTGGGAAACTTCGTAAGCCTGCTGGCAAGGGAGCGAGTGGGCGCTAACAAAGCATTCGAGACCCTAAAGCAACGGGATTGCTGGCCGGTCATCCGCGATCACTACGCCGCCAAGGATATGAGCGAGCGGGATCTGTACAAGCACATCAAGAGCCTGCTCCAGGAGCGTCATGTGAGGTGGGGTAGGGCGGTCTGATGGCAATTGAACAACTGCCTGACGGTCGCTGGAAAGTCGATGTTGAGCCGATCAAAGGCAAACGCTTCCGCAAGACGTTCAAGACCAAGGGCGAAGCTCAGCGGTTCGAGGCGACGTGTCGGGCGAAGGTAATCGAGAACCGGGAGTGGTCGCCCAGCACAGCAGACACGCGACGGCTGACGGGGTTAATCGAATCCTGGTATGACCTGCACGGCCACTCGCTAAGGGATGGATTGCGGCGTCGTCATAAGCTCGATGCTTTGGCCAAGCGGTTGCGGGATCCCATCGCCTCGCGAATCGATCCACAAGCCTATGCGCATGATCGCCGGGTGCGTATTGAAACAGGCGCCTCGCCGAAGACGCTCAACAATGAGTTGGGCTATCTGCGCTCGGTCTACAACGAGCTTCGCGGCTTGGGTGTCATCAAGTACGAGAACCCGTTGGCCCTGGTGAAGCCATTGAAGATCCAGGAACGAGAGCTTTCCTGGCTGACGAACCCTCAGATTGCGGAGTTGCTCGATTCGATCCGTACAGGCTGTGATAACCCTCATGTCGAACCGGTTGTGCTGATCTGCTTGGCGACCGGTGCTCGATGGTCCGAGGCGGAAAAGTTGAAGCCGACCAGCGTACGTAATGGCGTCATCACGTTCAGCGGGACGAAAAGCGGAAAGGTGCGGTCTGTGCCGATCTCGGCCGAGCTGGAGAAGCGACTTGCGAAACACTGGAAACAGCACGGGTCCTTCATGCACACGATCACTTCGTTCCGTCGTGCCCTAGCCCGAACGACCATCAGGCTACCGAAAGGGCAAGCCGCTCATGCACTCCGGCATACCTTCGCCAGTCACTTCATCCAGAACGGCGGGAACATCCTGACGCTGCAAAAGATCCTGGGACACTCCAGCTTGGCTATGACCATGCGATATGCCCATCTGGCTCCTGATCATCTACAGGACGCGGTGCGTTTGGGGCCGTCATTTCCCGTTTAGCATGTTGAGTTGGTTGATTGCCTCATCAACCCGCTCCATCGACACTGTCGCGAAGTGCTCTCTACATTTTGCTTCGAAGGCTTCTTTTCGCTGCGAATCTTCCGAAACGTACTCCAGGTAATCTGCCATGCCGTTTCGAAAAACTTGGATTAGGTCGCTCAGGTGAACCGCCACTAGCTCGCTAGCTGCGTCTACGGAGTCGATTAGTTCTTCCAAGCGTTGGCTGCTCGCGGAACCCCAGGCATAGGCAACCTTCCTAATTCCTCGCTGGGTGAGGCTCGAGGTCGGCGTTAGGGTGTGCACTAGCCCACAGCGTGCAGCGTAGAGTTCCTCCGCTGTGCATTTGATACGGGGATCTTTCAGCATCCATTCCGATACCCATGCCTTGAACGCCTTTCCGCTCGCTTTGGGATTGCTGCTTGATAGCCAACTCACGCTGTCGATCGCGCTATACAGCATCACCAGCGCGGGGGTCTGAAGGTGATTATTTTCACAGTACTCGATTGCCTGCAGGGTCTGCAGATAGCTGTTATAGAAGTTTTGAGTCATAGCATCCCTGCATCTTCGACACTCTTTCGACAGTCGCTACCCTGAAAGCAAAAACCCCCGAAATTCACTAGGAAAATCAGGGGTTTAGGTGTTTCGAATTGGTGGAGCCGGGGGGATTTGAACCCCCGTCCGCCAGCTCTCCACTGTCGGTACTACATGCGTAGCCAAATCTATTGAGTTAACTCCGCGCCGCCCGATTGGCAGGGTGCTTGGAGCGAGCTGCATGAGTTTTAGCCGTTACGTCTGCAGCGAACTTGGCGGCGATCCTGTTCTATCTGACAGTCATTTCGGGTTTACAGGCATCCCCTAGTGACCGCTGGCGCCGAAGCGACCAGATGAAGGTTAGGCGGCTAGCGCGTACCCTTCGTAGTTGTCGTCGTTGGCAACTATAAGTTTGCAACAGTGGATTTACGAGTTCTGTTACCAACTCGGCATGCACCTAGAGCTTTGTTACCGGCGTCGAATCCTAATCGGCCCCATGAAGCGTGTCGCTGCCTCATGTGTTGCGCAGTGTACGCCATAAGGTCTAGCTACGTCGAACGCTTGATTCCCTAGATTAGGGCGGCTCGTCGAAATTCAAGAGTGAACAGAGAATCGGCAAGGCCAACTGCTCGCGGCCCTGCCTAGCGGGCGTATCAGTTACCGGTGCCTGATCCGGTGCCGCTGGTGCCTGTGCTGCCGGAGCTGCCTGGTCCTTCCAGCCTGCGCAGTGCTTGGGTGGTGTGCACGATGCAGTTTTCGACGTCGCCAGCTTGCTGCGCCTGGCGCGCTTGCTTGATCAGCTCTTGAACTTCGCTGCGAGCCGGCTCACCGAGCGTGGCACTGTTGGTGGCCATGTCGTCTTCGATTTCCTGCATGTTCAACTGACATAGGTTCTTGTCTTCGGCGAACACGGCGGGGCTGGCGATCAGGGCAGCGGCGGCAAGTAGGGCAAATTTCTTCATAAAGTCCTCCAGGGAGTTAACTTCCCGGCGGGCCTGCCTGTTTCTGCAAATTGCGCGGCGGCGCCGAGGCGGGTGAGCCTCTGTTGAAACTGGGCTCCTAACTTCCGACTGCGGCTGCGCTGAAGCGTTTCATTCATGTGCGCCCGCTGCGGCGCTGAGAACCTCTCATACCTGTGCTGTAGCCGCTCTGGGCCGGCTGTTTCGGTTAACCAGATAAACCAGCCCGTGATAGTCGATCCCGCCATGTTGTGACAGGCCGATTTCGCAGGTTCGGCTAGTGGAGATGCCTTCTTCGCAGATCTGCACAGCGTCTTTCAGGCTACGCAGAGCGTGGGCATTGAGCTCGGGGGTGGTGAAGCCTTTGTCGCCAGCAAAGCCGCAACAATGGATACCTTCTGGTACGACCACTTCCTTGGCGCAGCGGCGTGCGATATCGATCAGGGCCTGGGCTTCGCCGAGGTGTTGTGTACTGCAGGTGACGTGCACGGCAATCGGCGCGTCCTGCGGCTCGAAATCCAGCTTGCCGATCAGATGCGTGCGGATGAAGCGCACCGGATCGAAAACCTGCAGACGATCATCCGCCAGGTCTTGAACCAGGCGCAGTGTGCATGGGCTGGTGTCGCAGTAGATCGGATCGAGCCCGCCGCGGCTGGCCTTGAGCAGAGCATCGAGCGTTTGCTGACGCTTTTGTTCGGCCTGTTCGGCGTAGCCTTTGGAGGCAAATGGCTGGCCGCAGCAAAGGCTGTTTAGCTCATCGGGAAAGACGACTTGGTAGCCGGCTTTCTCCAGAAGCGCACGGGTGGTGTCGAGCAGTGGCTCTTGTTCTTGATCGCGTGCTGCGGGACCCATGGCTCGCGAAACGCAGGCGGCGAGGTAAACCACGCGCGGACGTTGGTCCTGCGATGATGGTGTGGGCAGATGAAGTCGCTGTAGGGGCTGCGGTGTGGCTGGCGTCCACTGAGGTACGCGACCTTTGCTGGCGTTGGTCAACGCTGCGGATGTCTTGCTCAGCAGGCGGGTGCCCATCATCAGGTGTGCACCATTGGCGACATGCAGCATGAACCGTGCGCCCTGCACGGCGGTGCTGAAATGCTCGGCCAACCAGCTGGCGGCGCGGGTACTCTCCGCATTGCGACCGCGCAGTTTGCGAACCAGATCGCCCGTGTTGATACCGACCGGGCATCGCTGCGCGCAAAGCCCGGTCGCGGCGCAGGTCTCGACGCCGTGGTAGTCGTAGAGTCGCTCGAGTTCGCTTGTGTCGATGCCGGCCCGCTTCTTCGCTTGAATATCGCGCCATACGACAATGCGCTGGCGCGGCGTCAAGGTCAGTCCGTTTGACGGGCACACCGGTTCGCAGAAACCGCACTCGATGCATTTGTCGACGATCTCGTCGGCAGCCGGCATCGGCTTGAGGTGCTTGAGGTGTATCTGTGAGTCTTCGCTGAGCACCACGTCCGGGTTGAGGATGCCTTGCGGGTCCAGCAGGCGCTTGATCTGCCACATCAGTTGGTACGCCTCGTGACCCCATTCCAACTCGACGAAAGGCGCCATGTTACGACCGGTACCATGCTCGGCCTTCAGCGCACCACCGAACTCCACCGCAACCAGTTGTGTCACGTCTTGCATGAAGGCTTCGTAGCGGGCGACCTGCAGCGGATCGTCGAAGCCCTGGGTGAAGACGAAGTGCAGATTGCCTTCCAGAGCGTGGCCAAAGAGGATGGCCTCGCTGTAGGCGTGTTTCTCGAACAACTGGATCAGACGGTAAACCCCCTCGGCGAGGCGCTCGATGGGGAAGGTCACGTCCTCGATGATCACAGTGGTGCCGGTCTGGCGCACCGCACCTACGGCCGGAAAAGTGTCCTTGCGGATCTTCCAGAGCTGGTTGTAGACCGCTGGGTCTTCGCTAAAGTCGACCTGCTTTTCCACGGGGAAGTGGGCGATCGACGTCATGATCAGATTGATCTGCTCTTGCAGCAGCGACTGGCTGGCTGCTCGCGATTCGATCAGCAGCGCACAGGCGTCTGCCGATAATGCCTTGACCCATTCCGGCATGCCGGCCTTGTTTTCTACAGAGCGCAGGCTGCGGCGGTCGAGCAGTTCCACTGCCGAGACGGGCTGTTGCTTGAGCACCGGTACGGCCAGGCAGCAGGTTTCCACATCGGGGAATACGACCAGCGCGCTGGCCTTGTGCGGATGATCCGGCACGGTGTCGTAGGTCACCGCGCTGATAAAGCCCAGCGTGCCTTCGGAGCCGACCATCAGGTGGTTGAGGATGTCGAGCGGCTCGTCATAGTCGACCAACGCGTTCAGCGAAAAGCCCGTGGTGTTCTTCAGGCGGTACTTGTGGCGAATCTTTACAGCCAGGTCGGTGTTGGCGCGCGTGGTGCGGCCGAGCTCTGCAAGCTGATCGAGCATGTTGCCGTGCGTCTGTCGAAAGAACGCGACGCTGGCCTGGTCTTCGCTGTCGACCACGCTGCCGTCGGCCAGCACCAGGCGCAGGCCAGCAAGGGTTTTATAGCTGTTCTGTGCCGTTCCGCAGCACATGCCGCTGGAATTATTGGCGACGATGCCGCCGATCTTGGCCGCGTTGATCGAGGCTGGGTCCGGGCCGATCTTGCGCTGCATAGGCGCCAGAACTGCATTGGCGTTGGCGCCGATCACGCCCGGCTGCAGGCGAATCTGCGCGCCGCCGTTACGAACTTCGCGCCCGTTCCAGTTATCGCCCAGCACGATCAGCACCGAGTCGGAAATCGCCTGACCGGACAGGCTGGTGCCGGCGGCGCGAAAGGTGACTGGCACCCGCGCGCCATGCGCTAGCTTGAGCAAGCCCACCACTTCCTCCTCGGACTCGACCCGTACCACCAGCTTGGGAATCAGCCGGTAGAAGCTGGCGTCTGTGCCGAAGGCCAGCGTCGAAAGCGGATCGTCGAAGCGCCGTTCAGCCGGTATCAGCTTTTCCACGGCGGCGAGAAAGTCGGTCGGTAGAGCGGCAGGCGCGTTCATTTTGGGCTCCGGTAGAAGAAGCGGGCCGCGTCGGTGTGCCACACGGCCTTCTGGATGGAACCAGCCAGACGTCAGTCGACGTGGCGGCTGGTCTGATAGTGGTCCACTTCGCGCACCAGCGAGTCGGCGCTGATTTCGCTGATGGTCTTGGCGCCGGTCAGAACCATCGCAACACGCATTTCCTTCTCGATGAGGTCGAGGAGGTTGGTCACCCCCGCTTCGCCGTCGACCGCCAGGGCGTAGGCGAATGCGCGGCCGAGCATGACGGTGTCCGCGCCGAGGGCGATCATCCGCACTACATCGAGGCCGTTGCGGATGCCCGAGTCGGCCAGGATTTTCAAGTCACCCTTGACCGCGTCGGCAATCGCCGGCATCGCGCGGGCACTGGACAGAACGCCGTCGAGCTGACGTCCGCCGTGGTTGGAGACGATGATGCCGTCGGCACCGAAGGTCACGGCGTCACGGGCGTCTTCGGGATCGAGAATGCCTTTGATCACCATCGGGCCGTCCCAGAACTCGCGGATCCACTCCAGGTCCTTCCAGGAGATCGACGGATCGAAGTTGGCCGCGAGCCAGCCGATGTAGTCTTCGAGGCCTGTGGTGTGCCCACGGTAGGTGGTGATGTTGCCGAGGTCGTGCGGCTTGCCGTGCAGCCCAACGTCCCAAGCCCAGAAGGGGTGCGTCATGGCTTGCAAAATTCGCCGCATGCTGGCGTTGGGGCCACTCATGCCCGAATGCGCGTCGCGGTAGCGGGCGCCGGGTGTCGGCATATCGACGGTGAAGACCAGGGTCGTAACGCCCGCGGCCTTGGCGCGCTCCAGCGCGTTTTTCATGAAGCCACGGTCTTTCAGCACGTAGAGCTGGAACCACATCGGCCGCTTGATTGCCGGTGCGACTTCCTCGATCGGGCAAACCGATACGGTGGACAGGGTGAAGGGAATGCCTTTCTTGTCTGCAGCGCGAGCGGCCTGGACTTCACCGCGGCGGGCGAGCATGCCAGTCAGGCCGACCGGGGCGAGGGCCACCGGCATCGACAAGGTTTCGCCGAACAGCTGGGTCTCCAAGCTGAGTTCCGACATGTTGCGCAACACGCGTTGGCGTAGGGCGATGCTGGCCAGATCCTCGACGTTGCGCCGCAGGGTGTGCTCGGCATAGGCGCCGCCGTCGACATAGTGAAAGAGGAAAGGCGGCAGTTTGCGTTTCGCGGCGGCGCGGTAATCCGTGGAGGCAGAGATGATCATCGTGTGTTCTCACCGAATGAAACGAGGTAGGTCTCGTGGTGCTCTCGTATACGACGAGAGGGCTTGTTCAGTCTGACGCTTCGATCCAGTGCCGAGGCGAATCGCGCGACCAGAGGGAGATTCCAAACGACTCTGCCCCGAGTTCAATCGGGGCAGAGTCCGTGCATTACATCAGACGCCGACCAGTGGGTCCGTCACGCCCATCAGGTAAATGGCGATCATGCCGATCACGCCGGTGGCCAACACGTAGTACAGGGTAGGCCAAACGGTCTTGCGCAGTGTGATGCCTTCGCGGCCGAGTAGGCCGACGGTGGCCGACGCAGCAACCACGTTGTGGATCGCGACCATGTTGCCCGCAGCGGCGCCGACAGCTTGGATCGCTACGATCATCGCCCCGGAGATACCCAGCGACTGCGCAACACCGAACTGGAATTGGCTGAACATCATGTTGCTGACGGTGTTCGACCCGGCGAGAAATGCGCCTAGCGCGCCGACCGAAGGCGCCAGCAACGGGTAGATGCCGCCTACGCTATCGGCCACATAACGTGCCATGGCGATTGGCATGCTTGGCAGATCACCCGCATTGACGCCGGAGTTGATCAAGATGCGCACCATCGGCACGGTGAACAGCAGCACGAAACCTGCGCTGAGCAGAACGCTGCTCGACTCCTTCACTGCCGCCTTGAGCTCTGCGGCACGCATGCGGTGCATGAAGAAGGTGATCAACACCACAGCAACCAGAATTCCGCCGGGCAGATAAAGTGGCTCGATGCTGGCGCTCACTCCGGTCTCGCCAAGAATGTTGGCAAAGCCGATTGAAACGGACTTCAGTGCGGCGGTGACCTGGGGGAAGACGCGGCTGATGACGAGAATCGCACCGACCAATACGTAGGGCAGCCAGGCGCGGAAAGCACTCATCGGGCGCGCCGCCAGGTCGTCGAGCTTCATCTCGATGGTGCCGATCCACTCAGCTGGCCAGTCTTTAGCGTCAGCGAAATCCCAGTTCGTTTTCGGCACCAGGAAATTGAAACGAGCTGCGGTGGTGACGATGGCCAGGCCGACCAGGCCGCCAAGCAGCGACGGGAACTCGGGGCCGAGGAACACGCCAGTGGCAACGTAGGGCAGGGTGAAGGCCAGGCCGGCAAAGAGTGCGAACGGCAGTACCTCGAATCCGGCCTTCCAGCTTTTTTCCTTGCCGAAGAAGCGCGTCAGCATCATTACCATGATCAGCGGCATGACGGTGCCAACGATGGCGTGGGTGATGGCAACGCTGCTGGTGATCTGCTGCAGGAAAATCGGCCAGCTGGAGCCTTGGGCGGCCAGCTGCGCACCGAGGGTCGCAGTGTCCAGTCCGCTATTTACGCCGACGATGATCGGTGTGCCGACCGCGCCGAAGGACACCGGCGTGCTTTGTACAAGCATGCCCATCAGCACCGCAGCCATGGCCGGGAATCCCACCGCAACCAGCAGCGGTGCTGCGATCGCCGCGGGTGTTCCAAATCCGGACGCACCTTCGATAAAGCAGCCGAACAGCCAGGCAATGATAATGGCCTGAATCCGACGGTCCGGGCTGATGGTTGTGAAACCTGCACGAATGGCGGTAATGCCGCCCGAATGCTTGAGAGTGTTCAGCAGCAGGATCGCGCCGAAGATGATCCACAACAGCCCCAGTGTGATGACCAGGCCTTGCAGGGTCGAGGCGATGATGCGGGTAACGCTCATGTCCCAGATGAACAGGCCAATGGCGGCAGTGAACAAGAACACGACCGGCATGGCGCGGCTGGCTGGCCAGCGCAGCCCGATCAGCAGAACGGCAGCTAGCAGGATCGGGGTAAAGGCAAACAGGGCGAGCAGTCCGTTAGACATGTCAGGCTCCCAGGGTCGAATTGAGCGAATGGGGGCCCGAGCGGACCGGTGATGAACAGATAAACGGAGACCGCATGAAGTAGTCCTCTTCTTGTTGGGTACTTCCGCTTGTAAAGTGGTATTACCAATTTACAAGGAAGTCCGGCCAGCGTAAGAGGTCCGTCGGCGTTGCGTCAATTAGCTAGCTATAGACTTTGGTCGCAGCACCAGCTGTTGCGTAGGCTCAGGTGGCTGGCTACGCTGGCTTTCCATATACAGTGGTCAAACCAATCGAGAGGCGTGATGGAAGTGGGAATGGTGCGTCAGCGGAGGCTGGCCGATAACATCGTCGAGCAGCTCGAAACGATGATTCTCGAAGGCACGCTCAAGGCCGGCGAGCGCCTGCCGGCCGAGCGTGTGCTCGCTGAACAGTTCGGTGTGTCTCGTCCATCCCTGCGAGAAGCGATCCAGAAGCTGGCGGCCAAAGGCTTACTGATCAGTCGACATGGTGGTGGTAATTTCGTCGCTGAGTCCCTGGGTTCGACCTTCAGTGATCCGCTATTGCATCTGCTCGAGAACAACGCTGATGCGCAGCGCGACTTGTTGGAATTTCGTCATACGCTCGAAGGTAGTTGCGCCTATTACGCCGCATTGCGGGCGACTGAGGTCGACCAGCAGCGTCTCGGCGAAGCGTTTGCGGCATTGCAGGACTGCTATGCGCGGGAGGGAGCGGTGACTCGTGCCGAGGAGGGCGTTGCTGATGCGCGATTCCATCTGGCGATTGCCGAAGCCAGCCACAACGCGGTTCTACTGCACACCATCCGTGGCCTGTTCGATCTGCTCAAGCGCAACGTGGTGACCAACATTGGTGGTATGTACGCCCTGCGCAACGAAACGCGGGACATGCTCATGCGTCAGCACCAGGAGTTGTACGACGCGATCATTGCCCGTCGAGCGAACGATGCGCGCGACGTCATCCATCGACATATCAGCTACGTGCAGGAGGTGTTGGCGGAAGGCCAGCAAGAGGCTCAGCGCCTAGCGCGTGCGCAGCGGCGTCAGGGACGGTCGGAAAAGCATATAGAGAGTTGATGCGCTGAGAGAGGCAGCTAAGCGGTCCGGCCGACTGGGCGGGGCACGACTGAGCGGGACAGGCCCGCTCGGTGACGTGAAAGGCTTAGTCTTCCTTTCCCTTGGTGCGCATGGCGCGCTGAATCTCACGGTCGGAGTCGCGCTCTTTCTCGGTGTGGCGCTTGTCGAATTCCTTTTTGCCCTTGCCCAGTGCGATATCACACTTGATCAGGTGCTTTTTCCAGTAAATCGATAACGCGACGCAGGCGTAACCCTTCTGCTGCACGGCACCGAACAGCTTGCCCAGCTCACGCTTGTTCAGCAGCAGCTTGCGGGTGCGAGTCGGGTCGGCAATGACATGGGTGCTAGCCGTGGTCAGCGGGGTGATGTGACAGCCCATTAGCCAGGCTTCGCCATCTTTGAGTAGGACGTAGCTGTCTACCAATTGCGCTTTGCCGGCGCGGAGGCTTTTCACTTCCCAGCCGGCCAGAACGAGGCCCGCCTCGAATTTCTGTTCGATGAAGTAGTCGTGTAGCGCTTTCTTGTTTAGCGCAATGGTCCCGGGGGACTGTTTCTTCTGTTTGGCCATAGGCTGCGCATTATAGGGAGTCGCGTTGCGGCTGGCGATAACCTCATGCTGCGACGGTGCGAAACTTGAGAGGGGTGCGCTTATCCCCGACAATGGCGATCTTTACGTTTGTTCATGCTCAGGGACCTGCTCCGCCACCGGGATCTGAGTTTTCATGCTTGTTCTCGATAGCCGCTGCCGGCTCTGGCCGTAGCTGCTGTTGTTGACTGACGAAGTAGAAGGGATCGAATGACGACGCATATTCAACGTTCGGCGCTGCTGCCCTATCCGGCACGCGCGCTGTTCGACATGGTCAACGATGTAGCCAGCTATCCCCAGTTTCTGCCCTGGTGTTCGGCGACCGAGGTGCTGTCCAACAGCGAAACCCAGATGCAGGCAAGCATGACCGTGGCCAAGGCTGGCATTAGCCAGCGCTTCCTCACGCGCAACGAATTGCAGGTGGGCAAACGCATCGAAATGTCGCTGGAAGAAGGGCCTTTCAGCCATTTGCATGGAATCTGGGAGTTCAAAGCGTTGGGAGAGAAGGCCTGCAAGATTAGTCTTGATCTGACCTTTGATTATGCCGGGCCCGTGGTCCGTGCCACCTTGGGGCCTTTGTTCAATCAGGCGGCCAATACCTTGGTCGATGCGTTTTGCGACAGGGCTAAGCAGCTGTATGGATAAGCCGATGATTGCGGTCGAGATCGTCTATGCACTGGCGGACAAGCAGAAGTTGCTGAGCTTGGCCGTGCATCAGGGCACCAGCGTCCGTCAGGCGGCGCTACGCTCGGGAATGGACAACTACTTTCCGGGGCTAGATCTCGCCACGTCACCGCTGGGCATTTTCGGCAAGGCGGTACCCAAGCCGGAAGAACGCACACTGGTCGAGGGGGAGCGTGTCGAAATCTACCGGCCACTGATCGCCGACCCGAAAGAAGTGCGCAAGCAGCGCGCGGCGAAGGCCGCGCAGAACAAGGCGGGCGAAGCGGGTGAGTCAGCCATCTAGGCCGTAAGGTGCTACGAAAAAAAAGCCCGGCATGCCGGGCTTTTTTGTGTTCGTTTGAAGTCTAGTCTGTTTCCAAACGGCCTGGAGTTGGCACTGGAACAGGCTCGGCCGCGTCCACGTCGCCCTGAATCTGTTCGAGCAAGGAGCCGGGTTTAGTTGCCTCAGGCTCAGTGCTGACAGGGTCTTCAGTGCTCGCTGGCAAATCGGTCCCCAGAATGGCTTCGTCACGGCTCACGCCGGGCTTGAAGTCACCCGCAAGACCGGCAAGCTGGTCGTTAGCGTTGAATACAAGGCTGACCCGTTCCTGCTGGCGTTGTCTACCGCCTGGCTGGATGCTGTACAGATAATCCCAGCGGTCGGCGTGGAAAGTATCGGTGATCAGAGGGTTGCCCATGATAAACCGCACTTGCGATCGGGTCATTCCTGGGCGCAACTGGTCTATCATGTCTTGCGTAACGACATTGCCCTGTTGAATGTCGACCTTGTAAACCCCGGGGAATGAACAACCGGCGAGTGCGAACAGGCCCACTAGCGTGAGGCTGGACAGCATGAGCTTGGTGTTTTGCATCGGTAGGTGACTTCCACTATCTTGGCTGGGCAAAGCCCGGATCATACCCGTATTGAAGGAGGCTGCGAAACAGCAGCAGCGAGAAAGCCAACCATGGTTGAAAATAGCGAACTACGCAAAGCTGGCCTCAAAGTAACCCTGCCACGGGTCAAGATCCTGCAGATGCTGGATACCACCGATCGGCGCCATATGAGTGCCGAGGACGTCTACAAGGCGTTGATGGAAGCCGGCGAGGATGTCGGTCTGGCGACCGTTTACCGCGTGTTGACCCAGTTCGAGGCGGCTGGCCTCGTGGTTCGGCATAATTTCGATGGCGGCCATGCCGTATTCGAGCTAGCAGACGGCGGCCACCATGATCATATGGTCTGCGTTGATAGTGGCGACGTCATTGAGTTCTTCGATCCGGAGATCGAGAAGCTGCAAAAGGAAATCGTCAAGCGTCACGGCTACGATCTGGTCGATCACAACTTGGTGTTATACGTCCGCAAGAAGCCCGAATGATCGCCTGCAATCTGCAGCAAAAATGAGTTCTAACACTTCTTGCCGCATGACAAAGCCCGCCTATTGGCGGGCTTTGTTTTTAAGTAAATGATTGTTCGAGAGCCGCCGCTTCGGTTTTTCGGCCATCTAGCCGATCACGGCCAAGCGTTGGCCGCGTGCGTGCGCTCTGTTTGTATGCCAGTCAGTGCGAGCCGCAAGTAAGTAAGCGTAAGGTGGCTGGCCCCAAGGCCGCTAACTAGCCTTTCTCAGCAGGCGAGGCGATCCTGAGTCGCAGTGCTTTTAAGTTTGATCAGGATGCTTGGGCAGAGTCGATCATCTGACGGGCATGGGCCAGTGCTTGCTCGGTCAGGTCGAGTCCGCCAAGCATGCGGGCGATTTCCTCGACCCGCTCGCCGCCATCCAGTGCGGCAACGGCTGTGTGGGTTTCCTCGGCACCGCGTGCCTTATGGACAAACAGGTGGTGGTGCCCTTGGGCAGCGACTTGCGGCAGGTGGGTTACGGTCAGTACTTGGCCTCGCTCGCCAAGCCGGCGCAGCAATTGGCCAACCACTTCCGCGGTTGGCCCACCGATGCCGACGTCTACTTCATCGAACACTAGAGTCGGGATGCGTGAGGTTTGTGCAGTGATCACCTGGATCGCCAGGCTGATACGCGACAGCTCACCGCCTGAGGCAACCTTTGCCAGCGGGCGTAATGGCTGGCCTGGGTTGGCGCTTACGAGAAACTCCACCTGTTCCAGTCCGTGCGGCATAAGGTCTCCGTCTGCGGCGGGCTTCAACACGACGCTGAATTTGCCGCCCGGCATGCCCAAACGCTGGATTTCCGCTTCCACTGCCTCTGCCAACGAATCGGCCGCGTGCTGGCGCGAAGCGCTCAGCTGTTCGGCCTTTTCTCGATAGTGCCTTTCATAGGCAGCGAGCTCCTCGCTGAGCTGCTCCAGTGCAGTGTCGTCGGCGTTGAGGCTTTCCAGTTCTTCGAAGAGGCGTTGCTGCAAGGCTGGTAATTCCGGCGGCTGAACGCGGTGTTTGCGCGCCAGGGTATAAATGCTGTCGAGACGTTCTTCCAGCGTTTGCTGCCGCTGTGGGTCAGAATCGAAGTGATCGAGAAAGCGGTTGAGTTCGCCCACCGCTTCTTCGACTTGGATCTGTGCGCTGGAGAGTAGGTTGACGGCCTCGCCGAGCGCGCCTGGCTGGTTCTGGAACCCAGTCAGGCGCTGCAGGCTCGAGGTCAGCGCCGACAGCACATTGCCAGCGTCGTTCTCGCTGCACAGCTCGATCACCTGGCGACAAGCGCCAAGCAGGTGCTCCGCGTTGGCGAGGTTCTTGTGCTCCTGCTCTAAGTGTTCCAGTTCGTCGTCACCTAGAGCCAACGTCTCGAGCTCTTCGAGTTGATAGCTGAGCAACTGGTGGCGGGCGCGCTGTTCGTCGCTGCTGCTGCTCAAGCGTTCTAAGCTTTGCCGGGTTTGCCTCCAGCGCTGCGCGGCCAGCTGCACCTGGCGGGCAAGATCCTGGCTGCCGCTGTACTCGTCGAGCAGTCGCCGGTGGGTATCAAGTTTGAGCAGTGATTGGTGTTCGTGCTGGCTGTGAATATCGATCAGCAATTCACCAAGCGCTTTCAAATCGCCCTGCGGGCAAGGCGTTCCGTTGATATAGCCGCGCGAACGCCCTTCGGCGGTGATCACGCGGCGCAGAATGCAAGGGCCATCGTTGTCCAGGTCTCGCTCGGCCAGCCAGGCTCGCGCATCTGGAATGTCATCCAGGTCGAAGCTGGCAAGAATGTCTGCCTTGTCCGCGCCAATGCGCACCACGCTGCTATCGGCACGGTCGCCCAGAGTGAGCCCCAGGGCGTCCAGCATGATCGACTTACCTGCGCCGGTTTCACCGCTGATCACGCTCATGCCGCGTTTCAGCTCAAGATCGAGATGCTCGACGATCGCGTAATTGTGAACGGAAAGATGAACCAGCATGGCAGGGCTCCTGCATTGGTGACTGGCTATTTATACAGTGCTTTCGCGTGACTCATCAAGCTGCTCGGCATAAGCGGTACGTAAACAAAGCGGTCGGGTTCGCTCCGAAAATCTTTCCGAGTTTCGTGTGTACGAGGTCGAGATGTGGGCGCGCCCTTGAAGCAGATTTTGTCGCCCCCATATAGCGGCACAAGCGCGGGTCGACGCCCGCTGACGTATCGATGAGGAGGACCGCATGGCCGACGAGCAAAACCTGGATAACCAGACCCCCGAAGAGAACGAGACCGCGCAAGCAGAGGTGACCGAGGATTTAGCTGGCCGCGTGCATTCTCTAGAAGAGCAGTTGGCCGCAGCCCAGGATCAGTCTCTGCGTGTGGCAGCCGAGCTGCAGAACATTCGCCGTCGCGCCGAGCAAGATGTCGAGAAGGCGCATAAGTTTGCGTTAGAGAAATTTGCTGGAGACCTCCTGGCTGTCGCGGACAGTCTGGAGCGTGGCCTCGAGTTGTCGAACCCGGACGACGAGGCGGTCAAGCCGATGCGTGAAGGTGTCGAGCTAACGTTCAAGTTGTTGCTCGACACCCTGGCACGCCATCAGTTGGTACAGCTGGACCCGCAGGGAGAGCCATTCAATCCTGAGCATCACCAGGCCATGGCGATGGAAGAGAGCACCCACGCCGAGCCTGGCAGTGTGCTCAAGGTATTCCAGAAGGGTTACCTGCTCAACGGACGCCTGTTGCGCCCGGCGATGGTAGTCGTCAGCAAGGCGCCGGCAGAAACCCCGCCTTCGATTGATGAGAAGGCTTGAATTTCCGCTAGCGACCCCCATCTCGTAGCCAAGCGTTTTTGTGTTACCCGCAGCCGGTAAACAGGCGCGGATCAATCAAAGTTCGGAGAGAAGCACATGGGCAAAATTATCGGTATCGACCTGGGAACGACCAACTCCTGCGTCTCCATTCTTGAAAACGGCAAGGCCAAGGTGATCGAAAACGCCGAAGGCGGCCGCACCACGCCGTCGATCATCGCGTATGCCAATGATGGCGAGATCCTGGTAGGTCAGTCGGCCAAGCGTCAGGCAGTGACCAACCCGCATAACACCCTGTACGCCGTGAAGCGACTGATCGGTCGTCGTTTCGATGAAGAGGTCGTGCAGAAAGACATCCAGATGGTCCCCTACAAGATCGTCAAGGCGGACAACAACGACGCCTGGGTTGAAGTGAGCGGTCAGAAGATGGCGCCGCCGCAGATCTCTGCCGAGATCCTGAAGAAGATGAAGAAGACTGCCGAAGACTATCTCGGCGAGCCGGTTACCGAAGCAGTCATTACCGTGCCGGCCTACTTCAACGACAGTCAGCGTCAGGCGACCAAAGACGCTGGCCGCATCGCTGGTCTGGACGTCAAGCGCATCATCAACGAGCCGACAGCGGCTGCGTTGGCGTACGGCATGGACAAGGCCAGGGGCGACCACACGGTCATCGTTTATGACCTGGGCGGCGGTACCTTCGACGTATCGGTGATCGAGATCGCTGAAGTGGACGGCGAGCATCAGTTCGAAGTGTTGGCCACCAACGGCGACACCTTCCTCGGCGGCGAAGATTTCGATATTCGCCTGATCGACTATCTCGTCGACGAGTTCAAGAAAGAAAGCGGCATGAACCTCAAGGGCGACCCGCTGGCGATGCAGCGCCTCAAGGAAGCCGCGGAAAAGGCCAAGATCGAGCTGTCCTCCAGCCAGCAGACCGACGTCAACCTGCCTTACATCACCGCGGATTCGACTGGTCCTAAACACCTGAACGTGAAGATCTCCCGTGCCAAGCTGGAAGCGCTGGTCGAGGATCTGGTGCAGCGCACTATCGAGCCTTGCCGTATGGCAATGAAAGATGCCGGCATCGACGTGGCCAAGATCGACGACGTGATCCTGGTCGGCGGTCAGACCCGTATGCCGCTGGTGCAGCAGAAGGTTGCCGAGTTCTTCGGCAAGGAAGCGCGCAAGGACGTGAACCCGGATGAAGCTGTCGCCATGGGCGCCGCGATTCAAGGGGCCGTGCTGGCGGGTGACGTGAAAGACGTTCTGCTGCTCGACGTGTCGCCGCTGACCCTGGGTATCGAAACCATGGGCGGCGTGATGACTGCGCTGATCGAAAAGAACACCACCATTCCGACCAAGAAATCGCAGGTTTTCTCGACGGCCGATGACAACCAGGGCGCGGTGACCATCCATGTGCTGCAGGGTGAGCGCAAGCAGGCGTCGCAGAACAAGTCGCTGGGCCGCTTCGATCTGGCTGACATTCCGCCAGCTCCGCGTGGTGTTCCGCAGATCGAGGTGACGTTTGACATCGATGCCAACGGCATCCTGCACGTGTCAGCGAAAGACAAGGCCACAGGCAAGCATCAGTCCATCGTGATTAAGGCCAACTCTGGTCTTTCCGAGGAGGAAATCGAGCAGATGGTGCGTGACGCCGAGGCCAATGCCGAGGAAGACCGCAAGTTCGAGGAGCTGGTGACCGTTCGCAACCAGGGCGATCAGCTGGTTCATGCGACCCGCAAGATGCTGACTGAAGCCGGCGACAAGGCCACCGAAGAAGATAAGGCCAACATCGAAAAAGCCATCGGCGAGCTGGAAGTTGCCATCAAGGGCGACGACAAGGCTGAGATCGAAGCCAAGATCGCGGCGGTCTCTCAGGCATCCACACCCCTGGCGCAGAAGATGTATGCCGAGCAGCCTCAAGGCGGCGAAGGCGAACAGGGTGGCGACAGCGGACAGTCCGGTGACGACGTGGTCGATGCTGAGTTCGAAGAGGTCAAGGACAACAAGTAAGCCGCGGCTTATGACCTCCATGAGTGGAGCGAGCGCAGGGGCCTGCATTGTGGCCGCTGCCTTTTCCTCCAGCCCGATGCGGTGATGCCGCGACGGGTCTAATCGCCGCGCGGGGGCTTGCTCCCGCGTCGGCGTGTCTGGAGGGTACGAATTTGAAGGTTCAGGAAACTTATGGCCAAACGTGACTATTACGAAGTGCTGGGTGTCGAGCGCGGCGCCAGCGAGGCAGAGCTGAAAAAGGCTTATCGTCGCCTCGCAATGAAGCACCATCCGGATCGTAATCCCGGAGACAAAGCCGCCGAAGATGCATTCAAGGAAGCCAACGAGGCTTACGAGGTGCTGTCCGATGCGAGTAAGCGTCAGGCCTATGACCAATATGGTCATGCCGGTGTCGATCCGCAGATGGGGGCTGGCGCGGGCGCGGCGTACGGTAACGCCAACTTCTCCGATATCTTCGGCGACGTGTTCAGCGATTTCTTCGCTGGCGGACGGGGCAGTTCGCGTGGCGGTGCTCAGCGCGGCAGTGATCTACGCTACACCCTCGAGCTGGATCTGGAAGAGGCTGTGCGGGGCACCACGGTTACCATTCGAGTGCCGACGCTTGTCGAGTGCAAGACCTGCGACGGTTCCGGCGCCAAGAAGGGCACCAGCCCGGTGACCTGTACCACCTGTGGCGGCATCGGCCAGGTGCGCATGCAGCAAGGGTTCTTCTCGGTGCAGCAGACCTGCCCGCGCTGTCATGGCAGTGGCAAGATGATTTCCGATCCTTGCGGCAGTTGCCATGGACAAGGCCGCGTCGAAGAGCAGAAGACACTTTCAGTCAAAGTGCCGCCGGGTGTCGACACAGGTGACCGGATTCGTTTGACGGGTGAGGGCGAAGCGGGCGCTCAAGGCGGTCCGGCTGGAGATCTTTATGTGGTGGTCAACGTCCGCGAGCACCCAATCTTTCAGCGTGACGGCAAGCACCTGTTTTGCGAGGTGCCAATCAGTTTCGCTGATGCGGCGCTGGGCGGCGAGTTGGAAGTGCCCACCCTCGACGGGCGGGTGAAGCTAAAAATTCCGGAAGGCACTCAGACCGGCAAGCAGTTCCGTTTGCGTGGCAAGGGTGTTGCTCCTGTACGTGGCGGTGCCGCCGGCGATCTGCTATGCCGGGTGGCGGTGGAGACGCCGGTTAACTTGGGCAAGCGCCAGCGCGAAATACTCGACGAGTTCCGCAAAACATTGCAGAGCGACAGCTCTCATTCGCCAAAAGCCAGCGGCTGGTTCGAAGGCGTAAAGCGATTTTTTGGCGATCTTTAACCCGGCGGCGAGCTGCAGGTGGCAGCCTTCCTGAAGGCGTCCTTGCAGCTTAAGGCTTGCAGCTTGGAGCTGTTTTTATGCGACGTATTGCAGTAACGGGCGCCGCGGGGCGTATGGGCAAGACGCTGGTCGAGGCTGTTCAGCAAACCTCTGGTGCTGCGGGCTTGACCGCGGCTATTGACCGGCCAGATAGCACCCTCGTGGGCGCTGATGCAGGCGAGCTGGCTGCTATCGGGCGGCTCGGCGTACCGCTGATCGGCGAGGTGGCGAAGGTCGTCGACGAGTTCGATGTGCTGATCGATTTTACTCATCCTTCGGTCACGCTGAAGAACCTTGAAGTGTGCCGGCGCGCAGGCAAGGCAATGGTGATCGGCACCACTGGTTTCTCGGTAGCAGAGAAGGAAAAACTGGCTGCTGCAGCACAAGATATTCCCATCGTGTTTGCCGCGAATTTCAGCGTCGGAGTCAACTTGTGCCTGAAGCTGCTTGATACGGCTGCGCGCGTGCTGGGCGACGAGGTCGATATCGAAATCATCGAGGCACATCACCGCCACAAGGTCGACGCGCCATCGGGTACTGCGTTGCGCATGGGGGAGGTCGTTGCGCAGGCGCTTGGTCGCGATCTGCAGAAGGTTGCGGTTTATGGTCGCGAAGGGCAGACGGGCGCCCGTGCGCGGGAGACGATCGGTTTTGCCACGGTGCGTGCGGGCGACGTTGTGGGGGATCATACGGTGTTGTTCGCTGCCGAGGGCGAGCGCGTCGAGATCACCCATAAGGCGTCTAGCCGGATGACTTTCGCCAAAGGCGCGGTGCGTGCCGCGATGTGGCTGGAGCACCAGCCTGCCGGGCTGTATGACATGCAGGATGTGCTTGGGTTGCGCTAATGAAGCGCTTCGCAGGGCGTTTTGGCTGATTGCGGCTGGACCTGAAAGGGCGGTTTCTGTAAGCTTCCCGTTTTAGTGTGTCCACTAAAAGTTGCGCAGAATGAATCAAATAAAAAGCGGGATGACCTTCACACGTCATCCCGCTTTTTTACAATCTGCGCTTGCTTCAGCCTTGATCTTTGGGAGGTCTCTTGACTAAGCCAGCCATTCTCGCCCTTGCCGATGGCAGTATTTTTCGCGGCGAATCTATCGGCGCCGACGGCCAGACTATCGGTGAGGTGGTGTTCAATACCGCCATGACCGGCTATCAGGAAATCCTCACCGATCCTTCCTATGCCAAGCAAATCGTCACCCTGACCTACCCGCACGTTGGGAATACCGGCACAACCCCAGAGGACGCTGAATCCTGGAAGGTTTGGGCTGCCGGGCTGGTGATCCGCGACCTGCCTCTTATCGCGAGCAGCTGGCGCGACAAGCAGTCTCTGCCGGATTACCTCAAGGCCAACGGTACCGTGGCCATTGCTGGCATCGACACCCGCCGCCTGACCCGTATTCTGCGTGAGAAAGGCGCTCAGGATGGCTGCATCCTGGCGGGAGATGATGCAACCGAAGAGAAGGCGCTTGAGCTGGCGCGCAGCTTCCCCGGCCTCAAGGGCATGGACCTGGCCAAGGAGGTCAGCGTCAAGGAGCGCTACGAGTGGCGCTCGAGCGTCTGGTGCTTGGATAATGATGGTCATGCCGAGGTGCCTGCCAGCGAGCTGCCATACCATGTTGTCGCCTTCGACTATGGCGTGAAGTACAACATCCTGCGCATGCTGGTCGCGCGCGGCTGCCGTGTCACTGTATTGCCGGCCCAGTCACCGGCCAGCGATGCGCTCGCCCTGAATCCGGACGGCGTATTCCTCGCCAACGGCCCAGGTGATCCTGAACCCTGTGATTACGCGATCAAGGCCATTCAGGAAGTGCTTGAAACGGACATACCGGTATTCGGCATCTGCCTTGGTCACCAGCTGTTGGCCCTGGCCTCAGGCGCCAAGACGGTGAAAATGCCTAACGGTCACCATGGGGCCAACCATCCGGTACAGGACCTCGATACCGGCGTGGTGATGATCACCAGCCAGAACCATGGCTTTGCCGTGGACGAAGCCAGCCTGCCGAGCAATTTGCGAGCGACGCACAAGTCGCTGTTCGACGGCACGCTGCAGGGCATTGAGCGCACCGACAAGGTCGCCTTCAGTTTCCAGGGTCATCCTGAGGCTAGCCCGGGGCCGCATGATGTAGCGCCGCTGTTTGATCGCTTCATCGACGCCATGGCCAAGCGCCGCTAAGCCCGCCGAGCACAGAATTCGAGAGAGACCATGCCAAAACGTACAGACATCAAAAGCATTCTGATCCTCGGCGCTGGCCCGATTGTTATCGGTCAGGCGTGCGAGTTCGATTATTCCGGCGCGCAGGCGTGCAAGGCGCTGCGCGAAGAAGGGTTCCGGGTCATCCTGGTCAACTCCAACCCGGCGACCATCATGACCGACCCGGCCATGGCAGATGCGACCTACATCGAGCCGATCAAGTGGGCCACCGTCGCCAAGATTATCGAGAAGGAGCGGCCTGACGCGCTGCTGCCAACCATGGGCGGCCAGACAGCGCTGAACTGCGCGCTAGACCTGGAAAAGCACGGCATCCTGGAGAAGTTTGGCGTCGAGATGATCGGTGCCAACGCCGACACTATCGACAAGGCCGAAGACCGCTCACGCTTCGACAAGGCGATGAAGAACATTGGCCTGGCGTGCCCGGTTTCCGGCATCGCGCACAACATGGACGAAGCCTACGGCGTCCTCGAGAAAGTCGGCTTCCCCTGCATCATTCGCCCTTCGTTCACCATGGGTGGCACCGGCGGCGGTATTGCCTACAACCGTGAAGAGTTCGAGGAAATCTGCGCCCGCGGTCTGGACCTGTCGCCGACCAGCGAGCTGCTGATCGACGAGTCGCTGATCGGCTGGAAGGAATACGAGATGGAGGTGGTCCGCGACAAGAAGGACAACTGCATCATCGTCTGTGCCATCGAAAACTTCGATCCGATGGGTGTGCACACCGGTGACTCCATCACCGTCGCCCCGGCGCAAACTCTGACGGACAAGGAATATCAGATCCTGCGTAATGCATCCCTGGCGGTGCTGCGCGAGATCGGCGTGGAAACCGGCGGTTCCAACGTGCAGTTCGGGATCTGCCCGAGCACCGGCCGCATGGTCGTGATCGAGATGAACCCGCGTGTTTCGCGTTCCTCGGCGCTGGCTTCTAAGGCCACCGGCTTCCCGATCGCCAAGATCGCGGCCAAGCTGGCTGTGGGCTACACCCTCGATGAGCTGCAGAACGACATCACTGGCGGTCGCACTCCGGCGTCCTTCGAGCCCGCCATCGATTACGTTGTGACGAAGATTCCGCGTTTTGCGTTTGAGAAATTCCCCAAGGCCGATGCGCGGCTGACCACCCAGATGAAGTCTGTCGGTGAGGTCATGGCCATCGGTCGTACCTTCCAGGAATCGGTACAGAAGGCACTTCGCGGTCTGGAGGTGGGTGTATCCGGCTTCGATCCGAAGCTTGATCTGGCTGATCCGGAAAGCGAGGGCACGCTCAAACGCGAGCTTACTGTGCCGGGTGCAGATCGCATCTGGTATCTGGCCGACGCTTTCCGTGCTGGAAAGTCGGTTGCCGAAGTCTTCGATCTGACACGGATCGATGAGTGGTTCCTGGTGCAGATCGAGGATCTGATTAAGGAGGAGGAACGGATCAAGACCATGGGCTTGTCCAGCATCGATCGCGATGTGATGTACAAGCTCAAGCGAAAGGGCTTTTCCGACGCGCGGCTGGCCAAGCTGCTCGGCGTGACCGAAAAGAACCTGCGGGCCCATCGCCACAAGCTCAAGGTGCTGCCGGTCTACAAGCGCGTTGACACCTGCGCCGCCGAATTCGCCACCGACACAGCCTACATGTATTCGACCTACGAGGAAGAATGCGAGGCCAATCCGTCGAGTCGCGACAAGATCATGATTCTCGGTGGCGGACCGAACCGTATCGGTCAGGGCATCGAGTTCGACTACTGCTGCGTACATGCCGCGCTGGCGCTGCGTGACGATGGCTATGAAACCATCATGGTCAATTGCAACCCTGAGACCGTTTCCACTGACTACGACACGTCAGATCGTCTGTACTTCGAGCCGGTAACCCTGGAAGACGTATTAGAAATCGTCCGTGTTGAGCAGCCTAAGGGCGTGATCGTGCAGTATGGCGGTCAGACTCCGCTGAAGCTGGCTCGTGCTCTGGAAGAAGCGGGTGTGCCAATCATCGGTACCAGTCCTGACTCCATCGACCGAGCCGAAGATCGCGAGCGCTTCCAGCAGATGGTCGAGCGCCTGAACCTGCGCCAGCCACCAAACGCTACAGCCCGTAGCGAAGAAGAGGCTCTCGCCGCCTCGAAAGTGATCGGTTATCCGCTGGTGGTGCGTCCGTCTTATGTACTCGGCGGTAGGGCGATGGAAATTGTCTACCAGGAAGAAGAGCTCAAGCGCTACATGCGCGAAGCGGTGAAGGTGTCGAATGACAGTCCGGTGCTGCTCGATCACTTCCTTAACTGCGCTATCGAAGTTGATATCGACGCGGTGTGCGACGGCGAACACGTGGTTATTGGCGCGATCATGCAGCACATCGAGCAGGCTGGCGTACACTCGGGCGACTCTGCCTGTTCCTTGCCGCCTTACTCTTTGCCGCCGCATATCCAGGACGAGATCCGAGATCAGGTCAAAAAGATGGCCCTCGAGCTCGGTGTGGTCGGCTTGATGAACGTGCAAATGGCCGTTCAGGGTGAAGACATCTTCGTGATCGAAGTGAACCCGCGTGCGTCACGCACCGTTCCCTTTGTATCGAAGTGCATTGGCGTGTCGTTAGCAATGATTGCCGCACGCGTCATGGCTGGCAAAACACTGGCGGAAGCTGGCTTGACCGAAGAGATCATTCCGAACTTCTACAGTGTCAAGGAAGCGGTATTCCCCTTCGCCAAGTTCCCGGGTGTCGATCCGATTCTCGGCCCCGAAATGAAATCCACCGGTGAGGTGATGGGTGTCGGCGACAGCTTCGCCGAAGCTTTTGCCAAGGCACAGCTAGGTGCGAGTGAAATCCTGCCGAATAGTGGATGCGCCTTCATCAGCGTGCGTGACGACGACAAGCCGCACGTTGCACAGGTCGCTCGTGATCTCGTCGAATTGGGTTTTGAAGTGGTCGCAACTGCTGGCACCGCCAAGTTGATCGAGGCTGCCGGATTGCCGGTGCGCCGCGTCAATAAGGTAACCGAGGGTCGCCCGCACGTTGTCGACATGATCAAGAATGACGAGGTCACCCTGATCATCAATACTACCGAGGGGCGTCAGTCCATCGCCGACTCCTATTCAATCCGTCGTAACGCTCTGCAGCACAAGATCTGCTGCACCACCACCTTGGCTGGTGGGCAGGCGATCTGTGAGGCGCTGAAGTTCGGTCCCGAGAAGACTGTGCGTCGTTTGCAGGATCTTCATGCAGGAATCAAGGCATGACCAAATACCCAATGACTGTCCAGGGTGCGCGTGCCCTGGAAGAAGAGCTGCACCATCTCACCAAGGTGCTTCGCCCCAAGCTCAGTCACGACATCGGCGTGGCGCGCGAACTGGGCGACCTGAAGGAAAACGCCGAGTATCATGCCGCGCGCGAACAGCAGGGCATGGTCGAAGCGCGGATTCGTGATATCGAGGGGCGTCTGCAGAATGCCCAAGTCATCGATGTCAGCAGCATCCCGCACACCGGCAAAGTGATATTCGGTACGACCGTTGAGATTGCCAATGTCGAGACCGACGAGCGTGTCACCTATCAGATCGTTGGTGAGGACGAAGCGGAGATCAAACTGGGCAAGATTTCGGTAGGCTCGCCGATAGCACGTGCTCTGATTGGCAAGGAGGAGGGTGACGTCGCGGTGGTGAAGACTCCGGGTGGGCTGGTCGAGTTTGAGATCGTCGAGGTTCGCCATCTCTAAACGTCAATCGATGCGGGCCGGAACCATAAGCTGGCAGCTGGCTCAGACTTTCTGGGTCGGTGGTCTTTGGCTGCTGCAGTTCGTCATGCTCCCGGCGCTCGGCAAGATTGGCCTTGCGCCGATGCTTATTGACGAAATCGCGAATAGCCTTCGCCCATTGCTGGTGGGCTTCGCTGCATTCTGTGTCGTCCTTCAGGCCGTCGTGCTGATTCAGCTCGGTGGATTGCGAAGCCTGTGGGAAGATTTGCGCGGTCAGCTTTTGCTCAGCATATTGCTGCTGGCGGCGAGTTTTTTCGTGGTGCGTGCCGGGGTCGTCCAGTCTCCGTACTGGCTGGTGTTCAGTTATCTGGTTATCGGCATGTGCGGGCTGATTTTGGTGCTGCAGGCCGCTCCCGGGCGGGAGCGGTCATGACTGGCGATGCTTGCGTCAGGCTTAGGCCTGAAAACGATGTACGTTGGATAGCAGCTTGTTCACGTTGGGGTTCTTGCGATAGACCAGCGCCATCTTGCCGATGGACTGGACCAGTTCGCAGCCTCCAATCTTGCATAGCTCATCGGTTACCGCACGCCGATCCTCACGCTCGGTGATCCGCAGCTGCACCTTGATCAGCTCATGATCGTTCAAGGCGCGCTCCAGTTCGGCCTGTACGCCTTCGGTCAAGCCGTTCTCCGATACGATCAACACTGGCTTCAGATGATGGCCGATGGATTTGTACTGTTTCTTCTGCTCGTTAGTGAGCGGCATAATTCGACCCTTGCGTCAGAACCCTGAAAATGGCGGCTAGTGTAACTGACACGCTCTGAGCCGCACAGATGAGGTAACAGCTTGGCACGCTCCAAGACCAGCCCGCGTTGGCTGAAAGAACATTTTGATGACCCCTATGTGAAGATGGCGCAGCGCGACGGCTATCGTTCTCGGGCCAGCTACAAGCTTCTCGAAATACAGGAAAAGGATCGTATTCTGCGGCCAGGCATGACGGTGGTCGATCTCGGTGCGGCGCCGGGAGGCTGGTCGCAGGTCACCAGTCGAGTGATCGGTGATCGCGGGCGGCTGATCGCTTCCGATATTCTGCCCATGGACAGCATCGCGGACGTCACCTTTGTGCTCGGTGACTTTACTGAAGACCAGGTATTCGCCGAGATCCTTCAGGCCATCGGTGAAACCCAAGTGGACCTTGTGATTTCCGATATGGCCCCCAATATGAGTGGGGTGAAGGTCGCTGACCAGGCGCGAGCGATGTTTCTTTGCGAGCTTGCGCTGGATCTGGCCATGCGAGTGTTGCGCCCAGGCGGCGATTTTCTGATCAAGATTTTTCAGGGGGATGGTTTCGATGCCTACCTGAAGGATGTCAGACAGAATTTCGACAAGGTACAGATGCGCAAACCCTTGTCCTCAAGGGATCGCTCCCGGGAACAGTATCTGCTGGCGCGCGGTTATCGGGGTGATGGCAACGAGATGCAAGCGCTGCGGTCTTAACCGCACGGGGACTGAGACTATTCTGGCAAATGCCAGCCGTGAAATTACGGGCTAGCATGTTTCATATCGGGTTACAGACCGAGCTGCGTGTTCAGCTACGTTGTGTAGTAAGTTAGGCCGAGAGCGAACCATCGGCCGTCATGCAGGCTCCCGACAATACGCCTGCTCTAGAGGGTAGTGAATTGAACGACATGGCAAAAAACCTGATTTTGTGGTTGATCATTGCCGCTGTCCTAGTGACGGTGATGAACAACTTTTCCAGCCCTACCGAGCCGCAGACGCTCAACTATTCGGATTTCATCGAGCAGGTCAAAGAAGGCCAAGTCGAGCGCGTGACCGTTGACGGTTTCGTCATTACCGGAAAGCGCAGTGACGGCGAGACCTTTAAAACCATTCGGCCTGCGATTCAGGATAATGGTCTGATCGGTGACCTCATCAACAACGATGTGGTGATCGAAGGCAAACAGCCCGAGCAGCAGAGCATCTGGACGCAGCTATTGGTGGCGAGCTTCCCGATTCTAGTGATCATTGCTGTCTTCATGTTTTTCATGCGTCAGATGCAAGGCGGCGCTGGCGGCAAGGGTGGGCCGATGAGCTTTGGCAAGAGCAAGGCTCGGCTATTGTCTGAAGACCAGGTCAAGACGACGTTCGCTGATGTTGCGGGTTGTGACGAGGCCAAGGAAGAAGTTACCGAGTTGGTCGAGTTCCTGCGTGATCCGGGCAAGTTTCAACGGCTTGGGGGGCGTATTCCACGCGGTGTGCTGATGGTCGGTTCGCCGGGTACTGGTAAGACGCTGTTGGCTAAAGCGGTTGCAGGTGAGGCCAAGGTTCCATTCTTTACGATCTCCGGTTCCGATTTCGTTGAGATGTTCGTTGGTGTGGGTGCCAGCCGCGTGCGCGACATGTTTGAGCAAGCCAAGAAGCACGCACCGTGCATCATTTTCATCGACGAGATTGACGCCGTCGGGCGTCATCGCGGTGCAGGTCTCGGTGGCGGTCACGACGAGCGGGAGCAGACGCTGAACCAGTTGCTGGTCGAAATGGACGGTTTCGAAATGAATGACGGCATCATCGTCATTGCTGCCACCAACCGTCCGGATGTCCTCGACCCTGCCCTGCTTCGCCCCGGCCGTTTCGATCGTCAGGTGGTTGTTGGACTGCCCGATATTCGTGGTCGGGAACAGATCCTGAAAGTACATATGCGCAAGGTTCCGCTTGGCGATAGTGTCGAGCCGGCTTTGATTGCGCGTGGAACTCCTGGATTTTCAGGCGCTGACTTGGCCAATCTTGTCAACGAAGCATCGTTGTTTGCTGCGCGCGCCGGTAAGCGTGTGGTTGAAATGAAAGAGTTCGAGCTGGCCAAGGACAAGATCATGATGGGCGCTGAGCGCAAGTCGATGGTCATGTCCGAGAAGGAGCGGCTCAATACGGCCTACCACGAGGCGGGTCACGCCATCGTTGGACGCGTCGTTCCGGAACACGATCCGGTCTATAAGGTATCGATCATTCCCCGCGGCAGAGCATTGGGAGTGACGATGTTCCTGCCTGAGGAAGACCGCTACAGCCTTTCCAAGCGCGCCTTGATCAGTCAGATCTGTTCGCTGTTCGGGGGACGGATCGCAGAAGAAATGACGCTCGGCTTTGAAGGTGTTACGACCGGCGCGTCCAATGACATCATGCGCGCCACCCAGCTGGCTCGTAACATGGTTACCAAGTGGGGGTTGTCCGAAAAGTTGGGCCCGCTGATGTACGCGGAGGAAGAGGGTGAAGTTTTCCTTGGTCGCAGTGCGGGTAGTCAGCACACAAATGTGTCCGGTGACACTGCGAAGCTGATCGATCTCGAGGTTCGTAGCATCATCGATCAATGCTATGGCACAGCGAAACAGATTCTCGCCGACAACCGTGACAAGCTTGATGTTATGGCTGAGACGCTGATGAAGTACGAGACCATCGACGCTGATCAGATCGATGACATCATGGCTGGTCGGACTCCGCGCGAGCCGCGGGACTGGCAGGACGGCTCCGGCCCAACCGGAACGCCCGTTCAGCCTGAAAGCGGCCGCCCACAGACACCGATTGGTGGCCCAGCTGGCGAGCACTAAGCTAAGGCTGAGTTAGATGAGTGAAAAGTCGTTCTCGACCCGGCTGTCCTGTGGCAGCCGGGTTCTTGATTTATCGCGCCCGCATGTCATGGGTATTCTGAACGTTACGCCCGATTCGTTCTCCGATGGCGGCCAGCATGCTAGTGTCGATGCTGCGCTGCGGCACGCCGCCGCAATGGTGGTGGCGGGTGCGACGTTGATCGACGTAGGTGGGGAGTCGACTCGCCCGGGCGCAAGCATTGTTTCGCCAATCGAAGAGCTTGAGCGTGTTGCGCCTGTGGTAGAGGCGATTGCCCGTGAGCTTGACGTGATTATTTCGGTGGACACCTCGACACCTGCCGTGATTCGCGAGACGGCCCGACTTGGTGCGGGTTTAATCAATGATGTCCGTTCGTTGTCTCGTGATGGGGCCCTGGATGCGGCAGCAGACAGCGGACTGCCGGTGTGCCTGATGCATATGCGGGGTGAGCCTGGTGATATGCAGAACGATCCTCACTACGACGATGTCACCAGCGAGGTCGTGAGCTTCTTGCGTGGGCGTATGGAGGTTTGCTTGGCTGCAGGCATCCCTGACGACCGGATTGTGCTCGATCCGGGGTTCGGCTTCGCTAAGACCCTCTCTCATAATCTGCATCTGTTCAACAGGCTGGAACAGCTCCATGTGTTGGGGCGGCCGTTGCTTGTTGGCGTTTCCCGCAAGAGTATGGTCGGCCAAGTTTTGCAGCGCGACGTGGCGCACCGTCTATATGGAAGTTTGGCGCTTGCAGCGCTGGCTGTTGTGAAGGGGGCTGGCATCCTCCGGGTGCATGACGTGGCCGAAACGGTTGATGTGGTTCGAATGATTGCCGCAGTGCAAGCGGCAGAATAGGGATTAATTCATGGGTAGAAAGTACTTCGGCACCGATGGCATTCGGGGTCATGTCGGCCAATTTCCGATCACGCCGGAATTTATGCTGAGGCTTGGTTGGGCGGCGGGTATGGCATTTCGTAAGCACGGGAAATGTCGCATTCTGATCGGCAAAGACACGCGGATATCCGGATACATGTTCGAATCGGCGCTGCAGGCTGGGTTGTCTGCCGCAGGCGCCGATGTATTGCTGTTGGGGCCCATGCCTACCCCGGCAGTTGCGTATCTAACGCGCACCTTCCATGCCGATGCCGGCATCGTAATTAGTGCCTCGCATAATCCCCATCACGATAATGGGATCAAGTTCTTCTCCGGGCGCGGAACGAAACTGCCTGATGAAGTTGAGCTGATGATCGAGGAGCTGCTCGACACGCCGATGACGGTGGTTGATTCGGTGCAGCTCGGTAAAGCTTCGCGGATTAACGATGCAGCGGGGCGCTATATCGAATTCTGTAAAAGCAGCGTGCCGACCAGTACCGATTTCAGCGGTATGAAGATCGTGCTCGATTGCGCTCACGGAGCTACTTACAAGGTGGCGCCTAGCGTCTTCCGAGAACTTGGTGCCGAAGTGGTGGTTATCGCTGCTCAGCCAGATGGGTTGAATATCAACGCTGATGTAGGGTCCACGCATGTAGCGCAGTTGCAGAGGGCGGTGATCGAGCACGGTGCAGACCTTGGTATCGCCTTCGATGGTGACGGCGACCGCGTGATGATGGTCGATCATACCGGGGCCCAAGTAGATGGTGATGAGCTGCTTTACATCATCGCCACTGACCTGCAGGACCGCGACCGCCTGGTAGGTGGTGTTGTCGGAACTTTGATGAGCAACCTTGGTTTGGAGCTGGCGCTCAAGGCGCGTGATATCCCCTTCGTTCGCGCCAAAGTCGGGGATCGTTATGTGATGGCGGAAATGCTCGAACGCGACTGGGTGCTCGGTGGCGAAAACTCAGGTCACATTGTCTGCGCGCAGCATGCCACCACGGGTGATGCCATTATCGCTGCGCTCCAGGTTGTGCTCGCTTTGAAACGTCGCGGGTGCAGCCTGGCACAGGAGCGTCTGGCTTGGAGTAAATGCCCCCAGGTGTTGATAAACGTTCGGTTCCGCGGTGATATGGATCCGATTGCACATCCTCAGGTTCAGGCAGTCTGTGACAGTGTTACCGAACGGATGGCAGGGCGGGGGCGCGTGCTGTTGCGCAAGTCCGGGACCGAGCCTTTGGTGCGGGTGATGGTCGAAGGCGATGATGAAAGTCAGGTTCGCTGTTACGCTGAGGAACTAGCGAACGCTGTAACGCAAGTTTGTGCGTGATTGCCGCTTGCCAGAGGTGTTTTCGTTGAGTACCATCTGCGCCCACTTTGACCGACGAGGTAAAGCATGCGTCGCCCATTGGTAGCTGGTAACTGGAAAATGAACGGTACCCGCGCCAGCGTCGCAGAGCTGATCGAGGCGCTTCGCCAGCAGGGCATTCCTGAAATGGTCGAGGTGGTGGTGTTTCCGACCACTCTGCACCTGATGCAGGTTGTGAGTGGCCTGGAAGACATGGCAATCGCCGTAGGTGCTCAGGACTGTGCGGTGGATGCTGGCTTTGGTGCATTGACGGGCGAGGAGTCCGCCTCTCAGCTGGCTGACGCGGGTTCCAGTTGGGTGTTGGTTGGCCACTCTGAGCGGCGCCTGATTTTGGGCGAAAGTGACGAGGTGGTAAGCAAAAAGTTTGCAGCGGCATTGGTGTGCGGTATGACGCCGGTGCTGTGTCTGGGCGAGACGCTGGAGCAGCGTCAGGCTGGGCAGACTCTTGAAGTGGTTGAGCGTCAGCTGGCTCGCATTTTGGCTGATGCCGGGGTTTCCGCTTTTGAGAGGGCGGTTGTGGCGTACGAGCCGGTCTGGGCGATAGGTACCGGGCTGACGGCGACGCCGCAACAGGCTCAGGAAGTACATTCGGCTATTCGAGAGCAGCTGTCCCGTGAGGATCAACGTATCGCCGAAGGCGTGCGGCTCCTGTACGGTGGCAGTGTAAAGGCGGAAAATGCTGCCGAGCTTTTTGGCATGCCGGATATCGATGGGGGGCTTATCGGTGGCGCCTCTCTGAAAGCGAATGATTTCGGTGCGATCTGTCGTGCCGCAGGGAACTGATCAGATGTTGCAGACTGTTGTGATTGTGGTGCATCTGCTGGTTGCTATTGGCGTGGTTGCGTTGGTGTTGCTGCAGCAAGGTAAGGGGGCTGACGCAGGTGCGTCCTTTGGTTCGGGTGCTTCGGCAACTGTGTTCGGAAGCCAAGGTTCTTCTACCTTTCTGAGTCGTTTTACTGCTATACTCGCCTGCGTTTTTTTCGCTACAAGCTTGGGTTTGGCGTTTTTTGCAACGCGCCAGGCTGACCAGGTATCGGGCGCAGGCCTGCCGGATCCGGCAGTGCTGGAAGTTCCGGCGAGCAAGCCGGTAGTGGAAGATGTGCCTGTTCTGGAAAATGCTCCGTCCGCGCCTGTTGCAGATGAAGTGCCTCAGCTTCAGCAGCAGGAATAAAGGTTTTTGCCGAGGTGGTGGAATTGGTAGACACGCTACCTTGAGGTGGTAGTGGCCATAGGCTGTAGGGGTTCGAGTCCCCTCCTCGGTACCAAACAAGTAGGCCCGCAGATGCGGGCTTTCTTGTTTTTTGTGTTTAGGTTGACCTGGTTTTGGTGCGGTCGTATAATTCGTGCCCAGTTTGACGCGGGGTGGAGCAGTCTGGTAGCTCGTCGGGCTCATAACCCGAAGGTCGTTGGTTCAAATCCAGCCCCCGCAACCAGTTGATGAAAAGCCCCTGTTAAGGGGCTTTTTATTAGCTTCAAGCCAGGTCGCCGGCATTCACAGGCGATCATCATGGATGGGCGTTTCGCCCATTTTTCATTTGTACGGCATGCACGAGGGACTTCGATGTCGAGCAAGCTAGAACAGTTGCAGGCCTTGATGGCCCCAGTGGTAGAGGCCCTCGGCTATCAATGCTGGGGCATCGAATTCATTTCACAGGGCCGGCATTCTCTGTTGCGCGTCTATATCGATAATCCCAACGGGATACTTGTCGATGACTGCGAAAAGGTTAGCCGTCAACTGAGTGGTGTGCTCGACGTTGAAGACCCGATCAGCTCCGATTACACGCTTGAAGTGTCTTCACCTGGTATGGATCGGCCGCTGTTCACACTTGAGCAGTACGAGGCGCACGTCGGCGAACAGGTCAAAATAAAGCTGCGCTCGCCCTTCGAGGGTCGGCGCAATTTCCAAGGTCTTTTGCGCGGGATCGAGGCACAGGATGTGGTGGTGCTGGTCGACGATCACGAATATCTGCTGCCAATCGATATGATCGACAAGGCCAACATAATTCCCCGTTTTGAGTGAATCGCGGATCCCGCGGACCCCAATGGATTGCGATAGGCGAGGCGTACGATGAGCAAAGAAGTACTGCTGGTTGTGGAGTCGGTATCCAACGAAAAAGGCGTACCGGCCAGTGTGATCTTCGAAGCGTTGGAGCTGGCTCTGGCCACTGCTACCAAGAAGCGCTTCGAAGATGAAGTTGACCTGCGGGTCGAGATTAATCGGCAGAACGGTAGCTATGAAACCTTCCGCCGCTGGACAGTGGTTGAGGAAGAGGATTTCGACGATCCGGCCCATCAGCTGACCACGGACATGAAGCAGGCACAAGAAGCCAACGCCAAGGTTGGTGATGTGCTCGAAGAAAAGATCGACTCCATCGAGTTTGGTCGGATCGCTGCTCAGACCGCCAAGCAAGTCATCGTGCAGAAAGTCCGCGAGGCTGAGCGCGCCCAGGTCGTCGAGGCTTATCGCGATCGGCTCGGCGAGATCATTTCCGGCACTGTGAAGAAAGTGACCCGTGACAGCGTGATCGTTGATCTGGGTAACAATGCCGAAGCACTGCTGGCTCGGGAAGATATCATCGCTCGCGAAACCTTCCGCGTTGGTGCCCGAGTGCGGGCGCTGCTCAAAGAAATTCGCACCGAGAACCGCGGGCCGCAATTGATTCTTTCGCGTACGGCGCCGCAGATGCTCATCGAGCTTTTCCGCATTGAAGTGCCAGAAATTGCGGAAGGCCTGATCGAGGTGATGGCCGCCTCACGTGATCCGGGCTCTCGCGCCAAGATCGCAGTGCGCTCGAAAGACAAGCGGATCGATCCGCAGGGTGCCTGTATTGGTATGCGCGGTTCGCGCGTACAGGCCGTCTCTGGGGAGATTGGCGGTGAGCGTGTCGACATCGTGCTGTGGGACGAGAACCCTGCACAATTCGTCATCAATGCAATGGCCCCGGCTGAAGTGGCTGCCATCATCGTCGACGAAGATGCCCACGCCATGGATATCGCGGTTGGCGAAGACAACTTGGCTCAAGCCATCGGTCGTGGTGGTCAGAACGTTCGCCTCGCCAGTCAATTGACCGGCTGGACGCTGAATGTGATGACCGAGGCAGACATCCAGAGCAAGCAGCAAGAAGAAACCGGCGACATTCTGCGCAACTTCATCGAAGAGCTGGACGTCGATGAAGAGCTGGCACAAGTACTGGTCGAGGAAGGTTTCACTTCGCTCGAAGAGATCGCCTACGTTCCAATGGAGGAAATGCTCGGCATTGAAGGCTTCGACGAAGATATCGTCAATGAGCTGAGAACCCGCGCTAAAGATCGTTTACTGACTAAAGCGATCGCAACGGAAGAAAAACTGGCAGACGCCCAGCCAGCCGAGGATTTGCTCGCGTTGGAAGGCATGGACAAGACACTGGCGGTCGAGTTGGCAATGCGAGGTGTTATCACCCGCGAAGACCTGGCCGAGCAGTCAATTGACGACCTGCTCGACATAGACGGCATAGATCAAGAGCGTGCCGGCAAGCTGATCATGGCCGCCCGAGCCCATTGGTTCGAGTAAGTAATTAGCGGCCTGAGGAGAGAGATGCATGACGCAAGTCACGGTGAAAGAACTGGCCCAGGTGGTCGACACACCGGTCGAGCGACTGCTACAGCAGATGCGTGAGGCAGGACTGTCGCACACCAGCGCCGAGCAAGTAGTGACCGATAACGAAAAGCAAGCCCTGTTGGCGCACCTCAAGAGCAGCCATGGGGCTAAAGTGGCCGAGCCAAGCAAGATCACCTTGCAGCGCAAAACCACGACCAAGTTGAAAGTGAGTAACAGCAAGACCATCAGCGTTGAAGTGCGCAAGAAGAAAACCTTCGTCAAGCGCAGCCCTGATGAGATCGAAGCTGAGAAGCAGCGCGAGCTCGAAGAGCAGCGCGCCGCCGAGGAAGCTGCTCGTCAAAAGGCGGCAGAAGAAGCACGGCAGCGGGCCGAGGAAGAAGCGCGCCGTCAGGCTGAGTCTTCCAAGACTGAAACGCCAGCCGCCGCCTCTCCCGAGCCTGTTGCAGCTGTCGCGCCTGAGTCCGTACCGGTTACGCCTACTGCTCCTGTTGAGGATCGCAAGAAGGATGAGCCACGTCGTCCGGACAAGGCCCGTAGTGAAGACGACGAACGTCGTGATCGCAAGCAGGCTCAACATCGTCCTTCGTTGAAAGCAAAGGCGCCGCTGTCGCGTACTGCGCGTAGTGGCGAAGACGACGCTGACGGCTTCCGTCGCGGTGGGCGTGGCAAATCGAAGCTGAAGAAGCGCAACGCGCATGGCTTCCAGAGCCCGACCGGTCCGGTCATTCGTGAAGTTGCCATTGGTGAAACCATCACTGTTGGCGATTTGGCGCAGCAGATGTCGGTCAAGGCCGCGGAAGTCATCAAGTTCATGTTCAAGATGGGTACCCCGGTGACCATCAACCAGGTGCTTGATCAGGAAACCGCACAGCTCATCGCAGAAGAGCTCGGCCACAAGGTCAAGCTGGTCAGCGACAACGCGCTTGAAGAGCAGCTGGCTGAGCTGTTGAAGTTCGAAGGTGAGGCGATTACACGTGCTCCGGTTGTGACCGTTATGGGTCACGTCGACCACGGTAAGACGTCGCTGCTCGACTACATTCGTCGCGCCAAGGTGGCTGCTGGCGAAGCGGGCGGTATCACGCAGCACATCGGCGCCTACCATGTGGAAACGGATCGCGGCATGGTCACCTTCCTCGACACCCCTGGCCACGCCGCGTTTACCGCGATGCGTGCTCGTGGTGCACAAGCGACCGATATCGTGATCCTTGTGGTAGCAGCCGATGACGGCGTGATGCCGCAGACCATCGAGGCGATCCAGCATGCTAAGGCTGCTGGTGTTCCGCTGGTGGTTGCGGTGAACAAGATCGACAAGCCTGGCGCCGATCTCGATCGGATTCGTAGCGAGTTGTCTGTTCACGAAGTAACGTCGGAAGAATGGGGCGGTGATACGCCGTTCGTGTCGGTATCCGCGAAGATGGGTACTGGCGTGGATGACCTGCTCGAGGCGGTGCTGCTGCAGGCCGAGATCCTCGAACTCACCGCTACCCCGTCGGCTCCAGGTCGTGGTGTTGTGGTCGAGTCGCGTTTGGATAAAGGCCGCGGCCCGGTTGCTACCGTTCTGGTTCAGGACGGTACGCTACGCCAAGGCGATATGGTGCTTGTCGGGTCGAACTACGGCCGTATCCGCGCCATGCTCGATGAGAACGGCAAATCGATCAAGGAAGCAGGACCTTCGATTCCGGTCGAGATTCTTGGCCTCGACGGTACACCGGACGCAGGTGACGAACTCAGCGTGCTCGCTGACGAGAAGAAGGCGCGTGAAGTGGCCTTGTTCCGTCAGGGCAAGTTCCGCGAAGTGAAGCTGGCCCGTGCGCATGCCGGTAAGCTGGAAAACATCTTCGAGAACATGGGTCAGGAAGAGAAGAAGACGCTTAACATCGTCCTCAAGTCCGATGTTCGTGGATCGTTGGAAGCGCTGCAAGGTTCGCTTAGCGGCCTGGGTAACGACGAGGTGCAGGTTCGTGTCATCGGTGGCGGCGTCGGTGGTATCACCGAGAGCGACGCCAACCTGGCGCTGGCATCCAACGCTGTTCTGTTTGGCTTCAACGTGCGTGCCGACGCCGGTGCGCGCAAGATCGTTGAACAGGAAGGTCTGGATCTGCGTTACTACAACGTTATCTACGACATCATAGAAGACGTCAAAAAGGCCCTGACCGGCATGCTGGGCAGCGATGTTCGCGAGAACATTCTCGGTATTGCAGAGGTTCGGGACGTGTTCCGCTCACCGAAGTTTGGTGCCGTGGCTGGTTGCATGGTCATCGAAGGCATGGTGCACCGCAATCGTCCGATCCGCGTCCTGCGCGACGATGTGGTCATCTTCGAAGGCGAGCTGGAATCCCTGCGTCGCTTCAAGGACGACGTTGCGGAAGTGCGTGCCGGCATGGAGTGCGGTATCGCGGTGAAGAGTTACAACGACGTCAAAGCTGGCGACAAGATCGAAGTGTTCGAGAAAGTCGAAGTGGCGCGTTCGCTCTAACAGCAGCTGTTAGGCAAATCGGCGGCAAGCTTTCAGGAGAGATCCGGGAAGCTTGCCGTTTGCCTTTGCAGCACGACGTTTTTTTAGGTTAGCAGCTTGCTGCTCAAGGCAGATTTTATGGCCAAAGAATTCAGCCGTACCCAGCGTATTGGCGATCAAATGCAGCGCGAGTTGGCGCAGCTCATCCAGCGTGAAGTTAAGGATCCCCGTCTGGGTCTGATAACCATCACGGCAGTCGAGGTCAGCCGTGACCTGTCCCATGCCAAGATTTTCATTACGGTCATGGGCAAGGATGACGATGAAGATGCGGTCAAGGGCAATCTCCGGATTCTCAACGATGCCAGCGGTTTCCTGCGAATGCAGCTGGGCAAGGCGATGAAGCTTCGGACCGTGCCGCAGTTGCATTTCAACTATGACGCCAGCGTGCGTCGTGGCGTCGAATTGACGTCGCTCATCGAGCGAGCGGTAGCGGAAGACCGCAAGCACAGCGACGATCTTGGAGAGTAAGGTTTGGCCCAGGTAAAACGCATCCGCCGCGCGGTCAGCGGCATCATTCTTCTCGACAAACCCCGCGGCTTCACATCGAACGCCGCGCTGCAGAAAGTTCGCTGGTTGCTCAACGCCGAGAAGGCCGGGCATACCGGTAGTCTGGACCCGCTGGCGACCGGTGTTCTGCCACTGTGTTTCGGGGAAGCTACCAAGTTCTCTCAATATTTGCTGGATGCTGATAAGGGCTACGAGACCGTCGCCCAACTTGGTGTGACTACTACCACGGCCGATGCCGAAGGTGAGGTGATCGAGCGTAAGCCGGTCGCCGTCAGCCAAGCGCAGCTAGAGGCGCTTTTGCCACAGTTTCGCGGTGATCTGCAGCAAGTGCCGCCGATGTATTCGGCACTCAAACGCGATGGCCAGCCGCTGTACAAGCTGGCGCGAGCTGGAGAGGTAGTGGAGCGCGAGCCGCGTTCTGTTACCATTGCGCGCTTGGATTTGTTGTCGCTTGAAGATGACCGTGCGCGATTGGCGGTTGCCTGTAGCAAAGGCACCTATATCCGGACGTTGGTCGAGGATATCGGGCATGCGCTGGGTTGTGGTGCGCACGTCGCCGAACTGCGTAGAACTCAAGCGGGGCCGTTCGATCTCAGCCAGACGGTCAGTCTTGAAGAGCTGGAACGACTGCACGCAGAAGGGGGCGCTGAGGCGGTTGATGCCTATCTGAAACCGGTGGACAGCGGGCTTGAACATTGGCCTCTACTGCAACTTTCAGAGCACAGCGCGTTTTATTGGTTGCATGGGCAGCCAGTACGTGCCCCGGAAGCGCCGAAGTTCGGCATGCTGCGAGTGCAGGATCATAACGGTCGCTTCATCGGTATCGGTGAGGTGAGCGAAGATGGGCGTATTGCGCCGCGTCGACTGATTCGGTCGGAATGACCGATACGCAGCTTACCTTTAAGGTGTGCAGCGTTACGAGGATGGCTGTTGGCAGGCACGGTCACACCTCTTTTAAAACACGGGACATATCCCGGCCTGTTCATAGAAGGAGCCCATCATGGCACTTAGCGTTGAAGAAAAAGCTCAGATCGTTAGCGAGTACCAGCAAGCTGAAGGTGATACCGGTTCGCCGGAAGTGCAGGTTGCCCTGCTGACCACCAACATCAACAAGCTGCAAGGTCACTTCAAAGCCAACGGTAAAGATCACCACTCGCGTCGTGGTCTGATTCGTATGGTTAACCAGCGCCGCAAGCTGCTGGATTACCTGAAGGGCAAGGACACCACTCGTTACAGCACCCTGATCGGTCGTCTGGGTCTGCGTCGCTAAGCGATGTTGGTGCGAAGCTGAATGCCAAAGCTGGAAGTAGGGCTCGCCCTGCTTCCAGCTTTTGCCTTTCAGAGGTACACCTCTGGACAGCGTTCGGGTCGATACCCTGCACTGCCCAAGAATTCGAATAAAGCGCTTCGCGCGTGGCATGGCCCGCGAGGCGTGAGTTAAGTTTCCCCCAAGGCAACATAGAGAAGGAACCACCGTGAACCCGGTAATCAAGAAATTTCAATTCGGTCAATCGACCGTAACTCTCGAGACTGGCCGTATCGCCCGTCAAGCCAGCGGCGCCGTACTGGTCACCGTTGATGACGACGTGACCGTGCTGGTTGCCGTCACTGGCGCTAAAACTGCAGACCCGAGCAAGGGCTTTTTCCCGCTCTCGGTTCACTATCAGGAAAAGACCTACGCAGCCGGCAAGATTCCAGGCGGTTTCTTCAAGCGTGAAGCGCGTCCTTCCGAAAAGGAAACCTTGACCTCGCGCCTGATCGACCGTCCGATCCGTCCTCTGTTCCCGGAAGGCTTCCAGAACGAAGTCCAGGTGATCTGTACTGTCGTTTCGACCAGCAAGAAGACTGATCCGGACATCGCTGCGATGATCGGTACTTCGGCTGCGCTGGCGATTTCCGGCATCCCGTTCAACGGTCCGATCGGTGCTGCTCGCGTTGCCTTCCACCCGGAAACCGGCTACCTGCTGAACCCGACTTACGAGCAGCTCAAGGCCTCGAGCCTTGACATGGTCGTTGCCGGTACCAAAGATGCCGTACTGATGGTCGAGTCGGAAGCCAAAGAGCTAACCGAAGACCAGATGCTGGGCGCGGTACTCTTCGCTCACGACGAGTTCCAGGCCGTAGTGCAGGCCGTTACCGAGTTGGCAGCCGAAGCGGGCAAGCCGACCTGGGATTGGCAGCCAAAGGCTGAAAATACTCAGCTGCTCAATGCCATTCGCAGCGAATTCGGCGAGGCGATCTCGCAGGCGTACACCATCACCATCAAGCAGGACCGCTACGCGCGCCTGGGTGAGCTGAAAGATCAGGTAGTTGCCAAGTTCTCCGGTGAAGAAGGCCAGCCGACAGCTGGCGAAGTCAAAGAAGCCTTCGGCGAAATCGAGTACCGCACCGTTCGCGAGAACATCGTCAACGGTAAGCCGCGCATCGATGGTCGCGACACCCGCACTGTTCGTGGTCTGAACATTGAGGTCGGTGTACTCGACAAGACCCACGGCTCGGCGCTGTTCACCCGTGGTGAAACCCAGGCTCTGGTCGTTGCCACCCTCGGCACTGCCCGTGATGCGCAGCTGCTCGACACCCTGGAAGGCGAGAAGAAAGATCCCTTCATGCTGCACTACAACTTCCCGCCTTACTCGGTGGGCGAGTGTGGCCGCATGGGCGCTACCGGTCGCCGCGAAATCGGTCACGGCCGTCTGGCTCGCCGTTCGGTTGCTGCAATGCTGCCGAGCGCTGATGAGTTTCCCTACACCATTCGCGTGGTGTCGGAAATCACCGAGTCGAACGGCTCCAGCTCTATGGCTTCGGTCTGCGGTGCTTCGCTCGCGCTGATGGATGCCGGCGTGCCGATGAAAGCGCCGGTAGCCGGTATTGCCATGGGTCTGGTCAAGGAAGGCGAAAAGTTCGCGGTTCTGACCGACATCCTGGGTGACGAAGATCACCTGGGTGACATGGACTTCAAGGTGGCCGGTACCTCCAAGGGCGTGACCGCGCTGCAGATGGATATCAAGATCCAGGGCATTACCGAAGAGATCATGGAGATCGCGCTGGGTCAGGCGCTTGAAGCGCGTCTAAACATTCTCGGCCAGATGAATCAGGTCATCGGTCAGTCGCGTACAGAGCTGTCGGCCAACGCGCCGACCATGATTGCGATGAAGATCGACCAAGACAAGATCCGCGACGTTATCGGCAAGGGTGGCGCGACCATTCGCAGCATCTGCGAAGAGACCAAAGCCTCGATCGATATCGAAGATGACGGCTCGATCAAGATCTTCGGTGAGACCAAGGAAGCTGCAGAAGCCGCCAAGCAGCGGGTTCTGGGTATCACCGCTGAGGCTGAGATCGGCAAGATCTATGTCGGCAAGGTTGAGCGCATCGTCGACTTCGGCGCCTTCGTCAACATCCTCCCAGGCAAGGATGGTCTGGTGCATATCTCGATGCTGAGCGATCAGCGCGTCGAGAAGGTTACCGACGTGCTCAAGGAAGGCCAGGAAGTGAAGGTCCTGGTGTTGGACGTCGACAACCGCGGCCGTATCAAACTGTCGATCAAGGATGTGGCTGCTGCCGAAGCATCAGGCGCATAAAGCATCCCAGTGACAAGAAGAGCCCCTCGGGGCTCTTTTTTTTGCGGCGGCGAAATGCTGGTCAAAACGTTGCGCGCGTTGAGCGCATTGCAGTCTGCACGCTTCGCTTGATCGAAACATGCAGAGTGCTAGTGGCAGAGCGGCACTACTAAGCTTTATGTCATTGAATCTTAGGAATATTTATAAATCCTTAGCTTGGCACGTCGCTTGCGATCTATTAGGTGAATCTGCGGAGACATACCGCAGTTACTATGAGAAAACAGGAGTGCCACTCATGAACAAGATCCAGACCTCTATTACTGCTGCCACCATTGCGACTGCCTTGAGCTTGCCGCTGGCAGGGGCTGCGTTCGCCGACACCACGCCTGCATTTGACGAGGCCCAACCAATGATGTTGGCTGCCAGTGACACCATGGACGCCGCTGAGCACACCGCAGACGAAGCGGGCGAGGCGATGTCTGACACTTGGATCACCACCAAAGTTAAATCTGCTCTGCTTGCTGGCGACTCGACTCCAGGCATGGAGATTGAAGTCGAAACCAACAACGGCGTGGTTTCACTGTCCGGTACTGTGGCTACCGAAGCACAGCGTGAGATGGCCATCGACAAGGCCAAGACGATCGAAGGCGTCAAAGACGTTTCTGCAGATGGTCTAAAAGCGGTCGACTAACGGGTCAGGTAACACTGGAACCCGCTGCTTGCAGCGGGTTTTTTTTGTTGCCGGTCAGCCTCGTTCGCTATCGATGTTGCTGAGGCGGTTACCCTCGAAGCGCAGAAAATGGTACATGCCATTAGTGGGGCCATAGGTCCACTCTTCAATTTGCACCTCCTGACGAAAACCGTATTCGTCGACCAGCTCCTTATACCCGGTCAGTGCACGGCTAGTGGGCTCACCGCACTTGGCTTGTACTTCGGCTGTCGAGGCTCGCAGGCTTACCAGGTTGCTTCCGCAACGAAAGGTCGAGGAGGCCTGCGCATGTAGCGTACAGAACGTGATGGTAAGCGCAGCCAGTACGGCACTTTTTTGCATGGTGACTCCCTGATCAATTAGCTCGGCTGGTTTCGATCCGTACCAGTCGGTTTCCCTCGAATGTGAGGATGTTGAATACCCCATTGTCGGGGCCGTATACCCATTCCTCGCGCATCATTTCCCGGCGTTGGTTTGGGCCCAGTGTGTAGCCCACCAGATCACGCTGAACAGGTTGGCCACATTTACGCTCGACCTCAAAGGTGCGGTCGCCTGTGTTGATCAAGTTGCTTCCACAGCGGAGGGTGTCTGCGCCGGCTATTGAACTCGCCAAGCTGGCCACGAACAGGAGGACCATCTTCCAACGACGCCCGATTGTTCTCATTCCGCCTCCAAATGCAGCACCGTTGGGACTCCACCGTCCTGGACAGTCTGGGTGATGCTGGTATCGAGCAGGTACACCCTGTCCGCAGCCAGCCCTGCGTTGTCTACCAGATAGTCCTTGATGCTGGCGGCCCGTGCACGGCTCAGGCGCCGCAGGAGTGCCGTGCTGGTTTCACGGCTGCTTAGAATCGCTTGCCGAAGCTGCCGCGTGCGGGCTTCAGCATCGAGACTTTGCCACTCGGCGGGTGGTTGTTGCTGCAGGCGGCTGCGATAGATTCCTTCCAACATGGCGGCTCTTTCTTCTTCACCGATTTCGAGCATGGATGGATCGGCGGGAACGGTATCACCACGTCGCTGCAAAACTTTATACCAGGTCTGCTGATATTCACGCTCGAGCCATTGTTCGGCGAGCAGCGCGCCGTCAACTGCCGGAGCACTCATGCCTTCGACCTCCAGGCGGAGTACGGGGCGCTCTTTCAGTGCGCTGGCCAGCGCGTCGAGCTTGCTGCGCGCTCTGCTGTCCAGTTCGCTGCTGCCGGGCAGGAACAGAATCTGGCTAAGATCCGCCTGTTCACGACCGACGAGTCCTCCAAGGAATTTGAAGGGTGACTTGGCTGCCCGTACTACCAGATTGCGTAACGTCTGCCAGATGATGGGCACCACGTCGAACTGTGGATTCTTGAGATCTCCCTGTACGGGAATCTTCAGCGCAATGGTGCCGCTACTGTCTTTCAATAGTGCCACCGCAAGGCGCACCGGCAAATCTACGGCCTGCTCGCTGTCGACTTTCTCGCCCAGCTGCAGCTCTTCCAGCACCACTTCGTTTTCAGCATTCAGCTGCCCTTGCTGGATACGGTAATGCAAATCCAGGTTGAGCCGTCCCTTACGAATACGATAGCCCGCGAACTTGGCGGAATAGGGCGAGAGCGTGGTCAGCTCGACCTGCCTGAAGCGGGTGGTGATGTCGAGGCTCTGGAGCGGCTCGAAAGGCGTCAGGCTGCCCTCGATGCTCACGGGTGCGTAACGATCAACTTTGCCCTCTATATCAACGCTGGCAGCGTTGTGCTGACGATTATCGAGGGTGCCGATGCTACCGCCGAGATCTTGGATAGCAGTGATGAAGGGCGGGCGCAGACTGAGGTCGGAGAAGTTGGCTGAGCCGTCAGCTATCTGAATACCGCCAATCCTCAACGCGAAGGGCACGTTTGGCTCCTCTGGGGAGGCGGGTGCTTCGGAGGGTGGAGCCTCTTGGTTGGGCGAAGCTGAGGGCTTGTCTACCAGCAGGTCATTGATGTTGGTCGTCAGGTCCGGGTTGATAATGAAGCGTGCATAGGGCTGGTTCAGGTCGATCTTTTCGATCTGCAGCGCGTTCGGATAGCTATAGTCCAGACCGCTGACCTGCAACGACTGCCATTTCATCAAGTCACGGTCCTGGATGGTGTCGAGCGTATGAAGCTGGGTAATCTCGGCGGAACCGCCTATGTGAAATGCTAGCGGCTCGACGCCCGTCAGCTCGACCGCAAGCTGGCTCGCCAGCTGTCCGCTGCGTAACTCCAGGTGAACGAACGGCGACAAATAGGGCTGCGCCAAGCGCAAGTCGATGCCTGTCAGCGTGACGTCGAAGCTCCCCTGCATTGGCGTCAATGTCAGCTGGCCCTCGGCAAGTAGCGAACCTTGTTTACCGACCTCGGTGGTCAGCTTGAGCTCCATCGGAGCTGTGCCGCGGCTGTCGAAGTTACGCACGTCCAGATCGAGGGGCCCGAGTTCCAGTTCGACGTTTGGCTCAGGAACGTTATCCGCCAAGTGCAGCTGATAGTTACGCAGTTCAGCGTCACGTAGAACGATCCGCCAAGGCTGATCAGATGTATCACCTTCCTGCGTTGGCTTAGGCTCGTCCTGCGTCGGTTGCTCCTCTGTGTCGGTTGGCTGCGGTTGCGGTTGCGGTTCTGGCTTGCTGGCAAGCAAGCGCTGCCAATTGAGTTGGCCGTCAGGCTCACGAATCAGCCAGCTCTCCAGTGCCTGGCTGCGCAGCTGGCCAAGGGTGAGTTGTCGTTTCGGCAAATCCAACGAAGCTTGGGCGATCTCTGCCTGTTCCAAACGGAGTAATGGCTGGCCATGGAGGCTATCGATACTCAGCGATGCCAGCGTAGCGCTCGCGTCGCTCAATTGAAGTGAAGTGCCCTTGCTGAGGTCGAGCTGGTACTCGGTCTTTAGGCTCAGCTGCCCTTCGTTAAGGGCGAGCGGTGCCATGTCGCGGACATAGGGCCAGAAGGTTTTCAGTGCCAACCCATTTATTTCAAGCTGGCCGGTGGACGTGACGGGGGAGAGGTTGAGCTGACCTTTCCATTTGATGCGTGATCCGTCCGGGCCTCTGGCAACTAGGACGGCATCAGCGGCGTCGTCTGAGCGGGTCGCAAAGTTAAGGAGCTCAAACTCCAGCGAGTCGAGCAGGAAGTCGATCGGCTCCTGGGTTCGCTGATCAGCGAAATGCACCCGTCCGCCGGCCAGTTGCAGGCGATCGATGCGCAGGGCCAGGGGCTCTTTATCCTCTGCGGGCGTATCTTCATTGCTGGGCAGCTCGAACAGCTCGGCCAGGTTCAGCTTGCCGTCAATGTCAAACAGGACTTCGGCGTTCGGCCCGATGAGCTCGATATCCGAAAAGTGCAGGGAGCGGCTCCACAGGCTGTCCCAATCGAGGTCAACGAATAACCGCTCGAAAGCCAGTTGCTCGGCATCCGGCTCGCCCAAGTGCAGGTTGTGGAGTCTCAAGTTCAAGGTGAACGGATTGAACTCGATCCGCTCAAGGCGAGCCGGTACCGTCGCGTATTTTGCCAGCTGTTGGTTGACGACACGCTCCGCCACTCCGGGCAGGATCAGAAAACCGAGCAGGCAATAGACGATCAGGGCGGTCATCACGCCGATGAGCGCGCGCTTCATTCCGTTGGGCATGCGGATCTACTTTCCAGGCGATGAACTGCCTTGGAGTATGGCATGGCACGCGGGTTCCTCCTGCGCGCGCGGGCGCGCGTTACCTCACAACTGGAGCATCAGCACCTTGAGCGGCGGCTTGCCGTCCGTTGACGGGAAGTCGGCGGCCGGTGGCAGTACTTGGCAGTCCTGAACCGGCCGACCAGCCTTGGTTGCGCAGCGCAGGACTTGATCGCGCCATTCGTCGAGATCGACCTTTGCCAGGTTGTTGCAGCAGATGAGGACGCCGTTCTCGGCGGTCGCGAGTAGGGCGGGTTTGAGCAGGCTTTGGTAGTCGCGCAGCAGGTCGACGGTTCCGAACGCGCTCTTCGACCAGGCGGGAGGATCGAGCAAAACCAGATCGAACTGCTTCGGTGACAGGCGCGGGTAGTCTGGCAGTGGACGGCCGCGTCGCTGCGGGATCGGCATGTCGGCGAGCTGACGGATCGCGGGAAAGTAATCCGACTGAATGAACTGCATCGGGGCCAGCTCAGGATTCAGCGCGCCGTTCTCGCGGCCCACCGCGAGGTTGCTTTCGGCGAAATCCAGATTGCAAACCTCACGAGCACCACCAGCGGCAGCGCAAAGACCGACCCCGCAGGTGTAGGCGAAGAGGTTAAGCACAGACTTGCCGGCACTGTTGGCCTTGACCCAGCCGCGCACATTGCGCAAGTCCAGAAACAGCAGCGGGTCCTGGCCGCTATGGCGTGCACGGACGCGGTAGTTCAGGCCCCACTCGTGACCGATCACGTCTTCTAGTGCCGAAGGTGCTGCGCGATATACCGGATCGCTGCGGTCGATACGCGAGTTGCCTTGGGAGCGATCGTTGTAGACGAGTGCCAAGGGCAGGCCGAGCTCGGTGCATATCTGCTCATGCAGGGTCAGCAGGGCGTCACGTTCAAGCGGCTGATGGAAGCTCTGTACCAGTAGCAGCGGGCCGTAACGGTCGATGGTGAGCCCTGGTGAGCCCTCCTGACTGCCATGGAACAACCGATAGCAGTCGGTGGCCTGGTGGTGCAGTTCGGAGAGCAGTGCTTCGCGATTGTGGTAGGCGGCGCGCAGCGCCTGTTCGAGAGAGCGCATGCGCGGCGACTCGGGAAAGAGGGCCGCGCAGTTTATCGGAAATCGCCGATAATGGGCCGGCGGGCTGCCTGTCGGTCAGCGTTCGATTGCCAGCGCGACGCCCTGACCGCCACCGATGCAGAGCGTTGCCAGTCCTTTATGGACATCGCGGCGAATCATCTCATGCAGCAGGGTTACCAGGATGCGGCAGCCCGACGCGCCAATCGGGTGGCCGATGGCAATAGCGCCGCCGTTGACGTTGACCTTCTGTTGATCCCAACCCAGCTCTTGGCCGACCGATAGCGCTTGTGCCGCAAAGGCTTCGTTGGCTTCGATCAGGTCCAGCTCATCGAGCGTCCAGCCGGCCTTTTCCAGGCAGCGGCGCGTGGCCGATACCGGGCCGATGCCCATGATCGCAGGATCGACGCCAGCGTTGGCATAGCTGGCGATGCGAGCCAGCACTGTTAGGCCAAGCGTCTTGGCCTTCTCGGCGCTCATCAGCAACACGGCTGCGGCACCGTCGTTGAGGCTGGAGGCGTTACCGGCCGTTACGCTGCCATCCTTCTTGAAGGCTGGTTTGAGTTTGGCCAGGCTCTCTGCCGTGGTGCCCGCCCGTGGCTGCTCGTCCGTATCGAAAACCAGCGGTTCGCCCTTGCGCTGCGGAATCTCGATCGGGGTAATTTCGTCGCGCAGACGCCCGGCTTCGATGGCGGCAATTGCCTTTTGCTGTGAGGAGGCAGCGAATGCATCTTGCGCTTCGCGCGTGACGCCGTACTTTTCCACCAGATTTTCGGCGGTGATGCCCATGTGGTAGTCGTTGAACGCGTCCCAAAGGCCGTCCTGAATCATGCTGTCGATCAGCTTTCCGTGACCCATGCGCAAGCCCGTGCGTGCGGCGGGCATGACGTACGGCGCCAGGCTCATGTTTTCCATGCCGCCGGCAATCACCACTTCGGCATCGCCACAGCGAATCGCCTGTGCCGCCAGGTGCAGCGCTTTGAGGCCGGAGCCGCAAACCTTGTTCAGGGTCATCGCCGGTACTGCATGGGGCAGCCCTGCGTTCATGGCCGCCTGTCTCGCCGGGTTCTGCCCCGCGCCAGCAGTCAGAACCTGGCCGAGGATGACTTCATCGACCTCGGCGGCATCGATTCCGGTCTGCTTAAGAAGTTGGCGAATCACCGCGGCGCCCAGGTCGACGGCAGGGATGTTGGCCAGCGCGCCCTGAAAGCTGCCGACAGCAGTGCGAGTGGCGGCGACGATGACGACGTCTTGCATGATCTTGAACCTCAAGAAGGTGCGGGCTCCCGCGGGGCGCTCATGTTGGCACAGGCCTGAAGGCGGCTCCAGGTGCGGAACCTGCCGGTCACGCTAGCGTATGGGCAGGTCCATGCGGCGCCGTGCCCGGTGCACCGAGCCGCTGCGTACGGCCCAGCGCAGCACCGGGGCGGTTCGCCTTACTGCTATCCGAATCAGTTGCCGTTCGCGGTCGGACTGGCTGAGATCGAGCATATCGCTGGCCCAGTCCGGCAACAGGTCGATGCCGGCGCGCATCATCAGGGCACCGAACGGCTTGGCGAGGCGACTCGGAGCGGGCGCTTCGAACAGGATGCGTACGATCTCCCGAGAGCGCTCATCACAGCGCAGTTCTGGCCGGATAGCCGCGAAATAGTCCTCTATCTGCTGCCGCGAGCGCGGCACCTTGCGTGCGCCGAGCGCTTCGGCGATACGTGCGACCTCGGCGTAGTAGCGGTCCTGTTCCTGACCTGGCAACGCCGGGTTGAGGTAACGCAGGTGCGCCTTGAGAAAGCTCCTGACTTCGGCGACATGCACCCAGGTCAGCAGGTCCGGGTCGTACGCGGCGTACGGGCGGCCGTCGGGTGCGTGGCCGGTAACCTTCAGGTGAATGGCTCGGACCCGTTCAATCAACCGCTGCGCATCGGCCTGGCTACCAAAGGTGGTCGCCGAGATGAACTGGCCGGTGCGACGCAGTCGGCCGAGCAGATCGTCGCGGAAATTCGAGTGATCCCAGACGCCGGCGAGCGCAAGCGGATGCAGGGCTTGGAGCAGCAGTGCGGAAATGCCGCCGATTAGCATCGAGGTAAAGTCGCCGTGCACGCGCCAGCAGACCGAATCCGGGCCGAACAGACCGGGGTCGCCTGGTGGGTTTTCGTAGTCGACACCGCCGATGGCCAGCCCGGTGAGGCTGAGCACCTGCGATTCGATATGACGGCGGATCATTTCCAAAAGGGCGACATCTGGCTGGGCTGGGAAGTCGAATCTTACTCGATGTCCAGGCGTTACCCAGGCCCAGTCGATCAGCGTGGTGCCGAAGGCGTATCTGTGAAGCAGCGGAGGAAGGAGCACCGGACAGCGGTCAAGCGCTGTCCGGTGTTGCACATCGATCAGCCGCGATGGCGGCCGCGGAAGAAGTCGATCAACCCCTGGGTCGAGGCGTCTTCGGCGGGTTGCGCATCGAAGCTGGTCATCTGGCCGTAGACGGCTTTGCCCAGGTCCTTGCCGAGCTCCACGCCCCACTGGTCGAAGGAGTTGATTCCCCAGATCACGCCCTGGACGAACACCTTGTGTTCATAGAGCGCGATCAGCGCACCAAGGCGGCCGGGGCTGATGGTTTCCATCACCACGGTATTGCTTGGCCGATTACCCGGAATGACCTTGTGCGGCGCCAGGCGCTCGACTTCGGCTTCGCTCATGCCTTTTGCTCGCAGCTCCGCTTCGGCCTCTTCGCGCGTCTTGCCGCGCATTAGCGCCTGGCTCTGTGACAGGCAGTTGGCGTACAGCCACTCATGGTGATCGGCAACCGGATTGTGACTGACCACTGGCACGATGAAATCTGCCGGAATCAGCGGCGTGCCTTGGTGCAGCAGCTGGTGGTAAGCGTGCTGGCCGTTGGCGCCGACGCCGCCCCAAATCACCGGTCCGGTGGTGCAGGACACTGGGGTGCCGTCCTGACGCACGCTCTTGCCGTTGGATTCCATGTCCATCTGCTGCAGGTGTTTGACGAAGTTGCGCAGATAGTGGTCATAGGGCAGGAAGGCGTAGCTCTGCGCGTCCCAGAAGTTGTGATACCAGATGCCCAACATCGCCAGCAGAATCGGCATGTTGCTTTCGAACGGCTCGTTGAGGAAGTGCTGGTCCATGCTGTACGCGCCGGAGAGCAAGTCCTTGAAGTTGGACATGCCGATGGCCAGTGCGATCGGCAGACCGATGGCCGACCATAGCGAGTAGCGGCCGCCAACCCAGTCCCACATAGGGAAGATATTCTTCTCGCGGATACCGAACTCAACGGCGGCTTTCTTGTTGCTTGTGACAGCGATGAAATGCCGGTAGAGCTTTTCTTCGGTGCCGCCTTTGCCTAGGTACCAAGTGCGTGCAGCTTGGGCGTTCTTCAGCGTTTCGAGGGTGCCGAAGGTCTTGCTGGAAATGATGAACAGCGTCGTCTCAACGTTCAGTTTGGCGGTCACCTCGCGGAACTCGCTACCGTCGATGTTCGCCAGGTAATGAGTGCGCACGCCGTGCTGAGTAAAGGGCAGGAGCGCTTCGGAGACCAGCTGTGGACCGAGGAAGGATCCGCCGATGCCGATGTTGACCACGTCGGTGATGGTCTTGTCGCTGAAGCCGCGCCAAAGGTTGTTATGAATACGGGTGACGATGTCAGTCATCTGCGCCAGGGCAGCATGCACATCACGCATGATGTTCTGCCCGTCGACCATCACCGATTCGCCCATGGGGCGTCGCAACGCGGTGTGCAGTACCGGACGATTCTCTGAGCCGTTGATTCGCTCGCCTTCGAACATGGCGCGAGCCGCTTGCTCGACGCCAGCCTCGCGGGCCAGGTTCACCAGCAGAGTGCGAGTCTCGGGGGTGATCAGGTTCTTCGAATAATCGAGAAACAGGCCGCAACAGGATACCGACAGGTCATCGAAGCGCGTCGGATCGGCCTTGAATGCCTCGCGCATGCTGAAGTTTTGCATGGTCAGGCGGTGTTCTTCCAAAGCCTTCCAGGATGGCAGGCCGGTGGCATCGAGAGGGTGCTGGTAGTAACTCATGGTTGTGCGGCTTCCTTTGCTTTGGCGGACTGTCTGCGGCTCTGCGATTCGTTCGGACAGTCATTCGATCATGCTGGCACGCTGGCATTCGTCCTGAATGTGACAGGCGCGTTCCGCTGCGGCTGGACCGCAACGGCGGCGGCGCATCCTGCACCGTCGAGACTGGTCTGACTGGCAAAAACGCGCGGCGTTCCGAAGCGTTGCGCACAGGGTACGGATAGCGGCCAGAACAGGGCGACCATTGCAGATTTCCGCCGCCAGGGGAAACCCTTTGCACACAAAAAAAGCCCGCGTCACGCTTGGCGATGCGGGCTTTCGAACAACCGATGGTGAATCAGGCGACCTGAACTGGAATCGCGTTGCTGGTGTGACTGAGATCCCCATCAGCGCCCATATACAGAACGTGTGGTTTGAAGCTAGCCAGTTCAGCTTCGCTGTAGTGGGCGTAGGCACAGATAATCACCCGATGACCAACGCCAGCCTTGTGTGCGGCGGCGCCGTTGACGGAAATGATCTTCGAGCCTTCTTCGCCACGGATGGCATAGGTCGTGAAGCGCTCGCCGTTGTCGACGTTGTAGATCTGGATCTGCTCGTATTCGCGGATGCCGGCGAGGTCCAGCCAGTCACCGTCGATGGCGCAGGAGCCTTCGTAATCCAGCACCGAATGGGTCACCTGGGCGCGGTGCAGTTTAGCCTTGAGCATGATGGCGTGCATGGCGGGGTCCTCCGGAGGCGCAAGCGGCGCAGAGTGTGCCCGAACCCTCAGGTCGGTTCAAGACCGAGGGCCGAGCTGGGTTATGCCGATGATCGGCCGTTATCAGTCCACTGGCGGAGCGATGTCGACCAGCAGGTTATCCAGCAACCGAGTCTTGCCCAGGAACGCTGCGGCGAGGATCACAACTTCGTGGCTGTCTGGCTTGACCGGTTGCAGGTCCGGGGCGTTGCGGATCTCCAAGTAGTCGGGCCGCAAGCCGGCAGCTTGCAGTGCCTGATGGCCGGATGCGAGCAGGGCGGGGTAGTCCCGTTCTCCGTTGCGCAGGGCGTCCGCCAGCTGTTGCAGCGTACGGTGAAGTACGGGCGCGGTTGCGCGCTCGTCGGCGCTGAGGTAACCGTTGCGCGAAGACAGTGCGAGGCCGTCGTCAGCCCGCACGATGGGTTCGCCAATGATCTGCACGGGCATGTTCAGGTCGCGGACCATGGTGCGGATAACCGCCAGTTGCTGGAAATCCTTCTGGCCAAAGACCGCAAGGTCCGGCAGCACCATGTTAAACAGCTTGCTCACCACGGTCGAAACGCCGTCGAAGTGCCCTGGGCGGCTGCCGCCACAGAGTCCCTCGGACACGCCCGGTACCCGAACGATGGTCTGCAGTGCCTGGCCGTGCGGGTACATTTCCTCGACGCTGGGCGCGAACAGCAAGTGGCAGCCGGCCTCGAACAGCTTGTCCTGGTCGGCCGCGAGCGTACGTGGATAGCTGGCGAGGTCTTCGTTGGGGCCGAACTGCAGCGGATTGACGAAGATGCTGGCAACCACGAAGTCGGCACGCTGGCCGGCCTTCTTGACCAGTGCGATATGGCCGGCATGCAGGTTGCCCATGGTCGGCACGAAGCCGATGCGCTTGCCTTCGCCCCGCGCGCGGGCCACCGCGGCGCGCAGATCAGCAACGGTTTTCACCACATTCATGCGGAGAACCCATGTTCGGCTGCAGGAAACTCAACGGACTTGACCGCCTGGACGTACGCGGCAATGGCCGTCGGTATATCGCCATGCTCACGCATGAAGTTCTTGACGAACTTTGGCGCTCGGCCGGTCAGCGACAGGCCGAGCATGTCGTGTAGAACCAGTACCTGGCCGTCCGTGTCGCTGCCCGCACCGATACCGATCACCGGAACCGTAACCGCCCGTGTGATCCTCGCAGCCAGCGCGCTTGGGACACATTCGAGCAGCAGCATGGCCGCGCCAGCATCCTCAAGCGCCTTGGCGTCGGCAATCATCTGTTGTGCCTGCGCTTCTTCGCGCCCCTGCACCTTGTACCCCCCAAAGATGTTGACCGCCTGCGGGGTGAGGCCCATGTGCGCGCAAACCGGGATCCCGCGCTCGGCCAGCAGGCGAATGGACTCCGCCAGCCAGGCTGCGCCTTCGACCTTGACCATGTGGGCGCCGGCCTTCATCAAGGTCGATGAGTTGTTCAGCGTTTGCTCGACGGTCGCGTTGGCCATGAACGGCAGATCAGCGACGATCATGGCGCCGCGGTTGCCGCGTTTGACACAGGCCGTGTGGTACGCCATCTCGTCAACTGAAACCGGCAGCGTGCTGTCGTGACCTTGCAGGACCATGCCCAGGGAGTCGCCGATCAGCAGCATCTCGACACCAGCTTCGCAGGCTGTCTTGGCGAAGGTTGCGTCATAGCAGGTCAGCATGACGATCTTCTCGCCTTTCTGCTTGAGGCCTTGCAGGGTGGTCAGGGTTACGTCTGGCATGAAAGCCGTCCTCCTAAAGCCTCTCGGGGATCACGTTGCAGGCGGAGCGTCAGGGTTGCCCCGTTTCGATGCGTGCCGGCAGAGGGCGCTTATAGTCCTGATGGCGGCGAGCTAAGTCAATCGCGAGTGTTACCCGCACGTTACATCTGTTACCCACTGGTTACAGCGGGTCGCCGAGCCGCTCGAGGCCTTCAAATGGGCAGGCAGCGAGTAACTCAGCAAGCGTGCGGCCATCGGCGAGCTTGAGTTCGGCGGGAGCAATCTCGGCCAGCGGGTAGAGCACAAAGGCCCGCGCATGCATGTGGTAGTGCGGAACCGTCAGGCGGGGCTCGCTGATCAGCCGATTACCGAACAGCAGAATATCGAGATCCAGTGTGCGAGGGCCCCAGCGTTCGGCTTTACGTTCGCGCCCTTGAGCGAGCTCGATCGCTTGCAGCGCATCAAGCAGAGCAAGCGGTGACAGCGAGGTATCCAGCGCCGCCACGGCATTGTTGTATCGGGGCTGGTCAGCAGGGCCGAGCGGGTCGCTGAGATAAAGCGAGGAGACGGCTGCCAACTGCGAGTCGCGAATGCATGTCAAAGCATCCAGGGCTCCGCGCAGCTGCCGACGCGGCTCGGCCAGATTGCTGCCGAGGCCGATGTACACACGTTCCATATCAGTCCGCTGATGCGGGTGCGCTTTCGTTCGGGCCCCGCTTGCGACGGTTGCTTCGGCGACGTTTGCGCGGCGCACCGTTACCCTCGTCTTTGCTACTGAGGCCGCGGATCATGTCACGGCGCTCACTGTCGCTGGCTTCCTGGTAGTCGGTCCACCATTCGCCAAGACCATCGGTTTCCTCGCCGGCGCTCTCTCGCAACAGCAGGAAATCGTAGCCAGCGCGGAAGCGTGGATTCTCCAGTAGCTGGTCTGCACGACGTCCTTGTCGGCGTGGCAAGCGTTCCTGCATGTCCCAGATCTCGCGCATGGGCATGGTGAAACGCTTGGGAATGGCCGTGCGCTGGCACTGTTCCCATATGAGGTCATGCGCGGCTTCCTGCATCGCCGGTATTGGCGGCAGGCCGCGCGCTTGGACCTCGGCGACGCGCGCCGGCAAGGCCGGCCAGAGCAGGGCCGCAAACAGGAATGCCGGGGTGACGGGCTTGCCTTGGGCGATGCGCAGGTCGGTATTGGCCAGGGCGTTGCGGATCAGCGTACCGGCATACTCAGGGTTGTCTTCCAGCGCATCGGCGCTGGCCGGGAATAGCGGTGCGAACAGGTCGTACTCAACCAGCAAATCGAAGGTGCGTTCGGCTTTACCGCTAAGGAACAGCTTGATGATCTCGTCGAACAGGCGCGCAGACGGCACGTCGTTCAACAGGTCGGCCAGGTCGGCAATCGGCTCGGCGCTATGCTTTTCGATCTCGAAGTCCAGCTTGGCGGCGAAGCGGACCGCTCTCAGCATGCGTACCGGATCTTCCTGGTACCGCTGCTCTGGGTCGCCAATCAGGCGGATCAGCCTGTTGCGAATGTCGTGAACCCCGTGGGTGTGGTCGAGGATCCGCTCGCTGGAAGGATCGTAGTACAGAGCGTTAATTGTGAAATCGCGACGCTGCGCATCGTCTTCTAGCGTGCCATAGATGTTGTCACGCAGAATCCGCCCGCTCTCGTTGCGCGAAGCCAGGTGGTTGGGTTCATCATCCTCTTCTTCGGGATGATTGGCGCGGAAGGTTGCGACCTCGATGATCTCGCGGCCGAAGTGCACGTGAACCAGCTTGAAGCGACGACCTATGACACGTGCATTACGAAACTCGGCGCGCACCTGCTCGGGCGTGGCACTGGTAGCCACGTCGTAGTCCTTTGGCTCCAGATCGAGCAGCAGGTCGCGGACGCATCCACCCACGACATACGCCTCGTAGCCGGCATGCTGGAGCCGCTCGACGACACTGACGGCGTGCCGGCTGAGATCGTTGCGGTGCAGCGAATGCTGCCGGCTGGACAGTATTTCGGGGGTGCGACGAGGATGCGGGAGTCGGCGCAGGGGTAAACGAAAAGACTGGAACAGCTTTTTCAGCATGAGAGGCACTGTGTGGCGAAATGACAAGGTGGCGACGTGAATAGCCACGAAACAGGCGTGGATTCTAGCACCGGGAGCAGGGATGGTGAACGAAGCGCGGAGAGGTGTCAAAACTCGGCCGAGGCCAGAAAGCACTAGGGGGAGCCGAAGCTCCCCCTTTAAATGATGTCGCGTGCTTTGTTGTTATTAGTATTTCGGGCGTGTTGTTTTTGTTTGGGTCACCCGTTCCATTCAGCTATCGCATCCAGGAATCGCTCCTACGTTGGGAGCAAAGAGCAAACGGATTTCTTTGGTCGCTGATTTACCATCGATCATTCGATCCAACCAGTTCAGGCGCTGCTTATGCAGTTCTTGTTGTTCTCAGCCTGGTCGCGGGGCAAAACCCCATTTGGCATTTCCTCTCCAAAAGAATCAGTTAGCTACGCCTCTGCCTTATTGTCTTTATTTTGCTAGAGCCGGTACGTCTTGTTCTTATTGTGGGTCTGCTTGTTATTGTTGTTGTGCCAGATATAAAGCATTCGCCGTGCCAGTTTTAGAAAAGTCTTTAGAATCAATGGTTTGATCTTTTTGATTGTCGCTCTGGTCCGAAGAGTCTGTAGCGTTCGTTACCGATGAACCCGCATTTTGTTACGTCTTGGTAGTGGGGGTAACAGCTCACTACCCAGCCGTGGCCGATTTGCGTCGTGGGATCCCGAGCCGCTGACGACGCTCCCAAAGGCACTTGCGGCTGATGCCCAGCTTGCGTGCCAGCTCGGTCTCGGTCATGTGGTCCTGGTGCTCAAGTACGAAATGCTGAAAGTAGTCTTCCAGCGATAGATCCTCGGTCGGCTCGTTGCTGGTCGAGACAGCGGAACCTAGAAGGGCACCGGGTTCATCAAAATCCTCGTCGAGGGGGTCGAGCTCGATGTCGATACCCAGCAGCTCAGCACTGATTTCTTCGCTCTCACTGAGAATCGCCGCCCGCTCGATGGCATTCTCCAGTTCGCGCACGTTCCCCGGCCAGGTGTATTGCCGTACGGCCTGCTCGGCCTCTCGGGAGAAGTGCAACCCCTCGGTGGCCATGCGCGCACTCTGGCGCGCCAGGAAGGCCTTGGCGATTTCCAGCACGTCGGCGCCGCGCTCGCGTAGGGGGGGCAGTTTCAAGGCGATGACATGCAGCCGGTAGTAGAGGTCCTCACGAAATTGCCCATTCTTGGCCAGCGTTTTCAGGTCACGGTGGGTCGCGGCGACCAGGCGCACATCGACTTTTTGCGACTGGGTAGAGCCTACCCGCCGGATCTCGCCTTCCTGCAATACGCGTAACAACCGCGCCTGTGCTTCCAGAGGCAGCTCACCGATTTCGTCGAGGAACAGGGTGCCACCATCTGCGGCCTCGACCAGGCCGGCGCGACCGGCACTGGCGCCGGTAAAGGCCCCTTTCTCGTGACCGAAGAGTTCGGATTCGATCAGGCTTTCCGGAATGGCGGCGCAGTTGACTGAAATCATCGGCGCCTTGGCGCGACGGGAAAGGTTATGCAGCGCGCGGGCAACAAGCTCTTTACCTGTACCCGATTCGCCTTGGATCAGCACATTGGAGTCGGTTGGGGCGACCTTGCGGATCTTGCCGAACAAATCCTGCATCGGGCCGCAGCGTCCGATGATGCCAATCTCACCATTGATCGAGTCGTCTGTCTTGCCGGCAACGGGCGTGGCGCTGCGCGACGCCTCAGCCGGCGCCGAGGCGGCCTGCTGCCGATCATGAAGAATGCGCGCCACGGTCTGCAGCATCTCGTCGTGGTCAAAGGGCTTGGCGATGTAGTCCACTGCCCCCATTTTCATCGAGTCCACTGCCGAGCGTAGGCTGGCGTAGCTGGTCATGATAAGCACGGGAGTGCCTTCGGCCAGCTTGATCAGTTCGGTGCCGGGCGTGCCAGGCAGACGCAGATCGCTGACGATGAGATCAAAGGAGGGAATGCTGAAGCGCTCTTGTGCCTCCTGCACCGAGCCGGCTTCACTCACCTCGTACTGGTTGCGCTCGAGCAGTCGGCGCAGGGCGGAGCGGATAATGGTTTCGTCTTCGACGATCAGAATATGGGACATCAGTACTCTCTCGACGGTCTGAAGGCGGCTACACGGTGGTGGGAACGGCGCCAAAAGAGGGCTCGTTCCCGAACCTGTGCTAGTTGCCGCGCTGCGGCTTGGTGCGGGGTGCCAGTGTCATCTTCATCCAGGACGCGGCGGGGCCAGCTATACGCTGGGCCGCCCATGGTCGAGACCTGGCAGAAAACGGCCGGTGCCTCGTCATTCACCGGAATCTGTGGCCTCGACATGACGCGGCAAAGTGATGCGGAAACGCGTGCCGCGTTGGGTTTCCGGGTCGGCCGGGCTGTCAATATTGATCTGCCCATAATGCTCTTCCACGATCGAATAGACCAGTGCGAGGCCCAGCCCTGTCCCTTCACCTGGATCCTTGGTGGTGAAGAACGGCTCGAAAAGCCGATCCTGAATCGCCTGCGGAATGCCGCTACCTTCGTCTTCGACGATGAGATAGACAGTCTGTTCGGACACTTCGCTGCGTACTCGGATCGCGCCGCCGGGCTCGGATGCGTCGCGGGCGTTGGACAGCAGGTTGATCAGCACCTGAGCGAGGCGCTGCGGGTCTCCTTCTGCCAGATGATCGGGGTCGCAGAGGTTGAAGAATCTCACCTCGGTTCCCCTCCGGTTGAGTGAGAGCAGGGCAATCGCATCTTGCGCCGCCTCGGCCAGACTCACGGGGTACCGGTCCTGTTGTCTGCCGCCGGCATGGGCGAAGCTCATCAGCGACTGGACGATGCGTGAGACGCGTTTGGTCTGCTCGACGATCTGGTTGCTGATCTCGATGATCTCGGGGTCTGCCTCGCGCTCCTCGCGCAGGTTCTGCGCCAGGCAGGCGATGCCGGTGATCGGGTTGCCAATTTCGTGGGCGACTCCCGCCGCCAACCGACCAATGCTGGCCAGGCGTTCGGAGTGAACGAGGCGGTCCTCCAGCTGTTGGGTTTCGGTGAGATCTTCGATCAGCAGTACCAAACCGCTACTGCCGGGCGCCAACGGTTCGGCGATCGCGGCCTTGTGCAGGTTCAGGCAGCGGCTATGGCCGTCCAGCTGCAAGCGTTGTTTATGCAGGTGCTCCTCGCGCTGCTGCGTGAAATCGCTTAGCAGGCTCTGCCAGGGCTCGGCGATGGTCGACAGGCGAGAGCCCACCACCTGCAGCGCGGGAATTTCGGTGAGTTCTTCCAGGGCTTTGTTCCACATCAGGATTTCCTGGTCCTTGGCCAGCGAGCAGACGCCCATCGGCAGCTCCTGCAGGGTCTGCCGGTGGTAACGGCGCAGGGCATCGAGTTCGGCAGCAAGGCCGGTAAGGCGTGAGTGATAGTCCTCCAGGCGACTCTCGATGAAATGGATGTCTTCGGTCACATAGCTGTCTGCACCGTTCTTGTACGAGAGAAAATTCTCAACGATGTCCTGGGCGACGCTCGGCCCCATCAGGCCAGACAGGTTTGCCTCAATACGATCGCGTAGCCGGCGCAAGGCATAGGGGCGATGCTCGTCGAAGGGCAGTTGCAGATCCCGCAGCGCCTGTTCCACCTCCCGCTGCGCAGTCTTGGCGCCCAGCGGCTTGGCTAGCTGAGTGGCGAACTCCTGCGGCGAGGCGGCTGCCAGCTCACGACGTTGAGGTCGGCGCACGTTTTCCACCGCGCAGGCTTCTGCTGCGGCTTGCTCCTCGGCGCTGGTCTCGGTGAACAGCGATAACAGCGAAAACGCCAGCACGTTGACCGCCAGCGAGGCGATCGCCGCTAGGTGCCAGCTGGTGTCGTCGAGCACGTAAACCACGTTGAACAGGGGGATGTAGAAGCCATCGAGGTTGCCGACCAGCGGCAGCAGCATGGTCACAACCCAGACGGCAATACCGGCGAGCAGCCCAACGATGTAGCCACGACGGTTGGCGGTCGGCCAATAGAGCACTGAAAGCACGCCGGGCAGGAACTGCAGGGTCGCCACAAAGGCAACAATGCCCAGGTTTGACAGGTCCTGCTCGGCGCCCAGCATCAGATAGAAGCCGTAGCCGGCCATGATGATGGCGAGGATCAGGCTGCGCCGGGTCCATTTCAGCCAGCGATAGATGTTGCCTTCGGTAGGGGGTTGGTAGAGCGGTAACACGAGATGGTTGAGCGCCATACCCGACAGGGCCAGGGTGCTGACAATGATCAGACCGCTGGACGCCGAAAGCCCGCCGACAAAGGCCAACAGCGTCAATGCCTCGCTCTGCGCCGTAATACCGAGGCCGAGGGTGAAATATTCGGGGTTGGTGCTGACGCCAAGTTTGAGCCCGGCCCAGAGAATCAGCGGCACGGCCAGGCTCATCAGCAGCAGATACAGCGGCAGGCCCCAGCTGGCGCTGACCAGCGCGCGCGGGTTGAGGTTTTCGGTAAAGGTCATGTGATACATGTGCGGCATGACAATCGCCGATGCGAAGAACACCAACAGCAGGGTGCGCCAGGGCCCTTCCTGCAGCGGCGTATGCAACGCCTGCAACGCCGACTGGTTCTGTAGTAGCCAGATTTCCAGCTGATGCGGCCCACCGAACACGACAAACAGCGCGTACAAACCGATGGCGCCGAAGGTCAGCAACTTGACCACCGATTCGAACGCGATGGCGAAGACCAGCCCTTCGTGCTTCTCCCGTGTGGCGATATGCCGGGCGCCGAAGAGAATGGTGAACAGCATGATCATCACGCAATAACCCAGCGCGACCCGTTCCTGCAGGGGCTCGAGGGTGAGAATCCCGATGGCATCGGCGACCGCCTGAATCTGCAAGGCGAGTAGCGGAAGCATGCCAATCAGCATGACCACCGTGGTCAGCGCGCCGCTCCAGGTGCTGCGGAAACGGAAGGCGAACAGATCCGCCAGTGAGGCCAGCTGGTAGGTTCGGGTGATACGCAGTATCGGATAGAGCAGGACCGGCGCCAGCAGAAACGCACCGCACACGCCCAGGTAGGTGGCGAGGAACCCGTACCCATACTGATAGGCCAGACCCACCGTGCCATAGAACGCCCAGGCACTGGCGTAGACGCCGAGGGACAGGGTGTAGGTGAGCGGGTGCCGAATCACCCAGCGCGGGATCAGTCCTCGCTCGCTGATCCAGGCCACCCCGAACAGCACCAGCAGATAGGCGACACTGATCAGAATCAGGTGGCTGAGGCTAAAGCTCGTCTGCATCGCGTTGACTCTGAAGGATGAAGGTCACCACGATGAGGATCAGCCACAACAGATAAGGCCGGTACCACGCGCCGTTGGGGTCGATCCACCAGTCCATGATTGCAGGGGAAAACAGATAGATCCCCACCACCAGGAGCAGCACCAGTCGGTAGATGTACATGCTGGAACTCGTGTCGAAAGTAGGCGGATGGTAAAGGAAGCGGCAAGCGGCAAGCCACAGGCTGGCGGAAAAGAGCGTCTCGCGTCGGTTTTGCCCATATTAAGAGGCACGGATGCCGCCTCAGTGAAGCTGCGACTCGGCCAGGGTTCGACAGCGCGGGATGCGCTCAGCATTCCAGTGGGCTGTCGCCCAAGTCAGCACCTCGTCGGGCAGGGCGTCGCTCAGCTCGCCCGGCGTGGGTTGGCCGAGCGCGCGCAGCGCACGCAGTAACAGTGGTGTGGCTTCAGCCGGTTGCAGCGGCGGTGAGCGGTAACGTTTTCCCAGTTTATGGCCGTCGGGCTGAATGATCAGAGGGACATGCAGGTAGCGCGGGTGTGGCAGGCCAAGCAGGTCCTGCAGAAAGAGTTGCCGCGGGGTCGAGTCGAGCAGATCGGCACCGCGGACGACATCGGTCACGCCCTGCCAGGCATCATCGAGCACCACCGCCAGCTGATAAGCAATCAGCCCGTCTCTGCGGCGGATAACGAAGTCGCCCACTTCGCGGGCCAAGTCCTGGCTGTACTGGCCCTGGACGCGATCGCTGAAACTGTAGTTCCGATCCGGCACGCGCAGGCGGATGGCGGCGTCAGTGGTGTCGCGGGCGGCTTCACGGCAGAACCCTGGATAGAGTCCGGCAAACGCCTGCAATTGCTTGCGCGAGCAGGTACAGGCATAGGCATGGCCGTCCTGCCTGAGGCGATCGATCACCTCGTTATAGACGTCGAGCCGTTCGCTTTGGCGGACCATCTGGCCATCCCACTGGAAACCGTAGGCTTCCAATGCCTGCAGAATCGAGGTCTGCGCCCCCGGCATTTCTCGCGGCGGATCGAGGTCTTCCATGCGCAACAGCCAACGGCCGCCAACGGCGCGGGCATCGAGATAGGAGGCGAGGGCAGCGATCAACGAGCCGAAGTGCAGATAGCCGCTGGGGGTCGGCGCGAAGCGACCTATATAGGGAGAGGGTGTGGACATGGGCCGGCTCGGGTAAGGGGCGTCGAGGCGGGGTGAAGCAAAGGCGCGGGAGGCCGAAAATGAAGCGGGGCGCCGTAGCGCCCCGTTCGGGATCAGGAACCGATCTGCTTTTCCTTGATCTCCGCCAGCGTCTTGCAGTCGATGCACAGCGTAGCGGTCGGACGGGCTTCCAGACGGCGAATGCCGATCTCGACGCCGCAGGAATCACACCAGCCATACTCGTTGTCTTCGATCAGCTGCAGCGTCTCGTCGATCTTCTTGATCAACTTGCGCTCGCGATCACGGGCGCGTAGTTCCAGGCTGAATTCTTCTTCCTGGCTGGCGCGATCGGCCGGATCGGGGAAGTTGGCCGCTTCGTCCTGCATGTGATGCACGGTACGGTCGACTTCCTCCATCAGCTCCAGCTTCCACTTATTGAGGATGCCGGTGAAGTGAGCGCGCATGTTGTCGCTCATGTATTCCTCGCCCTTGGACTCCTTATAGGGAACGAAGGCGCGGATCAGTTGGTTGCTGGGTGTCGTTTTAGTAATGGGCATGGATGAACGCCTCTCGCTATGTCCATTGCGCAGGATAGTGAATCCCTCTGCCGGCCCGTGCCGGCCCTGCGGCTGCAAGCGGGCGAACTTACCAGATCGTATCGGGGTGCGCTACTCCCGAATATCACGGTGGCTGCGGTGTCAGGGGGACCTTCGGTAGAATTCACGTTTTGTACTCGTCAGGAAGGTCAGATGACCTCGTCATATAGCGCGCGTAGCCGTGCAATCGAACCCTTTCACGTCATGGCATTGCTGGCCCGGGCCAACCAATTGCAGGCGTCTGGACATGATGTCATTCACCTGGAGATCGGAGAGCCGGACTTCACCACCGCCGAGCCCATTGTCGCGGCCGGTCAGGCTGCCCTCGCGGCTGGTCATACCCGCTACACCGCTGCCCGAGGGCTGCCGCAGCTGCGCGAGGCGATTGCCGGTTTCTACAAGCAGCGCTATCAACTGTCTATTGACCCCGAACGCGTGCTGATTACTCCCGGCGGGTCCGGTGCGCTGCTACTGGCCAGCAGTTTACTGGTCGACCCAGGCAAGCACTGGTTGTTGGCCGACCCGGGTTATCCCTGCAACCGACACTTCCTGCGCCTGATCGAAGCTGCCGCGCAGCTGGTGCCGGTCGGTCCGGATGTGCGTTATCAGCTGACGGCCGATCTGGTCGAGCGTTACTGGGACAAGGACAGCGTGGGCGCCCTGGTGGCTTCGCCGGCCAATCCCACCGGTACCTTGCTGACACGGGACGATCTGGCGGGCCTGTCCGCTGCGTTGAAAAGCCGCGGCGGGCATCTGGTGGTGGACGAGATCTACCACGGCCTCACCTATGGCACCGATGCGGCCAGTGTGTTGGAAGTCGACGACTCGGCGTTCGTGCTCAACAGCTTCTCCAAGTACTTCGGTATGACCGGCTGGCGTCTCGGCTGGCTGGTCGCGCCACCTCAGGCTGTCAGCGAGCTGGAAAAGCTGGCGCAGAACCTCTACATCAGTGCGCCGACCATGGCCCAGCATGCCGCACTGGCCTGCTTCGAGCCGGCCACCCTGGAAATTCTCGAAGCGCGCCGCGGCGAATTTGCCAAGCGCCGTGATTTTCTGCTGCCCGCATTGCGCGAGTTGGGCTTCGGCATTGCGGTGGAGCCGGAAGGGGCTTTCTATCTCTACGCCGATATCAGCGCCATCGGCGGTGATGCTTATACGTTCTGCCAGCACATGCTGGAAACCGAGTTCGTCGCCATCACGCCGGGGTTGGATTTCGGGCGGCATCAGGCCGGTCACCATGTGCGTTTCGCCTATACGCAGGATTTGCCCCGGCTGGAGCAGGCGGTTGAGCGCATTGCGCGTGGCCTGCGGAGCTGGAAAGGCTGATGCAGTTCACAACGCCTCTGGAGCAGGGTCGGCTGGTCCGGCGCTACAAGCGATTCCTCGCCGATGTCGTTACCGACGCCGGCGAGCACCTGTGCATCCACTGTCCGAATACCGGCTCGATGCTCAATTGCATGGGCGAGGGCGCGCGCGTCTGGTTTCAGCGCAACAGCGATCCCAAGCGCAAGCTGCCGGGCACCTGGGAACTGGTTGAAACCCCGCAAGGGCGGCTGGCCTGCGTCAACACGGCACGGGCCAATCGACTGGTCGAGGAAGCCCTGCTGGCCGGAGTGATCGGGGAATTGAACGGCTTCACCGCGCTCAAGCGTGAGGTGGCGTACGGCATTGAGAACAGCCGCGTGGATTTCCGCCTGGACTATCCCGCAGGACCCGCATTCGTCGAAGTCAAAAGCGTGACCCTGGGCTTCGCTGATACGGCTGTTGCGGCCTTTCCCGATGCGGTGACGGACCGCGGCGCTCGCCATTTGCGCGAACTCGCGGTGCTGGCCCGTCAGGGCGTACGGGCGGTACAACTGTATTGCGTCAACCTCACTGGAATCGAGGCCGTGCGCCCTGCTGGCGAGATCGACCCGCGCTACGCCGCCGCGCTGCAGGATGCAGTGGAGGCGGGCGTCGAAGTGCTGGCCTATGGCGTCGAACTGTCGCCGAAAGAAATCCGGCTGGTGCGTCCCTTGCCGGTCATTCTGTAAGCAGACCTGTAGCGACCGGCTTGGGCCCCGGTCGCGATCCTATCCCTTCATTGGCCGCTGGGTGTGATCCGCCAGATCACGTTCCCGACGTCATCGGCCACCAATAGCGCGCCGGCCTTGTCCACTGCGACGCCCACCGGGCGACCCATGGCCTGCTCATCCTCGTTGAGAAAGCCGGTCAGCACGTCTTCGGCTGTGCCGTCCGGCTTGCCATCCTTGAAGGGTACGAAAACCACTTTGTAGCCACTGCGTGGCTTGCGGTTCCAGGAGCCATGCTGGCCGATGAACGCGCCGTGACGGTAGCGCTCGGGCAGCAGCGAGCCTTCATAGAAGGCCAGTCCGAGCGACGCCGTGTGTGCGCCAAGTGCGTAGTCGGGCATGATGGCTTTGGCCACCAGATCCGGGCGCGGTGGCTTGACCCGCTCGTCGACGTGCTGACCGTAATAGCTGTAGGGCCAGCCGTAGAAACCGCCGTCTTGTACCGATGTCATGTAATCGGGCACCAGATCGCTACCGATTTCGTCGCGCTCGTTGACGGTGGTCCACAGCTCGCCGCTGTCTGGTTGCCAGGCCAGACCATTGGGGTTGCGCAGGCCAGAGGCGAACAACCGCATCGTCTTATCGTACGGGTCAATCTCAAGAATGGCCGCGCGGTTTTCCTCGGCCTCCATGCCGTTTTCACCCACGTTGCTGTTGGAGCCGCTGGTGACGTACAGCCGTGATCCATCGGGGCTAGCGATGACGTTCTTGGTCCAATGGTGGTTGATCGGCCCGGCTGGAAGGTCGACCACTTTCTCACCCGCCGCGTCGATCCTGGTCGCACCTTGCTTGTAGGGGAAGCGCACCAGTGCATCGGTGTTGGCGACGTAAAGCTGATCGCCAATGAGTGCCATGCCGAACGGCGAGTTCAAACCTTCGAGGAATACCGAGCGGTCCTCCAGCGTGCCATCACCATCACTGTCACGCAGCAGCGTGATGCGGTTGGCGCTCTTGCCGCCGGAGCCCGCCCGCGCCATGACCTTTTTCATGATCCAGCCACGAATGCCCTGGCCGTCGTCCGGCTTCGCGGGCGCATTGCTTTCGGCCACGAGCACGTCACCATTGGGCAGCACATAGAGCCAGCGCGGATGATCGAGGTTGCCAGCGAACGCCTGGACTTGCAGGCCGGGAGCCGCTTGCGGCGAGCGATCCGCGGGCCACCCGGTGGCCTCGGCGATGTTGACGGTCGGGATCAGCGACTTGTTCGGCTCGGGCAGCGCCGGGGCCGGGCCGTAGCCAGCTTCGACTGGCAGTGTTGCAGTGTCGCCGCAGCCGGCCAGGCCAAGCATAAGCGCCCCGGTTGTCAGGTAAGCGTAACGGCTAGGCATGGTCTACTCCTGTGTGATGATCGCAGCTGGACTCATGGGGCATTGTCCTGATCACGCCCCCTCTTGTGGGTACTGGCCGATCTATGCGCTGCATGTTGTTCCAGGCGAGGCATCAGCAGAAAGATGACCAATGCGAAGGCCGTCGTCATCACTGCGGTGGACTCATGACCCAGCCCCGTGGCGACGCCGATTGCCGCGGTCAGCCAGATTCCTGCCGCCGTGGTAAGGCCTTTGACGTCCTCCACCGAACTGCCCTTCAGAATTGTGCCGGCGCCAAGAAAGCCAATGCCAGTGATGATGCCTTGCATGACCCTAGACAAGTCTTCGATCGGCATCCCCGCTTCCAGTGGCACCAGAACGAAGAGGGCGGCACCCAGCGATACCAGCATATGGGTGCGCAGGCCGGCGGCCTTGCCCTTGTATTCACGTTCGTAGCCGAGCACGCCACCCAAAAACGCGGCCAGGACCAGCCGTACGGAGACGCGAATCGCATGCTCGAAGTCGGGGATGTCGGAAAATTCCGAGGCGACGGTGCGGCTCAGGATATCCCACCATTCCATGCATTCCTCCCTTGGGCTTAGCGGACGTGCTTTGCCGTTCGAGTACCGCCTGGCTTCAGCGGTTCATTCCACGACCTCGAAGCGCAGCATGCCGATCATCTGCCCTGCCTCGGTCATCACCCGCACGCGCCATTTACCTTCGGCCTGCTTTGGAAAGTTGCGCTTGTGGGTCCAGGCACGATAGCCGGCCTCCCGGCCACCGCTGATGTCCAGCGGGATGCGGTCGACCCGCTTACCGTTGTGCATCCATTCATGGTAGATGCGTTCTTTCAGGCCGCGCGGTGCGTTGATTGCGGTAAATGCGTAGAGGCCATTGCTGTGCAGCTGTTGGCTGGAGATTTCACGCAGACGACTGCCAGGCTTGCGCGAGGCATCATCGAGGGTCGTGGTCACTGCGACATCCGTCAGCCAGAGCGTTGCCGGCGGCACCCAGGTGCGTCCCACCCAACCGGCCAGCCCGACCATGGCAGCGAGCGCCAGCACCCCCAGCACGCTTCTCCAGTTCCACGATGCAAACAATCCGCTGAGGCTCGGCAGTGCGAGTACCACGGCGATGCCCAATGCCCAGAGGTAACTTTGCGGTGTCGACAGGTGAAAGATGATCGGTAGCGCAGTGAGTAGAACGGCAAATAATGTCAGCGCATGAAATGCCAGATAGACCCAGCGTCGCGGCGCGAGCCACTTGTAATAGAGCGGATCGACCAGCGAGACCAGCGCTGCCAAGCCCAGCATCACGGTGAACGCGGCCTGGCCACTGTTCCAGGTCGTGGTGATGAAAAAGAACGGGATGATGAAGAACAGGCTTTCCTGGTGGACCATTTGCGTCACATAGCGCAGCAAAGGCGGCGGCACCTTCCAGCCGAAGCGGCGTTCCAGACCGGCGCGTAGGCTTTTCTCCAGCATCAGCCAGAGCCAGCTGAACAGCATCAAGGCGGCGATGACCTTGGCCAGCCCGGCGTGGCGCTCGACCAGCACAAAACTGGCCAGGCCCGAACAGAAACCAAAGAGTGCAACCGTGCCGGGGTAGCGGCGAATCAGCCGCGAGGCCAGCTCGAACAGGCTCAAGAAGCGGGTCTTCAACGACATGACGACTTCACAGTGAGGGGTGTCTCCGGTTGATACGAGGCAGACGCGGAATGAGCGAGGGGCTCATCGTTGTTCTGTAGGCAGGCTATTGTGCTTGAGTTCCCGGGCTGCCGTTCAGGCATCGCAGCGGCTGACTATGCCGAGCCGTGGGAGATCGGAGGGATTGCCTGATCAATGGCGGCACACAAGCGATCATAGGCGCGGGCGGTCTCCGGTGTCAGGCGGATCAGTGGTAGATCGATGGTCTGGCAGAGCTCATCGACGAACGCGTTGGCCTCGTCAGGCTGCTCCATTTCGATGGCGCAACAGGGCGTCAACGTCAGCGGGTCGCACAATAGGAAATCGAACCGTGCCGCGGAGATGCGGTTGACCGCCTGATACCAGGGCGCACGCCGCGGAACCGCTGTGACTTCAACCACATCGGCGACACGCACCTTGCATAGAATCAGGAAGCGCTCACCCACGGCCTGCTGCAACAGGGCCAGCAATTCCTGCTCGCTCGGCTGAAAAAACGGCTCTTGTAGTCGGTAGGGCATGCGCAGCGCCGGGTGGTTGTACTGACGCTGCTTGATAAAAAAGACCAGCGCAAAGCAGACGAATGCCACTAGCACCAGAGCCAGGAAACTCATCATCGAGCGGCCTCCGGCACTGACGGAGGCGAGCTTGCAGAAGCGAGCCATGACGGCATGGAAGAGCTCCGGTACGGCGAATGTAACTATTGGAGGAGGCGACCCCGGTGAAGTTCGTTACACCGCAAACACCGTTCAGCGATCCGAGCGTCGCCTGGAACGCTCGCAGATAGTTATCCCATATATCTGTTAAGTGTTCTGTGGATAACCTTGGGGTCAACAGCGCAGCGCCACAAGCTGCACCGCTTTCCGTCGCTTGGTCAACTTTTGATCAGGCCGCCGCTACAGGTGAAAAAACACAGCTAAGCGGTTTTTGCAATCTCAAAACAGGCCCATTTGCGGGTGTTCGTCCGTATGCATAACGCGAGGTTCGGACTTATCCCCGATTGCTGTGGAGAGTGCTGTGGATAAAGGAAGGTGAACGCTGCCGAAACGCCGCCGCACCTAGGCTGTAGCTGATCGGTCGTTTTTCATACAGCGGTACGGCGCACAATCGGCCAATAGCACACTGCAGGTGAGGGTGGATTGCCCCGCGCGTCGCGGAGCTGGGCTGCAGTTCGTTCAGCAAGGGGACCTGCGGCTGCCGTGGTTCGCGTTGCTGGAATACGCCGGGACACTGCGCGCTCCTTCAGGCCCTGTTGCGCGATTCCGAAACTCCGTCCGCTGCGGCTGGTGCGTGATGCCGTCCATTGGAAATACAGCCAGTGATACTGGCGCCGCGAAACGTGTCCGGCGAACGCCAGGATTCCCTACGGCCAAAACGTCAGCAGCGCTCGCCAATGCAGACACCATTGATCCCTAAGGCGTAGTTGGCAAACAAGCTCTGGATCATCTCAAGACTGGGCATGGGCGACTCCTCGTTATTTAAAACAAGCCTAGTCGCTTCCCGACGGCATGCCCTTTAGCTTTTATTGATCGCTTCGATAGGCCTCGTGCAGAACTTATCCCCTTAGTCTGTGCAAGCTTCTGTGCATAACCTATTAGTGACCTTCGCAAACAGGCGGTATCACTGGCGTTGCGGGCGCTGATCAAGAACTGATCAGCTAACGCCTGAGAAGCGTTAAGTGGTTGTTACGCGGAATAGTTTGCTTGACAGCGACTGCGTGTTGAGAGCTGGGAGCGCAGCCGATTATTGTCCAGTATTACTGTGGGGCTCTCTGTGGATAACGTGGGGAAACGAAGCGCCAGGGCGCGCTACGACTGGGGTGTAGCTGGCTGGTCGTAAAATGATCAGCTGGGGCTGAGCTGGCGCTCTAATTGGAAGTCTTGGCGAGTGAAGCGGCCGACAATCCTTCAGTCGTCCGTACTGACAAGGCCTTTGCGCAGCGCATACAGCACCAGCGAGGGCACATCACGCAGTTTGAGACGATCCATGATCTGCGCCCGGTGCGCATCCACCGTCTTTACGCTCAGGCCCAGGCCGCTGGCGATATCACGCGTCGAAACGCCGCGCACGATCAGCCGCAGGATTTCAACCTGGCGTGGCGTCAGCGACGGAGCGCCAGGCTGCTCGCGCTGGCCGCCTTCGATCACTGCCGACTGGATGACTGTCTGCGCGATACCGGGGCTGAGGTACGACTCGTTGCGCGACAGCGCCCTCAATGCCAGCTCCAGCTCCTGCGCGGCGGCGTCTTTGAGTAGGTAACCGCTGGCACCCAGGCGCAGCGCCTGCAGGACATAGTCGGGCGTGGTGTGCATCGACAGAATCAGGAACTGCACATTAGGGAATTCGGTGCGCCACTGACGCAGGGCATCCAGGCCGCTCATGTGTTTCATGCTGATATCCAGTAACAGGATGTCAGGCTTGAGTTCGGTGAGGATGGTGTGAACCTCGCTGCCGTCGGCTCCCTCGGCTACCACCTCGTATCCCGGCTGGTCTTGCACCAGCGCCCGCAGGCCTGCTCTGACCAGTCCATGATCGTCAATCAGTGCTACCCGTTTCATGCATCTACTCCGTGGTGCGGGGATGGGGCTGCTATCGGCAAGCTCACGGTTACCCGTGTGCCGACCCCGCTGAGGCTTGCTATGTTCAGTTCTCCGCTCAATGCAGCGACGCGCTCTTCCATGCTGGTCAGGCCCAGACTTAGAGCGCGTGCACGAGCCGCTCGAAAGTCGAAGCCTACGCCGTCATCAATGACTTCGACCTGAAGAAGGTTGACCGTACGGCGGATATGGACCTCCACGCGGCTGGCATGGGCATGGCGGGCGACGTTGTTTACCGCTTCCTGGATGATGCGGAACGCAACCAGCGCGATGTCAGGAGATAGGCCGACCGTTTCGCCATCAAGCTTAAGCGACCAGCGGGTATGCGCAGCTTCGAGGAAACGCGACAGGTGCCAGTGGACGGCGGCCTGCAGACCGAGCGTCTCGAGTTGCAGCGGATGCAGCGCCAGCGACAGGCTGCGCACCTTGTCCAGCGCTTCGTCGGCAGCATCGCTGAGCTGGGCGGCGAGCCTGGCCAACACCGGTTCATGCGCCAGCGACCCGCACAGCCGTTGCAGGTGCAGCTTGAGGGCTGTGAGTTGCTGGCCGATGTCGTCGTGCAGGTCACGTGCGAGCTGGCGGCGCTGGTTCTCCTGGACCTCCATCAGCCGCTGCGACAGATGTTGGAGGCGCTGGTTGGCCTGCTCCAGCTCGCGCTGCATCCGCTCCGACTCGCTGATGTCACGCAGCAGCAAGAGCACGTCGTGGTATCCGTCGTTTTCCAGTAGCAGCTCGCTTACTTCGGCCTGGAACGGGGCGCCGTCGGCGCGCAGCAGGGTGACGTGTCGAAAGCACAGCGGGCCGATCACGCCACACTGCAGGCGGTCCAGCCGCTCGGCTTCGCGTGCTCGCAGGTCTGGGGCAACGTAGGGCTGCCATTCACCTGTGACCGATGGCGCCTCGCCTGACGGATCGAACAGGCTGCCCGCCGCCGCATTGCAAAAGCGGACCTGTCCGCTGCGAATGATCACCACGCCGTCGGGTAGGCTGGCGACCACCCGTTCGTAAATGCGCGGCGGATAGGTGCCGGTCGGTTCGGCTGGCGGCGATGGGGCGACGTGCGTGGCGCGGGCGATTACGCCTTCGCTGGCGGCTGACTGTTGCGCCCGCATCGAGCGGAGCATGACCTGGATGGCCAGCCACACCAGCGCTGACGACAGCAGCACCGCCAGCAGACTCCAGCCGATGGGCATCGATGGCCGTGTCCCGATCCAGAGCCCGCCCAGGAGCATGAGCCCCGCATGCAGCGCGGCGATTGCCCAGGGCATCCAGCGCAACAGTGAGTGGGGCGAACCCAGGCGATCTGTAATGTTTGACACACGCTCCGTCATCTAAGAACCGTTACCTGCGGTCGGTGGGTGCCGCTGCGTGCGGCACCGCCAGGGGTAGCTGTTTCTGCGCGAGCGCTCTATCTAGCCTAGTCCGCGCGCCGGCCCCCGCAACCTTGCAGCCCGATGGATGACGCGAGGCGGCCCATGCAGCCCCGGCAGCGGCGGGGAAAACTTTAGCGCTTTCACACCTTAGGACACCCTAGAGCCGCCTAGGGTTTAGCCTGATATCGCGGTCTCTGCCGGCTCCCTATCGTGACGACCATTCGACTCTGTCATGCGAGGCCGTACCGTGTTTGCCTACCCCGTACTCTGGATTGGAATTGCCATCGGGCTCGCCGGTCTTGCCCTGGGCTCGTTCTGGATCGTCGGTACGGGCAGCGCCATTTGCGTCGCCGCTGCGGTGTTCCTGAAGCCTCGCGCCTCGCGTGGGCCGGCCACCCCCGAACCAGTCACCGCGCCGCCGGTTGCCGTACCGGCCGTCGAGCCGCTGCTCAACGCCGTTTTGCCGACCTGGGGCAAGAACCTGGGGCAGGTGCGCGACATCCAGCAAAACAGCGTGCGCCAACTGTTCGAGCACTTCGCTGGATTGTCGGCTCGCCTCAGCCAGACCCTGAGCAATTCGGACAATGTGATCGGCGGCGATGGCATGGCCAGCAGCCTGCGCCAGGCGCAGAACCGCCTCAATGAAGTGACCTCGGCGTTCCACGCCGCCAGCGGCCGCAAGGCCGAACTGCTGGGCACCATTTCCGACCTCAACGGCTACGCGGCTGAGCTGCAGTCGATGGCCAAGCACGTGCAGGACATCGCCAGCCAGACCAACCTGCTCGCGCTCAACGCCGCCATTGAGGCGGCCCGGGCCGGGGACTATGGCCGTGGTTTCTCGGTGGTCGCCGACGAGGTGCGCAAGCTGTCGACGCTGTCGGCCGAGACCGGCCAGCAGATGGGCAACAAGGTCAGCGAAATCAACCAGGCGATCCGCGCCACTGTGACCGCGGCAGACGAACTGACCACCAGCGAGCGCGACAACCTGAGCTACCTCGACAGCGTGGCGGGTGACGTCATGCAGGGGCTGGGGCAGAGCCTCAATGAACTCTCGGTCACCTCGTTGCAGCTGCAGCAGGAAACCCGCGTCACCCAGGCGACGATCGAGGAAATCGTGGTCAGCCTGCAGTTCCAGGACCGCACCGACCAGATGCTCGACCACCTGCAACATGACATGCAGCGTCTCGATCAGGCCGTGCGTGCCGGCGACAACAGCGTGAGCGACCCGCAGCGCTGGCTGCGCGAGCTGCACCAGCACTTCACCACCGACGAGGAGCGCCACGGCAAGACCCGTAGCAAGAGCGCTGCCGACGACGTGACCTTTTTCTGATTCAACAAGGAGCATCACCACATGGCCAAGACCATTCTCATCGTCGACGACTCGCTCTCCATGCGCCAGTTGGTGAAGATGACCCTCACCGGCGCGGGTCATCAGGTCATTGAGGCCGTCGATGGCAAGGACGCGCTGACCAAGCTCAACGGGCAGAAGATCAACCTGATCATCAGTGACGTGAACATGCCGAACCTCGATGGCATCGGCCTGGTGAAGGCGGTCAAGGCCAATGCGGCCTACCGCTTCACGCCCATCGTCATGCTCACCACCGAAAGCGAGCAGGGCAAGAAGGCCGAGGGCCAGGCCGCCGGTGCCAAGGCCTGGATCGTCAAGCCGTTCCAGCCGCAGCAACTGCTGACAGCTGTCGACAAGCTGGTCGGCTGACATGCTCGAACTCACTTACGACCGCAGCGTGGAGCCGGCCCGGCTTCGCCTGTCCGGCAGCCTGACCATCTACGAGGTCGGCGAGGCGCATGCGACCTTGCTGAGCATGCTGGCAAAGCCTGAGGCAACCCCCTGCCTGCTCGACCTCGAGGCGCTCGAAGAACTCGACACCGCCGGGGCGCAGCTGCTGCTCGCGACCCAGCGTTATTTCGAGGCGGCCGGCGGCAGTTTGAAGGTGCAGGGACCGGCCGCCGCGGTGACCGAGGTGCTCGAGCTGTTGCGCCTTGAAACGCTGTACCCCGACGTCCTACTGGCTCATCGCTGAAAGGAAACCGTGATGCTTGATGGCGAACAATGGAGCCAGCTGTTGCTGAGCTTTGTCGAGGAGGCCCGCGATCTGGCCAAGCAGGCTGAAGAGTACCTGCTGCTGCTTGACGAGTGCCCCACCGATGAACAGTCGATCAACGGGCTGTTCCGCGCAATGCACACGCTCAAGGGCTCGGCGGGCCTGTTTTCGCTCGCGCCGCTGGTGGGCTTTACCCATCACCTGGAAAACCTGCTCATGGCGGTACGTGACGGTGCGCAGAGCCTGTCGCCAGAACTGATCTCGCTGATGCTGCGCTGCCTGGATGAAATCAGCGCGATGATCGAGCTGATCGATACCGACAAGGGCGAGCTGCTGGTCGACGACAGCCGCCACCAGCCGCTGCTTGCCGAGCTCGCCAGCTGCATCAACGCTGCGCCCCAGGCGCTGCAGATCCCGGTCGTGATGCTGCCCGACAGCTGCAACAGCCGCGGGGGGCTGGAACGCTGCGCCAGCTGCGACGCCGATGGCGCCTGGCACATCTCGTTGCGCTTTCACGCCGATCTGCTGAGAAACGGCTTCGAACCCAGTTCGTTCGTCCGCTTTCTGAGCCGCCTGGGCGACATCCTGCATCTACAGACAATCAGTCAATCGTTGCCCTCGCTGGCCGAACTGCAGCCGGAGACCTGTTACCTCGGCCTCGAAATCGCGCTGTGCACGCCGGCCAGCAAGGGCGAGATCGAGGAAGTTTTCGAATTCATAGAGGACTTCTGCACCCTGCGCATCCTGCCGCCGACCAGCGAGCTCGAGGACTATCTGCAGCTGATCCGTGACCTGCCCGAAACTGATGCACAAATCGGCCGGATCCTGGTCGCCAGTGGCCTGTTGACCGAGCGCGAACTTGAAGAAGGCCTGGCGCTGCAGGCCGCGGAAACGGTCGAGGTCAAGTCGCCGCTGGGCACGGTGCTGGTGAATGAAGGCATCGTCGCCCCCCAGGCGGTGAACGCCGCCCTGGCCAAGCAACAGGTTGCCCGTGAAAAGCGCAGCCAGGAAAACAGCCAAATCCGTGTGGCTGCAAACAAGCTGGACGAACTGATCAACCTGGTCGGTGAGCTGGTCATCAGCGCGGCCGGTGCCCAGCTGCGTGCGCGCTCGCATGGCGATGCCAATTGCATCGAGAGCACCCAGACCGTCAACCAGCACGTCGAGCTGATCCGTGAAGCCGCACTGAAGCTGCGCATGATCGAGATCGGCGACACCTTCAACCGCTTCCAGCGCGTGGTGCGCGATGTCAGCCAGCAACTGGGCAAGGATATTCGTCTGGATATCCGTGGCGCGGACACCGAGCTCGACAAGGCAGTCATCGACAAGCTGGCCGACCCCCTGACGCACCTGGTGCGCAACGCCATCGACCACGGTATCGAGTCAGCAGAAGGCCGCGTCGCCGCGGGTAAACCGGTCGAAGGCCACCTGCGCCTGAACGCCTATCACGAGTCGGGCATGATCGTGATCGAAGTCGGCGACGATGGGCGCGGCCTCAACACCGCGCGTATCCGTGAGAAAGCGATCGCGCGCGGCCTGATCGATGCCGCATCAAACCTGCCCGAACAGGACATCCAGGCGCTCATATTCGCCGCCGGGTTCTCCACCGCCGAGAGCGTGTCCGACCTGTCGGGACGAGGCGTGGGGCTGGATGTGGTGCGCAGCGCTATCGATGCGTTGCGCGGCACCATAGAGATCGATTCCCGTGAAGGCCTGGGCTGCACCTTCCGCATCCGCCTGCCGCTCACGCTGGCGATCATCGATGGATTCCTCGTCAGCCTTGGCGACGACTATTTCGTCATCCCGCTGGACATGGTCACCGAGTGTCTGGAGATGGACGCCGAGCAACTCAGTTCAGGCGCCTACGGCTACCTCAATCTGCGCGGCAAGCCGCTGCCCTGTCTGTCCCTGGCCGCCCACTTCAACCTGGCGGAAAGTCACGCCAAACGCCGCAACATCATTGTCGTCAGCCAGGGCCGGCAACAGGCCGGGCTGATCGTCGATCACCTTCACGGTGAACTGCAAACCGTCATCAAGCCGCTCGGGCAGCTGTTCCAGCACCTGCAAGGCATTGGTGGCTCCACCATCCTGGGAACCGGGCAAGTAGCCCTGATCCTGGATATCCCCAGCCTGTTCCGTTACCTGCAAAACCACGTCGACGCGAATCCTGCTGCCCAGCGCATCAGCCAATCCCGCCAGGACCTCGCAGGCCAGTAAGGAGAAACAACCATGAACGTATTCGGTAACTTCAAGATAGGGACGCGTCTGATCGCGGGTTTCCTGATAGTGGTGGCACTGACCATTACCGTGGGCATGCTGGGTATACGTAACCTTGAACACGTCAGCGAGTTGTCCGACCAGATGTATGACCGCGAGTTGATCTCGCTGAACAACATCCAGTCGGCCAATGTGCAGCTGATCTATGTTGGACGTGGTCTGCGTTCGAGCCTGCTGGCCACCAGCCTGGAGGAGCGTGACTCTTCCATCAAACTGACCCGGGACGCGATCAGCAAGATGTACGAGCACATCGAGCTCACCCGCACCAGCTTCGTGACGCCCGAAGGCATCGCCCAGTTCGAGTCGCTCAGTGAGCCGATGGCCGCCTACGTGCGGACCGTCGAGCAGGCCCTAAAGCTGCGCGAAGCCTCCAGCGAGGTGCGCCCGGCCGACGAGCTGACCGTGATGCTGCCGCAACTGCGTGAGACCGGAAACAAGGCCGACGATCTGCTGACTGCCCTGGTTGAGCGTAAGGTCGCCAATGCTAAGGAAGCCAATGAACAAATCACGAGCATCTATCTTAGCTCGCGGACCCAGATGATCGGCTTGGTGATCATCGCGGCCTTGCTGGGCTTCGGCATCGGCATTCTGGTCACACGCAGCATTACCCGGCCGCTCAACCGCGCCGTGTCGGTTGCCGATGCGCTTGCGGCTGGCGACCTCAGTGTGCAGGTGGAAGTGAACAGCAAGGACGAGACGGGCCAGTTGCTCAACGCCATGAAGAACATGGCCGAGCGGCTGCGTAGCGTGATGGGCGATGTGCGCAGCGCTGCCGATTCCCTGTCCTCGGCTTCGGAGGAAGTCAGTGCCACCTCGCAATCGCTCAGTCAGGCGGCTAGCGAGCAGGCGGCGGGCGTCGAGCAGACCACCGCGTCGGTGGAGCAGATGTCCGCATCCATCGCGCAGAACACCGAAAGCGCCAAGATCACCGACAGCATTGCCGGCAAGGCCGCCAATGACGCCGTAGCCGGTGGCCGGGCAGTGCGCGATATGGTCGTTGCGATGAAGCAGATCGCGGACAAGATCGGCATCATCGATGACATCGCTTACCAGACGAACCTGCTGGCGCTCAACGCGGCTATCGAGGCGGCGCGGGCCGGTGATCATGGCAAAGGCTTCGCGGTGGTCGCCGCGGAAGTGCGCAAGCTGGCCGAGCGCAGCCAGGTGGCCGCGCAGGAGATTGGTGGCGTGGCCGGCAGCAGCGTGCAGCTGGCCGAGCAGGCCGGTCGCCTGCTCGACGATATAGTGCCGAACATCCAGAGGACTTCGGACCTGGTGCAGGAAATCACCGCGGCATCCCAGGAGCAGAGCACTGGCGCGGGCCAGATCAATATCGCCATGGGGCAGATGAACCAGATCACCCAGCAAAACGCCTCGGCGTCCGAAGAGCTGGCTGCCACCTCCGAGGAGATGAACGCCCAGGCCTCGCAACTGCTGGAGCTGATCGGCTTCTTCCGCCTCGATGCGCGCGATGGGGTCGCTCAGGGCCTCGGTCGCCAGCCACAGGCACCCAGCGTCAAGCCCAGCGGCAACCGCTCGGTGCGCAGCATCCGCAAGCCGACCGCCATGGCTGATGACAGTCAGTTCGTCAGCTTCACATAAGGGGGCGCAGATGAATTTTCCACAGGTAAGCGGTGCCGCCAGCACCGCGCCGGCTGATATCCAGCACCTGTCGTTCCGGGTGCGCCAGGCACGCTACGCGTTGCCGATTGAGCTGGTACGCGAAATCATCGAGTACGGGCAGATCACCGGCGTGCCGATGATGCCGGCATGCATTCACGGCGTGATCAACCTGCGTGGCAACGTGGTGCCGGTGCTGGACCTAGCCGCACGCTTCGGTATGGAGCGCACGGTGCCGAGCAAGCGGACCTGCATTGTGATCATCGAGCTGGACCTGAACGATGCGCTGCAGCGCATCGGCCTGGTGGTCGATGCGGTCGACGCCGTGCTGGATATCCAGGCTGCCGACGTCGAGCCCGCACCAGGGTTCGGCGCTGGGATTCGGACAGAATTCATTGCCGGCATGGCGCGCGACGAGCGGGGTTTCACCATCATTCTGGACGTGCGCAAGGTGTTGTCGCTGGACGACATCCTGCAGATCAGCCAGGCGATGGCGCAGGCGAGCTGAGCATGCCGACGTCGAGCCTGCCGGTGCTGGGCGAGCAGGAGTTCCGGTTCCTGCAGCAGCTGATGGTCGAGGCGTCGGGTATTCATCTGAGCGACAGCAAGCGGCCGTTGGTGGCAGGCCGCCTGATGCGCCGGTTGCGGGCTCTGAACCTGAGCAGCTACCGCGACTACCTGTTGCTGCTCAAGGATCCGACGAAGCAGGCCGAGCAACGCTTGGTGATCGACCTGCTGACCACCAATGAAACCTACTTCTTTCGTGAGCCGCAGCATTTCCAGTTCCTGGCCCGTTGGCTGGACGGCCGGCGCGAGCCGTTGCGCATCTGGAGCGCCGCCTGTTCGTCGGGTGAAGAACCCTACACCCTGGGCATGGTGCTGGCCGAGCATGGGCCGGCGGAGTGGTCGATCCTTGGCAGCGACCTCAGCCGCACGGTGCTGGAAAAGGCCGAGGCTGCGATCTATCCGCTGGACGAGGCGAGCAACTTTCCGCCTGGCTGGCTCAAGCGCCACTGCCTGCGCGGTATCGGTGAGCACGAGGGCGCCTTTCGCTTCGGTCAGGAGTTGCGGGAGCGGGTGCGCTTTCGCGAACTGAACCTGATGCGGCCGTTGCCTGAAGACATCGGCCGCTTCGATGTGATCTTCCTGCGCAACGTGCTCATTTATTTCAGCGCCGAGGACAAGCGAGCCATCGTTGCCCGCCTGATCGAACGCCTGCGCGTCGGCGGCTTGCTGTTTATCGGCCATGCGGAAAGCCTGCATGGGTTCGGACTGCCGCTGCGCAGCGTCGCTTCTTCGGTATTCGAGCGCCTATGACCGCGCCTCGTTTTCTCATGCCTGGCGAGTACTTGTTCGGTCCGCTTCAGGAGCCGGTGGCCACGCTGCTTGGCTCGTGTGTCGCCGTTACCCTGTGGCATCCGCGGTGTCGCCTGCTTGCCGTAAGCCATTTCGTCGTGCCCCGCAGCGCCTCCGACCAGGATGACACGCGCACCGGCGAAGCGGTGTTCGCGCGGCTGCAGCGCGACATGGTTAGCCACCGCACCGCGCCGGAGGAATACCGCAAAGGGCTCTATGGTGGCGGCACCTGCTTGCAGCCAGGCCGGCGCAACAGCCTGCAGATCGGGCTGATGAATATCGCGTTCGCCCGTGAGCAGTTCGCCTTGCTCGGTTGGCGCGTCGACGATGAGCAGCTCGGTGGCTTGGGTTATCGACGATTGTCAGTCGATGGCCGAGACGGACGCCTGAGCTGTCAGTCGTTCACCACGGCCAACCTGCTGGAGGGCACCGCATGATCAAGGTGTTTATCGTCGATGACTCAGCACTGGTGCGGCAGGTCTTGTCGGCCTGTCTGGAAAGCCATCCGAATATCGAGGTGATTGGACAGGCGGCCGACCCACTGTTCGCGCTGGAGAAGATGCAGCGCAACTGGCCCGATGTGCTGGTGCTCGACGTCGAAATGCCGCGCATGGACGGCATCACCTTTCTGCGTAAGCTGATGGCCGAGCGGCCGACACCGACCATCATCTGTTCGACCCTGACCGAGGCGGGCGCGGCCATCACGCTCGAAGCGTTTGCAGCGGGCGCCGTTGGCGTTTTCACCAAGGCGCGACTCGGTCTTAAAGACAGTCTGCTGCAGCTCTCCAGCGACCTGATTAAACAAATCCAGCAGGCCGCCGCGACCCGTCCACGGGTGGTGGCTGCACGCACCGCGACGGTAGCGGCACCGGCGCGCCCGGCGGAGCCGACCAGCAACGCCCTGACCACCACCGACAGGGTCGTTGCCCTGGGTACGTCCACTGGCGGCACCCAGGCACTGGAACTGGTGCTTAAACAGCTGCGCGTCGATTCGCCGGGCATCGTGATCGTCCAGCACATGCCGGAAAAATTCACTGCCGCCTTCGCTCAGCGTCTCGACAGCCTCTGTCAGATCGAGGTGCGTGAGGCCCGCCATCTGGATCGCGTGCGCTCCGGGCTGGCGCTAGTGGCACCCGGCGGCAAGCACATGCAGCTGAAACGCAGCGGCGCGCAGTATTTCGTCGAGGTGCTCGACGGGCCTCCAGTCAACCGGCACAAGCCGTCAGTGGACGTGCTGTTTCGCTCTGTCGCCCGACATGCCGGGCATAACGCGCTGGGTGTGATCATGACCGGCATGGGCGACGACGGCGCCCGTGGACTGCTGGCCATGCGCGAAGCCGGCGCCCGCACAGTGGCCCAGGACGAAGCCAGCTGTGTCGTTTTCGGAATGCCCAAGGAGGCCTTGCAGCTGGGTGCGGCGCAGTGCACCGAGTCGCTGGAAAACTTGCCTCGCCTGATCACCGAATATGCACGCGCACCGCTTGCATGACGGCGGCTGCGCTTGGCGGGTACTCCGCTGTGTGAATTAGAGGCTCGCTTTGCTGAGTGAAGGGACTCCGCCTAAGATCACGGACGCTTCTGCACACAAGGACAACAAGGTGAAGATCGTTCTGCAACTGGTGACTGCCGTAGTCTTGCTGCTCTTCCTGATCATCGCGGTGCTGGTGGCGCTCAGCTGGGCGCCGCCACGACCGGTCGAAAGCCTGACCGAACGCTGGGCGCCGGAGCCGTCCGGATTCGTCGAGGTGTCCGGCATGCAGGTGCATGTTCGTGACGAGGGGCGACGTGAGGATCCCGTTCCGCTGGTGCTGCTGCACGGCACCTCGGCGAGCCTGCATACCTGGGAAGCGGTGGTCGACGAACTGAAGCAGCAGCGGCGGGTGATCAGCCTCGACCTGCCGGGCTTCGGTTTGACCGGCCCGTTTCCCGACGGCGACTACCGCATGCGCCATTACGTCGACTTCCTGTCGACATTTCTGGACAGGCTGAAGGTAGAGCGAGCAGTGCTCATCGGCAACAGCTTTGGTGGCCAGCTTGCCTGGGAAATGGCGCTGGACCAGCCTAGGCGTGTAGAGCGATTGGTACTGATCGATGCGGCAGGTTACCCGCGCCAGTCGACCTCAGTGCCGATCGGTTTCAAGCTTGCGGGCATTCCGGGTTTGGCGCCGCTAATGGCCAACATACTCCCGCGGCGGTTGGTCGAGTCCAGCACGCGCAGCGTCTATGGCGATCCAGGCAAAGTGACGCCGGAGCTGGTTGATCGCTACTACGAACTGACCCTGCGTGAAGGCAATCGTGAGGCGCTGCGCGAACGGTTCAAGCAGGTGCCGGCAGTCGACAATTCTAAGCGGATCGCATCGATCCAGACGCCGACGCTGATCATCTGGGGCGGGCGCGACGGGTTGATTCCGCCGCTCAATGCGCGCCGCTTCAAGGACGACATCGCAGGCAGCGAGTTGGTCATGTTCGACGACCTCGGTCACGTTCCGCAGGAGGAGGCCCCGTCGCGAGTCGCCGCGGCCATCCGGGCGTTCCTGCCGCAGCCCTGACGCTGCTACATCATCCCGCAGCCTTATGTTCGGGCATTCATTCGCGGCCGTTTGATTGTGGACGGCTGTGGCCTCGTCGACACTCGTCAGAGATTGCAACGCATCCAACAATAATCCGCTGGAGGAATTTCCATGAGTGACGCCATTCGCTTCGAAGACAAGGTGGTCATCGTGACCGGTGCCGGTGGTGGACTCGGCCGCGCACACGCGCTGCTGTTCGCCCGCCATGGCGCCAAGGTGGTGGTCAACGACCTGGGCGGCAGTGCCCAAGGCGAGGGCGCCAACGCCTCGGCAGCTGATCGCGTCGTCGAGGAAATCCGCCAGGCCGGCGGCACTGCGGTGGCCAATCATGACTCGGTGACCGAGGGCGACAAAATCGTACAGCACGCGCTGGACAGCTTCGGCCGCATCGATGTGGTGGTGAACAATGCCGGCATCCTGCGCGACAAGACCTTTCACAAGATGGAAGACGCCGACTGGGATCTGGTCTATCGGGTGCACGTCGAAGGCGCTTATAAGGTGACCCGTGCCGCCTGGCCACACATGCGCGAGCAAGGTTACGGTCGAGTGATCTTCACTGCCTCGACCTCCGGTATCTACGGCAACTTCGGTCAGTCCAACTACGGCATGGCCAAGCTGGGTTTGTACGGCCTGACCCGCACACTCGCCCTAGAAGGGCGCAAGAACAACATTCTGGTCAACGCCATCGCGCCGACCGGCGGCACGCGCATGACCGAGGGGCTGATCCCGCCGCAGGTTTTCGAGCAGCTCAAGCCTGAGCTGGTCAGCCCGCTGGTAATCTTTCTCGCCAGCGAGCAATGCCAGGAAACTTCCGGCCTGTTCGAGGTCGGCGGTGGCTGGATGGGCAAGGTGCGCTGGGAGCGGAGCCTGGGTGCCGGTTTCGATCCGAAGGCCGGCTTTGATGCCGAGGACGTTGCCGATCATTGGCAGCAGATCTGCAATTTCGACAACGCGGCGCATCCGGCCGACAACATGGAAGCGTTGAAGGAAATGATGGCGAACCTGCAAAAGTACGCCGGTTAAGCTGCTGGCCACTGCGGTCGCTTGAGCTGCAGAAGCGCCTGGCACGCTTCTGCAGCTCAATGAGCTTTTCTCGTATCAGGCGGATGGTTCGGCTGCTGCCGGCGCCGGTAACAGGCGCAAGGCTTTTGCCCGAGCCTGGATCAGATTGCGCACGTAGTACAGCTGCCCTTCAAGCGGATGAATGCCAGCGCGGCGCAGCTTGAGCCGTAACCGGACATTGCTGCCGGACAGAATCAATGCGATGCCTTGCTTGCGGTAGTCCAGTAGAACGTTTTCCAGCGCTGCCAGGGCGGTCATGTCCATCATCGGCACGCCGCTGATGTCGACGATGACGATTTTCACGTCTGGATTGAATCGCCGCAGCACGCTCAATGCCTTTTCGGCGGCGCCGAAGAACAGCGGGCCACGAATCGCATAGGCAGCGACGTGTTCGGGCAGGTCTCGGAGGACGGGGCTTTGCCCAAGATTCAGGCGGGTGGTGTCGGTCAGCTCGCTCATGCGTTTGATGAACAGCCCGGCCGCGAGCAACAGCCCCACGCCCACCGCCAGCACCATGTCGAACAGGACGGTCAGGCTCAGGCAGGTCAGTAGTACCAACACATCGCTGCGTGGTGCTATTCGCAGTGTCTTGAAGACGTGCGGTGCTTCGCTCATGTTCCAGGCCACCATTAGCAGCAGCGCCGCCAGGGCGGCCATCGGCAGATAGCTGAACAGCGGTGCCAGCCAGAGGATTGCCACCAGCACCACGCCCGCGTGAATGATCGCCGCCAGTGGTGAGAACGCGCCGGCGCGTACGTTGGTGGCGGTGCGCGCAATGGCAGCGGTCGCCGTGATGCCGCCGAACAGCGGGGCGACCAGGTTGCCGATGCCTTGACCCAGCAGCTCGGCGTTCGGGTCGTGGTTGCCGCCGGCCATGCCGTCGGCGACCACCGCACAGAGCAGGGATTCGATGGCGCCGAGCATGGCAATGGCGAACGCCGGCGCCAACAGTTGGTGAAACAGCTCGAAGCTCAGCACCAGCGGTTGACCGTCAGGGCCGGGCAACAGCCATGGCCAGGCGAAATCCGGGAGGAACGGTGGAATGCCGGGATGCACCACATCCTCGACCACATAGCTGAAGCGCTCACCAAGCGTGGCGACGGTAAGGCCAGCCGATTCCAGCGCCATTGCGACGAGTGCACCAACGACGAGGGCAACCAGATGGCCTGGCACTTTGGGTACCAGACGCGGCCAGACGATCAAGACGCCCAGGCAAAGCAGGCCGACAAGTGCGTCACCCAGCTGCGCGCTGGGCAGGGCACGCACCAGCAAGCTGAGCTGCTCCGCATAGTGTTGCGGCTGCTCGGTCAACGTCAGGCCGAATATGTCCTTGAGCTGGAGGGTCGCGATGACGATGCCGATGCCTGCAGTGAAACCAAGCGTGACGGGGTAGGGCACAAACGCGATCAATCTACCGGCACGCAACAGCCCGAGCGCGATCAGGATCAGCCCGGCGAGCATGGTGCAGAGCAGCAACCCTCCGAGGCCGAATTGCTGGGTAATCGGCAGGAGGATGACGACGAAGGCTGCGGTAGGACCGGACACGTTGAACCGCGAGCCTCCGGTCAAGGCGATCAAGGGTGCAGCAACCAGCACCGTATACAGGCCGTGCTGCGGCGCAACACCTACCGCTATCGCCAACGCCATGGCCAAGGGGATGGCGATAATGCCCACCGTCAAGCCGGCCGTGATGTCGCCGCGCAATGCCGGCACTCCGTAGCCCGAACGCAGGGTTTGACGCCAGGCAGCGAACAACGGCGGAAGCTTCATCCCAGACACTCCATGTGCGCAAAGCGCCAGTATAAGCACTGGCCATACCGCCGGGCCTGCAAGAACGCAACATCGCGGTTAAATCGAAGATTTTCGTGTACGACCTTGGTCTTATCGGCCTTTGGCGCGTTGAGTGCGCCGGTCGTGCAGAGTAAACTGCCGCCCCCGAAAGGCCCCGTCGAACCGGAGAAACCATGCGTAAAGACAAGAAAAAGGTGATCGGCGAGGAAGTCAGCGACGAGTCGATCAAATTGTTTCTCGAGCCGGAACCGGCTGACGACACGCCGCCTTCGTTGCACAAGCTGACCAAGGCGTATCGCGGTTTGCGGGTCGATGATTTCGAGCGTTTTCTCGGATTCTTTGTCCAAGCGGGGTATGACCTGAATGCGAAGGATGCCAAGGGGCAAGACTTTGTAGCCTTGATCGCGGATCAGCGCCAGGCCGAGCCCTACATCGAGCTGATCGAGGCCGCGCGCGGCTGAGCTCGTCTGTAACCGTCGAGCTTCAAGCATGACCTGGCTGAGCAATCGGCAGCCGCAATAGATTTTCTCGCTGCACGCGTCCCGTAGAGCCCAGGCTAGTCGCCCCGCTCCGGGAAGCAGAGGCGCGAGAGGGAGGAGGCCAAAAGCCGCTCTCCCGACAGCGGGTAGGGGCTTTCGAGTTCTCCTGCCTTCGGGCACAAGCCCGAGCAGCGGTATAGAAACCTCCTCCGTTTCTAGCCGCCAGGCTGGTGGTTCTACATGATCGCGTACTGCGGTCGTGACAGTTTAATGCTGTGATTCTGGAGAACGCGTTAATGACGCAACACGATAGCGAAGCCGTGGATTTGGTGCTGGTGGGAGCCGGCATCATGAGTGCGACTCTGGCAGTACTGCTCAAGGAACTCGATCCCAACATCAGGCTGGAGATTGTCGAACTGCAGGAATCCGGGGCCGTCGAAAGTTCGAATCCCTGGAACAATGCCGGCACCGGCCACGCCGGTCTCTGTGAGTTGAACTACACGCCGGACAGCAAAGACGGCTCGATCGACATCAAGAAAGCCGTCACCATCAATACCCAATTCGAAGTGTCGAAGCAGTTCTGGGCCTACCTGACGGGCCGTGAAGGCTTCGGTAGCCCGCGCGACTTCCTCAATGCGGTTCCGCATCTGAGCTTCGTGCGGGGCACCAAGAACATCGATTACCTCCAGCGTCGATTCAACGCGCTGAAAACCCATCACGCCTTTGAAGACATGGTCTACAGCGAAGATCGCGCGACCATGGAAGAGTGGATGCCACTGATGATGCCGGGCCGTCCGCTGGACGAGCCGATCGCCGCGACCCGCGCGATGAACGGCACGGACGTCAACTTCGGCGAGCTGACCCGGCAGATGCTGCAGTATCTGGCCGCCAAGCCCGGCGTAAAGATGTCCTACTTCCAGAAGGTCACCGGCCTGGCTCGCGACGGCAAGGGCTGGCGCGTTGAGGTCAAGAACACCCGTGACGGTGGCGGTCGTGAGATCAAAGCCGGCTTCGTCTTCCTCGGTGCTGGCGGCGCAGCGCTGCCGCTGCTGCAGATGTCCGATATCGAAGAAGGTAAGGGTTACGGCGGCTTCCCGGTCAGCGGCCAGTGGCTGCGGTGCGACAATCCGGAGATCGTCAAGCAGCATCAGGCCAAGGTCTACAGCCTGGCCGCAGTAGGCGCACCGCCCATGTCGGTTCCGCATCTGGATACCCGCGTCGTGGATGGCAAGAAGTCTCTGCTGTTCGGGCCGTACGCCGGCTTCACTACCAAATTCCTCAAACACGGCTCGCCGCTTGATCTGCCGATGTCGATCCGTCCGGCCAACCTCAAGCCGATGCTGGCCGTGGCGCGGGACAACATGGACCTGACGCGCTACCTGATTAAGGAAGTCCGGCAGTCGATGGGCGACCGTCTTGAAACTCTGCGCGGCTTCTACCCTGAAGCCAAGGCAGAAGACTGGCGCCTGGAAGTGGCCGGACAGCGCGTACAGATCATCAAGAAGGACCCGAAGAAGGGCGGCATCCTGCAGTTCGGCACCGAGTTGGTGTCGGCCAAGGATGGTTCGATCGCCGCACTGCTGGGCGCGTCTCCGGGTGCCTCGGTTACCGTTTCGATCATGCTTGACCTGATCGAGCGTTGTTTCCCCGAGCAGGCGAAGAGCGAAGCCTGGAGCGGTAAGCTCGCCGAAATATTCCCGGCGCGGGAGAAGGTTCTCGAAGACGATGCAGCGGTCTATCGCGAGGTCGTCTCCAGAGTCGACAAGCGTCTGGGGCTGGCCACTAGCTCTCCAGACACGCTGTAAGCAAGCCGCGCTGCCGTTCAGGGCTGCGCGGCTTTTTTTATGCGTGCGGGATGGGGCCGGAACGCTGCTGTAGACTTGCTTGAGGCAGTGGCTTGCCGATCCAGCCGAGACGAACTTCCGCTATCTCGACCCAGCGTTCACCATGAGGGCGCTCTTTGGCCGTCAGCAGCATGCGGCAGCGATTCTGGTCGTCCAGCAGGGCGTAGTGACGCGGCGGGTGTTGTCGGAACAGCGTTTTGAATAAAGACATGGCCAGGCGCTCGTAGGGCTGTTCGCCGTTATCGCACCCTGAGGTTACGGTTGCATGAATGGAACGCGGCCGGGCTGCAGGCGGTCTTTAGGGCATCACTGTCAGGCGGTTGCGGTGCTGGTTATACTGCGCGCCATCCATCCCTAACCTGGAGTAAGCAGTATGCTGAAACGCCTGTTGTTCAGCCTCGCCGCCGCGTCAGCACTGGTGCTCGCCGGTTGTGCCCACAGTCCTCAACAGCTCGACCCCAATCCAAAACTCACCGATACCATCAATCCCGTTGGCCAAGGGCAACCAGTAGCCGTGCGTGTGGTCGACGGTCGCCCCTCTGCAACCTTGGGTACCCGTGGCGGCCTGTATCCGGAGACCAGTGCGGTGATCGTGCCGAAAGAAAAAGTCATTCCCAAGCTGCAGGCCCAGGCCGAAGCGGCGGTCCGGTTGCTGGGGTTCACTCCGTCGGCCAACGCCTACAACGCGCCGCAACTGACCCTGACCCTAGCTGAACTGAAGTACCAGTCGCCGAAGGAAGGCCTGTACGTTACCGAGGCTACCATTGGTGCGACCTTCCGCGTCGAGGTGCAGAACGGCGGTCGCCGCTATACCGGCCGCTACGGTGCTTCTTTGAATCAGCGCTTCGGCATGGCACCGAATGAGCAGACCAACACCAAGCTGGTAACCGAGGTGTTGAGCGATGCGCTGACCCGCACCTTCCGCGACCAGAATATTGGTCAGGTGTTGGCGCAGTGAGCCGCAACTAGCCCAGACGGTCATTTGCGACAGAATAGAACCCCGCCCTTTGGCGGGGTTTTTGTTTCGCTGGCGCTCTGCCGGAGAGCGGTGCGCTTTATGCTTGTTGGCCCAATGCGTAGTAAACGAAGCAAGAGAGCGACGCCCGTTCGGCGAGATTTCCGATGCGAGTTGTTGCCTGAGCAAATCGCGAGCATCGCCTCATGTAAACCAATCCGAGCGACTGCGCGCCTGTCGAAGGCTGAAAAACAAACGCCCCGAACATGTCGGGGCGTTTGTCTTACCGGTGTGGCTTAGCGTACGCCGGAGTTACGCAGCGCGGCCGGGGTGTACTGGTTGGAGTTGGCCTTGTAGTTGTATACGTAGGGGTTTTTCTCCTCGTTCTTCATGCCCATCACCAGGTAGCGACCGGAGACCAGGTCATACAACGTCTCCATGGCGTACAACGGGACCTGGTCGTTGTAGATGTATTCAGCATGCGCCTCGGCAACGCGCCAAAGCGTATCGCGGCCGTCGTAGTGGTCGATCACTGCGGCCTGCCAGGTGTCTTCGTCGATGAAGAAGGTACGCTTGGCATAGATGTGGCGCTCGCCGGGCTTCAGCGTCGCCTCGACTTCCCACACGCGGTGCAGCTCATAGCGGGTCAGATCCTGATTGATGTGACCGGCCTTGATGATGTCGTCGTACTTGAGCTGCGGTGAGTCCAGACGGTAGGCGTTGTAGGGGATGTACATCTCCTTCTTGCCCACCAGCTTCCAGTCGTAGCGGTCCGGTGCGCCGTTGAACATATCCAGGTTGTCGGAGGTGCGCAGACCGTCAGAGGCGGTGCCTGGGCCGTCGTAAGCAACCTGTGGGGCGCGGCGCACGCGGCGCTGACCGGCGTTGTAGATCCACGCCATGCGCGGCTCTTTGACCTGGTCCAGGGTTTCGTGCACCAGCAGCACGTTGCCGGCCAGGCGTGAAGGCTCGGTCACCTGTTGCTTGAAGTAGAACAGCACGTTGCCGTGTTTCTCGGCGTTGTAGTCGGTCAGGGTGTCGGTGTAGACGACTTCGTCGACGAACTTGACCAGGCTGTAGCTACCGTTCACCTGAGGAGTGGCCTGCGCCACGGTGCGGCGGGCAGAGCCCCCGCGGTAGCGAGTGATGTGGTTCCAGATCACTTCAAGGCCGTCTTGAGGAATCGGAAAGGCCACTGCGGTGTCGAAATTTTCCAGCCCGTTGCCGCCTCGGACCAGCTTGGTCTGGGTCGCGTTCTTCTGGGCTGCGTCATAGATCCGCTGAGGTACGGCAGCGCTGCGGTGGGTTTCGAAGACCGGCAGGCGATAGGTATCGGGGTAGCGCTTGAGCATGGCGATCTGGCCAGGGCTCAGGTTGTCCTTGTACTGCTCGAAGTTCTGCGCGGTGATGGTGAACTTCGGCTTGTCGTTCGAGTAGGGATCGCTGACGAAGCCATCCTCTCCGACTGCCGCTGCGTCGGTTGCCAAACCGCCGGTCCAGGCAGGAATGGTGCCGGCCGCGTTGCCCGCTTTCTCGGCACCCATCGGCGTCAGGCTGCTACCCAGCTTGGCCGCTTCGGATTCGGATACCGCAGCCATGGCTCCGCTTGCCAGCACAGCGCTTGCCAGCAAAGAGAGTGTGAGGGCCCCCGTCTTAAACCTGTTCTTATTCATTGTTTGGTCCTGTTGATTCTCGGTAACTGATTCACTGCAAGCGAAGCCGTAAGCGCGGCGCTTGCAGGTGGCGACTTCCACAGAGGAGGTGGCGGGCCGAAGGCCCGGTACATCACGTCAGAGACGCAGTGATCACAAGTTGCCGTTTGCCCGACTCCGCGGCAGTCCCGTCTGGTTGCTCACGCCAGGCGCACGCTCTATTTCGGTTGTTCGAGGCGAGATGAGGGTGAAGCTGGAAGGGACTATAAGTCAACAATCGAGACGGGACCTATCTGCATAAATGGCGCAAATACCCGGCAAATTGCCATCGCTTAGTTGTGTTCCGTTCTGTCGGAAATCGGCTGAGCCGACAATGCCGTTTCGGTAGACTCCGCAGCCCTCAGTTCGGCCGCCCAGGCCTTTATGTTTTCGGCCCAACGGAGAATGCGGTTGTTGCTTGATTTTGATTATTCGGCGCTAGCGAGGGTCGCGCCTCTGGTCAACTCACTGGCCTTGCTAATCGCGCTCAGCGGTGCCTGGCTGTTGCTGGCGACGCGCTGGCGTCGGCAGCTGTCGAGGGCCGAGACCTCCCTTGCGGGTTCTCGTCTCTCTGCTGCTGAGCAGGGTGGCTTGGCAGCTACCCGGCGTCTTGACCGATTTTTCTATGGCTTTGGATTCAGCAGTCTGGGACTGGCCTGCCTGCTTTCTTCGCTAACCCGGCTGACCTGACGGCCAGTCGGGCTTGTGCTGAGTATTAGAGACTCAAGCCAGCTTTCAATCGATACTGGTTACGCACCGGCATGGCGTATTGCTGGATGAGGTAGGGCTGCTGCACGCTTGGGCATGCCGCGAGGCGCTTGCCCCATTCGGCCTCGGCGCGTTCGATTTCCGCACGGCTGAACAGCTCGCTGAGCTCGGGTATCTCCAGTGCCGGGTCGCGATGCTCCCACATCCGATGCGCCAGGAAATTCACCGGAAACAGACGGTAGTCCGTCAGGATTTGCCGGTCGATATCGGCCGCCAGCTGCTTTGCATCCTCGGGTACCTCGCTGATGGGTGTACCGAAGCTGACATGCACCCGACCTTTGTAGCCGGTGATGCCGAGGGCAATGCTGGTGTCATCCTCGCCAGGCGCCTTGGTGTAGCTGCCGGTGCTGGCCCGAATGTAGAGCTCGCGTGCCTTGGCCTGATCGCAGGGGTCGTACTCATAGCTGATCGACACCGGCGTCGGACGCAGGGTCGCCAATGTGTCGGAGAAGGGTTCGTCCTTGCGGCTCATGTGCAGCATTTTCAGAATCGCCGAATCGGTACGATCGTCACCGTCCTTGGCCCGCCCTTCGGCCTGGGCGATCCATATCGATTCACCGTCGTTGCGGATCGAGTGGTTGATGTAGGCGGATAGCAGCTGGTAGGCCGCAAGCTTTTCACGTCTACCAGTGACCGAGCGGCGCACGATGAAGCTCTTGTTGAGTCGCATCAGATCGCTGACGAAGGGTCGCTGCAGCAGATTGTCGCCAATGGCGATGCGTGGCGTGCGCATCTTGGCTTGAAATACCGCATAGTTGACGAAAGCCGGATCCATCACGATATCGCGGTGGTTGGCGATGAATAGATAGGCGCAGCCTGGCCGTAGTTTTTCCAGCCCGGAATAGGTAATGCCATCCGTGGCGCGCTCGATGGTGCGGTCGAGGTACATCTCGATTCGCGCTTGCAGCGTGTCGATCGAATGGATAGTGGCGAATTCGCGTCGCAGTCGTTGCGCTATGAGGGGTTTGAGCATCCAGCCCATTGGGCCGGCCAGCCGCGGGAAGCGGAAGTGCGCCAGAATATCGAGGAATTCCCGGTCGGCGAACAGCCGCGCCATGACAGCAGGGACCTCGGCATCGGCGTAGGGTCGGATGGCTTCGAATTCGTCCATCATGTTCTCTGTAAGGGTAACAACTGAATAAACCCAGTTACTCAAGGGTCAAAGTTAGGTCTGTGGATGCTTAGTCGCGATCACTGCAGGCTTGGATAAAGCCATGCTGCACCGGTCGGGCCCGCGCATAAATGCGCCCTTGGGGGCATCTCTACAGAATCCGGACGGCGATTATAGCGGCAAGTCACGCAGGAGACGCTGATGCTGGAATCACAGGACTACCAATGCCCTTATTGCGGCGAAGGGGTAGAGGCGCTACTCGATCTGAGCGGTGGCGATCAGCAGTACATCGAAGACTGCTCGGTCTGTTGCCGGCCGATCGTATTCGATCTGCGTACCGACGGCAGCGATTGGCAGCTCGATGTGCGGCGGGAGGATGACTAGATGCGGCGGATATACGAGCCGCGTGATCTGCTCGAGGCGGAGATGCTACGCGGCATGCTGCTCGCCGAAGGTATCGACGTGCATCTTAACGGGCGACATCTGATCGGCGCGGTCGGCGAGTTGCCTGTGGCCGGTTTGCTCGGGCTGATGGTCGCCGATGGTGAGGCTGATCGCGCGATGCAGTTGATCGCTGCGTACAATGGCGCCGAACCGCTGCCCGGCGACGAGCCGGAAAGCTATCCAGGTGAGCTCATCTGCTGAATGCCGACCGCGTGACGTCGCGGTAGCTGCCTTGATCCTTTTTCCCATCGAGTCCTTTGTTCATGTGTGGCCGCTATGCCCTGTTTCGCTGGAGTCCCGCCTTTGCCGCGCTGCCCGGTTTTCCATCTGATCAGCAACCGCATTGGAGCCTGGCGCCTGGCGCCTCGGTACTGCTGTTGCGGCAGGTCGAAGATGCGCTGCAGCTGAGTCGCGTGCGCTGGGGGCTGACCCCAGCGTGGCTGAACGATTTTACCCGCACGCCGGCACAGGCCCGGGCGGAAACGCTGGCCGAGCAGCCGATGTTTCGAGACGCCTTTCGCCTGCGTCGAGGCGTACTCCCAGCGAACGGTTTCTACGAGTGGAGGGGCACAGCACGTAAGCGACCCTACTGGATGACAACGGAAGACTCGCTGATGTATTTCGCCGCGGTCTGGGAGGCTTATCCAGTTGAAGGCCACAGCTACCTCAGTGCGGCGGTGGTGACGCGTCCAGCAGCGAACCAGCGGCGTCCGCTGATGCTGGATCAGGCCGGCATGACCGCCTGGCTCGATCCGCAGACCCCGCTTGAAGTGCTGCAGGTGTTGCTGACCGGACCTCAACCGGCGCTGCGCGAACGGCCCTTGGCGACGTTCGTCAATGATCCCAAACTGGACGCGCCTGAGTGCCTGACTCCAGTGAACTAGGCATTGGCCGCTGCCATCGAAAGGGGACTCACACGCTATCAGGCCGGTGCCGATCCGACGTGCCCGATTACCGCTAACTGACGCCTAAAGCAGTGTCTATAAGCTTCCAGTCGGTTGCCCGGTGCGCTGCCACGCTCTAGCATACGGCGCAGAATTCACGGGAGACGCGACATGTTCAAGCTGCATTCACTCAGCCTTTTTCTGGCGGCCGCCGCGCTTGCCGGTTGTCAGGCCGTCAACACCACCAGCAGCGGTGCTGTTGGCGTCGATCGCAAGCAATACATGTTCAGCATGCTGTCGACCGAACAGGTCAATCAAATGTATGCACAGTCTTATCAGCAGACTGTGTCGGAAGCGAAGAGCAAGGGTGTGCTCAAAAATAATTCGCCGGTGGCTCAGCGAGTCAATCGAATCGCCAGCAAGCTGATCGCCGAGGTCAAGACCTTCCGACCCGACGCAGCCGAATGGGATTGGGACGTGAATGTGATCGACAGTCCGGAACTGAATGCCAACGCCGGCCCAGGCGGGAAGATCATTTTTTATACCGGTCTGATCGAAAAGCTAAACCTGACCGACGACGAGATCGCGGCGGTCATGGGGCACGAGATAGCCCATGCGTTGCGTGAGCACGGCCGCGAAGCCATGTCCAAGGCCTACGGTGTGCAGATGGCAACCCAGATTGGCTCAGCCGTCGGAATCGGCGACGGCAGCCTGCAGCTGGCCAATATGGGGGTGCAGTATCTGATGACGCTGCCCAACAGCCGCAGCAACGAAAACGAGGCTGACCTGATAGGTCTGGAACTGGCCGCGCGGGCGGGTTACAACCCTAATGCCGCGGTCAGCCTCTGGCAGAAGATGGCGGCGGCCGGCGGCTCCGCTCCGCCGGAGTTCCTCAGCACCCACCCGTCATCGGGCAGCCGTACGCAGGCGCTGCAGGAAACCATTCCGAAGGTGATGCCGCTCTATCAACCGCGACGCTGATGCATATGCCGTCGACCCTCTCAGGTTGACGGCAGCGTAATAGGGATGGGGCTTGCCAGGCCCAGCTGGGTTCGGGCGCTTTCCAAGTCGAACAGGGTATTGATTTCCTCGATGTCGCCGCTCGGATTGAGTGTCCATATCGACATTGCGGCGACCGTGAGGATCTTGCCGCTCGGTGCGAGGCCAAACACGGATTTCTCCAGCGTTCCGAACAGGGTGCTGGAGGTCACGACGCGGTTACCTTCGCTGAGGCACTCTTCTACCGCGACCTCCAGGTCCGGAATGGCTTGGCGGATCTCTCGCACGATCAGACCGAAACCGGCACTGTTGACCGGCTGCGAGATGAACGAACTTCTGTAGCTGAAGTAGCGGCTCTGAAGCTGTTCAGCTAATGCCAACCGACCTTTGCTCCAGCTCAGGTCGATATGCTGCCGAACCCGCCGTTTTCGTTCCTCCGGTGACATGCCGCCTACTCCCCTCGAGTGCCGCCAGAATGCGGTGAATGCGCACTCTAACAGCACCCGTAGTGGGGCAATTTGCGCTGCGTATCAGACTGGAAGCATGCCGCTCAAGCTCAGCGCCTGATACACGGCGTACAGTGCCAAGCCTGCAAAGCAGACGGCGGCGATTCGGCGGATCAGAGTGAGGGGCATGCGATCGGCAGCGAAATTGCCGGCCAGTACCACCGGCACATTGGCGATCAGCATGCCCAGAGTGGTGCCGATAATCACAAGGATGAAGTCGGGGTACTGGGCGGCAAGCATGACGGTCGCGACCTGCGTCTTGTCGCCCATTTCTGCGAGGAAGAACGCGATCAGCGTCGCCACGAAGGGGCCGAAGCGTCGCCCGCGAGAAGCTTCTTCTTCCTCAAGCTTGTCGGGGACCAGCGTCCACAATGCGACGGCGGCGAAGGATGCGGCGAGAATCCAGCTGAGTATGGCGGGTGAGACCAGCGATGAAACCCAGTTGCCGATGGCGCCGGCAGCCGCATGATTGACCAGCGTAGCCACCACGATGCCCCAGATGATGGGTAGCGGTCGCCGGTAGCGGGCAGCCAGCAATAGCGCGAGCAGCTGCGTTTTGTCGCCGATCTCAGCGAGTGCGACGATCAGGGTGGGGATGTAGAACGATTCCAACGGACTTCCTTGCGGGGGCGGGTCGACTAATCACCATGACACGCACCGCCTGCCCGCCCCGGGTCAGGTGTACGTGTCATGGGTCTTGTCAAACCGAGCGCTGCTGCCGAAGCAGCCTGCGCGGGTCGCGTGCGCCATGGTCTGTGGACCAAGTATGTTGACGCATGCCGGGCGGGCTGGGTGCTCGCCGGAGACTACTCCCCCAGGACGGGCGCGAGTTTGCCCGCGCGTGGCGCGTTGTGCAAGTCGGTCAGGCACGCTGCGCGCGGTAAATGCGGAAGCCGTCGGCAGTGATCAACGTTTCGCAGCGGCCCAGATGAGCTTCGATCAGCGGGGGATACTTCAGAAATGCATTGGCCACCAGCCTTAGCTCACCACCGGACCGGATGTGGCTGGCGGCACGTTGCAGCAATGCTTCGCTGGCCTCGTAGTGGGTGTGTACACCCTGGTGAAACGGCGGGTTGCTGACGATCGCCGCGCAGTCTTCTGGAGCGGCGTCGATACCGTCGCCAGCAATCACCTGAGCCTGTAGCCCATTCGCGGCGAGGGTCATGCGACTGCTTTCGACAGCGAACGCATCGACATCCAACATCACCACTTCGCTCTCTGGATAACGTTTTTTCAGTGAGGCGCCAACGATGCCCGCGCCGCAGCCGAAATCCAGCAGCTTACCGGCGGGCAGTCCATCGAGTTGATCCAGCAACAGGGCGGTTCCGCGATCGAGACGACCGTGACTGAACACGCCTGGCAAGCTGATGATCTGCAGCGGTCCGTCCGCAAGCGAGAGCTCGAAGCGTTGAGCCAGGGTCGGCAGTTCTGGAGCCGGTGGGCTGTTTGTGACCTTGACCTGCCAGAGCTGGCAGTGCCGCGCACTATCGAGCTTCCGCGCTTCGCCGAATGGGGTCAGTTGTTTCGCGGCGCGTTCCACGCCTGCGCGTTTCTCACCCACTAGATACAGCAAACGGCCCGGCAATCTGGCAGCCAGTGCATTCAGCAGGTAGTCGGTCAGTTCTCGTGACTTGGGCAGAAACAGCACGGCACTATCGAATGGGGCCGTGGGCGGCTCGACACCAAATGTGCAACGACCGGCGAAGCGAGTCTGCAGGCTGTGCTGTTCCCCGGCGTGCCAGCTCCAGCCGATGGCGCCCGGTAACTGTCCAAGCAGATCGTCAGCCGGTAGCCCGGCGAGCAGCAGGTCACCACTGAACAGTTCAGCCTGGCGCAGCAGTACTTCGCTTCGAGGATCCATGATGCCTCCGGACAAAAGCTGGCGAGCTTACCAGCCTTGTCCCCGGCTGCAGAAGCGTCAGCCCACCTGACGCTTCGGGGTACCAGCGAAGAAAGCTTCGGCATTATCACGCAGCTGGCCCACGATGCGCTGTCTGGCTTCGCGACTTCCCCAGGCACTGTGGGGCGTCACGATCAGGCGCGGTACGTCTGCTGCCAGCAGCGGGTTATCGTTGCTGGGGGGCTCGCTGATCAGCACATCCGTGGCGGCACCGCCCAGGTGGCCGCTACGCAGGGTGTCTGCCAGCGCTTGCTCGTCGATCAGACCGCCACGGGCGGTATTGATGATAAATGCCGAAGGTTTCATTAGCTGCAATTCGCGAGCGCCGATGAGGTTGCGCGTCTGATCGGTGAGCGGGCAGTGCAGGGTCAGGGCGTCAATCTGCGGTAGCAGCTCATCCAGCTCCAGCCGGTCCGGGCGAGGCGGGCGCCCGGGCAGGTTGCCGACCAGCACACGCATGCCCAGCGCTTCGGCGAGCTTGCCCACGGCACCCCCCAGCTCACCGTGACCGAGCACGCCGAGGGTCTTGCCGGCCAACTCGATAATGGGAAAATCTAGCAGGCAGAACTGCCCGCTTTCCTGCCAGCGGCCACGGGCGACGGCGGCTTGATAATCGGGTAGTCGTGTGGCCAGCGCGAGCAGTAGCATCAAGGTGTGCTGCGCCACGGTGGCCGTGCCGTACGCTTGGCAGTTGCAGACGGCGATCCCTCGCTGCTTGGCAGCAGCCAGATCAATGTTGTTGACACCGGTAGCCGCTACCAGAATCAATTTCAGGTCCGGGCAGGCGGCGAGCGTGGCATCGCTCAAGGCGACCTTGTTGACGATGGCGACTTCAGCGCCCTCCAGTCGGTCGACGATTTGCGTTTCGCTGGTCTGCGTATGGCAGGTCAGCTCAGCAAAGGCGGACTGCAAGGGGGCCAGGTCCAGATCGCCCTGATCGAGGGGGGATAAATCGAGGAATACAGCGCGGTACTTGCTCATGGACTTTACTCGTATGAATCAGTGGGCGAATGTTCCGCCCTGGGAATAACGGAGTCGCTAGATGTACTGGATCGAATTTCTCACCGTGGCGCTGGTTCACTTGCTCGCTGTCGCCAGTCCTGGTCCGGACTTCGCGGTCGTCGTGCGTGAAAGCGTGGCTCGCGGTCAGCGCAGCGGCAGTTGGACGGCCATCGGTGTAGGCAGCGGCATCTTGCTGCACGTGGGTTATTCATTGCTCGGGATTGGTCTGATCGTCTCGCAGTCGATCATGCTGTTCAACCTGTTCAAGTGGTTAGCGGCCGGCTACCTGTTCTATCTCGGTTTTCAAGCACTGCGGGCCAAGCCCGTCGCGGTCGGCAATCTTGCATCATCCGCCTCCAGTGTTGCGCTTCCTCGACGCCGCGCTTTTACCGTTGGGTTCGTTACCAACGGCTTGAATCCCAAGGCGACATTGTTCTTTCTGTCCCTATTCACCGTGGTTATCGACCCCCATACCCCGCTCGCCGTTCAGGCGGCCTATGGGTTATATCTGGCATGCGCCACTGGGTTGTGGTTCTGCCTGGTGGCCTGGTTGTTCAGCCGCGAGCGCGTACGGGCCGGTTTTGCTCGCATGGGGCACTGGTTTGACCGCGTCACGGGCGCTGTATTGATTGGTCTTGGCGTTCGGCTGGCGGCAAGCGAGATCGCCTGATCGGCCGAGCCGGTCCTTGCGTGAACTTTGTCTCCGCAGGTTGAACAACTGTGCAGCCAGATGTCCGAAGAGGACAGCGGTACGGCCAGGTCGCGTAAACGGCCTGCGCCAACAGCTAGCGAGCGTCTCATAACATCTATAACAGGAAGCCCTATGTTGCAGACACGAGTGATCAAACCCGCCGCCAACGCCTACCAGTACCCCCTGTTGATCAAGAGCCTGCTGTTGTCGGGGCAGCGCTACGAGCGCACCCGCGAGATCGTCTATCGCGATCAACTGCGTTTCGACTATCGCACCCTCGGCGAGCGCATTGCCCGGCTTGCCAACGTGCTGACCAACGCGGGAGTAAAGGCGGGTGACACGGTGGCGGTGATGGATTGGGACAGCCATCGCTACCTCGAATGTATGTTTGCGATTCCGATGATCGGGGCGGTGGTTCATACCATCAACGTGCGGCTATCGCCCGAGCAGATTCTTTACACCATGAATCATGCTGAGGACCGCTTCGTTCTCGTCAATAGCGAGTTCGCGCCGCTGTACCACGCAATCGCCGGGCAGCTGACAACGGTCGACAAGACATTGCTGATCACCGATGCCGACGACAAGCAGTGCGATTTGCCGAACTGCATCGGTGAGTACGAGAGCTTGCTGGCGGCCGCCGAGGCCAAGTACGACTTCCCGGATTTTGACGAAAACTCGGTGGCGACCACGTTCTACACGACCGGTACCACCGGTGACCCCAAGGGCGTCTATTTCACGCACCGTCAGCTAGTTCTGCACACGCTGGCCGGTGCGGTGACGGTCGGCTGTCGCGAGAATCCTCAGCTGATGGCGGCGGGCGACGTGTATATGCCGATTACGCCGATGTTCCATGTGCACGCCTGGGGTTTGCCCTATGTGGCGACGATGTTGGGCCTCAAGCAGGTTTATCCGGGGCGCTATGATCCGGAGCTGCTGATCGAGCTCTGGCGTCGAGAGAAGGTCACCTTTTCTCATTGCGTACCGACCATTGTGCAGATGCTGCTCAAAGCCAAGGCGGCGCAGGGCACCGACTTCGGCGGCTGGAAGATCACCATCGGCGGCAGTGCGCTCACCCGCGGCCTTTACGAGTCGGCTCGGGCATGTGGCATGCAATTGGTGGCGGCGTATGGGATGTCGGAAACCTGTCCGTTGATTTCCGGCGCCCATATCAACGACGAGCTGCGCAACGCCAGTGAAGACGAACAGACCACCTACCGCCTCAAGGCTGGGATCCCGGTGGTGCTGGTCGACGCCGCAATCCAGGCGGCTGACGGCAGTTTTCTTCCGGCCGATGGCGTGTCTCAAGGTGAACTGGTGCTTCGGGCCCCCTGGCTGACGCAGGGCTATGTGGGCAATCCGGAGAAGAGCGAAGAGCTGTGGGCGGGCGGTTGGCTGCATACCGGTGACGTGGCCACCCTCGACGAAATGGGCAACATCGACATTCGTGACCGCATCAAGGACGTCATCAAGACGGGCGGTGAGTGGATTTCATCCTTGGCGCTGGAAGGTCTGATCAGTCGGCACGATGCCGTGCGCGACGTGGCGGTGGTAGGCGTGCCAGATGAGCGCTGGGGCGAACGACCCTTCGCCTTGCTGGTGCTCTGTGAAGGCAAGCAGCTAGACGCGCGCGCATTGCAAGCGTTCCTTGAGCCAGCGGTTGAGCAGGGGCAGCTCAACAAATGGGCGATTCCGCAGCAGATCGCCGTCGTCGAGGATCTTCCCAAGACCAGCGTCGGTAAGCTTGATAAGAAGCGTATCCGTTTGGACATCGCACGTTGGCTGGAAGACGGTAGTAGCGCCATCTCTTCGGTGTAGGTTTGGCTGTTCTGGCTCGACTAGTAGTCGCCTCGGGGCGAACCACGGTCGAGCTTGGCTTCCTGTGCTTGAGCTCACGGCTTCGTCGGGACGTTCCGGTTCTGCGGGCGGACGGGTGTTACTCTAGCGACGAATTTCCAGCCTGTGCGTTCGGCAGGTTGGCGTCCCGTAGATGAAGGAAGTAAACATGAAATCGATCAGTAACCTGACCGCACTTGCCGCCACCCTTGCGCTGCTGGTTGGCTGTACCAACAATCCTTATACCGGCGAGCGCGAAGCTGGCAAGGCCGGCATTTATGGCGGCATCGGTGCGGTCAGTGGTGCGGTAATCGGCGCAGCAACCTCTAGCAAAAAGGACCGTGCCAAAGGCGCGTTGATCGGCGCCACCGTCGGTGGGGCCGCTGGCGGAGGCTATGGTTACTACGTCGATACCCAGGAAGCCAAGTTGCGCCAGACGTTGCAGGGCACAGGCGTACAAGTGCAGCGCCAAGGCGATAACCTGACGCTGATCATGCCCGGCAACATTACCTTTGCAAGCAATTCAGCTGACATTTCCAGTAGCTTCTATCCAACGCTTAATTCACTGGTTCAAGTGTTCAAAGAGTTCAATAAGAACGGTGTCGACATCATCGGCCATACCGACAGTACCGGCTCGCAGCAACTGAATCAGGACCTTTCAAATCGCCGCGCGCGTAGCGTTGCTAATTATCTGGAAGGCAACGGCGTGCCCGGTTCACGTATCTCATCTTATGGTGCCGGCTCGAGCCAACCGATCGCCAGCAACGATACCGCTGCTGGGCGCGCACAGAACCGCCGTGTAGAGATCAATCTGCGCCCACTGTAAGCCGCTAAGCGCAAGCGAGACTGCCAGTGCTCGCTTGCGTCATTTGGGTGGCGTCAACTTTACGGCTGATTGTCGCTTCTATTGAACCTCTGAACGATCTACGACTCTGAAGCTTGTGACAGCGAGCCATGTAGTGGCACTGAGGAGGTCGAATGGATGATCGTTCCGCTCTCCATTCTCGTAAGCCTTGGCTGCCATTGGTAGTGACGCTGGCCCTGATGGTAGGGCTCGGAGGATGGGTTGGCTGGCAATGGCATGTTCAGGAAATGCGGGTGCGCGCCGAGCAGGCCCAGCGATTCAATCTGGCGGTCAATGACGTTGAAAGCACTCTGCGTGAGCGTATGCGCGCGTACGAGATGGTTTTACGAGGCCTGGCGGGGCTTTTCGTCGGGAGTGATGCGGTCAGTCTGCAGGACTGGAATCGGGCTTCCGATCAGCTTCAGCTCCAGGATTTCTACCCCGGCATCCAAGCCATTGCTCTGGCCCGCTATGCGCGCGCAGAGAACCTGGGCGTTCTGCTCGCGAAGATTCGCGAGGGAGGGCGTGATTTCCGCATCTATCCCCGGGGGGAGCGCAGCGAATACCTGATCGTGGATTACATCCATCCGCTTGATTGGCGTAACCGTCGGGTGCTGGGTTTTGACATGCTAAGTGAGGAAACGCGCAAGCAAGCCGTGATGGCGGCGCGCAACATCGGCACTCCGATGCTCACCGGCCCGTTGCGGCTCAAGCAGGAAACCGAGCAGAACGCGCAAGTAGGCATTCTGTTGTACCTCCCTCTTTACCGGGTCGGCGCCCCCATCACCACGTTGGAAGAACGCCAGGAAGCCTTTGCCGGAACCCTTCACGGTGCCTTCCGGCTAACTGACTTAATGGAGGGGGTGCTGGGTTCGCGCAGCAAGCTGTTCCAATTGCAGCTATTCGATGCCGCCGCCCCAGACGAGCCCTTGCTGGTCGGGCGAGCGCCGGTGAGTAGCGACGCCAGCTTCCATCGCACCCGCAACATCTACATGTATGGTCGTAGCTGGCAGCTGGAAGTTGCCAGCACACCGGAATACGAAGCCATCCTCAACCGGGTGGGCCGGGCCTTCAATCTGGCTGCTGCGCTAACTGCAGCGGTGCTGTTTTCGCTGTTGATCGGCGGCTACCTGTACTTGCGTGAACGGGCTTTGCGCAACAGCCAGACGCTTGGCGCGCAACTTCAGGAGCGCGAGGCATGGTTTCGCCAGCTGATTGAGCAGCTGCCAGTGGCAACTGTGCTTTGCAGCGATAAAGGGCGGATCGAGCTGGCCAACCAGAGTGCCGCCACGCTGCTTGGTAGCAGTGCTGGCCTGCTCGCTGGCGAGCGCCTCAGTCGCTACGTTCCGGGGGCCCTTGACGAGACCGCGAGCGGGCCACAACTTGAAGCCGATCAGCGGGAAAGCCAAGCGTTGCGCGAAGATGGCTCGCCGGTCCCGGTTTCGCTCAGCCTGACCAGTTTCAAGCGCGACAAGTCCGTTCATCATCTGCTCAATCTGGTCGACCTGCAGCAACGCAAGCGGGACGAAGAGCGTTTCCGTAATGTGGTCGAAGCCTCGCCAAACGCCTTTGTACTGTTCGATCAGGACGGCCGAATCGTTATGGTCAATCGCCAGACTGAGCTGCTGTTTGGTTACAGCCGGCAGGAGCTGCTAGACCAGCCAGTCGAGATGCTGATCCCTGAGTCGATGCGCAAGACCTACCTCGAAGTACGGCATCGTTTCGGTCAATCCCCTGAGTCGCGTAGGCTGGGTGAAAACCGCGAGCTTTTCGGACGCCACCGGGATGGTCATCTCGTGCCTGTTGAAGTCGGCTTGTCGCCGCTGCGTAGCGGGGATGAGCATCTCGTGCAAGCCGTGGTGACCGATATCGCTCATCGCAAAGCTGCAGAGCGGCGACTGCGCGATCAGGCTAACGAGTTGATGGTTGCCAATCGCTATAAGTCCGAATTCCTCGCCAACATGTCGCACGAGCTGCGCACCCCGCTGAACAGCATTCTTATCTTAAGTGATCAGCTGAGGCAGAACGCTGCGAGCAACCTGACCGAGAAGCAGGTCCGCCATGCCGACATCATTCATCGGGCCGGTCACGATCTGTTGCAGCTGATCAACGATGTACTTGATCTGGCCAAGATCGAGGCTGGGCATATGCAGATTAAGTCGGAGCCGCTGGACCTCGGCGAGTTGCTGGCGGAGCTGGTTGCGAACCTCGAGCCTATGGCCGCCCAGAACGGGCTGACCCTCAAGGCCCGGATCGACGAGGGAGTTCCTGCTTCGCTGGTTAGTGACCGGGCCCGGCTGCAGCAGATTTTGCGAAACCTGATTACCAATGCTCTGAAGTTCACCGAGCACGGCTCCGTTGATATACACGTGTCCAGCCAGCAGGCTGAAAGCGCTGTCGATACAGAAATGCTACAGATCTGCGTAACCGACACCGGCATCGGTATTGCTGAGGATCAGCACGAACGAATCTTCCAGGCGTTCCAGCAGATCGACGGCTCCATCAGTCGGCAATACGGCGGCACCGGGCTGGGGCTGGCCATAGCGCGTCAGCTTGCAGAAGTGCTCGGCGGTGGAATCCGGCTTAAAAGCGCGCCGGGCCAGGGCTCGAGTTTTACGGTCGAACTGCCCTTGAAAGTTGCGGCGACTCCAGAAATCCGCACGCTGCGGCCGCTGCAGCGGCGTGGCCAGGGTGGTGGTCTTCTGATAGTCGAGGATGACGCCGATTTCGCCTCGGTAGTGGCCGAGGTGGCCCAGTCCCACGGTTTCTCCAGCGTTATCTGCGGGACCGGACAAGAAGGGCTCGATGCGCTAGCTCAGGACGATTTTGCAGCGGTGATTCTGGATGTCCTGCTGCCTGACATCAGCGGTTGGCAGGTCCACCGGGTGCTGCGAGCCGACCCCAGGCACCAGGACACGCCGGTGTACATCATTTCCTGCGTGCCACAGCCGCAGGGCTGGTCGGATGACGGCTCACGCTACCTGATCAAACCCGTGGCTCAGTCGGAACTGGAACGCCTGTTTGTCGATCTTTCGCAGCAGGAAGGCAATTCGACGCGGCTGCTGCTGCTGGAAACCGAGCCGGATCGGCGCCGTCAGCTGCGGGAGCATTTCGAGCGGCTCGGCTACCGGGTCAGCGAATGCCAGCGCAGTGAAGAGGCCCGGCTGGCCTATGCTGAGCACAGCTACGCGGTGCTGATCGTCGACTTCGAACTCCCCGGCGAAGACGGGCTCGACTTGCTGGACGCACTGGACCGCCTGCGGCCCCTGAAAGACGTCAGGGTGATCCTGACCAGTCGCGAGGCGTTATCGGAAAAGAATCTGCAGCGGCTTAAGCGTTATTCATCAGTTGCGTTGTCGAAAACAGAAGGAATGGAGCATATGGAAGATGCACTGAAGCCCGACGGGGTAGAAGCTGCAGCGTGGGCAAGGGAAGAACTGGAGCATCCTCTTTTGGGGCAGCGGGTACTATTGGTCGATTCGGACGTGCGGGCGATTTACGCCATCAGCGCCATGCTTGATGAGCAGGGGCTGCAGGTGGTGCCAGTCACGACCAGTTCCGAGGCGCTGGAGCGCTTCGATCAAGATGCCTTTGATCTTGCGCTGGTGGACCTGTCCATGCCGGATAATGGCGGTCCCGAACTGATCCGTCAGCTCAGAAACGACTATGGTTGTCAGGTGCCGATTGTGGCAATGGCGGTTGGCTCTGACACGGCTGTTTCAGAACAGAAACTTCCGGCCGGTGCCGACGACATCCTGCTCAAGCCGGTCGACGGCACCAGGCTGGCCAAGCTGCTGCGGCGTCTGGAACGTAGTGATGGCCCTCATGCAAGTCCGTAAGGAGAAATGTGTGACGCATCGTTCAAGCCGAACTGGCGTCCCTGCCGACGTCGGTAGCGGAAGCCAAATCATGCTGTGTTGGGGGCTCGGCTGATGGCGTGGTCGCAACCCCAATCAAAGCCTCGGACCCGCACATTGCTGGTCGTCGATGATCGCGAGGCGAACCTGGTGGCCATGGAGGCCCTGCTCGGCGATGGCGACTGGCAGGTCCATACGGTTAATTCGGGTGAAGCCGCGTTGCAGGCGTTGCTCGATCTGGACGTAGAGCTGGTGTTGCTGGACGTTCAGATGCCTGGCATGGACGGATTCGAAGTGGCGCGCCTGATGCGCGGCAGTCCGCACGCCCGCTACACACCGATCATCTTCGTATCGGCCATTGCGCATACGCGTGAGTCGGTGTTGCGTGGTTACGCGACGGGTGCGGTGGATTTCATTCTCAAGCCGTTCGATCCGCAGGTGCTCAAGCACAAGATCAATACGTTGCTCAGCCATGAGCACAATCGGCGTGACTTGCAGCTGCTCAGCCAGCAGCTCGACAGTGCAAGGGCGTTTAACGCGTCCGTACTCAATAACGCTGCCGAAGGCATTCTGGTAGTGGGGGAGGATGGATTCATCAACTTCGCCAACCCGGCGATCGCCAAAATGCTGCACACCCGTGTCGATGATCTGCAAGGTACCGCGCTGATCAAGCATCTGGCCTCGCCGCAGATGCCACAGGCCTGGCGTGATACCGATTTCTACCAACATTGGCGTAGCGGCAATACCTATCGTCTTCATGAGGCGCAGCTGTTCACTGCCAACGGAGACACGCTGCCAGTAGCACTGTCTTCATCACCGCTGCCTCGTCAGCAGCGTTCAATGGTCGTGATCGCCCTGGACATGTCGGTGGTGCGCAGCTTGCACGTGCAGCTGGAAACCCAAGCGGTAACCGACTCGCTCACGGGCCTGCTCAATCGTCGCGGTTTTCATCAGGCGCTGGATTCGGCTTTGGCGCGGGTCGATCGCAACGGCAAGCGCATGGCCATCCTCTATATCGACCTTGATGGTTTCAAGCGCATCAACGATTCGCTGGGGCACGATGCCGGCGACGAGATTCTCTGTCGCGTAGCGCGCGTATTGGAAGCCTGCATGCGTCCATACGACATCATCGCCCGAATGGGAGGTGACGAGTTCACTGCGTTGCTGGACTCTCTGGATCATCCAGAAGATGCCGCCAGGGTGGCGGAAAAGCTCATAGAGTTAATTTCGGTTCGACATACCATCGACGGCACCGACGTCACGCTCGGTGCCAGTATTGGCATTGCGAATTTTCCGGATTGCGGCCAGAGCGTCGAAGAGTTGCTTCGCTCGGCGGACATGGCCATGTACGAGGCCAAACGCAACGGCCGGCAGCAATATCGCTTCTTCTCCGGTGAGATGAACGGGCGGGCCCACGCGCGCCTGATGATGGAAGAAAACTTGCGTAGCACCATCGAGCGCAATGGTTTCGCTTTGGCCTATCAGCCGCAGGTCGTGCTCGAGACCGGTGAGCTGCGTGGGTTCGAGGCCTTGCTGCGCTGGAATTACGCCGGGCGCGGTTCGGTGGAGCCGAGTGTATTCATCCCCTTGCTGGAAGAAACCCGGCTAATTGACCGGGTCGGCGAATGGGCGCTGCGTGAAGGCCTGGCCCAGTGCCGCGACTGGCGTGAGCGATTCGGCGACAAGCTGGTGCTGAGCTTCAACGTCAGCCCGGTGCAGTTCCGCCGAGCCGGATTGATCGACGAGTTGCGCCGGCTGCTCGATGAGTATCAGCTTGATCCCCGACAGTTGGAGCTGGAGGTCACCGAGGGCGCACTGATGGAGGACCTGGAGCAGAGCTGCGACAAGCTTCGTCAGCTGCGTGAGCTGGGGGTCAGGGTGGCGGTAGATGACTTCGGCACCGGTTACTCATCGCTGGCTTACCTGCGCCATTTCGATCTGGACACGCTGAAGATTGATCGATTGTTCGTCGCCAACATGCTCGATTCGCCCCGCGATGCTGCAGTGGTCAGCACCATTATCGATCTGGGGCGAAACCTGGGACTGGAGGTGATTGCCGAGGGCGTTGAAACGCTGGCCCAGCGCGAGTGGCTGATCGATCATGACTGCCACGTGATGCAAGGGTTTCTGGTCGCGCCAGGGCTGGCCGTTGAGGACGCTCTGGAATTTCCGCGAACAATCGACTGGCTAAATCTTGAACATCGACCGGCCGGCTAGTGCCGGCCTGTTTGGCTAAGCTGAAGCGCCATGACGAGGCGGGTATTGGTGATGTAGCTTTTCTAGCTCGGCATCTTTGTCGCTCCAGAGCTCATTGACCCACTCCTGAAAGCTCAACCGGTAGGCTTCGTCCTGGTCGTAGCTACGGTGTAGGAACTCGGCAGGGATCGGCTGCGAGTCGATGCGCATCACGACCCGGCCGATTCGGCCGCAGAGCAGGTCCCAGAAGCTCGAATTGCCGTCCGGGTAGTGAATGGTGACGTTGATCAGTGCCGTCAGTTGCTCGCCCATCGCATCGATCACGAACGCAATGCCGCCGGCCCGGGGTTTGAGCAGGTAGCGGTAGGGCGATGTCTGTTCAGTGTGCTTGTCCTCGGTGAAACGAGTGCCTTCGAGAAAATTGAACACCGACACCGGGTTGGTCCGGTAGCGCTCACAGGCCTTGCGGGTGGTGGCCAGATCCTCGCCGCGCTTCTCCGGATACTTGGTAAGGTATTCCTTGCTGAAGCGCTTCATGAAGGGAAACTCCAGCGCCCACCAGCACAGGCCGATGACTGGCACCCAGATCAGCTCCTGCTTGAGGAAGAACTTCAGGATCGGCATCCGTCGGTTGAACTGGTACTGCAACATCAGGATGTCAGCCCAGCTCTGGTGGTTGCTGGTGACCAGATAGGAGTGTTGCAGATCGACCTTTTCGAGTCCCTGCACGTCCCACTCGGTTCGCCGCACCTGATCCATCCAGAAGCTGTTCACGGCCATCCAGGATTCAGCGATCCAGTGCATGCCAAAGCGCAATGCGCGCTGAATACGCGGAACCGGTAGCGCAAGCTTGAGCAATGACAGGGCAAACAACGGCCAGCACCAGAACAGCGTGTTCAACGCCAGGGTCAAGCCAGCCAGGACACCCCGTAGTGGGGCAGGAAGGACGCTCAGCATCGATTGGATCTTATATCCGTCAATAAAGGCGGCAAGAGTACCGATTGCGGGCTGAACTGCAAGGCAAAAAGTAGCGCCTAGCATTGCGAAGCGCCCGGCCAGGCTGGCCGGGCGCGGGACGCAGATCAGGCCTTCTGGTTGTCAGCCTGCAGAGCGGTCAACGCGATGGTGAACACGATGTCGTCCACCAGTGCACCGCGGGACAGGTCATTGACCGGCTTGCGCAGGCCTTGCAGCATCGGGCCGACGCTGATCACGTTGGCGCTGCGCTGAACCGCCTTGTAGGTGGTGTTACCCGTGTTCAGGTCAGGGAAGATGAACACCGTGGCTTGACCTGCCACTAGGCTGTTAGGCGCCTTTTGCTTGCCGACACTGGCGACCGATGCGGCGTCGTACTGCAGCGGACCGTCGATTGGCAGGGTGGGTGCGCGCTCCTGGGCGATGCGTGTGGCTTCAGCAACCTTTTCCACCTCGGCGCCACTGCCGGACGTACCAGTGGAATAGCTGATCATCGCCACGCGCGGGTTGACGCCTAGCGCGACGGCCGATTCGGCGCTCTGCAGGGCAATCTCCGCCAGCTCGGTAGCACTCGGGTTCGGATTTACAGCGCAGTCGCCGTAGACCAGTACTTGATCCGGCAGCAGCATGAAGAACACCGACGAGACCAGGCTGTAGCCTGGGGCTGTCTTGATCAGCTGCAGCGCCGGGCGAATGGTGTTAGCGGTTGTGTGTATGGCGCCGGAAACCAGACCGTCCACTTCGTCGAGCGCCAGCATCATGGTGCCAAGGACCACCGTGTCTTTGAGCTGCTCACGCGCATCGTCTGGAGTCAGCCCCTTGGCCTTGCGCATTTCGCACATCGGCTCGACGTACTGGTTGATGATCAGCTCCGGATCGAGAATCTCCAGGCTTGCCGGCAGCTGGATACCTTGCTCGCGTGCAACTGCCTGGACTTCTTCCGGCTTGGCCAGCAGTACACAGCGCGCGATGCCGCGCTCCTGACAAATGGCCGCGGCGCGGATGGTGCGCGGCTCGTTGCCTTCCGGCAGGACGATGCGCTTGTTAGCTTGCTGTGCGCGCTTGACCAGCTGATAGCGGAACGCCGGAGGCGACAGGCGCAACTCGCTGCGGGGTACGCTGAGTCGGGTATGCAGCAGTTCGGGCTGCAGGTGCTGCGCAATGAAGTCAGTAACCTGGCTGGCACGCTCGATGTCGTCCGCTGGGGTTTCCTTGTTCAGCCCGAACAGGTTGGTGGCCGTATCGTAGGAGCCCGTCTGCACGGTCATCACCGGCAGGCCGCCATCCAGTGCCGCTTTGCAGAGCTCGAGAATCCGCGGGTCGGGCGCGAAGTCACTGCACAGCAGCAGACCAGCGAGCCTGACGCCATTGAGCGAGGCCAGGCTCGCCGCCAGGATGATGTCGTCGCGGTCACCCGGCGTGACCACCAGTACGCCCGGCTGCAGCAGTTGCACTGTGTTGGGGACGGCTCGGGCGCACAGGACGATCTTTTCGACGCGACGCTGCTCCGCTTCGCCGGCGTGAAGGACCTTGGCGTCGAGCAGTTCGGCGATGTCACGGGTCCGCAATGCGTTGAGTTTGTCGGCGAATGGGATCGCGCCGAGCAGCTGGAAGTCCGCAGAGCCCAGTACCGGCAGCTGGGCCTTGAGGCCCTCGATGAAGGCCGGCGTGCCGTCCTCACTCTTGACCTTGTTGAGAATGACGCCCAGCACTTTCGGATCCTTGGCGCCACCGAACAGCTGGGCCTGGATCTCGATGCGCTCGGCCAAGCGCTTGAGCGTGTCACTTCCTTGCGCGGCGATCAGGATGACATCCGCGTCCAGGCTTTTCGCCAGATGCGTGTTAATCCGCGACGTGTGGTTGAACTCACGCGTCGGCACCATGCCTTCCACAATGACCACGTCCTTGCCCGCAGCAACGTCCTGATAGCGGCTGACCACGTCCTCGAGTAACAGGTCGAGTTCACCATCGGCCAACTGGCGCTCGACCTGCTCCAGCGGCAGTGGCTCGGGCGACACGATATTCAGGGTGCGCTCAACCAGGACACAGGAGCGCTCACGACCCTGGTCATGTGGAAAGGGCTGGGCGATGGGCTTGAAAAAGCCGACCTTCAGCCCGGCACGTTCGAGCGCGCTGATCAGGCCAAGGCTGATGGAGTTGAGGCCGCCGCCAAAACCGCAGGGGGCGAGGAATAAGGTATGCATGATGATCTCCTATCGGGCGAAGGGCGATGCCAAGTAGACGAAACCCGACGCCGTTTACGGTCGTCGGGTTCGTGCGGTGCGTCTGGCTGTCGGCGCGCTATCAGGCGTCGAGCAGCGCCAGCGTGTCCAGCGCGATCTGACGTTCTTCGTTGGTCGGTACCACCAGTACACGGGGGCTGCCTGCTGCCTGGATCTCTCCACCAACACCGCGCGTGCAGCGTGCGTTGGCTTCTTCGTCCAACGTAAAGTTGAACAGCTTCAAGTGCTCGAGGGTGCGGGTACGCACGGCCATCGAGTTCTCGCCGATGCCGCCAGTGAAGATCAGTCCATCAAGTTTCGGCAGGGCGCAGGCCATGCTTGCCAGTGACTTGGCCAAGCGGTAGCAGAACACTTCGAATGCCAGGGTGGCACCGGCATGTCCGGCGACACGGGCTTCCTGCAGGGTGCGCAGGTCGTTGGATAGCCCGGAAAGACCTTTCAGGCCGCTGTCGTGATTGAGCATGCGATCGATCTGCTCCAGGCTCCAGCCCAGGGTGCGGTTCAGGTAGCTGTGCAGGTTGGGATCGACATCACCGCTGCGAGTGCCCATTACTAGGCCTTCCAGCGGGGTCAGCCCCATGCTGGTGTCGCGGCTCTCGCCGTTGACGATGGCGCACGTCGAGCAGCCATTGCCCAGGTGAGCCGTCAGCCAGCTGCTGTCATCGACCGGGAGCCCGGTCATCTCAGCGGCACGCTTGCTGACGTAGTTGTGGCTGGTGCCGTGGAAGCCGTAGCGGCGGACGCTGTGTTCCTTGTAAAGGAATTCCGGCACGGCGTAGCGGAACGCACGTTCCGGCATGGTCTGGTGGAAGGCGGTATCGAACACGCTGACCTGCGGCAGGCCGGGGAACAGCGCCATGGCTGCATCGATCCCGACCAGGTTGGCTGGGTTGTGCAGTGGCGCCAGCTGCGCGCTGTCGCGAATCGCCTTCAGCACTGGCTCGTCGATCAGGCTGGAACCAGTGAAATGCTCGCCACCATGGACCACACGATGGCCGATGCCGTCCAGTTTGCCGCCTGCGGCCTCCTGGGCCACCGGCAGCAATTTTTCGAGCGCGGCACGGTGATCGGCATCCGGAATGTTCAGGCTCTGCTTGGTGTCCCCCAGCTGCCAGTGCACCACGGCTTCGGGGGAGCCGAGACGTTCGGCCAGGCCCTGCAGGGGGAAAGTGGCTTGAGCTTCGTTGACCAGTGCGAATTTGATCGACGAGCTGCCGCAGTTAATCACCAGGATGTTACGAGCTGACATCGGTGCTCCTTGGATGCGAAATTAATTGTTGAAATAGGTCGCCTACATTTACAGGCGTGGATTCTTGCATAACCTTGAGAGGCGCGATGCTCTCCAAAGGTTGTATTCGTCACCACCTAGGGCATGAGGTCGCGTGGGGTGGATCTGCTGCCGATGGTCCCCTAAATCGTGCGTCGGTTCGCAATCAATGCAGCTCGCGGTTAGACTTTCACACACATTCCCCAACAAAGGTTTTGCCTCATGCAGATTGCCGCTAACAAGGCTGTGTCAATCGACTACACACTCACCAATGATGCCGGTGAAGTGATCGACAGCTCGGCCGGCGGCGCGCCGCTGGTCTATTTGCACGGTTCGGGCAACATCATTTCCGGTCTTGAAAAGGCGCTGGAAGGCAAGCAAGGCGGTGACGAAGTGAAGGTCGCCATCGAACCGCAGGATGCCTACGGTGAGTACAGCCCGGAACTGGTCGCCACCCTCAATCGTGCGATGTTTGAAGGCGTCGATGAGCTTGAAGTCGGCATGCAGTTTCACGCCTCCGGCCCGGACGGCGGGATGCAGATCGTTACCATTCGTGATGTTGAAGGCGACGATGTGATCGTTGACGGTAATCATCCGCTGGCCGGACAGCGCCTCAACTTCGAAGTCAAGATTGTTGATGTGCGTGAAGCCAGCGAAGAAGAAATCGCTCATGGTCATGTGCATGGCGAAGGTGGTCACCAACACTGATTGGCGCCCGCAAGCGGCTGGTCAGCGAGAAGCCCGGATCGAACGGGCCATGGAAGCGCTTCGGTTCTGCCGGAGCGCTTTTTTACTCTGGAGTAGAAACACATGAGCGCGTTTCACGAGTTGGTTCTGCCCGGCCTTGCGGGCCAGGAACTTCCCCTAGCGCCGTTGAAATCCCAGGTGACACTGGTGGTCAATGTGGCTTCCGAGTGCGGTCTCACGCCTCAATATGCAGGCTTGCAAGCGCTGCATGAGCGTTACCAGGATCGTGGTTTCGGCGTACTGGGCATCCCCTGCAATCAGTTCGCTGCTCAGGAGCCAGGCAGCGATGCGGAAATCCTGCAGTTTTGCGACGAGAATTACGGCATCACCTTTCCGATCAGCAGCAAGCTCGAGGTCAACGGCTCGCAGCGTCACCCGTTGTACCGCCTGCTGGCAGGGGAGGGCGCTGACTTCCCAGGTGACATCAGCTGGAACTTCGAGAAGTTTCTGGTAGGCAAGGACGGACGTGTGCTGGCGCGCTTTTCGCCGCGCACTGCCCCGGATGATCCTGCGCTGATCCAGGCCATCGAAAGCGCGCTCGCCTGAGCGCGCCATCTCCTATCAAAGCCGTGTGTTGTTGCTGACGGCTTCTCGAAGTCGATATCGCGACAGCATGGGTCTGCAATAAGTGTCGTGGATGATGGTGGTCGGTCTAGACGACCGGTCATATCCTCGGCGCCATGAGCAATCAAGCCCGCAACGACAAGCGTGACCTGATCCTGGCCAAGGGGGCGCAGGTGATGACCCGTCGTGGCTACCACGGCACCGGCGTGCTGGAAATCGTCCAGGCTGCCGGGATTCCCAAAGGCTCCTTCTATCACTACTTCGCCAGCAAAGAAGACTTTGCCTTGCAGGCGCTGGAGCATCTCTACCTGCCTCGGCTGGAGCGCTATCAGGCGGCGCTACTCGAGTCTCCGCTGAGCCCTCGGGCGCGCATTCTGGGTTATTACGCAGACCTCATTGCGCACTTCGCTCGGCAGGAATGCCCGGAATACCATTGTTTCATCGGCAGCCTGAGCTTCGAGATGGCTGAACTGTCACAGCCCATCGGCCAGCAAGTCGAGGCGATTTTGCTGCGTTCGGTCAGAGTGCTCGCCGACTGCCTCGAACAGGCTTGCGCGGCCAGCGAGCTTGATGCCGATACCGATTGCCTAGCGCTGGCTGAATTCATCGGCAATGCCTGGGAGGGCGCCTTGTTGCGCATGAAGGTTGGCCGCAGTGTCACGCCGTTGAAGATATTTCTGACCCAGCTGGAGCGTCTGCTGACGCCCCGCTGATTTTTTGTGGCGATCGGCGAGACGACCGGTCGCTTTTTCTTCAAGCCAGAGGAGACAGCAATGACTGCAGCCGTGAATGCCCTGTTCCAACCCTTCCAACTCGGTAGCTTGCAACTGCCGACGCGTGTCGTGATGGCGCCGATGACCCGTTCCTTCTCTCCTAACGGTGTGCCAACCGCGGACGTCGTCGAGTACTACCGCCGTCGTGCCGCGTCGGGTGTGGGGTTGATCATCACCGAGGGCACCACGGTCGGCCATAAGGCCTCCAATGGCTATCCGCAAGTGCCGCGCTTCTACGGCGAAGCCCCACTGGCCGGCTGGAAAGCGGTGGTCGAGGCCGTGCACGCGGCCGGTGGCAAGATCGTTCCGCAGTTGTGGCACGTGGGCAATGTTCGTCACAAGGGAACCGAGCCGGAGCCGGAAGTGCCGGGTTACGGTCCGATGGAGAAGGTGAAGGACGGCGAGGTCGTGGTGCACGGCATGACCGAACAGGATATTCAGGACGTGATCGCAGCGTTCGCCCAGGCTGCCAAGGATGCCCAGGCCATAGGCATGGATGGTGTCGAGATCCACGGCGCGCACGGCTACTTGGTTGACCAGTTCTTCTGGGAGGGCAGCAACCAGCGCACCGACGAGTACGGTGGGAGCCTGGCCAATCGCTCCCGCTTCGCCATCGAGCTGATCGAGGCAGTACGCGCGGCGGTAGGACCGGACTTTCCGATCATTTTCCGCTTTTCTCAGTGGAAGCAGCAGGACTACTCAGCGCGCCTGGTCACCACGCTGGAAGCGCTTGGCGAATTCCTCGAGCCGCTTTCTGCGGCGGGTGTGGACATCTTCCATTGCTCGACTCGCCGATTCTGGGAGCCGGAGTTCGAAGGTTCCGAGCTCAACCTCGCTGGCTGGACCCGTCAGCTGACTGGCAAGCCCACCATCACCGTCGGCAGCGTGGGGCTCGATGGAGAGTTCCTGCAGTTCATGGTCAAGACTGACAAGGTGGCGCAGCCAGCCAACATTGAGGGGTTACTCGAGCGCCTGAACAAGCAGGAGTTCGATTTGGTGGCGGTAGGACGCGCACTGATTTGCGATCCGGACTGGGCGTTGAAGGTGAAAGAAGGGCGTATGCAGGACATTCTGCCCTTTAGTCGTGAAGCGCTGAAAACGCTGGCCTGACGCGCGACGTAATCTCTAGCTGCAGAGAAGCCATCCTTGGGATGGCTTCTTTTTGCGCATCGTTATTGCGAGGCACCGGGATAACCGGCCTGCTTTAGCAGCTTGGCCAAGTGCACGGCGTTGCGCGCCAACATCGCGTTGGTCTTGCCGATCTTCTCGCCCGGATGTTCCACATCCTTGTAATCCGTCGACCCCATCGCCGGTCCGACCCAATAGGTGCAGCCGTTGGCAGGGATGGTGAAGCCTACGTCATTCAGTCCCTGATAGAGACTGGCAACCACATGATGGGCGCCATCCTCGTTACCCACCACAGCGACGCAAGCAACCCGCCCGTACGAGACCATCCGCTTTCACCAATGAACGCGTCCAGGCGCTCCAGTACGCGCTGACAAACGCTGGATGGATGGCCAAGCCAGATCGGCGTGCCGAGAATCAGGATGTCCGCTGCAAGCAACTTTTCCCGAATCATCGGCCAGTCGTCACCTTCGCCTTCGTCTGACGTCACGCCGGGCTTGATGTTGAAGTCCACTGCGCGGACCTGCTCGCAGCTGACGCCGAGTTTTTCCAGCTCGCGCTGAGCCTGGTTCAGCAACAAGCTACAGGACGATTCTTGGGGCGACACCTTGAGGGTGCAGTTGATTGCGAGGGCGGTTAGCGCCATTGGGGGGCTCCCGGTGTGAGGTGTTCGAATCTAGACACCTCAACGTGTCGCAGTTCACGGATCGATCACGGTAGGCATTGTCGATTTGCCGCCCTCGCGCACCCAGAACAGCGTTGCGGCTGCCACGGCTGCCGGCATGATCAGGAGATTGACGAAAGGAATCAGCAATGCTGCGTAGGTCACCGCGCCGAGACTCAGGCTTTTCCAGCGGCGCTGGCGCAGCCAGACCATCATTTCGTCCCAGCTCAGCTTGTTGTTGTCCGCTGGATAATCGATGTACTGCACCGCCATCATCCAGACGCCAAACAGAAGCCAGAGTGGCGCTGCGACCAGATTGACCACCGGAATGAATGACAGGATCAGTAACACCAGCGCACGGGGTGCGAAGTACGCCAGTTTGCGTGCCTCACGTCCGATGGTTCGCGGCAACATGGCCAGCAGCTCGCTCCAGCTGAACGGTGGGGCGCTATCGACTCCGCGTGCCACGGTTTCCACCTTTTCGGCAAGAAAGCCATTGAAAGGGGCGGCAACGATGTTGGCGAGCATGGTGAAGGTGAAGAACACGATCAGCACCACCAGCACTACGAACAGCGGCCAGATGATGTATTCGAGGAACATCAACCACTCGGGGAGGTTTGGCATGAAGGCATCGACCCAGCCGCCGAACTGGCGCACCGCCAGATAGATCAGACCGCAGAACAGCAACAGATTGACCGTCAGCGGCAGAATGACGAACAGCCTGAGGCCTGGGCTAAGAATGAGCTTCAGGCCTTCACGTAGGTATTGGGGGCCGGATAGGGCAGCGACGGGCATTGACGATACTCCGGAAAGGACGGTCCGGACCTTACCGGCTTTATTGGGGTGGGAAAAGCGACATCACAATCGATAGGACTGGGCTATTAGGCCGATCGGCTTTATGCAATAGCCAGCGTTGCGCTTGGCTTTTAGGCTAGCCCCGAAATCTCCTTTTGGTTTTCAGGGCCGTCCGCTTCAAGCCTTCCCCAAGTGCCTGGCCGGCCCTTTTTTATTTCTCTTCGAAATTGACCGGTTTGCGCCTCAGCGGCTGCTGATCAAAGCGCACGCCCGGGAGTCCGGTATCCATCAGGGCGCGGATGTTCAAGTGGTCGGATCCACTGGGGTTCTCCAGCACTGACTGATAGTGCTCCCCGAACGCAAGCAAGGCTTCCTCTGTGGTGAAGCCTTCTAGTACGGCCAGGCCCAACGTCTTGCACGAACCCTCGTTCTGCCCGGCAGCGTTTTCAACGTTGCCATTGAAAAAGCGGGTTGGCTGGTAGTCATAGGCGCTGGCGATGAATGCCAGCGTCTCGCTGAATGGGTGGTTTCGGTTGCGCAGACTGGCGCGAAAGTCCCTGAGGCTACTCATGGTTTCTGGGCCTTGTCGAACGCAGCCTGTTGCTCTGGCGTTGCGTCCTTCTGATAGCGTTTCTTCCAATCCGCGTATGGCATGCCGTAGACCTCTTCGCGAGCCTCATCGAGGCTGACGTCGATATCCAGGTCATCGGCGGCGGCCTTGTACCATTTCGACAGGCAATTGCGACAGAAGCCAGCCAGGTTCATCAGGTCGATGTTTTGTGCGTCCGGGCGGCTGCGCAGGTGCTGCACTAGGCGGCGGAAAGCGGCGGCTTCGAGTTCGGTGCGTTCTTGTTCATTCATTTCAAGGGTCTCGGCGTTGCAGACTTCGGCGGGATCATAACCTCGACGCAGGCCGTGGGCCAGATAGCGGCGGGGAACTTTAGCGGCTTGAACCGCCTCCGCTAAACAGGATGGCCGGCCGGCCATCCAGCTGTCGAGGAGACTGGATGTGATTGGAAAAAAACACTGGGTGATTGCCGAAGGGTACCTACCGGCGTTGGGACCGAAACCCGATGAGCCAGCGCTGCGCAGCCATGAGACGGCGTGCATTTTGAACGCTGGCCCGTTGGAGGCGGTGATTGAGCTGACGCTGTACTTCGCTGACCGTGAGCCGGTCGGGCCGTACGCGATACGGGTCCCCGCGCGGCGAACCTTGCATCTCCGTTTCGATGACCTGCAGACGCCCCAGGCAGTGCCGCGTGAGACTGACTATGCCAGCGTATTCATCTCCAACGTACCGGTGGTCATTCAGCACACTCGGCTGGACGCACGCAGCGGTGACCGTGCGCTGATGACGACCCTGGCCTATGGCAGCGATTGACCCGAAGGGTCAGTCCCGATGCGCGGCGAGGGTAATCGATACCGACTCGGCAAAGCGCAGAGCGTGTGGCTTGTCCACTTCGACTTCGGCGTAACGCACTTGCGGATGCGCCATGACCAGGTCAAGGATTTCCTGGGTGAGCCGTTCGAGCAGGGCGAAACGGTTGTCCTCGACGTGTTGGATGATTGCCTTGGTGATGGTTCGGTAGTTCAGTGCATGGCCGATGTCGTTGTCACGCACGGCCTCGGCCGCAGGATAAAGCATCGTCAGATTGATCAGGACATCCTGCTTGTTGAGGATTTCCTCTTCCTTGATACCGATGAAGGTACGTAGGCGCAGGTCTTTGACGCGGATGCGCGCCATGGCAGGTTCCAATCGGGGCATGGGGTTCCTTCGCGTATCAGATCAGGTGGCGGCCACCGTTAACGCTCAGCGTGGTGCCGGTGACATAGGGATTATCCAGCAGGTAGCGCAGGCTCTGGTAGATCACCTCGGCGCCGGGCTCGATGCCAAGGGCGGATTTGGCAAGCGCCTTGCGTTGGTAGACTTCATCATCGCCTTCGTTGAACTGTATCAAGGCAGGCGCGATGCCATTGACCTTGATCGCCGGCGCCAGTCTGGCTGCAAACGACAGCGTGAGGTTGTCCAAACCGGCTTTGCTGGCTGCATAAGCGATGTGCTTTTTGCTGCCAACGCGGGTGACGTCATCACCGATGTGGATGATGTCTGCCGGACCGCCATGCTGCAGCAGTTCAGTGCAGTGAAGGTTGATCAGATAAGGCGCGAGCATGTGCACCTCGAACATGCGCTGGAATGTTTCAGCTTCCTCACCCGGTGTCTCCGGGTGCCAGTCCGATGCGTTGTGAACGATCGCGCGTAGGGCGCTGGTGTGCTCCTTGAGTGCAGCGATAAAGGCGTGGATGCCCGCTGCGGCGGAAAAATCGGCATGCAAGGTCACCGCGCCGCGCTCACGAAGGCGAGCCAGACTTGCTCGAGGGGTGCGGTAGCTCACGATTACCGGCTGGCCTTCATCAAGCAAGCGTTCGGCGCAATGCAGGCCGATGCGCTGGCTGGCACCGGTAATCAGTATCGGGGCCGTCGGCTGGGTCATGCTGGGATACCGAGTGGGACGGGGAAAGTCGCGCCGCCTGTGCAAGGCAGCAGTGCCTTGCCAGCTTACACCAGGGTGCGCAACGACCCTACTCTGCGGGCGTTTTCGTGTGTGGAAAGACGGGCATCTACGGTGCTGCTAAGGAGTCTCGGGCGCGTCGGAGGTGGCCTGTGTGGAAAGCTCTGGCTGCAACTCGGGATGCAAACGCTGATGCTGTTCGTACAGATAGGAGCGGATGCGTTCGGCATCTTTGTCCTGCGGATATTCGACTTCGTAGGCAGTCATTCCACCTTCGGCATGGCGGATCCGATGAGCGTCGATCTGAAACGAGTCTTCGCCCGGCAATGCCAGCCGCATGTGCAGATGTTTGGGCGCCTGATGCTTGGCTCCGGCGTCGACCAACAGGCCGTTGGGTGACAACTCATGCACGCTCAGCGCGGTTTCGTTGCCATCGTCGGAAAGTAGTGGCAGCGGTTCGTCCAAGTGTAATCGCCAGGCGCGAAGTACCGGTCCGCGTTCATAGATGGTCGGAGGCGCGAGCTGCAATTGTACCGCCTGGAATTCATCCTGCTTCAGCTGCAGCGGGAACGACATGCAATAGTCCTCGAGCTCCGCTTCGAGGGTCAGGTTGGCCTTCGCAGCCAGTTGCAAGAGCAAGCCGTTGGCCTTTTCTCCGCCGTCGACGCGGAAGCCAGCCCGCGTTTCGCCCGGCTCTGCAGACGAGCCACTGACAAGTTCGTTGATGTAGGCCAGTTCGGCACTGGTCAGATCAGTTTTGCTAGGCATCCCGATTTCCCTCTCAAGGTCAGGGCAGACCCGTCTGCCCATGCCTAATCGCTCCAGAGTGCAGCACAGACCTCTACGAGATCCTTTACCACGTCGGCACTGCGACAACACATGCCCGATGTAATTCCCTTCCGCCTAGCGGCGGCACCGTTTTGAAGTGTAGAACCCCTCTGTCGGGATGAGTGTGTCGGATGCGGCATAATGCTCGGCTTTAATCTAAAACGGAGCTCATCATGAAAGTGGCCATCCTCTCCGGTACCGTCTATGGCACAGCTGAAGACGTTGCCCGCCATGCTGCGACGGTACTCAAAGCGGCGGGGTTCGACGCCTGGCATGATCCGCGCGCGCAGCTGGCGCAGATCCTGGACTTCGGACCGCAAGCATTGCTGGTGGTGACTGCCACCACTGGGATGGGCGAGCTACCGGACAGTTTCGTCCCGCTCTACACGGCGATTCGTGATCAGTTTCCGGCCTGGCAGGGCTTGCCAGGCGGGGTGATCGCACTGGGCGACGCCAGCTATGGCGATACCTTCTGCGGCGGCGGGGAGTTGGTTCGGGAGTTGTATGCCGAGCTGGGCGTACGCGAAGTGCAGGAAATGCTGCGCCTTGATGCCAGCGAAACGGTAACGCCGGAGACCGACGCCGAGCCCTGGCTGGAAAGCTTTGCCGCAGCTCTGCGTGGCTGATAAGTAGGCAAGGCCGGCGGTGGCCTGGCGGCGGTCAGTCTGCCCGGCGAGCGAAGGCTTGCAGGTGCGGATAGAACGCTTGGAAGTCCTGCAGCAGCGGCTCATATAGCCGTTCCATTTCCTCGACACCGGCGAGCAGCCCTTCGGGGCGTGACAAACGCCGGCTCATGCCGGCCACAACCTGCTCCATCACGGAAAACTCCCGATAACTGCCGAGCCAGTCCTGAGCGGCCATGCGCGGCGCGATTAGCGCCAGCGTGCCGGGGAGCTCGGCTTCCTCAAGCAACACCTGATACACCCGCGCGGTGAAATGCTGAAGGGGCTCTTCGGCGTAGTGGGGCCAATGCGCCGCCAGGCAATGATCGAAAAAAAGATCGACCAAGATGCCTGCGTAGCGTCGTCGCTCGCGGGGAAAGCGCTGCTTGGCTTGAAGGACAATCGGGTGGCTATCGGTAAATACATCGATCTGTCGGTGCAGGCGAATGCCCGCTTCGATATCGGCTGGCCATCGGTCCTGTAAGGGCCCTTTGACGAAGTCGCCATAGAGACTGCCGAGCAGCTGCCCGGGCCGCTCGCCGCCGAGATGAAGGTGCGCAAGATAGTTCATGAGGCGAGTCTAGCAGCGCTTGCTTGCGCTCAGCTTGCATCAGGCAGCGTTGGCGATCGGCATCAGCTGCGAAGGACCGTACAGCGCTTCGGCGATCGCATTGTGGCAACGACGGGCGAGTGGGTTACGTTGCGTGTCATGGCTGGATAGCGGGGCCAGCAGCTGGATTTCCACCACTGCTGTATCTTCCGCCAGTAGCCGAAACAGATGTGAAAGCAGATCGTCGTCGCCGATAAAGGGGGCTATCGGATCGATAACGCCGTTGCGCAGATATCGAATCGCAACGGGCTGTACCGGCACACCCGTATCGATCGCACAGGCTAGCAGTCTTGAGTGGAATGTGCGCAGCGAAGTGCCATCGGTTGTGGTGCCCTCGGGGAAAATCAGCACGCTGCTTCCTTGCCCCAGTTCCTCGCTCATCTGCTGGCTGAGCAACGTACTGTCGCTACCGCCGCGCTGGATGAAGCGGGTTCCAGCCTCGGTTGTTAGCCAGCCAATCACCGGCCAATGACGGATCTCGGCTTTGGCGAGGAAGGTCATCGGTTGCAGCAGGCCCAGCAGGGGGATGTCGGTCCACGATAGGTGGTTGGCGACCCACAACATCGGCTTATCTGGCAAATCGCCTGTCACACGAATCTGAAATGGCAATGCCGCTGCGAGCCGCCCCAGAAACGAACGGCACAGCTGCTGACGCGCAGCTTGAGCGGGATTAAAGCCCAGCACCGTGCGCAGTTTCAGGCTGCAGGCCAGTACCAGGCCGTAGAGAATCACCATGGCCAATCTCAAGAGACGAAAATACAGCCTGATCCTGCGCATTCAGACCGCTGCCTTGAAGTGCCGGGCGTAACGCGGGCACAGCTCGTCGCGCTTGAGGAGAATGAAGAGGTCTGCGACCTGAAAATCTGGATCCCAGCAAGGTTCACCGCAGATCTTTGCACCCAGTCGCATGTAGGCCTTGAGCAGCGCAGGTGTCTCAGCGATGACGTTGTCGGGCAACGCGAGCGCTGGTAGCGGGTTTTTAGGGCATGCGTGTAGCAGCTCCGTCGAAAGATGACGTTCGCGCAGTCGCTGCATGATGGCCTGGGCCTGGACGCCGCCGTCGCGCATTGGAATGCTGGCGCAGCCCATGAGATATCGATAGCCACCTTGGTTGAGCACTTCAGCCAGTTCCGCCCAGAGCACGGCGATGGTCGCGCCGTTGCGGTAGGCCGGATGAACACAGGTCCGGCCAATCTCCAGGATCGGCCCTTCAAGTTTCGCCAGGCCTTGTAGGTTGAATTCGTTTTCGCTGTAGAACCGTCCCAATCCACGCGCCGTCTGGTTATCGAGCAGGCGCGTGGTTGCGACAAGCTCCCCGCTGCCTGAGTCGCGTACACCGATATGGCTGCAGTAAGCGTCAAACTCATCGCTGTCCAAACCGGCCTCGCTGCCCTGCATCTGAGCGCCATACTCGCCGTTGAATACCTGATAACGCAGCGCCTGAGCCTCACGTAATGCATCGTCGCCGAGCAGGCGTACCGCCTGCAGTTGTCGCGTCACGCGGGGGAAGGCAATGGTGGTCATGCTCGATCTCCTGGTCAGCCTGGCAGTGGCAATGCATCCGGAGCGCATGGTTGTTATGGTTGGCGTTCCGTCAGTCCGTGATGCCAGAGGCTAGGCAGGGGCGGTGTCACGGTTGTTACGGATCCGTGATGCTTGGATGACGGCATTCAAGCCCCCAGAACCAAGCGAATCTGCTGGAGAGAACCGATGTCTTGGCACACTGTGCTTGGTCCGATTGAACGCTTGCCGCAGCCTGCGGCGCTGGACGATTGGTTTTGCGAGGTACAGGCCAATGGAGGCGGTGACCCGTTCGAGTTGGCGGTGCGCGGCGGCCGTCAAGCCGCCACGCCTGGTCTGGCGTTTCTGGTCGGCTATCAGGCCGCGTTGCGACGGCTCTGGCCGTCGGCGCCAGCGGGTATCGGTGCGCTATGCGCGACCGAGCAGCGTAAGCTGCGCCCGGCGGATATGCAGACTCGGTTGGATAAATTGACGCTTACCGGCAGCAAGGACTTCGTCATTGCTGGATCAGCGGCGGCCTGGTTGTTGGTTCCGGCACGAGACGAGGCGCCAGGCGAGCCGGCAAGGCTCAGCCTGTGCGTCGTGGGTTCCGGTGATCGGGGCGTGACTATCGAGGACATGCCGCCGCTGCCGCTGGTACCGGATATCGTGCATGGGCGCTTGCGCCTCGAGCGGGTGCCATGTCAGCGGTTGGCGGGTGACGGCTGGGACGACTACGTCAAGCCGTTTCGCACGCTGGAAGACCTGTACGTGCTCGTCGCCATGGTCAGCTGGTTGTATGGAATCGCCTTGGAGTGCGCATGGCCGCAGGCGCTGCAGCTCAGGTTGATCGGTCTGCTGGCGGCTGCAGCCGAAGTATCGCGCCTGCCGCCTGCTGAGGTTTCGACGCAGCTGTTGCTGGCTGCGCTCGATGCACAATGGGCCGCAACCTTACCTGCGCTGGATACGGCCCTCGATGAAGGTCCGGTCCATTGGACCAAGCTATGGCAGCGCGATCGCGGCATATTGCAGTTGGCGCGCCACGCACAGGCCAAGCGGCTGGAGAAGGCAGCGGCGGCTTTCGCAATGACGCCTCAGTGTGACCGGGACTGAACGATGCGATAAAGCCACCGAGGCGGGAACTCTGCACGGCGGCGCGAACCTATAACAGGCGTGCCATCACGGCTTACGACAGGAGCCGCTGATCCTGGCGAGGCGCATTCCGTGCCTGAGCGTTCACCGGACAAGGATTTCAATGTCTTCCAGCTGTATCGGTAGTTGCTTCCCCGCGTGGTCTGCCCGAGGCATGCAAGCGTGATGCTCGCCGGCGAGGTGTTTCCGTGGCGCGAAGGTAATCGTTTTCGGTTGCTGCTCGACGGCCCACAATTTTTTCCACAGATATTGCAGCGTATCGATACTGCGCAGCAGCGTGTGGATATCGAGCTTTATCTGGTCGAGGACGGGCTCTGTACGGATCGGCTCGTCGACACGCTGATTGCCGCAGCCGGTCGTGGTGTACGCGTGCGCTGCCTGTTCGATGGCTTCGGTTGCTTGAAACTCGGGCAGAAGACGCGTCAGCGGCTGCTCGACGCAGGGGTCGACCTGCGCCAATACAACCCGCTCAAGCTAACGCTCAAATTCCGCAACCTTCATCGCGATCACCGCAAGCTGATCCTGATTGATGACCTGTGCTGTTTTGTTGGCGGCGCCGGTGCGACAGACGAGTTCTGGAACCCGGCCAAGCCGGACGAGCATTGGCACGAGGCGATGGTGGAAATCAGCGGGTCGGTGATGGAGGACTGGCAGCGCCTGTTCGATGTGCAATGGACCCTGTGCCTCAAACGCCGGATCTGGCAGCTGCCGCTGCCTCGGCAGCTGCCGAAGATACCCGCCGCGCCCGATGCGCTTGATGGAGCAGGGCGAGTGGCCTATTCCGCTGCGCGTCAGCATCGAGACATTCTCCACAGCCTGTTGCGCAATCTGCGAAGGGCTGAGCGGCGTATCTGGCTGGCCACACCGTATTTTCTGCCGACGGGCAAGGTCCGGCGGGAGCTGCTGCGCGCGGCTCGCCGCGGCGTCGAGGTTCGACTGCTGCTGACCAGCCGCAACACCGACCATCCGTCCGTGCGCTATGCCGGGCAGCGTTTCTATCCAAGACTGCTTCGCGCAGGCGTGCGAATTCATGAATATCAGCCACACTTTCTGCACCTGAAACTCGTGTTGGTCGATGACTGGGTGAGTGTCGGCTCGTGCAATTTCGATCATTGGAATCTGCGCTGGAATCTTGAGGCGAACCTGGAAGCGGTCGACTCGCAGCTAAGCGCCGACGTTGCCAGGAGCTTCGAGCACGACTTCAATCAGAGCCTCGAGATCGACCTGCAGCAGTGGCACGCGCGCCCCCTTTACCTGCGGATGTACCAGCGGCTGTGGGGCCTGCTCGATCGGCTCGTGATCAATATCTTCAACCGAAGCGGCTGACGGCACGCGCCGAGCCGTTTATAAAGTGTCCAACTGAAAAGGGAGAGCGTTCTGATGGCTGCGAAGAAAATTCTGATGCTGGTCGGTGACTACGTCGAAGATTACGAAACCATGGTGCCGTTTCAGGCCCTGCAGATGGTCGGTCATACCGTGCATGCGGTCTGTCCGGACAAGAAGGCTGGCGACACCGTGCGCACAGCGATCCACGATTTCGAAGGCGAGCAGACCTATAGCGAAAAGCCCGGCCATAAATTTGCGCTGAACTTCGATTTCGCCGAGGTGCGCGCCGAGGACTATGACGCATTGGTGGTGCCGGGAGGCCGCTCGCCTGAGTACCTGCGGCTCAACGAGCAGGTGATAAAACTGGTGAAGGCATTTGGTGACGCGAAAAAGCCGATTGCCGCGGTGTGCCACGGCGCTCAGTTGCTGGCTGCCGCTGATGTGCTGCGAGGGCGTGCATGTAGCGCTTATCCCGCCTGCGCGCCGGAGGTTCGGCTGGCCGGTGGTGAATTCGTTGATATCGGTGTCGACGAGGCGCATACCGAGGGCAATCTCGTGACCGCTCCGGCGTGGCCGGCGCATCCCGCTTGGCTGGCAGCATTCCTCGAGCTGCTCGGGACCCGCGTCAGCCTGTAATATGCTGCTCCGTTCGAAGGCCCGCTCCGGCGGGCCTTTTTATTCACCCGCAGGTGCTGCCTGCTCAAGCTCCGAGGCCGCAATGTCCCAACCCCAAGACCCGCTCCATGGCGTGACGCTGGAGTCGATACTCGTCGAGCTGCAAGCTCACTATGGCTGGGAAGGGCTGGCGGAGCGGGTCGATATCCGCTGCTTCAAGAGCGACCCCAGTATCAAGTCGAGTTTGACGTTTCTGCGCAAGACGCCATGGGCGCGGGCGAAGGTGGAGGGGTTGTTCGTTCAGCTGCGCCGGAGCCGGCGTGATTAGTTGATGATCTGCGCTGCAACTGGCGTCCTGTAAGCAAAAAGCCCGGCAATGAGCCGGGCTTTTTATTGGCGCTATCGGTTATTGCACCTCTACAGCCAGGTTTTCCGCGATCTTCTTCTGCCAGATCGCCGGCCCGGTGATGTGCACCGATTCGCCGTTGGTGTCGACCGCGACGGTGACCGGCATGTCCTTCACTTCGAACTCGTAGATCGCCTCCATTCCCAGTTCGGCGAACGCCAGCACCTTGGACTTCTTGATCGCCTGGGCGACGAGATAGGCCGCACCGCCGACCGCCATCAAGTACACCGCCTTGTTGTCCTTGATGGCCTCGATGGCGATAGGGCCGCGCTCGGACTTGCCGATCATGCCCAGCAGGCCGGTGCTCTCGAGGATTTGACGGGTGAATTTGTCCATGCGCGTCGCGGTGGTCGGGCCGGCGGGGCCAACCACTTCGTCGCCGACTGGATCGACCGGACCGACGTAGTAAATGAAGCGACCCTTGAGGTCCACCGGCAGCTCTTCGCCCTTGTTCAACATGTCGACCATGCGCTTGTGCGCGGCGTCGCGACCGGTGAGCATCTTGCCGTTGAGCAGAACGGTTTCGCCCGGCTTCCAGCTCTGCACTTCTTCCGGTGTGATGGTGTCGAGGTTGACGCGACGCGCGCTCGGGCCGGCTTCCCAGACGATTTCCGGATAGGCGTCGAGCGGTGGCGGGGTCAGTTCGGCCGGGCCGGAGCCGTCGAGCACGAAGTGGGCGTGGCGTGTGGCAGCGCAGTTGGGGATCATGCACACCGGCAGCGAGGCTGCGTGCGTCGGGTAATCCATGATCTTCACGTCAAGCACGGTAGTCAGGCCGCCGAGGCCCTGCGCACCGATACCCAGTTGGTTGACCTTCTCGAACAGCTCCAGACGCAGCTCTTCGATGCGGTTCTGCGGGCCGCGGGCCTTCAGTTCGTGGATGTCGATGGATTCCATCAGCACTTCTTTGGCCATCACCGCGGCTTTCTCCGCGGTGCCGCCGATGCCAATGCCAAGCATGCCCGGCGGGCACCAGCCGGCACCCATGGTCGGCACGGTCTTCAGCACCCAGTCGACGATCGAGTCGGACGGGTTGAGCATGGCCATCTTCGACTTGTTTTCCGAACCGCCACCCTTGGCCGCTACGTCAACTTCGACCTTGTCGCCGGGAACGATGGAGTAGTGGATGACCGCCGGCGTGTTGTCTTTGGTGTTCTTACGGGAACCTGCGGGGTCGGCGAGGATCGAAGCCCGCAGAACGTTCTCCGGCAGGTTGTAAGCACGGCGGACGCCTTCATTGATCATGTCGTCCAGGCTCATGCTGGCGTCGTCCCAGCGTACGTCCATACCCACGCGCACGAATACGGTAACGATGCCGGTGTCCTGGCAGATCGGGCGGTGTCCGGTGGCGCACATCCGCGAATTGATCAGGATCTGCGCCATGGAGTCACGGGCTGCCGGTGACTCTTCACGCAGGTAGGCCTCGTGCATCGCCTGGATAAAGTCGACGGGGTGGTAGTAGGAGATGAACTGCAAAGCGTCAGCAACGCTTTGTATCAGGTCGTCTTGCTTGATCACGGTCATGCAGCGCGTCCTCTTGGCGGGGCGGAAACAGCGCGTATCGAGACAACGACCGACACGCTCAGGTAAAAATGCGCGGCAGTATAACCTGCCGTAGAGCAGCGAACACAGACGGACCAAAGGTGAAGGGATGCACAGGGAAAACTGGTATGACGCTGCCTGCGACTTGGCGTTGCGCGAAGGGCTGAGGCATCGACGCCCCATTGGCGCGAGCGCAATAAAGACGACCCTGTTTAAGATGATAGTTCGCTTGCCCGACACAACTGCGTATAGGTTTTTTACAAGGGCCGGCGTAAAGTGTGACGAATTGCCACTATGGGAAGGATTCCATGCGCGCTAGTCGTGACGAGAGCGAACAGCAAGCGCTGCAGTTATTGGTGACCAAGCGCTTCGGCATGGCGGCCGCCACCTACGGTCTGGCGTTGCTGCTTACCTGGATCACTGTGGCTGCCGGCTTTTATCAGGCGCCGGTCGAGACAGCAATCGCGGGGTCAGTGATGATTGCGGCCAGCCAGTTGACCTTTTTCTGGGTCTTCTATCGAGGCCATAACCTGCGCTTTCGCGACCCCAGCCTGACCGAGCCACAGGTGCTGGTTGCCCTGGTCTGGCTGACCTTCTTTCTGTTCAATCTCGGCGACAACCGTGGATCGCTGCTGGTGCTGTACGTACTGGTGCTGATGTTCGCGGTGTTTCTGCCACCGAAAAACTTCCTCCGTTACGCCCTGTTGGCACTGTTCAGCTTCGTCGGAATGGTGTTCTTCGACGCGCAAATGGGCTACCTGAACGACCCGCAGACGGCACTGCTGCAAACCGGCGTATTGCTGGTGACTCTGGTCTGGATGTGCTTGTTCGTCGGCTATGTCTACAGGTTGCGTCAACGCATGCGTCAGCGCCGCTTTGCGCTGCAGGCGCATCAAGAAACGCTGCGCGGCATGATGCGACAGCTGGAAGACCTGGCCTCGACCGATGAGCTGACGGGTCTCTACAACCGTAGGCATTTCCTCCGAAAGGCGGAAGCCGAGCTGAGCCGGCTGCGGGCGGGGCATCAGTCAGGCCTGGCCCTGATCGACCTCGACTACTTCAAACGGATCAACGATCTGCACGGGCACGCGGTGGGCGATCGTGTTTTGCAAACCTTTGCATCCGTGGCGCGCTCCTGCCTGCGAGACGACGACATACTCGCCCGCTACGGGGGTGAAGAGTTCGTTCTGTTGTTGCCGAACACCGATGCCGAGCAATTCCGCGCCTGTTGCGAACGCTTGCGCGAGGCCTTCGCCAATGCCCAGCCGCCGGAAGGAAATATGCAGGCCGGTCATTTGAGCCTTTCCGTTGGTTTGACTCTGCTTCATGAAGGCGATGATCTGGACGAATCCCTGCAGCGTGCCGACGACGCGCTTTACCGGGCCAAGGGCAACGGTCGGAATCGGTGCGAGACCAGCTGGGCGACGGTGAATGCCTGAGATCAGCCACGGTGGGCGGACCTGGCGAGTGGCGGAGGGCAGCAACCTGCTCGATGCGCTCAATGATGCCGGCTTGAACGTGCCGTTCAGTTGCCTTGCGGGCAGTTGCCATGCCTGCTTGGTGCGCTGCCTGCAGGGCGAACCGCAGGATGCACGCCCGCAGGCACTCGACTCGGCCCGTCGGCTGGAAGGTTGGAGGCTTGCGTGCCAGTGCAGCGTGACCGGAAATCTCGATGTGGCGACGTTCGATCCTGCGCGCGAGGGGCTTCCGGCACGGGTAGAAGGATTCGACTGGCTAGATGATCGGGTTCTGAGATTGCGCTTGATCCCCGAGCGGCCGCTGCGCTACCACCCAGGCCAGCACGTGCTGTTGTGGAGCAACCATGGAGTCGCCCGGCCCTATTCGCTGGCGAGCGTGCCTTGGGAAGAGCACTGGCTTGAGTTTCACCTCGATTGCCGGCACAGCGGTGCGTTCTGCGACTCAGCTCGCACCCTGACCGTTGGTGACAGTCTGCGCCTGGGCCAACTGCATACGGGCGCGTTGCGTTACGAGCCCGAGTGGCAGATGAGACCTTTATTATTGTTGGCTGCCGGTACGGGAGTTGCCCCGCTTTGGAGCTTGGTGCGCGAAGCACTGCAACACGGGCACCAGGGGCCGATTAGGCTGCTGCATTTCTGCCGGGGCGGGTCCTATCTGCGAGCACCGCTTGAGAATCTTGCGGAGCTAAATGGCAACCTGAGGGTTGAATGCGTCGATTGGGAGCAGGCAGGCAGCCGCCTTCAGTCGCTGCAGGCCACGTCACGCCAGGAGATTGCGCTGATCTGTGGTGGAAAGGCTTTTGTCGAAGACTGCGCCAAGCGCATGTTTCTGGCGGGATTGCCGCGGGGGCAGATACTGAGTGACGCTTTTCTTACGCGTCAGTCCGGAGTTTAAAAGGGTTAGGAGGCATTGACCTCGCTAGGGAAAAGGCGCGCCAGGCGGTACCTGGCGCGCCGCGCCGCGCCGCGCCGATCAGGTCAGGGAATCGCCTACACGCAAGATTTTCATGGTGTTGGTGCCACCCGTTCCGTGATAGGTGTCGCCCTTGGTCAGGATCACCCAGTCGCCAACATTGACGATGTTGCGCTTGAGTAGCTCGTCCACTGCCGACTGGCTGACCTTGTCGGCCGGTAGCGCAGCTGGGTCGAAGGGGATGGTTTGCACGCCGCGGATCATGGCGACTCGGGCCTGGGTTTCGCGATGGGGCGAGAAGGCAAAGATCGGTACCGACGAACGAATCCGCGACATGATCAACGGGGTGTAGCCACTTTCGGTCAGGCTGATGATCGCCTTGACCCCTGGGAAGTGGTTCGCCGTGTACATCGCTGCCAGCGCCGTGCTTTCGTCGCTGCGCTCGAAGCGTTGACCCAGGCGATGGCCGGATTTGGTACTGGTCGGATGTTTCTCGGCACCGACACACACGCGCGCCATGGCCTTGATCGCTTCGACCGGATACTCGCCAGCGGCGCTTTCAGCTGAAAGCATCACCGCGTCGGTGTAGTCGAGCACGGCATTGGCTACATCGGACACTTCGGCGCGGGTCGGCATCGGGTTCTGGATCATCGACTCCATCATCTGGGTCGCGGTGATCACCAGCTTATTGTTGCGGCGCGCGTGCAGAATGATCTTTTTCTGGATGCCCACCAACTCGGCATCTCCAATTTCCACGCCGAGGTCGCCACGCGCGACCATCACGCCGTCACTTGCACGGATCAGACCATCCAACGCTTCGTCATCGGCCACGGCTTCGGCGCGCTCGATCTTGGCGATCAGCCAGGCGCTCGAGCCGGCTTCGTCACGCAACCGCCGAGCCAACTCCATGTCAGCCGCGTCACGCGGGAAAGAGACTGCGAGATAGTCCAAGTTCATGTCGGCGGCCAGCTTGATGTCGGCCTTGTCCTTGGCAGTCAATGCCGGCGCGGTCAGGCCGCCACCGCGACGGTTAATGCCCTTGTTGTCAGACAGCGGCCCGCCGATCAGTACGGTGCAGTGCAGCTCATCGGCTGTGCTGCTGTCCACGCGCATGACCACGCGACCGTCGTCCAGCAGCAGTTCGTCGCCAACACTGCAGTCCTTCACCAGATCCGGATAATCGATGCCGACCACTTCCTGGGTGCCAGCATCGCGGGGGTGGGTGACGGAGAAGCGAAAGCTGTCGCCTTCGGCCAGTTCGATGCGCTTGTTGGCAAACTTGGCGATACGGATCTTCGGTCCTTGCAGGTCACCCAGCAGCGCAACGAAGCGACCATGCTTCGCGGCGATATCCCGTACCAGCTGCGCCCGGGCGCGGTGCTCATCTGGCGTCCCGTGGGAAAAGTTCAGGCGGGCCACATCGAGCCCGGCGACGATCATTTTTTCCAGCACCTCAGGTGAACTGCTGGCTGGACCCAGCGTGGCGACGATTTTGGTACGGCGCGAAGTCATTCAATGCTCCTTTTTCAGAATGGCCGCGAGGCTACTATGCCGGGCGGCTGTAGTCATCGTTGGGCTGCACTACTCTTTCGGCAGAGCATGGAGAGGCGCGCAATGGACATTTAGCTGGACGGATGGACTGCAGTTTTCGCAACGACGGTCGATAATTCGGCATCGGAGGAGTCACCCATGCGCACCCTGTTTATCCTTGTTCTGGCCACCCTCAGCGTAGGCTGCAGCAGCAGAAATGCCCTTGATCGCCATCTCGACGCGGCCTATACGCAATACGAGTTGGGTGATTGCCACAAAGTCATGCTCGAACTCTCCCAGGCCGAGCGGCGCAGTCGACCACGCGATAACCTGCAACCGGAAATATCGCTGCTGCGCGGTCAGTGCTTGGAGCGTCAGGGTCTATTTGTCGATGCGGCACAGACCTATCAGTTCATTCAGTCGCGCTATCCAGCCAGCGAATACGCCTTTCGCAGTCGTGCCAGGCTGGAGACGCTGCGTCAGTTGGGGCACTATCAGCCGGAGGAACGGGTGGTGATCCACGCCATCAAACCCTGACACAAGGCCGGCCAACAGACCGGCAGGGAAGGAACCCATGCGTATCGCAGTACTGATAGTCAGCATTTTGTTGGCCCCGCTGGCGGCCGCCGATATCTACCGCTGGGTTGATTCCGCGGGCAATGTGCATTTCAGCGCGAAGCCGCAGCCAGGTGCGGAGCCGGTCGAGGTTCGGCCGCAGGTGATCGATAGAGACGACGCGACCCGCGAGCGGCAGGCGCGCACGGAGCGCTTCTTCGAGGCTCGTCGCGAAGAGCAGGAGGCGGCCAATGTGGCGGCGAGCGCTAGGCAGGCGCAACGAGAGCGCGAGTGCCAGCAGCTGCAAAACCGTTTGTCACGCCTGTCTCATGGAGGGCGCTATTTCAGTGCCGATGCAAAGGGTGAGCGCGTCTACTACAGTGATGAAGAAATAGGGGCGGCGCGGCGGCAGTTGGCCAGTCGTATCAGTCAGAACTGCAGCTGAGTGGCCGGAGACGGCGGCAGCGATAAAACTTGGCGGCAGGCCCGCAATCGATGGACATGCACAATCAACGCAGTATTCAACGGCATCAATTGCCGTATTACCTCAACGTGTTCAACCATTTCACGGACAAGCCGTTGGGTTTCATTGGCAACCTGTCCGAGTCCGGGCTGATGCTCATCAGCCCCTACCCGATGATGACTGACATACGTTTCGATATGCGTCTGAAAATTCCAGGCCAGCATAGCCAGCTGCGTTACGTCGATTTCAGTGCGATCTGTCGTTGGTCACGCGAAGACGTTACGCCCGGCAGCTTCGATTCAGGTTTCGTATTTGTCTCACCGCCCCGTGAGATTCGCGAAATGATCGATGCGCTGCACCACTACTTCAGCTTTCGTCCCATGCAGCACATTCCACCGGCGCGACTGCCGCGTATCGAGTCAGCCGGTAACAAGGCCGCCGATCAGGATTGCTGCCAAGGTACCTGAACGCCATCTGCGATACGGCCAGCTGTGCGAGGCACAAGCGCTTTCTGCTTGAAAGTGAGCACACATCGGTTACAGCACACCACCTTTCTTCCACGCCAGATAGCGACTGATCAGCTCTGGTCCCAGCTCGTGCGGGCGGGCATCGAGCACTGGCACGCCGTGGGCGAGAAGCTGTTCATGAAGCCGGCCCCGAGCGCTTAGGTAGTCGAGCGTGCCGCAATAATCGAGGGCGTCCTGAAAGCTGCGGACAGGCTGCTGGCGTAGGTTGTCTAGAACCGGCTCGCGCAGGCTCACGACCAGTACACGATGGCGACGGGAAAGCTGCCGGACGGCGCCGAGCAGTGTCTCGTCGTCCTCGTCGCGCAGATTACTCAGGATGATCACCAGTGCGCGGCGTTTCTGCAGCGTCAGCACATCGTTGGCGGCAAACGTGAAATCGGCCGGTCGCTGCGTGTTGGCCAGGTCATAGACGCCATTGAGCAACGCGTTGAGTTGCGTCTGGCCTTTGGCTGGGGCGAAGAAGCGCCGTTGCTCGGTGGCGAAGGTGTAAAGACCCAACGCGTCGCCCTGGCGTAGGGCGACATATCCCAACAGCAGGCTTGCATTGAGCGCATGATCGAAGTGCGTGAGCGGACCGTCCTGGCTACGCATGCGTCTGCCGCAATCGAGCATGAGCAGAATCTGCTGGTCGCGGTCGTCCTGATATTCGCGAACGATGGGTACGCGTTTACGGGCTGTTGCCTTCCAGTCGATCTGGCGCAGGGTGTCGCCTTCCCGAAATTCGCGCAGTTGGTGGAAGTCCATGCCAAGCCCCCGCCTTGGTTGCTGGCGCACACCCAGGCGGCTCAGCCAGCGGTCCACCGCCATCAAGGGCGCACCGTGCAGCTGGGTGAAGTCGGGATATACCTTGGTCTGCGATTGCAGCGGCAGCAAACGGCGTTCTCGCCACAGCCCCAGTGGGCTGAACAAGCGAATCTCGCAGTGCTGGAAATGGAAGTGGCCGCGCCGCATCGGTTGCAGGCGGTAATTGAGCTGGCAGTGCTGCCCCGCTGGTAGCTGCACCTGCTGTGGCAACTCCTGCACGTCGAGCCCGGCCGGCGCATGGTCGAAAATCTCGGCATGCATGGCTTGCGCCTGCGGATGTCGAATCTTGAGCTGAACGTCATGCCAACGGCCCAGGGCGAGATTGCCAGCCAGCACGCGTTGCAGCTCAGGCGAGGGCAGGCGGCGCAGGCGCAAGGCGTCGACAGTGGCCACCAATCCCAGGCATAGCAACAACCCCCACCAAGCCGTATGAGCACCCGTGAACAGGGGGCTGCCGAGCGCCGCTGCGATACCTAGCAACAGTCCTAGGCAGAGCAGGGCGGCGAAGGCGTAGAGCAATCGACGTGACGGATTCATTGAAGGGCTCGCAGGCCGGTTGGCGTCACAGGCGCGGGGCCGCGATCTGCTCAAGCAGCTGCTGGAGCAGTTGGTCCACCGAAGTGCCTTCGATGTCGAGTTCAGGTGAAAGCCTGACGCGATGCCGCAAAACCGCCAGGGCGCAGCCTTTTACATCGTCCGGGACGACGAAATCGCCGCCGCGCAACAAGGCGCGTGCTCGGGCGCAGCGCACCAGCGCGATCGATGCCCGTGGTCCGGCCCCTAGCGCCAATCCAGGCCAGTTGCGGGTGGCTCGGGCCAGCCGGACGGCATAGTCGAGCACCTGATCGTCCAACGGCAGGTCACTGGCAATTTTCTGTAGCGCCTGGACATCCTTTGCCTGCAGCAGAACCCGCAACCCACTGACATCGAGAATATCGGTGCGAACCGATCGAGTGACCTGACGAACCAGGGCCAACTCTTCGTCCGCCTGGGGATAGTCCATGCGCAGCATCAACATGAAGCGGTCAAGCTCGGCCTCCGGCAACGGATAGGTGCCTTCCTGCTCGATGGGGTTCTGCGTGGCCATCACCAGGAACGGCTGCGGCGCGGCGAGCGCGCGGCCTTCGAGGGTGACCTGACGCTCCTGCATGACTTCCAGCAGCGCCGCCTGGGTCTTGGCAGGCGCACGATTGATCTCGTCAGCCAACAATAGGTTGGTGAACACCGGGCCCTTGCGCAACTTGAACTGTTCGCTGGCCAGGTCGTAGACCGCATGGCCGGTGATGTCGCTGGGCATCAGGTCCGGCGTGAACTGGATACGCGCGAAGTCGCCACCAAAGCACCGTGCCAGTGCCCGCACCAGTAGCGTTTTGCCAAGCCCCGGTACGCCTTCAACCAGCACGTGACCGCCCGCAATCAGCGCTGTGAGCACGCCGTCCACCACGTCCTGTTGACCAATGACGGCTTTATGCAGCTCTTGGCGTAGCGCCTGTGCAAGTTGGCTGGCGCGCTGGCGCTGCGTGTTCGGGCTCGTATTCGGAGCCACGTCGTTCGGTTCCGGTGTTGTATCGCTCATAACGCATTCCTGATGCTTTGCAGGCGGGCAACCTGACGGGTGAAATCGGCATTACCCATCTTTTTATCCAGCGACGACCGCATGGCATGGGTAACGGCTTCAATGGGAGTTCGGCTTAGCTGCGCGAGGACCTTGCACAGGTCCGCATGGTCGAGCGCCACCAGATTGGGATGACGGTGCTGAGCTTGACGGAGAATGTCGTTCTGCAGGGTGGCGATCAGGTGCCGCTGTCCGGCGCGCCGGTAGAGAAAATCTGCACTGCCTCGCAAATGCTCTCGAAGCTGTCGGCGACCTCGGTCGGCGGGTTCCAATAGCGGGCCTTGGCGCTGCGCTGCGTGCCAGCAGCCCAGCAGCAGTAACAAAAGTGCGGCGGACAAGGCTTCGGGAAAATAACGCAGCAACCGTTGCAGCAGACCGTCATGGTCGGTGCGATAGATCAGCGTCACGTCGCGGTCCTGGGTGAGATACCACAGCAGCCAGGCATGGTCGTACTGGGCAATCGCATCGTTCTGCCAGATCCAGCTGTCGGTGAGTGCGGTGATCAGGCCGCTCCCGTGCCGCAGTTGCAGCATGTGCGTCGCGCTGGCGCTGTTGGCCCATGCATGCGCACTGCCACCGGCGTCGTAAAGGTGATAGTTGGTGTCGAAAGCGAGATAGGCGGGGGCGTTCTCGTTCTCCAGATAGAGGCGGGTCAGCACGGGGCGCTTCTCTGCGTTGGCAGCAGCATCGGCGACGTGGCTGTCGTCGGGCTTCTCGCTGACTTCGTGCTGCTGCAGGTTCAGCGCATCGAGTAGCAAGTCGCCGCTGCTGCCGGCGTTTTCGTCCCAGATCCGCTCTGCGACAAACACCAGGTGGCCACCCTTATCAACCCAGTGCAACAGGCGTTCGGCCTGGGCGGGCGTCATGGTGCTGCGCTCTCCGAGCAATAAAAGCACCTGCCGACTGTCCTTGGTTTCGGTAAGCCCGCCGAGGCCTTGCGCATGATCGACCGCACGCCCCTGGTCGGCCAGGAAGCGCTCTGCAGCGAGATACGGATTGCCGCGCACTTCCGGTGCCGGTCCATGCTCGATCGTTTCTTCGTAGGGGGTCGCCCTGCTGATTGCAAAAAACAGCATCAGGCCAAGCAGCAGCGCGCCCGCTATTAGCAGCAAAAGACGACGCGGCCTAGTCATGCGAGGCCTCACTGCCAAACACAGTGCGCCAGCGCTGGCAAAGCTCGTCTCGAGTCGCATCGGGAGGCAGCTGGTTCCCATAGGCCAGGCCAAGCCAGTGGCGGGTCAAGGCCTCGGCGTAGTCGAGCAGCTGTGGCTGAGCCTCGTGTCGCAGCAGTTCGAGTATTTCACCCTCGGTATGCGAGCTTTTCAATGGCAGTTGCCGCTCGTGCAATAGGCGGCTGAGAAAAGCCCGGTAGAGCAGCCCGAGCGCTTCACGTGGATGATCGTGCCAAAGCCGCTGCACCTCGGCGATTACGTCGGGCGGAAGGCTTTCGGGTTGCACGTCCAGTCCGAACAGTGCGGAGGGCGCAGGTTGCCGTTGCCTGAATCGCAACGTCTGACGTGGGTTCACGTACAGCTTGATCCAGTCCCGATAGCGCCATAGCAGCCATCCGGTCAGGCCGAACAATGCGGCCCAGAGGAATACTTCGATCACGCTTGCCAGACGGTCGGGGCGCTGTGCCACCAAATCGCTACGTAGCAGCCGTTCAAGCAGGCGCGCGAACCAGCCCGGCTCGCCATCCGCCTGTTCAGTGAAGCGCCAGCGGGTAACGGTCTCGCGGTTTCGGAAAGGTGGCTGGTCGAGTAACTCTCTGATCCGCTCACTGGCTTCCCTGCTGGTCAAGGGCTGCTTGAGCAGGCGATCACTTTGTGGGCCGGAGGCCTCTTTCGTCTGAACTGTTTCGTCTGCATCAGGCGCAGCCAGTGCGGCGTTGGGCACCGGCAGCAACCACAGCCCCATCCCTACTAGCAGTACCGGGAGTAAGGTCTTCACGCGCGCCTGCAGACGACGAAACGTCAGTTCGACATCCCAGGCCTCAAGCGTGGTTCGGCGGTTCAGATACAGGCTGAAACCGCTGGCGACATAGATCGGCTCCCAGATCACCAGCACAAGCGCATACATCAAGTTGGACAAGTGTTCGAGCCATAGCCAGTCGCCGCTCATGCCGAGCAGGTCCTGCCAGTTCCAGTCGGCCAGCATTTGCTGTGGGATGAGCATGTACATCAGCGCGAGGGCACCTAGCCACAACCCCATCTCCAGGTGCATGCCGACCAGAGTCAACCAGGATGCGGCCCGGCTGTCTCGTTGCCCCAGCACAGCGAGGCGCTGCTGGCGGGCCGAGCCACTCAGTTGCTCGAGCTGGAGCACTGGAAGGTCGAAACTTCGAGTCACGCTGAAACGGCGCCAGGTCACGCTGGCAAGCCACTGGGAGCGCAGCAGTTGCGGCAGCGCCCTGAGGCTTTGGCGCAGGGTCGGTGTGTCGCCGAACAGCGCCCTCGACAGGATGAACAGTGGTAGTCGTTCATAGAGCGGCTTGAGCCACCAGAACAGCAACAAAGCAAGCGTCGGGTATTGCCAGAACAACAGGCTGAACAGGGCGAATATCGGCAGCGTCACCAGCGCCCAGCTGAGCATCAGTAGTGCGGCATGACGGCGTGCCAGGAGAACGCCGAGATCCAGCGCCTCCCAGGCGGTGCGAGGACGAATTGCCATGCTGGCATCATTCAGCTGCATGGAGTCGCCGTCCGCTTTGTGACAGATAGGCGCCGACCAGCAGCCACAATAGCGCGCCCACGGCGTATTTGACCGGGGCTGAGGGATAAGTCATCGAAGACCAGTACGCCTCGATAAAGGCAGCAATCAACAGGAACAATATGGCTCCCGCGATCAGTTGCACTGCCGTAGCGGCCGCCAGGCGCAGTGCCTCGCTGCGTGTGTGGCGGCCAGGCGCGACAAGGGCAGCGCCCAGCTTCAACCCGGCCGCACCCGCCAGGGTGATCGCCGTCAGTTCGAAAGCCCCATGGCCGATGACAAATGACCAGAACGGCTGGTCGTAGCCGATTTCGGTCAAATGGCCGGCAATCGCGCCGATGATCAAGCCGTTGAATAGTAGATAGAACAGGCTGCCCAGGCCGAACAGCAGGCCACCGGCAAAGGTCTGGAACGCGATGCCAATGTTGTGCATCACGTAATAGCCGAACATCACCCAGTCGTCAGCTGACCCACGCTCGCCGAAGCGACCGAGACGGCTGGCGTCGGGGTCGTACATGACTTCCATTTCAGCGACCTGCTCGGGGCTGATCAGGCTATAGACCAGTTCCGGAAATGCCAGCACCAACCCGGCCATGCCCAGCAGACTGCCGTAGAAAATCAGACTCGCGGCTGCCAGGTAGCGCCACTCTGCGCGAACCAGCCTGCCAAAACCGCCCAGAAAGAAGCCGAGCAGGCGACCACCTAGCGGGCTACGGTGGCGATACAGTTGATGGTGTCCGCGTTGAACCAGCAGCTGCAGGCGCTCGACAAAGCGCATGCTGTAGCCGCGCGACTGCGCCAATGCCAGCTGCTGGCAGAGCCTTCGATAGGCCGCTGGAAAGTCAGCGATCAATATGGGTTGGTTGCCTTTGCCTCGCTCCAATGCTGCGAGGGTTTCATCGAACGTCTGCCATTCGGCCTGGTGCCGGGTTTCGAACTGGCTCTGCTTCATGCCGGCCCCACCAGACTGCGAGCAATGCCGTGAATTCGAGTCTCTGCCTGCGCTGGCGCAACCTGCAGCGCTTCGGCCAGGATGGAGGCCAGTTCCAGGCGCCTTTCCGCAGACAGCGTCGAATGGCGCTCGGCAAAGGCGATCAGGGCGTGCTGCTCAGCCAGCGTAAGGGGCAGCGGCGCCGCAACTGGTTCAGCCTCCGGTAGTGCGGGCGCGCTGATGTTGCGCTCGCGGTACACGACCACCGTTCCTGCGGCGAGGTCGCCCAATCGTTTGAATGATGGATGCCAGAGGCAGCAGAGCGACCCGAGAAAGTAGCCGAAAGGCAGCATGTCGACGAAACGCAATAGATTGCGGGTCAGGGAAGAGGCCCAGCCGACCGGCGTGCCGTCGTCATGAATGACGCGCAGCCCTAGCCATTGCTTGCCCGGTGTGCGCCCCTGATTCAACACTTCGAAGAGCACCATGTACCACCATTGCACCAGAAACAGCAGCAGCGCACCGACACCCATGCCAAATTTGCCCAACGAAGCGAATGCAAAGCCCAGAATCGCGAGTATCGCGCCTCTTATCAGCAGGTCCACTGCAAACGCCAGCGCGCGCGGTACCAGGCCGGCTGGATGGAGCAGCAAATCTATACCTTCCGGCGTTTCGACGCGGAGCGTGTTATCCAGCAATGCAGTAGTGGCTGAAAGGGCGGATGTCACGGCGTAGGCTCGCTAGTGGGGGACTGGATGCTATGCGCACATCGCGCATCGAGCAACGGCCCGCGATGCCGCGCCCGGCGAATGAAACCATCGAATAGCATCTTCGGCCATAACCGGTTTGGCAGTTCCGATTGATATGCGGGCAGATTGCTCAGGTCTGTGTCGAAACTCCACTCGAACCAAGTGCTCGACCATTCGTTGAGGGCGGTCTGGCGCGCTAGACTGGGGACGACAATCGAGAAGGAAGCTCCCTTGACCTCCAGCATCTTCTGGTACGACTTCGAAACAACCGGCATATCCCCTCGCTGCGATCGGCCTGTGCAAGTGGCCGGTATCCGCACCAACGAGGCGTTGGAAGAAATTGGCGAGCCGCTGAACATCTACTGTCGTTTGAGTGACGACATTCTCCCGCATCCCGCTGCATGCTTGGTCACGGGCATTACGCCCGCCACGCTAGCGGAAAAAGGCCTGTGCGAGGCGGAGTTCGTGGCCCGGCTGCACCATGAACTGGCTGTGCCGGGTACCTGTGGTGCGGGGTACAACAGCCTTCGTTTCGATGATGAAGTGCTGCGCTACAGCCTATATCGCAACTTTTTTGACCCCTATGCCCGCGAATGGCAGGGCGGTAATAGCCGCTGGGACATCATTGACCTAGTGCGCACCGCCTACGCGTTGCGGCCGGAAGGGATTGTTTGGCCTGAAGAGGAGGGAAGGGTCACGTTAAAATTGGAGCGGCTCAGTGCAGCCAACGGTCTTGAACATTTGAATGCACACGATGCATTGTCCGATGTGCGGGCGACGATTGCCTTGGCTCGGTTGCTTCGTGAGCGTCAACCGCGGCTTTACGACTATCTCTACAAGCTACGTCGTAAACATGCAGTGATCGAGCAAGTCCAGCTGCTCAAACCAATGGTGCACATATCGGGTCGTTTTTCCGCGGCGCGTCATTTTCTATCGGTGGTACTACCGCTGGCCTGGCATCCTCGCAACCGTAACGCGTTGATTGTCTGCGACCTGAACGCCGAATGTGCGCCCCTTTGGGAGGAGCAGGCCGAGGCTATTCGCGAGCGGCTTTATACTCGTCGGGAGGACTTGGGCGAGAAACTTCCGATCCCCTTGAAACTCGTTCACATGAACCGTTGCCCAGTGCTGGCGCCAATGAGCGTGCTGCGCCACTCAGATATCGAGCGGCTAGGGCTGGATATCCAATGTTATGAGGCGAGAGCGGCCGAATTACGCGGGCGGGAACCCGAATGGCGCTGGAAGCTTGCCGACATCTATCAGGAGGATGCGTTTGTGGCGTCGTCGGATCCGGAGCAGCAGTTATATGACGGATTCTTCAGTGAGCGTGACCGGCGTTTGTGCGAGCAAGTACGAAACGCTCCGCCGATTGCGAGTGACGCCGCGCCGCCGTTTGATGATCCGCGCTTGCCAGAGCTGCATTTTCGCTACCGCGCACGTAACTTTCCCGAGTGTTTATCGCCGGCCGAAGCCCAGCAATGGCAAGCCTTTTGTAGGCAGCGCCTGATGGTGCCCGAATTTGGCGCACCGAATACCTTGGAACAGTTTGAGCAAGCGTTCCTGGCTTTATTGCCATCGGCAACAGCCGAACAAGCACGTCTGCTGCAACAATGGTCGCTCCATGCTCGCAGCTTGCGTGAACGTTACATGCTCTGAAGATGCTTGGTCAGGGAACAAAAAAGCCATCTGAGCAAGGCTGCGTCAGATGGCTTTTAGGGGTGTGGCGTAAAACTTAGCCCAACAGAGTGGCCCAGCTTTCAACCTCGTCGGAGCCCCATTGTGCTTTCCACTCTTTCAACGTTTTGTGATTGCCACCTTTGGTTTCAATCACTTCACCGTTGTGCGGATTCTTGTACTGCTTGACGCGGCGGGCGCGCTTGGTCGTGGCAGGCGCCTTGGATGCGCGCTGCGGCTTGTTGCTGCGGGCATCCGGATCGAGTAGAGCGATAATGTCGCGAAGCGACTTTTGATATTCGCCCATCAGCTCGCGCAGTTTGCCTTCAAACTCAAGTTCCTTTTTCAGCTTGTCATCTTCTGACAGGGACTTCAGGCGTTCCTGTAGTTCCTTGATAGCTTCTTCAGTAGCGCGGTATTCATTGATCAGCGACATGTCACTTCCTTGGTATAGGTTTGAACGCAAGTGACGGCAATCATAGACAGCTGCCGCGGACAAGTAAATGTTGGCCTGGGTAAAGTTTTGCTTACTTTGTTTCATCGCGGTGCAGGGCGATTCGAAGTGCCTAGTTAAACCTGGCATCGGTGAAGTACTGCACATAATCGAAGGTCGCGACGGATCCCGTCACGCTTAATATGCCGTCTCGATATTTGATAAAAATCGGCTCCCTATCTTTTGGCGGTGTTGTGTTCCCTTGCCCACTGGGGGCCAACGGCAACTTGGCCCTCCGATTATTACGGTTTTAATCGCAGTGTTTCTTTCGCTCTACAGGGTCGACTCGATCCGCGTGCGGGCGGCAGTCCGTGCCATGCTTTGGTCCGGCTGAATAATATGGTGGTGGTTTTCTTCGCTGCGCTAGAATGCCCGGTCTTTATGGGTAAGCCGGAGTTAACTTAAAAATGCGCACATTCAGGCTGGTTATCGCCTGTCCCGACGGCGTCGGCATTGTGGCCAAGGTCGGTAATTTCCTGGCGACCTACAATGGCTGGATCACCGAAGCCAATCACCATTCCGATCATCAGAGTGGTTGGTTCTTCATGCGGCACGAGATTCGGGCCGACTCGCTGCCGTTCGATCTTGATGGGTTTCGCCAAGCCTTTGCACCAATCGCGCGCGAGTTTTCCATGGAATGGCGCATTACCGACTCAGCTCAGCGCAAGCGGGTAGTGCTGATGGCCAGCCGCGAGTCGCACTGCCTCGCTGATTTGCTGCATCGTTGGCACAGTGGGGAACTGGATTGCGACATTCCTTGTGTGATCTCCAATCATGACGACCTGCGCAGCATGGTCGAGTGGCATGGCATTCCGTATTTCCATGTGCCTGTCCAGCCGGGGCGCAAGGACGAGGCTTTTGCCGAGGTGTCGCGCCTGGTTCGCGAGCAACGCGCCGACGCCATTGTACTGGCGCGCTACATGCAGATTCTGCCGGCCGAGCTCTGCGAGGAATATGGGCAGCGGGTGATCAATATCCATCACAGCTTTCTGCCATCGTTCGTCGGGGCAAAGCCTTACCACCAGGCCTCGTTGCGGGGTGTCAAGCTTATCGGTGCGACTTGCCATTACGTGACCGAAGAGCTCGATGCCGGACCGATCATCGAGCAGGACGTGGTGCGCGTCAGCCATCGTGACAGCATCGAGGACATGGTTCGGCTGGGTAAGGACGTGGAAAAGATGGTGCTGTCGCGTGGTTTGCGCTATCACCTGGAAGACCGAGTACTGGTGCATAGCAACAAGACGCTGGTATTCAACTGATCCATCACGACTGGCGCCGGAGGCGAGATGAGCAACCCACTGGACAAGGCTGGCGCGAAGGCACCACCGATTATCGGTAGTGGTTGTACCCAGCGCTACGACCCTGACCAGATGGGCCCTGAGCTGGGGACTGACTTTCCAGATGCCGAAGCACTCTGGAAGCGTCATCTGAATGCGCTCGATGGTGCAGCCGGTGACACTCCGATTGACGATGCTGAACCCAGCAGCTCGATGCCGGCGGGCTAGCGAGGGCTGCAGACCAATCCACTGCTCGTGAGGCTGCGATGAAACAGACAGGCCGCCTGGTATTAGGTGCTGACGCGACGGGCGAACCCAGCGTCCACCCGCTGCATCTGGCCAATCGTCACGGTCTTATCGCCGGTGCGACGGGTACTGGCAAAACGGTGACCTTGCAGCGCCTCGCGGAACAGTTCAGCGAGGCTGGCGTCGCTGTTTTCGCGGCGGATATCAAAGGCGACTTGTGTGGCCTGGGTGCCGCTGGCGATCCGCAAGGAAAGATCGCCGGGCGGATCGCCAGCATGCCCTGGCTCGACCATCGGCCCCAAGCGTACCCGGTGGTCTTGTGGGACGTGCACGGCGTGAGTGGCCATCCACTGCGGACGACGCTTACCGAGATGGGACCGTTGTTGCTAGGCAATCTGCTGGAGCTGAGCGATAGCCAGCAAGCGGCGCTCTATGCGGCATTCAAAGTGGCCGATCGCGAAGCGCTCCTGTTGCTCGATCTGAAAGATCTCAAGTCATTGCTTGCTCATTTGAAACTGCATCCTGAAGTGCTCGGGGACGATGCAGCCTTGTTTACGAGTGCATCGTCACAGGCGCTGTTGCGGCGGCTGGCGACACTGGAGCAGCAGGGAGCCGAAGCGCTCTTCGGTGAGCCGGCGCTGGCGCTTGAGGACATCTTGCAGCCAGCGCACGACGGGCGCGGACGGATCCATCTGTTAGACGCCAGCCAGCTCGTGCATCAGGCGCCCAAAGTCTATGCGACTTTCCTGCTGTGGCTACTGGCTGAGCTGTTTGAACAGCTTCCCGAGCGCGGCGATGCCGATCGACCTCTGCTCGCGCTGTTCTTCGATGAAGCGCACCTCCTTTTCAACGACACTCCGAAAGCCTTGCAGGACAGGTTGCTGCAAGTGGTCAGGCTGATTCGCTCGAAGGGTGTGGGCGTGTATTGCGTCACCCAGTCCCCCACGGACCTGCCGGATGATGTGCTGGCTCAGTTGGGCCTGCGCGTGCAGCATGGGCTCAGAGCCTATACGGTCAAGGAACAGAAAGCCCTGCGGGCGGTAGCAGAAGGTTTTCGCACCAATCCGGCATTTTCGTCTCTGGACACTTTGGCCGGGCTGGGGATCGGCGAAGCGCTGGTCGGCGGTTTCGAGGACAGAGGCACGCCGTCGATGGCTCAACGTGTTGCAGTTGCGCCTCCTCAATCGCGGATCGGGTCGCTAACTGAGCGCGAGCGACACGACCTGATTGCCAGTTCACCCCTTCGAGGCCGTTACGACAGGCCGGTCGATCGCGAATCTGCTTATGAGATATTGCTCGAACGGGCGAAGCAGGCTTCCGACAACCAAACGCCAGTGAAGGCCGCTACGTCAAGAAACGAGGTCGCCGATGCGCTAGGTGACGCTGCCGGGCGGGTATTCAAGAGCGCAATGCGCCAGGCTGCGACGCAGCTGGGCCGGCAGTTGGCACGCGGGCTTCTGGGCTCTTTGTTGGGCGGTAAGCGGTGATCAGATGCGATCAGTTGCGATGGCTAAGCTGTTGCTGACGGCAGGGCGTGCGGTGCATATTTTTACAACGCTGCGAGTTACTTGGCTTCAGCGGCTTGCTCTGACAACTCTTTTTCGATTTTCTGCAACTCCGCCTTGAATACCTGATCGTGAACGGTCGGCTTTTTACGCCATGGCTTCCGCTCGGGATCGGGCTGCGCGGCATAGGTCGTTATTTCCCCGCCATACACAGCCTGGAAACGGTTGGCTTGCTTCTCCAGTTCGGCGCGTAGTTCTTCTTTTGTCACGTCTTGTTTTGCCTCTTTGTTATAGGTCTATTTGCAGCGCGGCGCGCTAAGGGGTGCGAGCTATAGGCTCGAATGAGGCCCGGCTCGGGTTGGGTGTGTGTGCGGTAGGCGAAACATTACTGCAAGCGGGCTAGGCTAAACAAGCGTGCCCGTAAAACTATCCGGTAGTAATGCAATATTGAGTCATATCATGAAGCATGCCCACGCAAGTTATCGCTAAAAGCGGGCTAGCGGTTTGAGCTGTAAGAACAAGTTTTTGCGGTCGGGGTAGTATTTCGAGGAGCCAGCGAGTTTAGCAATGTGTATCCACGGCAGGCGCTTACAAAAAAACCGCGCCTCATCGGGCGCGGTTTTTTTGCCACATCTAGTTAGCGAGCCGACTGGCTGGCCACATCATTCGGCGCACGGCCATATACATCGTCCAGACGCTCGATGTCATCCTCGCCCAGATAGCTGCCCGACTGAACCTCGATAATTTCCAGCGGGATTTTGCCAGGGTTGGCCAGGCGGTGGATGGACGTCACCGGGATATAGGTGGACTGGTTTTCGGTTAGCAGGAACGTCTTGTCGTTGCAGGTTACCTGGGCGGTGCCGGAGACGACGATCCAATGCTCGGCGCGATGGTGGTGCATCTGCAACGACAGCTGCGCACCCGGGTTGACGCAGATCCGCTTGACCTGGAAGCGACCACCCATATCGACCGAGTCGTACCAGCCCCAGGGGCGGTAGACGGCGCAGTGGTTCTGCGTTTCGGAACGGTTCATGGCGTCGAGCTTGTTCACCAGCTTCTTGACGTCCTGGACCTTGTCCTTGTGAGCGATCATGGTCGCGTCTTTGGTCTCGACCACAACGATGTTATCCAGGCCGACTACGGTTACCAGCTTGCCGTTACCGTGAACCAGGCAGTTGCGGCTGTCTTCGACAATCACGTCGCCTCTGGTCACGTTACCGTTTTCGTCTTTTTCCAACACATCCCAAAGCGATGACCAGGAGCCAACATCGCTCCAGCCCGCAGACATGGGCACGACGCATGCCAGTTCGGTTTTTTCCATTACCGCATAGTCAATGGAGTTGTCCGGGCAGCAGGCAAAGGTGGCTGGATCGATAAGCAGCTCTTCGCCGTTCTTGATGCTGCGCTCCAGTGCAACCCAGCAGGTGTCATAGATATCCGGATCGTGCTTCTTCAGCTCGTCCAGGAAAACGCTGGCACGGAACAGGAACATGCCACTGTTCCAGTAGTAGTCACCGGAATCGACGTATTCCTGAGCGCGAACTTCATCCGGCTTTTCAACGAACTGTGTGACGCGGTTAACGCCTTCTGGCAGCCCGTTACGTCCCTCGTGATCGCATTTGATGTAGCCGTAGCCGGTTTCCGGGCTGGTGGCAGGGATACCGAACAGGACCATGCCACCATTTTCGGCTGCATTGGTCGCCAGGGCTAGGGAGCGCTGGAAGGCTTTATGGTCTTCGATGACGTGATCGGCCGGCAGCACCAGCAGCAACTCGTCGCGGTCATCGGCAAGCAACTTCATCGCTGCAATGGCTATTGCCGGAGCAGTGTTGCGGCCGAACGGTTCAAGCATGAGGCCCTGAGTTTGAAGCTTGCGTGCGGCCAATTGCTCTTTGACGATGAACCGGTGTTCCTTGTTACAGACCAGCAGGGGCGCTTGCATGCCTTCGAAGGCCAGGCGCTCAATCGTCTGTTGAAACAGTGTCTGCTCCGCCGTAAGGGCGAGGAACTGTTTGGGGAATGCCTTCCGCGAAAGAGGCCAGAGTCGAGAACCGCTGCCGCCTGAGAGGATGACCGGAATCATGTTGTTTCTCCTGAATCGTTGAGAAGGGAAAGTTCTTCTTGTCCATGTGGGCGGCCAGAGGTCTGTGCTCGCCATACGCTTCTTGGTCGGGCCTTCAGGTGCCGCGTGCCGTCAAGTTCAGTTGTCCTACAGGACCACTGTTTTCGGGGCGAACTGCGTGCTCCGAGCCTGAATGTGGGAGGTGCTGCCTGGTAGTCGATGGGCGCCGCACTTGATATTGCGGAGCTGATAGCGGTTCCGGGGTCGACGCCTGCGAGCGTCTGAACAATCTTGAGCAGGCAGGTGGGCATGCCGTTCAGCTGCGCTCTATCTGCCTGAGGCTGATGCGCCTGGTAGTCGTTGATAAGTACCGATACTGCGCTGATCCGGCCGGTCTGTTCTCTCTTGAACACGCCCGGCGACCTCACGGGTCTGCCTTGGCTGACACGCTGAAAACCTTGTTTTGAATTCCACTGCACGTTCATGTGCGACGTCCCTTTCCGCCTGGAAATGCCGGTACGCGCTTATGATTGCAGGTGCCTTCGGATAGTTCCCCGCTGGCGTGCCGTCGATCGGGGAGTTTTTGACGGGGGTAGAGGATGCGCCAGGCTGCTGGCGCTGTACGCTGTGATTGGCGGGCGGGTTCAGCTCTGGTGTGCAGGGTAGATCGCGTCTGGAGGCGTGATGGCTGGGCTCCCCCCGCCAGGAAAGCGAAGGGGGCACGGCCCGGCGGAGGGAGTCAGGCTTGAGCGTCTCGCAGAAATACCAGGTGATCAGGCGATGAACTGTCAGGGCAATAGCGATAGCCGTCGTAGTCAAAGCTAGTCAGCTGTTCGGGTTTTTTGATGCGTTCCTTGATCACATAGCGGCTCATCAAACCTCGGGCTTTCTTAGCGTAGAAGCTGATGATCTTGTATTGGCCGTTCTTCATATCCTTGAAGTCGACATCGATCACCCGCGCATTCAGTGCCTTGCGTTTCACGGCGCCGAAGTACTCGTTGGAAGCCAGGTTGAGCAAGACGTCGTCACCCTGTGCGGCCAGTGCTTCGTTGAGCCATTCGCTTATTCCTTCGCCCCAGAAGGCGTACAGATCCTTGCCGCGTGGGTTAGCCAGCTTCGTGCCCATCTCCAGACGATAGGGCTGCATCAGATCCAACGGTCGCAGGACGCCGTAGAGCCCGGACAACATGCGGAGGTGGCGCTGAGCGAAATCGAGATCCTCTTCAGTGAAGTCGTTGGCGTTCAGGCCGGTGTAGACATCGCCCTTGAACGCGAGGAGCGCCTGCTTGGCATTGTTCGGTGTGAAGGTCGCGTCCCAACTGCCATAGCGAGCCACATTCAGCGCTGCGAGCTTGTCGGAGAGGTGCATCAGTTCGCCAATTTGCTGAGGCGACATGTCGCGCAACTGGCTGATCAGCGCCTGCGCGTGGTCCAGGTGTTCGGGCTGGGTGAAACGTTGGGTCGTCGGTGGGGTGTCGTAGTCCAGAGTCTTGGCTGGGGAAATCACCATCAGCATGCAACGGTCTCCTTTAATGTCCGCAGATTCTAGGCGGTATAGCCGTTGTCGCTCCAGCTATGGCCTCGATTAGTTGTTGACCTTGACTCGGGGCGAGGGGGCACGCTCTTCTGTGATCTGACGAAGGAGGACACATGACCGACTGCAACCACTCGCACTGGCAGCCCTCGCACGATTACCGTCCTCTTGAGACGGGCGCAGAAAAACAGACCTGGGCTGTTGTGCTGCTGACGGGCTTGGCCATGGTCGCCGAAATCGTCGCTGGCTATTGGTTCAACTCGATGGCTTTGCTGGCGGACGGCTGGCATATGGCATCGCACATGGTGGCGATCGGCATGTCGGCGATCGCCTACTTACTCGCCCGACGCTATGCGTACGACCGGCGTTTTGCCTTCGGAACCTGGAAGATCGAAGTGTTGGCGGGCTTTGCCAGCGCTGTATTGCTGGTAATGGTGGCCTTGCTGATGATTGGCGAGTCGCTGATGCGCTTCTGGTCACCGGCCCGGATCGGTTTTGACGAGGCGCTATGGGTTGCGGTGATCGGTTTGTTGGTGAATATGCTGTCCGCCTGGCTGCTACGCGACCAGCCCCACCATCATGGCCACGATCACGATCACGATCACGATCACGATCATTCAAGCGCGCCAGGAAAGGACTTGAACCGTCATGCGGCTTTCATCCATGTGTTGACTGATGGCCTGACCTCAGTCGCTGCGATTGTGGCCTTGCTGGGCGGCAAATACTTCGGTTGGGGTTGGCTAGATCCGCTGATGGGCATCATCGGTGCGATCGTGATCCTGATCTGGGCCAAAGGCTTGTTGCGTGAAACGACAAAGGCGCTGCTGGATCGAGAAATGGACGATCCACTGGTGCGGCGGGTGCGGGAACGGTTGGAGCAACTGCCGGATACCGACGTGACCGATCTGCATCTGTGGCGAGTCGGGCGTGCGCAATACAGCTGCATCGTCAGTGTTGTCACTCATCAGCCATATTCCGCCGATCGCTACAAGGCTCAGCTGGCTGAGTTTCCAGAACTGGTACATGTGACGGCGGAGGTGAACAGGTGCGGCGAAAACGCGCAGGCTGATTAGCGAGACTAATCCTGGTTCAGGGCTGCGCCAAGCGCTATTCGTCGTTCCGATAAAAAAACATCATCAGTTTGAAAAAGACTTTTTCCTGTCATCTTTTTTGCGGTATTACCTCATGCAAGACCGCCGAAACCTGCACTCACAGGTGGCGGCCTCTGGGTGGCCCCAAGCCCCTGCCACCCAAGTCCGCTCACCTTGCGCACGGTGGTTCTTTCTGCGGCGGAGCGCTTTGGCCCTCCGTCGATCCGGCTCCGAAAAGGTGATCGCGTATGGATGACTACGGCAGACCCCGCGCAACTCAGCCCACCCTTTACGTTCTTGATACCAACGTTCTGATTCACGACCCCAACGCGCTGTTGAATTTCCAGGAGCATCAGGTCGCCATCCCGATGACCGTGCTCGAAGAGCTGGATCAGCTCAAGACCGGCAAGCACAGCGTGGCTGCAGAATGTCGACAGGTGATCCGCCTGATCGACAAGGTGCTGGGTGACGCTACCCCCGAAGAAGTCGAACTTGGCGTCCCCATTCAGCGTGAAAAAAGCGGCCCGTGCGGCAGCCTGTCGATCCTGATGAGCAAAGTCGCCGATTCAAACGGGCTGCCAGAGGACCTCAACGACAACAAGATCATCAATCAGGTCGTCGATCTGCAGCGACGCAGCGCGGACGTTCCGGTGGTGTTGGTCACCAACGACATCAATATGCGGCTCAAGGCGCGTGCCTGCGGCGTCGCCTCGGAGGATTACCACACTGACAAACTGGTCGACGACGTCGGGCAGCTGTCCCGCGGGTATCACAGCCTCAGCGGGTCGTTCTGGGATAGAGTCAGCAAGGTCGATACTCATCAGGGACATGGCCGCACCTGGCATCGGGTGCAGTTGATCGACAATTTGCCCGCCGTGCACGTCAACGAATTCATTCTCGATGAGCAAGGCTTCGTTGGCTGGATCAAGGGCATTAAGGCCGACGAATTGCTATTGCTCGACATGCATCAGGAGCCCTTGCTCCACCAGGAAGCCTGGGGGCTGCGGCCGCGTGATATTCATCAGGCATTGGCGCTCTTTGCACTGCTCGACCCGGATATTCATCTGGTCAATCTGACGGGTGCTGCGGGTTCGGGCAAGACGATTCTGGCCCTGGCGGCCGCCATTGAGCAGACAGTGGTGAGTAAGCGTTACCGTCGCATCATCGCTACGCGCAGCGTGCAGGGCCTGGATGAAGACATCGGCTTTCTTCCAGGCACCGAGGCGGAAAAAATGGAGCCGTGGCTGGGTGCGATCACCGATAACCTCGAAGCGCTGCACATGGACGACGAGAGCACTCACGGCAGCGTCGACTACATCCTGCAAAAGGTGCCGTTGCAGTTCAAATCCCTCAACTACATCCGCGGGCGCAGCTTCCAGCAGAGCCTGATCCTCATTGATGAATGCCAGAACCTGACGCCGCATCAGATGAAAACCATCATCACGCGGGCTGGTAGCGGGTCCAAGGTGGTGTGTCTGGGCAACCTCGCGCAAATCGATACGCCTTATCTGTCAGCGACGAGTTCGGGGCTGACCTACCTAACCGAGCGCTTCAAGGATTTCCCGCACGGTATGCACATCACCCTGCAGGGCGTGCCTCGTTCGGTGCTGGCCGAGTACGCCGAGGCTCATATGTAATTCGGGAGGGGCAGGGATGCGGTGCGGTCATTGTGTTTACAATGCCGCATCGATATCCGGAGTTGCCCACATATGCTTACTCACCTCGATGCCCAAGGCCGGGCCAACATGGTCGACGTTACTGCCAAGGCCGTTACGGCTCGCGAGGCGGTAGCGGAGGCCAGGATTCGCATGCTTCCCGAGACGCTGCAGATGATCCAGCAGGGCGGCCATCCCAAGGGCGATGTCTTTGCGGTGGCCCGTATCGCCGGCATTCAGGCGGCGAAGAAAACCCATGAATTGATTCCTCTCTGCCATCCGCTGCTACTGACCAGTATCAAAGTCGATCTGCAAGCGGACGGCGACGACTGCGTGCGGATCGAGGCCCGCTGCAAGCTGGCTGGCCAGACCGGCGTGGAAATGGAAGCGCTCACGGCTGCGAGTATTGCTGCGCTGACCATCTATGACATGTGCAAGGCGGTCGACAAGGGCATGGTCATTGAAAGCGTTCGGCTGTTGGAAAAGCTAGGTGGCAAGAGCGGACATTGGCAGGTGCCGGCATGATTCAGATTCAATATTTCGCCCGTTACCGCGAGGCTCTGGGCCTTGATTCCGAACAGCTGGAGTGGGACGCCTCCTGGCAACAGGTCGACGACCTCCGCTTGCGACTGCTAGAGCGCGGGGCCGAGTGGACGGTGCTGGGTGAGCAGAATCTGATGTGCGCGCGCAATCAGGAGCTGTGCAGCCTCGACGAGCCACTGGCCGACGGCGATGAAGTGGCATTCTTTCCCACCGTGACGGGAGGCTGACCATGGGCGTACGAGTCCAACAGAGTCCATTCGACCCTGGCGCCGAGCTCAATGCCTTGCATGCGGCCAATCTCGGTATCGGTGCGGTCACCGGTTTCGTCGGCTACGTACGTGATTTCAACGACGGTCGCGATGTCGCCGGAATGTTCCTTGAGCATGCCCCGGGAATGACCGAGAAAGCGCTGCAGAAGATCATCGACGAGGCTGCTGGGCGCTGGCCGCTGCTCAGGTTGGAGATTCTGCACCGAGTAGGGCGCTTGGAGCCGGGGGAGCCGATCGTGTTTGTCGGTGCCGCCAGCGCTCACCGCGAGGCCGCTTTTGATGGGTGTCGATTCGTTATGGATTATCTGAAGACCCGCGCGCCTTTCTGGAAAAAGGAAGACACCCCGGATGGAACACGATGGGTCGAAGGTCGCTGCAGCGACCGGGATGCGGCCGATCGCTGGCAACAGGGTCCGACCGACTAGCCAAATGCGAGCTAGGATCCGAAGACCAGACTCTAGGTGCATAAAAGGCGAAGCCGGGTCGTGCTTCGCCTTTTTTTTCTGCGCTTAGCGCTTGGGTGGGACAGCTGCCAACAGCTCGGCAGGCGGCATTTCGCAACTGATCGTTCGACCCAGCAATGCCTCGATCGCCGGCAGGGCGAACGAATCGTCTTCCCCGGCAAAACTGATCGACGTGCCGCTGGCCCCAGCCCGGCCGGTACGGCCGATGCGGTGGACGTAGTCGTCGGGGACTTCCGGCAGGGTGAAATTGATTACGTGGCTGATGCCATCGACATGAATCCCGCGGCCGGCGACATCGGTGGCAACCATCACGCGAATCTTGCCTTCGCGGAAACCTTCCAGAGCTCGGATGCGCTTGTGTTGTGGAACATCGCCTGACATTTGAACAGCGCTGATGCCATCGCGGGTAAGGCGTTCCTCAATGCGACGCACCTCATCCTTGCGGTTGGCGAAGACCATCACGCGGGTCCAGTCATTCTGGGTAATGAGGTTGTAGAGCAACTTGTATTTGTCGCTGCCTGCCACGGCATACACGTGTTGTTCGACTGTGTCGCTGGCCACGTTGATCGCTTCGATCTCGACGATGGCCGGCTCCGTGGTCCACTGCTTGGCCAGATTCATCACGTCTTCGGTGAAAGTTGCCGAGAACAGCAACGTCTGGCGTTCGCTCTTGGGGGGCGTCTGGCGAATGATCTGGCGGACCTGAGGAATGAAGCCCATGTCCAGCATGCGATCCGCTTCGTCGAGCACCAGCACCTCGACCATGTCCAGGTGCACTTCGCCGCGCTGATTGAAGTCCAGCAGGCGCCCGGGCGTTGCTACCAGGATGTCGCAATAGCGGGATTCGAGCGCCTTGAGTTGCTTGTCGAAGTCCATGCCGCCGACAAAACTCATGACGTTCAAACCGGTGTATTTGGTCAGGTTCAGCGCGTCATTGGCGATTTGCACGACCAGCTCACGAGTCGGCGCGATGATCAGGGCACGTGGCTCGCCCATGTATCGGTCCGCAGGTGGTGGGGTTTGTAGCAGCTGAGTGATGGTCGAAATGAGGAACGCGGCGGTTTTGCCGGTGCCGGTCTGGGCCCGGCCGATAGCGTCGCGGCCTTTGAGGGTAAAGCCGAGAACCTGAGCCTGGATCGGCGTGCAATAAGGAAAGCCAAGGTCGTGAATGGCGTGCATAAGCTCGGGGGCGAGCTTGAAGTCATGAAACCGGGTCTTGCCCTCGGCTGGCTCGACTGCGAAATCTTCCAGCTTCCAGACTGGCGCCGGCGGGGCGGCAGGCTTGCTTGCCCGTTCACGGCGCGGCTTGGGGCTGACCTTGGGGGCGTCATCCTGTTGCGTTTTGGTCTTTTCGAAGTACGCCGGGTCACTGGCGCCATGGTGTATTGAGGTGCTGCTTTCAGCTTCGGTGGTCACAGGCTGGTTCGAGCCTTTGCCAAACATCTTCTTTAGTGCTTTGAGCACGGTCTTCTCGTCTTTGTCTTGTAAGGTTTGCTCGCCAGTGTAATGCAAGAAGCAGATACGGCGAAGACTTGCTCAGGGATGGTCGGTCGCAGCGCTGTTTCACCCGCAGACGCGATTTCGGCCCTGTTCCTTAGCTCTGTAGAGCGCGCGATCAGCCACGTTGATGAGGCTGTCCAGATCATCGTTCAATCGCATCGGAGCAACGCCAATCGAGATGGTCACACCCGGCAGTAAGCCGATGGGCGAATGGAACGAGGCGACATCTTCAAGGCTGCGACGTAGCCGTTCTGCAACGTTTCGCGCATCTCCGATGGTCATCTCGGGCAGCAGCACCACGAATTCTTCGCCACCATAGCGCACCAGGCTGTCGGCTGGGCGCAGCAGTTTGCCGAGTGTGTTGACCACCAGGCAGAGCGCATGATCACCCGCCAGATGCCCAAGTTTGTCGTTGTATTCTTTGAAACGATCGACGTCGAGCATCAGGAGCGAGAGTGGTTGGCCGCCCAGCGCGCAACGGGCGCTCTCGCGACCGTAGATATGCTCCAGCCAGCGGCGATTGAACGAGCCGGTCAGCTTGTCGATATTGGCATTCTGCTCGCTATTGATGATCAGGCGGTCGCTCAGGCGCACGCGTTGGCAAAGCAGTTCGGCCAGGTTCTGCATCAGCTGTGGCGAGCGAGTCAGCAACTGCATCGAACGGCGATGCACGCGCAGCAGGGTTGAGTCCTCCAGGGCCAATACGTAGGCCGATGGGGGCAGATCGTCCATGAAGCTGATTTCTCCCGCGCAGTCGCCGGGACCGACTGAGCGAACCGGGCTGCCTTCGAGCGAATCCAGATGGACCGCCAGCTCGCCGCCAAGAACCAGATAGAGATAGTGGTTATGTACGTGCGGCGATAGCAGAATTTCGCCAGGTACGGCCGTGCATGGCTCGAAGACTTCCTGCAGCAGGCGCAGACAGGGTTCGTCTACTCTGTCTAGCAGGCGCGCCTGTCTGAGGTGATGCATTTCAACCCGCCAGCTGGCCGGGTTCATGGCTGCACAATCCGCTCGGATGACATCCTCGTCATGACTATCGCACGCATCCCTTCAAGGCTGGCTAGGTCGGCTTCTGCTGGCCGCGATGCAGCGCTACAACGGCAGGCGCATCGAGTTTTGTTCTACCCATGCCAAGCGTAGCTGTAATCACCAATCAAGACAGGCGCGCAGCGTCACATTTTTTCTTTGCAGTCGGTCAACTATCGCTGAGTACATCAATCCAGCCGAGCGGCCAGCCATTCGCCGATATCGCGAATTTCCTGGGGTATCACCTCGTGGGCCATCGGATAGTCCTTCCATTGTGCCTGCACCTGGTTCTGTATCAGGCAGTCATAGGCGGCACGCCCCATTGCGGGCAGCACGACATCATCCCTCGCACCGTGTAGCGCCAGTACCGGAAGCGCGGCCTGCAATGGCGACAGCTTCAGGTCCGGATTGAAGGTCGGTGCGTAGGTGGACAGGGCAATGACGCCACCCAAAGGGCCGGGCCAGCGCAGGAAGGCTGTGTGATAGACGACTGCACCGCCCTGGGAGAAGCCGGCCAGGAAAATGCGAGCGGGATCGATGCCACTGTCACGCTGTGCCTCGATCAGGTCGATCACGCTTTGCGCTGACTGTTCCAGTTGCGCCTGGTCGATGGCGCGAGCGGGGCTCATTGCGAGGATGTCATACCAGCTCGGCATGGACCAGCCACCGTTAATAGTGACCGCGCGAGTCGGTGCCTGGGGTAGCGCGAAGCGTGTCGTCGTCAGCCGTTGCTGTAACGCTTCGGCGACTGGCTGGAAGTCGTAGCGGTCGGCGCCGAGGCCGTGCAACCAGATGACGCATGCGTCGGCGGTAGTTGCGGGTTCGATGATCAGCGGGTCACTCATGTTGGGCTCCGTTCGGGCGGCACGCGCCAGGTTGGTGCGGGCGCAGAGAAAAAATGCAGCAATCTGCGGCGAGGTTACCTGTACCGAGCTTGGCAATGAAGGGCACGGAAGCCTTCGGGGGGGCTTTCAGAGTTCTGGTACGCCGCTTGCTTTGTCTGATTTGCCCAATGCGCCGGAAGTCACGGCACTTCTGCAAACTGCGTGTAGGGAGGAGTTGCTGATAATCAAACGGCGGCTAGACTGAGGTCAGTTTCTTCTTCGCCCTCTCGAAAGGTATCGAGCGGCAGCCTGTGATCCAGGCGGAAGACTCTGACCACAAGAATAAAAGCAAACTGGAGGTTTCGATGATAAGGGTTAAATCCACACTGGCCGTGCTTGGTGCCGCGACACTTTTGGGCGCAAGCGGCTTGGCTCAGGCAGGGGCGACTCTGGACGCGGTGAAGAGCAAGGGTTTCGTGCAATGCGGCGTCAGCGACGGGCTACCTGGCTTTTCCTACACCGATGCCAAGGGTGAGTACAAGGGAATCGACGTGGATATCTGCCGTGCCGTTGCGGCTGCGGTGTTCGGCGATGCGAGTAAGGTCAAGTACAGCCCACTGACCGCCAAGGAGCGCTTCACGGCGCTGCAGTCCGGTGAAGTCGACATGCTGTCGCGTAATACGACATGGACCAGTTCGCGTGATGCTGCAATGGGGCTGAACTTCACCGGCGTCACCTACTACGACGGGCAGGGTTTTCTGGTCAACAAAGCGGTCGGTGTTTCCAGCGCCAAGGAACTCGACGGCGCGACCGTCTGCATCCAGGCGGGCACTACCACCGAACTGAACCTTTCCGACTACTTCCGCGCTAATAACCTCAAATACACCCCGATCACCTACGACACTTCCGATGAAAGCGCCAAGTCACTGGAGTCAGGACGTTGCGACGTGCTCACTTCTGACCAGTCCCAGCTTTATGCCCAGCGCATCAAGCTGGCCAAGCCGGACGACTACATCGTATTGCCTGAGGTCATCTCCAAAGAGCCACTCGGCCCGGCCGTGCGTCAAGGCGATGAAGAATGGTTCGATATCGTTCGCTGGGCATTGTTCGGGATGATCAATGCGGAGGAGCTGGGTATCACTTCGGCCAATGTCGAAGAGAAGGCGAAGAACACCAAGAATCCTGACGTGGCTCGTCTCTTGGGCGCCGAAGGTGAATACGGCAAGGATCTGAAATTACCTAAGGATTGGGCGGTTCAGATCGTCAAGCAAGTCGGCAACTATGGCGAAGTGTTCGAGCGCAATATCGGTTCAGGTAGCGAGCTGAAGATCGAGCGCGGCCTGAACGCGCTTTGGACCAATGGAGGTCTGCAGTACGCACCCCCAGTGCGTTGACCGAGCTGGGTTGGCGCTCTGCCGACCTTGTTTCAAGGATGAGCGCTGCCGGTGCCTGTGCACCGGCAGCGCCGTATGAGGTTTCTTGATGCGAACCATTGCCAAAGCAGGAGCCGCCCGCGGCTCGTTGCTCACGGACCCGCAGGCGCGTGCCTTTCTGTTTCAGGTCATCGCCGTAATAACAGTAGTAGCGATCGGCTGGTTTCTGTTTCACAACACTCAGACCAACCTCGCCCACCGAGGCATTACGTCAGGCTTCGGTTTTCTCGATAACGCTGCCGGTTTCGGCATTTCCCAGCATCTGATCGACTACAGCGAGAGCGACTCTTATGGTCGTGTCTTCTGGGTTGGCCTGCTCAATACGCTGCTGGTCAGCATCATCGGGATCATCCTGGCCACTATTATCGGGTTCATTCTCGGGGTGGCGCGGCTTTCGCCCAATTGGCTGATACGCAAGATCGCGACTGTCTATATAGAGACGTTTCGCAACATCCCGCCATTGCTGCAAATTTTCTTTGTCTACTTCGCAGTGCTCAGCCCGCTGCCAGGACCGCGAGAAAGCCTGAGCCTTTGGGATGTGGTGTTCATCAACAACCGAGGCGTTCAGATGCCCGCGCCCAGTGCTGGGGAAGGCTTCTGGTCGTTTTGGGTGGCGATGTTCGTCGCGCTGGTGGCGATCGTCATGCTCAATCGCTGGGCACGTGCTCGGCGTCACGCCACCGGCCAGACGTTTCCCATCTTTTCAGCCAGCCTGGCATTGTTTATCGCAATCCCTTCGATCTCCTCGCTGGTGATGGGGGCGCCTTTTCTTTGGGAGGTGCCCGAGCTTCAACGGTTCAACATTCGCGGCGGCTGGGTTGTGATCCCCGAGCTGGTGTCGATTGTGCTTGCGTTATCGATCTACACCGCGGCTTTTATCGGTGAGACAGTCCGTGCAGGTATCCAGTCGGTCAGCCACGGGCAGACCGAAGCGGCCGCTTCGTTGGGCCTTCGTCCGGGACGTGTGTTGCGTCTGGTGATTATCCCCCAGGCCATGCGGGTGATCATTCCGCCACTCACCAGCCAATACCTCAATCTTGCGAAAAACTCCTCGCTCGCGGCTGCGATCGGTTATCCCGACATGGTTTCGCTGTTTGCCGGGACGGTGCTAAACCAGACCGGTCAGGCGATCGAAACCATGGCCATCACCATGAGTGTGTACCTCGCCATCAGCATCAGCATCTCGCTGCTGATGAACTGGTACAACAAGCGCATTGCGCTGATCGAGCGGTAAGGACGAGCGCATGACGACCCATACTTTCAAACCGGACCTGCCGGCGCCCTCCACCAATATTGGTGTGGTGGGCTGGATGCGGGCCAATCTGTTCTCAAGCTGGATCAATACGGTGCTGACGCTGGTCGGCCTTTATCTGATCTGGTTGGTAATCCCCCCGATCATCGACTGGGCAATGATTAAGGCCGATTGGACAGGCGAAACCCGTGCCGACTGCAGCCGTGAAGGGGCATGCTGGGTGTTTGTGCAGACGCGTTTCAGCCAGTTCATGTACGGCTTTTACCCGCCGGAGCTGCGCTGGCGCGTGGACGCCACTGCCTGGCTCGCCATCATCGGCGCGGCGCCGCTGTTCTTGCGTCAGATGCGGCACAAGGCGAGCTACGGTATCGCTTTCCTGGTGATCTATCCGTTGTTGGCCTACTGGCTGCTGCATGGCGGTTTCCTGGGCCTGGAGACCGTTCCGACCAGCCGCTGGGGCGGCCTGATGCTGACCATCGTTATTGCCGCTGTCGGCATTGCCGGTGCGCTGCCGCTCGGGATTCTGCTGGCCCTGGGCCGACGTTCGGATATGCCGGCGATCCGTGTCCTGTGCATCACCTTCATTGAATTCTGGCGCGGCGTGCCGTTGATCACGGTGCTGTTCATGTCCTCGGTGATGTTGCCGTTGTTCCTGCCTGAGGGCATGAATCTCGACAAGCTGATGCGCGCCATGGTGATGGTGGTGTTCTTCGAGGCGGCCTATATCGCCGAAGTGGTGCGCGGTGGCCTGCAGGCGATTCCCAAGGGTCAGTACGAGGCGGCGGCGGCGATGGGTTTGGGCTACTGGCGCAGCATGGTGCTAGTGATACTGCCGCAAGCGCTGAAGATGGTCATACCCGGCATCGTCAATACCTTCATCGCTCTGTTCAAGGACACCAGTCTGGTGATCATCATCGGTCTGTTCGATTTCCTTAACAGCATCAAGCGCGCCACCTCGGACCCTGCCTGGCTAGGTATGTCGACTGAAGGTTACGTATTTGCGGCGCTGGTCTACTGGATTTTCTGTTTTGGCATGTCGCGCTATTCCATGCACCTGGAACGCAAGCTCGACACCGGTCATCGAAATTAGGAGAGGCAACATGAACGACACATCTCTGCAACCCGAGCAGCCTGAGCAGGCCGGTGAACCGGTCATTCAGATGCAGGGTGTACACAAATGGTTCGGCCAGTTCCATGTGCTCAAGGACATCAATCTCAACGTGACCCAAGGCGAGCGCATCGTATTGTGCGGGCCCTCGGGATCGGGAAAGTCTACGACCATTCGTTGTCTCAACCGCCTTGAGGAACACCAGCAAGGGCGCATCGTGATCAATGGTGTGGAGCTGACCAACGATCTCAAGCAGATCGAAGCGATCCGCAGCGAAGTGGGCATGGTATTTCAGCACTTCAACTTGTTCCCGCACCTCACCGTCCTGCAGAACTGCACGCTGGCACCCATGTGGGTGCGCAAGATGCCGCGTCGCCAGGCCGAAGAAGTGGCCATGCACTATCTGGAACGCGTACGGATTCCGGAGCAGGCTGACAAGTTTCCGGGGCAGCTTTCCGGGGGGCAGCAACAGCGCGTCGCGATTGCCCGGGCGTTGTGCATGAAGCCGAAGATCATGCTGTTCGACGAGCCCACATCGGCGCTGGACCCGGAGATGGTCAAGGAAGTGCTGGATACCATGGTTGGCCTCGCCGAAAGCGGCATGACGATGCTCTGCGTGACCCACGAGATGGGCTTTGCACGCACCGTCGCTGACCGGGTGATCTTCATGGACAAGGGGGAGATCGTTGAGGAGGCGGAACCCGAGACCTTCTTCACTAATCCGAACAACGAGCGCACCAAGCTATTCCTCAGCCAGATCCTCCACTGATTCAGCGTTACATCGGGGGCGTGAGTCATCAGCTCGGACTGAACGCTCACCTTCCGTCACTGAGCTTAAATCGGCGGCGTCCCCTTAGCCTCGGACGTCGTCATGGGCTAGAATACGCGGCCCGACTGCTCCCCCCTCCGAGGCTGTTCCGACGATGTTGATCCTGCGCGGCGCCCCCGCTCTTTCCGCCTTCCGTCACGGTAAGCTCCTGGCCCAATTGACCGATAAGGTCCCCGCTGTCAGCGGGTTGTACGCCGAGTTTGCTCATTTCGCCGAGGTATCCGGCACGCTTGGTGCGGATGAGCAGCAAGTACTGGCCCGGCTGTTGAAGTACGGCCCAAGCGTTCCGGTTCAGGAACCGGCAGGAAGGCTGTTTCTGGTCATTCCACGCTTCGGCACCATCTCGCCATGGTCGAGTAAGGCCAGCGACATTGCGCGCAACTGCGGCCTCGACAAGATTCAGCGCATTGAGCGCGGCATTGCCTACTACGTCGAAGGCGATTTCTCGGAGGCCGATGCTGGCTTGGTCGCAGCGGCTCTGCACGACCGGATGACCCAACTGGTGCTCGAGCAGTTCGAGGGTGCGGCGGATCTGTTTAGCCACGCACAACCCAAACCGCTGCGCGCGATCGATGTACTAGGCGGCGGCCGTGCCGCGCTGGAACAGGCCAATGTGGAGTTGGGTCTGGCTTTGGCCGAAGACGAGATCGATTACCTTGTTACCAGTTTCAACGGCCTTGGGCGTAACCCGCACGACATCGAGCTGATGATGTTTGCGCAGGCCAACTCCGAGCATTGCCGTCACAAGATTTTCAATGCCAGCTGGGACATCGATGGTGAAAGCCAGGAGAAGTCGCTGTTCGGCATGATCAAGAACACCTTCCAGATGCACGGCGAAGGCGTGCTGTCCGCTTACAAGGACAACGCCGCTGTCATCGTGGGTAACGTGGCCGGACGTTTCTACCCGGACGCGGAAACGGGCGAGTACGCGGCGAGCCAGCAGCCCGTGCACATCCTGATGAAAGTGGAAACGCACAACCATCCGACCGCAATCGCGCCGTTCCCAGGCGCGGCCACTGGCTCGGGTGGCGAGATCCGGGACGAGGGCGCTACCGGGCGCGGCGCCAAGCCCAAGGCCGGCCTCACAGGATTCACCGTCTCCAACCTCAACATTCCTGGCTTCGAGCAGCCTTGGGAAGTGCCGTACGGCAAACCCGAGCGCATCGTGACGCCGCTCGACATCATGATCGAGGGGCCGCTGGGTGGCGCAGCGTTCAACAACGAATTCGGCCGTCCGGCCCTGAACGGTTATTTCCGGACCTTCGAGCAGACAATCAGCACCCCGCGAGGCGAAGAAGTGCGGGGTTACCACAAGCCGATCATGCTGGCTGGCGGTATGGGCAACATCCGTGAAGATCATGTTCAGAAAGCTGAGATCTCGATTGGCGGAAAACTGATCGTGCTCGGTGGCCCGGCGATGCTCATCGGTTTGGGTGGCGGCGCAGCCTCATCCATGGCGACCGGCAGCAGCTCCGCCGATCTGGATTTCGCATCGGTGCAGCGTGACAACCCTGAGATGGAGCGTCGCTGCCAGGAAGTGATCGATCGCTGCTGGCAGCTCGGCGACAAGAACCCGATCAAGTTCATTCATGACGTCGGTGCTGGTGGCCTGTCTAACGCCTTCCCGGAGCTGGTTAATGACGGCGGTCGTGGCGGTCGTTTCGAACTGCGCAACGTGCCTAACGATGAGCCTGGCATGGCGCCCCATGAGATCTGGTGCAACGAATCCCAGGAGCGATATGTACTGTCAGTCGATGCAGCGGACCTCGAGCGTTTCGAGGACATCTGCACGCGTGAGCGCTGCCCCTTCGCTGTAGTCGGCGAAGCCACGGCCGAGCCGCACCTGACGGTAGCTGACAGCCATTTCGGCAACAATCCGGTTGATATGCCGCTCAACGTCCTGCTCGGCAAAGCGCCGCGCATGCATCGCAGCGCTGTTCGCGAGGCCGAGCTGGGGGATGACTTTTCGCCTGATCAGGTCGACCTGTCCGAGGCGATCGATCGCGTACTTCACCATCCAGCAGTCGCCAGCAAGAGCTTCCTGATCACCATCGGCGATCGCAGCATCACCGGCATGGTCGCGCGTGATCAAATGGTCGGGCCGTGGCAGGTCCCGGTGGCTGATTGCGCAGTCACGGCTACTAGCTATGACGTTTACACCGGCGAAGCCATGGCCATGGGCGAGCGCACACCGCTGGCCCTGCTCGACGCACCCGCATCGGGCCGCATGGCCATCGGCGAAACACTGACCAACCTCGCTGCAGCACGTATCGAGAAGATTTCCGACATCAAACTTTCCGCCAACTGGATGGCCGCTGCTGGGCATCCGGGTGAGGATGCGCGCCTGTTCGACACAGTCAAGGCGGTAGGCATGGAGCTGTGTCCGGAGTTGGGCATCACCATTCCGGTCGGCAAGGACTCCATGTCGATGAAAACCCGCTGGAGCGAAGAGGGCGTAGACAAGTGCGTGACCTCGCCGCTCTCGCTGGTAGTGTCCGGCTTTGCCCCGGTTGTTGATGTCCGCCAGACCCTGACGCCGCAGCTGCGTCTGGACAAGGGCGAAACCGATCTGATCCTCATCGACCTGGGTCGCGGCCAGAACCGTATGGGCGCGTCCATCCTGGCGCAGGTCTACGGCCGGATGGCGCGTCAGGCGCCGGATGTCGACGATGCGGAGGATTTGCAAGCCTTCTTCGCCGTAATTCAGGGGTTGAACGCAGACGGGTTGTTGTTGGCTTACCACGACCGTTCCGACGGCGGTTTGCTGACCACTGCGCTGGAAATGGCGTTCGCCGGCCATTGCGGACTCAACCTCAATCTCGATTCGCTTGTTGAAGCGGCCACTCACATCCCGGCAGCGTTGTTCAACGAAGAGTTGGGGGCGCTGATCCAGGTTCGCCAGGGCGATACGGAAATCGTTCTCGCACAGTTCAGCGCGGCAGGCCTTGCCGATTGCGTTTCGGTCATCGGGCAGCCGGTCAATAACAGCCATGTGGCAATCAAGTTTGAAGGCGCAGATGTTTTCGCCGGTGATCGCCGTCTGCTTCAGCGGCAGTGGTCCGAGACGAGCTATCAGATCCAGCGCCTTCGGGACAATGTCGACTGTGCCGATCAGGAATTCGACGCACTGCTTGAAGAAGACAACCCGGGCTTGAGCGTTACCCTAGGTTTCGACGTGAACGACAATATCGCCGCGCCGTACATCAAGCGTGGCGTGCGGCCCGAGGTGGCGATCCTGCGTGAGCAGGGCGTCAATGGGCAGACTGAAATGGCGGCTGCGTTCGACCGTGCAGGTTTCGCCGCCGTCGACGTGCACATGAGCGACATTCTGTCGGGACGTATCAGTCTGGAGCGATTCAAGGGGCTGGTTGCGTGTGGCGGTTTCTCCTACGGCGACGTGCTGGGGGCTGGCGAAGGGTGGGCCAAATCGATTCTGTTCAATGGCCGCGCTCGCGAAGATTTCAGTGCGTTCTTTGAGCGCAAGGACAGCTTTGCCCTTGGCGTCTGCAACGGGTGCCAGATGTTGTCGAACCTTCACGAACTGGTACCCGGCAGCGAGTCCTGGCCGCACTTCGTGCGTAACCGTTCCGAGCAGTTCGAAGCGCGTGTGGCGATGGTACAAGTGCAAGACTCGCCATCGATCTTCCTCCAGGGAATGGCCGGATCGCGCCTGCCGATTGCCATTGCCCACGGCGAGGGTCACGCGGAATTCGAAAGCGAAGAAGCGCTGCTTGAAGCGGACTTGTCCGGGACGGTAGCGCTGCGCTACATCGACAATCATGGCAAGGTCACCGAGCGCTATCCGGCCAACCCTGGCGGCTCGCCGCGCGGCATTACGGGTCTCACCACGCGGGACGGACGCGTGACGATCATGATGCCGCATCCGGAGCGTGTATTCCGTGCCGTGACCAACTCGTGGCGCCCTGACGAGTGGCAGGAGGATGGCGGCTGGATGCGCATGTTCCGTAATGCCCGGGTCTGGGTAGACTGAGGTTGGATTAGGGTAGAGAGCCCGAAGCGTGCAAGCGTTTCGGGCTTTTTCTTGTCCGAAGACGAGCCGCCCCGCCATTGCTGAACCAAGCAACGACGCCAACGTCTGATCTTGACCTGGGGCACCCAATACGCTCTGGACCTGAACACAATCCACTCGGTGGAGCGCATGCTCCGCCAACCGTTTCTGTGCGGAGATGTTGATGTACAAGCTGTGTTTCTATGTTCCGGAAAGCCATCTGGATGCAGTCAAGAAAGCGGTTTTCGCGGCGGGCGCCGGGCGTATTGGCGCTTACGATAGTTGTTGCTGGCAGGTGCTAGGGCACGGGCAGTATCGCCCGCTGGAGGGCAGCACGCCGTTTCTCGGACAGCATGGCCAGGTCCAATCGGTATCCGAGTGGAAGGTTGAACTGGTGGTCGCTGATGAGCTGATCCACGATAGCGTTAAGGCGCTAAAGCACACTCATCCATATGAGACGCCTGCCTTCGAGGTGTGGCGACTATCCGATTTGCAGTTCTGATTGAATGATGTCCAAAGAAAGCCGAGTCGCCATGGGCGACTCGGCTTTTTTGCTTCATGGGGTCGATCAGACGCTAACGTTGAGGCGAACCTCGATATTCCCGCGTGTAGCGTTGGAGTACGGGCAGACCTTATGCGCGGCTTCGGCCAGCTGCTCGGCTGTGGACTGCTCCAGGCCTGGCAAGCTGACGTTCAGCTCTACTTCGAGCCCGAAACCTCCAGGAATCTGGCCTATGCCAACCTGGGCAGCGACTGACGTATCGGTGGGAAGCGGTTGCTTTAGCTGGCTCGCGGCAAACTTGAGTGCGCCAATGAAGCAGGCCGAATATCCTGCGGCGAAGAGTTGCTCCGGGTTGGTGCCATCACCGCCTTGTCCGCCGAGCTCGCGGGGAGTGGACAGTTTTACGTCGAGCAGGCCGTCGGACGACGCAGCTCGGCCGTCGCGGCCTCCGGTTGCGGTGGCAGTGGCTGTATAGAGCGCCTTGATGCTTTGCATGATTCGCTTCCTTCGAGAACGAGTAGGCTGATTAACTTATAGCGATAATATTTAGCGCGCAATGTAAATATCAGCATCTCTCGTGCTTATGCGGTTTGGCATCAGAAGGGTAAGGCCAGCTAGCCGTCAGTCGCGAGCCAATAATGCGCTTCGAAGGGAAACGAGTTGATCGCGAAGTGCTAGCAACGCTTCGTGTGATTGCCCGGTGCATTCGAGCATGCAGGCGGGAAACTCACGAGCCTGCTCCTTCATTGCCCATCCGGTCTCCGTGAGACGCAATTCGACCACTCGCTCGTCGCGGCTGCTGCGGGTCCGGCTGATGAGGCCTTCTGCTTCCAAACGTTTGAGCAGCGGAGTCAGGGAACCCGGCTCCGTCATGAGGCGAGCACTGATCTCGCTGACCGTGAGGCCGTCGCGCTCCCAGAGAACGAGCATGGCCAGGTACTGCGGGTAGGTCAGGCCGATGCTTTGTAGCAGCGGCTTGTAGGCTTTGGTCATCTGCAGCGAGGCAGAATACAGGGCGAAACACAGCTGATGGTCCAGCTGCAATTGCTCGTCTGAAGAGGGCTTCGTCATGGGTGGTCGAGTGGCAAGGAAATGGCTTTCACGGTAACGCGCAGCCTTGCTTGCTGCCAAGCTCGGCGCTCGTTCAGGGACGAATCTCTATCAGGGTGCCGTCTTTCACCAGATTCCAGATTTCGCGCATGTCATCGTTCTTCAGGGCGATGCAGCCCTCAGTCCAGTCGAGCGTGTGGAAGTACCATTCGGGATACTCCTCATCGACCGGTGTGCCGTGCAACATGATCATGCTGCCCGGTTTCGCGCCTTCGCTGCTCGCGCGAGCCAGGTCCTTCGCGTTCGGGTAGGAAATGTGCATTGCCAGGTTGTACTTGTCAGAGGCTTTGCGCCAGTCGATCCAATAAAGGCCTTCGGGGGTACGCTGGTCACCTTCGCGTTGTTTGGGCCCGGCTTGCTTGCCGAGGGAGACGCGGTAGCTCTTCATGCTGACGCCGCGGCTGATCAAATGAAGCTTGCGCTCGGACTTGACCACCAAGACCTTGTCGATGAAAGCCTCGTCAAGGGCAGGGGCCGCGTTTGCAAAGGAAAGGGTGGCGAAACTAAAGCAAACAATCGCTAACAGCCAGCGCATTGGGGCGAATCCTGAATCCAAACTGCATCAGACCTGTCTGCGCGCCACCCGCATTGCCTCGATGGCTTCGTTGCGCACCGGGAAGGTCTGCTGCACCCGGTCGGCGAAGAAGTATTCTAGGGTACGGCCAACGGTCGGAAAAGCCAGCTCTGACCAAGGGATGTCGGCTTGTCGGAAAAGCCTGACTTCCAGACTTTCGTCTCCTGGAGAAAATCGCTCATCGACCAGGTCTGCGCGGAAGAACATGTAGACCTGGTTGATGTGCGGCAAGTCGAACAGCGTATACAGCTGCAGATCGGAAACCCGGGCGCAGGCTTCCTCAAGTGTTTCCCGCGCTGCTGCCTGCTGTACGGTTTCGCCGTTTTCCATGAAGCCTGCAGGCAGTGTCCAGTATCCGCGTCGTGGTTCGATTGCGCGTCGGCAAAGCAGTAGATGTTCATCCCAGACGGGCAGGCAGCCAGCAACGATGCGTGGGTTTTGGTAGTGAATCGTATCGCAGGACGTACAGACGAATCGCAGCCTGTTGTCTCCGTCGGGCACCCGCTCAATGACCGAGTCGCCGCACTGGCTGCAGAATTTCATCATGACTCCTTCGTTTGCGTATTTCGTTCGGCCGGGCTCGATAAGCGAGCTGGCTATTGCTGAGAGCCGGCCTGTTGCGAAAAGTTTGCCACCAACGATTGGCCTGGTCGAACCTGTCCACTTGCGCTGTGCCAGGGCGGCTGGATTTTGGCTTGGCCTGTCTTGGGCGCCTCGGTGATTCATGCCATGATGCCAGTCAAAGACAGAAAGAGAAGTTCCATGCTGGACAAGATTCTCCAACGGGTGCGTGATTACTCTCCGCATCTTCTGGAGCCGGAGGGTAGGATGCCCGAGGCGGCCGTACTGATGCCCATTACCCGCAGTGATTCGCCGGAACTGGTGCTGACGCTGCGCGCCAGTGGTCTTTCTACTCATGGTGGCGAGGTGGCGTTCCCCGGAGGGCGGCGCGACCCAGAGGATCGTGACCTGATCCACACCGCGCTGCGCGAAGCTGAAGAAGAGGTTGGACTGGCGCCTGGAATAGTGGAAATCGTTGGGCCTCTCAGTAGCCTGGTTTCGCTGCACGGTATTCATGTCACGCCTTTTGTCGGCATCGTGCCGGACTACGTCGAATATCGCGCCAATGATGCGGAGATTGCCTCAGTGTTCTCCGTGCCGCTGGATTTCTTCTGCCAGGATGCGCGTGAAGTGACCCACCGGATCGACTATCAGGGCGGTGCTTGGTACGTCCCGTCTTACCGATATGGCGAATACAAAATCTGGGGACTGACAGCGATCATGATCGTCGAGTTGGTCAACCTGATATATGACGCCGGGATCGAAATGCGTCGGCCTCCCGCGTCCTATGTCGATCTGAGTCAGAAGAGGTCATAACCGTGAAATATCGCTTGGGTGATTCCCTCGTTGAAAGCCATCCGCAGAGCTGGGTAGCGCCAAATGCAACGCTGGTCGGCAAGATTCGCTTGGAGGCTGGTGCCAACGTCTGGTTTGGTGCGGTGCTGCGTGGTGACAACGAGCTGATCCATATCGGTGAAAACAGCAACGTGCAGGACGGCAGTGTCATGCATACCGACATGGGCTATCCGCTGACGCTGGGGACCGGCGTTACCGTCGGCCATAACGCCATGCTGCACGGCTGCACCGTCGGCGATTACAGTCTGGTGGGGATCAACGCCGTTATCCTCAACGGCGCGAAGATCGGCAAGTATTGCATCATCGGCGCTAATACCTTGATCGCCGAAGGCAAGGAAATTCCGGACGGTTCCTTGGTGGTCGGTTCGCCAGGCAAGGTGGTGCGCGAATTGACCGACCAGCAGAAGAAAATGCTCGAAGCGAGCGCGGCGCATTATGTACATAACGCCCAGCGCTATGCGCGTGATCTGGCGGAGCAGGACGATTGACTGCAGACGAAAAGCCGGTTGCATCACCCTGTGTAAGTGTTTGTGCGTTGAACGACGACGATATCTGCACGGGCTGCCAGCGCAGTATTGACGAGATTCGTCGCTGGGGGCGGATGGATAATCCCGAGCGGCGACAGGTACTGCTGCGTTGTCATGAGCGCGCGCTCCAAAGTGGTCTGCTGTTCTAGCGCTGAAGCACAGCACCTTGCTGATCGTCTTTTTCTTTTTGTACAACGAGGAATGTCATGCCCCGAATTGGTACGCCGTTATCGGCCAGCGCTACCCGCGTGCTGCTCTGTGGTTCTGGTGAGCTCGGCAAGGAGCTGGCGATCGAGCTTCAGCGTCTGGGTGTGGAGGTCATCGCGGTAGACCGTTACGCCAACGCCCCAGCCATGCAGGTTGCGCACCGTCACCATGTGATCGACATGCTCGATGGTGCAGCGTTGCGGGGCGTCATCGAACAGGAAAAGCCGCACTTTATCGTTCCTGAAATCGAGGCGATCGCCACTGCGACGCTAGTGGATCTGGAGCGTGAGGGCTATACCGTTATTCCTACGGCGCGGGCCGCACAGCTCACCATGAACCGGGAAGGTATCCGCCGGCTGGCCGCTGAGGATCTCGCGCTACCAACCTCGCCATACCGTTTCGCTGATTCGCTGGAGGAGTGCCGTTCAGCGGTCTCTGCGCTCGGCTTTCCCTGTCTGATCAAGCCTGTCATGAGCTCCTCGGGCAAGGGGCAATCGGTTCTGCGCAGTGAGGCTGATCTCCTCGAGGCCTGGGAATATGCCCAGGCCGGTGGCCGAGCAGGGAAGGGGCGCGTGATCGTCGAAGGCTTCATCGATTTCGATTATGAAATTACGTTGCTGACCGTTCGGCATGCGGGCGGGACCACCTTCTGTCCTGCGGTGGGACATCGGCAGGAAAGGGGTGACTATCAGGAGTCGTGGCAGCCGCAACCGATGACGGCTGCAGCGATGGTCGAGGCCGAGCGAATTGCCCTGGCGGTCACCGACGCATTGGGTGGGCGCGGAATCTTTGGTGTCGAGCTGTTTATCAAGGGCGACAAGGTCTGGTTCTGCGAGGTTTCACCAAGGCCGCATGATACGGGCCTGGTAACCCTGATATCTCAGGACCTGTCCGAGTTCGCCTTGCATGCGCGAGCGATCCTTGGACTGCCAATTCCGGCGATCCGCCAGTTCGGCCCGTCTGCTTCCGCCGTGGTGCTGGTGGAAGGGGAATCCGATCAGGTGAGCTTCGGCAATCTGGCTGCTGCGCTGACCGAGCCGGATACCGCGCTGCGGTTGTTCGGCAAGCCGGGCGTCAGTGGGCAGCGGCGTATGGGTGTTGCGCTGGCTCGTGACGCATCGATAGAAGCCGCGCGTGGCAAAGCGTTGCGGGCGGCCTCGGCGATTGATGCAAAGCTATAGTTACCCTGGCTCGCCATTGAGACGCCGGTTATTGAGTGTCGCTTTTTGATTCCTCTGGCGCCTCGATTACCCAGGCACGCACGCTTTTCACGCGGTTGTCCGCAGCCTGCAGGATCTCGAGTCGGTACTGGTTGATCTGCAGGCATATCCCACTATCGGGGATGTGTTCGAGTGCCTCTGTAATCAACCCGTTTAGCGTCTTGGGGCCATCGCAGGGTAGCTGCCAACCCAGGGCGCGGTTGACTTCACGCAAATAGGCTGCGCCGTCGATTACCAGGGTGCCGTCGTCCTGCGGGTGGATGTCCGGGCTGCGCAACGCGTCCTGATTGCTGAACTCGCCGACGATCTCTTCGAGAATGTCTTCCAGGGTCACGATTCCCAGCACATCACCATACTCGTCGACGACAATGCCGATCCGGCGTTTTTGCTTCTGGAAGTTGACCAATTGGGTGGAGAGGGGGGTGTTCTCCGGAATGAAGTAAGGGTCGTTGCATGCTTCCAGCAGGCTTTCTCGGGTCAGCTGATCATGGCTGAGCAGGCGCGCGATCTGACGCATGTGCACGATGCCTTCGATCTGGTTGATGTCCTTGCGAAACACGGGAAGGCGGGTATGAGGTGTTGTGCGCAATTGAGTCACGATGGTTTCGAGGTCATCTTCCAGGTCTATGCCGGCGACCTCATTACGCGGAATCATGATGTCGTCGACGGTCACCCGTTCCAGGTCGAGGATACCGAGCAGCATGCTTTGCCGTTTCATCGGCATGTCACTTCCCGATTCATGGACCACGCTACGCAGTTCTTCTGTAGACAGGCTGTCGCTACCTTTGTTGGTCAGATCAACACCGAGCAGCCTGAGCAATCCATTGCTGATCCAGTTGAGCAACGCCACCAGCGGATACAGTACCTTTTGTAGCATCAGCAGCGGGAGGCTGACAGGGTAGGCAACTGCTTCAGGTCGCAGGGCTGCGAGGGTTTTTGGTGTTATTTCCCCGAAAATCAGCAGGACTATCGTCAGACCGATGGTTGCGATCGCAATCCCGGCCTCCCCCCACAGCTTGATGGCTAGGACGGTGGCAATGGCAGAAGCGAGGATGTTGACGAAGTTGTTGCCGACCAGGATGGTTCCGAGCAGCCTGTCTGGCCGCTCAAGCAGGGCGCTAGCGCGTTTTGCTCCGCGGTGTCCTTCCTTGGCCTGGTGGCGCAGGCGATAGCGGTTGAGACTGAGCATTCCGGTTTCAGAGCTGGAAAAGAAAGCCGAGCACAACAGCAGGAAGACCAGCATGCCGAGCAGAAAGCCGGGGTGTAGATTTTCCACGTAGTGGTCCTAGATGTGCAGGATGAATTCGCGGACCAGCTTGCTGCCGAAGTAAGCCAGCATCAGCAAGCAGAAGCCTGCCAGTGTCCAGCGGATGGCCTTGTAGCCGCGCCAGCCTAGCTGATGGCGGCCCCATAGCAGCAGGCCGAAGACCACCCAGGCGACCACCGACAGCAGCGTTTTGTGTACCAGATGCTGGGCAAACAGGTTATCGAGGAAGATCCAGCCGGAAATGAGCGATGCTGACAACAGTAGCCAGCCGGCTAGCAAGAAGCCGAACAGTAGGCTCTCCATGGTCTGCAGCGGAGGGAAGTTCTTGATCAGGCCGGACGGGTGCTTGTGCTTGAGATGATGATCCTGCAGCAGCAATAGCAACGATTGAAACACGGCGATCGTGAGCATCCCGTAAGCAAGGATGGAAAACAGGATGTGCGCCAGTATCCCCGGCTGCTCGGCGATGGCGGGTGCCGTGCCGGACGGTGCAAACTGGGCGAACAGCACCGTCAGGCAGCCGAGGGGGAAGAGCAGCAGCAGCAGATTTTCGACAGGCATTCGGTAAAGCGCGAGCAGGATCAGCAGAATTACGGCCGCAGCAATCAAGCTCGAAGCAGTGAAGAAGTCCAGGTGCAGGCCGCTCGGTGACAACAACTGGATGAATAGACTCACCCCGTGTGCAACGAGCGCCAAGGCGCCCAGGATAAGAAGCAGACGCTTGTCCGGCACGGTGCGTTGCGCCAGGCGCAGGCCCTGGTATCCGGTGACGCCGGCGTAGAGGCAGGCGGCAGCTAGGCTCGGGAGCAAAGGGTGCATAGGTCTGTTAGTAGGCTCGAAAGGCGCTGAGTGTGGCATAAACACCGGGTGCGCAAAAGTACACGGTTGGCTGCCGGTACTGCCGTGGTGCGGGTCAATGGGCGGACAACCGACAGGTGGCGGTGCCCCTGGTAGGTATGGATTTGTCCTGCTCGATGAAAAGCACGGGCGGCGGGGTACCAGCCTGGGGCATGCAGCTTCTATAATCGGCGCCTTAACCACACCCAGCGTGGAAAACGGCACATGTTTGAAAACCTAACCGACCGCCTCTCGCAGACGCTTCGCCATGTTACCGGCAAGGCCAAACTGACCGAGGACAATATTAAGGACACCTTGCGCGAAGTTCGCATGGCATTGCTAGAAGCCGATGTCGCGCTACCCGTGGTCAAGGAGTTCGTCGCCAGGGTCAAGGACAGGGCAGTCGGTACGGAGGTCTCCAAGAGCCTGACGCCTGGTCAGGCTTTTGTGAAGATCGTTCGCGCCGAGCTGGAAGAGCTGATGGGCGCGGCCAACGAAGACCTCGATCTTAGTGTGGTGCCGCCTGCGGTAGTGCTGATGGCTGGCCTCCAGGGTGCGGGTAAGACGACGACGGTCGGCAAGCTGGCAAGGTTCCTCAAAGAGCGCAAGAAGAAGTCGGTGCTGGTGGTTTCAGCCGACGTCTATCGCCCGGCAGCGATCAAACAGCTGGAGATGCTCGCGACGGAAGTAGGGGTGACTTTTTTCCCTTCCGATACCAGCCAGAAACCCGTGGAAATCGCACTGGCGGCGATTCGTGAGGCCAAGCTCAAATACATCGATGTGGTGCTCGTCGATACGGCCGGCCGGCTGGCCATCGATGCTGAAATGATGGCCGAAATCCAGGCCGTTCATGCGGCGATCAAGCCGGCCGAGACATTGTTTGTGGTTGACGCCATGACGGGTCAGGACGCTGCGAATACTGCTAAGGCGTTCGGTGAGGCGCTCCCTTTGACCGGCGTGGTGCTGACCAAGGTTGACGGTGACGCACGCGGTGGCGCTGCCCTGTCGGTGCGACATATCACAGGTAAGCCCATCAAGTTTCTCGGCATGGGTGAGAAGAGTGACGCGCTCGAGCCGTTTCATCCGGACCGGATCGCCTCCCGAATCCTGGGCATGGGCGATGTGCTCAGCCTGATCGAGCAGGCTGAGCAGACGCTCGACCGGGAAAAGGCCGAGAAGCTCACCAAGAAGCTGAAGAAGGGCAAAGGTTTTGATCTGGAAGATTTCCGTGATCAGCTTCAGCAAATGAAAAACATGGGTGGCCTAGGCGGCTTGATGGATAAGCTGCCATCGATCGGCGGTGTGAATCTGTCGCAAATGGGTAACGCGCAGGGCGCGGCGGAGAAACAGTTCAAGCAGATGGAGGCCATCATCAACTCGATGACGCCTGTTGAGCGTCGCAACCCGGACATCATCAGCGGTTCGCGCAAGCGACGCATCGCCATGGGTTCCGGCACACAAGTGCAAGATATTGGTCGTCTGATCAAGCAGCACAAGCAGATGCAGAAAATGATGAAAAAGGTCAGCGGCAAAGGCGGCATGGCGAAGATGATGCGCGGCATGGGCGGCATGTTTCCAGGCGGCGGCGGAATGCCCAAGTTCTAAAGTTTCGAGCGTTTCAGCGGGTTCTTCGTCGGGGCCTGCTGAGGCTGGACAGGCCTGCTGTCGAGGCTTGAGATTGTTTTTGAAAAAGCCATTTGCAAAAGTCCGGATAATCCTTAGAATATGCGGCCTTTCGGGCCTTGAGCCCTGCATTCAGATTTGCTGTACCGACTACAGGAACGATGTTCACATGGTAACTATTCGTCTCGCCCGTGGCGGCTCCAAGAAGCGCCCTTTCTACCACCTGACCGTGACCAACAGCCGCAACCCGCGCGATGGTCGCTTCGTTGAGCGTATCGGCTTCTTCAATCCGATCGCCTCGGGTGCGGAAGTGAAGCTCTCTGTAAACCAGGAGCGTGCTGCCTATTGGTTGAGCCAGGGCGCACAGCCGTCTGAGCGTGTTGCTCAGCTGCTGAAGGAAGCTGGCAAGGCTGCTGCCTGAAACACATGAACGCCACGTCAGCCCCGGCCGAAGATCTGATCGTTATCGGCAAAATCGTTTCGGTGCATGGCGTGCGTGGTGACGTAAAGATCTACTCCTTTACCGATCCGATTGACAATCTGCTGGACTATCGTCGCTGGACGCTGAGGCGAGGTGAAGAAGTCAAACAGGTTGAACTGGTCAAGGGTCGCCTGCAGGGCAAGATCCTGGTGGCGACGCTGAAGGGGCTGGCCGATCGTGAAGAGGCGCGTACCTACGCCGATTTCGAGATCTGCATCCCGCGCAGCGAATTGCCTCCGTTGACCGGTGAGGACTATTACTGGTTCCAGCTTCAGGGCCTGACGGTCATCAACCAGCTCGGGCAAGTGCTCGGTCGGGTTGATCATCTGCTCGAAACCGGCGCCAACGACGTGCTGGTGGTCAAGCCGTTCGACGGCAGTCTGGATGATCGTGAGCGCTTGCTGCCCTATACCGACCCCTGTGTGTTGAAGGTCGATCTGGACGCAGGCGAGATGCGTGTCGAATGGGACGCGGACTTCTGAGCAACATGTCCAGCTTGCGTGTCGATGTGATTACTCTGTTCCCCGATATGTTCGCTGCTATCGGTGAATACGGCATCACTAGCCGTGCGGTGAAGCAGGGGCTATTGCAGCTGCAATGCTGGAATCCCCGGAGCTATACGGAAGATCGCCATCAGACAGTCGACGATCGCCCTTTTGGGGGTGGCCCCGGCATGGTGATGAAGATCAAGCCCTTGGAGCTCGCACTGGCTGATGCCAGGCAGGCAGCTGGGGAAAAGGCGAAGGTGATATACCTGTCGCCGCAGGGGCGTCAGCTGAAGCAGGCTGATGTTCGTGATCTCGCGAACGAGAGTGGACTTATCCTCATCGCTGGCCGCTACGAAGGCATCGATGAGCGTTTCATCGAAGCGCATGTGGATGAAGAATGGTCGATTGGCGATTACGTGCTGTCCGGTGGTGAATTGCCGGCCATGGTGCTGATCGATGCAGTGACCCGTCTGCTCCCTGGGGCATTGGGTCATGCTGATTCGGCCGAGGAGGATTCGTTTACTGACGGCCTGCTCGACTGCCCGCATTACACGCGACCGGAGGTGTATGCGGATAAACGTGTTCCTGAGGTGCTGCTCAGCGGCAACCATGAACACATCCGGCGCTGGCGTTTGCAGCAGTCCCTCGGAAGGACCTGGGAACGCCGCGCTGATCTTCTGGATAGCCGCTCGCTTTCTGGGGAAGAACAAAAGCTGCTGACGGAATACATCCGTCAGCGGGACGATAGTTAAACGTATCGATGGCACGCCATGACGGCCTGTCTTAGGAGCACAGCATGACTAACAAGATTATCCAGGCGCTCGAAGCAGAGCAGATGACCAAAGAGCTGCCGCCGTTCGCCCCTGGTGACACCGTGGTTGTCCAGGTGAAGGTGAAGGAAGGCGAGCGTGAGCGTCTGCAGGCCTTTGAAGGTGTCGTAATCGGCAAGCGTAACCGTGGCCTGAACAGCGCTTTCACCGTTCGCAAGATCTCCAACGGTGTTGGTGTTGAGCGTACGTTCCAGTATTACAGCCCGATGGTCGACAGCCTCAGCGTCAAGCGCCGTGGCGATGTCCGCAAAGCCAAGCTGTACTACCTCCGCGCGTTGTCCGGCAAGGCAGCCCGCATCAAGGAAAAGCTTTCCTGAGGAAAGCTTCCTTAAGAAAAAAGCAGCCTACGGGCTGCTTTTTTTATGGGGATTATCTGGCTTCTAGATTTTCGAGGGGTACGAACCGTCGTAGTCCATAAGGTGCGCGGCGTCTTGTCTTGCTCGCCGTCAGGGCTGCTCGTATGGCTGGAAACGTTGCCCTCAAGGTAAGGGAGAATGGCGAGGTTCGGGTTTGTTCACGGTTGTGTGGCTGTCCGCGCCTTCGGTCAAGGCAATCAATGTCCAGCCCGCGTCTGGTTTGATCCGTGCGTCCGGGTGAAACACATGGGTATGCCCGTGGTTGTCTATGGCGAAATACAGGATAGCGCCCGAGCCATGCAGGGCCTGGTATTCCGGCCAGCCAAAGGTTTCGGTCAGTTTGTTGCTTTTGATCGAGTCACCACGAGCCAGGCGTCCGGCCAGTTGCGAGTAGGTCAACGTGGGTGTGCCTAGGGGGCGGCCACGGTGTTCGTCACTTGGCCGATGTTTGTCGCTGCGTCGACTCTCCTGAGTACTGGCCAGATTGAACAGGCGATCGCCGCCGAAGTCATGACGAAAACGCATCGCGGCGAGGGTATTCATTTCGCCAACAGGCGACAGCGCCAGCAAATGGCCAAGACCGACCAGGTCAAGGTGGTTTTCAGCGTGCTGCGAGGCCGGATTTCCGTAATAGGTGGGTAGATTTTCCATTCTCGCCGCGTGGATGTTGTCCCAGCTGGAATCGGTCAGCATCACTCTGATGCCTTGCTCGCTCAGTGCGCGTCCAAGTGCACGAGCGACGGGATTTGCGCCAACAATCAGAAAACCGCTGGGCGGCGGTTCTGCGACTTTTAGCAGCCTCGCTAAAGGGCGTGCGGTTGCGCTTTGCAGTACGACGGTGCCAATGATGATGGCGAACGTCAGTGGCACGAGCAGCAGGGCGTCCTCGTGTCCCGTTTCGTCCAGGCGAACGGCAAAGATTGCCGAGACCGCAGCCGCAACGATTCCACGGGGCGCAATCCAGGCGAGCAGCAGCCGCTCCCGCCAGTTCAGCTGCGATCCCCAGGTGCACAGGGCGATCGCCAGTGGTCGGGCCACGAATTGCACAATTAGCAAAAGAATCAATACTGCGGGCCCTAGCTCCAGCAGTGCTGTCAGATCGAGCATCGCTGCTAGCAGGATAAAGAGTCCCGAGATGAGCAGAATGCTCAGGTTCTCCTTGAAGTGGAGGATGTCCCGGACGTCGACATCCCGCATGTTGGCGAGCCAGATCCCCATCAGCGTGACGGCCAGTAGGCCGGATTCATGGACCAGAGTATTGGCAGTGACGAAAACGCCGAGCACTGAAGCCAGTGTCGCCAAGTTCTGCAAGTATTCCGGCAGCCAGTGCCGTTTCACAAGTTGGCCGAGGGTCCATCCTCCTACTATGCCAAGCACAGTTCCGCACAGAAGAACTCCGCCAAACGTTTGCACGCTCTGAGTCCAGGCGGCCTCGGTGCCTCTCGTAATGATGAAGCTGTAAACCACTACTGCAAGCAAAGCGCCGATTGGGTCGATGATGATGCCTTCCCAGCGCAGGATATTGGCAACCGCCGCGTTGGGTCGCACCACACGCAGCATCGGTACGATCACAGTCGGGCCCGTAACAAGCGTTAAGCTCCCTAAGAGCAACGCCAGATCCCAATCGAAGCCAAGCAGCCAATGAGCGGAGAGGGTGATCACGCCCCAAGTCGTCAGCGCGCCGATGCCAATCAGGCGGCGCACCACCGTGCCGATCCCAGGCAGCTCAGAGACGCGCAACGTCAGGCTGCCTTCGAACAGTATCAACGCGACTGCCAATGAAACCAAAGGGAAGAGCAAGGGGCCGAACAGCTGAGTCGGATTCAGCCAGCCGAGCACAGGGCCGGCCAGGATTCCACTCAGCAAGAGAAAAAGAATGGCTGGCAGTCGTAACCGCCATGCCAGCCATTGGCTGGCGAGCGAGGCGATGCCGAGCGCAGCGAGGGAGATGAGGATGTCTTGTTCGGTCATGTTTACCAAGCGATCAGGGTGGCGGCCGGGCTTCCGCTCCGGCGGGCTCGTTGTTGGATCTACTGGCTAGTCTGACATTGCTCAGGCCAATCAGGTCTGTTCGGCGTGACCAAGGCGGCTGGCCGGTATAAGCGGTCTATGGAACACTGGCCGCCTTTCTTTCCAGTGTTCCCCTGCATGTCGGCTCAATACGACCCCATTATCGATCGGTTCCTTGATGCCCTTTGGCTCGAAAAAGGGCTTTCGGACAACACCCGCGACGCTTATCGCAGTGATCTGGCGCTGTTCAACGGCTGGTTGGACGAGCGCGATGTGCGACTGGTCGATGCAGGTCGGGACGCCATCCTCGATCACCTTGGCTGGCGTCTGGCTAATGGCTACAAGGCTCGTTCTACTGCGCGGTTGTTGTCAGGGCTTCGCGGGTTTTATCGCTTCCTGCTGCGCGAAGGCGTGATCACGATCGATCCAACGCTGCGAGTCGATCTGCCGCAGTTGGGACGACCACTACCCAAGGCGTTGTCCGAGGCGGATGTGGAGGCGCTGTTGTCTGCGCCGGATGTCGGCGATCCGCTGGGGTTGCGTGACCGGGCGATGCTGGAAGTTCTTTACGCGACTGGCTTGCGCGTCACCGAACTGGTCGGCCTTGGTCTTGAGCAGATCAATCTTCGGCAGGGCGTCTTGCGCACTTTCGGTAAGGGTAACAAGGAGCGTCTGGTGCCGTTGGGCGAGGAGTCCCTGTATTGGGTGGTGCGCTATCTTCGCGACGCTCGCGACGCGCTGCTCTCCGGCAAGGCCAGCGATGTGGTCTTTCCGAGTCGGCGTGGCGACCAGATGACAAGGCAGACGTTCTGGCACCGCATCAAGCTGCATGCCCGGCAGGCAGGAATAGCTGCATCGATCTCGCCGCACACGCTGCGTCATGCATTCGCTACGCACTTGCTCAACCATGGGGCGGATCTTCGAACTGTACAAATGCTGCTCGGACACAGTGATCTATCCACTACACAGATCTACACGCACATCGCCCGCGCGCGGCTGCAGGAACTCCATGCGCGGCATCATCCGCGTGGTTGAACGGATGGCGTTAGAAGATGCGCTGCAGGCCACAAAGCCGATGAGCGAAGGCCCGTCGTCTGCACTGGATGACAGGGGCTATGGTAATCTGCCTGCCTTCCCTCGATCGAAGTCGCCAGGAGATTTCATGCGCGTGAATCGTATCTTCGCTGCCGTAGCCCTCGGTTTCGCCAGCTCCGTTGTCCTGGCCGCTGACGCTGAACAGGCGATCCGTGAGTCGCTTAATGCCCTCCAGCCCGATATGCCCATCGAGGCAATTGCGGAAAGCCCCATGAACGGGGTTTATCAGGTTCAACTCAAGGGTGGGCGTCAGCTCTACGCGAGCGCTGACGGTCAGTTCCTGATTCAGGGCTATATGTATCAGTTCAAGGACGGCCAGGCGACGAACCTGACCGAGCAAGCCCAGAGCAGGTCTGTTGCGAAGACAATCGACGCGATCCCTACCAGTAAGATGGTGGTTTTCTCGCCTGAAAAACCGAAGACCCATATCACTGTGTTTACCGACACCGACTGCGGCTACTGCCAGAAGCTGCACAGCGAAGTGCCTGAGCTGAACCGTCTTGGCGTCGAGGTCCGTTATATGGCTTTTCCGCGGCAGGGTATGGGCAGCCACGGAGCCAACACGCTGACCAGCGTATGGTGTGCGAAGGATCGGCAGGCGGCGATGAACAAGGCCAAGGCGCGTGAAGAAGTGCCAGCCGCGAGCTGCGAGAACCCGGTCGCTGAGCAGTACGAGTTAGGCCAGATGATCGGTGTTCAGGGCACCCCGGCAATCATTCTCGCGGACGGGCAGATCATCCCCGGTTATCAGCCGGCTCCGCAGCTCGCCGAACTTGCCCTAAAAGCCAAGTAGTCGCTGGGGCAGCGCCTTCGGTCACGAAGAGGCTGCCCGCTTGGGCCGCGGCTGAACTGTTCCACCCCTCGTGTTCAAAGCCAAAAGGCATATCGAGGAGGCGACAAAATGAAGCTAGAAGGTTCCTGTCATTGCCAGGCCGTTCGTTTTTCTCTGGAATCGGCCGAGCCCTATCCGTTCATGCGCTGTTACTGTTCGATCTGTCGCAAAACGGCCGGGGCGGGTGGTTATGCGATCAACCTGGGCGGAGATCATCGGACGCTGACGGTCGAGGGTCGCGAGAACCTCAGTATCTACCAAGCCAGGATGGTCGATGCTGAAACGGGCGCGGTGCGTATTAGCGATGGCCAGCGTCACTTCTGCAAGCTGTGCGGCAGCGCACTGTGGTTGTGGGACCCGAATTGGCCGGATCTTGTGCACCCGCATGCGTCGGCAATCGATAGCGAGCTGCCAAGCCCGCCAGAGTCGACACATCTCATGCTGGCTTCAAAGGCGTCATGGGTAGAGCCCCAGTTGGGCCCTGATGATCGCTGCTTCGATGAGTATCCGGATGAATCGCTCGCTCAGTGGCACCAGCGCCTGGGGTTGCAGAGCAAGCCCAGCTAGCAGCGGGCTCCTCCTTGCCGCTGCCGATTTGACTAAAGCTCGTGCGCTTCGTAATGTGCGACTCTTTTGTTCGGCCGCTGTGCAGGGCCGTTCGTTGGCAATGGGGAGTGCAACTTGAAACCGGTGAAAGTTGGCATCTGTGGGCTGGGAACCGTCGGCGGCGGTACCTTCAATGTGCTCGAGCGCAACGCTGCGGAAATCGCACGCCGTGCAGGGCGCGGAATTGAGGTCGCACAGATTGCGGCTCGTCATGCGAACCCCAAGTGCAACACCGGTGATACCCCGATTACTGACGATATCTTCGATGTCGCCAACAACCCTGAGATCGACATTGTGGTCGAACTGATCGGGGGGTACACCTTAGCCCGCGAGCTGGTGCTCAAAGCCATCGATAACGGCAAGCACGTGGTTACGGCCAACAAGGCGCTGATCGCGGTGCACGGAAATGAAATCTTCGCCAAGGCACGCGAGAAGGGCGTTATCGTCGCATTCGAAGCCTCTGTTGCCGGCGGTATCCCGATCATCAAGGCCATTCGCGAGGGGCTGGCCGGCAACCAGATCAACTGGCTCGCGGGGATAATCAACGGAACCGGTAACTTCATTCTTACCGAGATGCGGGAGAAGGGACGTACCTTCGAGGATGTGCTGAAGGAGGCTCAGGAGCTTGGCTACGCCGAGACCGATCCGACCTTCGACGTCGAGGGCATAGACGCCGCCCATAAGCTGACCATCCTTGCTTCCATTGCCTTCGGCGTGCCGCTGCAGTTCGACAAGGCCTACACCGAAGGCATCTCCAAGCTGACCACGGCTGACGTTAACTACGCCGAGGCGCTGGGCTACCGCATCAAGCACCTGGGTGTCGCCCGCAGCACCGCTTCGGGTATCGAGCTGCGAGTGCACCCGACACTGATTCCGGCGGACCGCCTGATTGCTAACGTCAATGGCGTGATGAATGCGGTCATGGTCAACGGCGACGCCGTCGGCTCGACTCTTTATTACGGTGCTGGTGCAGGCATGGAGCCAACGGCTTCGGCTGTGGTGGCGGACCTCGTGGATGTGGCCCGTGCGCTGACGACGGATCCGAACAATCGGGTTCCGCACCTGGCTTTCCAGCCCGACTCCCTCTCCGCTCATCCAATCTTGCCGATCGGCGCTTGCGAAAGCGCCTATTACCTGCGCATTCAGGCCAAGGACCGTCCGGGCGTATTGGCTCAGGTCGCCACTATCCTGTCGGAGCGCGGAATCAATATCGAATCGATCATGCAGAAGGAAGCCGAGGAGCAAGACGGATTGGTGCCGGTCATCCTGGTCACGCATCGTGTGGTCGAGCAGAGGATCGACGATGCCATCGCCGCACTCGAAGCGCTTGCTGACGTGGTGGGCAACGTCGTGCGGATTCGTGTCGAGCAACTGATCTAATCAGCAACGCCGGGTTGCTCTAGTGGCCCGCAGTCAGCGTCCAACATAGGTTTGAACAATGCGCTACATCAGTACCCGTGGCCAGGCGCCCGCCCTGAATTTCGAAGACGTGCTGCTTGCCGGATTGGCCAGCGATGGTGGTCTATACGTTCCGGAAAACCTGCCGCGCTTCACCGTTGAAGAAATCGCGTCCTGGTCCGGCCTGCCGTACCACGAGCTGGCATTCAAGGTAATGCGTCCTTTTGTGGCCGGGAGCATCCCAGACGCTGACTTCAAGCAGATTCTGCAGGACACCTACGGCGTGTTTGCTCACAGCGCAGTGGCGCCGCTGCGTCAGCTGGACAGCAACGAGTGGGTGCTCGAGCTCTTCCATGGCCCGACCCTGGCGTTCAAAGACTTCGCTTTGCAGCTGCTGGGTCGGCTTCTTGACTATGTGCTGGCCAAGCGCGGTGAGCGCGTGGTGATCATCGGTGCGACGTCCGGCGATACCGGCTCGGCAGCAATCGAAGGCTGCCGCCGCTGCGATAACGTCGACATCTTCATCCTGCACCCGCATAACCGGGTGTCGGAAGTTCAGCGTCGGCAGATGACCACCATCTTCGGCGACAACATTCACAACCTGGCCATCGAAGGCAACTTCGATGACTGTCAGGAGATGGTGAAGGATAGCTTCGCCGACCAGGGTTTCCTTAAAGGCACCCGGCTGGTGGCGGTCAACTCGATCAACTGGGCGCGGATCATGGCCCAGATCGTGTACTACTTCCATGCTGCGCTGCAGCTGGGCGGCCCGGCCCGTTCGGTGGCGTTTTCCGTACCGACGGGGAATTTTGGGGACATTTTCGCGGGTTACCTGGCGCGCAACATGGGCCTGCCAATCAGCCAGCTGGTGGTGGCAACCAATCGAAACGACATTCTGCACCGGTTCATGAGTGGCAACCGTTACGACAAGGACACGCTGCACCCGTCGCTGTCGCCCTCCATGGACATCATGGTGTCGTCCAACTTCGAACGGTTGCTGTTCGATCTGCATGGCCGCAACGGCGCGGCGGTTGCCGAATTGATGAGCGCATTCAAGGCCAGCGGCAAGCTGTCGGTCGAGGAGGAGCGCTGGACCGAGGCACGCAAGCTTTTTGACTCGCTGGCCGTAGACGATGAGCAGACCTGCAAGACGATTGCTGACGTCTTCCGTGCGACCGGTGAGTTGCTCGATCCGCACACGGCGATCGGGGTTTATGCCGCACGCGAGTGCCGCCGCAGTCTGGCTACGCCGATGGTAACGCTGGGTACCGCCCATCCTGTGAAATTCCCCGAGGCTGTGGAAAAGGCCGGGGTTGGCAAGGCGCTGGAGTTGCCGGCGCATCTGGCGGACTTGTTTGAACGCACGGAGCGATGCACTGTTCTGAAGAACGATCTCAAGGCGATGCAGGCGTTTGTCAGCGAGCATGGCAATAAAGGTAAGCCGCTGTAAGCGACCATCAATAACGAAAAAGGCCAGTCTCACGACTGGCCTTTTTCGTTTGAAGCACCTGAACTTATTCGTCGAACTCTTCCCAGCCGCCCATTTCTCTCCAGCGATTGACGATGCCGCAGAACAGCTCAGCAGTCTTTTCCGTGTCGTAGCGCGCAGAGTGTGCTTCGCGTCCGTCAAAGTCGATATCGGCTGCCTGGCAGGCTTTTGCGAGGACGGTCTGGCCGTAGGCGAGACCTGCCAGCGTCGCAGTGTCGAAGCTGGAGAAGGGGTGGAATGGGTTGCGCTTGATATCGCAGCGGGCGATTGCTGCGTTCAGGAACCCGAGATCAAAGCTGCTGTTGTGGCCGACGAGAATGGCACGTTTGCAGCCGGCTGATTTCACCGCTTTGCGCACGCCGCGAATGATCTCATTCATCGCCTGTGATTCGGGAACGGCCATGCGCAGCGGGTGGTCGAGCTTGATGCCGGTGAACTCCAGCGCGGCTGCTTCGATATTGGCGCCAGCGAAGGGTTCGACTCGGAAGAAGAGCGTGTCTTGCGGGTAGAGCAAACCCTGCTCGTCCATGCCGATGGTCACGGCAGCAATTTCCAGCAGCGCGTCGGTCGCGCAATTGAATCCGCCGCACTCAACATCAACAACGACTGGCAGGAAGCCTCGAAAGCGTCTCGCCATGGGCGAGCGCGGCTTGCCTGGCTGGTTGCCTTCCAGCTCGTCGTCAAACTGATCGTCGCTCATGCGTTGGTCTCCAACCGCCATTGCAGGGTTTCGCCTGCACGTAGGGGCACGACGTTGTGCTCCCCGAACGGCAAGTTGGTCGGCACACTCCAAGATTCACGTACCAGGGTGATGTGCTCGGTGTTGCGCGGCAAACCGTAGAAGTCGGCGCCGAAGTGGCTGGCAAAGGCCTCCAGGCGGTCAAGCGCGACGCGCTGTTCGAACGCCTCAGCATAGAGCTCGATCGCAGCGAAAGCCGTATAACAGCCGGCGCAACCGCAAGCGTTTTCCTTGGCGTGCTGGGCGTGCGGGGCCGAGTCGGTGCCGAGAAAGAACTTCGGATTGCCGCTGGTAGCCGCATCAAGCAGCGCTTCCTGATGGACGTTGCGCTTAAGGATTGGTAGGCAAAAGAAGTGCGGGCGAATTCCGCCCACCAGCATGTGGTTGCGGTTGTAGAGCAAATGGTGGGCGGTGATGGTGGCGCCGACGTTGCTGCTGGCAGCCTCGACGAACTGCACGGCATCCCGGGTGGTGATGTGCTCGAACACCACCTTGAGCGTGGGGAAGCGCTCGGTGACTCGGCTAAGCTGTTCGTCGATGAAATATTTTTCACGATCAAAGATATCGATTTCTGAACGTGTCACTTCGCCATGCACCAGTAGCGGCAGGCCGACCTCGGCCATCGTCTCGAGCACTGGAAATATGTTGTCGATGCGGGTGACGCCGGATGCCGAGTTAGTCGTGGCACCGGCTGGATACAGCTTGGCGGCAAATACGTAGCCACAGGCCTTGGCGGCGCGCACGTCTTCGGGCTGTGTACCGTCAGTGAGGTAAAGCACCATCAAGGGCTCGAATGGGTTGCCGTCCGGTCGGGCAGCAAGAATGCGCTGGCGATAGCTATCCGCCTCTGCTGCATTGCGAACCGGAGGTACAAGGTTCGGCATGATGATCGCTCGTGCGAACTGGCGTGCGGCGTCCGCCACGGTGTGCGGCAGCGCTGCGCCGTCGCGCAGGTGAATGTGCCAATCGTCGGGGCGCAGTAGTGTCAGTCGGTCGGACATGCGGATTTCCAGGCGGTAAAACGTGCGGGAATGCTACCGGAAACGCGTGAAAAAATCGCCGCAGGCGGGTCTTCCGGCCGAAACGAGTAGCGAGGGCTGCTGGCGCAGCTAGGTATCGTAGCGTTCAAGTTTTCAAGGTGCGCACCGATACCTCAATTGAATGTTGTTTACCCTGGAGCCACACGTGCGCTTGCGCCTCCTTGTTCTTGCCTGCTTGTTGGCTTCCCCAGCCAATGCCCTCACGTTTCAGACTCGTCTGGAGCGAGCGCAGTGGCAGGTGGAAGGCGATCAGTTCGAATGCCGGTTGATCCAGCCGGTCGCAGGCTTTGGTGCAGGTGAATTCGTAAGGCGAGCGGGCGAGCAGCCTACTTTTCGCTTGCAGTCACCTGATCGCTGGCTGGGCAATGGTTCGGCCACGCTGCTTGCGGCAGCTGCGCCCTGGCAGCCTAGTCGCGGTGATATCAATCTGGGCGTAGTTTCCGTAGCCGGCGGCGAAATTCCATTCAACACTACCTACCTGCAGGCCGATCGCCTGCTCAGTGGCCTCCTCGAAGGTCGCAGTCCGGTCGTGCGCCACCGCACACGGCTTGGTGGCGAAGCGTTGGAGGTGCGGCTATTGCCTGTACGATTTGGCAAAGCCTATGAGGATTTTCGCAGCTGCACGGCCAAGTTGCTGCCGGTCAACTTCGAGCAGATTCGTACGTCGCAGGTTGGGTTTCCCGCCGGTGACGTCGTACTCGATGCGTTGGGCCAGGCCAAGCTCGATATCATCCTGCAATTTCTCAAGGCTGATCCCAGCGTCAACCGCATCCAGCTTGACGGTCACTCCGACAATAGCGGCAACAGACTGACCAATCGTGATCTGTCGCGTCGTCGCGCGCTTGCGGTCGAGGCGTATCTGACTGCCAACGGCGTGCCGAAAGAGCAAATCACGCTGCGCTTTCACGGCGAACGCTATCCCGTCGTGCCCAACAGCAGCGAGGCCAACCGGGCCAAGAATCGGCGGGTAACCCTGCGTTTGGAGCGCGGGCCGGCAACCACCACTGCCGCAGCAGAGGGCGGTACACCGTCGACCTGATGCCGAGGGGTCGCATGCGCCCCTGTAAAACAAACGTCGCGACCAGTAGAATCCCCGCTTTCCTTACAATCCCGGGAGTGGATGGCAATGGCCGACGTAAAGAAGGTAGTCCTGGCGTATTCCGGTGGCCTGGACACCTCGGTGATCCTCAAGTGGCTGCAAGACACCTATAACTGCGAAGTGGTGACCTTTACCGCCGACCTCGGTCAGGGCGAGGAAGTCGAGCCAGCCCGTGCCAAGGCCAAGGCCATGGGCGTTAAGGAAATCTACATCGACGATTTGCGTGAAGAGTTCGTCCGCGACTTCGTCTTCCCCATGTTTCGCGCCAACACCGTTTACGAAGGCGAGTACCTGTTGGGTACATCCATCGCCCGTCCGCTGATCGCTAAACGCCTGATCGAGATCGCCAACGAGACCGGTGCTGATGCCATCTCCCATGGCGCCACCGGCAAGGGTAACGACCAGGTCCGTTTCGAGCTGGGCGCCTATGCGCTGAAGCCGGGCGTCAAGGTCATCGCCCCCTGGCGTGAATGGGACCTGCTCTCGCGCGAGAAGCTGATGGATTACGCGGCCAAGCACGAGATTCCGATCGAGCGCCATGGCAAAAAGAAGTCGCCGTATTCCATGGACGCCAACCTGCTGCACATCTCCTACGAAGGTGGCGTGCTGGAAGACACCTGGACCGAGCACGAAGAGGACATGTGGCGTTGGACGCGTTCGCCTGAGACCGCACCGGATACCCCGACCTACATTGAACTGACCTACCGTAAGGGCGACATCGTTGCCATCGACGGCAAGGACATGACCCCGGCGGAAGTGCTGACCTATCTGAACAAGATCGGCGGCGAGAACGGCATCGGGCGTCTGGACATCGTCGAGAACCGCTATGTCGGTATGAAATCGCGCGGCTGCTACGAGACCCCGGGCGGCACCATCATGCTCAAGGGGCATCGTGCCATCGAGTCGATCACCCTCGACCGTGAAGTGGCTCACCTGAAAGACGAGCTGATGCCCAAGTATGCGAGCCTGATCTACAACGGCTACTGGTGGAGCCCTGAGCGCAGCATGCTGCAGCAGATGATCGACGCGTCGCAGGCCAACGTGAACGGTGTAGTGCGTCTGAAGCTCTATAAGGGCAACGTCATCGTCACCGGCCGCAAGTCGGACGACTCGCTGTTCGACGCCAACATCGCCACCTTCGAAGACGATGCGGGCGCGTACGATCAGGCCGACGCGGGTGGTTTCATCAAGCTCAACGCGCTGCGCATGCGCATCGCCGCGAACAAGGGCCGGACGCAGTTCTAACAGAAACTGCTACACAGCCCGACCATGACCCCGGCCACGAGCCGGGGTTATGCTTTTTGCACCGCTGATCAGGAGAGACATCATGAGACTGCTGCATACCATGCTGCGAGTCGGCGATATGGAGCGATCCATCGCCTTCTACACCGAAGTGCTGGGCATGACCCTGCTGCGACGCAAGGATTATCCGGAAGGCAAGTTCACCCTGGCGTTCGTCGGCTATGGCGACGAAGCGCATAACAGCGTGCTGGAGCTGACCCACAACTGGGACGTTGAAAAATATGACCTGGGCGACGGTTACGGCCATATCGCGCTGGAGGTTGAAGACGTATACAAGGCCTGCGAGGATATTCGCAGCCGTGGCGGCAAGATCACCCGCGAGCCGGGGCCAATGAAGCATGGCACCAGCATTCTTGCGTTTATCGAAGATCCAGATGGCTACAAGGTCGAACTGCTCTCTCCGTCGCGCCGGGACTAGCAGCGACGCCTCAAAAAAGCCCCATCACGGGGCTTTTTTATTTAAAGATCGAAGTCGAACTCGTTGAGTTGCTTCTGCAGCCGGCGCTCTTCGAGCAGGTTGTCGATGATCCGACGCTTGGTCAGGTTGGTCTTGGCGACTTCGACTGTCGCCTCTGCACCATCGTCTTCGTCATCCGCGACGAAGTCATCTTCGATCTGGATCTCTTCTTTCTCGGACACTTGTATCACTCCACGGCTTGGGCGCGCTGTTGGCGCACCTTATAGCGACAAAAGAGGAGGCCGTAAAAAAGATTTTTTCAATCGCGCGATAGGTTTTCCCATTGGCCGCTCAATCGTCCGACGTTTTGTGCTTGTACTCGCAGAGGTCCTCGATCCGGCAGCTGCCACATTGTGGCTTGCGCGCCTTGCAGACGTAGCGTCCGTGCAGGATCAGCCAGTGATGGGCGTCGAGCAGATAATCCTTCGGCACGAATTTGACCAGCTTGCGCTCGACCTCCAGCACGTTTTTGCCAGGAGCAATATTTGTGCGGTTGGCGACGCGAAAAATGTGGGTGTCGACCGCCATAGTGAACTGGCGAAACGCAGTATTGAGCACCACATTGGCCGTCTTGCGCCCGACACCCGGTAGCGCCTCGAGGGCCTCGCGATTGTCAGGAACCTGGCTGTCGTGCTGCTCAATGAGGATGCGGCAGGTCTCGAGTACGTTCTTCGCCTTGCTCGGGTATAGACCGATGGTCTTGATATAGCTGCACAGACCTTCATAGCCAAGCGCATAGATAGCTTCGGGGGTGTTGGCGACTGGGTAGAGCTTCGCTGTTGCTTTGTTAACGCCGACATCAGTGGCCTGCGCCGAAAGAATCACAGCTATCAACAGCTCGAACGGCGTGCTGTAGGCGAGCTCAGTCTTTGGCTCCGGATTGTCTTCATGAAGCCGGCGAAAGATCTCCAGGCGTTTAGCAGCATTCATTACAGCAACCCATCCAGCATCATTCGATTACCCCAGTGACACGCACACGCCGGCTCTGGACAGGCGCATCTGGCTGCGTCGCCCTGGCGCGCTCGGTTAAATGCTCGTCGATACGGTTTTTCAGGGCGATCAGCAGGCCGAGCACGATGAAGGCGCCGGGGGGCAGGATGGCCAACAGGAAGCCCTTATAGTCACTGACCAGCGTCAATTGCCAGTCGGCCGCAATCGGGCCGAACAATAGCTGCATGTTGGCAAACACCGCGCCGGTGCCTACCAGCTCGCGCAGGCCGCCCAGCGCCACAAGCACCAGTGCAAACCCGAGCCCCATCAGCAACCCGTCAAAGCCTGCAATCAGTGGGTTGTGCTTGGCGGCAAAACCGTCGGCACGGCCGAGGATGACGCAGTTTGTCGTAATCAGCGGGATGAAGATGCCCAGTATCTGATAAAGCTCGTAGGTATAGGCCTGCATGAGCAGCTCGATACAGGTCGTCAATGCCGCGATGATCATCACGAAGGCGGGCAGCCGCACCGCGGTGTTGACTACGCCACGTACCAGCGAAACGCCGACGTTCGAGCAGATCAACACCAGGGCAGTGGCGAGCCCGAGCCCGAGCGCATTGACCGCAGAGTTGCTCACGCCGAGCAGCGGGCACAGCCCTAGGAGTTGGACGAGCGCAGGGTTGTTCTTCCACAGGCCATTGATGCTCAGTTCGCGGTAGCTTGGATTGCTCATTGGCCTCGGTCCTGCTCGGTTTGCGGATCGTTGATCTGCAACGTATCGCGGGTCGCGGCGGCGCCGGCCCGTGAATGTGTGGTGACCTCGTCGGGCTCGACCTCGTTTTCAAGCGCTGCCTCGGCTGCTATCGGAGCCGTATCGGTGGCGAGCAGCTCCTGCTTGTGAGCCTTGAAATACTGCAGGGCCCGATGGACCGCGCCGACTACGGCACGCGGGGTGATGGTGGCCCCAGCGAACTGATCGAACTCGCCACGATCCTTTTTGACGGCCCAGCCTGAGGCCTCCGGATTATTCAACGAACGGTTTTCGAAACTGCGTATCCAGGGACTCTTGGCCAGTTCGATCTTGTCCCCCAGACCGGGTGTTTCCCGATGCGCGACCACGCGCACGCCGGCAATCCGCCCGTCGGCCTGCACGCCTATGAGCAGGTGGATCGCGCCGCTGTAACCATCCGGCGCAATGGCTTGCAGGATCACCGCGCTTGGCTGGCCGTTCTTCGTTGCGATATAGGCCGGCATGGCCTGCCGCGTGCCGAGCAGCGGATCCTGTACATCGACGCTGCTATCGAGCAGCTGATTGTCGTAGCTGTCTTTCGGGAGAATTTGGTTCAGGGCGCGTAATTGCTCGGCGCGCTCCGAGGCTTGAATGCGTTCTGCCGTGAACTGCTGGAGCAGGGTCACGCCGCCAACGGTGAAAATGGCGAACAGCCCCAGCACCAGGCTGTTCTTAAGCATCGAGCGACTGAGTTCAGGGATGATCATGTCATTCGCCCAGCTTGAAGCCGCGCTCGGCCTTGCGGTGGCCATAGGTTCGCGGACGGGTGTAGTAATCGATGGTGGGAGCCGACAGGTTCATCAGCAGCACGGCGAAGGCCACTGCGTCCGGATAGCCGCCCCAGGCGCGAATGACATAAACGAGAATGCCGACGCCAGCACCGAAAATCAGCCGTCCCTGGTTGCTGGTTGCACTGCTCACCGGATCGGTGACGATGAAAAAGGCACCGAGCATGGTGGCGCCGCTGAGCAGGTGGAACAGTGGTGAACCATGGCTATCGGAACCTGACCCGTTCCAGAACAGGAGGCTCATGATTGCCAACGCTGCAAGCATGCCAATAGGCGCATGCCAGGTGAATAAGCGTTTGTGCAAGAGGAACAGGCCGCCGGCAAGAAATGCGAGATTGACTACTTCCGAGCCAATGCCGCCGAAGTGGCCGAACGCGGGGTTGGCCCAGAGCTCATCGACAGTGAGACTCTTGTTTACCTTGAGCACATCGAGCGCGGTGGCTTGTGTCCAGCCGTCCGGTAGCGAGGCGATGCCGAGGATGTGTTGCAGGCCGGCGCTCAGACCGACCGTATGTGGCACAGGCCAAGTCGTCATTTCCACAGGAAAGGAGACCAGCACCACCACATAGCCGATCATCGCCGGGTTGAAGGGGTTCTGGCCAAGGCCGCCGTAGAGCTGCTTGCCAAGTACGATGGCGCTGCCGGTGGCGATCAACGTCAGCCACCACGGCGAGTACGGCGGCAATGCCAGCGCTAGCAGGACTGCCGTAACCAATGCGCTGCCGTCGCGCAGGAAGAACTGGACCGGACGTTGCCTCAGCCGAAGTATCAGTGCTTCACTGCCGAGCGCGACAGCACTGGCCCAAATCAGGTTAATCAGCGTTCCGGCGCCATACAGCCAAGTCAGGGCGATCACGCCGGGCAGGGTTGCCGCCAGGACTAGCAACATGACGCGCTGAGTGCGGTTGCTCCCCTTGGTGTGCGGCGAGGTCATTCGGGGCAGGGCCATTGGCTCTCCGTTGATGTTCGAAAGGAATCCTGATCAAGAGCTGATCGTTGCGATCCCGAAAACAGCGCCGACGGCGTTGTTCCTTACGATTGGGTGTGTTCCTGTAGTTTTTGCTCGGCTTCGCTCAAACGTGCTCGGGCGCGTTCGACGGCCTCGGCTTCGCTGTTGTCGTCGCGCTCAAGCTTGCGCAAATCGGCCCGCGCAAACGCAACTTCTGTCTTGAAGGCGCGAGTCTGGTCGTCTATGGGTTGCTTGTCTGTGCGTACCAATTCTGGTGCTGGCTTACCGGACTGCGCTTCCGCCTCATGAAGCGCATGCTCCGCACTGGCCAGCCCATCGCGCAGCTTGCTCAGCTGCGCCTCTTCGGCGCCGGCTTGTTCGGCTTTTTTGAGCTCGGCGCGTTTCATCGCCAACTCGATCTTGGCTTTCTTGAGCGCCTCTTCGCCAGGCGTTTTGGTTTTGGCGGCCGCCGTGTTTTGCGTTGCGGGTTCAAGCGCGGCTTCGGCCTCGGCCAGCTGCGACCGCAAGCGGCTCAGCTCTGCCTCCTGCTCGGCATCTCTGGTTTCGATCTTCTCCAGCTTTCGAACCTGCGCCCGCAGCATGGCAGCCTCGATCTTGGCCTTCTTTGCGGCGTCGTCGCTGGTGGGCTTGGCTGAAGGCGCAGGCGTGGAATCCTGAACCGCCGCCAAAGCGTTCTCCGCGTCGATAAGTTGATCCCGCAAACGGCTCAGTTCGGCGTCCTGGTCGGTATTGCGCGTTTCGAGCTTTTCCAGCTTGCGGATCTGTGCGCGCAACATCGCGGCTTCGATCTTGGCCTTCTTTGCGGTGTCGTCGTTGGCGGGTTTGGCTGGAGTCGCAGGCGTGGCGTCCTGCACCGCAGCTAGTGTTTTCTCCGCTTCGGTCAGCTGGGCCTTGAGGCGGCTCAGCTCGGTGTCCTGCTCAGCATCACGTGAGTCGAGCTTCTCCAGCTTACGGACCTGTGCTCGCAGCATCGCGGCTTCGCTCTTGGTTTTTTTGGCAGCCTCGTCGTTGACCGGCGATGCTGCGGTGGGACTGTCCGTAGCACTGGCGGCTTCGTTCAGTGCCTTCTGCGCGCTGGCAGCCGCGGTGCGTAACTCAGCAACCTGCGCTTCCAGTTCGGGCGTCGCATGGATGGCGAGCTGCTTTTCAGCTTTTTTCAGCGCGACCTGGGCCATGCTGGCTTCAATCTTAAGCTTCTTCTGCTGTTCAGACAGGCCCGCCTTCTGCGCCTGGACGCGGGCGACCGGGTCGTCCTGATTCGGTGCGGAGCTGGCCTCGGCCTGCGCTGCCTTGGCCTTTGCGGCGCGCTCGGCGCGGGCCTTACGGTCCGCCTCCTTCTGCTCTTCGGCACGGCGCAGGCGCTCCTGGCGCAGCTCGAAGCGCTGCTTGGAGTGCTCCGCTTTCTGTTGCTTCTGCTCCAGTTCGCGGATTTCGCCTTTGGCGGCGCGGTAGTACTGCACCAGCGGGATACTCGACGGGCAGACGTAGGCACAGGCGCCACACTCGATGCAGTCGAACAGGTTGTAGGCCTTGAGCTGCTCGTGCTCCTGGCCCAGCGCGAAGAAGTGCAGCTGTTGCGGTAACAGACTCGCCGGGCAGACCTCTGCACACTCGCCGCAGCGAATGCATGGCAGCGCTGGTGGTGGCGGAGGCAGCTCCGCAAGCGTGCTGGCGAGTAAGCAGTTGGTGGTCTTGATCACTGGCACGTCCACCGACGGCAGGGTGAAGCCCATCATCGGTCCGCCCATGATCAGCCGGTTGAGCCGGTTCTGGTCGAGACCGGCAAAGGTGAGAAGGTTTGCCACTGGCGTACCGATCAACGCCTCGACGTTCATGGGGCGTGCCAGCGCTTCGCCGGTAAGGGTGGTGACGCGCGAGATGAGTGGCTTGCCTAACAGCACGGCATCATGAATGGCCACGCAGGTGCCGACGTTCTGGCAGAGCATACCGATGTCGGCCGGTAAGCCGCCGCTCGGCACCTCTTCGCCGGTGAGGATCTGGATGAGCTGCTTTTCGCCACCCGAGGGGTACTTGGTAGGAAATACCTTGACCAGGAATCCACGCTCGCCCACTGCCGTGCGAACGGCTTCGATCGCCTCTGGTTTGTTGTTCTCGATGCCGATTAGGACCTGCTCTGGCTGGATCAGATGAACGAGTATCTCGATCCCCGTGACAAGCTCATGGGCTTTCTCCCGCATCAACATGTCGTCGGCAGTGATGTAAGGCTCGCATTCGGTTCCATTGATGATCAGAGCACGAATTTTTCCGGGGGGCGGGCCGTTCAGCTTAACGGCTGTAGGGAAGCCAGCGCCACCGAGGCCACTGATGCCTGCCTGACGGATTTGTTCCAGCAGCTGGTCGGGCTGCATTGTCCGGTAGTCCGGTTGCGGCTGCAGTTCGATCCATTCGTCTTGACCGTCGCTGTCAATCGCAATGGCAGCGCTGAGCATTCCCGATACGTGAGGGTAGGGCTGGGGACCGATGAAACTCACTGTGCCAGACGTCGGGGCGTGTACCGGCACACTGACGAAGCCAGCGGCCTCGGCGATCTTCTGCCCCTTGAGCACACGCTCACCCAGCACAACACATGGCTCGGCAGGCGCACCGATATGTTGGGCCAGCGGAACAACCAGTCGAGCTGGGAGCGGCGGCAGCTGGATCGGCGTGCGGTTGGATAGATCCTTACACTCCGGCGGGTGTATGCCGCCATGGATATCCCAGACGTTCAGCGAGGTCATGCGGCCTGCTCCCGATCACTGGCGATCAATTGGCCTGGCATCAAGGGTTGGTCCCACTTCCAGCTCTGCAGGTTGCTGCCCAGTTCAATCATGTCTATGCAATCCACCGGGCACGGCTCCACACAGAGGTCGCAGCCGGTGCACTCGGAGACGATGACGGTATGCATCTGCTTGGCGGCGCCGACGATGGCATCCACCGGGCAAGCCTGAATGCACTTGGTGCAGCCGATACATTCGGCTTCGCGGATATAGGCGACACGCGGCGGCACCTCACCCTCCACGGCATCCAGCGGTTCGGGCTCGACATCAAGCAGGTCAGCCAATGCCTGGATAGTCGATTCGCCACCGGGTGGGCACTTGTTGATCTTGTCGCCGCCTGCAATCGCCTCGGCGTAAGGTTTGCAGCCTGGATAGCCGCACTGGCCGCACTGCGTCTGCGGAAGCAGTGCATTGATCTGTTCGGCGATCGGGTCGCCTTCGACGCGAAAACGCACCGCGGCGAAGCCGAGAATGGCTCCGCACACTAGGCACAGCGCGAGGAGGGCAAGCACGGCGATCACGACCAGACTCATAGTTTGATCAACCCACTGAAGCCCATGAACGCCAGCGACATCAAGCCGGCCGTGACCATCCCGATGGCTGCGCCCTGGAACGACCTGGGAACGTCGGCGATGGCGATGCGCTCACGCATGGCCGCAAACAGCACCAGCACCAGAGAAAAGCCCAGGCCTGCGGCAAATCCGTTCGCCGTAGCGGTTAGAAAGGTGAATTCGGATTTGTTGGCATTCAGCAGCGCGACGCCGAGCACAATGCAGTTGGTAGTGATCAACGGCAGGAAGATGCCCAGCACGCGGTACAGCAGGGGACTGGTCTTGTTCACCACCATCTCGGTGAACTGCACCACCACAGCGATCACCAGGATGAAGCTGATGGTGCGAAGGAACTCGAGATCTAGCGGCTTCAGGACGTACTGCTGAACGATGTAACTGCACATGGCTGCCAGCGTCAGCACAAAGGTCGTCGCCAACGAAAGACCAATGGCCGTTTCGATTTTTTTCGAAACGCCCATGAACGGACACAGACCGAGAAACTGCACCAGTACGAAGTTATTGACCAGAATGGCGCTAACCATGATCAGAGCGAGTTCGGTCATCGCGGATTCCTGTGCGCTCTGCATGAGCCGAGGCTAAAAGGCCGCTATTATCGGGAAGCGGCGGCAGCCGTACAAGGCCGCGACGTGATGTGGCTTCGACTCTGCCCTCGGTTCGGTGACACATATGGAAATGCATCAACCGTCCGTTTGGATGCCAGCCTAACATTTGCTGTGGTCTGATTAATCGAGGCCGCAACTCCCAGGCGGGGCGGCCCATGGAGGTGCTCGATGAAGTTGCGAATAGCGGTTTTGCTGCTGGGGCTCGGTTTCGGCGCCCAAGCATGTGCTGAGTCTCGGGGCGGCGTGTGGGTCTATCAACCTGATGGCGGCAGTTATCGCGTCGAAAGCCGCGCATACCAGTACGACCCGCGCAGTCCATACCCTCAACACCGGCAATATCCCCAGAATCTGCCGCCTCGCTATCAGGGGCAGCTTCCACCGCAGTACTACGATCGACACCGTGGGTCGGATCGGCATCACTGGGACCATGGGCGACGGAGCGAGATTCGCCAGCCGCAGCGGTGGAAAGACGATCGGCGGTCCAGATTCGATAGCCCATCGCGTTGGGAGCGTGATCACTCGAGAAACTTTGGCCGGCCACCGCTAGTCCGCGATGGGCGCGACTACCGGATGCATCAACGGCGCGATTTCGACGGTCGACACTACCGCCGCTAATAAGTACCGCGCCGCTGCACTTGACCGTCACACGCGGCGCTGGTCGATTCTTGCTGGCTAGTCGCCTTCAAGCTGCCTCTGTGTCATAAGGTCGAGGTCAACGGTTTCTCCAGCGAGGATCACGTTTTTCCAGAAAGGCATTGACCCCTTCGAGCGTGTCGTCGGCATCGAACAAATCGACAAAGGCTTCACGTTCTGCGGCTGCGAAGTGTGCTGGGCCGCGACTGTGCATTGAGTCAATCAGCGGTTTAATGGCGCGAACGGCAACCGGGCTCTGACGCGCCACGCGAGAGGCGAGCAGAAGTGCGTGCCCACGCGCCTCTCCGGATTCCACTACCTGCTCTACCAGGCCGATCCGCTGAGCCGTATCCGCCGTAACGCGTTCACCGCAGAGAATTATCCGCTTAGCCCAGCCTTCACCCACTAGCCATGCGAGTGCCTGCGTACCACCCGCGCAGGGCAGCAGGCCAACCGATGCTTCCGGTAGTCCCAGTTGGGCCTGTTGTTCAACGATGCGGATGTCGCATGCCAATGCACATTCCAGCCCCCCGCCAAGCGCGAAACCGTTGATGGCAGCTATGGATACCCCACGAAAGCTCCGAAGGGCCTCGAAGGCTTCGCCGAAACGCTTCGCCATCTCCCGTGCGCGGGTGCGGTCGCCATCGGCAAAGAGCTTGAGGTCGGCGCCAGCGCTGAAGAACTTTTCGCCCTGGCCGGTGATCACCAGTGCATAGACCTCGTCGTCATGGTTCAGATGCTCGACGACTTGTTTGAGGCCGATCAACGACTCACGGTCCCAGGTATTGGCGGGTGGATGGTTGATAGTGATCAGCGCGGTATGCCCGTGCTTTTCCACGGTTAGCTTGTGGGTCAGGTCAAAAAATCCAGACTTGTAGGGTTCGACTGCATTGCTCATGGTGATGATCATCCTCGTCGGTATCGAATGCCTGCGACTCGTCTGCATTTAATGCCTGGGCTGGCATGCACTACAGGCCAAACATCGGCAACAGGGCTCGCCCTTCAGCCAAGTCTAGTTGCAATCGTTTCGATCTGGCGAGGCGTTGGAGCGGCGTGACAGCCACCGGTCTGGGAGGAGGATGTCGCTGATGCGGCGCAAAGCGAGAGGGCGCGCGTGACGAGGTCTGGAGCGGCCTGGCTTTCCAGAGCCGCTCATTTTTGCCTGGTTACTGGAGGGCCAGAGCCTGTCCGCCAGCCCGGCGCTCAGCCTGCCATTCGGCAAGCGACGGGGCAGCCTGCTCTCCGGTGAGGCGGTGGACGATCTCGAAGTAGTCTTGCTTGAAGCGGTCCTTGAGCACCTCTTCGCGAGGCTTGACCTTTACCGCGTATACCGTCTGCACGTTCTGGTGATCGAAGGGGCGCCACTCTTGTTCGCCTTTGAGCAAGCTGTAGCGATGACCCTCGAGCGCAGCGATGATGCGCTCGCTGTCGAGGCTGCGGGCACGCGTCGCCGCGTCGGCCCACTGATAGACGATGCTGTAGGCGGAGGCGGCCGAGCTCGACGGGTGGGTCTGGTATCGCTCGTCGTAGTTCTGCACGAACTGTTTGCCGGCGACGGAGCCTTCCAGTTCTGGGACGCGCCAAGTCCAGGGCTCGGTACCCAGTACGCCACGCATGATGTCAGGACCTGCTGTTTCAACCATGCTTAGCGTCAGGTTGGGGACCGCGACCTGCATTCTCTTGTTCAGACCGAGCTCGTCGGCGATCCGCATCGCACGGACCAGGTCTTCACCGAACAGCACCAGCACCAAGACTTCGGCGTCGCTACTGGCGACCTGGGTCAGGGCTTCACGATAGTCGGAGAGGCGGGCGCCGGGAAACGCCGTTTTGATGCCGGGGTGCTGACTGCTGTTCTGCGTGCCGGTGGCCTGGCGTAGCGAGCTTTCGCTGGTATGGCCCCAGGTGTAATCAGAGGTGATGTAGAAGTAGCGTTTGTTCGGCAAATGCTTGTTCAGATACTGGCCCAGCACCTGCGCGCTCATCCAGGCGTTGTTGCATTCGCGAAACATGTAGCGATGGGCATCTTTGCCCGTGGTGTCATTGGAATAAGTGAGGGTGCCGAAATAGAGCAAGCCGCGCTCCTTGGCGCGCTTGCCTGCGGCGATAGCGACCGCGCTAGAGGCGCCACCGAACAGCATGACGGCGCCCTCATCGGCCAGCTTGTCGACATTGGCAACGGCCTTCTCGGGTCTTGATGCGGAGTTGCGGGTGGCTAGCTGGAGCGGCCTGCCCAGTACGCCGCCCCTGGCGTTGATTTCGTCGACCGCCAGGAGGGCCCCACGCATTTGGGAAAGCCCTTCTTCTTTGTAGCTACCGGTGCGAGGGTAGTTGAGGCCGAGGGTGATCGGATCGGCAGCTTCAACTGCCAGACAGAACCCCAGCCCTAGAGCAAGGAGCGTAGTCCGTTTCATTGCAGGTTCCTTGTTGTATTTTTTATTGGCGAGAGGCTTTTTACTGCGCGCTGCGGCTATACGTCACGCACTCATTGGTCGTAGCTGGCCAGTCTTTCGCGTAGCTGTGAGGTAGCCGACATTTTCTAAGCCTGAGTGGCGGTTTGAGCCGGTTCCGGTGGACGCATTGACTCTGCTGGAACCTTTGCTTAGGGTTCGGCGCCTCGGCAGATCAGGGCAACGCCATGAATCCAGGTGATCGCGTCAAACTTGAAAACAGCTGGAAAGCGGCTCTGCAGGATGAGTTCGAGCAGCCGTATATGAAGCAGCTGGGAGAGTTTCTGCGTCGTGAGAAGGCGGCTGGAAAGGTGATCTATCCGCCGGGCCCCATGATTTTCCAGGCTTTGAATTCCACTCCGTTGGAGCGTGTTCGCGTTGTGATTCTGGGGCAGGACCCCTATCACGGCGCGGGCCAGGCGCACGGGTTATGTTTTTCAGTGCAGCCAGGCGTCGCGCCGCCGCCGTCATTGCAGAACATCTTCAAGGAAGTCAAGCGTGATCTGAATCTGGACATACCCAGCCACGGCTACCTTCAGCATTGGGCGGATCAAGGCGTGCTGATGCTCAACACCTCATTGACCGTGGAACAGGGAGTGGCCGGATCGCACGCGAAGATGGGCTGGCAGCGCCTGACCGATCGGATCATCGAAGTGATAAGCGAAAAGCGGTCCGACGTGGTTTTCTTGCTGTGGGGCGCCCATGCTCAGAGCAAAGCGAAGCTGATTGATCCGACCCGGCATCTCTTGCTGAAGTCAGTCCATCCCTCGCCGCTCTCGGCGCATCGGGGATTCATCGGTAACGGCCATTTCAGCCGGGCCAACCAATTTCTTAAGCAGCGGGGCTTGGAGCCAATTGATTGGAAGTTGCCGGAGTCAGTCTGAGCGGCGCTCACGGCGCCGCCGACAGGATAGGTTTACTGTTGTTCGCCGTGCTTTGAGGCCAGCTCCTGAGCCTTGTTCAGGTGCTGCTCCAGTGTGTTCAAAGTCGACTCGGCGTACTTCTTGAGCTCGGGTTCTCACCGTTTTTGGCGTACTCACGATAAAGCTCGATGGTTTGCTCATGAGCTACGACCTGATTGTTGGCATAGGCCTCATCGAAATTTTCGCCTTCGCGCAGTTCAAGAATCATGGCCTTTGCCTGATCCATCAATGTGGCATCGTCAGACATTTCGAGGTCTTCGTGCTGGCGGGCTAGCTCGGCGAGTTTCTGGTTCGACTTGGTGTGATCATCGATCATCTTCTGGGCGAAGGTCTTGATGTCCTCAGACTTGCTTTCGCTCATGGCCAGCTTGGCGGCTTCGATTTCGGCGATGCCTTTTGCCGATGCTTCGTCTACGAAGTTTTCACCCTCTGCGGCGAGGGCGAAGTTTGCAGCCGCGCTGAAAAGCAGCGCCGCGGTACCGGAAAAGAATGTCTTGGTCGTGCGGTTCATCGTTAGTCTCCTTCAACCTGACAAGCTCGTAGCCCGAGGTATAGGCGAAGAGCGCAAGCAAGATGCGGCAAGAGCGCCGTCTATTTAATGACTAAAAGCCGCGGTAGCGGTTCCTTGTGTCAGGCGAACGGTCGGCTGGTGCAGTCGGTCGGTGAGGCTGTATTTGAGCGGAGACCAGGACGTGCAGGTGCCGGACGGCACCCGCGCGCTATTTACTGAAGCATGCTCATCGCGGCGTCCATCGCAGCTGAGAGATCTTCGTCCTCTTGCAACAATGTGCTGGGATCAAGACCGAGCTTGGCGAATGCGGGAATCTGGTTCCAGTCGAGCTGCGTAAAGGGGTGCGAGGTGCCGATGTAGCTCTGCAGCGTCGCGACCTGGACTATGTCGACGTAATCTACCTTGGCTGAGGTTCGGGAAAAATCGAGGTACTGCGCCGGGACCGTGGCGATCGGATCGGGGAACTCCCAGGCACGAAGAATCTTTTCCCCGATAATGGGATGGATCCGATCGATAACATGGTTGAGGCTGATCGAATCGCTGAGCAGCGCGCTGTGCTCTTCTGCGTAGGTCAGGATCGGCAGGACTCCGATCTGGTGAACCAGGCCTGCCAACGTTGCTTGATCGGCTGGGAGGCGTGTGAAGTTACGGCAAAGCACATGGCTGATAGCTGCAATCTCTGTGCTCTTGTTCCAGACCTCACGCATCTTGCGATCCACAACGTCCGTAGTCGCTTGGAACATCTGCTCCATCGCCAGGCCGGTCGCCAGGTTCGACGTGTAGTTGATGCCGAGGCGGCTGATCGCCATCTGCAGATCGTTAATTTCCCTGTTGGTGCGCAGCAACGGGCTGTTTACCACTTTAATGATGCGCGCAGTGAGGGCAGTGTCATTTCCGATCACCTTGGCCAGCGTCGGAATGCTAACGTCCGGATCCTCTGCAGCTTCTCGCACGCGCAATGCAACTTCCGGAAGCGTCGGCAGGACCAGTTCGTCGTTTTCGATCGCCTGTGTAAGTGCCTGCTGGACCTTGTCGGCAAGAGTGCTCATGTCTTTCCTTACTTATAATTCGGTGTGGAATGTGGCTGGCAATGGTTAACGCTGGATTTCCCGATCCGCGTCTAGCGTATAGGGCAACTGCAGCAGAGTCAGTGGAGGGCCATCCGGGGAGCCGAGAAATAGTCGGCCATCCGCCGCGGCATCTTCCTGCAGCACGGCTAGCAGCTCTAGAGCGCCCTCGGCGCTTGCTGCCATGACGACTTCACCTACGCTTGAACCATGCACCGGGGAGTAGACTTCAAGCCCCGGAGCCGGCACGTCTACGTCGTGATTTTGCGCGGCAAGGCGATGCAGGCGGCGCTTCAGTTTCCCGAGGTATTGCATCCGCGCGACAATTTCCTGGCCGGTGTAACAGCCCTTCTTGAAACTGACGCCGCCTAATGCCTGAAGGTTGATCATCTGCGGGATGAACAGCTCGCGAGTGGCCGCAACTACCTGACCGATGCCGGCGCGAATCTGAGCGAGCTGCCAACGATCGAGCGAGGCTTCGGGAAGCTGGGCCGCCAGTCGGAGTTGGGTGGTCCCAGCGTCTTTCGCATGGGTCCAGAGTTCGGAACGGCCATCGTTAAGGCGTACGGCGATCAATCCATGCCCGACGACCGTAACGTCGGCTGTCTGGGGAAGATCTAGGCCGAGACTGACAAGAGCGCCATCGCCTCCGCTGAGCCCGAAGCGAACCCACTCAGCGCTCTCGTCATGCAGTTTGGACTTCGAGAAGGCAGCGAACTTTGCGAGGTCGGCGAGTTGTGGCTGGACCAGCTCGCGATCCATCGCCAGCAGATAGCCGTCGCCCTCCGGCACGATGCGGAAGCTGGACTGCATTCGTCCCTTGGGTGTGCAGCGCGCACCGAGGCTCGAATGCTGGTCATCAAGGTAATTGAGGTTGCAGGTCAGTTGCCCTTGTAGAAACTTACTGGCATCCGCGCCGCGTACGGCCAGGATGCCTTCATGCGACAGAACGCAGAAAAAAGCAGTGTCAGTCATGACGAGTCGCCGTGGAGAAATCCGGATCGGCATCATAACAGGCCACCGGTGAAATACAGTGTGCGCCAGCTGCCACTCCGTAGGCCTACTAATGCTTGTGCCGCCCGTTCACGGCAGTCGCTATAATGCCGAGCTTCAACTCAGGAGCATTTGCATGGTCGAACAATCCGAACTCAATCGTCTGTTCTGGCAGAGCCGCCGCGGCATGCTCGAACTGGATGTACTGCTGGTGCCTTTCGTCAAGGAGGTCTATCCGCAGCTCGACGAAGAAGACCAGCGCCGCTATCGCAAACTGCTGAGCTGTGAAGATCAGGACATGTTTGGCTGGTTCATGGAGCGCGCCGTGCCCGATGACGAGGATCTACGTTGCATGGTCCGTATGATTCTTGACCGTGTCCAACCAAAGTAGCCAGGCATTCGAATGCCGCTGGCGGGCATCTGGCCCGCTGTTAGCTATGTACCTGGTGATGCTGCTGCTGGCCGTAATCGCGCTATTGATACTGCCTGTACCATTCTGGCTGCGCATGTTCGGGTTGCTGCTTTGCGTGTTGCACGCTGCCTGGGCGATACCGTCTCGCCTCTTGTTTTGTCGTCGTTGCTCATGGCTTGGTCTGCGCCACGATCAAAAGGGGTGGTCGCTGTGGAGTCAGGAGAGGGGTTGGGAGCCCGTGCAGTTGCTACCTGACAGCATCGCGCTGCCGCTGGTCGTAGTGCTGCGATTCAAGCAGCCAGATGACTGGTTCGCCCGAGGGCTTTGCATTCCGCGAGGGGTAATGACGGCGGAGCAGCACCGGCGTCTGCGGCTCAGGTTGAAGTTCAGTCGTCGTAGGTGGGCGGTGCCAGGATAGTGTCCGTCGCTTCCGGCAGCTGGTCAGGGTAGTCCAGCGTGAAATGCAGGCCTCGGCTTTCCTTGCGTTGCATGGCCGAACCGATCATCAGCTCTGCAACCGTTGCTAGATTCCGCAGCTCGATGAGGTCCCGGCTGACTTTGTAATTACTGTAGAACTCATCGATTTCTCCAAGCAGCAAGCGAACCCGGTGTTGCGCGCGCATCAGTCGCTTGGTGGTGCGAACGATGCCTACGTAGTCCCACATGAACCGCCGAAGCTCGTCCCAGTTGTGCGCAATGATCACGTCTTCGTCCGAGTCTGTCACTTGAGTTGCGTCCCACGTGGGTAAGGCAATGGGAGTGGTGACGTCGGGTAGCTCGCGAAGCATGTCTTGGGCTGCGGCGCGAGCGTAAACAAAACACTCCAGGAGCGAATTGCTGGCCATTCGGTTGGCGCCGTGCAAGCCGGTGAAGCTGGTTTCGCCGATCGCGTACAGTCCCGGTATGTCGGTTCTGCCAGTCTGATTGACCAGCACTCCGCCGCAGGTGTAGTGGGCCGCAGGCACCACTGGGATTGGCTCGCAGGTAATGTCGATACCGAATTCCAGGCAGCGCTCATAAACGGTCGGAAAATGCGCTTTGATGAATTCTGTAGGTTTGTCGCTGATATCCAGATAGACGCAGTCGATGCCGAGGCGCTTCATTTCATGATCGATCGCACGGGCTACGATGTCACGGGGCGCCAGTTCCGCACGCGGGTCGAAGCGTGGCATGAAGCGTTCGCCGCTGGGCAGTCTCAGCACGGCGCCTTCGCCGCGCAATGCCTCGGTAATGAGAAAGCTCTTAGCTTTTGGGTGGTACAGGCAGGTTGGATGAAATTGGTTGAACTCCAGATTGCCCACCCTGCATCCCGCGCGCCACGCCATCGCGATGCCGTCGCCGCATGCTCCGTCTGGGTTGCTGGTATATAGGTACACCTTTGCTGCGCCACCCGTCGCGAGTACGGTGAATTTTGCCTGGAAGGTGTCCACCTCTCCGTTTGTTCGATCAAGCACGTAAGCGCCAAGGCAACGCTTACCGTTCAAGCCCAGCTTGCGTTCGGTGATCAGGTCTACGGCTACACGCTGGTGTAGTAGATCGATGTTTTCCCGATCATGAGCACGGGAAAGCAGGGTGTTGAAAATCGCGGCGCCGGTCGCATCGGCAGCATGAATGATGCGTCTGTGGCTGTGTCCGCCTTCTCGCGTCAGGTGGTACTCGAAGCCGTCAGCTTCGCGCTCGGCGTCGTCCCGGGTGAAGGGGACACCTTGCTCGATCAGCCACTGGATGGCTTCGCGGCTGTGTTCCACTGTAAAGCGTACCGCTTCTTCCTTGCATAGCCCGCCACCGGCGACGAGGGTGTCGGCGACATGGGATTCGATTGTGTCTGTAGTGTCCAGCACTGCGGCCACACCGCCTTGAGCCCAATACGTGGAGCCATTGGCCAGGTCGCCCTTGCTCAGTACCGCAACCCGGAGCGAGGGCGGCAGGTTGAGCGCTAGAGTCAAGCCGGCTGCGCCGCTGCCTATGACAAGAACGTCGTATTGATAATGTCGGCTCATTTCGAATCTCACGTTGAGGCGAGCCCTAGTATATAGGTGCGCCCCCCTGCAAAATAGCGGGCCTTGTTGGACTTGGCAGGATGCTTTGGAACTTTTCTTGCAGGCTTGTCTCTATAGACAGTTGTGGATGCGGACCGGCTGGCCATCGTTCGGTGGGCGGCGGGTTTTTGCTGTGGATACCAGGGTGGCGCCGTCGGAACGGTTCGTTTTGCGGCGTTGCTCGCCAATGCCGTCAGGTGTGTTGCAGGAATGCTTGCTTGGAGGGGGAGAACTTTTGTGTAAAGCCCGGGTCTATTCTGGCAGGTCAGCTCGTAGGCGAGCGCAGCACCCCTTCCGGGTCATGGAGGAGTGTTTATGCTAACCCAGGAGCAGGACCAGCAACTGGTCGAGCGAGTGCAACGAGGAGATAAGCGGGCTTTCGATTTGCTGGTATTGAAATATCAGCACAAGATCCTAGGGTTGATCGTGCGCTTTGTACATGATTCTCACGAAGCTCAGGATGTTGCGCAAGAAGCCTTTATTAAAGCCTATCGTGCGCTTGCGAATTTTCGCGGAGACAGTGCTTTTTATACGTGGCTGTACCGTATTGCCATTAACACGGCAAAGAATCATTTGGTGGCTCGAGGAAGGAGGCCGCCTGACAGCGATGTCAGTTCCGAGGATGCTGAGTTCTATGAGGGAGATCATGCTCTCAAGGACATTGAGTCGCCGGAGCGAGCACTTCTCAGGGATGAAATTGAGGACACAGTTCACAGAACTATCCAGCAACTTCCTGAAGATTTACGCACGGCTCTAACACTGCGTGAATTTGATGGTCTTAGTTATGAAGACATTGCAAATGTTATGCAGTGTCCGGTGGGTACGGTCCGCTCACGGATATTCCGGGCGCGGGAAGCCATCGATAAAGCATTGCAACCCCTGTTGCATGAATCCTGAGACAGCGGCGATAGCCAAGAGAGGAACCGCCATGAGTCGTGAAGCCCTGCATGAATCGCTGTCCGCGGTGATGGATAACGAAGCGGACGATTTGGAATTACGTCGAGTGCTCGCTGCAGAGGGCGACAGTGAAATGCGATCGACTTGGTCGCGTTATCAGATCGCCCGTGCCGCAATGCACAAGGAGCTGATCGAGCCTCGTCTGGATATTGCGTCGGCAGTGTCGGCGGCGTTGGCTGAAGAGCCTGAAATCACTGCGGTTAAGCCACAGCGCTTCGCTTGGCGTAATGTAGGCCGTCTAGCCGTCGCGGCATCGGTTACGGTCGCTGTGTTGGCTGGCGTACGCCTGTACAATCAGAGCGAAGTTGCCGGGCCGCAGATTGCTCAGCAGGCTGCGCAGCCTAGCATCGCAGTGCCGCAAGCTAGCCAGGGGCCAGCCGTGCTGGCAGGCTATAGTGAGGGCGCGGTTGCTCCCGGTGCCCAAGTGACGGGGGCGGAAGGTTCGCCTGAAAGTTGGCATGAAAAGAGGTTGCCGGCTTATGTTCGTCAGCACGCTCAGCAGGCCGCTTTCGGTAGCGGTTCGGAAAGTGCGCTGCCCTACGCTCGCGCAGCCAGCATGGAAGATCGTTAAGGAACAACATGCGTGTGATACCGCTGTTTGTGGTGCTCGGAGGCTGGCTATCGATGCCGGCCTTTGCTGCTGAAGCCGATCTCCTGATGCAGCGACTTGCAGCTGCTGAGAAAAAGCAAAGCTATCAAGGCACTTTCGTCTATGAGCGCAACGGAAGCTTTTCCAGTCATGCTGTCTGGCAGTTGGTAGATGGTCAGCAGTTGCGTGAGCGACTGTTGCAGCTAGATGGTCCGGCTGCAGAGGTTGTGATCGTTAACGGAAAGATCCAGTGTGCTACCGAAGATATGGCGTCCCAAGTGCGGGAAGCCACGCCTTGGCGCCAGCTGGAGCCGGAGGCACTTTCCAAGTGGTACAGCTTTCAGGTGATCGGCGAATCCCGAGTCGCAGGGCGACCCACGGTTGCGCTAGCCGTGCGTCCTAGGGACCAGCACCGCTATGGCTTCGAGCTGCATCTCGATAGAGAAACGTCCCTACCGCTTAAATCATTGTTGCTTGATGAAAGCGGGCAACTGCTTGAGCGCTTTCAGTTCACGCATTTCGCGCCCGGTTCAGCGGAGCCAGCAGATGTGGAAGCGGGGACGGATTGCAAACCGGTCTCGCTTGCTGTCGAGCAAAAAGAAGCTACACCAACGAAATGGCGCTCTGACTGGTTGCCGGATGGTTTTCAGCTGATCGACTCAAATGTGCGTCCGAGTCCCGCCTCAAAAGAGTCGGTCACTTGGTTGTCTTATAGTGATGGTATCGCTCGGGTATCGGTATTTATCGAGCCCCTGGACGGTGCTGTAGTTGAAGACGCGCGCAGCCAAATGGGGCCTACGGTAGCTGTTTCGAAGCGTATTTCTACGGCTGGCGGCGATGTCATGGTTACTGTAATTGGGGAAATCCCTTTAGGCACGGCGGAGCGAATTGCATTGTCCATGCGCGCCGGGGCTGATCAGGCGTCGCAATGATCGAGGAGACAGGTCGCGTAGTTGCATTGGCGCCCGGCGCTGTCTGGGTTGAGACGGAGCGCAGTAGCACCTGTTCAGGTTGTTCCGTGAGGAGTGGCTGTGGGCAGGGCCTGGTTGATCGGCTTGGTATTCGCGAACGCCGTGGTTTGATACTGGCGTTGTGTGATCTTCGGCTTAGCGTAGGGGATACCGTTGTGGTCGGTATCCGTGAAAGCGTGTTGCTACACGGCGCCGTGCTTGTCTATCTTTTTCCGCTGATCATGCTTTTCATCTTTGCGGTCGTCGCTTCCCAGCTTTCGGCTCCCGAGCCGTACGTTATGCTTGCTGGGCTAGGCGGCTTTCTGGTCGCCTGGCTCCTGGTACGCAAGCGCAGCCAGCAGACCTCAATCGATCCGGCGTTGCAGCCGGTCGTGTTGCGTGCGGCTTTGGCTGCTAAGGCTGAGTAGTCGGGCGGTTTATTCCGTCTCGCAAGCGGGCTGTCAGGATAATAGGCTGCACCTCGATGACATCATCATCCACTTGCGCACCGAGTGATCGGTTCTGCCTCAGCCTCAGGTTGGGTCATCCCGCAATTTCAGTAGAACCGTTCAGTTTCACCACGCGTATTGCGCAATGAGCGGGCAAGTCCCGCTGTCTTCAAGCTCGCCGAACAGTATTCTCTAACTTCAGAAAAAGCGCGCTCTTCGGCCGCCTTTCCGCATCGGCCTATCAGCAGTAGTGTTCACGTTGCGGTGGCGGAAGGCTGATCATGCACGTCCTAGGCTCCGGCGTGGCACTGAATAGACCTATCAGGTACACTTTGCGGCTATTTTCGGCGGGCAATCGGCTCGCGACGTATTAGAGTGTTGAGCTGTGAGCGACCTGAGTCATATCCGCAATTTTTCTATCATCGCGCACATCGATCATGGCAAGTCGACCCTGGCTGACCGTTTCATTCAAATGTGTGGCGGTTTGACCGAGCGTGAAATGAACGCCCAGGTGCTGGATTCGATGGACCTCGAGCGTGAACGAGGCATCACCATCAAGGCGCACAGCGTCACGCTTTACTACAAGGCGAAGGACGGCAAGACCTATCAGCTGAATTTCATCGACACCCCAGGCCACGTAGATTTCACCTACGAGGTCAGTCGCTCGCTCGCCGCCTGCGAAGGTGCGTTGCTGGTGGTCGATGCTGGGCAGGGCGTTGAAGCGCAATCGGTAGCCAACTGCTATACAGCCATCGAGCAGGGCTTGGAAGTAATGCCCGTGCTGAACAAGATGGATTTGCCGCAGGCCGACCCCGATAAGGTCAAGGGCGAAATCGAGCATATTATCGGTATCGATGCGACCGATGCTGTGGCGTGTAGCGCCAAGAGCGGCATGGGCGTAGACGATGTGCTTGAGCGTCTGGTGTCTGTCATCCCCGCTCCGACGGGAGAAATTGATGCGCCCCTGCAGGCGCTGATTATCGACTCCTGGTTCGACAACTATCTCGGTGTCGTCTCGCTGGTGCGAGTTCGCCATGGTCGGATCAAAAAGGGCGACAAGGTCCTGGTCAAGTCCACCGGCAAGGTACACCAGGTCGACAGCGTGGGTGTGTTCAACCCGAAACACACGAGCACCGCCGACCTTAAAGCTGGCGAAGTCGGCTTTATTATTGCTGGCATCAAGGATATTCACGGTGCTCCGGTTGGTGACACCCTGACACTCTCGAATACGCCTGACGTTGAAATGCTGCCTGGTTTCAAGCGGGTCAAGCCGCAGGTCTATGCGGGTCTGTTTCCGGTAAGCTCGGACGATTTCGAAGACTTCCGTGAGGCGTTGCAAAAGTTGACGCTCAACGATGCTGCGCTGCAGTACGAGCCGGAAAGCTCGGATGCGCTTGGATTCGGCTTCCGCATCGGCTTTCTCGGCATGCTGCATATGGAGATCATCCAGGAGCGCCTCGAACGCGAGTACGACCTGGATCTGATCACCACGGCGCCGACAGTGGTCTATGAACTATTGTTGAAAAACGGCGAGACTATCTATGTCGATAGTCCTTCCAAACTACCCGATCTTTCCTCGATCGAGGACATGCGTGAGCCCATTGTGCGGGCCAACATTCTCGTACCCCAGGAGCATTTGGGCAGCGTTATTACGCTTTGTGTGGAAAAGCGTGGCGTTCAGCGTGACCTTCAGTTTCTCGGAACGCAGGTCCAGGTGCGCTATGACCTGCCCATGAGCGAAGTGGTGCTCGACTTCTTCGACCGGCTCAAATCGGTCAGCCGGGGCTATGCCTCGCTGGATTACAGCTTCGAGTGCTTCCAGTCCGCCAATCTTACCCGCCTGGATATCCTGATCAACGGCGACAAAGTCGACGCGTTAGCGTTGATCGTGCACCGCGACAATGCGCATTACAAAGGGCGGGTCCTTGTCGAGAAGATGAAGGAGCTAATCCCAAGGCAAATGTTCGACGTCGCCATCCAGGCTGCGCTGGGGGGGCAGGTCGTCGCGCGAAGCACTGTGAAAGCGTTGCGCAAGAACGTTCTGGCGAAGTGCTACGGCGGTGACGTAAGCCGTAAACGCAAACTGCTTGAAAAGCAGAAGGCCGGTAAGAAGCGGATGAAGCAGGTCGGCAACGTTGAGATTCCGCAGGAAGCCTTCCTCGCCGTGCTCAAGGTAGATAGCTGACATGTCGATCAATTTCCCGCTGTTGCTGGTCATCGCCGTTGCGGTATGTGGATTTTTGGCACTACTCGACCTACTGATCTTCGCGCCACGTCGCCGGGCTGCGATAGCCACCTATGAGGGCCAGGCTGGGGAGCTTGATCAATCGACGTTGGACGCGCTGAACAAAGAGCCGGTTCTTATTGAGTACGGCAAGTCTTTTTTCCCGGTTCTTGCGATCGTTCTGGTGCTGCGCTCGTTTCTTATCGAACCATTCCAGATTCCATCCGGTTCGATGATTCCGACGCTCGAGGTCGGCGACTTCATACTGGTAAACAAATTCGCCTATGGTATTCGGCTACCCGTGGTCGATACCAAGATCATTGATGTCAGTGATCCTAAGCGTGGGGATGTGATGGTATTTAGATATCCAAGCGATCCCAACATTAACTACATCAAGCGTGTTATAGGCCTGCCTGGCGATGTAATCCGGTATAGCAGCGACAAGCGTTTGAGCATCAATGGAGAGTTGGTTCCCGAAATACTGATTGGCGAGGAACCAGGCAGCTTGGGCAGCGCGAAGCTGTACCAAGAGAAGCTCGGTGAGGTAGAACACCTCATTCGCAAGGAAATGGCACGCTATCGGATCGAGCCCAACCGCGAGTGGCGCGTTCCGCAAGGCCATTATTTCATGATGGGCGACAACCGCGACAATTCCAACGACAGCCGCTACTGGCACGATGCGGCGATTCCAGCTGAACTGGCCGGCATGGTTCCAGACCGCAATATCGTCGGCAAAGCCTTTGCCGTATGGATGAGCTGGCCTGATCCGAAGTTCAGCAACCTACCGCATTTTTCGCGGGTAGGATTGATTCACTGAGTCTGTGAATCAGGGCCCGGTTCCGGCGAGCCGGCCCGCTATATTTGAACAGCCCCAATCCGCGGGTAACGTACGACATAGAGGTCGACATGAGTTTCGCTCGTTCGCAAAAAGGCCTGTCCATGCTGAGCTGGATCATGGTGCTGGCGTTGGTGGCGTTTTTTGCCAGCACCGCATTCAAGATGTTGCCGCATTATTTCGACTATATGTCCATGGACAAGATCATCTCTGGGGTTGAAAGTGACAAGGCGGCAGACATCCGCACCGTGAGAGATTTTTATAGCCATGTGCGCAAGGGCATGGACGTGAATGGTATTCGCGACCTGAACCTCGAAGAGGCAATGAAGGTCACGATTGAAAATAACGAGTTCAAGGTTCACTTGGACTATGAAAAACGCGAGCCCCTGATCCGCAATCTCGATCTGGTGGCGAACTTCGATAAAGAATATCGCCTAAGGATGCCGTGAGCACTTCGTTAGCCCGTCTCGAGCGTAGGCTCGGATATCAATTCAAAGACCAGGAGCTGATGCTCCTGGCTCTGACGCATCGCAGCTATGCCGGACGCAATAACGAGCGTCTGGAGTTTCTTGGCGATGCCATCCTCAACTTTATCGCCGGCGAGGCGTTGTTCAACCACTTTCCGCAAGCCAAGGAAGGGCAGCTCTCTCGGCTGCGCGCGCGACTGGTTAAAGGCGAAACGCTTGCCGTGCTCGCACGCGGTTTCGAGCTCGGAGAATACCTGCGGCTTGGTTCCGGCGAGTTGAAAAGCGGTGGCTTTCGCCGTGAATCGATCCTTGCTGATACGCTCGAAGCTTTAATTGGCGCCATATACCTTGATGCAGGCATGGAGGCGGCGCGTGACCGCGTGCTGGCTTGGCTTGCCAACGAGCTGGAAGGGCTTACGCTCGTCGATACAAACAAGGATCCAAAGACTCGCCTGCAGGAATTTCTGCAATCGCGGGCATGCGAACTACCGAAATACGAAGTGGTTGCGATTCAGGGCGAACCGCATTGCCGGACGTTCTTCGTCGAGTGCCAGGTATCGTTGCTCAATGAGAAGACTCAAGGGCAGGGTGCTAGCAGGCGTATTGCCGAACAGGTTGCCGCTGCCTCGGCATTGATAGCACTCGGCGTGGAGAACGGTAATGACTGATGAACGAGTTGAAGGCGAAGACGTAAGCCGCTGCGGCTATGTAGCCATAGTGGGAAGGCCCAATGTGGGTAAGTCAACGCTCCTCAATCACGTCTTGGGGCAGAAGCTCGCGATCACTTCGCGCAAGCCGCAGACGACACGACACAATATGCTCGGGATCAAGACCGAGGGCACCGTTCAGGCGGTCTATGTCGACACCCCTGGCCTGCACAAGAATGGCGAGACGGCACTCAACCGTTATATGAACCGCACCGCCTCTTCAGCCTTGAAGGACGTCGACGTCGTCGTCTTTGTTGTTGATCGTACGCGCTGGACCGATGAGGATCAGCTGGTGCTCGAGCGTGTTCAGTATGTTGAAGGTCCAGTCATCGTGGCGGTCAACAAGACTGATCGCGTCGAAGACAAAGGTGAATTGCTGCCACATTTCGAATGGTTGGCTCAGCAGCTTCCTAACGCTGAAATCGTACCGATCTCCGCCCAGCACGGGCAGAATCTCGATGTGTTCGAGAAGCTAGTTGCCTCGCACCTGCCTGAGGGCGAGCATTTCTTTCCCGAGGACCAGATCACCGACCGCAGCAGCCGTTTCCTAGCGGCGGAGCTGGTGCGCGAGAAGATCATGCGCCAGCTCGGTGCTGAGGTGCCGTATCAGATCACTGTCGAAATTGAAGACTTCAAGCAGCAGGGGCATGTGCTGCATATCCATGCGCTGATCCTGGTCGAGCGCGATGGACAGAAGAAGATCATCATTGGCGACAAGGGCGAGCGCATCAAGCGCATCGGTCAGGAGGCGCGCAAGGACATGGAAGTCCTGTTTGACTCCAAGGTCATGCTTAACCTCTGGGTGAAGGTAAAGAGCGGTTGGTCCGACGACGAGCGCGCACTGCACTCGCTCGGCTACAGCTGACGCTAAGCCCGCGACATCGGCCCGACTGCCGCAGCCTTGGCGGTCGGACAAAGGCATTCGCTCCGTTTCTGCCTACGACCTAGATCCCATGACCGCTCAAACCGCCTTTGTGCTGCACAGCCGGCCCTATCGTGAAAGTAGCGCGCTTGTGGATTTCTTCACCCCCGAGGGGCGGTTGCGGGCAGTGCTGCGTGGTGCGCGCGGCAAGGCGGGCACTTTGGCCCGGCCATTCGTACCGCTGGAGGTCGAGTTTCGCGGGCGCGGTGATCTGAAGAGCGTCGGGCGACTGGAGAGCGCGGGTTTGGCTTTCTGGCTCGACGGCAATGCGCTCTTCAGTGGCCTGTACCTGAACGAGTTGCTGATCCGGCTGCTACCGGCTGAGGATGCCCATCCCGCCATGTTCGACCATTACGCCGCGACATTACCCGCCCTGGCAGACAAGCGACCGCTGGAGCCGATCCTGCGTTCTTTCGAATGGCGATTGCTGACCGAACTTGGCTACGGCTTTGCGCTGGACAGGGATATCGCTGACCAGCCTATCCATGGCGACGGGCTTTATCGCTTGTTGCCCGAGACCGGGCTGGAGCCGGTCGGTCAGTTTCAGCCCGGGCTGTTCAAGGGTTCGGAACTCCTGGCAATGGCTGAGGCCGATTGGAATGTGCCAGGGGCTTTGGCGGCGGCAAAAAGACTTATGCGTCAGGCGCTGGCGCCGCATCTGGGCGGCCGGCCACTGGTTAGCCGCGAGCTGTTCATGAACATCAAGGAGGTCCCGCGTGACTGAAGCCAATCGAATCCTGCTCGGCGTCAATGTCGATCATGTCGCCACCCTGCGCCAGGCGCGTGGCACCCGTTACCCGGACCCGGTCAAGGCCGCGTTAGATGCGGAGGAGGCGGGGGCCGACGGCATCACGGTGCACCTGCGCGAAGATCGTCGGCACATTCAGGAGCGTGACGTGCTGATGATGAAAGACGCGCTGCAGACCCGAATGAATTTCGAAATGGGCCTGACCGACGCAATGCTGGCCTTTGCCGAACAACTGCGCCCTGAACACGTTTGTCTGGTGCCGGAGACGCGCCAGGAGCTAACCACTGAAGGCGGTCTGGATGTGGCCGGCCAAGAGTCTCGCATCCGCGATGCGGTGATGCGCCTGGCGGCCTGCGGCGCTGAGGTGTCGTTGTTCATTGATGCTGACCCGCTGCAGATCGAAGCCGCGGCGCGGGTTGGTGCGCCGGCCATCGAGTTGCACACCGGGCGCTACGCCGATGCGCACGGGGTGGCCGAGCGGGCCTGCGAGCTGGCGCGAATTCGTGATGGCGTCGAGTCAGGTCTGAGCCATGGATTGATCGTCAACGCCGGCCATGGCCTTCATTACCATAATGCCGAGGCGATCGCGGCGATCCGCGGGGTCAATGAGCTGAACATTGGCCACGCGATTGTTGCTCACGCGCTGTTTGTTGGCTTCAAACAGGCCGTCAAGGAAATGAAGCATCTCATTCTCACCGCAGCGGCGCGCGGCTGACGCGCTGGGCGGTTGCGCTTGTTACAGACCGCTTTCGCTGGTTAGCGTCGGAAGAAGATATTCAGCAGAACCGTCAGCACCACGCTCAGGATGATCATTGAGGTGACGGGGATGAAGGTTCTGCTGCGCTCCGACTCGATACGAATATCGCCGGGCAATTTCCCGAACCAGCTCAACAGTCCCGGCGCGTAGTGAAACACTACGCCGAGCAGAAGCAGGAGCAACCCTGCGACGATCAACCATTTCGCCATATTGCCTCCTGTTCTGGTCAGTGATAAGCGGCAAAAGCTGCCACGACGTGCCGTGCCAGGACTTGTACGGGCTCACTGCAGCCAGGGGCGCACAATAGCTTGATCCGGTACACACCCAGCGACGGTAGATTTTCGCCTTCGTCCATGCGTTTGAGCGGTGGCTTGACCAGGCTCAAGGGATAGGGCGCTACCGCTAGATCGGCAATCATCGCGGCTTCCTGACCCGCGCACTGCTCGCTAGAGTAAGCAACCCGATACGACCGTCCCGCTCTGTCGAGCGCATCTAGCGCTTGGCGGCGCCACGCGCATTCTGGAGTAGACAACGCCAAGGGCAACGGATCGCGCTCGACCGCGACGCCCCCGGCGCGTCCGGCCCAGACCAGCTGCTCGCTATGGATGACCTCGCCGCGAGAATCATCCTGACCCAGGTTGCCGACGCTGATGAGCGCTACGTCCAGCTCACCGGAGTCGATGCGTTGAATCATGTCGACGCTCCGCCCAACCGATACGTTCACTTCAATGCCCGGATGGGTCCGTGCAAACAGAGACAGCAGGCCCGGCAAGATATGAGTGCCAATATCGGCGGGCGTACCGAAACGTACCTGGCCGTTTAGCTGCGGTGTTACAAACGCGCTCACCGCTTCTTCGTTGAGTTTCAGCAGCCGACGGGCATAGCCCAGCAGCCGCTCACCTTCAGTGGTCAGGGTGATGCGCCGAGCTTCTCTGACAAAGAGAGCACAGCCGAGCATGGTTTCGAGGCGCTTGATCTGCATGCTGACGGCCGACGTGGTTCGGAAGATCTGGCCTGCCGCGCGCGTGAAACTACCGCTTTCGGCGATCGAGACAAAGGTGCGGAGCACATCGATTTCCAATAGCGGCATCGCAGATTGGGGAAGCTGTTCGGGCATTCCGGGCATAGGCTAGCCTTCAATTTCGTTTAACTGGTCGTTCTATTCTAGTCGTTTGTTTGAATCGTCAAGCGCGCTCAGTCTTACTCCACCGGCCATATCGGTCGGAAGGCACTGGGTGCGCCGACGCACCTTGCACGTTAGGGGGCGCAATGAAGTGTTCAGACAGACAACTGACAGATGCACCAAAAGGTCCGCCGCAAGAGCCCGCGAGGCCGGATGTCTATATGCCGGCAATGTGGCCCATCGGACTGCAAGCGTTGGCGCTCGACTGGTTTGCGGCCTGGCGCAAGCGTCGCCTCTATCGGCGGCTACTCACGCTCAGCGACCGGCAATTGCGGATGCGTGATTTAAGTCGCCCGCGTTTGATGGAGAAAGCACAGGCGTCGCTGCGTCAGCTGGTTGAAGAACAGCGTAGTGCGCGCGTCCAGCGTTAGGGTTTGCGCGCGATCAACACGGCGCGCATCGGCGCGGGCAGGCCTTCGATGGTCTTGCTGTGATCCTGCGGGTCTAGGAACTCCGGCAGCGACTGATAGCGCATCCAATCGGTGCTGCGCTGCTCCTGGATGCTGGTAACGCTGACATCCACGCAGCGCACGTCAACGAAGCCAGCGCGGCGCAGCCAGCATTCCAGCGCCGCCACCGAGGGCAGGAACCACACATTACGCATCTGTGCGTAGCGGTCTTCCGGGACCAGGGCGGTGTGTTCGTTGCCCTCGATCACCAATGTTTCCAGGACCAGCTGACCGCCCTTGATCAGGCAGTCCTTCAGGTCCAGCAGGTGATCGACCGGTGAGCGTCGGTGGTAGAGCACGCCCATAGAAAAGACAGTGTCGAAGCCTTCGAGCTTGGGCGGCAACTCCTCCAGCGCCATGGGCAGATGCCAGACCGGCAGCTCCGCCAAGTAGCGCTTCATCGCGTGAAACTGGCAGAAGAACAGCCAGTTCGGGTCGATGCCGACGACCGAGTCGGCACCGGCGCCGAGCATGCGCCACATGTAATAGCCGTTGCCGCAACCGACGTCGAGGATGCGCTTGCCGCTCAAATCCAAATGCGGCGAAACCCGGTCCCACTTCCAATCCGAGCGCCATTCGGTATCGACATGCACGCCAAACACGTCGAAGGGTCCCTTGCGCCAGGGCGACAGGCCGAACAAGGCGTCCTGGGTAGCCGCACGGGTGTCCTCGTCGCACTCCGCTTCCAGGCGGAAAGCCGCTTGCAGTTCGACAGCGGCGGGCTTGATATCAGGCAGCGCATCGACGGCGCGACGCCAGCGCGGCAAGTCACCGTGGCCGATGGCGAGTTTGGCATCGAGTTGTGCCTGCAAGCCGTTGGCCCAGGCGGCCAGTGGGGTGCCGGCCAAGCGCCAGGCGAGGGGTGTCAGGTCAATGTTCATGGCAGCGCAATCAACGAGGCGAAGTTCAGGCATTGAAACCAGGGCACCACCTTGGTGAATCCGGCCTCCAGCAAGCGCTGACGGTGGGTTTCCAGGCTGTCGGGCTTCATCACGTTCTCGATGGCGCTGCGTTTCTGCGCGATTTCCAATTCGCTGTAGCCGTTGGCGCGTTTGAATGCGACATGCAGGTCGGTCAGCAGGTCATGCTCCTGCTCGTCTTCGAAGCGCAGCTTTTCCGACAGAATCAGCGCGCCCCCAGGTACCAGCGCCTGGTGGATGGCGCCTAGCAGAGCGGGCCGCTTCTCAGGAGGGATGAACTGCAGAGTGAAGTTGAGTGCGATCAGCGAGGCGGGCTGGAACTGCAGGGCAAGCACGTCGGCTTCGATCACCTCAACCGGGAGCAACTCTTGAAACATCGAGTCCTGCCCGTGCAGGTATTCACGGCAGCGCTCGACCATGGCAGTTGAGTTATCGACGGCGATCACCTGGCAATTATCCGCCTTGACGTGCCGGCGCAGCGCTTGCGTCACCGCGCCCAGCGAACATCCCAGGTCATAGAGGCAGGTGTTCGGCTGGGCGAACTGCGCGGCCAGCACGCCGATGTTCTCGACGATGGTGGGATAGCCCGGAACCGAGCGTTTGATCATGTCGGGAAAGACCCGCACGACATCCTCGTTGAAGACGAAGTCCTGGGGTTGGGCGAGGGGCTTGGCGAACAGGCGATCGGGTTCGTGGCTCACGGCGGTGTCTGGGCAGGCTGAAAACAGGGGCGGCATTGTAGCGGAAAGCCATGCGGATGGCCGTCGCGAAGTGGACGGTCGGTCCTCGTGCCCGGCTATTCCACGTCTTATGGCAAGTCTTACTGCACTTCGATTCGGCAGTCGAACAGCCCGGCCGGCTCGGTGTCGGTTTCCCAAGGGCGTTGATAGGCGAGATAGAGGCGGCCGCTGCCGGCCTCGGCTGCCTCGAAGCGCCAGGTGGACAGACCATCGCCGCCGATGACGTCGGACTTCGGTGAGCTGAATACTTCCGGGCCAAGGCTTTTCAACTGCTCGGCTGAAACCTCGCGCAGGTTCCAGCGATAGCCTGTGGTGGGGTTGCTTGGCAGGCTTACGATCAACATCTGACCGGGCTGCAAGGTCAGCGGGCAGTCCGCATCGTCGTTCAGCGCGATACTGCTCGGCGGCGTACTGGCGCAACCGGCCAGCAGGAACAACGGGGCGAACGACAGCAAACGGGCGAGAGGCATGGGCGACCGGCTCCAGAGGGAAGAAAGAAAACGCTCGGGCGTCGGTGGAAACCATAAGGCGCCAGGGCCGGTGGGTAAAGCCATTCGCTACGGCGACCGGCTATGCGCAAGCGGAAGGGGCCGTGCCGCCGGCTTACGGCCCCTGATTCCGGTATCAGAACAAGACCTTGACCACGTCACTGAAGCGCTTGGCGAAGTGCATCGTCAGGCCTTCTTTCAGGTAGTCCGGCAGCTCTTCGAAGTCTCCGCGATTGAGCTCTGGGATAATCAGCTCATAAAGCTTCAGACGCCGCGCGGCGATGACCTTTTCGCGCAACCCGCCGATCGGTAGCACCAGCCCGGTCAGCGTCAGCTCGCCCGTCATGGCCACGCCTTTCTTGGGCGCCTGGTTGCGTGCCAACGACAGCAGTGCGCTTGCCATGCTGATGCCGGCACTCGGACCATCTTTTGGCGTAGCGCCTTCCGGCACGTGCATATGCACGAAGGCCTGATCAAAGAACTTCGGATCGCCTTTGAATTCCTTCAGGTGCGAATTGACGTAACTGAACGCGATTTCAGCCGACTCCTTCATGACATCGCCCAGCTTGCCGGTGAGCTTGAAACCTCGGTTGAGCGTATGAATCCGCGTAGCCTCGATCGGCAGTGTTGCGCCGCCCATGCTGTTCCAGGCCAACCCGGTGACCACCCCGACTCCAGTGAGCAGCTGTTCAGGGTGCCAATACGCCATGCCCAGGTAGCTTTCGATATCTTTCGGCCCGATCTTGATCTTGCTCTCAGGTTCATCGAGCAGCTTGACCACGGCCTTACGCACCACCTTGCCGAGCTGCTTGTCGAGCTGTCGAACTCCGGCCTCGCGCGCGTAGCCTTCGATGAGGTTGCGCAACGCACTGTCATTGATAGCCAACCGGTTCTTCGGCACCCCGGCGCGCTGCAACTGCCGCGGCCAGAGGTGGCGCTTGGCGATCGCCAGTTTCTCTTCGGTGATGTAACCCGACAGCCGGATGATCTCCATGCGGTCGAGCAGCGGGCCCGGGATCGAATAAAGGCTGTTGGCGGTGCAGACGAACAGGACCTTGGACAGGTCCAGGCGCAAATCAAGGTAATGATCGAGGAAACCGACGTTCTGTTCCGGGTCCAGCGTTTCCAACAGCGCCGAGGCGGGATCGCCCTGATGGCTATTGCCGAGCTTGTCTACCTCGTCGAGCATGATCACCGGGTTCATCACTTCGACTTCCTTCAGCGCCTGGACCAGTTTGCCGGGCAGGGCGCCGATGTAGGTGCGGCGATGGCCCTTGATCTCGGCCTCGTCTCGCATGCCGCCGACGCTGAAGCGGTAGAAAGGGCGGCCCAGCGATTCGGCAATGGACTTGCCAATGCTGGTCTTGCCAACGCCTGGCGGACCCACCAGGAGCACGATGGAGCCGGAGATTTCACCGCGGAATGCGCCGACGGCGAGGAACTCGATGATCCGGCTCTTGATATCGTCGAGCCCGGCATGATGCGCATTGAGCACCTTGCGAGCATGTTCGAGGTCGAGCTTGTCCTCGCTGTACAGCCCCCAGGGCATCGACGTGACCCAGTCCAGATAGTTACGGGTTACCGCATACTCCGGCGAACCGGTTTCCAGCACCGAGAGCTTGGTCAGCTCGTCGTCGATCCGCTTCTGGGCGGCGGGCGGCACGACCTTGCCCTCCAGGCGGGAACGGAATTCATCGGCATCGGCGCTGCGGTCGTCCTTGGTGATCCCCAGCTCTTGCTGGATGATCTTCAGCTGTTCCTTAAGGAAGAACTCACGCTGACGTTCGCCGATCTTGCGGTTCACTTCGCCGGTCAGTTCTTTCTGCAGCTTGGCGACTTCGACTTCCTTGCGCAGCAGGGGCAGCACCTTTTCCATGCGCTTGAGCACGGGTACGGTGTCCAGGACCTCTTGCAGCTCGATGCCTGGCGCCGTGGTCAGCGCCGCAGCGAAGTCGGTTAACGGCGACGGCGCGTTCGGGCTAAAGCGGTTGAGGTAGTTCTTCAGCTCCTCGCTGTACAGTGGATTGAGCGGCAACAGCTCCTTGATCGCATTGATCAGCGCCATGCCGTAGGCCTTCACCTCGTCGCGGGGGTCTTCATCGCTCTGCGGGTATTCGACTTCCACCAGATAGGGCGGTTTACGGCGCAGCCACCCTTTGATTCGAACGCGGGCCATGCCCTGGGCGACGAATTGCAACCTGCCGCCTTCCTTCGAGGCGTGGTGCACGCGAACCATGGTGCCGTGTTCGGGCAGGCTGTCCGGATCGAAGCTGGCGGCATCCTGTGCCGGGGTGTCCATGAAGAAGAGGGCCAAGCGCTGGTGCGGCGTCTTGGAGACCAGCTCCAGAGTCTCGGCCCAGGGCTCTTCGTTGACGATTATCGGTAGCACCTGTGCGGGAAAGAAAGGCCGGTTGTGGATCGGGACGATGTACAGCTTGTCGGGCAGGTCCTGATCCGGTAGCACCAAGCCCGTGGAAGAGGCGTTTTGCTCGAATTCTTGATGGATGTCGTCGTTCATGCGGCACCTGTGGCGAGTACGTGCTCTTTAGATGGGTATCTGGCGAATGATTTCAATCCAATCGTTGCCTGGCTGTTTTTGCGCACAGCTATAAAAACCGCCAAGCCTCCGGTAGAGTGCGGCTCATACCCCAGGTGCCCCTCCATGCTCAACGCCCGTCTGCTGCGCCTTGATGATCAGGCCCACGAACATGCTCACGACTACCACCAGTTGGTGCTGTCGCTCTCGGGCAGTGCCGCGTTTGAGGTCGACGGCGCGGGCGGTGAGGTGTGCCGTATGCGTGCCTGCCTGGTGCCGGGATACGCCGAACACGAGTTCGCCGGCAAGGGTGATAACCGCATGCTCATCATCGACCTCGACGAGCAAGACCTCAGCGCCGACGATCCGCGCCTGCTGGCGCAGTTGTTCGAAACGCCTCGTTATCCTGCGCTGGACGCCGACTTTCACAACCTGCTGAATTACGCGGGCGCCGAACTGGCCCGTTATGGCAGCGACCCCTTGCTGGCAAGGGCGCTGGGCGGTGTGCTGTTGCGTGCGTTGCACTTGCGGGTGTTTGGCGAGGCGACACACCAGCCGAAAGGGCCTCTGGACATCGCGCGCCTGGATGCGCATATCGAAAGCAATCTGGCGCGCCGGATCACGGTAGCCGAGCTGGCGCAGGTGGTGTGCCTGAGCCCCAGCCACTTCCACGTGCAGTTCAAAGACAGCGTCGGCCTCACCCCGCATCAATACCTGCTGAAGAGTCGCCTCGATCGCGCCGCCAGGCTGCTGCGCGAAAGCCCGCTGCCCCTGGTGCGGATCGCCGAAGAGTGTGGCTTCTCCAGCCAGAGCGCTTTGACTACCGCCACCCGTCGTTACCTCGGATTGACGCCGAAACGGCTGCGACGCAGCGAAGAGTGACCGACCCTAAACGCACCGAGACGGTGCGTTTCGCGTTCTACCGCCCCTGCTTTGCACCGCTTTAGCGACTTTTCATGACAGGGTTTTGACGCTCATCAAAACCCATAGGTTTTTGAAAAAGTTCCGTAGTTTTGCGCAACAACCGAAAACGTCCCCGCCTTAGATTCGCCTACCCGTTTGGCGAACCGCCCGCGCATTGCTGCCCGCGCGTCGCCGTCTAACCAGATCCAAACACAACAACACTCCACGAGAGGAGCGGCGCGATGTTCAAAGCCGGTCAAGTCTTGCAGGGCGATTTCGCCAATCTGAAAGCCGCCGAATTCTTCCCCGCCATCAGCGCCAACTACAGCGTTGACGAGGCGGCCTACCTGAGCGAGCTGCTGCAGCTCGCTGACCCCGGCGAAGCGGGCATTGAAGCCATCCGCCGTGAAGCCCGTACGCTGATCGAAGCGGTGCGCGGTCGAGATAACGCCGTCGACACCCTTGATGCACTGCTGCGCCAGTACAGCCTGGATACGCATGAAGGCCTGATGCTGATGTGTCTGGCCGAAGCGCTTCTGCGTGTGCCGGATTCGGCCACGGCCGACGCGCTGATCCGCGACAAGCTCAACGCCGCCGAGTGGGAACGCCACCTTGGACAGAGCGACAACGTGCTGGTCAATTTCGCGGCCTGGGGCCTGGTGATGACGGGCAAGGTGGTCGACCCGGACAACTCCGATGGCCGCCCGAAGAACGTCATAGGCCGGCTGGTCAAGCGTTCTGGTGAGCCGGTCATCCGTGCTGCCATGAATCAGGCGATGAAGCTGATGGGCAAGCAGTTCGTGCTTGGCCGGACCATCTCCGAAGCCTTGAAGAACGGCCGTCCCGAGCGCGAGAAGGGTTACACCTATTCTTTCGACATGCTCGGCGAAGCGGCGCTGACTACCGAAGATGCGCGCAAGTACATGGCTGACTACCGGCAGGCTGTGGAAACCGTGGGCTCCGAACCGCAGGTCGGTCCGGGACCGCGTCCTTCGGTGTCAATCAAGCTGTCCGCACTGCACCCGCGTTATGAGGTGGCTCAACGTGAGCGCGTGCTCACCGAACTGTTCGAAAGCGTTCGCGAGCTGGCGATTCTGGCGCGCCGCCTGGATGTCGGTATCACCATCGACGCGGAGGAGGCCGATCGCCTCGAGCTCTCGCTGGAACTCTACGAAAAACTGATGCGCGACCCGGCCATCGCCGGCTGGGGCGAGTTCGGCCTGGTGATCCAGGCGTATTCCAAGCGCTGCCTGCCGGTACTGGTCTGGCTGACCCTGTTGGGTAAAGAGCTGAACGCGCGTATCCCGTTGCGTCTGGTGAAGGGCGCCTATTGGGACAGCGAAATCAAGCAGTGTCAGGTTCAGGGCCTGGACGGCTATCCGGTCTTCACCCGCAAGGAGGGCACCGACACCTCCTACCTGGCCTGTGCCCGGTATCTGCTGTCCGAGCACACCCGCGGCGTGATCTACCCGCAATTCGCCAGCCACAACGCGCACACCGTGAGCTGCATCCTGTCGATGGTCGGCGAGTTGAAAACGCCGCGCGAGTTCGAATTCCAGCGTTTGCACGGCATGGGCGATGCGCTCTACGACACGGTGATCGAAAAGTACCGCAAGAACGTACGCATCTATGCGCCGGTCGGTGCCCACAAGGACCTGCTGCCGTATCTGGTGCGTCGTCTGCTGGAAAACGGCGCCAACTCATCGTTCGTTCACCAGCTGGTCGACCCGCGCGTGCCGGTCGAAACCCTGATAGACCACCCGGTGACCCAGCTGCGTCAGTTCAAGACCCTCGGCAACCATCGCATCCCGCTTCCGCCGGCGCTGTACGGCAACCGGACCAACTCGCAAGGCATCAACATGAACATCCAGACTCAGTGGAACGAACTGTCCAGCGCCTACCAAACGTTTCTCGACCGTCAGTGGCAGGCCGCCCCGGTGATTGGTGGGCAGACGCTTACCGGCACCGCGCACAAGGTGCATTGCCCGTATCAGCTCAGCCAGGAAGTGGGTACCGCGCAGTTCGCCACCGCCGAGCATGCCAAACAGGCTATCGATGGCCTGGCCGCTTTCTGGCCGCGTTGGAACGCGACGCCGATCGAGCAACGTGCGCAGATCCTTGAGCGTCTTGGTGATCTGCTGGAGGCCAACCGCGCCGAGCTGATGGCCATGTGCACGCTGGAAGCCGGCAAAACCCTGCAGGACGGCATTGACGAAGTCCGCGAGGCGGTCGATTTCTGCCGTTATTACGCGCTGCAAGCCCGCCTGAAACTTGGCTGCGAAGAACTCAAAGGTCCGACCGGCGAGCGTAACGAGCTGTTCCATGAAGGGCGCGGCGTGTTCGTCTGCATCAGCCCCTGGAACTTCCCGCTGGCGATTTACCTCGGCCAGATCACCGCGGCTCTGGTCGCCGGTAATACCGTGCTCGCCAAGCCCGCCGAGCAGACCAGCCTGATCGCCGCTCGCGCGCTGGAACTGATGTTCGAAGCCGGCCTGCCGAAGGACGCAATTGCCTTCCTGCCGGGCGACGGCGCCACCCTCGGCGGTGTGTTCTGCCGCGATCCGCGTGTGGTCGGCGTGTGCTTCACCGGTTCCACCGACACGGCGCGCATCATCAACCGCCAGCTGGCCGAGAAGGAGGGCGCCATCGCTACCCTGATCGCCGAAACCGGCGGTCAGAACGCGATGATCGTCGACTCCACCGCATTGCCTGAGCAGGTGGTCAAGGATGCCATTGGTTCGGCCTTCACCAGTGCTGGCCAGCGTTGCTCGGCGCTGCGCGTGCTCTACGTACAGCGCGACATTGCTGATCGGGTAATCGAGCTGATCAAAGGCGCGATGGACCAGCTGAAAGTGGGCCCGACTCATTTGCGTGAGAACGACCTGGGTCCGGTGATCGATGCCGAAGCCCGCGAAGGCTTGTTGGCGCACATCCAGCAGCTCAAGGCAGAAGGCAAGCTGATCGCCGAAGCCAAGCTGCCGGGCAGCCTCAACGGTCACTTCGTCGCGCCCGTGGCGTTCGAAATCGGCGGAATCCACGAGCTGAAGAAGGAGCAATTCGGCCCTGTATTGCACGTGGTGCGCTTCGACGCAGCGGAGTTGGAGAAGGTCGTCGCTGACATCAACGCCACCGGCTACGGCCTGACCCTCGGTATCCACAGCCGCAACGAGGAAACCGCAGCCCGCATTGAAGCGCTGGCGCGAGTCGGCAACCTCTACGTCAACCGTAACCAGGTCGGCGCGGTGGTTGGCGTGCAGCCGTTCGGTGGCTGTGGCCTGTCCGGTACTGGCCCGAAAGCCGGTGGCCCGAGCTACCTGCTGCGCTTCGTCAACGAGCGCACAACCTCTACCAACACCACTGCTGTTGGGGGGAACGCGTCCTTGCTGTCGCTGGGAGACGACTGATCGTCGACTCGGCAATAAACGGCCGGCGGCTCGGTTCAGAGACCGTCGGTTAAATAGAACAACCAGAACAGTTGGCGGATCGCTCTTCCGCCTCTGATGGGCTCAGGTGAGCCCGTCCCGGTGATGGCGCGAACCGCCATCGCCCTCTGCCAGGTGGGATCGGGAATACCCTCGCGCCCATCAACAACAACTAACGAGGGAACAAAATGAGCATCAGTACTCCCACTTTGATCACGTTCGTGATCTACATCGGCGCCATGCTGTTGATCGGCTTCATCGCCTACCGTGCCACCAAGAACTTCGATGACTACATCCTGGGGGGACGTAGCCTGGGAAGTTTCGTCACCGCGCTGTCGGCAGGCGCTTCGGACATGAGCGGCTGGCTGCTGATGGGCCTGCCAGGCGCGATATTCGTCGCGGGCCTGTCCGAGAGCTGGATTGCCATCGGCCTCATCGCCGGTGCCTGGCTGAACTGGCTGTTCGTGGCCGGCCGCTTGCGCGTTCATACCGAGCGCAACAAGAACGCGCTGACCCTGCCGGACTACTTCTCGCACCGTTTCGAGGACAAGAGCCGCACGCTGCGGATCTTCTCGGCGCTCGTCGTGCTGGTGTTCTTCACCATCTATTGCGCGTCCGGCGTGGTTGCCGGCGCGCGTCTGTTCGAGAGCAGCTTCGGCATTTCGTACGACGTCGCGCTGTGGATCGGTGCGGCGGCCACCATTCTCTATGTGTTCATCGGCGGCTTCCTCGCGGTGAGCTGGACAGACACCGTGCAAGCCACGCTGATGATCTTCGCGCTGCTGATCACCCCGGTGTTCGTCATCCTCGCGCTGGGGGACATGGGCGCGGCGATGGATACGATTGCCACGCAGAACCCGGCCGCGTTCGACATGTTCAACGGCTTGTCCTTTGTCGCCATCGTCTCCTTGCTGGCCTGGGGCCTGGGTTACTTCGGCCAGCCGCACATCCTGGTGCGCTTCATGGCGGCTGACTCGGTGAAGACCATCCCCAACGCCCGCCGCATCGGCATGGCCTGGATGATCCTCACCCTCGCCGGCGCTGTGGCCGTGGGCTTCTTTGGCATCGCCTATTTTGCAGGGCATCCGGAACTGGCCGGCCCGGTGACCGAGAATGGCGAGCGCGTGTTCATGGAACTGGTGAAGATCCTGTTCAACCCCTGGGTCGCGGGCATCATCCTCTCCGGTGTATTGGCTGCCGTCATGAGCACGCTCAGCGCCCAGCTGCTGGTCAGCTCCAGCGCCCTGACGCAGGACTTCTACAAGGCCATGCTGCGCAAAAACGCCTCGCAGACCGAGTTGGTCTGGGTGGGTCGTGCCATGGTTCTGCTGATCGCCTTCATCGCGCTGGGCATCGCCTCCAACCCGGACAGCAAGGTGCTGGGCCTGGTGTCCTACGCCTGGGCAGGCTTCGGTGCAGCCTTTGGGCCGGTGGTGCTGATCTCACTGCTGTGGAAGCACATGACGCGCAACGGTGCGCTGGCCGGCATGATTGTTGGCGCGGTGACGGTCGTGGTGTGGAAGGAATTCGTCGGGCTGGGGCTCTACGAAATCATTCCCGGCTTCATCCTCGCCAGCCTTGCGATCGTCATCTTCAGCAAAGTCGGCGGTGGCGCGTCGCCGAGCATGATCAAGCGTTTCGAAGACGCCGAGAGCGAATATCAAGGCCGCTGATTGAGTAGCTGTCGTAACCAAAAACCCCGCTGCCGGCATTCCGGCAGCGGGGTTTTCTTTTGTATCCGCGACCAACCATTAACCGCTGGTCGGCGATGACTCATGTGGCGTGGTTAGTCGTCGACAACAAGGTTCTTGCGATCGTCCTTCGCGCCTGCTGCGATCAGATGCTCAGCCATGTCTTCGGTCACGTGAACGCTATGGCCACTGATATGAGCCATGGACATCCGAGCTGCTGGATCTGTCGAGACTCGGACGTCCTTGATGGCGCAGGTCTGGGTGGCGTTTTCGAGTGTGGTTGAACAGGTGCCGTTTGCAGTATCGATGTTGACTGTCATGGCGGGTCTCCTCGGGTGTGCGATGGAGCCGCACTGAAAGGTGCAGCTACTCAGAGTGAGACAGTAGCCAGGACGATCTGTTTGTGCGTAGCGGTAATTGAATCCGACAACGGCGTAGGCAGAAGCGAAAATTATGCTGATCAACTGATGGCAATAGGCTAGCCTGATCAGGCCAGCAGGTTGCCAAGGAAGGCGGTAGTCCCACGGTAATCGTCAAGGTGGCGGAGTCAGCCAGATGTTCAATCGTGTTGTGTGGTCCAGTTGTTTTCTGCTGCTTTGCGCCCTCAGCACATCAGCGCAGGCCCAGCCGTTCAGCGCGTTTGTGTTCGACGCGCAGGGGCGTCCGGTGGAGGGCGCTGTGCTCAGCCTGGCGGGGCAGGCGCAGGCCAAACCCGTCGCCGTGGCGGTCATGGATCAGATCGACAAACAGTTCTCACCGGCCGTGCTGGCCGTTGCGACCGGCACCGCGGTGAGCTTTCCCAATGGCGATGACATTCGCCATCAGGTCTACTCGTTTTCACCGGCAAAGCGGTTCGAGCTGCGCCTCTACGAAGGCACGCCGAGCGAGCCTGTCATCTTCGATCGACCGGGGCTAGTGGTGCTGGGCTGCAACATCCATGACTGGATGCTCGGCTACGTCTATATCACCGATAATCCATGGTTCGCCGTCAGCGACGAGCAGGGTCGCATCCAGTTGGACGTGCCGGCCGGCCATTACCCCTCTACGCTCTGGCACCCGGCGCTGGTTGACATGCCGCCCATCGAGGCGGGGCGGCTGGAAGTGGGGGCTGTGCCGATCGAGCTGAAACTGCCGATTGCTATTGCCGCTGCGCTGCAACCCTCGGCGCCGCCACCCACACCCTTTGCCGACGCGTTCAGAAAAGCCGCCCATGACGCGCACCCTTAGTTTTCACGCACGTCTTTCGTGGACCCTCGCCGCCTTTCTGCTGGTGGTGATCGGCGCCCTGTATTTCTCTGTGCGTCTGGTGACCGAAGCGGCCGTAAGCCGGCAGGCCGCCGAGCGGCTCGATTCCGGGTTACGAGTATTCGAGCGTTTGATCGACATTCGCAGTCGTCAACTGCGTGACGGCGTACAGGTGCTGGTCGCGGATTTCGGCTTCAAGGAGGCGGTGGCCACCGGCGATACCCTGACCTTGCAATCGGCGATGGCCAATCAGGCGGCCCGGATCAATGCCAGCGAAGCCATGCTGATCGGCCTGGACGGTCGGGTGCTGGCCTCGAGCCTGTCCAATGCCGTACCCGGCGATACCTTCCGCTACGCCGCTGAACTGCGAGACGCGCGAGGGCAGGGGCCGACCCTGCTCATCGTAGTGCTCGATCAACAGGCGCACCTGTTGGTCGAGGCTGAGGTCCGCGCGCCTTTGCCCATTGCGCGAGTGGTGATGGGATTCGCCATGGACGAAGCGCTTGCGCACGAGCTCAAGGAACTAACGGGCCTGGACGTGTCCTTTCTGGCCAAGGCGGAGGGCAACAGCGAACAGCTGGCGACCACACTCAAGTCCGAGGCCCATGCCGAACTGATCGATGGTTGGCGTCGTCATGAACATGCCAATGGCATCGAAGAGCTGACACTCGATGGTGAGCGCTATCTCAACGAGGACGTGGTGCTGTCGCAGGGTGATGGCTATAGCGTGATTGCCCTGGCCCACAGCTCGCTGGACGACGCGCTGGCGGGCTTTCACCAGTTAGATATGCGGATCCTGCTGATTACGCTCGTTGGCCTGATTGCCTCCTTGTTGGGAGCGCTGATGTTGGCACGTAGTCTTTCAGGACCGGTGAACGCGCTGGCTCAAGCCGCCCAGCGGGTCGGTCGCGGTGACTACCACACGCCCATCGAACTGGACCGCGACGATGAACTCGGCAGCCTGGCCAAAGCGCTGAACCAGATGCAGCGCGGCATCGCCGAACGTGAGCAACTGATTGCACACAACATGCTGCACGACGATGTGACGGGTCTGCCCAATCGATCCCTGGCCGCCGAATTGCTTTCCCGTGCTGTCGAGGCCGGCCGGATAACGGCGGTTTTGCACATTGGTATCGGTAACCTCGACGCCGTGCAGGACAGTGGCGGCTCCGAAGGCGTAGACCAGGCGCTGCGCGAACTGACCCAGCGCCTGCAGGCAGGCTTGCAGCCCGGTGATCACCTGGCAAGGATGCTCTCCGATGAATTCCTGCTGATCGTCAGCGATACCTCTGCTGACAACGCCTTCAGCGCAGCGGTGGCGGTGCAGCAGGCATTGGCCCTGCCAGTGCGCGTCGCCGAGCTTGAAATGCGCATCGAAGCACACATCGGTGTGGCCGGTTATCCGGACGATGCCGGCAGCGTCGACGAGTTGCTGCGCCGCGCCAGAATCGCCATGCAGGACGCGGCGCAGATGCCGGACGGTCTGCAGCTCTACCAGCATGGGCGTGACGATGCCCATCAGCGGCAGATCAGCCTGATTCGCGACCTACGGCATGCCGCAAACGCCGGTGGTCTACATCTGCATTTTCAGCCCAAGGTTGATCTCGAACACGGTCGGGTCTACCAAGCCGAGGCGCTGCTGCGCTGGAATCACCCGATCTATGGCATGGTGTCGCCCGGCGAATTCATTCCGTTGGCTGAACGCACGGGCAGCATCCAGCTGCTTACCGCCTGGGTGATCGAGGCGGTGCTGCGGCAGCTACATATCTGGAACGGTCGCGGCCTGTACATGGAAGTGTCGTTGAACATTTCCGCCGAGGACCTCAGCAGCCTGACCTTGGAGCAACGGGTGACCGAGTTGCTGCAGCGCTACGTGATTCCGGGGGACCAGCTGGTATTCGAGATTACCGAAAGCGCCATGATGCGCGATCCGGAGCGCGCGCTGACGATGCTTCATCGGTTGCGTGCGTTGGGTATTCGGTTGTCGGTGGATGACTTCGGTACTGGCTTCTCCTCACTCGCTCAACTGCGGCGTATGCCGGTACAGGAATTGAAGATCGATCAGTCGTTCATTCGCGAGCTGGACGACACCTGTGGCGATGCGGTGATTGTCCGTTCGACCATCGACATGAGCCATGCGCTGGGCCTCAAGGTCGTCGCCGAAGGCGTCGAACATGGCGAAACGCGTGACCTTTTGCGGGCTTGGGGGTGCGACACCCTGCAGGGGTATTTTTTCAGCCGACCGCTGCCTGCTGATGCCTTCGAGGCCTGGTTGAAACAGCAACCCCACCTGGCTGCGCGACCGCTCAAGGAGCCTTCATGACAGTCCTGCGAACACTGCTGCTGGCCGCGTGCTGCGTGCCGATGATCGCCAGTGCCGATGCGGGGCGTTTATTGGCTACCGGTGGCGCGACGGGTATCGAAGGTGCTGCGGGCGGCGGGATCACGCCGTGGGCTGTGCTGGCCGGGTACGGCGAGCGAGGCGAGTGGGGCGGCGATGTCTTCGCGACTCGCGTCGAAACGGGCGACTACCGACTAGACGTCGCCGGTGTGGCGTTTGCCTTCGATAATCGCCTTGAGCTGTCTTTTGCGCGGCAGCGTTTCGATCTCGGCAATCTGGCGCGGGACCTGTCGCTCCCGGAAAACAGCCTCAGCCAGGACATTTTCGGCATCAAACTGCGGTTATTCGGCGATCTTCTCTATGACCGGTTGCCTCAGGTTTCGCTAGGCGCACAGCATAAACGCCAGAAGGACTTCCTGATCCCGTCGTTGATCGGTGCTCAGCGCGACGAAGACACCGAGGCCTACCTCACCGCGAGTCGGCTTATCCTCGGCGGTGCCTTTGGTTACAACCTGCTGCTCAACGGTGGCGTCCGCTACAGCCGCGCCAACGAACTCGGCCTGCTCGGCTTCGGCGGTGACCGTCGAGACAGCCGCAGCCTGCTCAAGGAAGGCTCAGCCGCTGTGTTGTTCAATCCGAACTGGGTGCTCGGCGTCGAATACCGGGAGAAGCCCGACAACCTGTCGTTCGCCGGCGAAAGCGATTGGGCGGATTTGTTTCTCGGCTATTTCCCCAACAAGCGCTTTGCCGTGGTGCTGGCTTATGCGCGGCTCGGTGAAATTGCCACGCTGGACAATCAGGATGGCGCTTACCTGTCCGTACAAGGGAGCTTTTGATGCACCGGCTCGTCCTGCTGTTCTGTTTGTGGCTTGCTGCCTGCACCCAGCAAGCGATCAAGGATGACAGCCTGTACCGGCAGCTAGGTGGCGAGCCCGGTATTACCCGCATCGTGGAAGGGATGCTGCTGCGCATTGCCCGGGACCCGCGCATCGTCGAACACTTTCAAACTGTCGATATCCAGCGTGTGCGCGACAAGCTGATCGAGCGGTTCTGCGTCGAGGCGGGCGGCCCGTGCATTTACACCGGCGACAGTATGGAGGAAAGCCACAAGGGCCTGGCGCTGACACCCAGCGACTTCAATGCGCTGGTCGAAGATCTGCAGGCGGCGATGACTGATGAGGGTGTCTCGATGCCGGCGCAGAACCGTTTGTTGGCGCGCCTGGCGCCCATGCGCGGGCAAGTCATCGACCGCTGAAAGCGCTAGCGGTGACGATCAAAACAAATCGCTGCATGACCGGTTCGCCAGCCTGGTCAGCCAAGGACGGCCCTAGGTCGTTCCGTTCGCACGTTTCCCAGTCAAAACTGTCCGGTCACGAGCGCAGAGTGCATCGAGACGCTATGCTTTGGTTCTAACCCGACCCATCCGTTGCCAACGCTGCGCCACAAGCGTTCGCGTTTCGTCAGTGAAGGCGGGGCCTGGTCCCCGCAGCACAAGGAAAACAAAACCAATGAATGTGAGTACCCCCACTCTGATCACCTTCGTGATCTACATCGCGGCGATGATTCTTATCGGTTTCACCGCCTACCGCGCCACCAAGAACTTCGACGACTACATCCTCGGCGGCCGCAGCCTCGGCAGTTTCGTCACCGCATTGTCGGCGGGCGCGTCCGACATGAGCGGCTGGTTGTTGATGGGGCTGCCGGGCGCGATCTTCGTTGCGGGCCTGTCCGAAAGCTGGATCGCCATCGGCCTGATTGCTGGTGCGTGGCTCAACTGGATCTTCGTTGCTGGCCGTCTGCGCGTGCACACCGAGCACAATCACAACGCCCTGACCCTGCCGGACTATTTCTCTCATCGCTTCGAGGACACCAGTCGCCTGCTGCGCATCTTTTCGGCGCTGGTGATTCTGGTGTTCTTCACCATTTACTGCGCCTCCGGCGTGGTGGCTGGAGCGCGCCTGTTCGAGTCGACCTTTGGGATGGAATACGGTACGGCACTGTGGGTAGGTGCAGCGGCAACCATTCTTTACGTGTTCATCGGCGGCTTCCTCGCGGTGAGCTGGACCGATACCGTGCAGGCGACGCTGATGATCTTCGCGCTGTTGATCACTCCGGTATTCGTCATCCTCGCGCTGGGCGACATGGGCACCGCCATGGACACGATCGCGGCGCAGGATCCGTCGAATTTCGACATGTTCAAGGGGCTGTCCTTCATCGCCATCATCTCGCTGCTCGGCTGGGGCCTTGGCTACTTCGGTCAGCCTCACATCCTGGTGCGCTTCATGGCAGCCGACTCGGTGAAGACCATTCCCAACGCTCGCCGCATCGGTATGGCTTGGATGATCCTGACGCTTGCAGGCGCTGTAACCGTGGGCTTCCTCGGTATCGCTTACTTCGCCGACAACCCCGCGCTGGCCGGTCCGGTCACTGAGAACGGCGAGCGTGTGTTCATGGAACTGGTCAAGCTGATGTTCAACCCCTGGGTGGCCGGCATCATCCTCTCCGGCGTACTGGCTGCCGTCATGAGTACCCTCAGTGCGCAGCTGCTGGTCAGCTCCAGCGCACTGACCCAGGACTTCTACAAAGCCTTCCTGCGTAAGGGCGCGTCGCAGACCGAACTGGTCTGGGTCGGTCGCGGCATGGTGCTGCTGATTGCCTTGATCGCCATCGGCATTGCGTCAAACCCGGACAGCAAGGTGCTGGGACTGGTGTCCTACGCCTGGGCCGGCTTCGGCGCTGCATTCGGGCCTGTGGTGTTGATCTCGCTGGTGTGGAAGCGCATGACGCGCAACGGTGCGCTGGCGGGCATGTTGGTCGGCGCTATCACCGTGGTGGTGTGGAAGGAGTTCATCGGTCTCGGACTGTACGAAATCATCCCAGGCTTCATCCTCGCCAGCATCACCATCTATGTGGTGAGCATCATGGGCAAGGAGCCGGCGGCTTCCATTCAGCAGCGCTTCGAAGTGGCTGACGCGGAGTACCACGCGGGCTAAGCGAGGCCTCGACAGGATCGTCCTTCGCTGGTGATGATCCTGTCGCATCTCAGTTGCCGTGTAACTTCGACTCAATCGGAAGAAGATGCCTCTGTCTTCGAGGCGCGCAGCGGCGGATACTGTTCCTCAGGCGCCAGCCCTTGGCGTCCAGAGGAAATTCAGGAGTATTCCAATGAAAGCGCAATCCGTGATGACTCGCGCCGCAGCCATCGTGCTGGCGGCTCTGTTGATGACTGGCTGCAGCCTGCGCTTGCCAGGTGTCGGTATCGACATCGGTGATGGCGGTGGCGGTGGCCACGGCGGCAATCACTGCCCGCCGGGCCAGGCTAAGAAGGGCAACTGCTGACCCAGGCGCAACCCCTCCCACCAACTGAATGGCGACTGCCATTCAGTACCCCTCCTAGTGACGCCAGGAATCGTCTCCTGCTCGATTCGGTTTCTTTGTTCGCCTCGCTTACCCGCCGTGCTCAGCCATCATAACCACGGCGACAGTCCTGATATTTCCGAGACGACATAGCCGCTCATCCCCTGAGCCGCCGAATGGTTTGACAGGTCTAAGCTTTCTGCCACGGTTAGTCTGGAGTGCGCGTACCGCTTGCGCTTGGCAAGCCCGGCAAAGCTCGCATCGCTAAAACAAAAACAATAAACATCTGAGGAACCTCTCATGCTTCCAAGCAAGTTGGCTTTAGCCTGCACGCGTGCCGTCGCCGGCGCGGTGCTGGTCGGTACTATCGGAATAGCTGCTGATGTTCAGGCACGGTCCAAGCCGATCAAGCCCCCGGTCTCTCACAGCGAATCACGTGAACAGGATTCGCGCGCCTTCGCCCCGATTGTCTCGCCGTTGGCAGCATTTCCCGGTCTGCCCAGCGAGCGCTGGACCGGCGTTTACGAGGGCGCGTCCTACCAGATCGAAGTGCCACCTAATTGGAACGGCATGCTCGTCATGTATGCGCACGGCTATCGCGGTACCGGACCCGAACTGACCGTTGGTCCGCCGCCGATCCGTCCATGGCTGCTGCAACAGGGATACGCCTGGGCGGCCTCCAGCTACAGCAAGAATTACTACGATGTGCGCGCCGGCATTGAAGACACCAACGCGCTGGCGCTGGCCTTCAGCGAGCTGACCGGCAAAGCCCAGCCGAGCAAGACCTACATAACCGGGCACTCCATGGGCGGCCACGTCGCTGCGGCCGCGGTGGAAGCCGAGACCTACGCCACCGCTAACAATCCGGTGCGCTACAGCGGCTCGGTGCCGATGTGCGGCGTCACGGGTGACGTCTATGAATTCGAATACCTGATGAACTTCACCCTGGCCGCACAGCACCTGGCCGGGCAGGGCCCGACCACCTTCCCGGCGACGGATTTCCAGGCCAAATTGCCGCAGATTATCGGAACGCTGTGGGACAGCTACCCGACCGACCCGTCGCCGCAGGGTGAGAAGCTGGAAGGCATCGTTCGTGACCTCAGCGGTGGTGAACGCCCGATCTTTGCCGAGGGCTTCCGCACCAGCCTGCAAAGTGTCGTACTGGGCACCGGAGGCCAAGACGGTTCGGTAAACGGCATTCTGGCCGACGCGCTCAGTGGCAACCTCGCCACCCGCTATCAGTTCGACACGAACAAAGCGATGTCCCGCGAAGAACGCGAGTTCAACGACTCGATCATCCGCGTCGTCGGCCATCCGCCGGCCAACAGCATCCGCCCGGACGGGCTGCGCTGGATTCCAGTCGTGAACGGCCAGTTCAACGTGCCCGTAGTCAGCATCCACACCCTCGGCGACCTCTACGTGCCGTTCAAGCACCAGCAGATCTATCGCCGCAACGCTGAAGCCAACGGCAACGGGGACTTGCTGGTGCAGCGTGCCATTCGCGCACCCAGCCACTGTGACTTCACGTATCAGGAGCAGGTTGAAGCGATGGCGGCAATGCTCCAGTGGGATCAGCAGGGCATCAAGCCGGCGGGTGACGAGGTCCTCAATCCGCGCGTAGTCGCAAACCCTTCCTACGGCTGCCAATTTACGCGTAATGACGGCACTCAAAACCGGACGTCGTTGCCGGCTTGCCCTGAGAGTTGATCCGCTAGCGACGGAAAACGAAAAAGCCCTGCTCCGGCAGGGCTTTTTAATTGGAGCGGGCGAAGGGATCGAACCCTTATGCTTGGTGTGTCGTTCCGTCTCAAAGCGTGTCGTTACGGGGTTTCCAGCTATCTCGCCTGCTCGTTTCGTCGCAATGCGTCACAGTGATTTCGGCACTTTTTCGACATGTCTGCTAGGGGTATTCCCGTTTCGATCTAAATCATCGATGTAGAGGAACAAGCTCGTATCGTTGTAGTTCTTACACAACACCAGTACGAGCTTGCAATGCCCCGATTGCTGCCCAGTGATGAGCACTGGTCGAAGCTGAGGGAAATTCAGCTGCACAAGGCCATCTACAACAAGCGTAATCTACGGATGACCGTCGAAGGCATGCTGTATCGCATGCGCGGAGGATGCCCCTGGCGAGATTTTCCCGAGGCATTCGTAAGCTTGAGCAAAGGCTACAAGCGTTTCAATGCCTGGTCCGCGTCAGGTTAGCTCGCAGCCAACCTCTATGGCTTCAACCTGACAGGTCGCATGCTTAGCGTACGATTTATCCGTTTTCTTTATCGCCCCCTTGAAGGCCCTCCGTCCAGCCAAACACTTTGCCCACCGACAGAGGTAACTCAATGATTCGACTTCTCTATATCAGCCGTGCCGCCCCCACAATATCGAATGAACAAGTGCAGGACATACTACTGTCCTCGCGCAAAAATAATCCGGCCAGCAGTATTACTGGCATCCTGGTCCACGGTGGTGGACTGTTCATGCAAGTTTTAGAAGGGCAGGAACAGGATGTTCTCCGGAAATATGTGAAGATTCTAGATGATCCCAGACACAGTGGTGCAGAGATTCTTTATATTTCGCCGGCGAACAATCGGATCTTTGGGAAGTGGTCGATGGGGGGCATCAAGAGCGATCCCTTGCAATTTCAATATATCTCCAAATCGCGCGCCCGCCGTCTAGAGGTCATCGATGCAAGTACGTTCACGGAGACGATGCGCGAGTTTGCACAGATGCTGGGAGACGCGAAGTAGGGTGTGACCACAAACCCCTGTTTAGGATGACCTGTGGTCAATGTGTAGGGGGTGGCCCAGCTTCGATCTAAATCATTTATGTATAGGAACAAGCTCGTATCGTTGTAGCTCACACACAACACCAATACGAGTCTGCAATGCCCCGATTACTACTCAGTGATGAGTACTGGTCGAAGCTGCGGTAAATTCTGCTGTACAAGGCCATCTACAACAAGCGTATGCTAAACGCTCCTCAATGTTGATAATTCTGAAGCTTCCGCTACCTCAGCCCATTGGGTTAAAGCTGCTTGCTGCTCCGCAATAACGGGTTTTCATCCGATCGCTTAGATCTTTGCGATCACCGTCAAAGCGGGCACGCCATGTCTGACATTGTTCATGGAAGTGCTGTTTGGCAGCCTTGCGGCATTCTCTATAGTCGATTGAGCCTCGGCGATGATTGCCGCACACGCTCGTTCCGTCGATGTAGTTGTTTACTGCCACCCACTCCGCCAGATAGTTAGTACCGCCATTCCAGCTCTTTATCCATGTGGATGTGCGCTCCCGGCTTACCGTGCGCGGACGTCGCTCGCTACTAGCGGGCTTTGCTGCACCTTCACGGACTACCGGCGGAGTGTAGGTGCTGGCCGGCTGCTTGGGCGTGTAGTTGTCATCGTTGAATGATGTTTGGCGAGACTGCGCGGCCTCCGCCGAACGCTCTGCGAACCACTCGATTTCTTCTTGGCTCAGCTGACGCTGCTGGGGCGCTGGTGTCGGTTCTACTGCTGGGGCTTCGTAGCTTGCAACGGATGGCTGGCTAATCGGCTGAATGGGTTGTGCTGGCTCTGGGTTAAACAAAGGCTTGCCGCCGATACGAATGCCTTGCTTGATCTGGTTCATGTCCAGAACGATCGGCTTTCCGAACGTCAATGCCAGTGCCGCGATGACCGCCGAACCGACCCCCAGTATCGCTAGGAATCGCCATGGCCCTTGCTTCTTCCTGCTGCGTAGATACTCGGGCGCATCGTCCCAGTCCGATTTCATGTCGCCTCCTTGCTTCGTGATCGGTGCCATGTAAATGGCCCGTTTTCTCTCGTCGGTTGGTTCGCTTGGCCGTCGCGAGGCAGTTTGTCACAGCGATTTTCACCACTTCCTTGATAGTTCTGCTGGACATCCAGCGTATTACCCTCGTAGGGTTCTGGCCAGCACGGTCGGACTTAGAAAGAACTATAAGATTTCGCTGAACGCTGCACAGTAAAACCCCCTCGGCAATTGGTCAAGTTTTGCGCTGTGATTGATCCTCATGATATTGCGGCATACTAAGGGTTCTAGCTGCTCTTTTTCTTCTGATTATTTATGGAGCGAAAATTGAAGAAAATTGATCTCCACATGCATACGATTCCAACGGTTAGTGAGTCACACTTTCAGTTTTCATTGGAAAAACTAAAGCAGTATGTGTGCTCCGCAAGCTTAGATGCTATTGCCATAACGAATCATGATATGTTTGATCTTGCCCAATACAACGAAATCGTTGAAGCGGTAAGTTGCGTGGTGTTTCCGGGAATTGAAATAAATTTAGAAAGCGGTCATGTTCTTATAATATCTGAAAGGGAAAATTTAGATGATTTCCAATTAAAAGCGAATGCTGTGACGCAGAAAATTGTAGCTGTAGGAGATTCAATAAGCGTCGATGAGTTAATTCGGATTTTTGGTGATCTGAATAATTATTTAGTAATCCCTCACTATGAGAAAAGACCCAGCCTCCACGCAGAAACAATAAAGAAAATACGGGGGTATATCTCCTCTGGTGAGGTTGATAGTCCTAAAAAATTCGTTCGAATGACCAAAGATGAGGCCGAATTAACGCCGGTAATCTTTAGTGATGTTCGAATTTCTGAGGGGATGAGCAAGTTTCCAATTAGGCAGACGTATATAGATTGTGGAGAGTTGTCCATAAAATCATTGAAATACAGTCTTCTGGATAGATCCAAAGTGGCACTATCTAAATCAGATGGGAATTCACTGTTCGAGGTTTTTGACGATGGGCAGAAGCTGTCTACGGGGTTAAATATTGTTCTTGGGGCTAGGTCTTCAGGGAAAACTGTAACCTTAGCCCAGATAAATAGTGACTTCGAAAACGTAAAATATATCCAGCAATTCTCTCTTGTTCAAAGGGATGATGCGAGCTATGAGAAGGAATTCAACGCGGATGTGGCTCGCCAAAAAAGTACTTTTGCGGATAAACATTTAGCCCCATTCAAAGCTGTTTTAGGCGATGTTCTGAATATTGACCTTGAGATAAATCAACGCAAGGTCACAGATTATCTCGAAAGTCTTTTGAAATCGGCTGAGGAAACCGAAAAGCTAGACTCATTCTCCCGGGTCGTCTTGTTTAACGAGGCCCTATTTGAGGTTGGCGAAGATCACACGCTTAATAATCTAATCGGCTCTGTTCGCCAATTAATAGAAAATATTGAGTATAGGGCGGTTATCGATAAGTATGTTGATATGTCCGGGCTGAAGGCCTTGGCTTGCGAATTGATATTGCTTCTATGGTCCAAGGCATATGAAAGAAAGAAGAAGTGTTTGGTTAATGACATTGTGCGAGATGTTAAAAACAAACTTCAGCTAAGGACGTCAGCTACTCAAGTTAAGGATGTCGATCTTTATAATATTATGCTTGAGCGCAGGAAGATCTCTAGATTTATTCAAATTACCAAGCTGCTCCAAGAGGAGAAGTTAATTTTCCAGGAAATTTTTCAAGGGTTTAAGGTTGTCTGTAAGCAGCGTGCTTTTTCAGGTGCTGGCGAAATCAAGCAAGTTAGCGGCCAGAAAGTTGCTTTTAGTGATGCGTTCAGAGATTACTCTAACCCATATAAGTATCTTGCTGCTCTGAAGGCAAACGACAGTCTGACTCCGTCGGAGTTTTATAGGTATTTTGCTTGTATCGATTATGAGATATTGAATAAGGATGGTTTTAAGGTTTCTGGTGGTGAAAGATCTGAGTTTAGATTGTTGCAAGAAATCAAAGATGCTCAGAACTTTGATTATCTATTGATAGATGAGCCGGAGTCGTCATTTGATAACGTCTTTCTAAAAGGCGAGGTTAATCAAATGCTAAAGCAAATATCCAGAAGTATGCCGGTTGTCATTGTTACGCATAATAGCGTGGTTGGGGCTTCAATTAAGGCTGATTATATAGTTTACACTGCCAAGGAGGTCGAAGGAGGGCGTATCATATATAGAAGATATTCGGGGCATCCGTCAGATAAGGAGCTGATCTCAACTGATGGAAAGAAAATAGGTAATTTTCAAGTAACTATGGACTCGTTGGAAGCAGGCGAAACTGCTTATGTGGAGCGAAAGGCTGGATATGAAAATCTTAAAAATTGAAAATCATCAAGGCTATTTCTTAACCGACGAAGGCGGATACGAACCTGTAGACAAGATAGGTAAGAACGTTTTGTCGAGGTTGGTTACTTTAGCTTTGGAAGATGATTTTGAAATCGACGAGTACGATGACGAAAAACTTAAAAATCAAGCCCATCAAATAATATATAAAAGTATCAGTGGAAAGCTGGCCGACTTGCATCTGAAACGGAATCAGTTTCGTGATGAGTCTGAGCGCCTATACTTAGATGAGTATGAAAAGTATAAGGTGTGACGCTCTCGTTTAAGCCTCAGTTTTCTAGAGAGCGCGGCCAAACCGCCGCTGCTCTGAATTCTTAGCTCTAGGAGTTGCATCGTTCCGTAGAGTCTACGGAATATCTCGCTGTCCGCTCTCAGGATAAGCCCCTCACTGCCCCGCCCGTTGGGAAAACCAGCGCCTAGCTACTGCTTTAGTAATCGCTATCCCGCGTTTTGATTGGGCAAGTTTGAATGCGAAAAAGGGGACATATTTATTTTTCCGCCAAAGCTGCCTGGACCTTGCCGAAACAAGCCAAACCCTAAACGAAAAAGCCCTGCGATTGCAGGGCTTTTTTAATCTGGAGCGGGCGAAGGGAATCGAACCCTCGTCATGAGCTTGGGAAGCTCAGGTAATGCCATTATACGACGCCCGCGTAGGCAGCCTTTGTACCAGAAGGGCGGCGTAAGGAGAAGCGGGTGCGGCATTTGGGTCGATGAATGTGTTCAGACCTGCGCAATTTCTCCGGGCGTCAGGCTGCGGTATTGGCCTGGGGCGAGGGTGGGGTCGAGAAGCAGCGGACCCATGCGTTCGCGATGCAAGGCGGTGACCTTGTTGTTGAAGTGGCCGAACATGCGTTTGACCTGGTGGTAGCGGCCTTCATGCAGTGTCAGGCGGGCCTGGTGTGAGCCCAGCAGTTCGAGTTCGGCGGGCAGCGTGGTGAGGTTCTCGAAGCGAAAGTAGAGGCCTTGGGCGAAGCGGTCGACACAAACCGGGTCGATGGGGTCTTCGGTGTCTACGAGATAGGTTTTGCCCAGCAGGCTTGCCGGTTGGGTGAGGCGGCGGGACCAGAGGCCGTCGTTGGTGATGATCATCAGGCCGGTGGTGTTGAAGTCCAACCGCCCGGCGATGTGCAGTTCGTCCTTGTCCGGCTCGTTCAGCAGATCCAGCACCGTGGGGTGTTGCGGATCGGCGGTGGCGCTGACGCAGCCGACCGGTTTGTTCAGCATAAAGAAGCGTGCGGGTTTGCCTGCTTGCAGTACCTCGCCGTCCAGCTCGATACGGTCGAAGACGCGAACGTCATGGGTGCCGTCGCAGACCGTCTTCCCGTTCACCGCAGCACGGCCCGAGGCCAGCAGCAGGCGCGCTTGGCGATGGCTGCAGTGGGGCAGATTGGCGAGGAAACGGTCGAGGCGCATCAGGGTTTTGCAGGCAACTCGCCGCGCGCGCAACGCGGACAGATACAGGCTTTATTGAGCGCGTCATCAGGAATCTGTTCGCGGGCTTCGGGCGCTATCTCAACGCTGAAGCACCAGCAGGGCCGTGTCGCAGTGGCTGGATTAGCCAGGCTACAGCTGTTGGGCTCGCCACAAATCGGGCATCTATTAGGTTCGGGTGTATCGGTCATAACCGCCTCCGGGCAGTGGCAGCGCGTGATGCAGTGGAGCGGTTAGTTCGTATCAAAATCAGGCACTCGGCATTGCACCGAGCGCCTGTGCTATGGCTTCGTTACTTCACGCGTTGACCGGGCTTGGCGCCGCTGTCCGGGCTGAGCAGGTAGATCTCTTCACCGCCAGGGCCGGCCGCCAGCACCATGCCTTCGGAGATGCCGAACTTCATCTTGCGCGCGGCGAGGTTGGCGACGTACAGGGTCAGGCGGCCTTCCAGCTTGCTTGGGTCCGGATAGGCGCTCTTGATGCCGGAGAACACGTTGCGCTTGGCATCGCCAATGTCGAGGGTCAGGCGCAGCAGCTTGTCGGCGCCTTCGACGAACTCGCACTTTTCGATCAGCGCGATGCGCAGGTCCACGGCGGCAAAGGCGTCGAACGCGATTTCGGCGGCGATGGGCTCTTTGGTCAGCTCCCCATTGCCGCTCGGCTGGGCGGCGGTTTCGGTGGAGGCGAGGTCTTCCTTGGATGATTCGATCATGGCTTCGATTTTGGCAGGCTCGATACGGGTCAATAGCGGGGTGAAAGTGTTCAGCTGATGGTTGGTCAGCAGCGTTTGCAGGTCAGTCCAGCCTAGTGGCTCGACGTTCAGGAAGCGCTCGGCGTCGGCGGCCAGGTTCGGCAGCACCGGCTTGAGGAAGATCACCAGTTGGCGGAACAGATTGATGCCGGTAGCGCAGATCGCCTGGACTTCATCCTGCATGCCGTCCTGCTTGTTCAGTGCCCAGGGCGCCTTGTCGGCGATCCAGGCATTGGCGCGGTCGGACAGGGCCATGATCTCGCGCATGGCGCGGGCGAAGTCGCGGTTTTCGTAGGCCTCGGCAATGGACGGCGCGGCGGACTGGAAGGCGTCGGTCAGTTCCGGCGCAGCGTTGCGGTCGACCATTAGGCCGCCGTTGCCTTTGTGGATGAACCCGGCGCAACGGCTGGCGATGTTGACGACCTTGCCAACGAGGTCGGAATTGACCTTCTGTACGAAGTCTTCGAGGTTCAGGTCGAGGTCATCCACGCCGCGGCCGAGTTTGGCGGCGTAGTAGTAGCGCAGGTATTCGGGGTTCAAATGGTCGAGGTAAGTGCGCGCCTTGATAAAGGTGCCGCGCGACTTGGACATCTTCTGCCCGTTCACCGTCAGGTAGCCATGCACCGCGACGGCGGTGGGCTTACGCAGGCCGGCGCCTTCGAGCATGGCGGGCCAGAACAGGGTGTGGAAATTGATGATGTCTTTGCCGATGAAGTGGTACAGCTCGGTGGTGGAGTCCTTCTTCCAGAACGCATCGAAGTCCAGTTCCGGGCGGCGTGCGCAGAGGTTCTTGAAGCTCGCCATGTAGCCGATGGGCGCGTCCAGCCAGACATAGAAGTACTTGCCTGGCTCATCGGGGATCTCGAAGCCGAAGTAGGGCGCATCGCGGGAGATGTCCCACTCGTGCAGGCCGCCGTCGAGCCATTCGGCGATCTTGTTGGCGACTGAGTCCTGCAGGCTGCCGCTGCGGGTCCACTCCTTCAGCATCGCCTCGAAATCGGGCAGCTTGAAGAAGAAGTGTTTGGAGTCGCGCAGCACCGGTGTGGCACCAGAGATGGCCGAGCGTGGGTTCTTGAGTTCGGTGGGCTCGTACGTGGCGCCGCACTTTTCGCAGTTGTCGCCGTATTGGTCTTCTGCCGCGCACTTCGGGCAGGTGCCCTTGATGAAGCGGTCGGCGAGGAACATGCCTTTTTCAGGGTCGAAATACTGTGTCACCGAGCGTGTGGCGATGTGGCCGGCGTCGCGCAGACGGGTGTAGATCATCTCCGATAGCTCGCGGTTCTCTTCCGAGTGGGTCGAGTGGAAGTTGTCGAAGTTGACCAGAAAGTCGGCGAAGTCCGCACTGTGCTCGGCCTGCACGTTGGCGATCAGTTGCTCGGGCGTGATGCCTTCCTTTTCGGCGCGCAGCATGATGGCCGAGCCATGGGCGTCATCGGCGCACACATAGATGCACTGGTTGCCGCGCAGCTTCTGAAAGCGCACCCACATGTCCGTCTGGATGTACTCGAGCATATGGCCAAGGTGAATAGAACCGTTGGCGTAGGGCAGGGCACTGGTAACGAGGATCTGACGGGCTTCGGACATGGGGGAAATCTGCAGTCGGGGTTGCGAAGTGAGCTGGTCACTATAAAGGTGCGACGTTTTTTTTTCACCCGCACTGGCGCGGCTGGTGCCGGTCAGATGCCGAGTGCCGCGCCATGTTGACGCGGTTGATGAGGCCATACGGCACCACGGGGTAAGATGCCCGTCTGTTTTACTAGGTTTTCTTGGGAGTAGTCATGACCGTCACACGCGAAGCTGTGGAAGCCGTACTGCGTCAGTACACCGACCCTAACCTGAACCAGGACCCGGTCACTGCCGGTTGCGTGCGTTCCATCGATGTTCAGGGCGATCGCGTCAGCGTGCAGATTGAACTGGGCTACGCCGCCGGGCTGTTTCGTAGCGGCTGGGCACAGATGTTGGCCATGGCCATCGAGCAGTTGGAAGGCGTCACTCGAGCGGACGTGCAGGTCGACTGCGTGATCCGCTCGCACAAGGCGCAGGACCAGCTCGAGTCGATGGCCAATGTGAAGAACATCATCGCCGTCGCTTCCGGCAAGGGCGGCGTGGGGAAATCCACCACGGCCGCTAATCTGGCTCTTGCGCTGGCCCGCGAAGGCGCGCGGGTTGGCGTACTGGATGCGGATATCTATGGCCCGAGCCAGGGCATCATGTTCGGCATTCCCGAAGGCGCCCGCCCCGAAATTCGTGACAACAAAGCCTTTATCCCGCTGGAAGCCCACGGCGTACAGATTATGTCGATGGCTTTCCTGGCCGACGACAAGACGCCGATGGTCTGGCGTGGCCCGATGGTATCCGGCGCGCTGCTGCAGCTGATCACCCAGACGGCTTGGAATGATCTCGACTATCTCATCGTGGACATGCCGCCGGGCACCGGTGACATCCAGCTGACCCTGGCGCAAAAGGTGCCTGTGGTTGGGGCGGTCATCGTGACCACGCCGCAGGATCTGGCGCTGCTGGATGCCAAGAAAGGCGTGGAGATGTTCCGCAAGGTGAACATTCCGGTGCTGGGCGTCGTGGAAAACATGGCCATTCACATCTGCTCGAACTGCGGTCATGCCGAGCATCTGTTCGGCGAAGGCGGTGGCGAGAAGCTGGCAGAGCAGTACAACGTAGAGCTGCTGGCCTCGTTACCGCTGTCGATGGCAATTCGCAGCCAGGCCGACGCAGGCAAGCCGACCACCATTGCCGACCCTGAAAGCCAGATCGCGATGATCTATCAGCAAATGGCGCGCAGTGTGGGGGCACGGATTTCGCTGAGCGGGCAGATCATTGCGCAGTCGATGCCGAACATCGTTGTAACCGACGACTAGTTTCAAAGCAGGGTGGCGCTTCGCGCTGCCCGTGGCTTATCGCTCGCCAGTAAATCGCAGGCATAAAAAAGCCCCGCCGAAGCGGGGCTTTTTCAGCAAAGAAGCTTCAGGTTAGATAACCTGAACTTCCTCAGCTTGCATGCCCTTCTGGCCGCGAGTAGCGACGAAGGAAACTTGCTGGCCTTCTTTCAGGCTCTTGAAACCGTCGCCTTGGATGGCGCGGAAGTGTACGAAAAGGTCGTCACCGGATTGCGGAGTGATGAAGCCGAAGCCTTTCTCATCGTTGAACCATTTAACGGTACCGGTTTGGCGATTGGACATTTGAAATGTCTCCTTGAACAAGGTGTAGAGATGATTTGAACGGGCAAATACCCCGAACGGTGACTGTGTGCAAGGAGTTAGGAGTCGTAGCAATGATCGGATCGAAATCTAAACATGTAGCGATTCACGGTGACACATGCAGCAGCAGCCAATGAAAGATACTCCATTTCTGTCGCAATGCGAGCATTATTTTCAGTTTCCTGCCAAAGCGTCAGAGATGCGACGCATGGACCCGGTTCGAGGGCTTTGAACCGGCTCCGTGGGGTCGGTAAGATGCACACCCTTATATGAACGCCCACCAGCCCAGTCAGGACGCCCGCCATGAGCATCAAATCGGATAAATGGATTCGTCGGATGGCCCAGGAGCACGGCATGATCGAGCCCTATGTCGAACGCCAGATGCGCGGCGAGGGCAGCGAGCGCTTGATCTCTTACGGCGTGTCCAGCTATGGCTACGACGTGCGCTGCGCCGATGAATTCAAGATCTTCACCAACATCAATTCGGCAATCGTCGATCCGAAGAACTTCGACGAGAAGAGCTTCGTCGACATCAAGAGCGACGTCTGCATCATCCCGCCCAACTCTTTCGCACTGGCGCGCACGGTCGAGTACTTCCGCATTCCGCGCAACGTGCTGACCATCTGCCTGGGCAAGAGCACGTATGCGCGCTGCGGCATCATCGTCAACGTGACGCCGCTGGAGCCAGAGTGGGAAGGGCACGTGACTCTGGAGTTCTCCAACACCACCACCCTGCCAGCGAAGATCTACGCCAACGAAGGCGTGGCGCAGATGCTGTTCCTGGAATCCGATGAAGAGTGCGAGACCTCTTATCGTGATCGCGGCGGTAAGTATCAGGGGCAGCGTGGCGTGACCTTGCCGAAGGCCTGATTTCGATCAGCGAGTTGGCTGCCAATTCAAGCGGGCGGCAACCGCCGCTCGCGTGCCTTGCGCTTTAACTATTCAGGTGCAGTGGGGCGTCTCTTCTATTGGCCTAGCTGCATTCTAGAGCGCGTCTCCGAGGTGAGCTGCGGCCCTTCGGCAGACGGGCTTCTTGTCGAGGCTGTCACCGTTCCGCTTCTGTTTTCGTTTTAACAAAAAAATGCCCGCACGATGCGGGCATTTTTGGTGCCTGGATGATGAGGCGACAGGCGCCCCATCAAGCAGACGGGACTCAGGCGAAGTTCTTCGCGACGAAGTCCCAGTTGACCACGTTCCAGAATGCTTCGACGAACTTCGGACGCGCGTTGCGGTAGTCGATGTAGTAAGCATGTTCCCAGACGTCGCAGGTCAGCAGCGGCTTGTCACCTGCGGTCATCGGGTTGCCGGCACCAATGGTGCTCGCCAGGCCGACGCTACCGTCAGACTTCTTCACCAGCCAGGCCCAGCCGGAGCCAAAGGTGCCGATAGCGGTCTTGGTGAACTCTTCCTTGAACTTGTCGAAGGAGCCGAACGCAGCGTTGATGGCATCAGCCAGGGCACCGGTCGGCTGGCCGCCGGCGTTCGGAGCCATGCAGTTCCAGAAGAACGTGTGGTTCCAGACCTGAGCGGCGTTGTTGAAGATGCCACCGGAAGAGGTCTTGATGATGGTTTCCAGGTCCTTGCCTTCGAACTCGGTGCCAGGAACCAGATTGTTCAGGTTGGTCACGTAGGCCTGGTGATGCTTGCCATGGTGATACTCGAAAGTTTCGGCGGAAATGTGCGGCTCGAGGGCGTTCTTTTCAAACGGAAGCGGCGGCAATTCGAAAGCCATGGTGTATCTCCTGCTCAGGTGTCGAGAATAGATGCGGCTCGGAAGGAGGCAGTCTGCGCTGTGACCAACGCCTCGCGGAACGGAGAAAACTACTGCACTGATGTTCGTCCGTTTACGCCTGTCTTTCCCTTCGCTCGCTACATACGTGCGCATTCTTCGGCCGATCGCGGGCGGCCGTAATGGCGGGCTGAAGCGTTCCACTCCATGCCCGCGGACCAAGGATCATAGCACTCAGCCTGTGGCAAAACCACGCATCAACTGTGTGGAGAAGCCGGTGCCAGAGCCTCTTAATCGAGATCTGGCGAAAGGTGCGAGGATGCCGAGGCCCTCTGCGTGGACCTCCGATTGGCGAGGGCGTTCCTTAGGCGAGGACAACAAGCTGCGCGGCAACCGCGAACATCATGGTCGCGACACCCAGGTCAATCAGTCGCCAGGTCAGCGGCCGTGCTAGCCACGGTGCAAGCCAGGCTCCGCCCAGGGCAAGGATCAGGAACCATAGCGTCGACGCGCTTGCGGCGCCTAGCGTATAGGCCCCTGGCTCGGGTTGCTGAGCCCCGAGTGAGCCAATCAGTAGTACCGTATCGAGATAAACGTGCGGGTTCAGCAAGGTGACGGCCAGCGCGGCGAGCAATACGCTCCGCAGCGAGCGCGGACCGCGTTGGGTGTCTTCCAGCAGGGCTTTCGGGCGCGCTGCGCGGCGCAACGCGATGACGCCATAGAACAGCAAGAACAGCACGCCACCCCATCGGGTGATTTTCAGCAGCAACGGGTTTTCCGCCAGCACGGCGGCGAGGCCAAAGACGCCGACACTGACCAGCAGAATGTCGCAGAGAATGCATAGTGCGGCTACGGGAAGATGGTGCTCGCGGCGCAAGCTCTGCGCCAGAACGAACGCGTTCTGCGCGCCGATAGCAACGATCAGGCCGGCGGTGACCAATAGTCCGTTGAAGTAGCTCTGCCACATGATGCGCTGCCTGTGTTTGTTGAGAGGTGCTCGCAGTGTCAGGTCTGTTGCGTTATAAGAAAAACGAAATTCGGTAATGCCCCATAAGGAAATCGAATGTTCGATTACAAGCTGCTGGTCGCTTTGGCGGCTGTGGTTGAGCAAGCCGGCTTCGATCGCGCTGCGCAGTCGTTGGGGCTGTCGCAATCGGCCGTGTCGCAGCGCATCAAGTTGCTCGAAGCGCGATTGGGACAGCCGGTATTGTTGCGCGCCTCGCCACCGCAGCCCACCGAGGTTGGCCGGCGTTTGCTCAACCACGTGCAACAGGTGCGCCTGCTTGAGCGGGATCTTCAAGGGCAAGTGCCGGAGCTGGACGAGAGTCGGCTACCGGAGCGGCTGCGTATTGCGCTGAACTCCGACAGCCTGGCTACCTGGTGGCCAGGTGCGATTGCTCCGTTCTGCACACGACATGGCGTGGTGCTCGATCATGTGCTGGAGGATCAGGATGTTGGGCTCAAGCGCATGCGCGCCGGGGAGGTGGCGGCGTGCGTGTGTGCGGTTGAACGGCCCTTGGCCGGTGCGCGAAGCGAATTTCTCGGGGCCATGCGCTACCGCGCTCTTGCCAGTCCCGCCTATGTCGCCCGCCATCTTAAGCCGGGCGCGCCGGCCGAGGCTTTGCTGAAGGCACCGGCAATTGTCTTCGGTCCTGACGACCAGTTGCAGCATCGCTATCTCGCTGCGTTGGGCCTGAAGGGGGCTTTCAGCCATCACTTGTGCCCCTCGTCAGAAGGGTTTGTTCGCCTGCTGCAGAGCGATCTGGGTTGGGGGTTAGTGCCTGAACTGCAGGTAGGCGCGGAGCTGGCCAGCGGAGCGCTGGTGGATGTGTATCCGGGCGATCCGATCGATGTACCGTTGTACTGGCATCATTGGCGCAACGGCGGTGAGCTGCTTGCCGAGCTTACGCGACAGCTGTCGCGCTCGGTCAGGCAGTGGTTGATCTGTTGAGCCGGTTCAGTTCAGGACTCGCTGGCCGCGGTAGATGCGCACCGAGGGCCCGTTGCGGCCCACTGTCGGTGATGGCGTTCGGTCGGGAGCTGGCATATCGCTGTACGTGGCCAGCTGTTTGCCAAGGTCCCGTGTCATCTCGTCGCCAGAGCAGAGGCAGGCGGTCAGCATGGCCTGGATCGCGTCCGGTTGGCTAAGGCGAATATCCAGCTGTTGCTCATCGCGCAGCCGGCGGCGTAGGTGCTGCATGCAATCCAGTACGGCCTTGTTGAACTCCATAATGAAACATCCTCCAATCTAACGATCGCTCGGCGTTCTTGGCCCGACATCCGTGTCGGAAAGCGCTATCCGCTGGCATCAAAGCCAAAGCAACAGGCGTACCAGTTCCTGTTCGGGCTGACTGCTTTCGATGTGCAATGCTGGATGAAGCCCACCGCCGTTATCCTTGCCGCTTGGATGCAGTCTTCCCAACATGGCGCAGTGACGAGCTGATCGCTTGCCCGTTATGTCGGTTTGCACGGTCTTGATACACCGCGGTGCGGGGCGCCTGTTCCGGGTGCAGTTTATGGGTGGTGTTCGCGCTGAAGTGCTTCTGTTGAATCGTTATACTGCGCGCTGTCTTTCGCTTCGCGCCATTAAAGGTATCCCATGCGCAACGATGCTCACGACGAACTGGACAACATACCCAGCCTGACCGCAGGCCGCGATCGAGATCCGTATCCTGCGCCTGAGCTCGAGCCGATCGGCCAGTCTGCGAGCAGCGCACCTGACGATGCGCGCCCGCGCCAGAAGCGCCGTACCGTCAGCACCGCACCGTTGTGGTTCCTGGTCCTGGTGTTGTTCGGCTTGCTGATAGCACTGGGTTGGTGGGGCATGCAGCAGGTATCGAGGCTCGAGGCTCAGCTGGTTGCTACTCAGGAGAGTTTTGCGCGCATCAGCGAAGACGCGAGCGGTCGGCTGCAGGATATTTCCGGCAAGATCGTGGCAACGGAATCCAGCGTTACCACCGAAGGCGAGGCGCTTAAACTGCGCATCAAGCAGCTGGAAAAGCAGGCATTGGACCTGGCCGAACAACAGCGCGCCATCACCACCCAGCAGCAAAGCCTGACCGGTAAACAGGGCAATCAGGACAAGCGCCTGGACGAGCAGGGCAGCCAGATCGAGCGAATCGCTACTGACGTACGTGGCCATCAGTCTGCTACGGCCGCGCTTGCCGAGTCCGTGAAAAAGGTCGCCGGTGAACAGACGGCGCTGACCTCATCGATGTCGGGGCTAAAGGGCACGGTGGACGAGCTGGGCAACATGTCTGCTCGAATCGACGGACTGGGTAAGGACATCGCAGCGTTGAAACAGCGGGGCGACGCCAGTCAGGCGATCAGTCGCTTGGAGCAGGATGTACTTATCTTGCGCAGCGAAGTGGATAACCGACCTGCGGCTACGCCGGGCGTAGTGACGTCCGAGTTCGACGCATTCCGGGCCCAGATGACCCGCAGCATCAACACGTTGCAGGGACAGATCGCCAACTTGCAGCAGCAGATTGACCAGCGCTAGTTGCCGTTTAAGAACAAAGCCGCTGCGTATATGCGCAGCGGCCTGGCGAGTCAGCCAAACGAGGAGTAGCGGTTTACAGGTCCAGCGCTAGGGATAAACCAACTGCGGCTGTTGTTGCCCTGAAAGCTGTACTCGGCTTGACCGCTGAGGCCGGCCCCCTTGTCAGCCGATGTTCGGCACTCAGGTGAGCGGGTCTGGCCGCCATGCAATGTGGGGCTGTTGATCTCCGCGCTGACCCCGCTATCTCTTCCGCTGCTCCTCTAATCGCGCGGTGCTCATTAGCCTTTGTCTTGGGCGCGTTTTGTAGCCTGAGCGGCGCAGTGGCGCAACGTAGATGCTTCGTAACTTGTTTTGTTACAAATTTTTTTCCGACGACGCTGTGGAAGCGCGCTTACCCGCCGCTAACTGGAAAGCATGCTAAACCGCAGGAAACGTGGGGTTTCTGCTGCGCTGCTTTCTTTGTTGGAACAACCCGTCGGGGTTGAGTAGGTCCGGCGTGGTTAGCTGATGACGCGGCGGTGATATGGCTAAGTGCTACTATTCGGCGCGGCTGGCACGAGGACGTGGACGGCCGCTCCAATGCTCCAGTCGGGTGATTATAAAAAATGCCGTCCTTGATCGATCTGCTGTTGAACCGCCTGGCTACACTGTTGCCCAGTGAGCTCAGGTCCACTGAGTTCATGAAGCTGGTCATTCCACACCGCCATTCCATGCTGATGAGCCAGCGACGCGCGACCCTGATCGTCAACCGGGTCAGGCTGTTCGCGTTTCTTTTCGCGGTGCTGACGCCGGTGTGGGGGATCATCGATCTGATGGTTTTCACCTATCCACTTTGGCTCGGACTGGCAACCCTGCGACTGCTCGCCTGCGCCGCCTTTGCCTGTCTGCTGCTGTTCTATCGGCCCAGCGGTAATCTGTTTGATGCGTATCGGGCAGTTGCGCTGCTGTTCGCCATTCCCACGGTGTTTTATATCGCTTCGCATACGTTGCTGGGGGGTTATCAGCTCACCCAGGTCTCGGCAGTGGTAGCCACAGGGTATGCGTTCCTGCCCTTCGTGCTGATGGCCGGACTGGCCATATTCCCGCTGACCTTGTTAGAGAACCTTGTCATGGCGTCCGTCCTGCTTCTGGCGCACGCACTGGCGGGCTATCTGTCGTGGACGACGCTCAACTGGCCTTCCTACGCGGGCGGATTCTGGTTGCTGATACTGATCGCCGGGGTTACGTCACTGGCGAGTCTCAGCCAGCTGGCCTTCATGATCGCGCTGGTGCGCCAGGCCATTCGAGACCCGCTCACCGGCGTCTTTTCCCGGGGCAGCGGGCAGGAAATTCTGAAACTGCAATGGGACACCGCACGACGTCACGACACCGGCCTTGCCGTTGCCTTCATCGATCTCGATCACTTCAAGCGGATCAACGACAGCTTCGGCCATGACGCCGGCGACCAGGTGCTGCGCGAATGTACCCAGCAGATGCTGGCCAGCTTGCGCAGCACCGACAGCTTGCTGCGCTGGGGGGGCGAGGAGTTCGTCGTGATCATGCCTGACACCGACCGCGAACAGGCGCGCTTGGCGCTCGCTCGCATGGTCAAGGACGGCCTTGGCGCACGTCCTGACGGCAGCCCCGTCACTGCCAGTATTGGCTTGGCTGAGCGTTGCGTTGACTTCGCCGAAAGCGCGGAAGAATTGCTGGACGTGGCAGACAGGCGGATGTACCTGGCTAAAATGTCCGGGCGCAACCGCGTATGTTTCGAAACGCCAGGCGAGCCATCCGAAGAGCCTCTATCAGCCGCTTGAGCGGGTCAGCGACTCACCCCAAACACATGCTTGAGGTAGCTGACGAAGGCTTCGTCCCGGCACATGGTCTTGCCCGGTGAATCTGAGATCTTGGCGACTGGTTGACCGTTGCAGCTGGTCATCTTGATCACCATGTTGGTCGGTTCGACTCCGGGTATGTCACAGGTCAGCTGAGTGCCGATGCCATAACTGGTGTTACTGCGCCCGACCAGGGCGCGATAGATATTAAGCGCCTTGGGGAAATCCAGTCCGTCGGAAAACACCAATTGCCGCGTCATCGGATCGATTCCCAGCTGTCGGTAGTGGGCGATGGCTTTTTCCGCCCACTCGACCGGATCGCCCGAGTCATGGCGCAGACCGTCGAACAGCTTCGCCAGATACAGATCGAAGTCCGCCGTGAAGGCGTCCATGGTGATGCAGTCGGTAATGGCGATGCCCAGCGCACCGCGATACTCACGTGCCCAGCAGTCCAATGCCGCGCTCTGGCTATCGATCAGCCGGGGGCCGAGTTGCTGGTGGGCCATGATCCACTCATGTGCCATGGTGCCCATCGGTTTGAGATTCAGTGTGCGCGCCAGATGCACGTTGCTGGTACCGACGAAGTGTCCGGGAAACGCCTCGCTCAACCGTTTGACCACCGCAGCCTGAACGCCGAACGAGAAGCGGCGGCGCGTGCCGAAGTCGGCCAGTTTGAAACCGGCCAGCTCTGCGGGCGTGGCTTCGTCGCGCAGCCACTGCAGCTTCTCTTCCAGACGGTCGGTGGCCTGCTCCAGCGTCACCTGCGGATAGCGGGCACGGTTGCGCACCTCGCTGATGATGGCCAGCAGCGGCACCTCGAAGAGGATCACATGCAGCCAGGGGCCGCGCAGGTAGACCACCAACTCGCCGTCTTCAAGCTCCACCCGCACGTAGCGGGGGTCAAAGCGGAACAGCCCGAGGAACCGGATGAAATCCGGCTGCATGTAGGGAATGCGTTCAATGAACGCCAGTTCTTGCGGTTCGAATCGCAGCTCCGCCAATGCTTCCAGCTGTTCCCGGATGGCGCCCAGATAAGGTGTCAGGTCTTCTTCGGATCGACTGCGAAAAGCCCACTCCACTTCGGCGTTTGGGTAGTGGTGCAGCACCGCCTGCATCATGGTCAGCTTGTAATAGTCGGTGTCCAGCAGACTCTGGATGATTCGTTCGGAGAAGGCGCTGACACGCATGGGCTGTTTCCTGGTTGCGGAGGCGGGATCAGGCTCCGCCGATGCCTTCGATCACCTTACCGGTGCCGCCGCAATTTTTACATTCTCCTGCATCGGTACGGCCGCTGCCGTTGCATACAGGGCAGATATTTTCACCGGTGCCCGGTGTCCCTGGCGCTGCTTCATCGCCGGGGTTGGTAGATGAGGCGCCATGATTAGAAGTGTTCATATCGCTAGTTCCTCGGTTGATGGTTTTTTATTTGTTGAAGCTAATTGAAGATTCAAGCAAATGGCTAAGTTTTGGTGTCGGTTTATTGTCGTGAAAAAAAGCACCATTCCAATTTTTGCTAGTTGCGAATACAAAATTAGTGCGCAACAAAAAAGGGCAAAGGTTTAACCTTTGCCCTTTGGTACCTATAGCATCAGCTATTACTGTTGCGACCACCGCCGTGGCTATTCTGTCCGCCTTTGCGACCGGCTTCGGACGCCTTTTCACGATCATTGGCGAAGTTGCCACCGCTGTTATGGCCGCCCTTCTTGCCTGCTTCAGACGCTTTTTCGCGGTCATTTGCAAAGTTGCCAGGATTTTTGTTTGCCATGTCTTACTCTCCTCAATGGACAAGACTTTCTGCGGGACTGAACAACTTCATCAGCCTTCAATATTTCAGAGCGGAGGAGCAGGCCAGTAGTTTCCGTTTTTTAAAGAACTGCGGACGAGTGGTTGTCCCATGACGGTTCATGGCTAAGTGCAACTACAACGAAGCGGTAAAGGGCAATGACGTTATTTAACATGCAGCAATTTCGATGCCCCATGCGTCAGGCTAAGCTACCAATGCAAGTTGGCGTTGTGCCAGCAGACGCATCACGTAACCGATCTTCAGCGCGGTCGGGCCTAGAATCACCAAGGCATGGCTGGCCACCACCGCACCGAGCAGCAGGTGGTCATCAAACATATAAGCGCCGGCGATGCCCAACAGAAGCAGCAGCACCCCCAGTGCCATCGACAAGTTGGCGACAGCCAGCAGACGGTGCGAGTCGAGTGGTTGCATAAACATGGGAAACTCCTCGTGTCGGTGATGGGAGTGGACCAGCCCTTGGACTGGCCCGTCCGGGTTTACTCCAGTGCGCTTGCCGGTCCGAAGAACTCATGCCGCGCCTGCTGAGCCGGCACCCCGAGTGCGTGCAGTTGCCGACGCACCGCTGCCATGAAGGGTTTTGGCCCGAGGAAGTACGCGTCCAGGTCGCGCTCGGCTGGCAACCAGGCGTCCAGTCGTGCTTCGGTCAGCAGGCCGATGGCGTCTGGTTGCTGTTCCTCGCCGCTATGTTCGTCATAGCAGTAGAAGCGCTTGAGCTGACCGTGCTGCTCGGCGAGCTGGTCGATGGTTTCGCGGAAGGCATGCGCTTCAGCGTTGCGGGCGCAGTGGATGAAGTGAATCGGCCTGCGGGTGCCTATCGCGGCTTCGAGCATCGCCAGCGTCGGGGTGATACCAACGCCGCCGCTGATCAGCACCAGCGGCTTGTCACCGGGTTGCAAGGTGAAGTCTCCAGCGGGCGCGAACAGCTCCAGCGTCTCGCCAGGCTGCATCCTGTGCAGAGCGGTGGAAGCCACCCCGCCGGGTTCGCGTTTGACGCTGATCCGGTAGTCCCGGCCGTTGCTCGCGGCCGATAGCGAATAGTTGCGGCGGATCTCCTGCCCATCGATTAGCAGACGCAGGCCGATGTATTGCCCTGGTTTGTGCTCAACCACCGGACCGCCGTCTTCCGGCTCCAGATAGAAAGAGGTGATTTCGCTGCTCTCGGTTACCTTGCGTGCGACCCGGAAGCGCCGCGCTCCACGCCAGCCACCAGGCGCCTCGGCTATCGCGTTGTAGAGCGCCTCTTCAGTCCCGATGAGAATATCGGCGAGCTGCTCGTAGGCGGCACCCCAGGCCTCGATGACCGGGTCCGTGGCGACATCAGCGCCAAGTACCTCGCGAATTGCTCGCAGCAGGCACGAACCGACGATGGGGTAGTGCTCTGGCAGCACCTGCAAGGCGACGTGCTTGTTGACCACCTGCGAGACGAGGCCGCCGAGCTGATCGAGGCGGTCGATGTGTTTGGCGTACATCAGCACACCATTAGCCAGCGCACGCGGTTGGTCACCACTGGCCTGATGCGCCTGGTTAAACAGCGGGCGGACCTCTGGGTATTCGGCCAGCATCAGTTTGTAGAAATGATCGGTGAGGGCTTCGCCGCCGCTTTCCAGCAACGGGACGGTGGCGGTGATAAGGGCACGGTGTTCGGCGCAAAGCATGGAAGGCTCCAGTCATCGATAAGGCTGTCTCTCATAAGGCGGCGTGGTGACCACGCAACCGGGACAGGTATCCATGCTGTTTCAATAATCGTTCCAGGCTGAAATTGACCGGAATCAAGGACCCTAGAGCGGTGAAGGTTGTTATGACCCCGGCTATCTGGGTTTATTGAACCCGGCGGGGTAGATTGAACCCAGTATTCGGGTGCCAACAGCGACCGATCGAACGGTCAGCAACCGCAGCGTTCTATAACTTCGACTATCGATGAATGACGGAGGGCAACATGGAGAACTACCACATCACGCACGATGACGATCGCTGGGTATTGCGCGAGGAGGGCGACAAGCGCGCGCTGATCGAAGCGGCGACCAAGGAAGACATCATCAACGAGACCCGCGACTACATGAAGTTGCGCACCGCCTCGGTAAAGATCCACACCCTCGAAGGCAAAATCGAAGAGGAACGGACCTACCCGCGGGACCAGGACCCTCGGGCTACCAAGGGTTAAGGCTCAGCTCGGCTGCAACTCGCGTCGGCGCCGATGCTGGCGTCTGCCCAGCGCGACCGCCCAGCAGGCGAGGATGAAGGGCATGGTCAGCGGCGGCAGGCCGAGCTGATCGAACAACAGCCGGAAGATGATCGCCAAGCCGATGCCCAGCGCTGGCACCAGTGCCGAGCGGTGGACCTGGCTCAACGCCAAGGCTGCCAGCGCCGGGTTATAGCCAGCCAGCCCGGCCAGGGCCGTTGGCTCGGAGGCGCCGGCCAGCAACGCTACGTAAATGCCAACCGCCGAGCCGCATAGCGCCCACGCTGCAGCGCGTCGATCAGCTAGCAGCAACGCCGCAAACAAGCACAGTCCCGCAAGCGGATCTGCGAGAAACAGCACCTGACCCAGCCCTTTCACTATTCCGCCGAGCGCACCCCACCCATCCAGTTGATGTTCGGGTACGCGCGCCTCAACAACGCCATCCAGAACACCACAGACTCCCATCGCCAACCAACCCAACAGTACGAAGGACAGGGTGAAGCCCGGCAGGCTACGCCGCTCGCGCATACGTCTGAGCAGGTGGTGCTGCACGGGAGTCGACAGAGCGCCAGACAGGATCACCAGCAGACAGGCCAGCGGCACAAGACCAAGCATCAGGGTGATCAACAGCCCCAGCAGCGCCGCGTTGTAGCCGTACATGCCGCTTTCGATATCGTCACGCGGATAACCGAGCCGCCATGCCATGCAGGTGCCGCTGAGTAGCCCGAGCAGGGCGCCGGCCAGCAGCGCGTGATCATGCAGGCCGATCGCAACCAGGATCAGCAGGCCGCAGCCCAGATGGCGCTGCAAAAAGACCTGGCTGATGCCGTTGAGTGTCGAGCGGATCAGATAAGTGAGATGAAGGCGCATGGGCACGTCGGAAGGGCGCGCAGGCCTGCGCCGATGGCGTGTGACTCCACCGGCGCAAGTTTCGCTGGACGGGTTAGTTGAGCGTTTCTATGCGCAGCGAGTTGGTCGTGCCAGATTGGCCGAGCGGCACGCCCGCAGTGATCACGACGGTATCGCCGGTGCCCGCCATGCCCTGAGCACGCGCCAGTTCGAGCGCGTTGAGGCAGACCTGCTCCATGTCGTACATGCGCGCATCGATCACCGAATAAACGCCCCAGGCCACGGTCAGCTTGCGTGCGGTCGTCAGATTTGGTGTCAGGCTGAGGATTGGCGTGGCGGGTCGCTCCCGCGAAGCGCGCAAGCTGGAGCGGCCTGATTCGGTGTAATTGACCAGCACCGCAACCGGCAGGATGCCGCTGATGCGCCGAATGGCGCAGCTGATCGCATCGGGCAGGGTGGCCTCGGCACTTGGCCGATTGACGTCCAGCTGAGCCTGGTAATCCGGGCCGCTTTCCACCTGGCGGATGATCTTGCTCATCATGCTCACCGCTTCCAGCGGGTACTCGCCGGAGGCGGTTTCCGCCGAGAGCATCACCGCGTCGGCGCCTTCAGCCACGGCATTGGCCACGTCGGTGACCTCGGCCCGAGTCGGCGCCGGTGAGAAACGCATCGATTCGAGCATCTGCGTCGCCACCACCACCGGTCGGCCCAGCTGGCGGCAGGTGCGGACGATGTTGCGCTGGATACGCGGTACATTTTCGGCCGGCACTTCGACGCCCAGGTCGCCACGCGCCACCATGATCGCGTCGCAGAGCCGCGCGATCTCTCGCAGGTGCTGCACCGCTGAAGGCTTCTCGATCTTGGCCATGAGGAAGGCACGGTCGCCGATCAGCTCGCGGGCTTCGTGAATGTCCTGCGGGCGCTGGACGAAGGACAACGCCACCCAGTCGACGCCCAGCTCCAGACCAAACGTCAGGTCGCGACGATCCTTCTCGGTCAAGGGACTCAATTCCAGCACCGCTTCGGGCACGTTTACACCCTTGCGATCGGACAGTTCACCACCGGCCACCACGCGCGTGTCGATCGCGTCGGCGTGCTTGGCGGTTACCGTCAGGCGCAGCCGACCGTCGTCCACCAGCAGGCTCATGCCGGGCTGCAACGCATCGATGATCTCAGGATGCGGCAAGTTGACCCGACTGCTGTCGCCCGGCGTCGGGTCGAGGTCGAGGCGCAGCGCCTGACCGCGCTTGAGCTGCACCTTGCCCTCAGCAAAACGACCGACGCGCAGCTTGGGCCCCTGCAGGTCCATGAGAATGGCGATCGGCTGATTCATCTGACGTTCCACTTCGCGAATCCAGCCGAAGCGCTCGGCATGGTCGGCGTGCTCGCCATGGCTGAAGTTGAGGCGGAACAGATTGACCCCGTTTTCCACCAGTTCGCGCACATCATCGATGCTGCGCGTGGCAGGGCCCAGGGTGGCGAGAATCTTGACCTTCTTGTCGGGTGTCATGGCAGGCTCTATCGGCAGTTGTGGTTATGGACCGTGCATGCCGGTGCCCCGCTAGCGGGACGACGGCAGGATCAGGATGGCGCGGAAATCGTTGACGTTGGTCCGTGTCGGCCCGGTCATCAGCAGCGCATCGAGCGCCTGGAAGTAACCATAGCCGTTGTTGTTGGCCAGTTCGTCGGCGGCTTTCAGGCCAAGGGTTTCGGCGCGGCTATAGCTCTCCGGGGTCATCAGGGCGCCGGCGTTGTCTTCCGAACCGTCGATGCCATCGGTGTCGCCTGCCAGTGCGTAGACGTTGGGCAACCCCTGGAGGTTTTCCGTCAGACCGAGGAGGAACTCGGCGTTGCGGCCGCCGCGGCCGTTACCCCGCACCGTCACGGTGGTCTCGCCGCCGGAGAGGATCACACAGGGCGGGGTGATCGGCTGGCCGTGCAGCACCACCTGACGGGCAATGCCGCCGTGGACCTTGGCCACCTCGCGCGCTTCGCCTTCCAAATCACCCAGGATCAGCGGCGTGATGCCGGCTGCGCGGGCTTTTTTGGCCGCCGCCTCAAGGGATTGCTGCGGCTTGGCGATCAGCTGGAAATGGCTACGCGACAGGCACGGGTCATCTGCTTTGACGGTTTCCGAACGAGGATCTTCCAGCCAGGCACGGACGTTCCCAGGGATCTCGATGTTGTAGCGTGCCAGAATCGCCAGCGCCTGGGCCGAGGTGGTTGGGTCCGCTACGGTCGGGCCGGACGCAATCACCGTCGCTTCGTCGCCCGGCACGTCGGAAATGGCATAGGTGTAGACGCTGGCGGGCCAGCAGGCTTTAGCCAGGCGACCACCCTTGATCGCCGAGAGGTGCTTGCGTACGCAGTTCATCTCGCCAATGTGCGCGCCGGAGCGCAGCAGTGCCTTGTTGATCGCCTGCTTGTCGGCAAGGCTGATGCCTTCGGCTGGCAGTGCCAGGAGTGAGGATCCGCCGCCGGAAAGCAGAAAGATCACGCGGTCGCTTTCCTTGAGGTTGCTGACCATCTCCAACACGCGCCGGGCAACGCGCTCGCCAGCATCATCCGGCACCGGATGCGCGGCCTCGACCACCTCGATCTTGCGGCAATCGGCGCCATGACCATAACGCGTCACCACCAGGCCGGAGAGCTCGCCTTCCCATACCGCTTCGATGGCTTCGGCCATGGCGGCTGCCGCTTTGCCTGCTCCGATGACGATGGCGCGGCCGCTGCGGTCGGCCGGCAAATGGTCGGCCAGCACCTGGCGTGGATGGGCGGCATCGATGGCAGCGGTGAACAGGTCGCGCAGAAAGGCTTGCGGGTCGAGGTTCATGTACAACTCCATCTAGTAGGTCAGGTGCCCGATTCCAGACCTTAGGGCTCGGCATTGCAAGCGCTAAGGTATGAAATTGGAATCGACCCACCCGTCAGTCAGGCCGTGACTCCTCGTGCCGAGCAGGTCGAAAGGGGTGCCGCCCGAGGGCAGCGATCGGATCGCAGATGCGCAGGGCTGAGGTTGTGGGGGACGCTGTGATTCCGACCCCGTGCAACTCCAATCCGATCCTTTGAGCATCGCTGCGCCAAGCGTTGCGGTTCCCACCACCTGGTCTGTCTGTCCCTGAAGGTGGGGCGCTAGGCTCGACGCAGCGCGCTCGAAGGCTGAGGTTTCTGTTTAGTCCTTGCGGATCGAGAAGTTGGCCATGTGCTCCAGCCCCTTGATCAGCGCCGAATGGTCCCAGCCGCTGCCGCCGATGGCCGCGCAGGTGCTGAACACCTGCTGGGCGTTGGCGGTGTTGGGCAGGTTCAGGCCCAGCTCTCGGGCTCCGGCCAATGCCAGGTTGAGGTCCTTCTGGTGCAGGCTGATGCGGAAGCCCGGATCAAAGGTGCCCTTGATCATCCGCTCGCCGTGTACTTCCAGGATCTTCGAGCCAGCAAAACCGCCCATGAGCGCTTCGCGGACACGGGCCGGGTCGGCGCCGTTCTTCGCGGCGAACAGCAGGGCTTCGCCCACTGCCTGAATGTTCAGCGCGACGATGATCTGGTTGGCCACCTTGGCGGTCTGGCCGTCGCCGTTGCCACCGACCAGGGTGATGTTCTTGCCCATCGCCTGGAACAGCGGCAGAGCACGGGCAAAACTCTCTTCACTGCCGCCGACCATGATCGACAGGGTCGCGGCCTTGGCGCCGACTTCACCGCCCGATACTGGCGCGTCGAGGTACTGGGCGCCGGTGGCGTTGATTTTCTCGGCGAACGCCTTGGTGGCGCTGGGGGAGATCGAGCTCATGTCGATCACCAGCTTGTTCGGGCCGACGCCCTCGGCGATGCCGTTCTCGCGGAACAGCACGTCTTCGACATGCGGGGTGTCCGGCACCATGACGATGATGAACTCGGCTTCCTGGGCCACTTCCTTCGGGTTGGCCAAGGCAACGGCGCCCGCTTCGAGCAGAGCTGCTGGCGCCGCATCGTGGTGAGTCGAGATGAAAAGGCTGTGGCCCGCTTTCTGCAGGTTCTGAGCCATGGGCAGGCCCATGATGCCGGTGCCGATAAATCCAATCTTAGCCATGATAATTCTCCTCAAATTCGTTCTAGTTGCTGAAAAAACTACCTGCATTGGCAATACTTCGTTGAACTCGGCCTGGGTCGCCAGCCCGGTCAGAATGCTCATTTAGAAAACTAAAGTCGCACGCGAGCCCGGTCCGCTTCTTCGGTCTCCTTCGCCTCGTCTTGCCTGCCTCGCTTACGTTTTTCGGCTATTTATTAGATCGCGTTGTGGCTCTTCATCCAGCCGAGGCCGGCCACAGTGGTCGTGGCGGGCTTGTACTCGCAACCGACCCAGCCCTGGTAACCGATGCGGTCCAGATGCTCGAACAGGAAGCGGTAGTTGATCTCGCCGGTGCCTGGCTCGTTGCGGCCAGGGTTGTCCGCCAACTGCACGTGGTTGATCACTGCCAGGTTGTTCTCGATGGTCCGCGCCAGGTCTCCTTCCATGATCTGCATGTGGTAGATGTCGTACTGCAGGAACAGGTTGGTGCTGCCGACCTTGTCGCGGATCTCCAACGCCTGCGAGGTGTTGTTGAGGAAGAACCGCGGGATGTCGCGGGTATTGATCATCTCCATGATCAGGCGGATGCCTTCTGCTTCGAGCTTCTTCGCCGCGTAGCGCAGGTTCTCGATAAAGGTCATCTCCAGCTTGCCGAGGTCGGCGCCCTTGGGTGCGATACCGGCCAGGCAGTTGATCTGGGTATTGCCCAATACCTTGGCGTAAGCGATGGCCTTGTCCACGCCGGCGCGGAATTCCTCGACCCGCTCGGGATCGCAGGCGACACCGCGATCACCATTGGCCCAGTCGCCGGCCGGCAGGTTGAACAGCACCTGGGTCAGGTTGTGGGCGTCCAGGCGTGCCTTGATTTCTTCGGCCGGGTAGTCGTAGGGAAAGAGGTACTCGACACCGCTGAAGCCGGCTTCGGCAGCGGCGGCGAAGCGGTCGAGGAAGTCCATCTCGGTAAACAGCATGGACAGGTTGGCGGCAAAGCGGGGCATATCGTCTTCCTTCTGTCTGTAGGGACATCTATGTGTCGCGTTGCGGTGGCGCGATGACCACCCTCGGTGCTGCATGCGGTGGATATGCTTCGCGATATCCACCCTACGGGTCTTCGTGATGGAGCCCTTGTGTCGCGCTTCTCGTAGGAGCCAGCTTGCTGGCGATCAGCAGGCAATGGCGCTCGGGATCGCCAGCAAGCTGGCCACTACGGGCGGTGCGTCTTCCATCAATCCAGCAACGCGACCGCAGTCGGTGCGTCTTCTCGGCCCTCGGCCAGCGGCTCGAATTCGTTGATCGCATCGATCTCGGTGCCCATGGCGATATTGGTCACCCGCTCGAGGATCACCTCGATCACCACCGGCACCTGGTGCTCGGCCATCCAGGCCTGGGCCTGGTCGATGGCCGGGCGCAGGTCTTCTTGCTTGAACACGCGGATCGCTTTGCAGCCCAGCCCCTCGACCACCGCGACGTGGTCCACGCCGTAGCCTTCCATACCGCTGTGGTCGGCATTGATGTTCTCGAAGCCCAGCTGCACGCAGTAGTCCATCTCGAAACCGCGTTGCGCCTGGCGGATCAATCCGAGGTAGGCGTTGTTCACCAGGATGTGGATGTACGGCAGCTTGAACTGCGCGCCCACGGCCAACTCCTCGATCATGAACTGGAAGTCGTAGTCGCCCGAGAGCGCCACCACCTTGCGGGTCGGGTCCGCTGCGACCACACCCAGCGCTGCCGGAATCGTCCAGCCGAGCGGGCCGGCCTGGCCACAGTTGATCCAATGGCGCGGCTTGTAGACGTGCAGGAATTGCGCGGCGGCGATCTGCGACAGGCCAATGGTGCTGACGTAGCAGGCATCACGGCCGAAGGCATTGTTCATGCACTGGTACACGCGCTGCGGCTTCATTGGCACGCTGTCGAAGTGCGTCTTGCGCAGCATCGTCCGCTTGCGCTCCATGCAGTCGGCAGCCCAGGGCGTGCGATCCGGCAGCTTGCCTGCGGCCTTGCGTTCCTTGGCGATTTCGACGAACAGCTTCAGTGCAGCGCCCGCGTCAGAAGTAATGCCGAAGTCCGGTGAAAACACCCGCCCGATCTGGGTGGGTTCGATATCTACGTGCACGAAGGTGCGGTCCTTGGTGTAGACCTCGACCGTGCCGGTATGGCGGTTGGCCCAGCGGTTGCCTATGCCAAGCACGAAGTCCGAGGCCAGCATATTGGCGTTGCCGTAACGGTGGCTGGTCTGCAGCCCGCACATGCCGGCCATCAGTGGATGGTCGTCCGGGATCGAACCCCAGCCCATCAGCGTCGGGATCACCGGCACGCCAACGGTCTCGGCGAACTCCACCAGCAGGGCTTCGGCGCCGGCGTTGTAGATACCGCCGCCCGCGACGATCAACGGACGCTCGGCGGCACAGAGCATGTCGATGGCTTTCTCGATCTGCTTGCGAGTGGCGGCCGGCTTGTAGACCGAAAGCGGCTCGTAGGTCTCGACGTCGAATTCGATCTCGGCCATCTGCACGTCGAAGGGCAGGTCGATCAGCACCGGGCCGGGGCGACCGGAGCGCATCACGTGGAAGGCCTGCTGGAACACGCGCGGCACCAATGCCGGCTCACGAACGGTCACTGCCCACTTGGTGACCGGCTTGGCGATGGATTCGATATCCACGGCCTGGAAGTCTTCCTTGTACAACCGCGCACGTGGCGCCTGGCCGGTGATGCAGAGGATCGGGATCGAGTCGGCCGAGGCGGAGTAGAGGCCGGTAATCATGTCGGTACCGGCCGGGCCCGAGGTGCCGATGCACACGCCGATGTTGCCGGCCTTGGTGCGGGTGTAGCCCTCGGCCATGTGCGAGGCGCCTTCGACGTGGCGAGCAAGAATGTGACGGATGCTGCCGTCGGCGCGCAGGGCGGAATACAGCGGATTGATCGCGGCACCGGGGATGCCGAAGGCGGTATCGATGCCTTCCTTGCGCAATACCGCAACCGCAGCATCGATTGCTCTCATTCGGGCCATGGGTCGTTTCCTCTTCGATAACTCGATAGTTTTTATACGTGGCCCAAGCATGAAGGGCTGGCCGGAACGAGGGAATTGGCCGAAACTTCAGTTCTGTCGATATCAGGAGTATCGAATGGATCGCTATACAACCCTGCACAGCTTCGTGCTGGTCGCTGAAAACGGCAGCTTTGCCGCCGCTGCGCTGAAGGAAGGCGTGACGCCAGTGGTGATGGGCCGCCGACTCGATGCGCTGGAGCGACACCTGGGCGTCAAGCTGATGCACCGCTCCACGCGCGGGCTGGCGCTGACCGATCTGGGCGAGCAGTATCTGGAGCGCGCGCGCGGCTTGCTCAAGGACTTCGATGAAGCGGACGCCAGCATCAGCCACGACCGCACCTCGGTGCGCGGGCACCTGGTGATTTCGGCGCCCGCTGCATTCGGCCGTCGGCATATCGGCCCGCACGCGCCGGCCTTTCAGGCTCGCTACCCGGACCTGCAGCTGTCGTTCAACTTCACCGACAGCGTGGTCGATCTGGTGCGCCACGGTTACGACATGGGCATCCGCATCGGCGAGGTGACCGATCCCAATTATGTCGCCATCAAGCTGTTTCCCAATCGCCGTGTGGTCTGTGGCGCGCCGGACTACTTCGAGCGACAGGGCGTACCGCGCACCCTGGAAGACCTGGCGCGACACAACTGCCTGGCATTCAACCTGCAGGGCGGGCAACAGCGTGGCTGGACTTTTTTGCGGGATGGCAAACAGGTGGCGGTGCGGGTGTCGGGGAATCTCGACTGCAACGACGGTGAGCTCTTGTTCGACTGGGTCAAGCAGGGGTTGGGTATCGGTTGGCGCTCGACCTGGGAAATTCAGGCTGAGCTCAAGCGCGGCGAGCTGGTGACGGTGCTCGACGAGTTTGCGTTGTCGGCTTATGACATCCAGGCGGTGTACCCGCAGCAGCGTTACCTGCCGGCCAAGGTGCGCTTTTTCATCGACTACTTGAAACAGGTCTACAACGCGCCTGGCTACTGGGAGGTGCGTTGAGTCAAACCTCCACGCACCTTGTGGTGGGCTAAAGCCCACCCTACGAGTGTGTAAGTGTTGTGGTTGGCGCGGGGTTTTGCGTTGCTCTGGTCTGTAGGGTGGGCTTCAGCCCACCGCGTGACAAACACGTCGAACCACGCCGCGCCGGGGTGAGTCACAACAAGGGTCATGAATCGGTGTGAGGCTACCCGTGGACTCCCTGAAAATCGCCACCTTCAACATCAACGGCATCCGTGCCCGTCGGACCAACTTGCTCGAATGGCTGGAGCGCGAGCAGCCGGACGTGGTCTGCCTGCAGGAGCTGAAGGCGCAGGACGCCGATTTCCCCATCGATGACATCCGCGCGGCCGGCTACGGCGCCATCTGGCACGGGCAGAAGTCCTGGAACGGCGTGGCGATTTTGTCCAAGGGCGACGACCCACTGGAAATCCGCCGCGGCCTGCCGGGCGACCCGGACGACACCCACAGCCGCTACCTGGAAGCTGCTGCCCATGGCGTGATCGTCGCCTGCCTTTACCTGCCCAACGGCAACCCGCAGCCGGGGCCGAAGTTCGAGTACAAGCTTGCCTGGTTCGAGCGCTTCATCGAACACGCCGCAGGCTTGTTCTCCAGCGGTCATCCGGTGGTGCTGGCAGGTGACTACAACGTTATTCCCACTGACGAAGACATCTACAATCCACGCTCCTGGACCAAGGACGCGCTGCTGCAGCCCGAGAGCCGCGAATGCTTCGAACGGCTGCTGGCGCAGGGTTGGACCGACGCACTGCGTGCCAAGTATCCGGACGAGCGCATCTATACGTTCTGGGACTACTTTCGCCAGCATTGGCAGAAGAACTCCGGCCTGCGCATCGATCACCTGCTACTCAGCGCCGAACTGGCGCCACGGCTTATCGATGCCGGGGTCGATCGCTGGGTGCGTGATCAGGAGCATGCCAGCGACCACGCGCCGACCTGGATCACGTTAACAGGCGAGGCGAGCGGCAAGGCGGTGAAGGAAAAGCCAGCCAAACGCAGCAAAGCCAAGACAACCCAGTAAACTCACTGCGTCAGCGCACAATGCGCCTGGCGCTTTCCGCTTCTGCTGGAGCTTGCCCGTCATGCGTCGCCCTAGTCGTGCGCCTATCTGGATAGCGGCCTTTGCCGTTCTGCTGCATCTGTTCGCGATGCCGCTGATGGCCGCGCATATGCAAGGCATGGACGGTACGGGCGGGCATTGCCCAATGGCCGAGGCCAGCCAGCATCATGCCGGACATGTCCAGCACGCCCACGTCGATGAATCCACGCCCAAGCCCAGTCATCACCAAGGGATGCCCTGCTGCTGTGCGGCGGGTTCGGCATCTCTCGCTGCGATTACGACCGGCTCGCCGGCGCTCCATCAACCTCACCTGGTACGGGTCGGCAGCCTGCGCACAGCAACTGCGCCGCAGCTGTCGCCGCGTTACCGTTGGCCTGCACTGAATCCCCGCGCATCCCCGCTCGCCTGATCGATATCCCCTGATCTGACCGGTAGCCATCGGCGGTCGCGTATGCGTACCGCCGCTGATTGCTGGCCCTTGCTGCAGGCCTCCGTCCCGGCCGGCAGCGCGAAAAATACGGTCCCGCCTTTGTAGGAGCGAGCTTGCTCGCGATCCCGATCCACTGCAGCGCCATTGAGGCCTGCAAGCTGGCTCCTATAGAGAAGCTGCAGCCATTTCGATCGAGTAAGTAGTCATGACTTCAAGTACCGCTGGCGCCCGCCCCCAAGCGCCACCCATGGTTTCCCGCACGCAGCAACCGCTGCTGGCCCTGTTGGTTCGTTTACATCTCTACGTCGGGCTACTGGTCGGCCCGTTCATTTTCATTGCTGCGCTGAGCGGCCTGGTTTATGCGCTGACACCGCAACTGGAAGACCGCCTTTATGCCGAGCAGCTTTTCGCCGATAGCACCGGCACGCCGCAGTCCCTCGCTCGGCAGATCGAGGTGGCCCAGGCCCATATCGGTGAATCGGCGACGCTTTCAGCGGTGCGCCCGGCACCAGGGGCCGGACACACCACCCGTGTGATGTTCAAGGCACCGACGCTCGGCGAGTCGGAGAGCCGGGCGGTGTTTATCGATCCGGTCACTGCCGAGGTCCGCGGTGATCTGCTGGTCTATGGCACTAGCGGTGTTTTGCCGCTGCGTACCTGGCTCGACCAGTTCCATCGAAGTCTGCTGCTCGGCGAACCGGGGAGGCTGTACAGCGAACTGGCGGCGTCCTGGTTGTGGGTGGCAGCGGTGGGCGGTTTCGTGTTGTGGATCATCAGGCGGCGGCGCGCCTCGGGTGCGGCGCGCTCAAAAGGGTTGAGGCACTGGCACGCCACGCTGGGGCTGTGCCTGCTGATCGGGCTGCTATTTTTCTCTGCCACGGGCCTGACCTGGTCGCGCTGGGCGGGCGACAACATTGGCGTCGCGCGCGCGGCGCTGGGCATGTCGACGCCGAGCGTGTCCACGGCGCTGAATGGCGAAGCGGTAAAAGCGGCGGGTGAACACGCGCACCACACCGGGATGGCCATGCCGGTGGCGCAAACCGCAGAACCGCAGATGTTCGATAGCGTGCTGCGCGCTGCACGTGAGGGCGGCATAGACGCTGGCAAGGTCGAAATCATGCCGGCCGCCGGGCCGAATCGTGCCTGGACGGTGACCGAGATCGACCGCAGCTGGCCCACCCAGGTCGACGCCGTGGCCATCGATCCGCGCACGCTGCAGATCACCGATCGCACCGATTTCGCGAGCTTTCCTGTCGCCGCCAAGCTGACGCGTTGGGGCATCGATGCGCATATGGGGTCGCTATTCGGTCTGGCCAACCAGCTGTTGTTGGCCGCCACCGCGCTCGGCTTGGCGGTGCTGGTGGCTTTCGGTTATCTGATGTGGTGGCGACGTCGTATGCCACGTCGAGTCGGCGGGCAGGGGATAGTCCAGGCGATGCATAAGCTGTCGCCCCGTGCTCGCTGGGTCACGGCCACCGTAGCGCTGCTGTTCGGCTACTGCCTGCCGGTGCTGGGCGGCAGTCTCCTGCTGTTTCTAGTGGTCGACCTGGTGGCTGTGGTTGCCCAGCGTACAGGGCCCGGTGTGGTCCGGCGGGATGCCTGAACATAGCGATAGAGCAACAGGCCCGGTGTAGAGCCGGCCGTCGCCGAAATCACAGCATGGCCATTTGTATCAGTAGTATCCGGCCAACTGTTCAGGGTCCGCGCCTGCAAGGTGCGGACCCAGGCCCCGCTGTCAGTTGTGTCCATCACGGCAAGGTTGCAGGCGCTGTGGTGAGGGAGGGATTCCATGTCTGATGATGTGCAGCCGAATCACGGCGATCGCTTCGAAGTGGTCGATGATCCGGTATCGATACTGCTACGCCTGGATGCAGCGAATCTCTCGCTGAGCGAGATGCTGGTCGAAACGCTTCATGCGGTGCGGACTCACCTTGGCATGGATGTGGCGTTTATCAGCGAGTTTCGCGGCGGAACAAGGGTGTTCCGTTACCTCGAAGGCAACTTCGTACCGCTACAGCTCGCCATTGATGCCTGCGATCCTCTCGAGGACAGCTACTGCCAGCGCGTTCTGGATGGTCGATTACCAGAGTTGATTCAGGACGCAGCTTTATTACCTGAAGCGCTTGCCATGCCGGTGACCAAAGCCTTGCCGGTCGGTGCGCACCTCAGTGTTCCGTTGCGTTTCAGCGATGGTCGCCTCTACGGGACTTTCTGTTGCTTCAGTACGACGCCGGACGGCAGTCTCAACGAGCGCGACCTGAATACATTGAAGCTGTTTGCCGAATTCGCGGCGCGGCTGCTCGAGCGTCATGCGCGCAGCGAGTTGCTATATGCCGAGAGCCACAGCCGTATTCGGTCGGTACTGGAACAGCGCTCATACGCTGTTGTTTACCAACCGATTGTTCACCTGCTGGAGAACCGAATCGTTGGGTATGAAGCGCTGGCCCGGTTCAGCGCAACGCCAGCGCGAAGTCCGGATCTCTGGTTTGCTGAAGCTGATTCGGTAGGCCTGCAAGCCGAGTTGGAAATTGCGTTGATTGAGGAGGCGCTCAGGGGGCTCGTATATCTGCCCGAGCAGGTCTACATGTCACTGAACATCTCACCCTCGACCGTGCTCACAGGCAAACTCGCTGCGGCGCTCGCGCATCAGCCGCTTGATCGGTTGCTCCTAGAGATAACCGAGCATGTATCCATTGACGACTACGGGATCATCGCTGAAACACTCGAACCTCTGCGCAAGCAGGGCTTGCGGCTGGCGGTCGATGATGCCGGTGCGGGGTTCGCCAGCTTCCGGCATATCCTCAAGCTCAAGCCGGACGTGATCAAGCTTGATGGCAGCCTGATCCGTAATATCGATTGCAGCACCGAATGTCGTGCACTCGCCGCTGCGCTGGTCCGCTTCGCCGAAGAGACGGGCAGCAAGGTCGTCGCCGAGTGCATCGAAACCGAAGCGGAGCTTGCTGTGCTGCGCGAGCTCCAGGTGAACAAAGCGCAGGGCTATCTGCTTGGACGTCCGGCGCCAATCACTGCGCCGGTCTCCAACGCATTTGACCGGTCGATCCTCAACCGCTGAGCCGCCAGGCCACGGGCTTTGATCAGGGTTCGGCTTGCCAGCCACCGCCCAATGCCTGGTAAAGGCTGATCAGCGCATTGAGCCGGCTTTCGCGCAGCTGTACGGCCGCCAGTTCGGTATTGAACAGGTTGCGCTGGGCATCGAGGGTCTCCAGGTACGACGAATAGCCCGCGCGGTAGCGGTCCTCGGCGTAGGTCAGGGAACGCTCGAGTACCGCGCGGCGAGCCGCGACGCGCGCGAGCTGCTGGCGCAGATTACTCACCGCCGAAAGGCTGTTTTCCACTTCTCTGAAGGCGTCCAGCGCCGCGGCGCGGTAGGCGAAGGCCGCCTGGTTGCGCTGGGCGACCGCGATGTTCACGCCTGCCTCCAGGCGGCCAGCATCGAATATCGGGGCGAGCACGCTGGCACCGAGATCCCAGACACGCACCGGGTCGTAGTCGAGTGAGTTGACGAATAGCCGACCGAGACTGGCAGACAGCTGTACCTGCGGCAGGAATCGGTCACGCTGGGCCTGCAGATTCAGGCTGCTGGCCGCGAGCAGCAGCTCGGCCTGCTGGATGTCCGGGCGGCGGCGCAGCAGCTCCGAAGCCAGCACGCCCGGCACCGGAGGCGGCTCGATGGCCAGCAGCCCGGCGCCGCGCTCCACGTCCCCTGGGAAGCGGCCGGTGAGCAGGCGCAGGGCATTTTCCTGCTCCCGGATGGCCTGCTGCAGCTGCGGCAGTAATTCGGCGGCGGCTTCGTATTCCGATTGCGCCTGGGTCAGCTCAAGCTGCGAGGTGTAGCCGAGGGCTGCGCGGTCCTCGGCGACGCGCAGCGCCTCTCGGCGTGAATCGATGGTTTCACGCGTGACGTACAACTGGCGGTCCAATGACAGCAGCGACACATACGCTCGGGCGGTGGTGCTTGCCACTGCCAACCTGACGGCGTCGCGCTCGGCCTCGGTCGCGCGATATTCAAGTTGCGCCGCTTCCTTCAAGCGCCGTAGCCGTCCCCAAAGGTCGACCTCATAGGACACCTGCAACGACGGCTGCACGGCCGTGGTATGGGTCATGCCCAGTACGCTGAGTTCGCGGGTGCGTTGCGCTCCCAGCGCCGCGTCGAGCGATGGCAGCAGCGCGGCCCGCGACAGTTGGATCTGTTCACGTGCCTGTTCCACGCGAGAGGCGGCGCTCAGCACCTCGGTGTTGTGCGCCAGTGCCGCCTCGACCAGCGCCGTCAGCTGAGGATCACCGAACGCCTGCCACCAGGTCGCGGAGACGCCGGCCATGTTCGATCCCGGTTCCCGCCAGTCTGCCGGTGGGGTGAACGCGGCTTCAGGCGGAAGCGGCTGCCGAGGCGGCATGCAGCCGGCTAGCGTAACCAGCAGCAGACCTGGCATTAGCCGGTGCAGGGCGCGGACCAGGCCGCTCATTGCGTACTGTCCGCGGTGGATCGCTCCGCTGCCTCTGTGGCGCCGGTATCCACATGAGTCACCACCGACAGACCGGGGCGCAGCCGCTTGGCGAGCGGCTGATCCGGGGCGATGGAGATGCGTACCGGCACGCGCTGAACCACTTTGGTGAAGTTGCCGGTGGCGTTGTCCGGGCGTAGCACGCTGAATTCCGAACCGGTGGCAGGGGCCAGGCGCTGTACATGGCCGCGGAGCCGCGCGCCGTCCAAGGCATCGACTTCAATCTCGACCGGCTGTCCGGGACGCATGGCGAACGTCTGGGTCTCCTTGTAGTTGGCGATTACCCAGAGCTGCTCCGGCACCAGGTACAACAGCTGCGAGCCGGCCGTCACGTATTGGCCCTGGCGCACCGTGACCTCGCTGACCTGCCCGTCGCGCGGTGCGTCGATTACCGTATTGTCCAGATCGATCTGCGCGCGCTTGAGCGCCGATTCTGCGATTTCTACCTGTGCCTGCAACCCGCCGCGTGAGACTTCGCTGGCCTTCAGCGTTTGTTCGGCGATGTCTATGGCCGCCTGCGCCTGTTGCACCTGCGCCGAGTCGGCGCGAGCGGTTGCACGGATCTGATCGCGCTCGCGGATCGAGACCGAACCCCGTTCGGCCAGCTCGTTGACACGTTTCTCATCCGCCAGGCCCCGTTTCAGCTCCGCTTCGGCAGCGGCCAGTTCGGCGCGGCGGGCGGCCAGCGTCGCCCGGTTGGAGGCCAGGGTCTGCGCCAGGTTCTCGAGCTCGAAGCGGCGCGCTGCAAGCTCGGCCCTGCGCTGTTCAACCAGCTGGCGGTACTGACGATCATCGATGCGCACCAATGGCTGGCCTTGCTCGACCTCTTCGAAGTCCTGCACCAGCACCTCGGTCACATAGCCGCTGACCTGCGGGGCCAGCACGGTGATCTGTCCGCGCACATAGGCGTTCTCGGTGACCGCCACGCGGCCGGTGAACGGCCAGAGCTGCCAGGCATAAAGGATCGCCAGGACGCCGATGAGCGCTACCAGCACCATCAGGATCACCGAACGGCGGCTCGGTTTGATGGTTTTTGGCGGATCGTCCGGGGTCGGTCCCGCGTCGGTGGCCGCCGCAGAGGGCTGCGTGGGTTGGGCCGGCTGCAGGCTTTGCTGTTCCTCGGGTTGGGTGCGTTCGCTCATGGAGAGGCGGAATTCCTGTTCTGCTGCGCAATGCGCAGGGTGCGATAGAGCGTCCAGCCGAACACGCCGATGGAAAGCATGCCGATCAGCCGGAATACATCATTGAAGGCCAGCACGTTGGCTTCTCGCGTGGCCGCTTGACTCAGCTGCGCTGCGCTCAGTGCCTGGCGAAGTCGCGGGTCGTTCTGGCGCGGTATCAGCGCCTGGCTCTGGGCCTGCAAACGTCCGGCAACCCGCGGGTCGCCGGCCACCACCTGTTCGGTGAGGTGGCTGGAATGGTACTTCTCGCGCATCACCTGATAGGTACCGAACAGTGCTGGTGCGGCCAGGCCGCCGAGGCTCTGGGTCATGGTGAACAAGACGATGAACGTCACCAGATAGTTCGGACCGTTGCGCAGCGCGCGGCCGATACCGGTGATCAGCAGCGGACCGAGGAACATGCCACTGGCGAAGGCCAGCAGGCCCTGGCTGAGAAACATGTCATGGGGACGGGTCAGGTTGGTGGCATCGATGTCGAGAAAGCTGGCGATGGCAATCAGCACGATCGACAACAGGATCTGCGGAAAGGCCCGGGTTGGGCTGAAGGTCATTGCGCTGCCGGCAATGCCCATGACCAGGCCCAGCAGGATCACCGCGTACAGCGGCTGCAGCTGTTCGGTGCCCATGCCGAGGGTCTGCAGCAGGCCCACCGCGCCGTAGGTCTGTTCGGATAGCAGCAGCCTCAACGCCAGCGCGCCGAAGGCGAAGCGCAGCATTTCGGCAGTGCCCAGCCAGCGTGTGTGCAACAACGGGTTGCGCCGGTGATGTTCGATCATGAAGGCAGCGCAGAACAGCAGCAGCGCGGCAATCAGGGCGTAGCCCAGCCAAGGCTCCTCCGTCCACCAGAGGATGCGACCCTGGGCCAGCACCGCCGCGATCAACGCCAGCGCGGGAGCCAACAGGGCGAAGGTGAGGAAATCCAGCGGTTCGAACACCTTGATGCGCTCGCCCAGCGGTAGCTTGAGCACCACCACGGCGGCCAGCGAGCAGAGCGCCAGGCCGCTTTCGAACACATACAGGCGATGCCATTCGCCCATCACCAGCAGCGCAGGGGACATCAGCCAGGCCAGGGGTGTGCCCAGCTGGGAAATGCCGAAGCCGAGGATAACCGCCTTGGGTAGATCGACCTTGCGAAACGCCTGCAGCATGTAGAACAGGCCCAGGGAGGAGGTGGTCGCAGCGGCCAGACCACTGGCTGCGCGGACGAACACGGCCATCTCAAAGCCTTCGACGAAAACATGCGCGATGCTCAGCAATGCGTAGAGCGTCAGGCCGATCTCGGCAAAGCGGCGCAGGCCGTATTGCTGGCGAAACTTGATCATCAGCAGGTTGGCCGACACGCTGACCATGAAATAGGCCGCCGGAAGCCAGGCCGCCTGCGACGGCGTCAGGCCCAGATCGCCCTGAATGCTCGGCAGGTTGGCGATGAACAGGGCGTTGCCCAGCCCGCCGGTGATGCCGACCAGTACGGCAACACAGGCATAGGCGATGCGCAGCGGCATGGGATGCAGCAGGATCGCCGGCGAGCCCGGCATTGAGGGGCGTTCTTCGGGGTCCCAGCGAGGAACGGGGGCGAGGTATTGCGGCATCGTAGGCAAGGCTCGAAGGGCGGTTTCAACTGATCGGAGCGCCGCATCGGGGCGGCGGCTACTCCCTTGGGACAATCTTTAGCGTGAAATGATTGGTCACACTTGGCAAAGCATGGTGCCGCTGCTCTCGGCGACGGCCGTGCAGTGGGGCCGCCACATGAGCGAACAGTGACGGCAACTTGGCTATGTTTGTGGGGCTTTTCGAGTTTGGCGGCTGCGTGCTGCTCAGGCGTGGCTGCTTGTGATCGACAGCTATTCAGCCAATCGATGGAGCCGCCAGGATGCAGCCCAGACCGGTTCAGGACGTTCAGCACCAGGCTAATCGGCGTTCAAGACACGCAGCGGGGGACCGATCATCCGGAAAACTCAGGCGAGTCGCCAGAAACGAACAACACTGGCTAAAGGTCCCAACGATTCAGCTGGGCGCAGTTGTGCTCGCCGCTGGATAAGGACCGTCAACCCGAGCCGTCGAAACGAAACGGCTATTTCACCGGAGGTGTGAATGCTGCAGAACGTTCGGTTGGGACCCGAGGCATTCGAGCGAGGCGGCGACCCGGCGGCCATGCTGCGGGACCTGGAAACAGCGGGCCATACGGTAGGTGACATGCTCTGCGAAGCGTTGCGCTCAGTGCGTTCGCACCTGGGTATGGATGTCGCGTTCGTCGCCGAGATGGTGCAGGGCTTTCGCGTGTTCCGCCATGTAAGCGGCAGTAGCGATCCGCCGCCGATATGTGTGGGCGGCTCCGATCCCCTTTCAGACAGCTACTGCCAGCGGGTGGTGGACGGCCGGCTGCCGCAGCTGATCCCCGACACCAGCAAACTGCCCGAAGCGGTGGCGCTGCCCATCACCGAGATATTGTCGATCGGCGCCTATATCAGCGTGCCGATCCGTTTCAGCGATGGTCGCTTGTACGGCACCTTCTGCTGCTTCAGTTCCAAGCCTGACGGCACCTTGAACGAACGTGATCTGGATACCCTGCGGTTGTTCGCCGATTTCGCCGGCCGGTTGCTCGAGACCCAGGCCAAGGAGCAGCGCGAACAGGAGGAGCGGCTCGCGCGCATCAACAGCGTGCTGAGTGAACAGGCGTACAACGTCGTGTATCAGCCGATCGTCGATGTGAGGCAGAACGACGTGGTTGGCTACGAAGCGCTGGCGCGATTCTCCGGCGAACCACAACGTACCCCGGATCTCTGGTTCGGTGAGGCCGAGCAGGTCGGTCTGCAATGCGAACTGGAAATGGCGCTCGTCCAGGAAGCCCTGAAAGGCCTGAGTGGCATTCGCCAGGACCGCTACCTGTCGTTGAACGTCTCGCCGGAAACCATCCTCGCCGGGGCACTCGGAACCCTGTTGGACGGCCAGCCGCTGGATAGGCTGATGCTCGAGGTCACCGAGCACGCGTCAGTACGCGACTATGACCTGATCGCCGAAGCGCTCGAACCCATGCGCGCGCAGGGCCTGCTGCTGGCGGTGGATGATGCAGGTGCCGGCTATGCGAGTTTTCGCCATATCCTTAAGCTCAAGCCAGACGTGATCAAACTCGACGGCAGCCTGATCCGCAACATCGACAGCAACCGCGACTGCCGGGCGCTGGCGTCGGCATTGATCCGCTTCGGTCAGGAGACCGACTGCAAGATCGTCGCCGAATGCGTCGAGACAGAGGCCGAACTGGAGATCCTCCGTGAGCTTCAGGTGACCAAGGCGCAGGGCTATCTGCTGGGCCGTCCTGGGCCGCTGGGTGGCAGCCAGCAGACCTAGACGAGGCCGCGACTGACAGGTGCCACCCGTCGGGTTACCTGTCAGTCGGCCCTTTCTGATGGTTCAGTTGCCCCGATAGGTCGAGAAGCCGTACGGGCTGAGTAGCAGCGGGATGTGGTAGTGCGGCACGGTGCCGTCCACCTCGAAGATCACCGGGACTTCCGGAAAGAAGCTCGCCGTATCGTGCGCCTCGAACCAGTCACCGGTCTTGAACGTGACGCGGTAGGTGCCTTTCTCCAGCGCCTTGTCCTGCGGATAGAGCGCGGTGATGCGGCCTTGCTGGTTGGTCACGCCATCGTTGAGGGCAGTCCACTGCTTACCGTTCTGCTTTTCCAGCGTGACCTTCACATCAGGCGAGGGCAGGCCGTCGTTGAGGTTGAGCACATGCACGCTGAGCGGGTTGTCGGCAGCCATGGCGAGGCTGGAAAGGCTGGCGAGAACGAGGCTGGCGCAAAGGGTTTTCAGGTTAGTCATGGGTTGATCTCCGGTTATGAATTGGAAGGAAGCAGTTTTGCGATTGCCTGAGTAGCGCACGCCTCGTCGGTCTCGGCGCCGCCGGCACCGGCTACGCCAATGGCGCCGATGACTTCATCGCCGACCCGCAGCGGAACGCCGCCGCCGAGCAGTAACAGTTCATCGAACGTGTTGAGGTTGGCGGCGTCCGGGTTGTTGCGCGCACGCTCGCCGAACAGGCGGGTCGGTGTCTTGCTGGACAACGCGGTGTAGGCCTTGCGCTGTGCAGCGATGGTGTTGTGCGGGCCGACGTTGTCGTCACGCTGCAGCGCGATCAGGTTGCCGCCGCGATCGACCACTGCCACCGCGGCGGTGCGGCCGTCGGCGTGGCAAGCCGCCATGGTCGAGTCGAGCAGGGCATTGGCCAGTTGCAGCGAGACGTTCTGCTGGCTGACAGGCTGCGGCGTGGCGGCCATGGCCTGGGCACCGGCAAGGGCCAGGCCGACCAACGAAAGGGGGACGATGCGCATCGGTTTCTCCTCAATGGGCTCCGTGGAGCAGGTGGCGCCATCCTGTGCGGTTGGCCCCGTCAAACCCATTGCCTGCGCATTACGTATTTGTAATGGGATAAACGCACGAGGGCGCCTAGCCTATGCGCCTCGCCCGGAGGAAACAGATGCGCATACTGGTAGTAGAAGACGAGTTCAAGACGGCCGATTACCTGCGCAAGGGGTTGAGCGAGTCGGGCTATCTGGTAGAGGTCGCGCTCAACGGCCTGGACGGTCAGCACCTGATTCAGGAAAGCGAGTTCGACCTGATCATCCTCGACGTCATGTTGCCGGGCATCGACGGCTGGCAGCTGTTGCAGATCGTGCGGCGCAAGGCGCAGACGCCGGTGCTTTTTCTTACCGCGCGCGATGCGGTGGAGGACCGGGTCAAAGGCCTTGAGCTGGGCGCTGACGACTATCTGGTCAAGCCGTTTTCCTACGCCGAGCTGCTGGCGCGGGTGCGCACCTTGCTGCGCCGCGGGCCGCCGCGCGAAGTCGAGCAGTTCAAGGTCGCCGATCTGGAACTGGACCTGCTGCGCCGTCGGGTGACGCGTCAGGGTGAGCGGCTGACGCTGACCAACAAGGAATTCGCCCTGCTGCATCTGCTGCTCAGTCGTGAAGGCGAAGTGCTGTCGCGGGCGCAGATCGCCTCGCAGGTCTGGCAGATGAATTTCGACAGCGATACCAATGTCGTCGACGTCGCGATACGCCGGCTGCGAGCGAAGGTCGACGACCCCTACCAGCCCAAACTGATCCACACCGTGCGCGGCATGGGCTACCTGTTGGAAGTGCAGGAATGAAGCTGCTGCCACGCTCGCTGAGCCTGCGTCTGGCACTGATGTTTGCGCTGGTCAGCACGGCGTTGCTGGGTGCGATTGGCTTCTACCTCTATCAATCACTGGAGCGCGAGATTGCCTGGCGCGACGACCAGGCGCTGCTTGGGCGGCTGGAGCGCATGGCGGCCTTGCTCGATGACAGTGACAGCATCGAGGTGCTGCGCGAGCGACCTCAGCTCTACGCCAACATGCTCGGCAATCGCGACAGTCTGCTGTGGGTGCTGGGGGAGAGTGGGGCGCCGCTGATCGAGATCAATCCCGTTCAGTTGGCGATCCCGCAATTGCCGCCGGCGGATCACCCGCAGCTGGAGGATCTGGGTGATCAGGCGCGGTTGGCCTGGATACAGATTGAACGACCACGTGGCGGCCTGACGCTGATTGCCGGCAAATTGTTGGGCGAGCGTGAGCAGATGCTTGCCGCGTACCGCCTGAAACTCTGGCTGGCCCTGGCCACCGGTGCGCTACTGGCGTTTCTGCTGGGCTGGCTGGTGAGCGAACGAGGACTGCGGCCGGTTCGTCAGCTGACCCGCCGGGCGCTGGCGATCGACGTCCAGCACCTGCATCTGCGCATCGAGGACAGTGCCGAGCTGAGCGAGTTGCGGGCCTTGAGCGAGGCACTGAACCAGATGCTCGCGCGACTGGAGGCCGGTTTCGCGCAGCTGTCGCGGTTTTCCGAGGACCTGGCGCACGAGATGCGCACCCCGCTCAGCAACCTGATGGGCCAGACCCAGCAAACCTTGCGGCGGGTGCGTTCGCTGGAGGATTACCAGAGCCTGCTGGCTTCCAATCAGGAGGAATACGAGCGTCTGGCCAGGATGATCAACAACATGTTGTTTTTAGCCCGCACCGAGCAGGTCGACGCGGCAATTCACCGGCAGGACCTCGACCTGACCGAAACGGTGGAACAGCTCGGTGATTATTTCGAGGGCGTTGCCGAAGAGCACCAGATGCGGGTAGTGAACGAAGCGAGCGGCAGCCTGCACGCCGATCCGGATCTGCTGCGCAGGGCGCTGGCCAACCTCATCGCCAATGCGCTGCGCTATGGCGCGACGGGAACGGAGGTCCGCGTGAGCTGCGAGCGTACCGCTGACAACGTGGTGATCACTGTCGAAAACAGCGGCGAGCCGATTGCAGCCGAACACCTGCCGCGGCTGTTCGACCGCTTCTATCGCTGCGATCCGTCCCGTGCCCAACCGGGCGACTCTGGCGGGCTGGGGCTGGCAATCGTGCGCTCGATCATGCAGTTGCATGGCGGTGAAGTTCGGGTGACCAGTGACGCATCGGTTACTTGCTTCAGCCTGTCCTTTCCTCGCTGAACGTTGCGGTCCCGCCGGGCAGACAGGCTGAACCTTTATCGAAACGGCAGAGTCGACTTAACAGGTTGGCCGTGTTCTTTCCGGCCGTTCATCCAAGCCCGTAGGAGACTTTCTCAATGGATAACAAAGACACCATTTCCGTACTCAACGATCTCATCGAAACCAGCAAAGACGGTGAGAAGGGCTTCCGCGAATGCGCTGATGACCTGAAGAATCCGCAGCTGAAGACCACCATGAATCAACGTGCCCAGGATTGCGCCACGGCAGCCGCTGAGCTACAGCAATTGGTACGCACTATGGGTGGCGATCCGGAAACCTCCACCAGCACCGCCGGTGATATGCACCGTCGCTGGGTCGACCTGAAGACCAAGGTCACCGGCAAGGATGACGAGTCCATCCTCAACGAGTGCGAGCGTGGCGAAGACGTTGCCCTCAAGAGCTACCGCAAAGCGCTCGAGAAGGACCTGCCAATGGATGTCCGTTCAGTGGTCGAGCGTCAGATGCAGGGCGTGCAGCGCAACCATGATGAGGTCAAGGCACTGCGCGACGCCGAGCGCGCCCGTAGCTGATCGATCGATGTTGCGAAAACGCCGGCCTCAGTGCCGGCGTTTTTTTGTCGATGCTGGACCCGTGATGCGGGCTGCGGCGTCATCCACAAACGGGTTCCGCCGTTCTGGTGAACGGAGCGTATTGATAGAGCTGTTCGGCTGACATGGGGCGACTGAAATGATAGCCCTGCGCAATGTCGCAGCCCGCCAGCTTCAGATAGACGAGCTGATCCCGCGTTTCCACACCCTCGGCCACCACCGTCAAACCCAGGCGCTTCGCCAGCGTGATGGTGGACGAGACGATGGGGTTGTCGTCATAGCTGTTCGACAGCGGGGCGATCAACGCCCGGTCTATCTTCAGCGTATTGAGCGGCATCGAGTGCAGGTGGGCGAAGCCCGCATAACCTCTGCCGAAGTCATCAAGGCTGATGTTCAGCCCTGCCACACGCAGCCGTTCGAGATGCTCGACGGCCATGCCTTCATCATCGAGTACGACCGTTTCGGTAATCTCCAGCTCGAACTGCCAGGCTTCGATGCCGCGCTGCGCCAGCTCGCTGAGCAAACGTTCGCTGAAATCGGCTTGACGCAGCTGTATGGCCGAAACGTTGACGGCGAGTCGCGAAGATCGGCCATCCGCCCGCCAACCTTTCAGTTCCTCCAGCGCGAGACGTATCACTTCCCAGCCGAGCGCGACGATGAACCCGCTGCGCTCTGCCAGCGAAATGAAGCGATCCGGGTAGAGCAGGCCGAATTGCGGGTGCTCCCAGCGCACTAGTGCTTCATAACCAGAGACCTGCATCGAATCCAACCGGATTTGCGGCTGGTAGTGCAGGACGAATTGCCGTTCGCTCAACGCGGCAACCAGCGACTGCTCCAGCGAGAATTCATTGATATCCGTGAGGTTCAGGGAGGGGTCGAAGAACCGATACTGGCCGCGGCCGGACTGCTTGGCCGAGTACATCGCCGCGTCAGCGCAGCGGATCAAACCGTCGACCTCCTGACCATCACGGGGACAGATGCTGACACCGATGCTCGGGCTGGTGTTGACCTCATGTTCATCGAGAGCATAGACGGCGGTGAGCTTGTTCACCAGATCGCGGACCCAGGTGTCGATCTGCTCTTCACTTCGGTCGCCCGCAAGCAGCACGACGAATTCATCACCACCGAAGCGCGCCGCCTGATCGCCGGGTTCCAGCGCGCGGCTGATCCGTCCCGCCACGGCCTGCAGTAGCAGATCCCCGACCTTGTGCCCCAGCGAATCGTTGATCGACTTGAAGCGATCCATGTCGATGAAGAGTATTGCCATCAAACGACGCAGGTTGCGCTGGCGAGCCAGGGTTTCACTGCAGGTATCCAGGAATTGCCGGCGATTGTGCAGGCCGCTCAGGTGGTCGGTAGCGGCTGCATGGGTGCTGCGCCGATGTTCGTCCTCCAGACGACTGATCCGCTCTTGGTCGATCCGATGGGCCTGCTCCAGCGCGCAGAATGCCTCGTGGCGCCTCTGCAACAGCCGCATCGCCCAGATCACTCCGCCGAGGATGAGCAACGTCATGCCGAGATTCATCCACAACTGACGGCTGAAACTGCGTTGGTGGGCCGCGAGGATTTCGCCAACCTGCTGGCTGACGACCACGCTGAAGCCGCTGTCGCGAGCGCGGCTGTAAAGGCTCTGATATTCCTGATCAGCGCTGTATTGGGTGGTCATGCCGGCATCCGTCGCCGCAGGCAGACCGGGTCTGAGGCGTTTGCCTGCGGCGGTCATTCCACCGTTTGTGAAGTGGAGCCGTCCCTCGTCAGCCCTGTCCAGCAATCGCACCAGCCCGGTAGCGCCCAGGTCGGCGTGATTGAGTAGAACGGCGAGTGGGCTGACGTCCAGCTGAACCAACAGGATGCGCTTCAACTCAATCGAGTCGGGGCCGGTCAGCGGTATCAGAAAAGGTAACTGCCAGCTTGCAGGCTCTGCTGCCTGCAGCGACGCCATGGGTCGTAGCAGGAAGGGCTGGTTACCGTACTGCGCATTATGGGCGTTGAATTCCGCGAGCCATTGCTCTGGCAGTGGCTGGCTGTCAGACGTGGTGGCGTTGAGTAGGTGCCCGTCCAGATCGTAGAGGCTCAAGCGCTTGAGGGTAGTGTCCTCGGCAAGCATGCGAGCGAGGCTTTGACCGTCGGAGCTGAAGCCGTCGCTCAACATCAGGTGACCGATGACCCGCACGCGGTCGACGCGTTGTTGCAGGTTCTCCACGGCACTACGGGCGAGGCTGAGATGCTCGGCGGCCTTGGCTTGCAACGCCGCCCTTCGCGACGTCTGTCCGTGGTGCCAGTACGATCCCCACAGGAATGCCAGCGTGGCGATACAGAGCGATAGCAACAGCGCCTGAGGAAACGTGGGGGAGGACAGGAACCGTCGAATCACGGCAGGGCACTCAATGCGTAGTGGTGGCAAAATATCATCACGTTATGTCATAGCGATGACAGCAATCGGAGGTGCACATTGGCTGGCTGCGGGTGCTTCGCCGCGAATCGCCGGCACTCGAACGGTTCTACACACAAAGGTCCCCATCGCTCAGGCAAAATCGAACGAACTGCTAAGCTGTTTCATCCGTTTTCCGGAACCCGCTGCTCATGAATTCCTTCATCTCCCCATCGAGTGACGAGACCAGCGCACAGCGCGCCGAGCTGGCGCGGCTGGTCGAAGGCGCCGTCAGCGGCGACGGCATGCACCCGACCGCCATCGAGCCGCTGCATCTGATCCGCTGCGCAAAGCCTGGCGAGATGACTTATGGCCTGCATAAGCCGGCGTTGTGCGTCATCGTTCAGGGCGGCAAGGAAGTGCGCCTGGCTGATGAGCTGTATCGCTACGACCCGCTACATTATTTGGTGGTGTCGGTGACGCTGCCTGTTGCCGGCTGCGTGATTCGGGCGTCCAGCGATGAGCCTTACATCTGCATTCGGCTGGACATCGACCCATCACTGATTGCCGGGCTGGTTGCCGACGCCAACCCGGCGCCAGCGCCGGAAGATACCGCGGGGCGTGGCCTCTATCTGGACCGTATCGACGCGCCGCTGCTGGACGCCACCCTGCGGCTGGTGCGCCTGCTAAACAACCCCAAGGACATCCCGGTCCTCGCGCCATTGGCAGTGCGCGAGATTTTCTACCGACTGCTCTGCGGGCCGCAGGGGCACCACCTTCAGGCGGTGGCGCTGCAAGGCAGTCAGTCGCACCGGGTCAACGATGCGATCGAGTGGCTCAATCGCAACTACGTCGAGCCGCTGCGCATCGATGAGTTAGCGCGACGGGTCAATCTCAGCAGCTCCAGCCTGCATCATCGATTCAAGGCACTAACGGCCATGAGTCCGTTGCAATATCAGAAGCAGCTTCGCCTGCAGGAAGCCCGCCGGTTGTTGGTGGCCGAAGGGTTGGAAGTGTCGGCAGCGGGTTACCGGGTGGGCTATGAAAGCCCCTCGCAATTCAGCCGTGAATACAGCCGCTTGTTCGGCGCCTCCCCGGTCAAGGACCTGGCCCGTCTGCGCAGCATGGCCTGATCTCAGCGCGCCGAATCATGCCCCTTGCTGGGCTTGAGTTCGAAGGCAATGGACCAGTTGTAGAGCGGGTAGGGCTTGCCGACCAGCGCCTCGATGTTTGCCTCTTCCGGCATGCCCTCGTCGGGCAGGTATTCATAGGTGGCGTCCGCTACGGTCGGGTCACTGTCATGCAGCTCACCGGCGCCGCCTGTTGCATGGCTGGCGTAGCGAATCGTCGGGATGCCCACCAGATCGCGGCCAACCACCAGGCGCAATACGGTATCAGCGGCGGCTTCGATGTTTTCCACCGGTACCTTGCCCTTGTCATCGGTGATGACGAAACCGTAATTCTCGATCATCTGCGCCTTGTGCCCCAGATAGGGCTCGCTGAAGGCCAGCGGCGGATGAGGCACGTGGAAGTCCATCAGGATTTCACGGCCTTCGACCGTCGCGTGCAGCGGTGATAGCGGTTGCCAGCCGCGCTGCTCGACCACCACCTGGTGGAGTACTTTGCCGAGCATCTGGCCGAACCAGCGGTAGCCATTGGCCGACAGATGCGTGCCTTTGTCGACGTAGGGATAGACGGGGCCGGCCAGGTACCAGTTGGGCTCTTCCTTCGCCAGCTCCCACTGCGCAAGGCCGATGTCCAGGCTGCCATCGACGACCGATGTCTTGGCGTCGGTCTGGTAGCTGATGAACGCGGGCATCCGCTCCTGGCCGATGGCCTTGACCGTGTCCTCGTTCAGGTCGTTGCGCAATTGACGCAGCATCTTCTTGTAGGTGGCCTTGTCGTTGACGCCGCCCTGTACCTCGGCATAGTCGTATTCGCCTTGCAGCCAGAACAGGGCGCTGAGGTTGTAGCTGGCGTCATCGGCCTGCGCGACCTGCCGGGCCTGATCCACCGCTTGGAGCACGCGCTTGTATTCGTGGGTGCCGCCGACCTTGGACAGCTGAGCAATGGAACGGCCGGAGGTGGCGGCGTTACTGGCGACGAGCAAATGCTCCGGGTCGGCCTCGATGCCTTTGCTATCGAGATAGAGCCGTCGGGCCATGTTCAATGCGCCGACTTCCACCGACTCGCCTTCTTCCTGCGCTTTTTCTTCCAGCTTCGCAACGGCGTCGGCATCGAGCAGAACCTTCGGGTCGCGTTTGAGTTGCACCACCGCCTGGAGCGGCTTGAACGCGGCGCCGCCGACCGGCACAAAACGATCACCACTGAAAGTCGCCGAGCGCGTCGCGTCGCCCAGCATCAGGTTGTCGTAGCCCGGCTTTTTCGACAGCGCGGGCCAGCCCTCGGCTGCCGAGGCCAGCGACTGACCGAAGGTGATGATGTGGTTGTACTTCGCGTCGAGCGCTGGCGGCTGATGCTTGGGTTGCTCGATCATCTGCTGGCTCCAGCGCTTGTTCTGCGCGTCGCGCGCCGCGATAGCCTGTTCATCGGCATGGGCGAGCAGTGCGGCGCCTGATAACAGCAGGCCGCTGAAGGCATAAGCAATCGGGGTGCGAGGGGCTAGGAAGGTTCGGCGGGACTGGTTGTCAGCAGGGAGCATCGATCGGTTCCTTGTGATTGAGGCGCAAACGAGCGCGATGCAAGGGGAGGAGGCCGGATGCGGCGTACCGCAAGCGTAGGGCAGGCGTTTCGACGGCCTGGGATGCGCTTAGTTCTGACGGAGTGCGCGACGGGCCCTAGCCATCAAGGCGATGCACATCGCGAGCGGCAAGGCTGTGGGGGGCCAAGATGGTTTCGACCACGTCCTTGAGGGCCGCTGCCAATTCTTCTAGCCGGTAGGGTTTGGCCAGCACCTGTACGCCTTCGGCTTCGGCCGTTTGCTTGATAGCCTCGGCGTAGCCACTGGTGAGCAGAACCGGTACACCGAACTGGCGCGCCCGGATTTCCCGTGCCAGCTCCAGACCGTTCATGCCGCCGGGCATCATCACGTCGGAGAACACGACATCGACTTCCCGCTCATTGGCGAGCGCACCCAGCGCTGCTGCGGCGCTGGCGGCATAGGTCACCTCGTAGCCGAGGTGTTCGAGCATCTCGCCCACCAGTGCGGCCACTTCGTCATCGTCATCAACCAGCAATACGTTGCCAACCGAGCGCCGGGCCGGCTCGTTCACCAGCGGTTGGTCTTTCGTCGGGCTCGGCAAGTTGACCGAGCGCGGCAGCAACATCACCACACTGGTGCCCTGGCCGCACTCGGTATCAATCCATACCGTGCCGCCGGATTGCCGCGCGAAGCCGTACACCTGAGCGAGGCCGAGCCCGGATCCCTTGCCGATTTCCTTGGTCGTGAAGAAGGGATCGAAAACCCGATTGCGAACGTCAGCAGGGATGCCGACGCCGGAATCGATGACCGCCAGGCGAACGAAATCGCCTCGGCGACCCAGCACCTGTTCGCCAGGTGCGTTGCAGGCCTGCAGAAGAATCGAGCCACCTTCAGGCATGGCATCGCGCGCATTGACCGCGAGGTTGAGGATGACCAGCTCTAGTTCGCCTGGATCCACCTCGACGGGCCATAGGTCCGACGCGAATTCTTCTTTCACATGCACATCGCCGCGCAAGCTGCGGTCGAGTAGTTCGCGCATCTGGCTGATCCGCTGAGCCAGGTCGACGGCTTCCGGCGCCAATGACTGACGGCGGGAAAACGCAAGCAGCTGACGGGTCAGTGCCGAGCCGCGCTGGGCGGCTTGTCGCATGCCGTCCATGAGGCGCTTGCGGCGCTCCGGATCGGCGCGGCGATCAAGCATGTCGAGCCCGCCAGAGATCACCATCAGCAGATTGTTGAAGTCGTGGGCGATGCCACCGGTGAGCTGGCCGATGGCTTCGATCTTCTGCGTTTGCCGCAGGGTTTCTTCGATGTGCGCACGCTCGGCCATCTGCGTGCGCAATTCGAGGTTGGTGCGTTCCAGTTCGCTGGTGCGCTCTACCACCAGTGCTTCGAGCTCTTGTGAAGCCCGTTCGCGCGCGTCGATCAGTGCACGCACTTCGTACTGGCGCAGACGACCCCGTACGGCGGCCTGAATGGCGCTGGTCAGGGTGATGCTCTGCACGGGCCGCTCCAGCAACGAGACGTTGCGCAGCGCCGCCACCATGCGCTGACGCCAGGCGGCAACGGCGGGCTGTTGGTGCTTGCTGGTGAGGACCACGAACGGAAAGTCCGACCAGGGCGGTTGCTGATCGACCCAGTCGGACAAGGCCTGTAGATCATGGCCAAAAAGGCCTTCTTCGGCGATGAACACCGCCGAGGCATCGGTTTCGGCGCGTCGCAGCACTTCATCGACGCCGTGACAGACCACCGCATCCATGCCGCTGCGGCGCAGCAGTTCGGCTGTGGCCGGGCCATCCCGGCCGATGGGGGCGTAGACGACGATCAGCGGATGCTCTGGTTTAGTGGGCGTCGTCATGCTCGTCTGTCAGTAGCTGAGTCGCATCACCGGTGTATTCCGGTGTGCCCGATAGAATCCCGCTGAAGTGACTCAGCGGTGGCCCGACCTGAGTGCCCGAAGGCCCTAGGCGGTATTCGCGAACCGTATTCTCGTGCCGCCCGCTGCGCTTCTTGACCACAGACAAGGCCCTGCGGACGATGCCGGCGTGCTCGAAGTAGCGCAGCATGATAACCGCATCGCTGAGGTAGCTGATATCGATTGGCGTATCCATTGGTCCCACCAGCCCATGCTGGGCCAGCACCATGATGCTGATCACGCCTTTTTGTCCCAGGTAGCTGAGCAGCTCGTGCATCTGCAGGATCAGGAAGCGGCCATCCGGCATCGCATGCAGATAGCCGTTGAGGCTGTCCAGGATTACTAACTTCGAGCCTTGCTCTTCAACGCTGCGACGCACGGCTGCGGTGAATTCACCGGGCGACAACTCAGCCGGGTCAACCTGTTGCAGATGCAGCAGGCCCTGTTCGATCCAGGGCTCCATGGCAAGCCCTAGCGACCGTCCACGCGCCAGCAGCGTGCCGATGTTTTCGTCGAAGACGAAGAAGGAGACCTGCTCGCCGCGCTTGCATGCGGCGACCGCAAAACTCAATGCCAAGGACGACTTGCCAACGCCTGCTGCCCCGACGAACAGCGCGTTGGTGCCACGCTCCAGACCGCCGCCGAGCATGGTGTCCAGTGCGGCATTGCCGGATGAGGCCGCCTCGCCAATGTAGCGGGAGTGATGCTCGGCCGCGATCAGACGAGGGAAGATCTGCAACCCGCCTTTGCGGATGACGAAGTCGTGATAGCCGCCGCGAAACTGGATGCCGCGCATCTTCACCACGCGCAAACGCCGCCGCTCGGCGCCGTAGTCGATGGCCAGCTGCTCCAGCATGACCACGCCGTGGGAGATCGAGTGAAGCTGCAGGTCGCCCAGTTCCGAGGTCTGGTCGTCCAGCAGGATCACGGTGCAGCGGCGGGTGGTGAAGAAGTGCTTGAGTGCCAAAACCTGACGCCGATAGCGCAGCGGGCTTTGCGCCAGCAATCGCATTTCCGAGAGGCTGTCGAAGATCACCCGGGTCGGGTTGGTTTGTGTCACGCGGTCGAAGACTTGCTGAGTGGTTTCGCTCAGCTCCATCTCTGCCGGATGCAGGACGGTCAGTTCGAGCTCGGGGTCGAGGCTGGCCTCAGGGGTTACCAGCTCGAACACGTCGATGCCTTCGAGCGACCAGCCGTGCCGCTTGGCGACCAGTTCCAGTTCTTGCTTGGTTTCCGACAGGGTCACATAAAGGACCTGTTCGCCCTGACGAACGCCCTCCAGCAGGAATTGCATGGCGATGGTGGTTTTACCGGCGCCCGGGCTGCCTTCGTAGAGGTACATCCGGTTCGGGTCCAGGCCGCCGCCGAGGATGTCGTCCAGGCCTTCGCTGCCTGTGGAAATACGAGGGAAGTCTTCGTCCGGGTTGAAGGAAGGATCAATGTGATCGGTCATTCCGTACTCCTTACGCAGGCTTCTGTATGAATGAAGCCGCGTTTGTTGTTCCTGCCGGCCGAGTCCATGAATTCAGGGCAAGGGCCATGCGGAACACGCCCGTAAATTGCCTAATCGGCGGGTCGGGCTAAAACCCTCTCGAGCAATCGCCAGGGGCATACCGAGCGAGCGTGTTGCAGGCGTGCGGCGGACGATAGCCGAGGGGCGCAGTCAGATAATCCGACCCGTTTTCCCCTGGCCCGTTCCGTGTCAGCCTGTTTACCAGGCGCGCTCAGCCGGTTCTATTGCGGGCTTGATAGCCCGCCAGACCGGGCTTGCAGACGTTTCGCTTGCTGTGTCGAATAGGCTACTGACGAGATGACGACGCAACAGGTTGCAACCATTGACCCTTGGTTCATCTGGTCAGCTGCCCCATGATCAGGCTTTGCCTGCCGCGGGTAACCTGCATGTCTCGTTTCTCTCGCCCATCGGCGTCTGCACTGGGGCGCTTTCTGAATCTCGGCGGCACCGGCGCACGAATCGCCGGGAACCTGCTGGTGCAGCGCATCACCCCCGGTAAGGCACGCATCGACTGGGCGCCGATCGGGGCGTTGCTGGGGGATACGCTGGGGCAGATGAAAGGCCCGGTGCTCAAGCTCGGCCAGCAAGCCTCGCAATGGCAGGACGTCCTGCCCCCACCGGTCAGTGCGGCGTTGTCTCGTCTGCAGAATCAGGTGCCGTCGCTGCCGTTCGCCTCGCTCGAATCACATCTGCAGCGTCGCTATGACGGGCGCTTGTACGAACTGTTCGACACGATCGAAGCGCAACCCGCCGCGGCGGCGTCCCTGGGGCAGGTGCACCGGGCGCGTGACCAGCAGGGGCGGGCGTTGATCATGAAAATCCAGTACCCGGGCATCCGCGCCATCTGCGACGCCGACCTGCGTCAGCTGCGCCGGCTGATGCCGCTAGGGAGATTGTTCGGCACGCCCTCGGCGCGACTCGAATCCGTCTACCGTGAGCTGCAACGCGGCATCGACCAGGAGCTCGACTACGACGCCGAGCGCCAAAACCTGGAGTGCTTCCGTCAGCACTTTGCGGATTGGCCAGGTGTGCATATTCCCTTTGCCGCAACGGAGCTGTGCCGCCCAGGTGTGCTGGTGCTGGAGGAGCGGCCGGGGCGCTCAATGAATGAGGTTGAACAGGCGCCCATCGAAATTCGCCAACGACTGGCCGAAGCGCTGTGCGACTGGCTTGCCGAGCAGGCGTTCGGCCTCGGGCAGCTGCACGCCGATCCGCACCCGGGCAACCTGGCCTGGACCGAGACGGGGGAGCTGGTGGTCTACGATTTCGGCAGTGTCGTGCCACTGCCGGAGCGTTTGCTGCGCGCTTATGTGCAGATCTTCGATGCCCTGCGCGGCCCCTCCAGCGAGGCGCTGGAGGCGGGCTTCCAGGCACTCGGCGGTCGCCAGCCCGGCAGCGCGCCGCCGCATAGTCTGTATCGACGCATCCATCTGCTGCTGCACCCGTTGCTGCAACCGGGTGCGCAATGGGATTTCCGCGGCGCATCGCTGCATCAACAACTGATCGAGCTTTCGCCGCTGTTGATGTCGGCGCTCGGCAGTCTGCAGCCGGCGTCCGGTACGCTGCTGGTCAACCGCACGCTGGAAGGGCATTACTGGAACCTCTACCGACTCGGCGCTTGCCTGCCGGTTGCCGACCTGCTGGCGAATCATATCGAGCAATGGCGTGCCGGCCTGCAAACCAATAAACCGGGCTAAGCGCTCGATCTGAACTGAGCCCGACCCACCCAACCAGGCCGGATCTCGGCCAGAGGCAACCATGATGCATATGGAATCGTTTCCCGAGGGCTATCGCGCGCTGGTTATTGGTGCCTCCGGCGGCATCGGGGCTGCGCTGGTCGACGCGTTGCGCACGGACCCACGCTGCGCATCAGTAACGGAACTGGGGCGCTCGACTTCGCCGCCGCTGGACTTGGCGGATCCAGTCAGCATCGAGCAGGCCGCGGCGGAGCTAGCCGGACATGGGCCTTTCCACCTGATCATCAACGCCGCCGGCGTGCTGCACAGCGATGCTTTCATGCCGGAAAAACGCCTCGCTGACCTCGATCATCAACAGCTACTCGAAACCTTTCAGATCAACGCCTTTGGCCCGGCGCTGCTGCTGCGGTATTTCTCCGGATTGCTCGACCGCCAACGCGGCGTGCTGGCGATGCTCTCGGCCAAGGTCGGCAGCATTGGCGACAACCGCCTCGGTGGCTGGTACAGCTATCGCGCCTCCAAGGCCGCGCTGAACATGCTGATCAAGACGGCTGCCATTGAGGTCAAGCGCAGCCAGCCGAATGCCGTACTGCTGGCGTTGCATCCAGGCACGGTCAGCTCGAATCTATCCCAGCCCTTCCGCGGCGCCGAGATTGGCCGGCCTGCCGCCGATGCAGCGCATGATCTGCTGCGCGTTATCGACGGGTTGGGACCCGAGGCGAGCGGCGGGTTTTATGCGTATAGCGGTGAAGCGTTGCCCTGGTAGGAGCAGGCGATGAAGTAGGGAGGGCAGGGACTGCTGATTTTCAGCTACATAGGGTGTGTCGTTTCTATTGCTGGTGGCGCGGCAGCTTGAGGTAACCCGGTTCGACTGATCCTGAAATAAATAGCCTTCAGGAAACGGTTCCACAACCGAGCGCAACGGGACTTACGTCGAGCCTTCCGCGAGGGGAAAGTATGCTCGAATAGTCTTCCCTGCCACTGGCCCCTAGCATCTGTCAGGCGCGCTCCCTCTGTTCATGATTTCACAATGGGAGTGATGGTCCGTTATGCGTATATTCCATTAAAGAACCGCAGCGCTACGTATGACCCGTGTACACGCGAACATAAGACAGGCTTTGGCAGATGGATCTATATAAGCAGGTGTTGTTCGCGTTTATTGTGCTGCTGGCAGCGGCGCAGACACGGGCAGCACCAGCGGTAGTAATTGGCGAGCACCCGATCAAACAGACCGATTTTCGGATGGGCTATTTTGTCGATGCCTCGCACAACCTGACGTTTGACCAGGCCAGAGCCCAGCCATTTAACGAAACTGGCAACCGGACCTCTCTTGGCGCTGACGCAAGGGTCGCCTGGTACCGGCTTATTCTGCGCAACGCATCGGATACGGACCAGAAGCTATTTATTCACCTTCCGCATGCATACCATCTACGCTCAGTTGAAATTTATGAAGAACGGGACGGCAAGCTGCGGCAACGCGAACAGCTTAATATGAACCAAGCTGCTGATTCCGACTTGATGTTTCGCGGAACGTTAGTTTTCCCGCTGGCGCTTCCCGCGCAGCAGTCCACCACGCTTTACTTGCGCAGCGTATCTTATTCTCACCAATGGTTCGCGATCGATATTTATAACGAACGAACGAGCGTCGCGTCTGGCATTGGTAAGTGTTAATACCGATATCGCCCTTATGGTCGGCATGCTGCTCGCTCTAGTGTTCTACAATGCGCTGCTGTATTTCGCCACCAGTAACAGGGAGAATATCTACTATTCACTTTATCTTATCTCTGGGCTAGTTTGGATCGCGCTCTCCTACGGCCTGATTGCCAGCGTGTTTGATGGGTATGGTGACGCAGTTTTCCAGCTGAACATGTCGCTGATTACGATGCCCATCTTCTTGCTGCTGTTCATGATGTCAATCTTCGAGACGAAGTTGTTCTACCCCACCGAGCACCGCTTTCTGCAAGCACTGATTGCGCTCCTGGCGGTCACCTTCATATGGTCCATTTTTGATATTTCTGCTGCGCTCAAACCGGCAAGCAGTCTGGCAGCGCTGATGATGCTGGTCACCTTTTCGGTCAGCATCTCGCTGTATCGCAAAGGTCATCCGCTCGTAAAGTATTTCCTGGTTGGCCACAGCTTCTTCGTACTATTCAATATTCTTGCCGTGCTTACTTATAAAGGCATCCTTTCACCGACCTATGTAAGCAGTCATGGGGTTGGCATCGGTATCGTGCTCGAAGCGCTGACGCTGGCATTCATCATCTCGCACCGGATCAAGCTGCTAGAGGATATGCGTGCCTCTCAAGAGGATTTGAAAAAGCAGGCGGACACTGACCCTCTGACCAAGCTGTATAACCGACGGTACTTCTTTCCAGAATCAGATTACTTACTCAATCTGGCCAGAAGCTCCCGCACTTCGATATCGATCGTGACGCTCGATATTGATCATTTCAAACGCATTAACGACTCCCACGGCCACGCCAGTGGCGACCAGGTCATCAGGCACTTGGCGAAAACTCTGAAAGAAGAAAGTCGCACTATTGACCTGGTTGCTCGTTTGGGCGGCGAGGAGTTTGTCGTTCTGCTGCCAGGGGCTAACCTCATGGAGGCTGGCCAATTTGCCGAGCGCATCCGTTGCGCCGTGCAGGCGCTGGAAGTTACGTCCAGCATAGGCGAGAACATTCAGGTCACCGTAAGTATCGGTGTCGCAGAGATCGATACCACCCAAGAGAGCATCGAGTCCGCACTAGCGCGCGCCGACGGGGCGCTGTACGAGGCTAAGGAAAGCGGTCGCAACCGCGTGTGCCAAGCAGAGCCCGCTATGGTTTTTAGCATCGAAGCGTTGGCTGATCGCGTAAGCGATTGAACCGATCGGTGTGCCCGTTGTGACCCAACCGCCTGACCATCGGCGGGACGGATTGGACAACTCTCTATATAGCCATATGGATGGGTCTTGCCTGCCGCGCATCGCTGCTGATGCGCTGCGGCATCGCATAGGATCCGGTGACGACCTGATGCGGTTGTTTCTTTGAGACTAGCTCTCCCTCCACGCCAAGGGCATTGCCCAGGTGCTCGATTCCACACGGCGTTGCGTTGCGAGCTGGCCGAGCACTGTCCCCATCCTTGTTGATCCGACACAGCTGCCGAAGCGACCGCAAATGCGTGTCAGACGGCAGCGCTGCAGGTTGATCGCCACGGGCGCGTCAAAGCCAGCTGTTCGCTGTCCGGTTCCTCGCCGCTTGGCTCGAACCTCTGCGTTCGATCGGGTTCAGTTTAAGAACCATGCAAGCTTCAGCGGCGTTTAATGCTGGCTGAGCTTGAACGCACCCGTATGCGATGCCCTATGTCTGACGAGGAGACAGCGTTTTGCAAAAGCTTTTGGGACCCAAGGAGCCCCATGCAGACGAGCGACCGTCCAGTTGCAACAGACAAAGCACAGTAAGAGGGTTCGATATCGAGTTCTATGACGGATCGAATGCTGAGCTCATCGCCCACATCATCGAGGCGAGCAACCGCGAGTTCAGCTATATCGTCACCCCTAACGTCAACCATGTGGTCCGGCTCGAAGACGATTCCGAACTGCGCCGCGCCTATGCAAACGCCAGTCACAGGATTTGCGACAGCCAGGTGTTGAAAGGCTTGATGACACTGCTGCGCATCCCTGTCCCGGACGTTATCCCTGGCAGCGACCTGACCGCGGAACTGATGTATGTCGCCGAGGCGAAGAAGTGGCGGGTAACGGTGGTTGGCAGCGACGCATCGGACGTACGAACGATGCGTCGGCTATACCCGAATGTGACCTTTTTTCATCACAACCCGCCCATGGGCTTCGACGACAACCCGCAGGACGTTCAGACGTGCATGGACTTCGTCATCGGTCATCCTGCCGAGCTCGTGGTACTTGCCGTAGGTTGCCCTCGCCAGGAAGTTCTGGGGCGACTGATTCGAGCAGATGGTCGAGCACGAGGGGTCGGACTGTGCGTCGGGGCGTCGATCGACTTCCTCTCCGGCAAGGTTCAGCGAGCGCCGAGATGGATGCAGCGCATGTCGCTCGAATGGTTGCACCGTATGTGCACCGAACCGCGACGCCTGGCAAAGCGCTACGCCAAAGACGCGGTTCGCATCATGCCTATCGTGTACCGGCAGTTTCGGTGATGGCCGGAGCGTGAAGGCCGTCGTTCCCTTTCTTACGACTGCCGTCCGCCCCGATGGCTGTCGTTGATCTGGTTGTAATCGAAAGGATTTCGCTAGCCCAACCCATGGCGGCGCAGCCGCCGGCCACCCTTGATAGGGATAGGTGTACCGAGTAATGCACATCCCGACGAGTGGCGAGATATTGGCGTTACTAAATTGACTTGCGTCAGGGGTGGCTGAGGCTCAAACCGAAAAAATACCGCCGGTCAAAAACGGATTCCACGCAGCCTGTTCGGCATGCGTCGGCCTCTGTATTGGGCATCCACGAAAAGCTTCTGAGCATCTACGAAAAGCTTCGACCGCCCAAACAGACATAAAAAACCGCTCTCACGCATCGGATGCATTGCATCCCGGTGCAGCGGAGCGAGAAATGCCCATGCCTGCGCCGCTCCGTGAAAACGGAGCATGAGGTTCCTATGCTGAAAAATATTCCCCTGAGCGCGAAGCTCGTTCTCATTCTTGCGTGTCCGGTACTCGGTTTCCTTTGGCTCGCCAGCCTGTACATCGCTAACAGCTACAGCACGCTGAAACAGATGGAGGACACTGTAGAGGCCAGCGTGGCCGCGCAGACCGTCAGCCGTCTGATCACCGCATTGCAGCGTGAGCGTGGCGCCAGTGGGGTCTACCTGGGGAGCCAGGGACGCACCATGGCGAATCGCCTGCCAGGCATGCGTCAAGCTACCGATGAAGCGTTGAGCGCCGTGAGGGAACTTGCCGCACGTGATAGCTCGCACATAGGCACTGTTCTAAAGGGCCTTGATGAACTTCCGGCATCGCGTTCGCAGGTCGACGCGTTTGCGATCACCAATGTCGAGTCCGGTGCGCGCTTCACCGGATACATCAGATCCCTGATCGGTTTCACACATGCGGTGGAGCGCGGGGTGCAGGACGCCACGCTCGCACGAGCGCTAGGCGGCCTCAACCAGTTCATCGAAATGAAGGAGCGTGCAGGCCGCGAGCGCGCAATGCTGGGTGTTGTCTTCGCTCAGGGTCGCTTCGACGCGCCCTTGCTTGCGTCTTTCAGCCGAAACCTCGGTGAATTCTCTGCCTATATGGAAGGCTTCCGTCGTGCGGCGGCGGAGGGTTTTACCCGTGCGCTGGATGAAAAACTGCAGCAGCCGAGCGCGCTCGAAGTGGTGCGGCTGCAACGCTTGGCTTTTGAAGTGCCGATTGGCCAAAGCCTGGGCGTTGACAGTGAAAAGTGGTTCGAGACAGCCACCAACCGGATCGATCTTATGGGTGAGCTGGAACAGACACTGGCTCAGGACGTCGGGACCTTGGCCGCTCAGGCGCGCGACGAGGCACAGAGCGCCTTGTGGATGACCGTCTCCGCGGTGGTCATCGCGCTGTTGGTGGTGGTTGGCCTGTCCATGCTGATCATTCGCAACATCAAGCTGGCCGTTCGGGAGGTCAATCAGGCGCTGCTGGCACTGTCGGCGCGGGATCTGACGGCCAAGTCGCGCTACGAGGGCAAGGACGAGTTCGGCGAGATCTCACGCAACCTCAACCTCATGGCGATGGAGCTGCAGCAGGTCGTTCAAGAGATCAGTGCCGCAACGGCGCAGGTGGCAACGGCCGCCGAGGAGTCGTCCGCAGTTACGGTACAAACGAGCGAGAGCATCGATCGGCAGCGTCAGGGAACCGAGCTGGTGGTGACCGCCATCAACGAAATGAGCGCGACCGTGCGCGATGTGGCCAGAAGCACAAACGATGCCGCCGAGCTGTCGCAGCAGCTCAACGCCAATACGGCTCAAGGGCGAGCCGAGGTCGAAAGCACCATTGGCCTCATTCGTCAGCTGTCTGACCAAGCTGACCAGACGGCAAGCATCATCGCGGACCTGAAGCGCGAGAGCGATTCCATCTCGTCTGTGCTGGATGTGATCCGTGGGATTGCCGACCAGACGAACCTGCTGGCGCTCAACGCGGCCATCGAAGCCGCCCGAGCAGGGGAGCACGGGCGTGGTTTCGCGGTCGTCGCGTCTGAGGTACGGACGCTTGCCCAGAAGACCCAGGAGTCCACCGGCAATATCCAAAACATGATCGCCAACCTCCAGGGCGGGGCTGACCGGGCGGCTCGCTCGATGCAGGAAACACTGGTCAAAGCGCAGAGCGGCTCCAGCAACATTGGCCGGGCGGGTGAGTTGCTTGCAGAGATAGCTGAAGGTGTTTCGGCGATCAGTGATCGCAACCTGCAGATCGCCACGGCCGCGGAGCAGCAGAGTGCGGTGGCCGAAGACATCAACCGCAACATCGTCGAAATCAACGATGTTGCGATTCAGGTGAGCGCGGGCGCAGAACAGACGGCCACGACCAGTCTGGAACTCGCCCGCCTGGCTGAACAACAGCAACAGCTGGTGGGACGGTTCAAGGTTGCTTGAGCCGTGACACTGCGGTGTGACCCTCTGCCGCAAAGCAGCCGCTCGCTACGTTAGTGGAGCCGTACCGCAGGCGGAGCTATCCGTTACGCGCTGCAGTGCGGTCCACCCACGCTAGTTACCGCTTTGTTGATGAGGTGGAGAAGGGATCTAATCTAATACTCTAAATTCGCCACTGTCAGATACTAGGCTTGTCAGTCCCCAGCCTTCCTCACTATAGATTGATGCCCTGTTACCACCCAAGGCTTCAAAAGCGCTTGCAAGCTCTTCACAGGAGAAATCATCAAATCTGTAGAAGCCCGAGCTAAGGTAGGAACTCTCTACGGTGACAGTGATGCCATCTGCACGATCATCTATGCTGCAAAATGGCGCATGGCTGTATGCCAGAGATCTCTCTACAGCCCTCGCAACCAACTCTAAATATTGCTGATAGTGAAGTTCGTATGCTTCATATTTCGAAAACAGACTGGAGTAAACCTCTGACAGCACCCCCATATCGAATACCGCCAGCAATCCTATTTGGCCGATCTTAAGCTTTAGGCACATGCTACTCCATGTGTCGAAATAGTTAAAATCAGGGCCAGTGCCGTCCTTGACTTTATATATAAATATCGAGGCAGGAACTTCGGAGCTATTACACCTAAAGTCGATTGGTTTTGATACTCCTTTGAGGATAGCCTGAAGGACTCTGTATGGAAATAGTTCATCTGGCTCAAGAATATTTCTAGAGCCTGGGAAAGATCTATTCAAGTTCAATGCAGTCTCTTTTCTTAACATCCCCAGATAAATCTTTATCAACCAAAGAGCAAGTCGCCCCTTGTCTAGTTTGCAAAAAGCCTCATAGCCATCTGTGAAAGAATTTTTTACCTCTAGCTCGATTGAGGATAGGTGCACATTATTGCAGAGCTTGCAGCATGGAATTTTAATATCCTTGTATCTAATTCTGCTGCCATTCAAAAGAATTATGCTTTCATTCCAAAGGGAGAATTTATTTAATAACCATTTAGGAAATACGTGTTCTTGTGAGTAATTGTCTTGTTTTTCATGAAGTTCCTCGCCACACACAAAGCAGCATTTGGGATCGAATATCTTTGTAAGATTGGTGTGCTGAGTAATGTCCATATAGTCTCGTTAATATCGCCAACGTAGTGACTATACTATTGCGAGGCAAGAATAATTTCCAGAAGATATCTGGATATGTACTTGTTCAAAGATTGACATGACATTTATTATCCATCGGCCGGCTGCTCCTGCCGAAAGCAGACCTTCGTCATTCCCATCCACGCTGGATTTCTCCGCTATCAGCATCCCTGGTCTGTATATCCATACAGATAAATCTTGCCTGCCGCGTTGTCGCTGCGCATGCTAGTCAGCATGGAAAATGACCCAGTGACGACGTGATGCGGCTGTTTCTCTGCGAAAAACCTTCTCAAGCCAAAGATATCGCTCAGGTGCTCGGCGCCTCTCGGCGGGGCGATGGTTGCTGGCTTGGTGCCGGCGTCACTGTGACTTGGTGCATCGGCCATCTGTTGGAAACCGCACCGCCGGACAGTTACGACGCGCGTTACAAGCGCTGGGTGCTGGCTGATCTGCCGATCGTGCCCGAGCGCTGGAAGATGCTGGTCAAGCCCAAGACTGCCAGCCAGTACAAGGCCGTGAAACGGCTGCTGGGCGAAGCCAGTGAACTGGTGATCGCCACCGACGCCGATCGCGAAGGGGAGATGATCGCCCGCGAACTGGTGGAGCATTGCCGTTACCGAGGGCCGATCCAGCGACTGTGGCTATCGGCGCTGGACGATGCCTCGATTCGCAAGGCGCTCGGTGCGCTGCGGCCCGGCGCCGATACCTTCAACCTTTATCAATCGGCGCTCGGGCGTTCGCGGGCGGACTGGCTGATCGGCATGAACATGAGCCGACTGTTCACCCTGCTTGGGCGACAGTCCGGCTATCAGGGCGTGTTGCCGGTTGGTCGGGTACAGACGCCGACGCTGCGCCTGGTGGTCGACCGCGACCGCAGCATTGCCGACTTCGTGCCGCAGCCATTCTGGGCCATCGAGGTGCAGCTTTTGGGTGAGAATCCGGTGCCCTTTACCGCGCAGTGGCGCGCGCCGGAGGCGCACAGCGATGACCAGGGGCGTTGCCTCGACCAAGCGCTGGCGCAGCGAGCGGCCGAGGCCATGCGTGCGGCTGGCAGCGCCCGGGTGCAACGACTCAAGACCGAACGCATGCGCGAAGCGGCGCCGTTGCCGTTCGATCTGGGCACCCTGCAGGAAATCTGCTCGAAGAAGCTCGGCCTGGGCGCTCAGGAAACGCTGGATATCGCCCAGGCGCTCTATGAAACCCACAAGCTCATCACCTATCCGCGCAGCGATTGTGGCTACCTGCCGTTGAGTCAGCACAGCGAAGCACCGGGCATCCTGGCCGCGTTGGCGCAGGCCGATCCATCCCTCGGCGAGCTCGCGCCGCACCTCGAACCCCGGCGTAAGTCGCGTGCCTGGAACGACGCCAAGGTCGGGGCGCACCACGGCATCATCCCCACGGCGGCGGCTCGCGCCTTTGAACGGCTGACTGGCAAACCGCGGGCGGTCTATACGTTGATCCGTGCCCGTTACCTGGCGCAGTTTCTGCCCTCGCATGAATACGACCGCACCCAGGCCGATTTCGACTGCGCAGGCCAGGCACTGCGGGCTGTCGGCAAACAGATCGTCGAGCCGGGCTGGAAGCGCGCCTTGCCCGAGGCGCTGGCCGCCAATCGCGGCCGTGAGGCGCCAGGGCCGCAGACACTTCCGGCGCTGCGTGAGGGGCAGATATGCCCGATCCACGACCTGACCTTCAAGGACCTCTGGACGCAGCCGCCCAAGCCATTCACCGAAGGTGATCTGATCAAGGCGATGAAGAACGTGGCCAAGCTGGTGGACGATCCCAAGCTGAAGCAGAAGCTCAAGGACACCACCGGCATCGGCACCGAGGCGACGCGCGCGGGGATCATTCAAGGTCTGCTCGACCGCGGCTACCTGACCAAACAGGGCAAGGCATTGGCGGCGACGCCGGCGGCCTTCAGCCTGATCGATGCGGTGCCGCGCGCCATTGCCGACCCTGGCACCACGGCGATCTGGGAACAGGCGCTGGACATGGTCCAGAGCGGCGAAATGGGCCTGGACGAATTCGTCAGCAAGCAATCTGCGTGGATGAGCAAGCAGGTCGAGCGCTGTAAGGGCGTTCGCCTGACTATCAGCGGGCCCGCCGCGCCTGCCGGTCGCGGCGCACCCTGGAAAAAGCGCAAGGGCGCAGGCCGCAAAGCCGCACCCAAAACGCGCCGCGCTGCGAAGTCACCCAGCCCCGCATGAGGGTCTACTATCCGGCAAACCAGGTCTGCAAGAGGTAATAGCAGGCGCTACCCAGCACCGCCGTGACGATCAGCCCCAGCCGTGTCGCCACAGCGATGCCCGCCACCAGCGCCAATGCAGCGGTGGCGGCGAGCGGTGCCTTGGCGGCCTCGCTGTAGAGGATGTACACCGCGAAGTTGATGAACACGGCGGTCGGCAGCACGCGCTCCAGAATGCGCCGGGTCGCGTCACTCAGGTCGAGCGTGACGAACACCGGCAGGATGCGCACCAGGCAACTGGTGGCGAACAGCGCCACAATGGCCAGCAGCACGGACGTGTTCATGAGCGCACCCGCGCCAATACGCAGGTGGCGAGCAGCACGCTTGGAATCCAGAAATACAGCGGCCCGAGCAGCATGATCAGCGCCACGGCGATCAGCGTGCAGAGCGCGACGGCCAGCGACAAGCGAACGTGGCTGACGCTGAGTTGGGGCAGGCGTGAGCGGAGCTGGCTGGCAGAGAGGAACATCAACACGACGCTTGCCGGGAAGCCCAGGTTCAGGTCGGCAGCGAGCCAGTTCGCCGGGATCAGGTTGCCGATGACCGCACCTGCCACGCCGGCAACTACCCAGGTGAGGAACAGCGTGGCGCGGATCACGGCCAGCGATGCCCAGCTGTCCTGTTCACTTTCGGTGGCATAGGCCTCGTCACCCAGCATATGAGCGAGGAGCGCGCGCAGCCCCCTGGTTCGCGGCAGCCGTGAGGCCGAAACATAGGCGATTGGCAGGTAGCGACTGTTGATCGAGGCGGTGAGCAGCAGCATGGTGATGAACCCGGCGCCGGAATCGGCCAGCGGCAGCACCGCAAACTGACCGCTGCCGGTGAACCCCAACAGGCCTATCAGGGCGACTTCCAGCGGGCTCCAGTCCGAGCGGCCGGCCAGCACGCCAAACAACAGGCTGACCGGGATGATCGCCAGCGCGGCGGGTGCGACCCGGCGCAGGGCGTCGACGGGTCGGTATGCGGTGGCTTCCATCTGTCGCTGTCCTTGATGGCTCGAGGGGTGCGCTCATCGCACCGGGCCGAACAGTCTAGACCGGGCGCTTCGTTGCTGTCTCGGCTGCGGTAGCCAGCAAGCGAGGTCCGCCTGGTTGTCCATCGCCCCAGCAGGTGTGCCCATTCGCGTTTAGAATGCGCGCGCCTTTTTCGAGACGATTGAACATGCAGCCAGATGCCCTCGCGACCCTCCAGCAGCACCTCAGCCAAGCCTTTTCCCAGGTGCCGGACGAAACCCGCCGGCTCTTTCATGGGCGCGGGCGCTGCTGGGCCGGGCTCGAGCACGTCACGGTAGATTGGCTACAGGGCGTGGTGCTGGTTTCGCTGTTCCGGGAGCCACCTACCGAAGAACTGGAGGCGCTGATCGGGGTGCTCTCGGCGCTGACCGAGGCACAACCTTGGCAATCGAGTGGAGCGCATACGCTGTTGCTGCAGCACCGCTACCTGCCTGACAGCCGTATGCAGCCGCTGCTTGGAGAGCCGCCCGAGGAGTGGGTGATCACCGAGGATGGCCTTCGCTACAAGCTCGACCTGGGCATCAAACAGAACAATGGGTTGTTTCTCGACATGCGCTACGGCCGGCAATGGGTCCGCCAGCAGGCGGGCGGCAAGCGTGTACTCAACCTGTTCGCTTACACCTGCGGGTTCTCGGTGGCGGCTATCGCCGGCGGCGCCGAGCATGTGGTCAACTTGGACATGGCGCGCGCGGCGCTGAGCCGCGGGCGCGACAACCATCGGCTCAACGAGCATGACCTCAGTCGGGTCAGCTTTCTTGGCCACGAGCTGTTCAAGTCCTGGGGTAAGGTCAAGAAGACCGGCCCTTACGATCTGGTCATCATCGACCCGCCATCTTTCCAGAAGGGCAGCTTTGCGCTGAGCCGCGATTACCAGAAGATTCTCAGGCGTCTGCCCGAGTTGCTCACCGAAAGCGGGACGGTGCTGGCCTGCATCAATGACCCGGACACCGGTCCAGATTTTCTTATCCAGGGGATGGCGGCCGAAGCGCCGGAATTGGTGTTTCAGGAGCGCCTGGAAAACCCGCCGGAGTTCCCCGACATCAGCCCCGACAGTGGTCTCAAGGCTTTGGTTTTCACTCGTCGCTCGTTTTAGACGCAGCGATCCGAGTCTAGGGCTGAAGCAAGGCCAACAGACATACCTTCAGACAGGCGCTGGCGTACCGATTTGGCGAATAGCTCCGGTGGCGCCTATAGCCGGATTAGACGATGTGAGATGGAAACGAAACTGCCGGCACACGGCCGGCAGTTTTGGCTGCTGCGATATCAGTGTTGGCTGACGATAGCCATGTTGTTGAGGCCTGCCTGGCTGATCAACGCGGTGTTGCCGATACCGCTCTGCATGACGTCTGCGGCGTTGCCTGTGCCGTTCTGCATTACCGTAGCGGTGTGGCTCTGGCCGAGCTGAACCAGTTCCGCCTCGTTGAAGAAACCGTTCTGGCTGACGCTGGCCACGTTGAGGTCGCCGTCCTGGTCGATGTCGACGTTGTTGTTGACACCCGTGCTAGAGCCGGTGATGCGGTTGCTGTCACCTTCCTGATGCGCCGCCAGGATGTTGCCGACGTCCGACTGGGTGAAGTTCAGCTCGTTGTATTTGCCTTGCTGCTCGACGTTGGCTTGGTTATAGCCGCCGTGCTGGTCAACCTTGGCGATCTGGCCGCGTCCGTTCTGGTCGATTGCGGCTGCGTTATCGAGGCCAGTCTGGTTAGCGGTAGCTGTGTTGCCATTACCGCGCTGATCCAGGTTTGCATTGTTCAGGTTGCCCTGCTGATACACGAACCCGTTCTGATTGCTGCCGCGCTGGTCGACGTTCACCGTGTTGTATTTGCCGCCTGAGTAGGTGTAGGCCTCTTGATTGCTTCCGGTTTGACGCACGTCGGCGTCGTTCGCCGTGCCGATTTGCTCAACCTCGGCTACCGAGCCATTGCTCCAGGTCTGCGTCACCTCAGCCATGTTCTGGTCGCCCAGCTGATTGATCAGGGCGCGATCACCGGAGCTCAAAGTCTGGCTAACGGTAGCCTCATTGAGGTTGCCGTCCTGATACAGCGAACTCTTGCTGCCATTGACTGCGTACTGGTAGCTGGTCGCTGAGTTGCCGTTGCCTTCCTGCTTGGTGAACGCTTCGGCGCCATAGCTGGTGCCCTGCTCAGTATTGGCAGTGTTGTCCTGGCCGCGCTGGCGCTGTTCGGCGCTGCTGCCCCAGGTGCCGCTCTGGCTGACGCTGGCTTCATTCGAGTGCCCATACTGCCATTGCACGGAGCGGCTGTTGATCGCCAGGGTCTGGTTGACGTTTGCCTCATTGAAATTGGCGGTCTGGGTCTGCAGGGCAGAGGAAGACAAGGAGCCGGTCTGCTCGACCATCGCGTCGTTGCCCCAACCGCTCTGCACTTGTTTGGCTGCGTTGGAGCTGCCGTAGCTCTGGATGACCTCGGCGACATTATTGACGCCGTTCTGGCGTTGTTCGGACGTGTGATCGGCCGCTATAGCCTGAGCGGCGGCAACGGTCAGCAGGGCAGCTACTAGGGGTTTGATCTTGAACATTGTTGTCTCTCCATGAAATGTTTTCAGCGGTACTTCCTGGTGGTGCTTTTTTAGCGGTACTGGCGGACCAGCACGCTCAGACCCCGGCCATGCTGCGTGACGCTGCTGCTATGCCCAGTGCCGGTCTGTTCGATCTGCGCGTCGTTGTACGCGCCGTACTGTTCAATTCGGGCCTGGTTGTAGCTGCCCGACTGAACAATCAATCCCTGGTTATGGCTGCCGTGCTGCTCGATGGATGCTTCGAGCGCATAGCCGCTCTGGAGGATGAAGGCTTCCAGTGCATTGCCTGTCTGGCTGATATTTCCGCTCAGGCTGTCCCCAGCCTGGGCGAGGAACGCCAGGTTGCGGGTTGGGGAGCCGGTTTCGGTTTGTGTCGGTGCGTTTGCGCTAGCCCGCCTGGAGGCGATTTCGTCAGGCGCGAGATCGAGCGAGGTCGGAAGGCTGGCGGCGAGCAGGGTGGTGCTGCCTAGTGCTGCGAAGAGCAGCGGAAGCAGCACTGCTCTGCAAGCAATCCTTTGCGCGTCGATCATCAGTCATCCCTGGTTAAGTCGCGGTAGGTCATCCTGACCTAAACCGCGATCTGGCAAATCCATCGAACGGCTGAAACCGCTTCGTTTGCTATGGATTGGTTGACGTGCCGAGGTATTTCGCCAATTGAGCGTCGACCGCCGAAGAACTGTCTGCGGTCTGCCACAGGCGCCGATCAACGCCTTGGGCGATGAGGTGTGCAACCGCCGCCTCGATGGCGGACAGCACACAAAGCTGCGCCGGCTCGTTGGTGGTGTAGCCGGCCTCGGCTTCGAGCAGCTCCTTGAATTCGATGAACTTGTAGACGTTGGCGCTGCGTCCGATGGAATAGATCGTCTTAGTGGTCATCACGTTGGACAGCACCTGGCCGCTGCGAACGTCGATGGCGCGCAGGTTGACCGTGACCTGATCGACCCGATACTCCTGCGATACGCCGATGCCCAGATAACGAGCACCTTGCCCACCACTGCGCACGTTGGTTTCGTAGGCGACGATAGCGCCTTCCATGATGATGTTGGCGGCCAGCAGCGACGGCAGCTCGGATTGGATGTTCGGCGCTACGTCCGGTTTGGCTTGTGATGCACGAATGATCTTGCGCTCGGTCAGCACGTTCTGCAGACCTTCACGCTCGAGCACGATGAACCAGCCGCTCGCCTGCATGGCGTCGACCAGCATGCTCGCTGCGCCCTGGGTTACCGCCGTGGAAAAGGAACTGGCGGGGCTGGGCTTGTACTGCCCGGTCTGATCGCGAAAGCCATAGACCGCCGCTACCAGCGGGCCTCGAGGGCGAGGCAGCTCAAGCAGGTCCTCATAGGTCGAAGTGCGCGGTGTCAGTGTTGGGGTTTCCTGGTCCGCCGACATTGGCTCGCGTACCGCGCAGCCCTGTAGAACGGCCATCATCCCGATGGCTGCAAATAGGCTTCTCATGGCCTTTCCTCTCCCTGGTTATTGACCAATGATAATTTCGGATACTTCACCGGTTACCCGGTCGGTGATTTCGACGATCAGTAGTCCTGCATCGCCGTTGTAGGCTCGAACGAAGAAGTCCGTGGTCGTGAGCGAGCCGGTTTCGCCTGCTTGCGCATCCCTAAGCAAATCACTCAGCAGGCTTGATTCGAGCTGGCTGGTAAGGCGCTCCAAATCTGAAGGTCGCTCATAAATGGAGCGGTCGATCGCATCCGGATCCTTCTTGTCGTTCTGCGCCTGGGCACTGCCCAGCAGCCATGCACCGTTGAGGGGGCTGCCGCCAAACGATGGATTCACTGGGGTGTACACCAGTTCGGTGGCACTGAGGCCGGAGCTAAGCAGCAATCCGGCCAGGAAGACGCCGGTGATTTTTTGTTGTGGCCGGTTCATAACTCATCCTTCGCGAGGTCAATGGTGTCTTCGAATAGTGCTTCGACTTTCCTACGGTTTATCTCTTGCAGCACGAAATCCGCCGCTTCATAGGCGGTCTGTTCCATGTCGCTGACGTTCGGTTGCAGAAAGCGGCGATACAGCGGTTGGTTGTTCTGCTCCACCCAGACCAGAATCCCCCAGCGCGCCGAGGGACGCTCTTTGACGGCCAGGTTGAAATCCAATGCGCTGGTGTCGTTGAGACGTTCACAAAACTTGCGGTAGAACTCCTGGCCGGAGCGTGAAACCGTATTGTTGGTGATGAATCCCTTGAGCTCGGCCTCGTCGGCACAGGCCTGGATGCTGAGCAGCAGCATCAGACCCAGGCAGGCCATCTTCATACCCCGGCCTCGCCGACATGCCCCAACACGAGCGATGCGCCCTGTGCGCGGTTGGAGGCACCCAACTTGCCCAAGGCGTTATGGATATGACTCTTGATGGTGTGGGTGCTCAGATGCAGGGACTCGGCGATTTCGGAATTGGAAAGCCCTTTGCCGGCAAGTGCCAAGATCTGTTTTTCCCGTACCGACAAGTCGTCGATGGCACGCGAGGCATGGGTGAGTTGACGGTAGCGGCCCAGCAGCTTTTCCATCAGCGCACGTGGCAGCCAATCGCCGCCTTCGAGCATCACGCTGATGCCGCGGCTGAAATTAGCGCGGCTGGGGTTCGGGTAGAACACGCCCTTGATCCACGGGTGCTGTACCAGCAAAGCGCGCGCCTGGTCAGCTTGGGCATTGATCAACGCGGTTGGGCTGTCGCGCAGTTGCCGGAGCAGGCGCAAACAATCAACTTCCGTGAAGCTGCCAACGTCGAGCAGAATCAGATCCGCGTCGTTTACGCCTGGACGAAATGTGCTGCTGCGCGTCAGACGCAACTGTGGACCACTCTGAAGATGCTGATGGAGCAAGCCGTCCAGTAATTCGCTGTTGGACAGCAGGACAAGACGAGAAGAAGCGACGACCGCAGGGGATTCATCGAACATATGCATATCCTTTGCAGAAGTGACTGGGGAGTAGCGCCCGTGATCCTTGCCGGGACTGGCGCTTTGACATTGCTCGGGAAAAGATAGTTCAGAGCGGTGACAATAAAAAGTCATTGTTGCGAAATAGTGACTGTTTTTCGACGAGCCACATCACTCTAGCGATGGCGGGTGGTGGCAGACAGACGCATGCTGGACTACATTTATTGGTCTTTTTTCGCGGGCAATGGGAGCAAGCGATGTCCGATCCAACGTTCTGGCTGGTGTTTTTCTCGGCCGCGCTGGCACTGAATCTTTCGCCAGGCCCAGATCTGTTGTTCGTGCTGTCGCGCACCCTGTCCGGCGGGCGGCGGGTCGGTGTGGCCTCAGTGTGCGGCGTCTGCAGCGGTGCCTTGGTTCACGTCGCGGCCGCTGCGCTGGGGATATCCGCCATTCTCGCCACCTCGGCGCTGGCCTTCGCTGTGGTCAAGTATGTCGGTGCGGTCTATTTGCTGTATCTCGGCGTTCAGGCATTGCGCTCTGCCGGGTCGGCCGCAGCGCTCAACCTCAAAGCGGCTCCGAAGGTCACCCGTTGGCAAGCTTATCGCCAAGGCATTCTCGTCGACGTCCTCAATCCGAAAGCGGCGATTTTCTTTATGGCGTTTCTGCCACAGTTCGTACGGCCCGACCAAGGCGCCATAGCCCTGCAGCTTCTGGTGTTAGGCGTGCTGGTTGTGCTGGTGGCGGTGGTTGTGGAATGCGCGATGGTTTTCCTGGCGGCTCGGGCTAGCTCGGCGTTGCGTGGTAACCGTCGCTTGAGTCAATGGATCGACCGCGTGCTCGGCTCGGTCTTGATCGGTCTGGGGATTCGCCTCGGCTTGGCTGAGCGTACATAAGCGTCCAGACCCAGATATGGGAACGTCAGCCCCGGTTTCGGTCTGAAGGGTATGCGGTACGCTTTTATAGGCGCAGCCGCGGCAACCGAAAGGAGCGCTCATGTCTCTGTACAGCAAGAACACCACGTCCAATCTGATTCCCTGTCTGCGCTATCGGGATGTGCCCGCAGCCCTGAAATGGCTTTGCCAGGTTTTTGATTTCGAGCAGCAGCGTGTAGTCGAAGACGCGCAAGTCGGGGTCATTCACGCGCAGCTCAGTTTTGGCAGCGGCATGCTGATGCTGGGACCAGTGGCCGATTCGGACTATGGCCGCCAGGTCAGGCAGCCGGACGAAGTCGGTGGCGTCTCTACTCAAAGCATCTATGTGATCGTCAACAGTGCCGACGCCCTCTATACCAAGGCCAAGGCCGCCGGCGCGGAGATCGTTGTCGAGCTGAAGGACGAGGACTATGGCGGTCGTGGGTTCAGTTGTCGCGACCTTGAGGGGCACCTGTGGAGCTTCGGCACCTACGATCCGTGGGCCGAGCCGGTTGCCGAGCAGAACGCACCGCGGGGGGGCTGCTGATGCGTAACCTAAAATTCGCCGACGGCGCTAGCGTTCCCGTAGTGGGGCAAGGCACCTGGCACATGGGCGAAAACCCGGCCGAGCGCAGCAATGAGGTAGCCGCCCTGCAACTGGGCATCGAGCTGGGCGTGACGCTGATCGATACCGCAGAGATGTATGGCGAAGGCGGTGCTGAAGAGGTGGTCGGCGAGGCGATCCGCAATCGCCGCGATCAGGTCTTTCTGGTCAGCAAGGTCTATCCGCACAACGCCAGCCGCAAAGGCGTGCCCGAAGCCTGTGAGCGTAGTCTGCGGCGGCTGGGCACCGAGTGCATCGACCTCTATCTGCTGCATTGGCGCGGGCAGTATCCGCTGGCGGAAACGGTCGAAGCGTTCGAGCGATTGAAAGACGCGGGCAAGATTCGCCGTTGGGGTGTGTCCAACCTGGATCTGGACGACATGCGCGAGCTGGATGCGCCGGACTGTGCTGTCAATCAGGTGCTCTACAATCCGCAGGAGCGGGGCATCGAATTCGATCTGCTGCCTTGGTGTCAGGCGCAGGGGATGCCCGTCATGGCCTACTGCCCGATAGGACAGGGCGGGGATCTGTTGCGCCACCAGACGATGCTTGAAGTGGCCCAGCGGCATAACGCAGAGCCCGCCCAGATTGCACTGGCATGGGCGCTGCGTCAGCCCAACGTACTGGTGATTCCAAAGTCATCAAACCCGACCCATCTTCGAGCAAACGCCAGTGCTGCGGAGTTGACGTTGCATGCCGATGACCTGGACCTGCTCGACGAGGCCTTTCCGCCCCCGTCGCGTCCATGCCCACTGCAAATGGTCTGAAACTCCGCTTGCTGGACGAGGCGGGGGAATGTTTGTCTCGCGGTAGCTGTCAGCTTATGACTGACAGCAAACCGGAGAAGCGAACATGAGCGAGTCCAGACTCGACGGCGTGGTGGTGGTCATCACTGGCGCCTCCAGCGGTATCGGCCGCGCAGCAGCGCAGGCGTTTGCGCGTGAGCAGGCCCGGGTGGTTCTGGCAGCGCGCGACGAGGAAGCGCTGCACGAAGTGGCCAATGAATGCCGAGCTTTGGGCGCTGAGGCGCTGGTGGTGCCGACCGACGTGACGCTCAGCGATTCGGTCGAGCAACTGGCCAGCGCGGCGGCCGAGTTTGGCCGCGGGCGTATCGATATCTGGATCAATAACGCCGGGGTCGGTGCTGTCGGGGCCTTCGACGAGACGCCAATGGATGCGCACGAGCAGGTCGTGCAGACGGATCTGATCGGTTATCTGCGCGGGGCACATGTCGTCCTGCCGTATTTCAAACAGCAGAACGGCGGCGTGCTGATCAATACGCAGTCGGTGGGTAGCTGGGTACCGCAGCCTTACGCGGTGGCGTACTCGGCGAGCAAATTCGGGCTGCGCGGGTTTTCCCATGCGCTGCGTGGCGAGCTGGCGCAGTGGCCGGGCATTCACGTCTGCGATGTGTATCCCTCGATGGTGGATACCCCCGGTTTCCGGGACGGCGGCAATTTCGCCGGTCGCTCGCTGCAGCCGCCACCCCCACTGTGCGATCCCCGTCAGGTGGCCGACGCGATGGTCAGTCTCGCCCTGCATCCGCGGCATACGACATCCGTTGGGCTGACGGCGACGCTGCTTCGTTTCGCCCATTTCATTACGCCAGGCTTTGACCGCTTGTCCGGCCTGCTGACCGGTGCTGCCTTGGGTCGTGCCGACCGTGTCGCGCCGTCCTCGGGCAACCTGTTCCATCCGGCGTTGGGCGAGCGTCGAATCGATGGTGGCTGGCGCAGTGATGAAAAGCCGCAGCGCAGTTTGTTACTAGCCGGGGGTATTGCCGCAGCGGGCGTAGTCGGGCTGCTACTGGCTCGCCGGCGCCGTTAGCGTTTCATATGCCGGCGGCGGCTGGTCAGCGAGTCGCCGGCAGGCAATCCAACGAGCTGAGGTCGCGCCTCATATCCCGCAGACGCTCATCAAGATGACGACGCTGGGTCGCGTCGGCCATGTTGTACAGGTCGATCACCAGGTCGATTGTGGCCTGTTCGACGGCCGGGAAGGCAGCGCGATAGGGCGCTGTCCAATAGACCTCACGGTCTTGAAGCAGTCGGGCGATGCGCTCGTCAAAATTTGCCTGTTCCCGGTTGCGAACGGCCTCGACCAGTGATCGCTGCCACTGGGCGCGGTTATCGAGCCAGAGCTGATTCTGCTCGCTAAGCGCTCTAGCCCACTCCTGGATGCGTTGGCGTTGAGCGGCGCTGGCTTTGCCTAACCATTGCTCGACGCGTTCTTGCATACGGTCGGCTCGCTTGCGAATTTGCTGGTCCAGCGGTGGCTCTAGGTATTTCTTCTCGCGCTCCTGGAGGTCTTTCTCAAACTGATCGTCCAGCTCACGCACCTGTCTGTCTTCAAGGTCGCGAAGCAGTTGAACGGTAGTTGGGGTGATTTCCAGCGCGATCGTCTGAATCGCCTCTTGGGCGTTCTCATAGTGTGCTCGTAGCGCGGACTCATTCAGCGAGCCCCGGCGGACCTGAGCCTGCAAGCGTTCGATAAGATCCAAATAGCCGGGTAGCTGAGTACGGCAGTGCCAGCTGATGTGCTCCCGCAGCTGCGTACGAAAGCGCGTCTGCTGGTCACGATTCATGTCCAGGTAATCGTTGAGCGACCAGGGGATCAGCAGATCCAGGTTTCGGTAGGCCAGATTCATGCGGCTGCAGCCGGTCAGCACAACGGCACACGCCAGCAGGACCAGAATCGATTTACGCCCAAGCACCTGCCTGATCTGCATTGCAGTCCTCGTCGGGATGTCGGAACGGGTTTCGGTTGCGTTGTTCTGTAGAGCCGCTAGCACCTCGTCAGTTCGAGGCGAAACAGCAACGGCTTGTTTCTGCGAGAAAACGCCGGCGGTTGTGGTCCTAGTTCAAGAGAGCGCCGCAAGCGCGACGCTCGGAAGCTGACAGCAAATAGCGGAGGTGAATATGCAACGCACGATCAAGCATCTGACCGGAGATGAAGTACCTCAGGGTTGGCGGCCAACCTGGGTCACCTGTTGGGTGGTCGAGATCGATGGGCAAACGATTGCCGGCCCGTACGCCACCGAAGCGGAAGCGCAGGCAGTGTTGGACGGGGAGCAAGACCCCAAGGTCTCGCAGACACCTACACCACAGTGATGACCGTCAGAGGCATTGATTAGCGCAGGGATCGCCTCTTTCCGGGAGTGGCGGAGGCGGCTCGACGAGCTGTGAAATCAGCTCCAAGGCTTTCTCGAACGAAGGGTAGCCACTCTGCGCAACGTCCAGCCCGGCATAGGCCTGGCGATATTCTTCGGCCTTTACGGCGTTGCGCTCATCCAGCAGGTAGGGTTCCTGGTAGATTTTGTATAGCAGCGCTACGGCGTGCGGGTGGCCCTTGGCGCTGGCCTGTTCGAGTAGGCGCAGGACCTGTTCCGGTTGTGGGCCTTGGCGGATCAACAGCAGCGCCTGGTAGAACTCGGTCTCGCCTCGTTCATCGAGGCGAGCGCTCCGCTCGAGCAGCGCATCGGCGAGTTCATAGCCGTTTTCGTCGCCGATGGAAATGAGAATCTTGGCCTGCAGCAAATCGTTCTGATAGAGCAGCCGCTCTGCGCGGCAACTGCCGTCGCTGCCATATTGGTCACATGGCTGAGAGGCGCAGCCGCCCAGCACAACGAGCAGTCCGATCACCAATGCGTTCTTCATTGCTGCCTTGTTCTCTCTATTATTTAGTGTGTCAGCGCGTGTTCTGACCCGCGTATGGCATAACTGTTCAGCCTGTTTTACTGCGCAGTGGCAATGGGCAGCAGTCCGTAATGGAACAGGAGGATCTGCCACTCGGGGTTCTCTGGCAAGTTCTCCACGAATCGGGCGAGATACTGGGTGGCAGCTTGGCCAAGCGCATCGGCGACCCATAGATGTCGAGTGAACTGGTACAGCGGCGTATTCGAGACGTACAAATCCCGGAGCTTTTTCTCTTTCCGGTAGTAGAGCAGGGTGGAGCGCGGAATCAACAAAGTGGCGATGCGACCTGACAGCAGCTTCTCGAGGTTTTGCAGGTCGCCTTGGGCGTTCTGGCGCTTGATTGCACCGCTGGCGATATCCGCTTCGAGCCCTTCGTATCGGTGCCCGAGCACGCCTCCCAAGACAAGGTTGTGTAGCGATTCGGGGTTTTCATACTCGAAGGGGGCATCGGGCAGCGAAACAAAGTCCTGTTGATCGATCAGTAGCGGCCCCGACCATTTGCCGTTGGCTGCTTGCTCGGCAGTGAAGAAGTTCGGAGTGGCCCAGAGCAAAACGCCAGGTCGTTCTCGTGCTAGCCGTATATCGACGCGTTTGCGCGGCAATTTGACCAGCTCGAAGCGAAAGCGCTGGTTGTTAGCGGCGTCGTTGTTGAGCAGGTTGACGAAAGCACGCGAAAGTCCCTCGCCGTCTTCGAGAATGAATGGTGGTGAAAAATGATACGTCCACACCTCGACTCGTTGTTGAGCCCCGCAGATCGAGGGCAACAGAACGAACGTCAGCAACAGGACGAATCTGTGCATGGTGATCCTGTATCTCGGAATGGCGAAATGCAGCAATCAGGGCCTGGCGCGATGGCCGGCATCTGATTTTGTATCCGGTTTCATTGGCACCAGCATAGTCCAGCGATCGCCAGGTGCGAGCCGTCAGGGGTTATGCAAGAGACGTCGCCAGGCTAGAAGCGTTCATGCTCGCCGAGAAAACGCCACTCTCCGACCGGCAGCTTAGCCATCGACAGGCGGCCGATCCGTATCCGCTTGCAGTTGAGCATCTCCAAGCCGATGGCTTCGCAGAGCTGACGCAGATCGCCGGCCTGCGGATTCTTAAGCACGACGCGCAGGCGGGTCTCGTTCTGCCAACTGGCCTTCGCCTTGGGCAGAACCCTGCCACGATGGCCGATCCCTTTGCCCAGCAACGCCAGGCCGCCTTCCTCCGGTTCGCCAGCGACTTCGACGATGTACTCCTGCTCTAGCATGTCGCGTGGATCGGCCAGTTTGCGGATCACCTCGCGTTGCTGGCTGAATATCACCAGCCCGCTGATGTCCTGCTCCAGCGGCAGCAGGGCGGTTTGGCGTGCGTAATGGCGTTCGCGGGGTGCCTGGCGAGAGCTGTCGCCGCTCCAATGGCCGGCCTCAGCAAGTTGCTTCAGCACGTCAGCAGGTTCTGCAGCGGTGGGCTGGCCGGCGGGTTTGTGCAGCAGCAGCGTGACCGGCGGCTGTTCAGTCGCGGTGGCGCCGGGCAGCAGTTCAATGTGCTGCTCGCCGACCTTGAAATAGGGCGCTTCGATGATATGCCCGTCGACGCTGACCCAGCCTCCCTCGATATACAGTTCGGCCTCGCGCCGGGAACAGCCGATCTGCTCGGCGAGGCGTTTGGACAAGCGTATCGGGTCGGTCATGGCAGGCTCGGGTGCTTCGGAAGGAGAAACCTGGCGAGCCACTGCAAACGGCTAAAAGCAGTGGGGACTCGCTTACTAGGTTAGGTGTTGCGGAGATTACTTCTTGCTGATGGTGATCTGGCGCGAAGGGCCTTGGGTCTGGCCGCTGACCCCGTTCGGGATCTTCTGCACTTCACCGCCGGACTTGAGGAAGGCTGCCATCTGGTTGGCTAGCGATTCGCTGGTTTCACTGGCAGGTTCGGGTTTGCGCTTGGCTGAGGAGGTCTTGGCGGCCATCGTTATCTGTTTCCTATGGTCAGTCGAACCGGACATTATACAGATCTGGCTAATTTTTGTTCGATTTTTTCGCTGGCCTTGATTTTTCTGTGTGCGTTCCTTGCTTCGCACGTGTTTCCGCGGATCGTTGTCGTTGCGCTTAGCCTGGCGGCAGACAGATTAGCGGCAGATGCGATAGCGGGCTTGGGTCGTCGGTAAGAACGCTCAGCGATTTTTCCCCTAAACGGGGGAGCATTCTCGCCCGTATCCGGTCCACTCAAATACGGGGTCTGGCGAAGCGGTCGTTTGCCCCGCCATAAAGTCAGGCAGGGGACGCTCGCGGCAAGTTATTTGTTTCGTCATCTCCAGCCCCCCGGCAATTTGGAATAGGAGCGGAGAGTGGCGGTCGTCATTAGTGCAATCTTGTGCATCATCCTGGGCCTGGCGCTTGCTGTCGGGGGCTGGAAGGTTATCGCCCTCGGCGGTACCTGGTATTTCGCAATCCTTGCAGTCGGCTTTCTGCTCACGGGCGCTTTGCTGTTAGCTCGGCGCCGTGCGGCGCTTTGGGTCTACGCGCTGGTGATGCTTGGCGCGCTGGGCTGGGCAATTTACGAGGTCGGCTTCGACTGGTGGCAACTGGCACCGCGCGCCAGCATTATTGGCCCGCTTGGGCTGTGGTTCCTGACGCCCTGGATTGCCCAGCGACTGGGTTGGCAACACTTCGGTGCGCGCGCCTGGGGCGGTAGCGCAATCCCGCTGATGATCGCGGTGGCACTATGGGGCGCGACGGCTCTGCATGCGTTGACCTCCGACAGCAGTGACATCAAAGGCATGCTGCCGCCGCCTTTGGCTGCTGCGCCAGCGGCCGAGGTGAACACCGCTGATAACGTGCCAGCCAGCGATTGGCATGCGTACGGTCGCACCCAGCACGGCACGCGCTACTCACCGCTCTCGCAGATCACGCCAAGCAACGTCGAGCGGTTGGAAAAGGTCTGGCATTACCACACCGGCGATATGCGACGTCCTAGCGATCCCAACGAGACCACTTACGAAGTCACGCCGCTGAAGATCGATGACAGCCTGTTCATCTGCACGCCGCACAACTTCGTGATCGCGTTGGATGCCGAGACCGGGGAAGAGCGCTGGCGCTTCGATCCGGAGGTTCCGGATTCGACCAATCGTCAGCATCTGACGTGTCGCGGCCTGTCCTATCACACCAGCGAGACCCCCGTGGAGGGACAGGCCTGTCAGCAGCGCCTGTTCATGCCCACAGCGGATGCGCGACTGATCGCCTTGGACCCCGAGACCGGCAAGGTCTGCGAATCATTTGGCGAAAACGGCGCGGTGAATTTGTGGAAGAACATGCCGAACGTCACGGAGGGTTTCTACTACTCCACATCGCCACCGGTTGTGGCTAATGATCTGGTCATCGTCGGCGGGGCGGTCAACGACAACGTTTCGACCACCGAGCCATCTGGCGTCATCCGCGCGTATGACGCAATCACTGGCGAACTGAAGTGGAACTGGGACCCGGGCAATCCGGAGCAGACTGCACCCATCGCGCCGGGCGAAACCTACAGCGAGAGCACGCCGAACAGCTGGAGCATTTCCAGCGCTGACGAGGAACTGGGGCTGGTTTTCGTGCCGATGGGCAATCAGGTTCCGGATCAGTGGGGCGGCAACCGCAGCGAGAACAGTGAGCGCTTCTCGTCTTCCATCGTCGCGCTGGATCTGGAAACAGGGCAGCTGCGCTGGGTGTTTCAGACCGTGCACCATGATCTCTGGGACATGGATGTGCCGGCGCAGCCAAGTCTTGTCGACATTCAGACCGAGTCGGGCATGGTCCCCGCACTCTTTCAGCCGACCAAACAGGGCGACATCTATGTACTGGATCGCCGCACGGGCGAGCCAGTGTTGCCGGTGCGCGAGGTGCCCGCGCCGCAAGGTGCCGCGAAGGGCGATTATGCCGCGGCTACGCAACCTGTGTCGGCACTGTCATACGAGCCGCCGAAGCTACAGGATTCCGATTTGTGGGGCGCGACCTTCATTGATCAGATGATGTGTCACATTCAGTTCAATTCGTTGCGTTACGAAGGGCGTTACACGCCGCCTTCGACCCAGGGTTCGCTGGTCTACCCTGGCAATTTCGGAGTGTTCAACTGGGGTGGGGTAGCTGTCGATCCGGTCCGGCAGATGGTGTTCAGCGCTCCGTCCTACCTGGCTTTCACCTCAACGTTGATTCCGCGCGAGAACGATGAGAAGGCTTACGTCTCCGACAGCGAACCGCACCTGAACGAAAACTTCGGCGCGCCGTTTGCGGTGGACCTGAAGCCGTTCGTGTCGCCGATCGGTCTGCCTTGCACTGCGCCGCCATGGGGTTACGTGGCGGGCGCCGACCTGCGCACGGGTAAAACCCATTGGCTGCGCAAGAACGGTACGGTGCGTGACCGGGCACCGGTGCCGCTGCCTTTCGAGATGGGTGTGCCGAGCCTGGGCGGGCCGGTGATCACCGCGGGCGGGGTGGCGTTCCTCTCCAGTACGCTGGATTACTACGTGCGTGCCTATGACGTCACCACCGGTAAGCAGCTTTGGCGGGCACGGTTGCCAGCGGGCGGCCAGGCGACGCCGATGACCTATCAGAGTCGTTCGGGGCGCCAGATGGTCGTGGTCGTTGCCGGCGGTCACGGGTCGCTCGGCACCAAGGCCGGGGATTCGGTCATCGCCTACGCACTGCCGCGATAACGTCGTTGCCGCGCGCGCGCCGCAGCGGTGCGCACGCGGCAAGCGGGTGGCCTGCTAGAATCGCCGCCTTCGACCCAGAGGAATCGCTACATGGCCGCAATCGGGCGCTTCAACAGCCTGCAAATCGTCAAGCACACCGGTTTCGGCCTTTATCTGGATGGCGGTCCGGATGGCGAAATCCTGCTGCCCAACCGCTACATTCCGAAAAACACGCCGACGGAGGTCGATGACTGGCTGAACGTCTTCATCTACCTCGACAGTGAAGACAAGCTCATCGCCACCACCGAGAAACCCAAGGTGCAAGTCGGCGAATTCGCAAGCCTCAAAGTCGCCGAGATCAACCGGATCGGGCTGTTTCTCGACTGGGGGCTGCCCAAGGATCTGCTGCTGCCTCACTCTGAAGAAAAGCGGCCGCTCAACGAGGGCGATTATTGTGTCGTTCACGTCTACCTCGACAAGCACACCCGTCGCATCACTGCCACCGCGCGGTTGGACCGTTACCTGGACAAGACGCCCGCGCGTTACAAGGTTGGCGAAGCCGTTGACCTGTTGGTAGTGGAGCCCACCGACCTCGGGCACAAGGCGATCATCAACGGCAAACACTGGGGGCTGATCCACAAGAACGAGGCCTTCAAGTTTCTGCGCGGCGGGATGCGGGAGAAGGGCTTCATCAAAGAGGTCCGCGACGATGGCAAGATCAGCCTGAGCCTTCAGCCAGTGGGCAGCGAAGCCGGCGACGCCTTGCAGGCGCTGATTCTGCAAAAGTTGCAGGAAAACCACGGCAGCCTCCCGGTCAGCGACAAGAGCCCTGCCGACGAAATTGCACGGCTGTTCGGGGTCAGCAAGGGCAACTTCAAAAAAGCCATCGGTGGTCTCTACAAACAGGGCCAAATCGTGATCCACCCGGATCGCATCGAGCGCGCCTGAAGGGCCAGCCCAGAGCCGGCTGGGCACTTCTTCACCTAGGTCTTTCGCAGCAAAGCCCGACGTCTATCCGACGGTACGGGCTCTTCCCTCCGCGCGGTGCATCCAGACGTGCCGTCGCTCGTTTTAATTTTGCCGTGCCCAGCCAGTTGGCTAGGTATTGCCTTTCCGCGCTGACTGACCGCTCATCCTGGTACGTATTGCCATTTGTTTCAGGGCGGAACTCCACTGGAACGATTCGAGTCCAGAAAGGGCGCCTGGTTGACCAGGGTTTTCGCGAAGGCTGAAACGGCCTCTCGCTTGATAGTTCGCGCTCGGAGAGGTCGTGAATAGGCATACCGAATCGCTGCCCAAGGCCTGGTACCTGTTGCAGTGCAAGCCGCGCCAGGATGCGCGGGCCTGCGAGCACCTTGTGCGCCAAGGCTTCGAATGCTTTGCGCCTGTGTTTACGGTGCAGACACTTGCCGCGGGCAAACTGCGCGAGCAGCAACAGCCGCTCTTCCCTGGCTACGTGTTTATTCGCATGGGCGCCGAAGACAGCTGGCTGTCGTTACGTTCCACGCGCGGCGTCAATCGGGTGGTTGCATTCTGTGGTCAGCCTTGCCGAGTGCCGGACGCCACGATTCATCACCTCAGGACGCGTTGCTCAACAACGGCTGCCAAACCCGCGTTGAGTCCCGGGGATCGGGTACAGGTCAGGGTGGGTGAGTGCGCCGACATGGAGGCCATCTTTGTTTCGATGGAGGGTGAGCAGCGCGTGATGTTGCTTTTGAACGTGCTCAATCGCCAACAGCAAATCCAGGTGCGTCTACAGAACGTGCAACCGATCCAGCAGCGCGCGGCCGTGCCTCTCTAATAAAAAACACACCATTTTTTGCTTCGCCTGCCGAGCTGTTTTGCTGGGCGAACCTGCTTGCGGCTGTGCCTATGGGCGCCGCGAGGTAACCATTACAGGGGGGCGTTCCCTGGGGCGGTAGCGTGCCTGAGGACCGGCGCCGAGCCTTGCAAATTCACGGTATTGCGATGCGCCATTCATCGATTCTGCAACTGTCCGGGATATTTGCGGTCTGTTGCGTGTCTATGCCACCTCACAGAGCCAGCGTCGCGGCCGGAGTCGAGGCATGAACAAAAATTTATCTCCGAGAAGGGATTCCATATGAGGAACATCACGCTTCCAGGTGTATCGCTACTGTGCCTTGCAGCTACCAATAGCTGGGCCGCTAACGATCCTCAGGATATTCGCATTGGTGGTTACGAGTTCACCCCGACGCTGGTCGTGCGTGAGAGCTATGACGATAACTATCGCGGACTGGCAGATAACGAACGGGCGTCCTGGGTAACTGGAATCAACCCGACCTTCTTGCTTGGGACGGGCAATCGCAACAGCGAGTACGAACTCGAGTATTCCTTCAACAGCGATATTTTTCATTCGGATTCCGAAGCCAGTAACACCGACCACCATCTCAATCTAAGAAGCGTCATGGAATTCACCTCACGCCATCGTTTGAGCTGGGGGCTGGCCTACCACCGCGTAGAGGAGACGGCCGACACCGAGCAAGCTATTGAAAACGACAAGTACAGCCGGACCATCGCTCGCGCCGCTTATCGTTTCGGTGCACAGAGCGCACAAAATCAGCTCGAGTTCGGCACTAATTACGAACAGCGCCGCTACTACAACAGCGGCAACATCAATGCGTCCGAAGAACGCAACAGCCTGATGTTCAACTCAGTCTGGTTCCATCGTCTGGGTTCCAAGACGCGCTCGCTCATTGAGATACGCCATACCGATCACGACTACAAGCTAAGCAGTGCGCTGCGTGACAGCACCAACGTGGCGTTGCTTGGCGGTGCGACCTGGGATGCCGGCGCGAAGACCTCCGGCATGTTCAAGCTTGGCGCCGAGCGCAAGGACTTCGATAGCGATCAGCGTGAAGACTCCACCAGCCCCATGTGGGAAATCGGCGTCACCTATAAACCCCGTAGTTACTCGGCGTTCACGCTCAATTCCCGTCGCGCCTTCGACGAGGGTGACAACGGTGCCAGCACCATTAATGACTGGACGACGCTCGCCACCTGGGATCACGAGTGGACCTCGCGTGTATCGACCGAGCTGCTCTACCGCTTTTCCGATCGCGAGTACAAAGGTATCAATCGAGACGATGAGCGCAGCGGCTACGGTGCCGGCGTGACCTGGTCGCCAGACCGCTGGGCCGACGTGACCCTGTCATATCTCAGAACGGAAAACGACTCCAGCCTGAGCTCGAGGACCTACGACCGAAACGTTTACTTGCTGAGTTTCGACCTGAGCCTTTGAGGCCGGGTAGGACGTTAACCAGTGCCTAAGGAGGAGCCGACCATGCGCATCCCGAACATTTTCAAATTCTTTTCCGTGCTGCTGTTGCTGGCGCTAAGTGCCGGCGCCAGTGCTGCGCAATACCAGCTGGGCTCGGGTGACGTGATCCGCATCAGCGTCCACGGTGAGCCTGATCTGTCGTTCGAGGAGATACGCCTGACCGATGCCGGCACGTTCACATTCCCCTTTCTGGGTGAGGTCGATGCCAACGGCAAAACTGCTAACCAGGTACGAAGTGTGCTGGTTGAAAAACTGAAGGACGGCTATCTGGTCGATCCGCGTGTTTCGGTATCGGTGGTTAATTACCGCGAGTTTTACATTGCCGGTGAAGTCAAGCTTCCCGGCGGTTACCCCTACCAGCCCGGGCTCACCCTGGATCGGGCGATCGCCCTGGCTGGCGGCCTTACCGAGCGTGCCTCGACCAAGCGCATGACGATTGTGCGCGGTTCCGAAGGCAGCCGAGCTGAAGAGAAAGCCACTATGGATACCCTGGTTCGCCCTGGCGACACGATCAACATCGACGAAGGATTCTTCTGATGAACAGCCCAGTTCGCCCGGATCGACCATGGCAGCGCCCAGCGGGGCCCGCAACCGATAGCGACTTCATCGACCTGAAAAAAATCTGGCACGCGATCTGGTCGCGCAAGTGGGGCATCGCCTTGCTGGTGGGCGTCGTCGCGCTGTTGACGGTATTCCTGCTGTCGCGCATGACGCCGATCTACAAGGCTGTCGCGTCGGTCCTCATCGAGACCAAAGGCACGCCAGTGCTGTCATTCCAGCCAGCGGCGGATACGCCGGTTGAGCTCAGCGAATACCTGCAGACCCAGCTCAGCCTGATGCAGAGCCGCGGCGTTGCCGAGCGCGTGGTACGCGACCTGAACCTCACCGAGCACCCCGAGTTCGACCTGCGTCAGCAGCCGGGCCCGCTGGTTGATATCGGCGGCATGATCGACGCGTTGACGGGCGATGAGCCAGAGCCGTATACCGAAGCCGAGATCCTCGACTTTGCCACTCAGTCGTTCATGGACCGTACCGCGGTGTGGGTCGAAGGCAAGAGCCAGCTGGTGTATCTGTCGATTTCCATGGCGGATCGCATGACCGCGGCCCAGGCTACCAACCAACTGGCCCAGTCTTATATCGAAGCGCAGCTGGAAGCGAAGGTCGACATGTCGATGACCGCCGCCAGCTGGATGAATGAGCGCCTGGTTTCCTTGCGCCAGGATCTCCAGGATTCGGAAGATCGCCTCCAGGCCTACCTGGATGCCGAAGGTCTGGTCGACATGGACGGCGTGGGCACCATCAGCGCCAACGAGCTGTCCCTGACGGGCGACCGCATGATCGACGCACGCCGTCAGCGTGCCGAGGCCGAAAGCCAATACCGCCAGGTTGAATCCATGCGCAGCCAGGGCTGGGAGCGTCTCGCCAGCGTACCGGCCGTGCTTGGCCATCCGCTGATTCAGCAGTTCAAGGCAAACCAGGCCCAGGCGCGTTCGCGGGTCGAAGATCTGTCGCGTCGCTATGGCGATCGCCATCCGGCAATGGTTTCGGCGCGTTCCGATCTGAATGCGGCGACCGCGAGCCTCCGGCAGCAGGTCGAGCAGGTGGTCGCGAGCATCGAGCGTAACTATCAGCTGGCCGTGGCCAACGAGAACTCGCTGCGGGCTTCTTTCGACGAGAACAAGGGCCGCATTCAGGACATCTCGCGCAAAGAGTTCAAGGTGCGTGACCTGCAACGTGAAGTTGAAAGTGACCGTGCCCTGTACGACACCTTCATGACCCGTCTGCAAGAAACCACCGCGACCTCGGATCTAAGTTCCACCAACGCGCGAGTCGTGGATGCGGCCATCCCGCCAACCGAACCCAGCGCACCGAACAAGAAGCTGATTCTGGTGGTGGCGTTGTTCCTGGCGCTGGTGCTCGGCATTGCCCAGGCGATCATTCGCGAGATTCTCGACAACACCTTCAAGAGCTCCGAAGAAGTCGAGACCAAGCTGGGTCTGCCAGTGATGGGCATCGTTCCGCAGGTGCCGCGCAAGCTGCGTAAAGAAGTCGGTCATCTGTTCGAGCGCAGCGGCGACAAGCGTTTCTGCGAAGCGGTACGGACCATCCGTACTAACCTGCTGTTGACCGAGGCCAGCCAGCCTCGTCAGGTCCTGGTCATCACCTCGACCGCACCGGGGGAAGGTAAGAGTTCGGTCTCTGCCAACCTCGCGTTTGCCATGGGGCAGTTGCATCGTGTCCTGCTGATCGACGCCGATCTGCGCCGCGCAACCCTCGACAAGGCGTTCGATTTCAAGCCGGGCACGCCTGGCCTGGTCAACCTGATCGGTGGCAACGCCAAGCTCGAAGATTGCATCCATACGGTCGGCAACGTGGACATGATCGCCGCCGGTGCGGTGCCGTCCAACCCGCTGGAGCTGTTGTCCTCGCCTCGTTTCGCCAAGCTGCTGGAAGTGGTCAAGGGTCGTTACGACCGCATCATCATCGACTCGCCGCCGAGCCAGGCCGTCAGTGACGCGGCTGTACTGTCGACCCTCGCTGATGCGGTGATCTACGTCGTCAAGTCCGACAGCACCTTGATCCCGCACGTGCAGAAAGGCGTGAGCCAGCTGCAAAACAGCAACGCGCCGCTCACAGGCGTCGTGCTCAATCACGTTGATATCGAGAAAGCCAAGAAGAACGGTCAGTTCCGTGGCTACTACGACCACTACGGATACAGCGAGCAGCAGCAAACGGTCTGATCCGGCTCGCTCAATCAGGTCTCCGAATCAGGTCCGCCTTCGCGGCGTGCCTGATTCGGTTTTTGAATCTGCCCAGCAAACGAATTTGAGCCACGGCCACCGCAAGGGTCGCGCCGAGGCACGCCTGTATCAATGTCTGAATCGAGGATCCTGCTATGAACATCACCGTCGTTGGAAGCGGCTACGTTGGGCTGGTTACCGGTGCCTGTATCGCGGAAATGGGCAACACGGTCTACTGCGTCGACGTAGACAAGTCCAAGATCGAGAACCTCAAGCAGGGCATTCTGCCGATCTACGAGCCGGGCCTTGAAGAAATCGTCACGGAGAACCATGCGTCCGGGCGCCTGCTGTTCACCACTTCGCTGGCCGAGGCCGCCGAGCAGTCTGAAGTCTTCTTCATCGCGGTCGGAACCCCGCCCGGCGAAGACGGTTCGGCAGATCTTCGCTACGTGCTGGAAGTGGCTCGCCAGATTGGTGACACCCTGACCGGGCCGGCCATCGTCGTGAACAAGTCTACGGTGCCGGTCGGTACTGCGGATCTGGTTCGCGCTGCGGTAGCCGAGCGGCTTGAGGCGCGCGGTGCCGACATCGAATTTTCGGTGGTATCTAACCCTGAATTTCTGAAGGAAGGTGCGGCGGTCAACGACTTCATGCACCCGGACCGTATCGTCATTGGTGCGGACAACGAGCATGCCCGTCAGGTCATGAGTGCGCTGTACGCGCCCTTTATCCGTAACCGTCCGCGCACCATGTTCATGGGCATCCGCGACGCGGAAATGACCAAGTACGCAGCCAACGCCATGCTGGCGACCAAGATTTCCTTTATGAACGAGATCGCCAGCCTGTGCGAGCGGCTCGATGTAGACGTCGAAAACGTTCGTCTGGGCATCGGCTCGGATGAGCGGATCGGCTATCACTTCATCTACGCGGGTTGTGGGTATGGCGGCTCCTGCTTCCCGAAGGACGTCAAGGCGCTGATCAACATCGCGCACCAGAACGACTTCGAACCCAAGCTGCTGCAGGCCGTCGAGGCCCGCAACGATCAGCAGAAGCACTCGCTGTTCAACAAGATTTCAGCTCACTTCAATGGTGATCTGAGCGGCCGTACCTTTGCGGTCTGGGGCCTGGCCTTCAAGCCCGGCACGGACGACATGCGCGAAGCCCCCAGCGTGGTGTTGATCAACAGCCTGATCAATGCCGGCGCCAAGGTCCGCGCGTTCGACCCGGTCGCCCGCGAAACGGCCCGTCGCGAATTCCCCGAGAGCTGGTTCACCGACGGCCTTTTGCAGATCGTCGAAGGCCAATACGAAGCGGCCATCGATGCTGACGCGCTGTGCCTGGTCACCGAATGGAAGCCGTTCCGCCGTCCCGATTTCCGTGCGCTCAAGAAGCTGTTGAAGACGCCGCTGATCATCGACGGGCGTAACCAGTACGACCGCGAGCAGGTCAAGCGTGAAGGCTTCAGCTATTACGGCATTGGCCGTCAGCCGGTTCACGCCTGAGCGAGGAGCTGCGAGTGAGCGCCATCGATCAGTCCAGCATGCGGCGCGGTTCGTCTCCGGTGAGAGAACGTCTGGCCGCACTGCTGCACACGAGCATGCGCAGCAAGCTGCTGCGCAATATCCTGACCGTGGTGACCGGCACCGCCGGTGCGCAGGCGATCACCCTGGCCTTCATGCCGGTGATCACTCGCATTTACGGTCCGGAAGCGTACGGGGTACTCGGCACCTTTCTCAGCGTCACGATGATGTTGATCCCGGTCGCTGCGCTTACCTACCCCATCGCGATCGTGCTGCCCAAGCGCGATGGCGATGCGCGGGGGCTGGTGCGATTGGCGCTGGCGATAGCCTTGTCGCTGGCGACGGTGGTTGCGCTGGCATTGCAGTTCTTTGGCGATCAGCTTGCTCGAACACTCGAGATCGAGATCATCCAGCCGTACCTGATGCTCATCCCGTTCGTGATGTTCTGTGGCGCGGCGCTCGAGATCTGTCAGCAGTGGCTGTTCCGCACCCAACGGTTCCGTATCACGGCGAGCGTGGCGGTGGGGCACTCGTTGCTGTTCAATTCGATGCGGACCGTGGCCGGTCTGGTGCAGTCGTCTGCGCTGGTGCTGGTCTGCACCACTGCTCTGCAACAAGCGCTGCACGCAGCGATGTTGGGGCTGGCGATGCTGCGGGCCAAGCCTCATGCGGACAATCATGCAGATGAAGTCGAGCAGGGCGGCCCTGGCATGCTCGAGCTGGCTCGCAGGCACAGCGATTTCCCCCGGTTTCGTGCGCCTGTGATGTTGATCAATGCGGTGTCGCAGCATTTGCCGACGTTGGTGCTCGCCGCCTACTTTGGCCCGGCGGCTGCCGGTTTCTTCGCCCTGTGCAAGCAGGCGCTGACGATGCCGACCAACTTGATTGGCAAATCAGTAGCCGACGTCTATTACCCACGCATCAGCCGCGCCATCCATGACCGCGAGCCGGTCGCGGCGATGCTGCTGAAGGCGACCGCCGCACTGGGTCTGGTCGGCTTGGTGCCGTTTTCCCTGGTGGCCGTGTTCGGCCCATGGCTGTTTGCACTGGTATTCGGTGAACAGTGGCATGTGGCCGGCGAATACGCCCGCTGGCTGGCCCTGGCCGAGTACGTGATCTTCGTCTCGCGCCCTTGCGTGGTCGCGGTTCCGGCACTGTCGCTGCAAGCCCGTTTCCTGCTGTTCGAGATCTTCAGCACCAGCTTGCGTGTGCTCTCGCTGTTTGGTGGTGCGCTGTTGATCGGCACAGCGCTGGCCACCGTTCAGGCCTTCGCCGTTGCCAGCATCGTCATCTATTCGTCGCTGATGGTGATCGTGTTGATTGCGTCGCGCAGGTGGTATGCGGCTCAGCAGAACGCACAGCATCCAGAAGAGAGTTTCGATTGATATGAAAGTAATACATTTGGTCGCTGGCGAATTGACCGGTGGCGCCGCGCGCGGTGCGTACTGGCTGCATCAGGGATTGCGATCGCTGGGTGTGGATTCCCTCGTCTACACCAATAGTCAGGAAACCCACGGCGACACCTCTGTGGTATCCGTCAGCCGCAGCAAACAAGACAAAATCATCAGCATCGCCAGAAGCCAGGCCGATCAAGCGTTCGCCAGCGTCTATCGCAAGCGCCAGTCGGGCATGTTCAGCGCAGGCGTCATGGGCGCCGATTTCACTGACAGCGCCGAGTGTCGCGAGGCCGACGTAGTGCATTTGCACTGGGTCAATGGTGGCTTCGTCGACATGAAGCATCTCGCCAAACTGCGTAAGCCGATTGTCTGGACCATGCGTGACATGTGGCCAATGACCGGCGGCTGCCATTACGCCATGGGCTGCGAAAAATTCACCACGGGCTGCGGCAGTTGCGACCAGTTGGGTAGCCAATCCGACAAAGACCTGTCGCGCTTCGTACTCAACCGCAAGCGCAAGTACCTGCCCGAATCGATGAAGATGATTGGCATCAGCGACTGGGTGTCTGAACAGGCCAGGCAGAGCCTGCTGTTCCGCGACTTCGATGTGCGCACCATCCACAACAATGTGGATGCCAGCGAATTCTTCCCGCTGGACAAGGCCCTTGCCCGGCAATTGCTCGGTCTGACCACCGAGAAAAAGATCATCCTCACCGGCTGCACCAGCGCCAAAGACACCTACAAGGGCTTCGGCAAGTATCTGGAGATGCTTACGCACCTGGATCCAGCCAAGTACCACCTGTGTTTTTTCGGCAAGTTGGACCAGTCCATTGCCGACGCCTTGGGCTTCGACTACACCTCGTTCGGCTACCTGCACGACAGCATCTCGCTGCGCCTGCTGTATTCGGCGGCGGATGTGTTCATCGCACCGAGCCTGATGGAAGCGTTCGGCAAAACCTTGGCCGAAGCCATGGGCTGCGGAACGCCCGTGGTGTGCTTCGACGCCACCGGCCCCAAAGACATCGTGACCCACAAGCAAGACGGCTATAAGGCCGCGCCCTTCGAAGCCCAGGGTTTAGCCGAGGGAGTCGAGTGGGTCACCGGCGAGGCGGACTATCAGCAGCTCGTGCTCAATGCGCGGGACAAGATCACCAGCACCTTCGACAGCCCTGTCATTGCCCGCCAATACCAGGCGCTGTACCAGGAAATGCTCGCATGAACAGTCCGTTCGTCCGTACCGGCCAGGGCGGTAACGCCCCGTTAACGTCAACGGCCAACTATCGACTCAATCAGCTGCAAGGCGGGGCAGAGCGCTTGGTCGCCTCTGCGCTGTCTGCTCAGCATCAACTCAATACCCCTCTCGTCATCTGGAACCTACAGGTACTCTGAAATGGAAAAGAAACGCGCGCTGATCACCGGAATTACTGGCCAGGACGGTTCCTATCTCGCTGAGTTTCTGCTGGAAAAGGACTACGAGGTACATGGCATCAAACGCCGTGCGTCGTCGTTCAATACGCAGCGGGTCGACCACATCTATCAGAACCGTCACGTTGAAGACCAGAACTTCGTGCTGCACTACGGCGACCTGACCGATTCGTCGAACCTGACCCGCATCATCCAGGAAGTCCAGCCGGACGAGGTCTACAACCTCGGTGCGCAATCCCACGTCGCGGTCAGCTTCGAGTCGCCTGAATACACCGCCGATGTCGATGGTATGGGCGCCTTGCGCATCCTTGAAGCCATTCGCCTGCTGGGCCTGGAAAAGAAGACACGCTTCTACCAGGCCTCGACTTCCGAACTCTATGGCCTGGTCCAGGAAATTCCGCAGAAGGAAACCACGCCGTTCTACCCGCGTTCTCCTTATGCGGTGGCCAAGCTCTATGCCTACTGGATCACCGTGAACTACCGCGAAGCCTACGGTATGTACGCCTGCAACGGGATTCTCTTCAACCACGAGTCGCCACGCCGTGGCGAGACCTTCGTGACGCGCAAAATCACCCGGGGCCTGGCTAACATCGCCCAGGGGCTCGAGACGTGCCTGCACATGGGCAACCTCGATGCGCTACGCGATTGGGGACATGCCAAAGACTACGTGCGCATGCAGTGGATGATGCTGCAGCAGGATCAGGCCGAAGACTTCGTCATCGCCACCGGCGTGCAGTACTCGGTGCGTGAGTTCATCAAGTGGTCGGCTGCCGAGCTGGGCGTTGAGCTGCGCTTCGAAGGGAGCGGCATCGAAGAACGCGCCATCGTTGCCGGTATCGAAGGGGACAAGGCGCCGGCACTGAAGGTCGGTGACGTCGTTGTCCGTATCGACCCGCGTTACTTCCGTCCCGCGGAAGTGGAAACCCTGCTCGGCGACCCGAGCAATGCCAAGAACAAGCTGGGCTGGACGCCTGAGATCAGCGTGCAGGAAATGTGCGCCGAAATGGTTCGTGAGGACCTCAAGGTCGCCCAGCGCCATGCCCTGCTCAAAGAGCACGGTTTTGAAATTCCAGTGAGTGTGGAGAACTGAATATGAATCGTGACGCACGTATTTTCGTTGCGGGACATCGTGGCATGGTGGGTTCTGCGATCGTCCGCCGCTTGCAAGCGCTGGGATATACCAACCTCATCACGCGCGGTCGTGAAGAGCTGGATCTGGTCGATCAGGCGGCGGTCAATGCCTTCTTTGCTGAAAACAAAATCGATCAGGTGTACATGGCCTCGGCCAAGGTCGGCGGTATTCACGCCAACAACACCTATCCGGCCGAGTTCATCTACCAGAACCTGATGGTCGAGGCGAACATCATCCACGCGGCGCACGTCAACGATGTGAACAAGCTGTTGTTCCTCGGCTCGTCCTGCATCTATCCAAAGCATGCCGAGCAGCCGATGAAAGAAGAGGCGCTGGTGACGGGCGTGCTGGAACCGACCAATGAGCCTTATGCGGTTGCGAAAATCGCCGGCATCAAGCTCTGTGAAAGCTACAACCGCCAGTATGGGCGGGACTATCGCAGCGTCATGCCGACCAATCTCTACGGTCCCAACGACAACTTCCATCCGGAAAACAGCCACGTGGTGCCGGCGCTGCTCAAGCGCTTTCACGAAGCGACCCAGCGTGGCGACAACGAAGTGGTGATCTGGGGCAGTGGCAAGCCTCAGCGTGAATTTCTCCATGTCGACGACATGGCCGCCGCCAGCGTGCACGTGATGGAACTGGACGACGAAACCTACCAGGCCCACACCCAGCCGATGCTTTCGCACATCAACGTCGGTACTGGCGTGGACTGCAGCATCCGCGAACTGGCGGAAACCATTGCGCGGGTCACCGAATACCAGGGTGAGTTAAAGTTCGACAGCAGCAAGCCGGATGGCACGCCGCGCAAGCTGATGGATGTCTCGCGCCTCAAGGCACTGGGCTGGCAGTCGAGCATCAGCCTTGAAGACGGTCTGCGCGACGCCTATCGCTGGTTCGTCGAAAACCAGCACCAGGCGCGTCACTGACCGAAAAGAGTAGCCGCCAGGGATGCATCTTGCGGCAGCGGACCTTTCTTCCGCTGCTGTTGTCCATCCATGGCGCACGTTTTCCTCGCCGCAGTGGGCCGCCTCATCCAAGTCATCAGGATGGGCTGCTCGGTTCTATGTTTCGCCACGTCAATCGGATACTGGAGAGAGCGCTTGTTAAGGAAAGTTCTGGCGTACAAGAATCTGTTGTTCATCCTGTTACTGCTGAACTCGACCTGCTTCTTCCTGACGGATGACAAACGGGCCGGGATCGCGTACTTCCAAGAGCTGTTCCTGCTGCTGGTGGTGGCGGCAACGGCCTGTCTGTTCGTGGCATGGAAATGGGTCTATCAGTCCAAGACGAGCCTGTGGATCATTTTCATGGGCTGCCTGCTACCGGTGATCTCGGCGGTACTCGCCAACCTGAACTTCGGTCAGCCGCTGGCGTATGGCTTGCTGGAAGAGCGTCGTTTCTTCCAGTACCTGGTGTTCTTCCCGACGCTGTTCTTGTTGGTCAAGGCATCTCCCACCCAGGAAGAGCTGGCGAAGTACTTTCTGTACGTCGCACTGTTTTGCGCGACGTTGGGCTTCGCCTACTACTTGGGGATCATCCCCCAGAACCAGGTTGCCTCGTTCACCGTCGATGACTGGACGCAGTATGAAGACCTGCTGCGCCCGAACCGCTTTCGTATCGGCTCGCCGTTCGTGACCGTTGCCGTGTTCATGGTGATGTACAGCATGAAGGACCGCGTCACTCTTGGGCGGCTGGCCATTCTTCTCTATTTCGTCGCTTACCTGTGGTTGGTCATGCAAACACGCCAGACCATGCTGGTCTGGGCGCTGGCCGGGGTATGGATTTTCCGCAAGCGTATCGACTCGTTAATGAAGCTGAGTGCGCTGGGTGTGATGGTTCTGGTGGTGTCGTATCTGCTGGTTCCGGAGTTTTATCACGAGCAGTTCGCACGCTTCGATGCCTTGCTGTTCGATGCGACATCCGGACCTGGGGTGCGTGACACGACTGTTTCGGTAATTCTCGACGCCATCAGCGCCAACAATTATTTCGGTATGGGCGCGCTGTCCCTGCAATGGAATGGCGGGTTCTCAAGGATCTATAACTCGCACTTCTATCTGGCCGATGTCGGAATATTCGGCGTCTATCACCGCTACGGTTTCCTAACGCCAGTCGTAGTCCTGATGTTCTATGGCGGCTTTATCTGGGTCATGCGCCAGTGTTCGGACAAGGGCAATCTTCTTGCCGCATTACAGCTTTCGTTCGTGGTGAGCATGCTGAATATTACGCTGTCCAACGCGCTGACGTTCTCGGGCGACGTGTATGGAATGGCGGCTGCGTTCTTCCTTTATTACGCCAAGTTACAAATGGCGGATGCTCCTCTCAATGCAAATCTAGAACAGGTGAATTATGGTCAGTTTCAGTATCGTAACTATAAACTGGAATAATTTTGATGGCCTGAAGGAAACCTATCGGAGCCTGGCCAGCCAGACTTACCGAAACTTTCGCTGGATCGTGATTGACGGTGCGTCAAAAGATGGTAGTGGCGAGTGGCTGCGAAGCCTGGATGACAGTCAGGCAGAAATCACAATAGAGCCGGACAAAGGCATCTACGATGCAATGGAAAAAGGGCGCCAAAGAGCCGTTGAGACCCCCGGCTATACCCTGTTTCTAAACAGTGGCGATTCCTTTGCTGATCCGAATGTACTTGAGCGGATCAATGAAGAATTAACGAAAGCCACCGTCGAACCAAAATTCATTTACGGCGATTTTTATCGCAAAGAAGCGAGCGGCGAGTTGAAGCGTACCGCCGCTCGGCCCATTGATCGCGCACCGCTTGGTTTGCCGGCTAGCCATCAAACGATGTACTTCGAGAACGAGCGGCTGCAGCGGTTCAAGTTCCGGTTGGATTACAAGTTGTCGGCCGATTACTGCTTACTGCTCGAATTTCTCCAAGGACTGGACCTGCAGGCTGAAGTTCTTCAGTTGCCTTTCCCGCTGTGCATTTTCGATACAACCGGTGTTTCACATAAACGACGCTTCGAGGCGATTCGTGAAGACATGGATATCAGGCAGCGCTTTCTGAATTTTTCCAAACCTAATGCGTTAGCGCTCTATGCGCTGCATTACGTGCATACGCATTCCAAGCAATTGCGCGCCTCGTTGGGGCGCTGAGCAACAGGTAACCGACCTAAGAAAAATGGACTGTCAAAAGAACAGGGTGCAGGAGAGAGTTCGATGAATTACCGAAGCCTGAATGATCTGTCGCGGCTGAGTACAGAATGTGCCGGCAAAATTCCCAACGATGTCGATCTGGTTGTCGGCATACCAAGAAGTGGGATGTTGGTCGCCAGCATCATTGCGCTGAAACAGAATCTTCCGTTGACGGATCTCTACTCATTCCTGCGCAACGACGACCTGAAGAAGGGCAGTACCCGCACCTACAAGCACGCTGAACTGGTCAAACCAAGGGAGGCGAAAAAGATTCTGCTGGTCGACGACAGTATTTCTTCGGCCAAGTCCATGCGTGCCGCGGAAGAACAGGTTCGTGCGAGCTATGACGGACAAGTGGTGACCATGGCGGTATTTGCCGAGAAACATAATCGGCACCATGTCGACTTTCACCTCGAGCTTGTCGAACAGCCTCGGGTCTTCGAGTGGAACGTCATGCACCATCCTTACTTGGCGCAAGCGTGCCTGGATATCGACGGCGTGCTCTGTGTCGATCCGACCAACGAAGAGAATGATGACGGGCCGAACTATCGGGAATTTCTCAGCTGCACGCGCCCTTTGTTCATTCCCTCGGTCAAGGTCGCGCACTTGGTGACCAGCCGGCTGGAGAAGTATCGCGCCGAAACGGAAGAATGGCTGGAACGCAACGGCGTGCAGTACGGAACGCTGCACATGCTGGATCTGCCTACCGCCGAGGAACGCCGGCGCTTGAACATTCATCACAAGTTCAAGGCGGAGGTGTATGCCAAGCAACCGCTGACACGATTGTTCGTCGAAAGCGAAGTTAGGCAGGCCATCGAGATCATGAAGCTCAGCCGCAAGCCGGTCTATTGCATTGAGACCAATGAGATGTACGTGCCTGGGCAGGTCTACAACCTCAAGGCCAATACGCTGCGGAAAACTCACAGTCTCAAAGCGAAACTGATTGGGAAGGCCAAGTCGATATTGAGCAGGTGGTCGCCCGTAGCGCCGTCATCGAAGAGTTGAAGGCGAGGTTGATTGCGTACCTGGGCGCAACCAACCTGCCGTCCGCGTGAATACAGTCAGTGGTTAGGTCCGATGCGAGTGCATTCGCCCTGACCGACGTATTTGCTGAGTACATCCCACTGAGGGCGGTCTAGGCCGTCCTTGGTGGGTTCGACGGATAGTTTGTATTTGCCCCAGGAAGAGCCCGCCGCCCAGTAGGTGATCGGGATGCAATGCTCCTGCAGATAAGCCAGCAAGTTATCCATGGCTTCGAGGTAGCGAGGTTCATCGGCGGGAATGCCGAACTCGCCGATATGGCCTTGTTTGTCGTGCTCGATCAGCCAGTCGATAAAGGGTTTGACTCGCTTGACGCCTAGCATGGTGTCGAAGTTTTTCTCCAGCGGCTCCTTGTAATGTCCGCTGCCGTGTTTATCGATGTACAGATGAGCTGAAAATATCAACTTGTCGGAGGGGTCTTTCAGTTGCAACAACGGATCATTGAATTTTGGCCAACGATAACTGCTGGACCAGAAGTTGCCCTCGATAAGCAGGGGCCGCTTCTGGTCATGTTTTCTGATGGCGTCGATACCGGCCTGAGCGGCGGCCGGCCAGTATTCATCGGCGCCATGTGGCTCGTTCATGATGTCGTAGGCATAAAGGCCTTTTTCATCTTTCCAACGCTTGGCCACACGTTCGAGCAGATCGGCATATGCCGATATCGGCACGGCCTCGGTGCCGATTATCTGCTTGCGATAACGGGCATAGTTATGGATATCGAGGATGACGCGCATGTCGTATTGAGCGGCCTGTTGCAGAGTCTGGTCGATCAGTTCCGCGTAGTCCTCGTCAAGTTCGGCATTCAACGCTGGTTGCAGGCGCTCCCACATAATGGGGAAGCGGATGGTCTCGATACCCTTGGCTTTCCACTGGGCAAGGTAGCCGGGCGCAGGGAAGAAATAATTTGTTTTATATTTTCCGGGGATGACATTACCGGAAAATGCGGCTCCGCCAATATTCAATCCAATCAGATCGATATTTTCTGCGTAGCTAACGGCACTCGAGAGGGCAAGCGTGAGTCCGAGGAGTATTCCTTTTGACCGGTCCGAAGCGCTGCGTGTCCTTAACATCTCACTACCTCATTCTGCTCTTTGGGACGATACCGCGGCTGCGGTTGCTTCGTTTGTCCGGTGACGGCAGGCATTGTTCATTTTTGACAGGCGAATCTTTCCGCCTGGCGGCGCACGACCACCAAGATTGCTGTCGGACGCCAACAACTTTTTTCACGGGTTACAGACAGAGAATCTATTTATGAAAAATCCCCTCACCAAAAGGATGGATCCTTTGATAGGGAAGCTGAAACTATTGGAAGAAGCCGATACAGGTCCTTTCATCTCTGAACTGAAAAAGCGTGACTCACCGACGATTCTTGGCTTTCTCAATCAGCACGGCTACAACATTGCGCAGCGTCAGCCGGCGGTGTTGGATAGCTTTCTGCAGGTCAACTACCTTTTGCGCGACGGGATTGGCATTAAGATGGCCTGCTCATTCAATGGGCGGGATCCGAAGGCCAACCTCAACGGGTCAGACTTCATTCCTGAGCTGATCGAGGATCTGGTAGGCGAGTCCAAAGACCGCTACGAGCTGTTTGCCATGGGCACCCGTGAACCCTGGCTCAGCGAGGGTGCGCGCAATCTGTTCGGAAACAGGCATTTCCATGCCATCGATGGCTTCAAGGCGCCCGAGGATTATCTGGCGTTCTACCAGAAGCACCACGTGCCTGGTCGCTATCCAATCATCGTGCTGGCCATGGGGATGCCCAAGCAGGAGCGCGTTGCGCTGCACCTGCAGAAGGCCATGGATACCCGTGCGCTGCTGATTTGCGGCGGCGCCATTCTGGACTTTTCGGCGCAGCGTTTTCCCCGTGCCCCCATTGTCTTTCGCCGCCTGGGGTTGGAGTGGGCGTTCCGCATGCTCATCGAGCCGCGCCGGCTGTTCAAGCGTTATGCCATCGGTATACCCGTCTTCTTCTATTACCTGTCGCGTAACGCACTCTCCAGTGCTCGCCGTGTAGGCGACTGGAACGCGCTCAAGCGCGAGCCCTGAGCCATCCCCGCTGTCTGTCGTATGGCCATGGAAGGTTGCGGCAGAAAGGTGGTGATGACGGCTATCGTGGAATCACACGTAACGACATCAGCAGGCTGAACAGGTAATGCGCCGAGAGCGTGATGGCGTAAACCAGCAAAACCGAAGTAATCGGCAACTCAAGCAGGTGACCGCTGGCGAAGCAGGCGAGGGTGAGCACGGCCCGTTGTATGTTCAATGCCAAGAGCAGCCGCTGCCCCTGGAAGACCGAAAGCAGATGCGAAGCGGGCGCATGCATGAATTGGAACAGCAGATAAATCGCCAATAACGACGCCATCTCGCCCGCCATCGCCCATTCGGTGCCAAACGCCAACGCAAATATTCGCTCGCCGAAGAGCAGCAGTACTAGCGTCGGCGCGAGCGCGAGGGCCAGCAACCGCTTGATCACCGAATAGGTCAGCGTGCGGATTTCCGCGGGGCGCTTACGTCCAATCGTGGCGATTTCAGCGTAATAGGCCTTGCTGGTCGAATGCCCGAGCAGATTCATCGGCAGAGCCAGCGTCATCATGGCCAGCCCGAGTTGACCCGTCGTTCGCGGGTCGTAGAGCGCCGCGGTCAGCAGCAAAGGCGCCTGGCTGGAGACGATCTGCAGCAACTGTGAAGGCAGGCGGTAGGTCGGAAAGCTTCGATAGTGCCGCATTAGCCGCCAGGCTCGTAACAGGGTGACCTGGCGCCAGTAGCGCTTCATATCCGCTTCGAACAGCCGTATTAGCCTGACTGTCCCCGCGCCAGCCCCCAACACCTGACCAGCCAGCAGCCCGACCGGCTTCAAACCCAGCAGTCCCAGCGCCACCTTGGCAATCGAACCCACAGCGCTCTGCTGCAGCTGGGTCCGTGCGATGGCCGGATAGGCGCGTCGGCGTACGGCCCAGATCAATAGCACCTCATAGAGACCCGCGCTCGTCAGTGCGACCCCTAGCATCCAGCGATACGGCGTCAGCGCTTCCATCGAGACCAAGGTCAGCAAAGCGGGGCCAGCAAGCCACAACAGAATGCCCACAATTACGGTTGTCGCGGCAACGAAGACCGCAGACAGGACCATCAGCGTCATCGCAGTACCGTCCCTGCTGGGCAGCGGAACCGCGAGCTCGTAGCGCAGCGTCATCATGGGGGTAAGAATCAGCAGCAGCGCGGTAAAGACCGACAGGACAGCGAAATGCTCGGGGCTGTAGATGCGAGTGAGGAGCGGGATGGATCCGAGGCCAACAACCCGGGCCAAGCCGTTGCCGACGGCCAGAGTCGCCATGCCCTTGAATACCTTGGCGGAGGCGTTTCCGCCCAGTTGCTGCCGCGCTGCAAGCAGTTTGCCCATAAGGACGCTATGCACTTGAACTCCCTTCCCTGTGGGCGAGTCGCCTGGGCGGCACGCGTGGTCCCTACGGAGCACCATTCTTAGAGTGGGTCATGCCGCGTGATGCTTGAAGTGCATCCGGCAATAAGAAGCTGCTCCCCTGAAAAAGTTTCTGCGGCGGGTAGGCAGTTTTGTCGCACCGACGGTATCGACGCCTTCTGATCAGCGCCGAAGGTCTTTTCGCATGGGGAGCTGATAGATACGGTCGGAGCATCTTCAGGCACGCCACGTCTTGCTTGCTCTTGCAATGGCATAGGCGCTAGCTAATGCCCTGGCCCGGATGTCTTGAGCGGCTGCCCTATGCCCTCGTCATAAACCAACTCACCGTGGTTGAGTCTTGCTGGCGAGGTATAGGGGTGCAGTGTCAGACGTTGTTCGTCCTGGATATGCAGCACTTCGACCCCGCGCAACTTCAGAGCATCCGACACCATGGAGCGGTGGCATCGCCACCAGAGCACTTCGGCACACATGATCGCGGTGGGTTTCTCGGCTGCCAAGCGCAACAGCTGTTGTATCCCGGAGGCGAACTCGTCGGTGTGCAGGTGTTCGGCGTAGCCACGAAAAGAGCTATTGCGCCATGCACTCGCGCTGGGTCCCGGCGTGGCCCGCCGCCGGCCTCCCAGCGCTTCGATCCACTCATAGGCGATCCCGTGCTCGGCGAGCGACGCTTCGAGGTTTGCCGACATGAATTGCGGTAACCGCCTTGAGCCCGGAAAACGCCGCACATCGGCGATGGCCCGGATGCCGTACTGCTCCAGCAAGGCGATGAAGGTCTCGGTCGTGCGGGTGGAATGGCCGACGGTCCAGATCTGCTGGGGCTGAACCGGGCTCATTTAATCCGGCTCAGCGCGCCGCCCTTGTGCATCGCGACGTGATCGGTCTTGTCGCTTTCGATCTCGTATTGAGGGTCTTCCGGGCTGGCGTGTCGCGTGTGGCCTTTATAGTCGGTATCTCGGGTATGCACTTTGACGATGCGCCCCGTCACATGCCCGGCTTCAGAGTTCCAGCGTACGTGGTCACCCTTTTCGAATCGTTCTTGCGCCATAGGTCGTTTCTCCATCGTTGATTTCGCCATAGCCACGCCTTCTTTCAGGAAGGGAATCGCTGCTTCCTCCTCTATCAGCGACCGGAAATCAGGCTTCCTTACGCCTACCGTTTGTCGGGTAAATTAATAGGCCTTTACTTAGCGATCGGTTTGAAAATTCAAAAAAATGACGCTGTAGTAGGTGAAAGCGCAACGGGCTAAAGCGGATTAAACCCTATTTGCAGTAGTGGCACTAAGCCACGAAATAATAGCGGATTAATGGCCGGTCAAAATTGTGACGTAGGATTGGCGATCTAAATCCGTCAAATAGATTTTGAATAGTTTTGGAAACCTATTATAAAGACGCCACGCAACGGATTGCCGGGTTCCACTACTGGTGATCCGGTGTCGTTGCAACGCGGTTCGTCCGGTTGCGCAAGTGATGCATCTGCCCAAAGCGCCTGTACGACTTAATTACAACTCCCGCCACTTTTTTAAAGGCTCCGGCCTTTAGAAGTATTAAGTTTCGGAGAGACTAGATGTCTACCAATGTATTTATGGGCGCCCCTAAGGCACTCGTTCGTTCTATCGCGCTCGCTGCAGTATTCAGTGCTGTTACCTTTACAGGCGAAGTGGCTGCTGCCGTCACAGCAAGTACGTCTTCCTCGACCGCTTTCACGTCTTCGATCAACAAGTTCACCAGTAACGATTTCCTTAACGGCGTTTGGCGCCGCACCGCCGCGTTGTCCGTACCGGCCACTTCGGCTTCCATCGCGGCATTCAAGCCGGGCGTTCAGATCAAGTTCGCTGACGGCCAGGTGCGCAAGATTTCCCGGGTCTACAAGGTTGGAGCCAACCTCAGCATCTATGTCGATGGTGGCCTGCTGGATGGCGGCAAAGTCGGTGCACCGCGCACTGTCAGCACCGTGGTTGCGACTGCAGCCCCTAGCGCGCCAGCCGCCCCGGCGCCGGTTGTAACCGCCCCCAGCGCACCTAGCAGCACCTACACCGCTTCGATGAACAGCTTCACCAATACTGATTGGCAGAATGGCATCTATCGCAAGTCCGCCGGCTTCTCGATACCGGACACCGGTGCAAACAAGGCCGCGTTCGTGGTCGGTTCATCGGTCAAGTTGGCCGATGGCCAGGTGCGTACGGTCGCTGCGGTCTATGACGTAGGCGCACATCTCTCTGTCATGCTCAAAGGCACCGCCCTGTCCGCCAGCGCTGTCGGCTATCCCAAGACGATCAGTGTTGTATCCGGCAGCACCGGCACCGTTACGCCGCCAGCGGCCGTTGCGCCTGCTCCGGCGCCGACCCCTGCACCAGCCCCGACTCCAGCACCTGCTCCGGCCCCGGTAGTCAGTGATGGCAGCGGTATTAATCTTGTGGGTGTCAACTTCGGTTCGGGTGTGTTCGATCCAGGTACTGTTCCGGGTATCTACAATAAGGGCTATACCTACGCGGACGAGTCCTACTACAAGCGTCACGCCGGGCTCGGCTTCAAGCTGATTCGCCTGGGCTTCCTCTGGGAGCGTATCCAGCCCAAGCTGGGTACCGAACTGGACGCAGCTGAACTGGGCCGCATCAAGCAGTCCTTGGATTACGCACAGAAGTACGGCATCAAGGTCGTCCTTGATATGCACAACTACTATCGCTACTACGGCAAGGTAATTAACTCGCCGGAAGTGCCGCGCGCCCAGTTCGCCGAGACCTGGCGCAAGATTGCGGTAGCGGTGTCCAAGCATCCTGCGCTGTATGGCTACGGTCTGATGAACGAGCCTTACAACACTGGTAACAACCTCTGGCCGCAGACGGCTCAGGCTGCTGGACAGGCGATCCGCAAGATCGATCCGTCCAAGTGGATCATGATCGCCGGTGATCGTTACTCCAGCGCCTTCCACTGGCAGAAGTACAACACCTCGCTGATCAACGATCCGTGGATGCGTGATCCGAAGAACAACCTGGTGTACGAAGCGCACCAGTATCTGGACTTCGACTACTCGGGTACCTACACCAAGCGTGCTGAAACCTTCGCTCCGATGCTGGGTGTCGAGCGGGTCAAGCCTTGGGTCGAGTGGCTGAAGGCGAACAAGCTGCGCGGGTTCCTTGGTGAGCACGGCATTCCGGACTTCTCTCCATCTGCTGTGGTCGCAACTGACAACCTGCTGGCTTACCTGAACGCGAACTGCATCCCGAGCACCTACTGGGCTGCCGGTCCTCGCTGGGGTGAGAACATCATGGCGCTGGACGTGTCGAGCGGTAAGCATCGTCCTCAGCTGGCTCCGCTGCAAAAGCATGCCGCTGCCAAGAAGACATGCTCCACCATCGGTCCGCTGTAACAGCGACTGATATTAAAGAACGGGCCTTCGGGCCCGTTTTTTATTGTCTGGGTAATTCTTCTCGGGCGAATAACGGTGCAGTTCGTCGGCTGCGGTTCCGCTCTCAAACTCTCGCGAGATGAGTTTGGCAATCAGCGATACATACAAGGATTGCATATGTTGTCGTTTCGCTTGTTAGTCGCCGCTTCGCTTTAACACAGTATCCATGCGGCATAGCGCGAAATGGTTGGCGAAGTGCCACTTGGTGAAGTGCCCGAAGTTAATTTCGTGTTTAGTTTTCATAAGCTTGCGAAGGGCACTTCTCATGGTCCCAAAAGAATGGAACTCAAAAATCTACCCCCGGTCACCATATATGTGCGCACCGAAAATACACAGTTCGCGGCTCACCGCTCCTGCTGTGTCCCTACGGACCGTGGTCTTCCGGCCAAGCCATATAAAAGGTGAATCAAATGACTACACCCGACGAAGAAATTACTGGTTACGGTGGCCAACCTAAGACCGGCCCCAATTCCACAACCAGCTCCACTGGCTCTAACGCCAACAGTTCGACCAGCTCGAACATGGGGTCGAGTGGAAGCCATACCTCTGATACAAGCCAAAGCTCCACCACAGGCTCCAGCACAGCCGGACATGCCGCTGAAGATGCGAAGGCGAAAGCTCGTCAAGCGGCCGATCAGGTGAAAACTCAGGGCAAATCTCAGTTGGAAGGCTATCGGGAAACCGCAGCTGATGAAATTGAGAAAGTCGCCCAAAGTGCTAAAGCTGCTGCTCAAGAGCTAGAAGGGCAGGACCGCCTCGGGCTGTCCAACTACGTCTCTGACATGGCGCAAAGCATGGTGCAGTTCTCCGACAGCCTGCGTGGCAAGAGCGTGGACGAGCTGTTCCAAGACGTGAATCGTCTTGCACGAAACAACCCCGCTCTGTTCCTCACCGGGAGTGTGGCTTTGGGCTTCGGCCTTACCCGTTTTGCCCGCGCTTCGAGCAAGCGCGCTTCGCAAGAAGATTATGGCCATCAGAGCAGCCATGCAGTCGGTGGCTCCAGCAGCCATCACAGTTCCGACCAAGATGAGCTAAACGATCGTCTCAGCACAGGCGAGCCCGGCTCTATCGGTAGTGTTAGCAATGCAGGTGTTTCGTCTGCAACCAGCACTTCCAGGCGGACCACTGGATCTTCTGTAGGAACCGGCTCAGCTACCGGCGTCGGAACAGGCCTTGGCACAGGCTCCACTGGGACGGGCACCCATACTGGCGCCAATACCAGCAATGGCTTGGGTGTTGGTTCAAACGCTGGCTCCAGCAGCACTGGTTCCACTACCAGCCGCGACGGCAAGGGTACCGACGGAGGACTTTTCCCATGAGCGAAGCACGTAAGACAACGACCACGACCTCCACAGCCAATACGACTGTGGAGCCTGGCCATCGCGCCGAAAGCGACACCTCTGTAGGTGGCCTGCTTCGTCAGCTAACGCACGAAGTGCCGTCCTTGATCACCAAGGAGCTGGCGCTGGCGAAGGCTGAAATGACCGAGTCGATCCGCGCGACCAAAGCGGGTGCCGGCAGCGTCGCTACCGGCGGTGCAGTGCTTCTCGGCGGATTCATCGTTCTGTTGATGTCGGCCGTATACGGGCTGAGCAACGTGGTCGAGCCTTGGCTCGCCGCGCTGATCGTCGGCGCTGTTGTAGTGGTTATCGGGTTGATCATGGTGTCGTCCGGCAAGAAGAAGTTTCAGGCTTCTTCGTTCAAGCCGGAGCGCACCATTCATTCGGTCAACAAGGATAAAGAAGCTGTGAAGGGGCACACATCATGAGCACACGTAATCAGATTGATGCCGAAGCGCAAAAGGATCCGGACGAGCTAGAGCGTGAGATCGATCAGACCCGTACCGAGATCGGCAACATTGTTCATGCGCTTGAAAACAAGCTCTCTCCCGGTGAGTTGATCGATACCGCACTGGGCTACGTCAAAGGCGGCGGTGGCGAGTTCTTCAGTAACCTTAGCAATACGGTAAAGGCCAATCCGGTGCCGACCGTGCTCACCTCGATCGGCCTGATCTGGATGATGGCTGGGCAGAACCGCCAGCCTCACTCCAACGTCACCACAGCGGGTTACAACACTGGTTCGACTGGCCCGTCGATGGGTGACAAGCTGTCCGCCAAAACCGCTGGCATCAAGCAGCAAGGTGCCAGCATGAAAGAAAAGGCCAGCCATATGGGTCAGAGCGTTTCCGAGTCGTTGGGCAGTGCGCGCACTCGAGCAAGCGACTCCAGTCGCCAGGCATCTGCGCGGCTTCGCGGTGGTGCAGACCGGGCACGTGGCGGATTCAACCAGCTGTTGCAGGAACAGCCCTTGGCTCTTGGTGCGATCGGTATCGCATTGGGCGCTTTGATTGCTGCGTCGGTCCCACCATCCCGTCGTGAAGACGAAATGCTCGGTGAGGCCAGCGATCGCATGACCGATCAGCTTCGCCACAAAGCGGAAGAGGGCTATCAAAAAGCTTCCGCCAAAGGTGAAGGAGTGGCGAATCGCGTCAAGCAGGATGTCAGCAACAGCAGCGATAGCAATCGCTCGAACTCCGGCTCGACCGGTACTACCGGTACCACGTCAGCCGGTATCTAACGCAGCGCAAACGCTGAGTCGACTCAGGTCGGTGATAGCGTCTGTTTCGCCGGTGCGAGCTTGAGTCCGCACCGGCGAAATTCGATAATGCGCCGCCCGGCGCCGGTGTAGCTCAGTAGGTAGAGCAGCGCATTCGTAATGCGAAGGTCGGGGGTTCGACTCCTCTCACCGGCACCAATGAAATCAAGGCTCGCAGCGATGCGGGCCTTTTTGGTTTTCGGGGCGGGGTTACGCCGGGGTTACGTTTCGGCAGGCTTCTTGAATGAGCCAGCGTAGATGGTGGCGGACCCTGGCCGATCATCGGCTTCGTACGATTTGTCGACGAATTTAATAGAGTTCCCCTCACCATTCCGTGGACGAAGTGGCGTTGGGGCTGCTTCGTTGCCGGCTGCACACTGCGCCGCTCCTTCTAGTCTGGAATGTAAACTATGCAGCAGGCTCCGAAGTGCGCTCCTGGTTGTCTCTGTTCAGTCGTTGTCTGGTTTGGTTGGATACCCGCTTTGATACCGTCGCTTGGATGCCACTTGTTTTGCTAAAGGGGCAGAAGTGATAGCTCATTGCTGGTACGCAAAACGTGGTGCGCAAGGTGGTACGCACGGAAATGGACATTTCAGCGATGCGTACCAGGCTGTCCGGCTGACCATATCCACAGCCGTCTAACCCTGTTTCGATGGCGAAGACGCTGAGCTTTTTCTTATGCAGCCTACAGCTTCGGTATGAGGCATACATCTGCGGGCTAGGCCGGCCGTACCTAGACCTGCACAAGTCTGGAACTGGATGATCCCGCTCGAAAACTTTACCTGTACACGTAGCCAGACTAGATGTGTCTTCTCTGTAGACATATTGTGTGGGCGGCTGACCCACGGGCGATCCGTTCAGCCTTCGACTGAAACTGCGGCTGTAAGACAGCTGAGCGCAGAGCTGGCTAATGCGATATCAAGGAGCGAATAAGATGAAAAAGCCGTCTTCGGTAGCCGCCCTAGAGGATCTAGGACGCGTAAGACTTTCCAAGCATTTCTTCATGCGAGATTTCCTGTACTCGGAGATCTCGCAGATTGAAGGCATTCCCAACATCCCGGATTACCCTGATCGTGCCATTGAAGCTGGGCGTCAGCTTTGCGAATTATTGCTGGAGCCGCTCCAGGATCGTTTTGGCCGGATCTGCATTCGCTCCGCCTATCGCGCTCCGGCAGTCAATGCGAAGGGCGCAGAAAACAAAAACCAATATAGTTGCGCCGCAAATGAGAGCAACTACGGTGGGCATATTTGGGATTACTTGGATACCGACGGGTATCTGGGTGCGACCGCTTGTGTTGTGGTGCCGGCGTTGTTGCCCTGGTACGAGGAACACCAGGACTGGACGCCGCTGGCTTGGTGGATTCACGACAATTTGCCGTACGCCAGCCAATTCTGGTTTCCCAAGCTGGCGGCGTTCAATTTACGGTGGAGCGCGAACCCGAACATGCTGCCCTCTATAAACACCTATGTTGCAAACCCACATACCGGAGATAAGCGGGCGCTGGTGAAGGAGGGCGTCGCCACGCTTAGTTTGGAGGCGCGCAAAGCGATCATCCGGCCTTGGTTAGCCAGCTTGGGATAAATTCAAACCGACGTGGTCGATCGCTCGACGTTGCTTCATGTTGAATGAATGGATCTGAGCAGGTCCGTTGAGCGGACCGCTAGGGGTTTAGCTTTACCCGGTGATGGCACAAAGATATTGTGGCCATCGCAACATCCCTAAGCGGTGTTGCTGCACGTCAAGGATGGCCTTCAAGCGCGGTTTCATTAATACGTACTCGCTTCCTCAGGTTGTTCGGCTCGGGCATGTATCGCCCTTGTCGGGGCGTCCGAATTGCTATTGATTTTGGGACCGGCGCATGGACAAGAAGTCATTATCCGAGCGGGATATCTGCAGCAAATTCATCTCGCCTGCGATCGCCATGGCGGGCTGGGATCTTCAGAAGCAGGTCCGTGAGGAAGTCAGCTTCACCAAAGGGCGCATCATCGTGCGCGGGAAGCTGCACAGCCGCGGCGAGTCACGCCGAGCGGACTACATTCTCTATCATCAGCCGAACCTTCCGCTTGCCGTTATTGAGGCCAAGGACAACAAGCACTCCCTGGGCTCCGGTATGCAACAGGCATTGGGCTATGCCGAGGCGCTGGATGTGCCCTTCGTGTTCTCCAGTAATGGCGATGGCTTTCTGTTCCATGACCGCAGTGGCACGGGGAATCAGGTCGAAACGGAGCTGAGCCTAAGCCAGTTCCCCAGCCCCGCCGAACTCTGGCAACGCTATTGCCGCTGGAAGGGCCTGGACGGTGATGCCCGGCGGAAGGCCGAGGCGCCTTACTACGACGACGGCTCAGGGCGTATGCCGCGCTACTACCAGACCAATGCCATAAATCGCACTGTTGAGGCCGTCGCTCGTGGGCAGGATCGCATTCTGCTGGTCATGGCCACCGGCACCGGCAAGACCTACACCGCCTTTCAGATCATCTGGCGGCTGTGGAAGTCGAAGCAGAAGAAACGCATCCTTTTTCTGGCCGACCGCAACATCCTCGTCGACCAAACCAAGAACAACGACTTCAAGCCCTTCGGCGCAGCGATGACCAAGATCGCCAAGCGGCAGATCGATACGTCCTACGAGATCTATCTGTCGCTGTATCAGGCTGTCACCGGCGCAGAGGAAGAGCAGAACGTCTACAAGCAATTCTCCCGAGACTTCTTCGATCTGATCGTGATCGACGAATGCCACCGCGGCAGCGCAGCTGAGGATTCGGCCTGGCGAGAGATTCTTGACTACTTCTCTGGTGCCACCCACGTCGGCCTGACCGCTACACCGAAGGAAACCAAAGAGGTTTCCAGCATCACCTACTTCGGTGACCCGGTGTACAGCTATACCTTGAAGCAGGGCATCGAAGACGGCTTCCTCGCACCCTACAAGGTAGTGCGCATCGACTTCGACAAGGATCTGCAAGGCTGGCGACCGCCCAAGGGCATGCTCGACAAAAATGGCGAGTTGATCGAGGACCGCATCTATAACCTCAAGGACATGGACCGCACCCTGGTCATCGAGGCGCGCACCCAGCTGGTCGCGCAAAAGGTCACCGAGTTTCTCAAGGCCACCGATCCGTTCCAGAAAACCATCGTCTTCTGCGACGACATCAACCATGCCGAGCGTATGCGGCAGGCGCTGGTCAACCTCAATCCTGAGCGCGTGGCTGAGAATCGCAAGTACGTCATGCGCATCACCGGGGACGATCAGGAAGGCAAGGCCGAGCTGGACAACTTTATCGATCCCGAGTCGCGCTATCCGGTTATCGCCACCACCAGCAAGCTGATGACCACCGGTGTCGATGCCCAGACCTGCAAGCTGGTTGTGCTTGATCAGCACATCAAATCCATGACCGAGTTCAAGCAGATCATCGGTCGCGGCACCCGCATCAACGAGGATTTCGGCAAGTACTGGTTCACCATCATGGACTTCAAAAAGGCCACCGAACTGTTTGCTGATCCGGCCTTCGATGGCGATCCCGTTGTGATTTACGCCCCGTCAGGCGATGAGCCTCCGGTCCCGCCGGATGATCTGCTGGAAGGCGACGGCATAACCGCGGGCGGCGAGGCCGAGGCCGGTGAGCTGGAGTTCACTGTCGAGGACGACGGCAAAAAGCGCATCAGGTATGTCATCGACAGTATTCCGATCTATGTCATTGCCGAGCGAGTGCAGTACTACGGGCCGGACGGCCGCCTCATTACCGAGTCACTGAACGACTACACCCGCACCTGCGTGCACAAACAGTACGCCTCGCTGGATGATTTTCTCCGGCGCTGGAGCGACGCCGAGCAGAAGAAGGCCATCATCGACGAGCTGGCCGCGCAGGGTGTGATGTGGGAAGCCCTGGCTGAAGAGGTGGAAAAGAAGCAGGGCAAGCTATTGGATCCGTTCGACCTGATCTGCCATGTCGCCTTCGACCAGCCCGCTCTATCTCGTCGCGAGCGTGCCGACCAGGTCAAGAAGCGCAACTATTTCGCCAAATACTCCGGCGCGGCCCGCCAGGTACTAGAGGCGCTACTGGATAAATATGCTGATACGGGTATTGAGAACATCGAAGACATCAAGATCTTGCAGCTTGATCCCTTCAGTCAGTTAGGTGCGCCTGTGGAACTTGTGAGAGCGTTTGGCGGGAAGCCCGGCTATCAGCAAGCCATTCACGATCTTGAGGCTGAGCTGTACGGCTCGTGATGCCTTCAGTCAGCCGCGCTGCGGTTAAGCGACAGCCCACTCAAAACGTAACCGACTTGCAGTCATCCTGGAAATACAAATGGCATCAGCGCCCATAGGTTCCACGCTACGTGGAATCTCTCCTCCAAGCACGGATGAATACATCCGTGCGCTACGTAGCATCGAGCAAGAAATAACAGCACTACAGCGTGACATGCTCATCGCGCACGCTCGCTTTCCCGGGCACGCATGCACGATGACGCAATTGGCTACCCTGGTAGGAAAAACCAGCTTTCAGGTAGCGAATAATCAGTATGGACGATTAGGTGGCAAGCTCATCGCGGCACTGGGTATTCCAAGCCCGAAGTGGAAGGTTTATGGCATTGCTGGCTTTGATGATGATCCCGAAACAGGGGAAAGCAGAGCCTGCATGTACCCAGAGGTTAAGGCTGCACTGCAGCAAATGGGATGGATATCGGGGGAAGCGTCCAACCAAGCACCGCGTTCAAGCGCGCCGCAGTCAGTAGCCAAGCAAGAAATACTGACAGCAGATGTCGGCATGCTTAGCATTAACGAAGTCATTACGACTTTGCAGCAGCGAGGGTTCACGAAACCTGCCCAATCGGGTCTCAAAGTGATCCGCCTGGATCATCCAGGCTTGGCGTCCCCTGTGTACGTCAAGCAAAGCAGCAGTATCCACGCTCGCCTGCAAGCGCCTCTCGTGCTTCATCCACAATACGAGGCTGTCGTACTAAACCTGATATCGCAGCCCGGTATCGCAAGGGGGCATACCCGCTACTACCACAACAGCAATCTGCGCGGCTTTCCAAAGCGGCGCAACGGAGGGGCAAGCGACATTGCCTATGGTGTGGATGTAGGGTTCCACAGCAGCGCGGCCTTGCTGGTGCTGGTGGACCAGTTACTAGGCGAGCCGCGGACGCTGGTTTCGAATACGGAGCACTTCGCTGAGTTAGCTCAGGTTCTACCAGAAGACATCGCGCTGACAGACACCGAACGCGACGCCTTGATCAAGGCGCGTGTCGGTCAAAGCGGCTATCGCGATGAACTGCTTGGGTATTGGGGCGGCTGTGCCGTCACCGACTGCTGCGTACCGATGCTGTTGCGCGCGTCACACATTAAACCTTGGCGCGTCGCCAGTGGGGCAGAGCGGCTCGACCCGTTCAACGGGCTCCTGCTGACACCAAACCTCGACCTGGCTTTCGACCAGGGCCTGATCAGTTTCGACGACTTCGGGCAGATTCTCCTTGGCGAGGACCTGGACCCAGACAGCGCTCGAGCGCTGAATATCACCTCCGACCTTCGCCTGCGCCAGATCGATGCGCGTCATCGTGAATACCTGGCCTGGCATCGTGACAATCTGTTTAGGAAGTAAGCATGTCCATCAGCTCCACCATCAAATCCATCCAGGACATCATGCGCAAAGACGTGGGTGTCGACGGCGACGCCCAGCGCATCGGCCAGCTGGTCTGGCTGCTGTTTCTCAAGATCTTCGATGACCGCGAGCTGGAATGGGAGTTGATGGACGACAACTACCGCTCGCCCATTCCTGAAAGCTGCCGCTGGCGCACCTGGGCTTCCGACCCGGAAGGCATGACGGGCGACGCGCTGAAGGACTTCATCGACAACAACCTGTTCCCCCAGCTACAGAACCTGCATGAGTACAGCAACACGCCGTCGGCGTTCGTGGTGCGCAGCGTGTTCGAAGATGCCTACAACTACATGAAATCCGGCCAGCTGCTGCGCCAGGTGATCAACAAGATCCAGCAGGGCGTGGACTTCAACAAGGCTCAGGAACGCCACGAGTTCGGCAATCTCTACGAACAGCTGCTGCGTGACCTGCAGAACGCCGGCAACGCCGGGGAGTTCTACACCCCGCGCCCGGTCACCGAGTTCATGGTGCGCATGGTCGACCCCAAGCTCGACGAGAAGGTCATGGACCCGGCCTGCGGCACCGGCGGCTTTCTCACCTGCACCATCGAGCACAAGCGCAGCCGCTATGTGAAAACCGCCGAGGACGAACGCACACTGCAGGCGAGCATCTACGGTGTGGAGAAGAAGCCGCTGCCGCACCTGCTTGCGACCACCAACATGATCCTCCACGGCATCGAGGTGCCGAACCAGATCCGCCACGACAACACCCTGGCGCGTCCGCTGATCAGTTGGGGGCCGAAGGAGCGGGTCGACTGCATCGTCGCCAACCCGCCGTTCGGTGGCATGGAAGAGGACGGTATCGAAACGAACTTCCCGGCTGCCTTCCGCACCCGAGAAACCGCCGACCTGTTTCTCGTGCTGATCATGCACCTGCTGAAAGATGGCGGCCGCGCGGCGGTGGTATTGCCTGATGGCTTCCTGTTCGGTGAAGGCATCAAAAGCCGCATCAAGGAAAAGCTGCTGACCGAGTGCAACCTGCACACCATCGTTCGCCTGCCCAACGGCGTGTTCAACCCCTACACCGGTATCAAGACCAACCTGCTGTTCTTCACCAAAGGCACACCGACCAAACAGGTGTGGTTCTACGAGCACCAGTATCCGGCCGGAGTTAAAAACTATTCCAAAACTCGCCCCATGCGCATCGAAGAATTCGCCGTGGAAGAGGCCTGGTGGGGCAACGAAGCCGATGGCTTCGCCGCACGGGTGGAGAACGAATTCGCCTGGAAAGTCAGCATCGAAGAGCTGCAAGCCCGCAACTGGAACCTGGACTGCAAGAACCCGCATATCGGCGAACAAATCAGCCACGACCCAGACGAGCTGCTGCGCAACTACGCCACGCTGCAAGGCGAAATCAGTGACCTGCGCAGTAAGCTGAAGTCCATTCTTACGGAGTGCTTTCAGTGAGTAACTCCGTAGTTGACCAAGCACTCAATATTCTTGTTGCAGGCCAAGACTTTACCTCATTAAGGCGTGCGCTCTTTGCCACCGTGGCCGGGCATTACTTAGAGAGTGAATCCTCAGTCGCACCTCAACCCGATCAAGAAAATTACAAGGTGTTTGCGTTAAACGCTTTGCTCGCGCGGCTTCCTACCTGTTCGCTAGCCGCTGTTACAACAATTGCCAAAGGCAAAACTGGGATCAAGGATGCGGTGCCTGGACCATTCCCCTTGGTTGTCACTGCCGAAGCCAGAGGCAGCTCTGATCATTTTGATTTTGAGGGTCCGGGGGTGATGATTCCGATGGTGTCATCGACCGGTCACGGTGATGCCAGTCTGAAGCGCGTCCACTTTCAAGATGGGCAGTACGCCGTTGGGAGCATCCTTGCGGTCGTGCAACCTAAAGATACACAGCAACTATCGGCTAGATACCTTCATGCATATCTCAGTACCTTCAAGGACGAGTTGTTGGTAAGTCGAATGGTCGGAACTGCAAACGTCAGTTTAACTGTTGCAAAAATTGGGGATGTGCCTGTACCACTACTGCCAATTTCAGCACAACGTAGAGTCGATGAACTGATGGCGCTGTGCGACCGCCTGGAAGCCCAGCAGGCCGACGCCGAAAGCGCCCACGCCCAACTGGTACAAACACTGCTCGACAGCCTGACCCAAGCCAGCGACACCATCGACTTCGCCGCCAACTGGCAACGCCTGGCCGAACACTTTCACACCCTGTTCACCACCGAATCCAGCATCGACGCCCTCAAGCAGACCGTGCTGCAACTGGCCGTGATGGGCAAACTGGTGCAGCAAGATCCTAGTGATGAGCCGGCGAGTGAGTTGCTCGCGCGGGTCGAGCTACAGAACCACTTAACGGCAAATCCCAGCAGGTCCAAAAAACCTAAGCAAGAAATTGACGCAGCCTCGAATATCGCCCTGTTTGAACTGCCTATGGGTTGGGCTATAGCGCGCGTTTCTCAAACGGGCGAAATCAAGCTTGGGCGTCAGCGATCACCGAAGGATCACTTCGGTGAGCACATGGTTCCCTATCTCCGTGTTGCCAATGTGAAAGAAAATTCGCTCGATTTGTCGGATGTTAAAGAGATGAACTTTACACCTGCAGAGCAAGAAATCTTTCGATTACTACCCGGAGACGTCCTTCTAAATGAAGGACAAAGTAAGGAGCTGGTTGGGCGTCCTGCAATATTTAATGGGGAAATCCCTGGGGTTTGCTTTCAAAACACACTATTGCGATTCAGGGCGTACGATTGCGTGATTCCAATATATGCGCTGCGCTACTTCCAGTCGTGCATGCATAGCGGCCGTTTTCAACAGGCGGCGCAGCAGACAACGAATATTGCTCATTTAAGCGCGTCGCGACTCGCTGCGATTGAGTTCCCTTTGCCACCCGTCCCAGAACAACATCGCATCATCGCCAAAATCGATCAGTTAATGGCCCTCTGCGATCAACTCAAAACCCGCCTGACCAAGGCTCGCCAACTCAACGAACAGCTGGCCACCGCTTTGGTCGAAAAGGCCGTGGCCTGAACGAGGAGTGCAGGGATGCCCATTCGCACACAAGTCTGGACAGTCGGCGCGCAACCCGTAGCCCTTAAGGCGGCACGGTTAATCAGCGAGCAGCTACTGGAAAACATGGTTGTCGCGGCGCCGGCGCTTCTGTCGGAGGACTGGTTGCTGATCGGCCAGCAGGAAAGCACCGGCTATGGCGGCCGTATCGACCTGCTGGCGCTGGCGCCGGATGCCTCGCTGGTGCTGATCGAACTCAAGCGTGACCGCACCCCACGTGAGGTGGTGGCGCAGGCGCTGGACTATGCAGCCTGGGTCGAGCAGCTGGAGGCGGACGAAATTGCCATCATCTACCAGCGCTTCAGGCCGCAGAGCGATCTGGCCGCTGATTTCCAGGCGCGTTTCGGCGTGCCGCTGGATATCGAGTCGCTCAATCAGAGCCATCAGATCGTTATCGTCGCTGCCGAGCTGGATGCCAGCAGCGAGCGCATCGTCAGCTACCTCAGTGAGCGCAAAATCGCCATCAACGTCCTGTGCTTCCAGGTATTCCAGCTCGGCGACCAGCAGCTCATCAGCCGGGCATGGCTGCTCGATCCCTCCGAAACGCCACAACCCACCGCCGTTGCCAAGCCTGGAACACCCGGCGAACCCTGGAACGGCGAGTTCTACTGCTCCTTCGGCCACGGCCCGAGCCGCTCCTGGCCAGAGGCCCGGCAGTACGGCTTCATCTGCGGTGGCGGTGGCAGCTGGTACAGCAACAGCCTGAAGCTGCTCAGCCCTGGCGACCGCATCTGGGTCAACGTACCCGGCGCCGGGTATGTCGGCGTCGCACGAGTCACCAGCCATGCCTCCCCTGCCATTGAGTTCTGTATTCCCTATCAGGGCAACGAGGTGCCGGCGCTGGAGCTGCTCAGCGGTGCTAATTATCACCGCGACCTGGCCGATGACCCGGAACGTTGCGAATACTTCGTTTCGGTGGAGTGGCTGTTCAGCCTGCCGCTGAACGAAGCCATCAGGGAAGTCGGCCTGTTCGGCAACCAGAACACTATCTGCCGCCCAACCACCCCGAAGTGGCGCTGGACGGTGGACCGATTGAAAGAACGCTTCGGCGTGAAAGCCTGATTCGCGCATTGCTTTGATCCCTCTGCTTTAAACGGACGCTTTGGTCATGATGGATTTGCTGCAACACCTGATCCCCGATTTCGCCCATATGTTCAGCGCCAACCCTAACGGCATCAGTGCCTGGTTCTGGTTGGTCACTGCACTGATCTTCGGGTTTTCGCTGTTCTTCCTGATGCTGCATTTCCGGCATTTCAAAGCGCGCATGCGAGCACTGCGCTCGCTGCTGGACGGCCAGAGCAAGGACACCCTGGCTGCCAGCCGAAGAGAAACGCTACACAAGGCGCAGGAGCTGAAGGCATCCAATGTCGGCATGCTCTGGCGCGAGTTCGACGAAAGTCTTGTGCAGTCGTCCGACCAGCAAAAGCTGTTCAATACTCTGGATGCCGAGCATTTCTTCAATGCGCGCACACTGGCGAGTGGTCTGACTGCCAGCCGTCTGCTGGCCGCAGCACCCAGTTTCCTGGTGGCGGTCGGTGTGTTGGGTACCTTCGTTGGTTTGACCGTCGGGCTTGAGGGGCTGGTGGGTACGTCCGACGAGATCGAAGCGCTGAAGGGCGGCATCAACAAGCTGATCTCCGGCGCTGCTGTGGCATTCATGACATCGGTCTGGGGTGTTGCCTTCAGCCTGCTGCTGAACATCATCGAGAAGATGTTCGAGCGTAGTGCGCTGAATGATATCCAGCGGCTGCAGCACGATATCGACTTCCTCTACCCCCGCATTCCGGCCGAGCAATCGCTCGTACATATCGCGGAATACGGCAGAGAGAGCAAGGAAGCGCTGCAGGAACTGCACGAGCGTATCGGTGACAAGCTGCAGGAAACCCTCACCGGTATGAATGAGGCCATGCAGACAGCGCTGACCGATGCGCTGAACAACATCATGGCGCCCGCTATTCAGACCTTGGTCAGTACCACCAGCCAGCAATCTACCCAGGTGCTGGAGACCTTGGTGGGAAGTTTTATGGATGGTATGACCTCGGTTGGCCGTGAGCAGGGCAACCAGATGCAGCAAGCCGCTGCTGACGTGAACGCCGCCGTAAGCGGCATGAGTGAGCGTCTGAATCAAGTATTCACAAGCTTGAGTGACCAGCAGAGTCGGCAGATGGAGTCGGCACAGCAGCAGAGCAATCAGTTCGAAGCCCAATTGCAGCGCATTACCGGCTCCGCCGATCAGCGACAGGAACAACTGGAGCAGCGCTTCAGCGAGCTGATGGCCGGTCTGTCGAGCCAGTTGCAGGGGCAGCTGGGCTCTGCGCAGCGCCGCGATGAAGAGCGTCAGGCGATGTTCGAGCGCTTACTGAGTGAGTCCAGTGCGAATCAGGCGGGACTTCTGGAGAAGTTCTCCAGTTCCACCCAGGACCAGATGCGGGTGATGGCCGAGGCGGGCAACGAGCGCCATAGCAACCTGGAGAAGGTTTTCTCCCGCCTGATGATGAACCTGAACACACAGCTCGATACGCAGATGGGGGCCGCGGAGCAGCGTGAGCAGGCCAGGGCACAGCGCCATGAACAGCAGCAAGCGGGAGCGCTGGCGCAACAGCAGCAGCTTATTGGCAGCCTCGGCCAGACCAGCCAGCAGCAGATTGGCGCCATTGCTGAAGCCGCTGCGACGCAACAGCGCAATCTTGAGGAGACGGTCAGCAAGCTGCTCGGCAGTTTCAATGAGCAGGTGAGCGGGTACGGCATGCAGGCGGAGCAGCGTGAACAGAGCCGCCAGCAGCGCTTTAACGAACAATTGGAGGACATGGCTGGGCAGCAGCAGGAGTTGCTGGCAGGCATCGCGTCCGCCGTTCAGGTTACCCAGCAGCAGAGCAGGCAGATGGCTGAACAGCACCAGCAGCTGATGACGCGCCTGCAACAGGCAACCGAAGCGGCTGCGACCAGCAGCAAGCACATGGATAGCAGCGCCAACCAGTTGGGCCTGCTTTCTGCCAACCTTCGCCAAGCTTCCGACATGTTGGGGCAACGTTTAGAGGGGGTAACCCAGAGCGTGGAAGCTGCAGGCAACCAGAATGCGGGGTTGGCTGAGCAGCTGCAGGGCCAGGCAAGTTCGCTCTCGCAGTTGCAAAAGGCGCTGCTTGAAGGCGCGCAGCGCTTTGAGCAGGCCGCGAGCGAAGCACGCAATGGCTTTGGTGACATGAAACAAACTCAGCAGGAGTTCCTGTCCGGCGTACGGCATGAATTTACAACGCTGGGCGAGACGCTGCGTGTCCAGGTGGAGGCGATTGAAAAGCAGGCTGAGGAGTGGTTGCGTAGCTACGCCAGCGAGGTGCGGACGCAGACTGACGATCGCATGAACAAGTGGAACGAGGTTTCGCTCGCCTATGCCGATCAGATGCACCGCAATGTCCAAGCCGTAAGCGGCATATTGGATGAGCTGGAGGCCCGCTGATGCGCTTTCGCAAGTCGCACGACGTCGCAGTTGACGAGGAGAACCCGTACTGGATGTCCTTCTCGGACATCATGTCTGCCCTGCTGGTTATCTTCATCCTGGCCTCGGTGATTTTGATCTTGCAACTGATGGAAATTCAGCAAGAACTGAAAGAGCGTCAGGTGAAGTTCGACGAGGAAATCGTTGAGCTGAAGAAAGCCGAAGAGGTGCGCCGCACCATCCTTGATGAGGCTGTTGAGGCCTTGCGCAAACGCGGCATAAAAGTGGAGGTCAGCGAAAATCACACAGTGTTGAGCATTCCCAACGATCTTCTTGGATTCGATACCGGCGCGTATGACATCCACGCTGCCTATCAGGCGCGTGCGCTTGAGATCGGAAAGGTCATCAACGAGGTGATCTCGCGTGATGACCGCGTGGAGTTCTTGGACACGATTTTTATCGAGGGGCACACGGATAATCGTCCGTTGCCCGGATTTATGGGCAAGGGCAACTGGGGGCTTTCTACCTTTCGTGCTATTTCGCTCTGGCAGTTTTGGAGTGACGCCTTGGCGCGCGAGGAACAGCTGTCGCGCCTGAACAACAAGGACGGGAAACCGCTGTTCTCGGTCAGCGGGTATGGCGAAACGCGTCCGGCCGTGGCGGATCAGGTCACGGAGGAAGACTTCAAACGTAATCGCCGAATCGACATTCGATTCACCATCCGTCGTCCGGATAGCGCGCAGTACGAGCAGGTCAAGGAGCGACTGGAAGAGGCCAAGCCATGAGGCTGCCTCCAGTAGAGTTTCCTGCGGTCAGCTGGAGCGCTCAGATGCTCGAGAGCTGGACTGTACTGGCAAAAAAGGCAGCCACTATGGAGACGGAGACCGGAAACAATGATGCGTTTGAGCGCATGTGCGCTGAACTGCATCGTATGGCTGACACACTGCGTTTTGATGTGCTGCCAGAGTTGTTAAAGCGTCGGATAACGGCTCGCGCGCTGACCTCGTTGTGGCTCAACGACGAAGTAGTCGAACTACTCAACGCACGCTTGCTAACCACCATGCTGAGGGCGCAGCAGCCGCGTCTCACCCGTATGACTCTGCAACAGTTGGCACAGTTGTATTTCAGGCGATTCGATAGGTTGGATGAAAAGGACGGGTTGCGCGAGCTCCTGGAGCGGAGCTTGTTACAGCAGCTTGCACTGATACCGCCGTCCAGAATTCAAACATCGCGGGCCGATCCGCTGGTGACGCTCAAGCGCGAGGGGCATTGTTTGCTTAGCCTGGATGGTCCACGCCATCTCGCTGAACGCGTGCGTCAAGGCGGACGTGAACTTGGCGAGACGTTCATGGAGCTCGGTTTGCACGGCTTTGATGATGGCCGTTATGGCGATATCTGCCGAGCGCACTTTTATCTCGAGACGTTGCGACAGTTACATCCCGGCGAGTCCGATCCGGTGCTGGATGAGTTGCTTAAGCCTGCGGTGGCCAAGGCGCCCTTCGAAGGCACACGGCGAATCGGCCATGTTGCGCTTGAGATTCTCATCGACCGTGCTGGCCAGGAACCCGGCGAAGTATGGCAGAACTTCATTCTTAACTTGGCAGGAGACCCGCGTATCTCAAGCTCCGCAGCCAACTTCCGGGAGTGGTGGCAGCCGCTGGGCGAAGAGCGGATTCAAAAGGTACGGGGCTGGTTATCGAAAGAGGACTTGCGGCTGTTCTTGCAAGCAGTCGAGCAATACGGGCTTGAAACGGCTAATACAGAAATGCAGCGGATGTTTCCCGCCCGTAAGCGATTCCTGGAAGGACTGTTCAAGCTCAAGTTGATTCGAAATACCCGACTCTTGCTAGGTAGCAAGGCTCGGCAGTCGGTCAAGCGAATCTTAGGCAAGGACGTTAAGACCAGCTTCGCTGAGATGGACGGGGCGATGAGCGACAAGGCGGTTATCTATCTTGATTGCGGCGATTTCCATCTGGTCGAGGGCTCACATAGTTTCAAGATTTGGGCCTACTTGGCCGCGCCTGGTGAAGCCCTAAGAACGTATGAGCGGAATACCTTCAGTCACTACGACCTGACCACCACGATTCCCGGGACTTACAAGAAACTCTACCCTGGGCTGCCTTACGACGCTTTTGTGCATACCCCATATACCTGGCAGAACAAGGTCTTCACCTTCCTAGCCGAGAATGGGATTGCTGTCGATGTCGAGCAGCTTCTGAGCCCTGAAGACTACCGGCTTCAACTGCGTAAATTCGGGATCCCTGCCGTAAGTGCCAAGCGCACGGTGGTTCCACCTCCGGCGAAAGAGGGGGCCAAGACGGCAACGCGATCGCCGACGGCTGCTCAACAAAGTACTGAGCACGCTGCGGCGCGGACGTCACGCAATGCCGATGTGCCAACCCCAACACGGCGTTCAGCTGATGTTGCAGCTGCGGCCGTAAATGGTGCGGTGAAATCAGGCGCCGTTGCCTCCGGTCGCGATGACCCGGCTCTGCAACGAACGAAGCAGCCGTCCATCAGCTCGCTCCAGCTAGCGGCCCTGCGTTATCTCGAGACTCATCCACGTTGCGGTTTCTATGCGTTGCTGGAAGCAGTAAGCAACCAGGGCGGCAATGTGTTGAACGTGAAAACAATGTTGGAGAGCAGCCTCTCTCAGTACGTCCAGCAGGACGAAGAGGGGAATTGGTTGCTGTCGACCCATGGTGAGCAGTTGTTAGCCGAGCTGGCCAGGTCGGAGCCATCAGATGCAAGTCAGAGCGTGCCGAGTGCCGCAAATGCCAATGCCAGTGCCAATGCCAGTGCCAATGCAAGTGCCAATGCAAGTGCAAATTCGGGCTCGAGGGTCGCTAGGCTCGAGCCGTTTGCGCTGGCCGTATTGCGTTATTTCGCGGCCAATCCAGGCGATAAGGTTCGTTATGCGGCGAATATTCTAGAGGTCGACGCGAGGCTGGTAAATCAGGCTCTATACGGGCCATTGAAAGGGATCTGTACGCAGGATGACAAGTACGGATGGCAGCTGACGGGCGCGGCTCAACGGGAGCTGGAAGCGTTCGAGGCTGAGGGGAGAGAGCAGTAATGAGACTTTTCGATGTTTTGAAGTCGTTAATTGGCGAACGTGATGTGGCGGTCGGTAGTCAGGAGGGGTTTGCGTCGAGTGCAGACTCCAACGGAGTCAATTTTTATCTTCCCGTCCAGACGTTCAAAGCGTTGCAGGAAGGCAAAGGCAACGCGCTGCAGAAAATTCAGCTGATTGTCCTGAACATGCTCTCTGAGCAGGGCATAGCAGAGCATACGGCCAACGGCTTTCATATCGGTGCTGAAGATATTGCCGGTATGGACAGTGAGCAGGCCGATATTCTGCGGCTGCCACGGCGGTTCACGGGGCGCTTTCAGACTTCCATCAGCGGGCGCACAGGTAACAGCGGCTTTCGCGTTGGGCTTGCCGTTGAAGTGGCTGAAGGCCTCACACCTTTCTTGCGCAAAGGCCCGTATTTGTGTCTGACGAGTACCGAGCGCTACTGGCTTACGCCAGCTGAGCTGATGGGGCTGATGGCTTGGGAAAAGCATGAGTCTCTCGAGCCTGCACAGCGAGGGGAGGCGGCTAACCTTCGTTTGATGGCCGAGCTACAGACAGCTGCCCGAAGCGGTATGCGCATCGATCTGAGTCATTTCGATCGGCTTGATGTTGTCGTTCCGGAAAATGTTGGCGTCATTGCGACCCGGTTGCCAGACGGCAGCCTGATGCTGTGCCCGAGTCTGGGGGATGGATCGACGCCCGATCAGCTGGAGAAGCGCTGGTCGCAGCTCGACATGAGCGCTGACGGGGGTGTGCTGCGAATCGACAATCGTGTGGTGTTGCTCGATCAGGCCAAGATGGACGGCATTCGCAATGTGCTGGCCAACAAACGAATCCCGTCAGATAAGGTCGCCGAGTTCATCGCCTCGCCTACGGCCTTTCTGGATGCTGCACTGGTAAATCTCGAGGTCGGTTTCTCGGTCCGCGTAGCTGGCATTGGCAAGCTGCAGCATATGGACTTTGGCGCGTTGGATACGGCTAAGAATGACTGGTTTGCCTTGGATAAGCGCCCCGCGCCAGCAGAGATCATCCCGAAGTTGGTTCAGACGCCAGAGGAGTTGGAGCGTTTTGAGGAGGTGCTGAGGTCCGCGATAGAGCAGGGTGCGACGAGTCTCAGTTTTGCTGGTGAGGTCATCGACATTTCAGACGCGCCGCTTGTGGCGCGTCAATTGGAACAGGTGAAAGAGACGCTCGAGAAGCCCGAGTTTTCGGAGCCGCCGGCCGCAGCTGAAGATCTCTTTGACGAGCCCAAGGAGAAGGTTGCCGTCATTCTTAAGGATGCCGGCGAAATCAACTCGACACTACTGGCAAAAGCCAGCAACGCTCGCTTACTGGAAGCACCAGACTGGTCCGCTTATGCGCGGCAGCCATTCCCGCATCAGGTCGAAGGTATTGAGTGGATGCTCAGGCTGATGAACGCCGCGTTATCTGACGATCATGATGACCTCTATCGCCTACAGGGCAGCCTGCTCGCCGACGATATGGGGCTGGGCAAAACATACATGTCGCTGGTCGCAATCGGTGAATACCTGGCAGCCCAGCGCCGAAGCGAAAAGCCGCAAAAACCAGTCCTGGTAGTCGCACCACTTAGCCTGTTGGAAAACTGGGAAGACGAAGTTGGAAAGACCTTTCTAAGCATTCCGTTCCGCGATCTCGTGGTGCTGCAAGCTGGACGAGACTTGAACCGCTACCGCGTCAAGGGCGCCGAGAAAGAGTCTGTTCAACTGGCTGCCCTGGCCGATGATGAGGGCATGATGGATGCCCAGAGCATTCGTTATGCGTTGACCATTGGCCCGGAGGCGGGTGCTCAACGTCTGGATATGGACCGTCGTTTGGTTCTAACAACGTACCAGACGCTGCGTGACTACCAGTTTTCTCTGTGCAGGATCGACTGGGGCATGGTCATTTTCGACGAGGCGCAGAACATCAAGAACCCTAACGCACTGCAAACCCGTGCGGCAAAGGGGTTAAAGGCTGACTTCAAATTGTTGGCCACAGGCACGCCCGTGGAGAACAGCCTCGGCGACTTCTGGTGTTTGATGGATACGGCTCAGCCAGGGTTGTTTGGCAGCTGGGAAAACTACCGAGACACTTGGATCAAGCCGATTCTCTCGGCCGGGGAGGAGGAGCGCGACGAGGTCCGTGTTCGTCTGGGTGAGCAACTGCGCAAGGCGGTCGGGCCGTTCATGCTGCGTCGCGTGAAGGAAGACCAGCTCAAAGGCCTGCCCAGCAAAACTATCCGTAGTGGGGTAGAGCAGGTCGATCGAGGCATTCAGCGTTACGCGCCTGAGTTGGGTGTCTCAATGCGCGGGATTCAACTGCAGGTGTATGACGATGTGCTAGATGGATACCGTGCTCGACGCGCCAGCGCAGATGACATGCGTGGTTCGGCTCTAGCGGCGCTTACGCAGTTGCGCTCCGTATCGTTGCACCCTCGTTTGGATGATGAACCATCGCTCTACAGTCGGGATGGCCACCATGCGCGGCAGTTGATGTCCGAGTCCGGCAAGCTAGCCGTAATGCTCAAACTGCTGGACGAGATTCGGGATAAGGGCGAAAAGGTCATCCTGTTCATGATGACCAAGCGCCTGCAAAGGCTTTTGAAACTGTGGCTTGATCAGATCTACGGCCTGGACATTGCCGTTATCAACGGAGATACAAAAGCGGTAGCTACCAAAGCGGAAGAAATGACCCGTAAGAAGCTCATTTCAGCATTCGAAGCGAAGTCAGGATTCAACCTCTTGATCATGTCTCCGGTCGCAGCGGGTGTAGGTTTGACCGTTGTCGGAGCTAACCACGTTGTTCACCTGGAACGGCACTGGAACCCGGCAAAAGAGGCGCAGGCCTCTGACCGTGTGTATCGCATCGGGCAGCAGAAGGAGGTGTTTATTCATCTGCCCGCCGTAACGCATCCACAGTTTGATTCGTTCGATGTGCACCTGGATCGGCTGCTGCGCGGCAAGTTAATGCTCAAGGACGCTGTGGTGACACCAGAAGCGGTTAGTGAGAGCGAGATGATTTACTCAATGGGGCTTTAGTCACGTTGCGGGCATGCCTAGTCGGAAGCTGGGGCTTGTTGCAAGGTCCGCATTCGCCGCAAGGGGCGGTGATGCGACCACTGCAATGCCTGCTAGGCAACGACATCGCCCCGGGCCGCGCTATTACATCTCTTCTGTAACGATGCTGTGACTCACCTGCTCAGCCAGGACCACTAATCTTGCGTTGGTGTGCTAGATATCGCTAGAGCAGTCTACGAGACGTCATGATATGGGAGCTGAAGCGATGGGTGATTTATCAGTTCAGGCAGAAATGCAGGGAGATGAGAAAGCGTTGGAGAGTCGTAGCATAAGAAATGCCGAGAAACTGGCAACGATGCTCGAAGATTATCTAAAACAGCGGTTTGGTTATAAAACCCCGGCAGTTACGTTCGGCTTGCCTCGCTACTTGGTGTCAGCTCGGCGGAAGAAGTACGACCTTTACCTTCGCGTGACGCCTCCAAATTGCGATTTCTGGCCCAGCGATACTCTTGTAGTCGCGAGGATAGGCTTCCATCAGCAGCGGAAGGGACATGGCACGCATCTCATGTCTTTCTTTGTGAGCAATGCGGATAGGTTTGGCTTCACGCATATAGGAATCGAGTCAATGAACCCTAACAGCTCCGCTTTTGCTGCTGCGCTTGGGTTCGCGCCGCATCGCTCTGAGCGCCACGTTCGGGCGCCGGTTGAGGTCATTCAGCGATTTTTGCCACGTGCCGAGCCAGGACATAATCGGTGATGGCGAGAGGCAGGCAAACTCTTAGAGTAGATGAGAGGAGAGCCGCGTATCGGTACGCAACCGTGGTGCGCAAGCTGGTACGCACGGAAAGGGGCGCTTCAACCGCGCTGCGTATCAGGCGCGAAATTCCTTACTCAACCTCTAGCGGCCAACTTCTGGAGTGTTCGAAGTCGTCCCGACGGTGCAGGATGGTATGCGTCCATTAGGGCGCGAACGCAACCGTTATAGGGGCTCGTCAGTTGCCCGCGCGATGCTGGGGTGCGATGGGACTTCATCTGCCCCGGGGTCCTTCTCAATTGGTGGGCACCAGTGCAAACCTCCATCAGGGAGATGAACGAAGGCTCCGTTGAAAGGTCTGTCCGGCATCTTCCCTTTAATGTGAAAATTCCATAGGCGAATGAGCGCGTCCCGTCGGCGACGAATAGCATGGCGGATCTTCACTGGCACTGCTCCGTGCAACGGCCTGGATTAATGAAGTTAGAGCGTGTCGGGCGTAGCGAATACCCTTGTCCCAACCTGTTCGTCGGCCTCGCGTACGCCCAAGCGGTTTCATCGACCGCAGATCTCAGCATACCGATAGTCTAGCAACGGATCGGAGTTCGGCAGCAATGGCAATGAGCAAGGCGGAACAGGCAGCGCTCGAAGCGCTCAAGAACGGGGCGACGTTCGCCGAGGCAATGGACATGCTGCCCGAGCCGACGCCGGAGCAGCTGGCACAATTGGACGAGAACGGCGATTACATCCTTCCACCAAACAGCTCAGAGCTGACCACGGAGCAGCGCCCGGCGCTACGGCAGTCTAGCTAGTGCACTATGTAACCTCGACTTAGAATCGGAGCGAGCGAGTTGGCGAGTTCCCGTACCAGTAGCGACGCCCGAATCTACTTCTCGAGCGTCGCTATGACTATGGCTGAGGGGGCGTCCGCTGTGAGCTAGGTGACACATTGCTATTGAAGGTTGCGTAGCAGCTGTTCCTGGTCCCGGAGTAACTGTCTCAGCTCGCGCAGCTGCGTCGCTCCGGTTTATTGATCGAGCGCTGCGACATCCGCGACAACTGCGACAGCTGTCGTAGTTGCTGGTGGGGGGTGTTGCGACAGACCTGCGACAGATTGCGACAATGGATCACAATCAGTGGGTTTGTCGCTGGCTGTCGCAAGCGTGTCGCAGCCACCTGTCTCATGGTTGTCGTGGGTTGTCGCAAATGTCGCGGTTGTCGCAGCTGGATTGACGCGGTACCGGTTAACGCCTTCGGCGAATAAATAGTGGTGTTCTACAAGTAGGGTAAGTAGTGCGTCTCGATGCTTCGCGTTCTGTCGGGCAACCGTCGGCCCTCGACGCTGCAAGGTTCTAGCGTCGAAAGTTTCCCAGTGGTTCTGGATCAGCCAGCTGATTAACCGATGCGCCTGGAGCAGCTGCGGATCCAACTTCGTCGGATAGGCCAGGCGCAGTGCCTCGCCCAGATACCAGCTCACCAGCGTCGCGGCGCGCTCAATAATGGGGCGGGTTAGGCTTGAAGCTCTCTCGGTAATGGCGAGCACACCAGCAATGCGGAGAATATTTTCTCCGCCCTTGGCGGCTGTTGGCTTGATGTCTTCCATGCGGCCATTTCGGCCCAATTCCGCCTCGATCGCATCGTGTGCTTCGATCCAAACAGTTTTGGCGTCCGCGTCCATCTTCAGCTCAGTCGGTTCGAACTCGCCGCGATCGTTCTTGGGCGGCTCACGGAGCAGGAGATCGGTCATGCGCGCCCAATACCGCAGCAAGCGCGGATCATGGCGTGGGTTCGCATGTTGATAAAAACGTGTACCTGCCAACGACTGGGGCCATGCAACCAAGAAACGGGCAAGAAACCCCTGCCCGCGCAGTATCGGGTCCCCCAATACCTTATTTGCAACGACGGGTTGGATCATAAGGTGGGCGCTCAGGCGGCAACCGTTGCGTGATGCACTCTCGCCCTCGGCGGCACGGGTACGGGTGATCGGTGCGCCATCCCACAGCTTCGAAAGTCCTGCCACGCTTTTGAGCATGTTTTCCGGCTTGTTGGCGTGACCTCCAAAAAACTGCCCACCTTCATCGCTGAAGAGCCCTTGCGAGGGGTACCCGCGGAGCAGCGACTTTTGCAGTCCCTCCAAGGTGGGTTCTTCAACCAGGATGAATGGCAAAGGAGGCGGATCGGGTTCTTGCAATGCGTCCAACCCAGCGGCGGCGGCCGCGGGGTTGGCTTTTGCTTTTTCTAGAATGGCAGCGCGTGCGCACTGATACGCGTCTCGCTGGTCCCGATACTCCTTCTGCTCGGCGCTATAACGCTCCAGCAGTGCGCTCTGTCGTTCGTGATGCGCGCGCAAAGCCAGGCGGTCAGCAGCGGACTTGCGATCGCCAGACTCGGCCACGGTAAGCAAAAATAGCGAAAGAGGGATCGGCTGCCCATCCCGGATGGCGTCACCGTGAGGCTGTGCCGCCATCGCAGCGGCCGCAAGGACCGATTGTGCCGCAAGCGCCGCAGGCACTTGTACAGCTTCCACTATTGCAGCGGCAGCACCTCCCAGTACATCGCCCAAGGCTTCCAGCGGATAACGAACGGCCGCTTCCACTTCAGGCAACAGCGGCGTTGGTTCGGGGTAGCGCGGATCAGGAATTAGGAACGGCTCCATTAGTACCCCTCCTGCCAGTTTTTCAGGTCGTTGAAGTCGGAAAGACTTAACGGTTCTGCGCCGCTCCATGGCGGGAACACGACGCCACAGCCGAGTTGTTCGGCGGCACGCTCCGCGGAGGTGCGCCCCGGATTGCCCTTGGTCTGGCGGTCGTCATCGCCGGCAATGACCAAAGGACTATTTGGGTAAATGCGGCGCAACTGCTGACCGACAGCCAGCAGGTTTCCGGCGTTCATGGCGCAGGCCACGGCGGCATCGGTGTGCTCGTGGATCGTGGCGCCTGTCGCCCAGCCTTCGCAGACGTAAATCAGTTTGCCAGGCTCCGCCTTGCCCATAGGGCTGTACGCGCCAGCCACGCGGCCACCAAACATAAAACGCTTGGTGCCGTCCGGGCAGATGCGTTGGAGATTGACCAGCTTGCACTCGTGGTACAGCGGAACCAGCAGGGTCGATTCCAGTTGGCGCAGGTTATGCGGCTGGCAGCCCTTGTTCACCAGGTAGGGATGGCTGGCTTTCGCTGGTACCGCAAACACGTACAGTCGCATCGATTTGGCCGCAGCAAGCTGCTGGCGGTGAAGTTGCTCCGCTTCCCGTTGACGGCGGGCCTGCTCGACACGTCTACGGATCGACTCGAGCTCGAAGGGGGTGGAGGGTTTGCGGCTGCTCCAGGTGTGCCATGTGGTACCACCTGTTTCTTTGAAGCTCCCAAACCAGCCCGATGCAATTCCGTCCGAATAAAGCGCGTAAGCACCGTTGCGTGTGCCTGCGCGGTCACCAGGGACGTGGTAGCGGTGGATCTGGCCGTCCGCTTTGGGCAGCCAGTGAAGCGGGCCATGGACAGCTTGCATGGCAGCATGAAAATAGGCTTCGATCATTGGAAATAACCCCAAATGAGGATCACGGCGATAACGCTAAGCCCAACAACATCGGTACTCATCGGGTGGTAGCGAAGCCAGGCAATGACCTTTTTCAGAACGGCCGAGGGCGTCCCGGCCTTGCGGCGGGTTGGTGATTTCGGCATGGGTTAGTCCTCGCGGCTAGAGAGCGCGTTACGTTCCAGAGTCGCCAAGATGGCGTTTGCGTGTTCACGCTCGGTGGCGGGAACGCTGTAGCGGGTGACGCGGCAAGGCTTGCCCCAGCGGTTAGGCACTTTCTCCGGCGTGCGCTTGAAGGTGACGCCGTGACGGTTCGCCAGTTCAGAGATAGTGCTATTCAAGCAGTGGTCCCCAAGGGGCTCAGCCTCAAAATGGTTCAAAGTGGCGCCTGTGAGGAAATACGCCAAGATGCTCATGGTCTTGCTGGGGGCTTTGGAGGGAGGAGGCGTTTTCATTAGCACACCTCGCCGGTATGGTCAGCAGTGCGACGCGCCAAGAACGCTGCAAGGTCCGAAACGCGATAACGCACCAGGCGGCCAACCTTTACAAACGGAAGGTTGTAGCGGCCGGTAGAGCGCCAGACGGCCAAGGTGGTTTTTTTGGCGCCCAACACTTCAGCCGCCTGTATATCGCTGACTTGCGTAGGTGGGCTCTTCGGATCAAAGCCGAGCTGCGCGGCAACCTGCGCGGCAATCTCAGCCTTGAGCTCCGCAAAATCTGAGGCGTGGGTGGTAGGCATGTATGCGACTCCATCAAGTGTGATTTGGCGGAGTCATGCTGTGAAAAAGTGGGCGGTAGGAAAAATCCTATCGTTACAAGTGTTTGATTATTCGTTACGACTGTCAGATTAGCGTTATCTTCCTTGCCTGCGAACTCCACTTCATCCTGGCCCTGGCTGGCTTGCAAAGTCAGGTGCTTCAGGTTTAATCCATCTCCTGACGGCACCAACGCTGCTTACCAATTTGCAGTACTTAGTTTTTTTCAGGTCGCTGAATACCGTTTCAGCCATTTTTCCGATTTTGATTTTCTTCCCGATATCTTTACGCCACTTTTCGGCGGCAATCTCTCGGGCGAGAGCCATCACGTCCTCTTTCCGCGCACGGACACCGGCCGCTCGCTTCTCAGCAGAATGCTTTCGATACGCCTCAACTGCGGTCATTGCGGTCATGGTTGATGTCTGAACCGTAATCTCAAAAAAGCTTTTAAATACCTTGTCCAGATCGGCCTTATCTTCTTCCAGCAAGCACTTCAACTCATCCGAATAAATCATGTGCTGGGCTGCTATGACAGCCATGTGCTCGGGAGTACAGGTTGCGAGTAACTCCCGTGCGAGATGATCCGCGTACCGGTCATATTCTTCAGCCGATTTAACTCTTACGCCGGGGCTCCAATGGCTTGGCCTGGCTAATCGCTCCATGCGGTATTTTTTAGCTTGGAGGGTGTTAAAACCTAAGCCCGGTGCTGGTGCTTCCTTTCCGTCGTCACTCATTGCACGTTGCTCTAAGTAATCCCAATTATCGGATCGATCGACCAGCCGGGCGAGTGGGGTTCCCGTTGTTCGGGTACGAACCTAGGCAGACCGATAATTTAGTCAAGCCGGTGGTCTATTTTACGAGTTGAGTTTTGTGGGTAGCTTTACCACTTCGGCGGGCTGTTTGATGCCGGCCGCTTCAAGCATGGCCTGTGTTGCTGTGTTGACGGACTGCCGCACCGGATCAAGATCAAGCCGCGCATAGATGGCGGTGGCTTGATGGGTCTTGTGGTTGAGGGATTTTCCGATGATTGCCAGAGATGCGCCGGTCTTGGCCTGCCAGCTCCCAAGAGTGCGGCGCAGGTCGTGAATCCGTAAGTCGGTCATGTCATAGATCGCCGGGTCGATTTCCAGGGCGTCGGCGATGGCGCGGTAACGCTTCGCTGCGGCGGCTGGCGCGGTCGTAACCCGTTGGTCAGCCTGCTGGCGCTCCTCGGTGGTCAGCTTGCCTATCCCTTCCAGGTGGTCGAGGAGGCGGCGCAGGCTGGCGCGCAGCAGGACGGCAGCCCATGCCTTTTTCGGCTCGACTAGGTGGCCGGTCTTGCCTTCGCCGGGGAAGACGAAAGGCGACGTGCCGGTGGTGCGCTTGCGGGCTTTGAGTGCGGACACAGCTTCAGGCGACAGGGTGACGTTTTGCGGCGTGCCATTCTTGGTCATGCCGATGCGCCAGACGCGGGCGTCGAGGTCAAGGTCGCGCCAGGCCATCGCCTGGACATTTGAGCGTCTCGCGCCGGTTAATAGCGCCAGGAGAAAAAAGTCGCTCAAGCTCGACTCGCCGATGGCTTCGAATAAATAAGGTAGTTCAACTGCCTGAGCGAAGCGGTCGCGAGATGGCGCATGGTTTTTCTGAACGCGGATCGCCGGACTGATGCCCTCGAACAACTCTATATCCGCGGCGTAGCTGAATACCGAAGAAACGACGGCGAGTGCGCGATCGGCCTGTGCCGCGCTTTTTTTCGTAACCTTAGCGTGGATTGTTTTGATATCCGCGCGGGTGATGTGCGACAGCCTTCTACCTCTGATCGGCTCTAGATACAGGCGCAGCACATCCGAATAATCCCGCTTGGTACGTTCGCCGAGTGGTGTGCCGTCGCGCTTGCGCTTCTTCTTGAGAAAATCATCGAACACCTCGCCGAAAGTCTGTTCCTCCCGGATAGCTCGACGGGCAGCTGCTGGGTTCCCGCCTGCTTCGATTTCGGCATTAACGGCAGTGGCCTGTTTGCGCGCCTGCTCGACAGTCATTGCTGGGAATCGGCCAAGGGTAACGCGCTCAGGCTGGCCACCTTTCATGCGTCGATAAATTGAAAACGTCTTGACCCCAGTCGGCGACACTCGAAGCTGTAAGCCCTGAATTTTGGTGTCGTGATAAGTGGCACGCTTACCGGCCTCGGACGGCGGTAGCGCCAACAGCCTTTCTTTGCTGAATGCAATATGGGTTGCGCTGGGCATGCCTTCCTCGCCGATTCCGGGGTTACGCTGGGGTTACGTATTTGGCCGAAAAGGGGATGTTTCGATGTAACCCCGTTAAGCCTAGAATAGCCTTCAGGCCGCGCTCTGTATAGCTCCGTAAAGATTCATAAATGCGAGGGTATCCGGACACCCTCGCATTCGTAATGCGAAGGTCGGGGGTTCGACTCCTCTCACCGGCACCAATGAAATCAAAGGCTCGCAGCGATGCGGGCCTTTTCATTTTCCGGCGGTTAGGCAGCGTCGCGATGCATCGCAGCGACGTTTGGGCCGCCGGAAAGAGCGCCTGATTGCGAACTGCTTTTTCGGAAAAGAATAAGACATCTAGCCTGGAAGCCGGATAATAGCGAGCAAATGTATCGTTCTGGTAATCCCGCATGGAAATCAAGGTTAATTTTCTCGACAACCTCAGGCTCGAAGCCAAGTTTGATGATTTCACGGTGGTCGCCGATCAACCAATTCGGTACAAAGGCGATGGTTCGGCACCGGGGCCTTTCGACTATTTCCTGGCTTCGTCGGCGCTATGTGCCGCGTACTTCGTAAAGTTGTATTGCCAGACTCGCAGTATTCCTACCGAAAATATCCGTCTATCGCAGAACAATATTGTCGATCCGGAGAATCGCTACAACCAAGTATTCAAGATTCAGGTTGAGTTGCCTGCGGATATTTCCGATAAGGACCGCCAGGGCATCTTGCGTTCAATCGAGCGCTGCACCGTCAAGAAGGTGGTGCAAACCGGACCGGAGTTCGTCATTGAAGAGGTCGAGAACCTGGACGCCAATGCGCAGGCCTTGCTGCTGCCCGGCACGGGATCAGAGGCGCGCACCTATATAGCGGGTAAGGATCTGCCTTTGGAGCAGACGATCGCCAATATGTCCGGACTCCTGGCCGATCTTGGCATGAAGATCGAAATCGCCTCGTGGCGCAATATCGTGCCGAACGTCTGGTCGCTGCATATTCGCGATGCGCATTCGCCGATGTGTTTTACCAATGGGAAAGGCGCCACTAAGGAAAGTGCTTTAGCCTCGGCGCTAGGCGAATTTATCGAGCGAATCAACTGTAATTTCTTCTACAACGATCAGTTCTGGGGAGAAGATATTGCCAATGCCGCGTTCGTTCATTATCCGAACGAGCGTTGGTTCAAGCCTGGCCGTAAGGATGCGTTGCCGGCGGAAATACTCGATGAGTATTGCCTGGAAATATATAACCCCGACGGAGATTTGCGCGGCTCGCATTTGTACGACACCAACTCTGGCAATGTAAAGCGCGGCATCTGCGCTTTGCCTTATATCCGGCAGTCGGATGGGGAGGTGGTGTATTTCCCATCCAACCTGATCGAAAACCTGTTTCTCAGCAATGGCATGAGTGCCGGCAACACACTGGCCGAAGCTCAGGTGCAATGCCTGTCAGAAATTTTCGAGCGAGCCGTTAAACGGGAAATCCTTGAAGGAGAAATTGCGCTGCCGGATGTACCGCAAAACGTACTGGCAAAATTCCCCGGCATCGTAGCGGGCATCAAGGGGCTGGAAGAGCAAGGCTTCCCGGTGCTGGTCAAAGATGCCTCGCTGGGCGGGCAGTTCCCGGTGATGTGCGTCACCTTGATGAACCCACGTACCGGTGGCGTATTTGCCTCATTCGGCGCTCATCCGAGTTTCGAAGTTGCGCTGGAGCGCAGCCTCACGGAGTTGCTGCAAGGACGCAGTTTCGAAGGGCTCAACGATCTGCCTCAGCCGACCTTCGAAAGCAACGCGGTGACCGAGCCGAACAACTTCGTGGAACACTTCATCGATTCGAGCGGTGTGGTGTCGTGGCGCTTCTTCAGCTCCAAAGCAGACTTCGATTTCGTTGAATGGGATTTCACGGCCGACGGCGACGACGCCAATGCCCAGGAGGCCGCCACCTTGTTCGGCATCCTCGAAGAGATGGGGAAGGAAGCCTATATGGCGATCTACGAGGATCTGGGCGCAACGGCTTGCCGCATCCTCGTGCCCGGCTATTCCGAGATCTACCCGGTGGAGGATCTGATCTGGGATAACACCAACAAAGCGCTACTGTTCCGTGCGGATATTCTGAATCTGCACAGCCTGGACGATGCCGGTTTGCAAGCACTTGTCGAGCGTCTGGAAGAAAGCGAACTGGATGACTACACCGACATCACGACATTGATCGGGATTGAGTTCGATGACAACACCGCCTGGGGTCAGCTGACCATTCTTGAGTTGAAGCTGTTGATCTATCTCGCCTTGCAGCGATTCGAAGAAGCCAAAGAGCTGGTTGAGGCCTTTCTGCAATTCAACGACAACACCGTCGAGCGCGGCTTGTTCTACCAGGCGTTAAATGTCGTATTGGAGGTCGAGTTGGACGAGGAACTGCAACTTGATGATTACGAGGTCAACTTCCGCCGAATGTTTGGCGATGCTCGGATGGATGCGGTGACCGGATCGTTGGACGGTAGCGTGCGCTTCTTCGGCTTGACGCCTACCAGCACCAAACTGGAAGGGCTAGATCGCCACCAGCGGCTCATTGACAGCTACCGGAAGCTCCATACGGCTCGAGCCAACGCGATGACTTCGGCTCGCTAGTTCCACTGCCGAGCGAAGCCTGATGAACAAAAAAGCCCGCATAGTTGCGGGCTTTTTCGTGATGCAGCGCGGCTGCTGACTCAGTTCGCGGCTACGGCTTCCGGCTTGTGCTGCTCGTTGCGGGTTTTCTCGCCGCGCGCAGGGGCCGCGTCGTAGAGTTCGACCATATGGTCGAGGTTAGCCCGCACGCGGCCTTTCATGGCTTCGACCACCGCGCGCAGCTCGGCCCGCTGGCTGTCGCCGAACACGTTGACCAGGTTGGTGCCGATCTGGCTGATCTGTGGGACTTCTGCAAAGCCGCACGACTGCTTGGGAACCCAGGTTTCAAGAAAGCTCGAGAGCTTGATCACGCGCTGCGGGAGCAATGCTATTTGCGGAACGGCGTAGGCAAGCGCGGTGATCGCGCCGTGCAGGCTGGTACCGCAATAGAGCTTGCTGGTGGCGATGCAGCGAATGATGTCTTCGATGTTGCCACTGTCTACACGGTAGGCGCGCTCGTCACCGAGCAGGCTATGCAGCTTGTCGAGCGGTTCGTCATCCGAGTGCCCAGGTGCCTTGCCGATGGTGAGCAGCGCGATCTTCAGACCGGTATTGACGTTGAGTTCGGTCAGTTGCTGAGCGATCGCCTCGATGCGGCGCTTGGCGTGGTGATCGGAGATATGGAAGACGATATGGCCGGGCTCGGCGGGATCGACCTGCTGCGGGAAAATATCGGATATCAGGATCGCGCTATCCGGCACCAGGCTGTGTTCGACTCCGAGCTTGTCCAGCTCAGCCGAGGTTTCCCGGTCACGTACCGACACATAGGTGCAGTCTTTGAGGTTGCGCTTGATGGCGTCATGGATCAGCGGCTTCTTGCGGCTGATCTCGTTTCCACCGACGCTGTTGTACATCACCTTGTAGCCGGGCAGGTCGCGTTCGCCAAGGACGAGCGGAATATCCGACGGAATCGAAGTGAACATACGGCTCAGGCGGATGAACGCCTTGTGGCCGATCAGGTAAGGGCTCGCCTTGATCGGGTAATAGATCGCCTGCGGTGCGAGGTAGCCGATGATGCTTTCCCACTGCGCCGTAAGGCACTCGCCGCCGGCCACGATGAGCATCGTTTTCGGCTGCTGACGGGTAGCGTCCAGCGCTTTTTTCAGCGGAACGGTGGGAAGCGCCCCGTACCGTGAAAGATTGGACTTCTTGGTCGCGGCGACTATCACAGAAAAGCGACCATCCGCTTCTAGGTAACGCTTGAGGACGATTGCAAAGAGCAGATCGCCATAGTTGTGCCGGTCATAGGCTCCGTAAGCGATTACGTTTACCCGGTCAGTCATGGCGTCGGACTCCTTTCGATATTCTTGAACTGCACGTAGAGCAGGGTGTTTTTGATCGCCAGCGCTACGGCTGTGGCAAAGCAGGCGCCATTGACGCCGTAGCGCGGAATGAGGATCAGGTTTAGCGCGACGTTGATCACGCAGGCCGCGATGTTGTTGTGCAAGTAACGACGGTGATTGCCAGTCATGGTCATGAAGATGCCCAGCGGGCCTGCGGCCAGGACAAAGAAATAGCCGATGGCAAGGACCAGCAATGGATAGACGCCTTGCTCGCGGTACTCGGGGCCGAACACGGCAAGGATGTATTCGCGTAGCAGGCCGATGGCAAGCAGGATCATCAGCGCCAGCGCCAGCATGAAGCGCGAATACTTGCGGACAATAGCGAACGCACCAGCGCGGTCGTTCTGCGCCCAGCGTTTGGAGATGTCCGGGGCGATGGTGCCGTTGATGATGAACAGCAGCGTGGTCGAGAGCGCTGCGATCTTGGCTGCGATGTAATAGATGCTGACTTCACTGGCTGAGCGCAGCACGCCGAGTAGCAGCGTGTCGGACAGCTCGATGATGCTGTTCATGACGGCAATCAGCATCAGCGGTATGCAGAGGATGAGCATTTCTCGCCAGCCCAGCGCAGCCTCGGTTCCTGAGCGGGGGAGGCTGGCTCGGGCACGCCAGATCGATCCGAGAATGGCCAGCGCGAAGCTGAACGCAAAGCAGGCCACTACGGTCGTCAGGTCGCTGCCGGTGATCGCCACCAGCAGAAGCGTTAGCGCAGGCTGAACAGCCGTTTGCCAGAACAGGCCCTCGCTGGTCTTGTGCTTGGCCTTCAAGGTCTCGCTGGCGATGCTCAGGAGTGACAGGCCAAGGGCAGTAACCGCAAACAGGACGGCGGCGTGGACGAAATAGGCCTGTGTGGTCTCGGAGAAATACACCACTGCCAAGCCGATCAGGAATGCAGGTATGTTCATCAGTGCCGAGAGCATCAAGGCTCGGTCGAAGTACCTGCGCTGCTGGCCTTCGTGCAAGGAGGAGATATTTTTCAGGCAAGCAATGTCGAGGCCCAGCCGGGCGAGCAGCGACAGGAAGATGCCCAGCGCCACGCAAAAGAACACGGTCCCGGCCAACTCGGGCACCAACAGCCGCGCCAACAGGATATTCAGGCCGAGCGTAGCGCCAGCGCCGCTGCCTTTGGTAACGATGAGCCTGGCGTATTTGACGAGGTCGGCTTTCATTCCAGGGTGGGGTGCGTCCGTGGCGTAGGCCGATTTCATTCAATGCTCCTGCGGCCGCTAATCGCGACAAAAGCCATGGCTGGCGTCCGGGTTGCTACTGCTGGTCAAGTCAAATGCGCTGATCAAGCGGTTCGGACCTGGCAGCTGTATGCAGTCGCTTTCAGTCAGCGTTGGACTGAATTGGCGACTCCATCAAGAGCGTCAACAGCGTGGAAAGTTCCTCCGCCATGCGCCCGTCGTGCTTAAGCCGGTGGGCGCATCGCGTGCTAGACAGGCTCTACGTCGCCTCGCTCATCGCGGAAGGCGAACTCTTGCAACCGAGGGTCGTCCCACGATTAACGGCTTCGGCTTTTTTCAGAGCGAAAAGGGGAATGGCAATGCTGAATACGCGTGGCATCGGCAGCTTCGAGCTGTTGAAACGCACCTTCAAGGATTTCAGCAACGACGACATGACCACCTACGCGTCGGCTCTGGCGTACCGAGCGATTTTTTCGTTGTTTCCCTTTTTGCTATTTCTGATTGCATTGCTGGGCCTGCTGGATCTGCAGGATTTTTTTACCTGGCTTCGCGAACAGGTTGCACTGGTGTTGCCCCCCGATGCGTTGAACTTGGTCAACCCTGTTATTGACGGAATGCAGGAGAAAAAAGGCGGTTTTCTTTCCTTCGGTATTCTCGTGGCGTTGTGGTCGGCCTCGGTCGGAGTTCGCTCGTTGATGAACGCCATGAACAAGGCCTACGACGTCAAGGAAGGACGACCGACCTGGAAATTGGTTGTGCTTTCGGTTGTATACACGATTGGCTTGGCGCTGATTCTGCTGGCCACTGCGGCGCTGATGGTCGTCGGCCCACAAGTTATCGAGTGGCTAGCTGATCAGGTTGGCTTAAAGGCAATCGTCGTCACGCTGTGGACCTGGCTGCGCTGGCCAGTGGTGGTGGTGCTGATGATGCTGGTAGTGGCGGTGCTCTATTACGTCACGCCCGACGTCGAGCAAGAGTTCCGTTTCATCACGCCAGGCTCGGTACTGGCTGTTATCGTGTGGATTGCCGCGTCCACCGGCTTCGGCTTGTACGTGCAGAACTTCGGTAACTATGACGCGACCTACGGCAGCATCGGGGCGGTAATTGTGCTGTTGCTCTATTTCTACATATCAGCGGCGGTTTTGCTCTTCGGTGCTGAGCTGAATGCGGTGATCGAACATGCCTCTACAGAGGGTAAGGATGACGGTGACAAGCGTGTCGACGGCTAGTGAGCAGATAGCGCAGATGCGACGGCGAACAACTGTCCGGACCGGTGGTCCATTGATTTCATTGCAGAATCTTTCGGGTGGTGGTCTGGCTGCGGGCCTGCCAAGGGTCGCCGCTCACGGCTAACTGAAACCGGCTCCGAAGGTTTTGCATCGAGACCTAACGGAGACGCTCCACTTTGCACATCGCCGATATGACCATGTTCTACGCACCTGCTAGCGGCGGCGTGCGTACTTATCTCGAGGCCAAACACCGGCGCTTGCAGCTATATGCTGGAGTTCGCCATAGCATCCTGGTTCCGGGTGAGCGCTATAGTCACAACGCGGGTATCTATCAAATTCCGGCACCCGCCCTGCCATTCGGCAAGGGCTATCGGTTTCCCATACGGCGCTCTCCTTGGCGTAATCAGCTGCGCTCTCTGCGCCCTGACGTGATCGAGGTCGGGGACCCCTACATGACAGCCTGGGCTGCTCTCGACGCCGGTCGGCGTCTGGACGTGCCGGTAATCGGCTTTTACCACTCGGATTTGCCATTGCTGGTGAGCAACCGTATCGGCCGATGGCTGGGCACCAACATGAACGGCTACGTTTCCAGGCTGTACAGCAGCTTCGACCGGGTACTGGCGCCGAGTCGCGTCATGGCAGAGAAGCTGACATCGCTGGGCGTCGATAATGTTTATGTGCAGCCGTTGGGTGTTGATCTGGATACCTTTCGGCCGAGTTTGCGTGACCCTCAGGTCCGCCGCGAACTGGGCCTTGCCGACGATGCGCGGTTGATGATTTTCGCAGGACGTGGATCACGAGAAAAGAACCTCAATGTACTGCTGGACACCGCACGGCGCTTGGGTGAGCCCTACCATCTCCTGCTGGTAGGTTCCGGTATGCCGCATCGCGTGCCGTCCAACGTGTCAGTGATCGACCGGTTTTGTCCTGCCGCGGAGGTGGCGCGCTACATGGCCAGCAGCGACGTCCTGCTGCACGCCGGAAACCAGGAGACGTTCGGCCTGGTAGCGCTCGAAGCCATGGCCAGTGGGATACCCGTAATCGCGGCACGCGCTGGCGCATTACCTGAACTGGTGCCGTTCCATACCGGTCGGCTCTGCCGCCCGTTGGACGCCGTAGCGATGGCGCAGACCGTACGAGAGTTGTTCGAGGACGATCCGCGATTACTCGGCATGCAAGCCCGTCAGCATGTCGAGGCGCACCACGCATGGGATGCGGTGGTCGCCGGCTTGTTGGCGCACTATCACGCGGTATTGGGCACGGCGGAATTGCCGGTCGCCGTGCATGGCTGAGTGCAGCCTGATGCTGGTGCTGCATGACGTGGCGCCCGAAACCTGGCCGGACTACCGGCCCTTCGTCGAAGCGGTCGACGCGCTGGGCCAGATCCCGATTTCGTGGCTCGTGGTGCCGGATTTCCACCGCCGCAACCGGCTCGATGATCATGTGGAATTCCGACGTTTGCTGGATGGGCGACTCGCACGTGGCGATGAGCTGATCCTGCATGGGTGCTACCACGCCGATGAGGCGCCTGAACCGCGCACGCCACGTGACTGGTTTATGCGCCGCGTCTTCACCCATGAAGGCGAGTTCTACCCGCTGAGCCGCGAAGAGTCTGCCAGGCGTTTGCGGCATGGAATCGAACTGTTCGAACGCAACCAGTGGCCCCTGTATGGCTTCGTGGCGCCTGCCTGGCTTTTGGGGTCGGGGGCTCGAGAAGCGTTGGCTGCGACTGGGCTGACCTATACCAGCGACCCTGGCCACTTTTACTTGCTGCCCGACTACCAAGCCATAGACGCGCCCGGCCTGGTCTGGAGTGCTCGAAGTGCATGGCGCCGCGGTATGTCACGGCTGCTCAGCGAGCGAATGCTCCATCGGTACCAGCGGTCGCCGGTGTTGCGGCTCGGTTTGCATCCGGTGGATATGCGCCATCCGTTCTCGCGTCAGTACTGGCTGGATCTGTTGATCCGGTTGCTCGCAGACGGGCGCGAGCCAGTGACGAAAATAGACTGGCTTGATCGCCACGTACTGACTTCGAGCGCCGCGGCATGAGTCGTCGCTGGTGGTTGCTCGCTGGCGCTTTGCTGATGGCCGCCCTGGTGCCGATTTTGCTCGGCGGCAGTGGCTTGTTCGAGCGGTTACGCAGTTTTTCCCCAGGCTTGCTACTGACGATGCTTGGCATGATCGTATTTGGCTGGTATTTGAATGCGCTCCGGCTGCGCTTGCTCATTGGCCGTCGCCGCTTGGGACAGCATCGTGCGCTGGGCATCGTGATCGCAACGGAGTTCGCCATCTGTGCTACGCCGGGCGGCGCCGGTGGTCCGTTGACGATGATGGCGCTGTTGCTGCGCCATGGCGTGCCGCCCGCCAAGGGTACCGCGACCTATGCGGTCGAGCAGCTGACCGACCTGCTGTTTTTCGCCTGTGCGCTGGTGGGTGTGCTCATCTATGCGGTCACCCATTCGCTGAACAGCTATATCGCCAGCCTGCTTGGCTTTAGTGCGGCACTGCTGATCGGCTTAATGGTGCTACTTGCTTTGCTTGGCCGCTTTCATCGGCAGGTATTTCTGATCAACGGCTGGCTGGTCGGTCGACTGGGTGTGAAGCGTACGCGTCGGCGTAGCTGGGCCAGAAAGGTGTTGAGTTTTCGCAATGCATTGCTCGAGTGTTTCCGGTTGCCGCGGTCGATCCTGCTCGGGGTGTTCATCCTGACCACGCTGCATTGGCTGCTGCGCTATAGCGTGCTGTACCTGACCTTGCTAGGGCTTGGCAGCTCGCTGGCCTGGGCCTGGACCTTTATCGTGCAGCTGCTGGCGCTGACAGCCGGACAACTGAGCCTGCTGCCGGGTGGTGCCGGTAGTGCCGAACTGGCCTCTGCGGCCTTGCTGGCGCCTTTGGTGGGGAAGTCCACGGCGGCGGCGGGCATACTGATCTGGCGTTTCGTAACCTATTACTTCTATCTCATCGCCGGCGCGCCGCTGTTTCTGCATCTCGCCGGTCGGCCATTGTTCGATCGCCTGGCCAAAGCCCGAAATGTCTGACTGGCTCCGCCTTGCCGTTCCTCGGAAAAACGAAACTAATATCGGAGGCGTTCGGTCCACTGAACGTACCCAAGCAGAGAGGAATGAGCCATGAGCAGTACTGAAGATAAAGTGAAAGGCAACCTCAACGAAGCCGTCGGCAAAGCCAAGCAAGGCTTGGGTGAGGCAACCGATAACGAGCGCATGAAAGGCGAAGGCCAACGCCAGGAAGTCAAGGGCGACGCTCAGCAAGCCAAGGGCGAAGTCAAGGACGCAGTGAAGAAGGGTGTTGATCGCGCCTGATTCGCAGCTTTCATAAAAAATGCCCGCATCGCGCGGGCATTTTTTTGTCCGGACGCCTCTCAGCGCTCCAGATGTTGCAGCTTGTCCTTCACGCCGTCCCACTCTTCGGCGTCCGGCAGCGAGTCTTTCTTCTCGGTAATGTTCGGCCAGACTTCCGCTAGATCGGCGTTCAGCTGGATGTACTCCTGCTGATCATCCGGTACTTCATCTTCGGAGAAGATCGCTTGGGCAGGACACTCCGGCTCGCACAACGCGCAGTCAATGCACTCGTCCGGATGAATGACCAGGAAGTTCGGCCCTTCGTAGAAGCAGTCCACCGGACAGACTTCTACACAATCGGTGTATTTGCACTTGATGCAGTTGTCGGTGACGACGAAGGTCATTTCTAGCTATCTCCTCGGGCGTGTCGGGTGGCGTTGCAATGACGCCCCCGTTCGGCAGGATTATGGCGGCACCAGGCAAATGCCGCCTATATCCAAAAAATGCGCGCGATTCTAGCAGCTTTTTAGCAGCCGTCAGACACGCGCTTTCAGGTTGTATAGCAGGTCCAGCGCTTGGCGCGGGCTCATATCATCGGGATTGATCCGGAGCAATTCTTCGACCACCGGGTGCGGAAGACTTGCAAACAGGTCGTTTTGCTGGGGTGGCGCAGGCTGGCCAGGCGCCATCTTCGGTGTTTCGTGGGGCAAGCTGGTGGTTTCCAGCCGCGACAAATGGTCGCGTGCGCGCTGAATCACTTCGCCAGGCACGCCGGCCAGTTGTGCCACTGCCAAGCCATAACTCTGGCTTGCCGGTCCCGGCAGAACATGATGCAGGAAAACGATGCGTTCGTTGTGCTCGGTGGCCGACAGGTGCACGTTAGCCACCACCGTCTGGCTTTCGGGCAGTACGGTGAGTTCGAAATAGTGGGTCGCAAACAAGGTGTAGGCGCGCAGTTTGGCCAGGTGCTCGGCAGCCGCCCAGGCCAGCGACAAGCCATCGAAGGTGCTGGTGCCGCGACCGACTTCGTCCATCAGCACCAGGCTGCGGTCGCTGGCGTTGTGCAGGATGTTGGCTGTCTCGCTCATCTCCACCATGAAGGTCGAGCGTCCGCCAGCCAGATCGTCCGAGGAACCGATGCGGGTAAAGATGCGGTCGACCAGAGACAGCTCGCAGGCCTTGGCTGGAACGAAACTGCCGATCTGTGCCAACAGTACGATTAGCGCGGTCTGGCGCATATACGTCGACTTACCGCCCATGTTTGGCCCGGTAATCACCAGCATGCGAGTGTCGTCGTCGAGGCTGAGGTCGTTGGCGACGAACGGCGTCTGCAGGACTTGCTCGACTACAGGATGGCGGCCTTGCTCGATCTGCAGGCAGGGATGCTCGACGAAGCGCGGGCGATTGAGGTCGAGGGTCAGAGCCCGTTCGGCGAGGTTGCTAAGGACGTCGAGTTCGGCCAGCGCCGCGGCGCTGTCCTGCAGCGGCGCGAGATGGCCAATGAGCCGTTCCAGCAGTTCTTCGTAGAGCTGTTTTTCACGCGCCAGTGCCCGGCTCTTGGCCGACAGCGCCTTGTCTTCGAACTCTTTGAGCTCCGGCGTAATGAAACGCTCGGCGCCCTTAAGCGTTTGCCTGCGGATGTAGTCGGCCGGTGCAGATTCCGCCTGTTTGCTGGGCAGCTCGATAAAATAGCCATGCACCCGGTTGTAGCCGACCTTGAGGTTGGCCAGCCCGGTACGGGCTTTCTCGCGGGTTTCCAGGTCCATCAGGTACTGGCCGGCGTTCTCCGACAGCGATTGCAGTTCGTCCAATTCAGTGTCATAGCCGGTCCTCAACACGCCGCCTTCGCGGATTACTGCCGGCGGGTTATCGATGATGGCCTTTGCCAACAATGCAGCGAGCTCGGGGTAGGTCCGGATGGTGGTCGCCAGCTCGATCAGATGAGGGGCGACCAGTTCCGTCATAGCTTCCTGAAGCTGCGGCAGGGCCGCGAGCGCGTCGCGCAGGCGCGCCAGATCGCGGGGACGAGCGTTGCGTAAGCCGATCCGCGCGAGAATGCGTTCGAGGTCACCGATTTCTTTCAGCTGTGGCTGAATCTGCTCGAAGCGATAGTGCTCCAACAGGCAGGTGATCGAGTCCTGACGGGCTTCGAGCACGCTTCGATCACGCAATGGCCGATTCAACCAGCGGCTGAGCAGGCGGCTACCCATGGCGGTCTGGCAGCGGTCGACCACTGATTGCAGGGTATTCTCGCGCCCACCGCCGAGGTTAATGTCCAGTTCCAGATTGCGCCGGGTCGCGCCGTCAAGAATGACAGTCTCGTCGAGACGCTCGTGTCGAAGGCTGCGCAGATGATGCAGTGCGGTGCGCTGGGTTTCCTTGGCATAGGTCAGGAGGCAGCCTGCGGCGCCGATAGCGAGCGTCAATCGCTCGCAGCCAAAGCCTTTCAGATCCTGAGTCCCAAACTGTTGGCAGAGACCTTTGAAGCCACTGTCACGGTCGAAATCCCAAGGCGCTCGCCGGCGTACGCCGCGGCGCTTCTCGACTGGCAAATTGGCAGGCCAGTCGTCCGGGATCATCAGTTCAGCCGGGTTCAGGCGCTCTACCTCAGCCAGTAGCGTTTCCCAGCCGCCAAACTCCTGCACGCTGAATCGGCCGCTGGTGATGTCCAGCACCGACAGGCCGAACAGCTTCTCGTCGCCCACCACCGCTGCCAGGAGATTATCCCGGTGCTCGTCGAGCAGGGCTTCATCGCTCACCGTGCCGGGGGTGATGATGCGCACCACCTGTCGCTCCACCGGGCCCTTGCTGGTCGCCGGGTCGCCGATCTGTTCGCAGATCACTACGGACTCGCCAAGCTTTACCAAACGGCTGAGATAGCCCTCGGCAGAGTGAAACGGAATGCCAGCCATGGGGATCGCATTGCCACCGGACTGACCGCGCGCGGTCAGGGTGATGTCCAGCAGCTTGGCCGCTTTCTTGGCGTCGTCGTAGAACAGCTCGTAAAAGTCGCCCATGCGGTAGAACATCAGCTGGTCAGGATGCTCGCGTTTGAGCTTCCAGTACTGCTGCATCATGGGCGTGTGATGGGACAGGTCTTGTGACATATAGCTCGACTTGGTGCGATGTGCGGTAACAGTACCGGCGCGGCTCGATCTCGTTCGGGTAACGGCCGTTGCGGGTACTGCGCGCAGATGAAATAAACCGGGAAGGTTATCATGGCCCGTGCCGCTGCGACGGTGTTTGGCCACGCGTGGCAGACCCTCGAAGCAAGCGCTAAGGTAGCGATTGACATAATCATCGGGAGCTTTCATGTCCACCCTGACCGAGCTCGCGGCCCAGTTGGGCCATGTGCTGCAGCAAAAAATGGCCCAAGTAACCACTGCCGAGTCCTGCACTGGGGGAGGCATTGCCGAGGCCATTACCCGCATTGCCGGCAGCTCGGCCTGGTTCGAGGCGGGCTTCGTCACCTATTCCAACCGTCAGAAATCCTGTCAGCTGCGCGTGCCGGAACATCTGTTTTCCGAAGTGGGTGCAGTGAGCCGTGAGGTCGTCGAAGCGATGACCCGCGGGGCCCAGGCTGCCAGCGGGGCGCGCTACGCTGTGGCTGTCAGCGGCGTAGCGGGGCCGGGCGGCGGTTCGCCAGAAAAACCAGTCGGTACGGTGTGGCTGGCCTGGGCCTGCGACGATGAACGGTACTCAAGACGTTTTCAGTTCGACGGCGACCGGCAGGCCGTTCGTGAGCAGAGTGTGAAGGCGGCGCTCGTCGGATTGATCCGCCTAGCGGCTGGAGAAAATCCGATTGAGGGCTAGGCGCTCGTTTTTGCCTATGCTCTAATACTGTCTACTTATACAGTTGTTGTGGCCTCTGGCCCTCTTGATCAAGTGAGGATTGTAATGGACGAGAACAAGAAGCGCGCCTTGGCTGCTGCCTTGGGCCAGATCGAAAAGCAGTTCGGTAAAGGCGCGGTCATGCGCATGGGCGACCATGATCGCCAGGCGATACCCTCCATTTCCACTGGCTCGCTGGGCCTGGATATCGCGCTAGGCATAGGTGGTCTGCCAAAAGGGCGGATCGTTGAAATCTATGGTCCAGAATCTTCGGGTAAGACCACTCTGACCCTGTCCGTTATCGCGGAAGCACAAAAGATGGGCGCCACCTGCGCCTTCGTCGACGCCGAACACGCGCTTGATCCCGATTACGCTGGCAAGCTCGGCGTCAATGTTGACGACCTGCTGGTTTCCCAGCCGGATACCGGTGAGCAAGCGCTGGAAATTACCGACATGCTGGTGCGCTCCAATGCTGTCGACGTAATCATCGTCGACTCCGTGGCCGCGCTGGTGCCCAAGGCCGAAATCGAAGGCGAGATGGGCGATACCCACGTCGGCCTGCAAGCACGTCTGATGTCTCAGGCGTTGCGCAAGATCACCGGTAACATCAAGAACGCCAATTGCCTGGTTATCTTCATCAACCAGATTCGCATGAAGATCGGCGTTATGTTCGGCAGCCCGGAAACCACCACTGGTGGTAACGCACTGAAGTTTTATGCATCGGTTCGTCTCGACATCCGCCGTACTGGCGCGGTGAAGGAAGGCGACGAAGTGGTCGGCAGTGAAACGCGGGTCAAGGTCGTCAAAAACAAGGTAGCCCCGCCGTTCCGCCAGGCTGAGTTCCAGATCCTTTATGGCAAGGGTATCTATCGCAACGGCGAAGTCATCGACCTTGGCGTTCAGCAGGGACTGGTCGAGAAGTCCGGTGCTTGGTACGCCTACAAGGGCAACAAGATCGGTCAGGGCAAGGCCAACGCTGCCAAGTACCTGGAAGAGAACCAAGAGATCGGTCGCGAGATCGAACAGCAGATTCGCGACAAGTTGTTGGTGGTTTCGCCGAGCACCAAGGCCAGTCCGGTCGTTGAAGACCTGGCCGAAGCTGACCTCTAAGCGGCATGCCGGTCGTGCTCGACAGCCCTGCCGCAGTGCGGCGGGCTGCTATGGATCTCTTGGCCCGGCGCGAGCATGGGCGTATCGAGCTGAGTCGCAAATTGCGCTCACGGGGTGCGCCAGCTGAACTCATCGAACCTGCGCTGGAAAGGTTGGCCGATGAGGGATTGCTTAGCGAAGCTCGTTATCTAGAGAGTTTCGTGCGCATGCGAGCCAACGCTGGGTACGGTCCATTGCGCATACGTGAAGAGCTGACCCAGCGAGGGCTGGATCGAGAAGATATCGAGCAGGCACTACGCGACAGCGGCTTTGATTGGAACGCGCAACTGCACGAAGTTTGGCTGCGCAAATTCGGTGAGTTGCCGGGCGATCAGCGGGAAAGGGCTCGTCAAGGCCGGTTTCTCAGCTACCGTGGCTATCCGCTGGACTTGATCGGGCGCCTCCTGCGAGGCGCTTCGCTCGACTGATCCGGGCTCAGTAGCGTTTCTCCCTTACTACGGCCTCGTCCGTTTGCAAATCCTGTTTTCGCACCGCTTCAATCTTCGGCACCCAATGGCGAAGCCCAGTGTTCCCTCGCATTGATGAAGTCGGTCAGTTCCCGTAGCCGGCCGTGATCCCGGCCGTTGAAAACGAAGCTCAGCCTGGGTAAAGGCTGCAGTTCCGGCTCGTCCAGCTCCATTTCACAGCACGCTTGCTGCTCGAAGCGGCCTTTGAGACAGAGGTCGGCGAAATGTTCATTCATGTAGGACACCGCGGCATCGTTCAGCACATGATTCATGCGCATGACGAAGCGATCCTGCAACCATCGGCTCGAGTGGAAGTTGCTGTAGAAGTGATCAATTTCTTCGGCAGCATCTTCGGCATTGTCCACGAGGCGCATTAATCGCATGTCGGTCGGCAGAATGTAACGATTGCCCTCAAGCTGCCGACGTATAAAATCCAGCGCATCTTTCCAGAACGTGCCGTCGGGTTCATCCAGCAGGACGATTGGCACCAGCGGACTCTTGCCCGTCTGAACCAGGGTAAGCACTTCCAGGGTCTCGTCCAGCGTGCCGAAGCCACCGGGACACAGTACCAACGCATCTGCCTCCTTAATAAAGAACAGCTTGCGCACGAAGAAGAAGTGAAAAGACAGCAGGTGGTCGGTGCCGTCTACCGTCGGATTGGCGTGCTGCTCGAAGGGTAGGGTGATGTTCAGACCGAGGCTGTTATCCATGCCTGCGCCTTCATGGGCAGCCGACATAATGCCGCCACCGGCGCCGGTAATGACCATCAGATCGTAGCGTGCAAGCGTCTCGCCGAGCTCGCGGGCGAGTGCGTACAACGGGTGTTCGATGGGCGTTCTCGCCGAGCCGAAAACGGTCACCTTGCGGCGACGCTTGAACTGATCGAGGCGGCTGAAGGCGTGCTCCATTTCGCGCATGGTCTGTAGCAGAATCTTGGCATCCCAGCGACTTCGGTCGGCTTGCGCCATGCGCATGACGGTAACTAGCATTTCCCGATACAGCGGCAGGTTCTGGCTGCTGGATGGAACGACCAGTGCAACCAGTTCATCGATTTTCTTCGATAGTTCGGCACCACTGGTTTTGAAATGTCGCGACAGATAATCGTCCGGTTCGAAAGGCATACAAGTCTCCTTAGAAAGCTTCGGCGCTGCTTAGCCGCCATACGCGAGGGCGGTGCCTTCCATGTGCGCATGCGTGCAAACGCCCGCCAGAATCCAGCCCAGGCGAGGCCTGGCATGCGGCTTACTTGGGTCAATGGTTCTATGCCTAACAGTAGCCCAGCGCGAAGGCGCAAATGCAGGCCGCTCCGCTCAGTGAGCGAAAGCCCATCATCATACGTGCAGTGTTTTGCCTGAGCCGCAGGGTTGAGCTGCGGCTGTGTCCGGTCATCAGAGGGCGATGCGGTCGCCTGGTTCCGGAATGTTGGCTTGCCAGTCGAGACGATCACGCAGTGCTTCCTGCAAGGCACGCATCTTGTCTAGCTCCCCATGCACGAGATAGAGCTCCGGACGCGTCTTGAATTGGTTCGCCCATTCAATCAGCTGTGATTGTCCGGCATGCGCTGAGAAACCGCCCAAGGTATGAACCTGAGCTTTCACCGCTATGCGCTGATGCATCAGCTTGACGGTCTTGGCTCCGTCGACGATGGCGCGACCGAGCGTACCGCTCGCCTGGAAGCCTGGAATGATCAAGTGGCATTCTTCTCGCCAGAGGTTGTGCTTGAAGTGATGAAGAATGCGCCCGCCAGTGCACATGCCGCTGCCTGCGATGATGATCGCGCCGCTTTTGAAGCGGTTGATTGCCATTGATTCTTCGGTTGTCGGTGTTGGCCTGAATATCGGCAGCCATGACTCGATACGCTGTCGGTTGTGGTCGCCAGCTATGCCAGGCTGTATATCCAGTTGCTCTTGGAACAATGAGTAGATCGCGTTCGCGCCGATGGCCATCGGGCTGTCCAGAAAGACCACTTGCTGAGGTACACGACCTTGCTGGTAGAGGAGGCCAAGGTAATAGATCAGATCTTGCGTGCGGCCGACCGCGAATGACGGCATGAGTACATTTCCACCATCCCGGTGGGCCTGTTGAAGGATCTCGGCAAGCTCCTCGATGGTTGCCTGATGATCGCGGTGATCGCGATCACCGTAGGTGGACTCCAACAGCACTACGTCGGCCTCGCTTAATGGCGTCGGCGCATGCATCAGGGGCGAACAGGCGTTACCCAGGTCGCCGGAAAATACCAGGCGGCGGGTGGCACCGAAGTCTTCAACGTCGACCTGAACGATGGCTGACCCAAGAATGTGCCCCGCATCGAAGAAGTGCACGGAAACCCCCGCTGCTGCTTCGAAGGCTTCGCCATAAGCATGAGGCTGACGTTGCGCCAGCATGCGTTCGGTGTCGACCCGGGTGTAGAGTGGCTTGATGGGCGGCTTGCCCAAGCGTGCACGCCACCGATTTTCCCACTCGGCGTCCTTCTCCTGGATGTTTGCCGAGTCGAGCAGCATCAGCTCGAGCAGTTTCCCCGTCGCCTCGGTGACATGGATAGGCCCTTTGAACCCTGCTGCCACAAGCTTCGGTAGCAAGCCGCTATGGTCGATGTGCGCGTGTGACAGCACCACGGCATCGAGTGTTTGCGGGTCGAAGCTAAAGCCCGCACGGTTGCCTGCTTCCTCTTCGCGCCGGCCTTGGCGCATACCGCAGTCGAGAAGCACGCGAACACCTTCATGTGTTTCGATCAGGTAACAGGACCCAGTGACCTGTTGGATGGCGCCGAGAAAGCTGAGCAAAGCCATGAGAACCTCCTGTCTGTACGGTTGTGCTCAGCATGCCCGCAATACCGGCGGCTCATCTTGATGCATATCAGAGAGAGCACCCGAGGCGCTGACTAGACTGTCGCCAATGCCCATCGAAGGAGTGCCACATGAATCAGCTACTGCCCAGTCTTGTTGAGCTGGACCATCATGCTGAGGCCCAGCCTGAGTTCGCTCGCTGGCGAACCGGGTATGGACCTTTTGAACATGCTCTGGAAACCCAGGCTGCCGTGTTTCGCCTGGCTCATCAGCTGGTACAGGCGAAGCTACAGCCGGATCTGGCGAGTGTGTATCGGCTGTTGCAGGCCATCGATCGGATCGGCGCGGCAGGACTCTGGCTGGTTGTGCACATGACCTATGCGCGTCGCGTTCGTCTCGACGGTTCAGCTCTCTGCGCCGAGGACTTCAAGACTGCGCCAGAAGGGCACACGGGTGGCTCGCTGAATATGGTGCCTGCCTACGCCGGTTATCTCGGACTGAACGCCCTGACTGGCAGTACACGTGCATGGTTGATGGGGCAGGGCCACTGCGTCGCAGCGATCGAAGCGCTGAATCTGCTTACCGACAACCTGCATCCCGAACAGAAGCAAGCCTACGGCGGCGGCGAAGCAGGCATCAATCGGCTCCTTGAGGATTTCTACGGTTACCACCAGGCGGCGGATGGCAGCCCATCGGCGCCCCTGGGTAGCCATGTCAATGCACACACTGGCGGCGGTATTGCCGAAGGCGGATACCTTGGCTTCGCCGAGCTGCAATATGCCCATATGCCGCTGCCGGGCGAGACGCTGGTGGCTTTCCTCTCAGATGGCGCGGCAGAGGAGCAGCGCGGTAGTGACTGGATTCCGCGTTGGTGGCGTGCCGAGGATTGCGGTGTCGCGCTGCCAATCATGATTGCCAATGGTCGTCGCATTGAACAACGGACCCAGCTTGGCACTCATGAGGGGCTTGAAGGGTTTCGCCAGCACTTGAGTCGTTGTGGCTTTGACCCGATTCCCTTCGATGGTCGTGACCCGGCAGCTTTCGTCTGCACGCTGTGGGAAATGGAGCAGCGTCTGGCCCATCGTGTCGAGGACAAGTCCCGCGGCCTGCTGCGCTATCCGTTGCCGATCCCTTACGGCATTGCCGAGACGGTGAAAGGGTTCGGCTTCTATGGCGCCGGCAGCAACGCGGCGCATAACCTGCCTCTGCCGGGTAACCCGCATGTCGATGACTCATCGCGCGAGCTGTTTAATACGCATGTCGCCCCGCTTTTCGTACCATGGGATGAGCTTGAGCAGGCTCGCCATCTGGTCGCGCATTCCCGTCAGGCGCGCCCCGCCGAGCGCGACAATGTGCTGGCGACCAGGCGGCCCACTGCGCCAGTCATGCCACAACTCCGGTATCACGATCATGCCTGTTCACCGATGGCAGCGGTGGATGATTTTTTTGTGGACCTCACCCGTGCCAATCCATCGCTGCGCCCCCGTGTAGGTAATCCCGATGAACTGGCCAGCAATCGTCTTGGTGGGGTGCTCAGAGCGTTGAAGCACCGCGTGGTCGATCCTGAAGGAGAGTTAGAGGCGGTAGACGGAAAGATCATCACGGCACTGAACGAAGAGGCCGTGGTTTCCGCCTGTCTCGCCAACCAGGGCGGATTGAACCTGGTTGCCAGCTATGAGGCGTTCTGCGTGAAGATGCTCGGCGCGGTACGCCAAAGCCTGATCTTCTCCCGACAGCAGAAGGAAGTGGGGCGGCCCGCCGGTTGGCTTGGCTGGCCGATCATCGCCACTTCGCACACCTGGGAAAACGGCAAAAATCAGCAGTCGCATCAGGACACCACCTTTTGCGAGGCCTTGCTGAGCGAAATGAGCGACATGGCGAGAGTATTGTTCCCGGCGGATCACAACAGCGCCCTGGCGCTGCTGCCTTCCATCTACCAGGCCCGCGGTGCGCTGGCTTGCCTGGTCATGCCCAAGCGTGAGCGACCAGGCCTATTCAATCAGGCGCAGGCCGAGCAGCTTGCTCGTGAAGGTGCGATCGTCGTCGACGAGCAGAAGGGCGATAACGACATTCTGCTGATCGCCAACGGCAGTTATCAATTGACCGAAATGCAACGCGCCACCCAGCGGCTCAAAGAAGCAGGTGTCAGCTATCGCCTGGTTTACTTGCAAGAGCCGGGGCGCTTTCGCGCGCCGCGGGATCGTTGGGAGATCGAGGCGCTAGCGGCGGAAGGTGTAACCGAGCGTCTGTTCCCCGAGCGGATGGAAATGAGGGTGCTGCTCACTCACATGCGCCCCGAGGTGGCGCGCGGCCATCTCTGGCCCATCCTGCCGGACGTGCGGCGCAATTCAGTGCTGGGCTATCGCAATCGTGGCGGCACCCTGGACGAGGGCGGCATGCAGTTCGCCAATCGGGCGTCCTGGGCGAATGTGCTGGCCGCCTGCGCACGGTTGCTCGACGTACCGCGAACTGCGTTACTTAAGCCGGATGAGGCCGCTGCGGTGGCTGGCAAAGGCGATCCGCGCGTGCTGCGTTAGGCAGGACCCCCACCGCGGGCAGCACTGATGCTGCCCGCGACGCACGGGTTGCCTTAGCAATCGCTGGAGCGATAGCGCTCGGTGGTGATCGGCTTCTTGCTCTGGTATTCGTTGAACTCAAAGCGCAAGACCGCGCCCTGACTCATCAGCTGACGCAGTCCCTCGTTGTTGCACACACTGGCTGCCAGCTGGGTGCGGACCTGCTTGGGGTTGTCTCGCATCTGAGCGGCATGGCGTGGCTGAACGCTCAGATGGTTGACCAGTTCATTTCCCTCTACGCTGTATCCCTCGTCGAGCAGGTCGGAGTTGATCGCGCGCGGCGTGCCTACACTGCTTTCGCGGGCGACTTTTTCAAGTAACTGGCCCAGTGCTGGGTCCTGTGCATACGCGGCATTGGCGAAGGGCAGGGCGAGGCAGAGCGTTAATAGTGGGGTCAGACGGCGCATGGTGATCTCCTGATGACTGCCGTCGTTCGACCGGTACCGGCCCCCACGGTTCAGATCTGCCATGGTTTCGGGGCGGGCTGGTAAACTGCCGCTCCGCCCTGATCGATCGAATCTCCATGTCTCATGCCGTAGTCCGTCTTCGCGACGCGCGCCTGGCGCGTAGCGCCAAGCCGTTCATCGCACGTGGTTCGCGTACGCCCCGGTGTGCTCGCTGCCGTGTGGCCGCTAGTCATTGTTTGTGCGACTGGCTGCCAGCCGTAACGACCAACAGCGCGGTGTGCCTGATCATGCACGATATCGAGCCGCTGAAGCCGAGCAATACCGGCTGGCTGATTGCAGATATTGTGGCCGACACCTATGCCTTCACGTGGCAGCGGACCGCTGTGGAGCCTGGTTTGCTGGAACTGCTCGCCGATACCCGATATCAGCCGGTGGTGGTCTTTCCGGGCGAGTATGCGTCACCTGATCGGGTGGTCTCGGAGGTGAAGGCCGCGCCAGGAAAGCGTCCGCTGTTCATTCTGCTTGATGCGACCTGGACCGAGGCGCGCAAGATGTTTCGCAAAAGCGCCTACCTGAATCATCTGCCGGTGCTGAGCCTGCAAGCCGAGGTGCTGTCACGCTACCGCCTGCGCCGTTCGACGCGCAGTGAACATCTATGCACCGCAGAAGTTGCTGCGTTGTGCCTTGGCTTAGCGGGAGATGAGAAGGGCGCGGCGGCGCTGGATACTTGGCTCGATGCATTCACCGACCATTATCTGGGCGCCAAGCACCACCGTACGCCAGACCCTGATGATGAAACCCATAAAGCGCTGGCCGCCATGGGCCAGCGCTGAACAGGATGGGGCACTCAGTGCCGCGCCACCTGTGGAATCTCGCTGGCCGCCACCACCGGTAGGTCCTTGCGCGGCCAGAGTTGTGCGGCGAGCATGCCGACGAACATCAACGCACAGCCGAAATAGCCCCGCGGGCTGAGGCTTTCATCAAGCAGCAAGGCGCCAGCAAGCGCGGCGAACACGGCTTCGAGCGAGAGGATGATGGCTGCGTGCGACGCAATTGCATGTTTCTGTGCCACGACTTGCAAGGTATAGCCCACGCCGACTGCAAACATTCCGCCGTAGATCAGCGCGGGTGCGGCAAGCCAGATGCTGTCCAGGCTGGCTTGCTCGAAGATTGCTGCTAGAACAAGGCTGACGACCGCACAGGTCACGAACTGCAGAAAGGCCAGGCGGATGGCATCGTGGCGACCAACGAAAAAGCTCACCAGCAATACATGAACGCCCCAGACGAAGGCGCCGGCCAGCTGTATCCAGTCGCCGGAAGCGATCTGGAAGTTCTCGTCGATGCTGAGCAAAGCCATGCCAACCACCGCGAGCACCGCCCCCAGCCAGGTCCCGGTCCCGGTTTTCTGGCCTATTACCAGCCCTAGCAGAGGCACGACGATAACGTACAGCCCGGTAATGAAACCGGAGTTGGTCACGCTCGTGAAAAGCAGGCCAACCTGTTGCAGGTTGATGCCTATAGTCAGCGCGAGTCCCATGCTGAGGCCACCCAGCAGCAAACCACGCTGCAAGAACGGTTCGTGGCGAGCGGCGCCTCGACCCTGGTGCAACAACAAGGGAAGCAACACGATTGCGCCCAATGCGAAGCGCAACCCAGTGAACAGGAACGGCCCGATGTTATCCATGCCGACCCGCTGTGCGACAAATCCGCTCCCCCAGATCATGGCCGTGATGAGCATTAGAAAGTCGGCGCGAAGGGCTTGTTTGCGCATGTTTGGACTCGTGCGGAAAAATCGCAAACTTTGCATTAAACCGATGCGCTTGGCCACTGCTTCGCCGTCCAGCGTGGCGGGTAGCTGATTAAATGCGGAACGATGATCGAATTTCCCGTGGTGGCGCGATATCATCACCGCGGTCACCCTCGAGCATATTGCGGGTTCTTGCCGTCCTGATTGTCAGCAACCGGCTCAGGTTGGTGTAGCGCCAATAAAAACTATAGGTCCGCCATGGCTGCTTACGAAATCCTTATCGCCGATGATCACCCCCTGTTTCGCAGTGCGCTGCAGCAAGCGCTAACGCTTGGCCTGGGCGATGACGTTCGGCTTTCCGAGGCGGCTAGCATTGCCGAACTCGAAGCCCAACTGACCCGTACCTCGGACTGGGATCTGGTCTTGCTGGATTTGAACATGCCGGGCGCTTATGGATTCTCCGGGCTCGTGTTGCTGCGAGGGCAGTATCCCCAGCTGCCTGTGGTAATGATCTCCGCGCAGGAAGACGCTGCGGTTGTAGCTCGTTCGCGCGAGTTTGGCGCCAGTGGTTTCATCCCCAAGTCCAGTTCACTCGAGACGATCCAGCAGGCTGTGCGGGTCGTGCTTGATGGTGATGTCTGGTGGCCTAGCAACATTGATGATGTGGCGCATGTCAGCGCCGAAGCCAAGGCCGCTAGCGAAGGGCTCGCGAGCCTCACGCCCCAGCAGTTTCGCGTGCTGACCATGGTGTGCGACGGTTTGTTAAACAAACAGATCGCCTATGAGCTCAGCGTTTCCGAAGCGACCATCAAGGCGCATGTGACCGCAATCTTTCGCAAGCTGGGCGTTCGCACCCGGACCCAGGCAGCTCTGCTCTTGCAGCAGATGGGCTCAATTCCCAGCAGCTAACATTCGTTTCGGCCTGCCGATGCCGCGCTAATCTCGATTCTCCACCTTACGCAATCGCCGGCAGTACGATCTCGTCACTTCGGCGGATGCCGGCTGTCAGCGCGCGGCATTGCTCGATGAATTCGCGCATCGCAGCGGTCTGGTATTTCAACGAGTGCCAGATGAAATAGAACTGCCGGGCAAGATCCAGTTCGGGTGTTTCCAGAGCGACCAGACTGCCGCGGCGGAATGCATCGCGTAGCGCCAGCCTGGAAATGCAGCCAATCCCGAGCCCAGATTCAACGGCTCGCTTGATCGCCTCGGTATGCTCCAGCTCAAGCCGAATGTTCAGCTTGGCGGGATGATGGCGCATGGCATGGTCGAATGTCAGGCGCGTACCGGAGCCTTGTTCGCGGAGAATCCAGGCTTCCCGCGAGAGCTGTTCCAGACTTACCGCAGTGTGCTCAGCCAGCGCGTGCTGAGGTGCGCAAAACACCACCAGTTCATCCTCGACCCAAGGCAGTACCTCGATCTCCGGGTGCTGACAGTCGCCTTCGATCAGACCTAAATCAAGTTCATGTTGCGCAACCTGTTGGACAATATGAGCGGTGTTCTGAACGTGCAGCTTCACGCGGCACTCAGGGTGACGTTGCATGAAACTGCCGATCAGCAAGGTGGCGAGGTAGTTGCCGATCGTCAGGGTGGCACCCACGCTGAGCGAGCCGAAGCCGGTCTTGCCAGCCAGTAGATCCTCGATGGCTTTAGCCTGATCGAGCAAGCCTACTGCCTGCGGTAAGAGCTGGTGGCCTAGTGCATTCAGCCACAATCGTTTACCCGCACGGTCGAACAGCTGACACCCCGACTGGCGTTCCAGTTCAGCTAGCGAAGTGCTGGTCGCGGACTGGGATAGGGCGAGACTTTCGGCCGCACGCGAGACACTTTCGTGCCGCGCGAATGCGACGAATACTTGAAGCTGACGGAGCGTGAAATGCATATCTATATAACCGATAACATATATCGTTAATATTCGTTTAGCGGATATTAGTCGGGCCAGTAAACTAGTGGCAAATATTGACGCGCCATCGCGCGCTAGAAGGGGAGCACTACATGAGCAACCTGAACGTTGAGCGAGTCCTCAGTGTGCATCACTGGAACGACACGCTGTTCAGTTTCAAAACCACCCGCAATCCGGGTCTGCGCTTTGAGAACGGCCAGTTCGTGATGATTGGTCTCGAAGTGGAAGGGCGACCCCTAATGCGCGCTTACAGTATTGCCAGCCCCAACTATGAGGAGCATCTCGAGTTCTTCAGCATCAAGGTTCCAGATGGTCCGCTGACGTCTCGACTGCAGCACCTCAAGGAAGGCGACTCACTGATGGTCAGTCGCAAGCCGACCGGAACGCTGGTATTGGACGACCTGTTGCCTGCAAAGCATCTCTACCTGTTGAGCACCGGGACTGGTCTGGCGCCCTTTATGAGCGTGATCCAGGATCCGGAAACCTATGAGCGCTTCGAGAAGGTCATCCTGGTGCACGGCGTTCGTTACGTTAATGAAGTCGCCTATCGTGAATTCATCACCGAGCATTTGCCACAAAACGAATTCTTTGGCGAAGCGCTGAAAGAAAAACTGATCTATTACCCCACCGTCACTCGCGAGCCGTTCGAGAATCAGGGCCGTCTAACTGACCTGATGCGCAGCGGCAAGTTGTTTGCGGATATCGGGCTACCTCCGATCAACCCTGAAGATGACCGCGCGATGATCTGTGGCAGCCCGAGCATGTTGGCTGAAACCAGCGAAGTGCTGGACAGCTTCGGCCTTAAGGCGTCGCCTCGTATGGGTGACCCGGGCCACTACCTGATCGAGCGAGCATTCGTCGAGAAGTGATCGGTCGTTGGGATGCAATGAACCGGCTACGCATTGCGTCAGCCGGTTTTTTTCTGCGTGTTCAGAGGTAGGTGGCACAGCACTTCTTGAACTTCTGATCGCTGCCGCACGGGCAGGGGTCGTTGCGGCCGGCCTTCAGCGGTGTGGTGGAGTCGATGAAATACCAGCATCCGTCGTGCTGAACAAAAGCCGAACGCTCATGTTGAGCATGTTCGCCTGCCCCGTCGTGCCAGCGGGCTGTGAAGCTGACCAGCGCATGTTCCGGCTGGCCGCCGAATACCTGACTTTCCTCGACCTCGAGGCCCAGCCAAGTGCTGTTGGCGCTCCACTCCTTCATCGCCTGGAGGTCCAAGGCTTGCTGTTGCGCGGGCAGAGTAGTTGTCCGAAGGTAATCGATGGCTCCGACAACATAGGCGCTGTATCGCGAACGCACCAATCGTTCCGCGCTAGGTGCCGACAGACCTTGATGATACCGACCGCAACATTTGCCGTAAGGATCGCCGCTGCCACAGGGGCAATTCGCAGCTGCCCGTTGATCATCAGTCATCGTTGGTTACCACCAATATTTGCCGAACATTTGCGGATTGGCCCAGAACTTCGCGTTGAGCCAATCTGGAACCTGCTTGTAATCAAGTAGGTCGTAGGTGAAGAGGGTCACCGTTTGGCCGTCTCGTTCGAAACGTGCGCTGACTTGTAGTGCCAGGGAGAAGAAGTCAGTTGCCTGCCAGTCGCACGCATTCAGATCGACCAAAACCGCCATGCGGTTGGTATTGAGATTGCGAATACCACCGAGCAACTGCAGGCCGTCGCGCTTCGAAAGATGTTCCAGGCAGTCGGCGACCAATGCCAGATCGTAGCGGCGGTCGGCGAGGTCTGCAGGAAGAGGGCCGGTTGGTGTGCGGTCAATCTGACTGTTGTCGTGACTGCGGCTGAAGGCTTCGATGGCGGGCAATTCGCTGCGGCCGACATAAAGCAATCGCGCCGGGCGTTGTTGCTCCAACAGGGCGGCCAGAGCTTGCTGTGGCGTCTGCGATGAGCGGGATGCTGTCAAACCGGGATTCCTCGTTATCAGGCGTGGCGGAACGCAAAAATTGCAGTCCGCTCAGTCTGCCAAAGTATAAAGACTAGCGCGCAGGCGCCTGCCGTCCTAGTCTCGATATAACTGGAGCTGCTTATGCTATTGCGCATAACGCTCTGGCCGATCCCACATTAGGAGGCTTTAACGATGAGTAGCTTACGGACAGCAGTACCCGTGATTGTGATGACCACCTTCCTGGCCGGCTGCGCAGGGGTGCAGAAGCAGGATTGGCCCAGTTGTGCGGCTGTTGGCGGCGTAACCGGTGCCGCGCTGGGTGCGATAGAAAGCAGTACCTATACAGGCTATGGCGCCTTGATTGGCGGCGGCATGGCTGCAGCCTACTGCTGGGCCAATGGAACCGAGCAGGAGACTGTCGCCGTTGTAGAGACAGTTGAACCTGCCCCAGTGACAGAGCCGGAGCCCGAGCCAGTGCTGGAAGCCGTACGGGTGGAGCTGGACGTAAAATTCGACTTCGATAAAGCGACTATCCGTCAGGACGCCTACGATGACATCGAAGTGCTTGCTGACTTCATGAAGCAGTACGATCAGACCTCGACGACTGTAGAGGGCCACACTGATGCCATCGGTACTGATGCCTATAACCAGCGTCTGTCCATGCAGCGTGCCCAGTCCGTTCGCGATGCACTGGTCAACCGTTACGGTGTTGAGGCCAGCCGTCTAGAGGCTATTGGCTATGGTGAATCGCGTCCGATCGCAGACAACTCGACTGAGTTGGGTCGTGCGATCAACCGTCGTGTTGAGGCTTCGGTCGAAGCACGCCCATAACGCGTGCGATGCATAGTTGCCGGGTGTACCTGGCCGTGTGAATTTGTAGCGATCTAAGGTCAGGCTGCATTTGCAGTCTGACGGAGGACCGCTTTCACATGGTCTGGATGCCCGGTGTTTTTGATAACGGACGCTGGTGTTAGAATAGCGGCCGTGCGCTTGCCAGCGCCACCACAGCCAGGCCCAACAGTAGGTTGATACCGACCAGCTTGCGGATTCTGCCCAGTGCAGCGCCACCTTCCGGCCAGTTCTGCTCGGCGATAGCGCGCTTGAGTTCAGGCAGCTGCAGCAGTTGTATGCGCAGAAACAGCGCAAGCATCACCAGGAACACTCCAGTCATGATGTGGACGTAGCGGGGGGCAGCCTCTAGCCCGTCAAAGCGCATGTGCCACATGCCGATACCACTGATCGGCAGAACCAGTACCGAAACCCACACCCACTGAAAGAAGCGGCGGAGTACTTCGGCCCATAGCTTCAGCCGTTCCGGCGCCTGCAACTCGGAAATAGCAGCAGGACGAAGCACCATCCAGGCGAAAAACATGCCCCCGACCCATATCATTGCAGCCAGTACGTGAAGTGAATAGGGCGCAGCGAATGCAGTCATGGGAATTCTCCGGTGGCGGTTGAGGAAACGCGCGTTATCATAGCCACCCTTCCGAAGTACTGAAAATATATACAGCCTCCGCGCCCATGCTCAGCACCGAACTCAAGTCCCAGATCCAGGGCGCCTATACCCAGTTCCTCGACGCCAAAGGTCTCAAGCCCCGTTATGGTCAGCGGCTGATGATTGCCGAGGTGGCGAAAGTCCTGGGCGCAATCAAAGCCGACGATGAAGGGCGGCGAGATGGGGAGCCGGCAGTCGTTGCGGTCGAGGCCGGCACCGGCACGGGCAAGACGGTCGCTTATAGCCTGGCTGCGATTCCTACGGCCAAAGCGGCAGGCAAGCGCCTGGTGATCGCGACGGCTACGGTCGCCTTGCAAGAACAGATCGTGCACAAAGATTTGCCGGACCTGATGCGCAACAGCGGCTTGAGCTTTTCCTTTGCTTTGGCCAAGGGGCGCGGTCGTTATCTTTGCCTGTCCAAGCTAGACGCGCTGCTGCAGGAAGGTCAGGCACAGAGCGCTACCGCTCAATTGTTCGAAGAAGAAGGCTTTCGCATTGACGTCGATGAGCGCAGCGAGAAGCTGTTCGGCAGCATGATCGAGAAGCTTGCGGGTAATCGTTGGGATGGTGATCGCGACAGCTGGCCGGAAGAGCTGGCCGACCCCGACTGGGCGCGCCTGACGACCGATCACAGCCAGTGCACCGGACGCCACTGTCCCAACTTCCAGCAATGCGCGTTCTACAAAGCGCGCGAAGGCATGACCAAGGTCGACGTCATTGTCACCAATCACGACATGGTGCTTGCCGACCTGGCGTTGGGCGGCGGCGCGGTGTTGCCCGACCCGCGCGACACGCTCTATGTCTTTGATGAAGGCCATCACCTGCCAGACAAGGCGATCGGGCATTTCGCTCACTTCACCCGCCTGCGTTCCACTGCCGAGTGGCTTGCTCAGGTCGAAAAAAACCTGACCAAGCTGCTCGCCCAGCATCCGTTGCCGGGCGATCTCGGCCGGCTGATCGAAGCCGTGCCGGAGATCGCCCGGGATTTGCGCAGCCAGCAGCAGTTCATGTTCAGTGCCTGTGAACAGCTGGCTGACTTTCGACCCGGCGAGGATATGGAGGGGCGTGAGAGGCCACGACACCGTTTTGTCGGCGGCGTGGTTCCGGAGCATCTGATCGAGCTGGGTATCGAGCTGAAAAAGGGTTTCGCCAAGCTCAACGATCTGTTCACACGTCTTACTGAATTGCTCAAGGAGGCGATGGATGGCGAGGCGGGTGTTGGCATCGCCAGCCATCAGGCCGAAGAGTGGTACCCGCTATTCGGCAGTCTGCTAACTCGCGCACAGGGCAACTGGGAGCTATGGACGGCCTTCACCGTCGACGATCCGGAGGACAGTCCGCCGATGGCGCGCTGGCTGACGCTGGCCGAAGGCGGCGCGCTGTTCGATATCGAGGTCAACGCCAGCCCGATCCTCGCGGCTGAAACGTTGCGCCGCAATCTGTGGAACGTCTGCTACGGCGCATTGGTGACCTCGGCGACGCTCACCGCATTGAACAGTTTCGATCGCTATCGCATGCGTGCCGGGCTGCCACGCTGTGCCGTCACCGCGGTGGTGCCGAGCCCGTTTCATCATGCAGACGCCGGCGTGCTGAGGGTGCCCGATCTTAAAGCTGACCCGCGTGATGCAGCTGCGCATACAGCAGCCATCGTGCGGGATCTGCCGGAGCTGGTGGAGGATTCGCGCGGCACGCTGGTGCTTTTCTCCTCACGCAAACAGATGCAAGACGTATTCGACGGGCTGGAGCGTGACTGGCGTAGACGGGTGCTCATTCAGGGCAATCTGTCCAAGCAGGAGACACTCAACAAGCACAAGGCGCGCGTGGATGATGGGGAGAAGAGCGTGCTGTTCGGGCTCGCCAGTTTCGCGGAAGGTGTCGATCTCCCTGGGGCTTATTGCGAGCATGTTGTCATCGCCAAGATCCCCTTCGCGGTACCTGATGACCCGGTTGAGGCGGCGCTGGCCGAGTGGATCGAGGCACGAGGCGGCAATCCATTTATGGAAATCGCCGTGCCAGATGCCTCGTTGCGCCTGGTTCAGGCCTGCGGCAGGTTGCTGCGTACCGAAGAGGACCGCGGCACTATTACGCTGCTTGATCGACGGGTCGTCACGCAGCGCTACGGGAAAGCCATTCTTAACGCGCTGCCGCCGTTCCGGCGAGAGATTGGCTAACCGCCTCGGCGGCCATCATGAGGCGTCATTCAAAAGGCTGATAGGACAATCATTCTCGACGGGGCTGTTCCTTTGAGGCGATGTGGCTGAAACACTGCTCGCCAGTCATACCAACCTAGAGGGCGCAAGCGTGCAGATCCAGGGATATTTCGACCTCCGTTTCGAGGCGGTCAGAGACGCGTTCAGCCAGCTGTTCGAGCAGACCCAGCAGCGTGGCGCGGCAGTCTGCGTGAAGGTCGGTGGCGAAACGGTTGTCGACCTCTGGGCCGGTGTTGCGGACAATGCTGGTGAGCAGGCCTGGCAGAGCGACACCCTGGTCAATCTGTTTTCCTGCACCAAGACATTCGCTGCGGTGGCTGCGTTACAGCTAGTAGGGGAGGGCAAGCTGCAGTTGGATGAGCCGGTCGCCCGTGTTTGGCCGGAATTCGCCGCCAATGGCAAACAGGACATTACCCTACGGCAGCTGCTCAGCCATCAGGCTGGGCTGCCGGCTATTCGCCAGCCATTGCCGCCCGAGGCGTTGTACGACTGGGAAGCGATGACTGCAGCACTCGTGGCCGAAACGCCCTGGTGGACGCCTGGTGACGGGCACGGGTATGCCGCGATTACCTATGGTTGGCTGGTTGGCGAATTGATCCGCCGCGGCGACGGTCGTGAGCCGGGCGAAGCCATAGTCGCGCGCACTGCTCGTCCTCTAGACCTGGATTTTCATATCGGCCTGGCCGATAGCGAGTTCGACCGGGTCGGCTATCTGACCCGTCAGAAAAACAATCTTGGCGATGCGGCAGCCCAACGAGTAATCAAAGCCTTGATGAGTGACCCACAATCACTCACCGCTCGAGCCTTTACCAACCCTCCGTCGATTATGAACAGTGCAAACAAGCCAGAGTGGCGTCGAATGGCTCAGCCGGCCGCCAACGGACATGGCAATGCACGGTCATTGGCGGGCTTCTATGATGGCCTGTTGCGAGGGGAGCTGCTCGATTACCAGCTGTTGGACGAGATGACCCGCGAGCACTGCGTTGGAGAGGATCGCACGCTGCTCACCCGTACTCGTTTTGCGCTGGGCTGCTGGCTGGACCAGCCGGACGTTGAGAACGCTACGTTCGGCATGGGGCCCGGGGCTTTTGGTCACCCTGGCGCTGGCGGTTGTATCGGTTTTGCCGATCCCCAACGTGATGTAGCCTTTGGCTATGTCACCAATACGCTAGGTCCTTATGTTCTGATGGACCCTAGAGCGCAGACGCTCGCTCGTGTAGTTAAGGCATGCGTAGGTTGAACCACTCGTCTGGTTGGTCGGACGAGACTTTGCAGAACAAGGACCTGCGTCCACAATTTGAGACAAATCCTTGCTTAAGCTGCGTGCTGAACGCGCGCGGTTTGTTTTCGCAACTCACTTTCACGGAAATTGGCTCATGAACCTGCTGAAAAGCGCCTCCCTGATACTCTGTATGGTCATCGCCGGCTGCAGCTCCAATGATGAAAAGCCGGTCGAGGTGGTTGCTGCGCCGAGTCCCGTGATTGATGCGGCCTGGTTGGATGGATACGAGCCGCGGCTTCGCGATGCGTTGAAAGACAGTCACTTCGAACTTGAGCGCCGCGAAGGCGTGTTGGTGGTTACGGCCCCAGTCGATGGCTCCTTCAATCCCGACCGCCCAGGCATGCTGTTGCCGGTGACGCTTGGTCCCCTCAGTCGAGTGGCGAAACTGGTGGAAGGCGACGCGAAGACTGCTGTGGTCGTGCTTGGCCATGCTGACAGCACCGGGCCAATCGAGGTCAACCGTGACATCAGCCGTCAGCGTGCGGGTGCCGTTGCCGCGATTTTTCGGCTCAGTGGTTTGAAGCACGACCGGCTGCGTATTCGCGGGCTCGGTTCGGATATGCCCCGGGCCTCCAATGAGAAGGAAGAAGGACGCGCTTTGAACCGGCGTGTCGAGATGGTCTTGGCTCCGCAGCCTACCTTACTCGCGCTGATTGCCAAGTACAGCGACGCGCCAGGCAAACCGACTCAGGTTGCTGCGGCAGAAGTCAACAAAACCAAATAAGGGGCGTCGCCTGACAGTCCAGGTGTTCGGCCCACTTTTGCGTTGAATCAAGCGGGGCGAAGCACAGAGCCGGTAAGCTTTGGCTTCAACTGTTTTCCAGGAAACACAGTGATGACCCAATCCTTGGCCGATATGCGCCGCGATTACACGCGTGACGGACTCAGTGAAGCGAACGCGCCGGAAGAGCCCTTCGGGCTATTTCGTCAGTGGTTCCAGGAGGCGGTGGAGACCGAGCAGCTTCCCGTGGAGCCAAATGCTATGACCTTGGCTACGGTAGACGCCGAGGGTCGCCCGCATTGCCGAGTGCTCCTGCTCAAAGCGCTGGACGAGCGCGGCTTCACCTTTTTCAGCAACTACGACAGCGCAAAGGCCGAGCAGCTGGAAGCATGCCCCTTCGCTGCGATGACCTTCTTCTGGCCAAGCCTGGAGCGTCAGGTTCGTATTGAGGGGCGGGTGGAGAAAGTCAGTGCTGCCGAGTCGGACGCCTATTATCAGGTGCGACCGCTGGGCAGCCGCCTCGGTGCTTGGGCTTCACCGCAGAGCCACGTGATCCGCGATCGCGCCGAACTGGAACGGCTCCTTGCCGAGACAGAGCAGCGCTTTCTCGACAAGGCCCCGCATTGCCCCCCTCATTGGGGCGGCTACCGTTTGCTGCCGGAACGGATGGAGTTCTGGCAGGGGCGTTCCAGCCGGCTGCATGACCGGCTGAATTATCGACGCCTCGCCAGCAACTGGCAGCGGGAACGTCTGGCGCCCTGACTCGCTGACACAGTTTTGATGAGAGGCCGGCTCCGGCCTCTTTTTTGTCAGGTCTCGTTGTAGCGCGCCAACTCGCTTTCCAGCCAGGCTTGTAAGTCCTTCCGTTTGACCCGCGCATCTTTCGCCGCTGAAAGGCGTTGCAACAGCCACGCTCGCTTCTGCGGATCGTCTCCTGCCAACGACAACGCCAAGTCCCGGTCCGCCCAACGCCTGAAGCGGATGAACAGCCAGGCATGGAAAACCAGCCCGGCCAGCGTGACGATGGTGATGATGAAGTAGTCCATGGGTAGTCTCTGGCAACAGCTTGAGCGAGCGCTCTACATGCGGGGCGGGATCGCCTCGGGTAAAGTACGGTCCTAGTTGAATGAATGCTGAGTCAGATCGAGGCGGTTGCCAAGTGCTTCATCGCCGCATACGACTGACCATGCGGTCGGGACCAATCTCGTTTCCCAGGAGAGTACCAATGCGCAACTCCATTTTTGTTGCTTCGTTCACGGCCGTGGCGCTTGCCGTCGGCGGTTGTACTTCCAACCTTACCGGGGATAGCTATTCCCGCGACGAGGCGCGAACTGTCCAGACGGTACGTTATGGCACGATCGAGTCATTGCGCCCGGTCAAGCTCGAAGGCACCAAAACCCCGATCGGTACCGGTGCGGGCGCAGTCGTCGGTGGTATTGCCGGCAGCGGGGTGGGCGGAGGCCGGGGCAGTGCCGTTGCGGCAGTAATCGGTGCGCTGGCGGGCGGTATGCTCGGTTCGGCAGCGGAAGAGGGCATCACCCGTGCGCAAGGCGTTGAAATCACGGTACGTGAGGATGACGGCAACATGCGCGCCTATGTGCAGGAAGTCGAGCCTAACCAGGTTTTTCGCGTCGGTCAGCGTGTACGCATCATGACGGTTAATGGCACTAGCCGTATCGCACCCTGATTGCGCTGGGTTCGGCAGGGCCTATCAACAGGTTGTTGCGACGCCAGTGAGACTCGATGAGCGGGAGCGCGTGGGTTGTTTGCGCATTGCCTAGGAGACAGGGCGCAGGCTGAAGGCCGGCTGGTACGGTATTCAGGCTGCGCCTTTTGTTTTTCGAAATACTTGAATCCATGACGTTGCTGCGATCGGTATGGATAATCGGCGCTCACCGCCATGCCCCTTCGGGGCGAGAATGGGTCGACCAAGGGATATAACTGCCGTGCGCATGCACGGCTCAAGGGGTTTTACTCATGGCGCTTGCGCTGATCATCGCTTTGCCATTCCTCGGAATCTGCCTGCCGTTGCTGTTTGAACGGTTCGGCCGATCTGCCTGTGCGTTCGGTGCCGGCCTGGCCCCGTTGCTGGCGTTGGCATTGCTGTTGTCCAAGCGTGCTGATGTATTTGGCGGCGAGACGGAAGTGCAGACATTAACCTGGCTTCCCGATCTGGGGCTGAATCTCAGCTTGAGGCTAGACGGTTTAGGGTTTCTCTTCGCGCTGCTGATCCTGGGAATCGGCCTGCTCGTTATCCTGTATGCGCGCTATTACCTGTCGAAAAGCGAGCCGATGGGACGCTTTTTCAGCTTCTTTCTGCTGTTCATGGGCGCCATGCTCGGTGTGGTGCTGGCCGAAAACCTTCTTCTGATGCTGATGTTTTGGGAGTTGACCAGCCTTTCGTCGTTCCTGTTGATAGGCTTCTGGAATCACCGTTCCGATGCTCGCCAAGGTGCCCGGATGGCGCTCGCGGTGACAGGTGGCGGCGGGCTGGCTCTGCTGGCGGGTATCTTGCTGATCGGGCATATCGTCGGCAGTTACGAGCTAAGCACCGTTCTAGCGTCGGGTGATCTGATCCGCGCCAGTGCCTTGTACCCGTTGACCCTGATTCTGATTCTGCTTGGCGTGTTCACCAAGTCGGCGCAGTTTCCGTTTCACTTCTGGTTGCCACAGGCGATGGCGGCGCCCACCCCGGTATCGGCTTTCCTGCACTCTGCGACGATGGTCAAGGCTGGTGTGTTCCTGCTGGCGCGGCTGTATCCAGCACTGTCGGACTCGGAATGGTGGTTCTATCTGGTCAGCCTGACAGGCTTGGCGACCTTGCTGATCGGCGCGGTAATGGCGCTGTTCCAGCATGATCTGAAGGGGTTGCTGGCCTATTCGACCATTAGCCATCTCGGTTTGATTACCCTGCTGTTCGGCCTCGACTCGCGCCTCGGGCCAGTGGCGGCGATCTTCCATATCATCAATCACGCTACCTTCAAGGCTTCGCTGTTCATGGCCGCGGGGATCATTGATCACGAGACCGGAACGCGCGACATGCGGCGCATCAACGGCATGCTGAAATACATGCCGCACACGGCGGCGCTGGCAATGGTGGCGTCGTTGGCAATGGCTGGGGTGCCGCTGCTCAATGGCTTTCTCAGCAAGGAAATGTTCTTTGCCGAGACCCTCGATCAGCATCTGTTGGGCAGCTTCTACTGGACGATCCCGGCCCTGGCGACGCTGGCGAGTGCCTTTTCGGTCGCTTACTCGCTGCGCTTCGTGCACGACGTGTTTTTCAATGGCGAACCGATCGACTTACCTAAATACCCGCCACACGAGCCGGCGCGGTACATGAAGATTCCTGTCGAAATCCTGGTTTTGCTGTGTCTGCTGGTGGGCACCTTGCCTGCCTACACGGTCGCACCCTTGCTGGCTGCAGCTGTAGCCGGCAGCTTGGGCGGTGACGTGCCTGAATACAGCCTGGCGATCTGGCACGGCTTCAATCTGCCCTTGGCGATGAGTTTCGTTGCGCTGGGCGGAGGCCTGCTGATCTATTCGATGCGTAAATGGGCGTTTCGCTGGTATGAGGGGCTGCCACGTGTCGATTCGCTGCAGGTGTTCGCTCGGGTGGTTAGCGGGATTGCTGCCACGGCGCGCTGGGTAACCGAGCGTATGGAGAACGGGTCGTTGCAACGCTATCTGGCGTTGATGCTGGTCAGCTCGTTGCTTGTTGTAATCTACGCATTGACCCCGCTGCAAACGCTGCGGGGCTCTGTGCCGCTGACGCCTCTGGACGGTATCACCGTCGGTGGCATGCTGCTTCTCGGGCTGGCGTCGGTAATGACAGTGGTCTTCCACCGCAGACGCCTCATGGCGCTGATGGTACTCAGCGTTGTTGGGTTGATGGTGGCGCTGGTGTTCGCTCGCTATTCCGCGCCTGATCTGGCGCTGACGCAGATATCTGTCGAGGTGGTGACCATCATTCTGCTGATCCTCGCGTTGTTTTTCATGCCTGACCGCACGCCGGTTGAGTCGAGCAGCCTGCGCAGTTTCCGCGACCTGATTATTGCGTCGTCCTTTGGCACCATGGTCGCCTTGTTGGCCTATGCGGTACTGAGTCGGCCGTATGACAGCATCGCCTCGTTCTTTCTCGAGAACAGTGTGTCCGGGGGCGGTGGCACCAATGTGGTCAACGTGATTCTGGTCGATTTTCGGGGTTTCGATACTCTGGGTGAGATTGCCGTGCTGGCAATCGCTGCGGTTGGGATCTACGGACTGCTCCATGGACTGCGCCTGCCACACCCGATCCGCGACTACGGCGGTAGGCTGTGGTCAACCGATAGGCATCCAATGGTGCTGGACACGCTATCTCGTGTGCTGTTGCCGATGGCGCTGTTGGTGTCGGTATTCATCTTCTTGCGCGGCCACAATTTACCAGGGGGCGGCTTCATCGCTGGCCTGATCACTGCGGTTGCTCTGATCCTCCAGTACATCTCGCATGGTGTGGTCTGGGCGCAGCAGCGACAGCCGTTCAGCTATCACGGCGTGGCGGGGCTCGGTGTGCTCGTTGCGGGTCTTACTGGCCTCGGTAGTTGGCTGTTCGGTCGGCCTTTCCTGACCTCAGCTTTCGGCCATTTTCACCTGCCATTGATTGGCGACTTCGAGTTGGCCACAGCGATGCTGTTCGATCTTGGTGTCTATCTGGCCGTGGTAGGAGCAACCCTCCTGATTCTTTCCAATATGGGTCATGTCAGTCAGGACGAGTCGTGCAAGGAGGTGCTTTGATGGAAATCGTGTTCGCGGTCACGTTGGGCGTGATGATGACCAGTGGCGTTTATCTGTTGCTCCGCGCACGGATATTTCCTGTGGTCATGGGGCTGACGTTGATTTCCTATGCAGTGAATCTGTTCATTTTCGCAATGGGGCGTCTCTCCACCGGTGTTCCGGCAATTATTGGAGCCAGCGCCGAGTACGGTGATCCGTTGCCGCAGGCCTTGGTGCTGACTGCGATCGTCATTGGTTTCGCCATGACCGCGTTCGTTGTAGTACTGGCGCTTCGCGGGCTGGGCGAGTTGCGTACCGATCATGTTGATGGTCGGGAGCCGCGCAAATGAATCATGCGTTGATCATGCCGATCCTGCTGCCTTTGTTGATCGGCTGCAGTCTTCTGTTGCTTCATCGCCAGAGTGCATCGCTTAAACGCCTGCTATCGGTGACGGCTACCTGGTTGTTGGTGCCGCTGGCCTTGGGGCTGTTATGGCAGGCCGATGCTGGCCAACTGTCCGTGTACCGTCTTGGCGGCTGGCAGCCACCGTTCGGCATCATGTTGCTGCTGGACCGGTTGAGTGCCTTGATGCTGCTAGTGACCGCCATACTGGCGGGATTCTCGGTGTTGTACGCCGTGCGTGGCGATGACGAGCGCGGGCCGAATTTCCATGCGCTGTTTCAGTTTCAGCTGGCAGGCATCAACGGTGCCTTTCTGACTGGTGATTTATTCAACCTTTTCGTGTTCTTCGAGATCCTGCTGATCTCGTCTTACGCGCTGCTGCTTCATGGCCAAGGCGCGAAGCGCGTGCAGTCGGGCATTCATTATGTCGTGCTGAACCTGTTGGGCTCATCGCTGTTTCTGATCGGTGTCAGCATGCTCTATGGTCTGACCGGAACCTTGAACATGGCCGATCTGGCAGGACGGGTTGGAGCAGCTGATCCAGCCGACGCTCCGCTTCTCACTGCGGCGGGCTACCTGTTGCTGGTGGTATTTGCGTTGAAGGGAGCGATCCTGCCGCTGTATTTCTGGCTGCCGCGTGCTTATGCCGCGGCGACCGCGCCGGTGGCTGCGCTGTTCGCGATCATGACCAAGCTCGGGCTCTACGCGATTGTGCGTGTATTCACGCTGATCTTCGGTAGCGAAGCGGGTGTGTTGAGCAACATGGTGCTGGATTGGTTGTGGCCGCTTTCGATGCTTACGCTCGTTGGTGGCGTACTGGGCGCACTGGCCGCCCGCAACCTGCAGATACTGCTGTCCTATCTAGTGGTGGTTTCGGTGGGCACGTTGCTCGCCGGTATCGCGCTGGGAACAGAGGTGGGCCTCAGCGCTGCGCTGTACTACCTGGTGCACAGCACGCTGGTGTCCGGAGGGCTGTTTCTGCTGGCTGACCTCATCGCCCGTCAGCGCGGCGATATGGCCGCCGAGTTGCTATCGGCTCCCGCACTCAAGCAGCCCTTGTTGTTGGGCGCCTTGTTTTTCGCCGGCGCGATTTCGATTGCCGGGCTCCCGCCTTTCTCTGGTTTCATTGGCAAGGTGATGCTACTGCATGCCGTTCCTCCCGGGGTCGACGCCCTGCTGCTTTGGCCAGTGGTTCTGGTGGGCGGATTGGGGATGGTGATCGCACTGAGCCGAGCCGGTAGCATGGTGTTCTGGCGGCCTAGTGAAGCGGTCAGTGTTGGAAGGCCCGCGGATCGCGTGCGTGTGGTGGCGACTTTTGGTCTGCTGTTTGGCAGCGTGTTGTTGGTTGCAGTGGCGCAGCCGATCCAGACCTACATGCAGGCGACCGCAGCCCAGTTGTTCGAGCTACAGCCGTATCTGCAGATTATCCGCGGAGGTGAGGCATGAAATCACGTCTGCTGCCCAACCCTGCGCTCACCTTGCTCCTTACGCTGCTCTGGCTACTGCTCAATAACGCACTGAGCGTGGGGCAACTGGTGCTTGGACTGTTTTTAGGTTGGGCGATCCCATTGCTGGTGCAGGGATTTCTGGTTGACCTACCGAAAGTGCGTAGGCCCTTGAAGCTCTGTCTGTTTCTGCTGAAGGTGTTTTACGACATCGTCGTTGCCAACGTCAGTGTGGCCAAGCTGGTGCTCAGTTCTCGGGATCGACTGCAGCCTGCCTTCGTCGAAATACCGATGGCCATTGAGCATCCATTCGTCCTCGCCGTGTTGACCAGCATCATTTCGTTAACCCCTGGAACGGTATCGGCGTCTTTGCGACCCGGGCATAAGATGTTGCTGATTCACGCTCTGGATGCCCCCGACACGGAGGCGCTGGTAGCCGAGGTGAAGAGCCGTTACGAAACGCCGCTGCTGGAGATTTTCGAATGCTCGCGTATGTAATTCCCTTGTGCATGGCGGTTATCGGAATCGCAGCGATCCTAAACGTGGTGCGGCTCGTTCAGGGGCCGGACATGCCTGATCGAGTATTGGCGCTCGACACCTTGTATATCAATGCGCTGGCATTGATCGTCCTGTTTGGTATCTGGCTCGCGTCCGATCTTTTTTTCGAGGCGGCTCTGCTCATCGCGGTGATGGGCTTCGTCAGTACCGTGGCGGTGGGCAAGCACCTGTTGCACGGCGAAATCATTGACTGAGGAGGCTGCATGCCATTCTGGATAGAATTGCTGGTGAGTGTGTTTCTAATAGTGGGGAGCGCGTTCGCCTTGGTTGGGGCGATCGGTTTGTATCGCCTTCCCGATTTCTTCACACGGCTGCACGGTCCGACCAAGGCAACCACGCTTGGGGTTGGTGGGATCGTCATCGGTTCGATGATCTTCTTCAGTAACCAGGGCAACGGTCTCAGCGTCCATGAAGTGCTGATCACCCTGTTTTTGTTTTTGACCGCGCCGGTCAGCGCCCATGTCCTGGCGAAGGCAGCCATGCAGCAAAGGTTGCCTTATACAGCCAAAACCCGCGGCAAACCCTGGGATTGAAGCGGGTCTGACGAGCGTTCATTACCGCCTCGTTGCCGAGGCGGCATGGCGTTGTCGTTCAGATAACGATGCTGCTGGGCGAGGGCTGATGCTCATTGTCCTGCGTCAGCTGCTTAATCATCGCCTGCTGCAGTCGGGTGCATAGCTGCGGGTCAGACAAGGGCTGGTTGTCGGCATTGGTGACGAAGAACACGTCCTCGACACGCTCGCCCAGCGTCGCGATCTTGGCGTTCTGTACCGAGAGGTCGAAGTCCAGAAACAGCTGGCCAATGCGCGCCAATAGCCCAGGGCGGTCCGGTGCAACGACCTCAATGATCGTTTGCGGGCGCTGCATGTCGTTGTGGATGGTGACCTGCGGTGGGAATGCGAAATGCTTCAGTTGCCGCGGCACACGTTTCTGAATGATGGTCAGGTAGTCATCCGGATTACGCAGCGCGTTGATCAATCCTTGCCGAATCTCCTCCGTGCGCTCGGGGTCGTTGCCAATGGGAGAACCGTCGGCGTCCAGCACGATATAGGTGTCCAGCGTGAACTGGCTGCTCGAAGTGATAATGCGGGCATCGTGGATGTTCAGGTTCAGCTGGTCCATGGCCGCAACGGTAACGGCGAAGAAGTCATGCTGATCGGGTGCATAGATGAAGATCTGCGTGCCGCCCTCGAATTCACGTTGGGTGGTTTCCTTGATCAGGACCAGCGGACCGCCGTCGCTTGGGTGCTCGATGATGGCTTCTGTGTGCCAGGCGACATCAATCGAGCTGTGGCGCATGAAATAGTCGTCACCTAGCTGCGACCATAGCTGTTCGGCGTCGTCCGGATCGGTCCCGTTGCGCACGAGGTTGTCGAGTGCGGCGCGCTGGGTCTGGCGAATCTGCTCCTCGCGCCCCAGCGGGTTCTCCAGACCGCGCTTGAGCGCGCGTTTGGTTTCGGTATACAGCTGGCGCAGCAGGCTCGCCCGCCAGGAATTCCAGAGGGTCGGGTTGGTTGCGTTGATGTCTGCAACGGTCAGCACATACAGGTAATCGAGGTGGGTTTCGTCACCCACCTGTTGGGCAAAGTCGTTGATCACCTGTGGGTCAGATAGGTCTTTGCGCTGCGCGGTCGTTGACATCACCAGATGGTTCTCAACCAGCCATACCACCAGCCGCGTGTCCCATGCAGGCAGCTTGTGGCGCGCGCAGAACTCCTGCGCATCCACCGCGCCCAGCTCCGAATGGTCGCCGCCACGGCCCTTGGCGATATCGTGATAGAGCCCTGCGATATAGATGAGCTCCGGCTTGGGCAGCCGTTCCACGAGTTTACTGGCCAGTGGATACTTTTCGGCGACTCCGGGTTTGCTCAGTTTACGCAGGTACTTGATGACATTGAGCGTATGGGCGTCGACCGTGTAGATATGAAAGAGGTCATGCTGCATCTGCCCCACGATATGGCCGAACTCGGGCAGGTAGCGTCCAAGAATGCCGTAGCGATTCATGCGTCTCAGATTGCGGTGGATGCCTTCCTTGCATTTGAACAGCTCGATGAACAGGCTAGTGTTGCGAATGTCGCTGCGAAAATCGTCGTCAATGAGATGTCGGTGGTCTCGAAGGAGGCGAATGGTCTCCGCTCGTACACCCTGAATGTCAGGGTGTTGAGCCAGCAGTACGAAGATTTCCAGAATCGCGAAGGGCCTGCGCTTGAACACCGAATCATCGGTTACTTCCAGATAGCCATCGCGCACCAAGAAGCGGCTGTTGAGCGGCACCGCATCGCCGCTGTCGCCCTCCCATAGGATAACTTCGGCAAAGTGCTGCCCTACCAGATCGCTTAGTTCTGAAATGCTCATCACGACGCGGTAGTACTTCTGCATGAAGCGCTCGATCGCCAGCTTGGCGTCACTGTCTTCATAGCCGAGGAGGGCGGCGAGGCTGCGCTGGTGGTCGAATAGCAGTCGATCCTCCGCACGCCCGGCCAGCATGTGTAATCCGTAACGGACCCGCCAGATGAATTCTTGTCCAGCCACTAGCAACGAGTACTCGCCTTCGGTCAGAAATCCCTGATCGAGGATGGCGCTAAGATTCAAGCTGCCAAACTGGCGCCGCGCTATCCACAGGATCGTCTGGATGTCGCGCAGCCCACCAGGCGAGCCTTTGACGTTTGGCTCCAGGTTGTATTCGGTATTGTTGTACTTCGAGTGGCGCGTGGCCTGCTCGTTACGTTTGGCGAGGAAGAACTCTTTGCTCGGCCACATTTCCGAAGGGCTGGTGACCTTCAGCATGTTCTGACGCAAGCGCTCAGGGCCTGCGATCGTACGGCTTTCCATGAGATTGGTTATGACGGTTAGGTCCGCACGTGCCTCCTCGGCACATTCCTGTACCGAGCGAACGCTTTGGCCAACTTCCAAGCCAATGTCCCATAGCAGGGTCAGAAACCGCTCGATGGCGTCGCGGAATATTTCTTGGTCATTGTTATCGAGCAGTATCAGCAGGTCGATATCGGAATAGGGGTGCAGCTCGCCGCGCCCATAGCCACCGACGGCTACCAGCGCTATTTCCGCCTCGTTGTTCCAGTCGAAGCGGCCCCAGGCGGCTCGCAATATCTGGTCGACGAACCAGGCGCGGCCTTCGATCAGGCCGCGGATATCCTGGCCGGCGAGGAACCGTGCATCGAGCACTTCCCGCGCCTTGCGTATGACTTTCTTGAAGGCGGCGATGGGGCTGGCCTTAAGAGCCAGTTCAGCCTGGAACTGGCTGCGGTCGAACAATTCGGAATCAACCTGAGGCATACCGTCGCCCTCCATCAAAGCATCAAAATTAGGGCGATGTGCGGGCTATGGTGTCATCGCTGCGCAGGGTGAAGATTTCATAGCCATCGGCGGTCACCACTAGGGTGTGTTCCCATTGGGCGGATAGCTTGCGGTCCTTGGTAATGGCTGTCCAGCCGTCACCAAGCAGGCGAGTTTCCGACCGGCCCTGGTTGATCATTGGCTCTATGGTGAAGGTCATTCCTTCCTTTAGCTCCAGCCCGGTCCCGGCGCGGCCGTAGTGAAGGACTTGAGGCTCTTCGTGGAAAACCTTGCCGATGCCATGTCCACAATACTCGCGAACGACGGAGAATCCGTTCTTCTCGGCATGCTTCTGGATCACCTCGCCGATGTCCCCTAGGCGCGCGCCGGGGCGGACTACCTCGATACCTTTATAAAGGCACTCCTGCGTCACCTTACACAGCCGCTCGGCCCACTCTGGCGCTTTGCCGACAAGAAACATTCGGCTGGTATCGCCGTGGTAACCATCCTTGATGACCGTGATATCGATATTGAGGATGTCACCGTCTTTGAGAGGCTTGTCGTTGGGAATGCCATGACAGACGACATGATTGATCGATGTGCAAATCGATTTGGGATAACCCTTGTAATTGAGCGGGGCGGGTATGGCCTGTTGCACGTTGACGATGTGCTCGTGGCAGATGCGGTCCAGTTCTTCGGTGGTGACACCCGGCTTGACGTGATCACCGATCATTTCGAGCACCTCGGCGGCCAGGCGGCCGGCAATGCGCATTTTCTCGATGTCTTCAGGCGTCTTGATGGAAACAGTCATGCAACCCTCTTGGCGCCAAGAGGCGCAGGCAAATAGATATAAGAGGCAAATGATAAACCAAAGAAGGCTTTACCTGCAGGCGGCCCTGGCGGCTCGGGCAAACCAGAGGCAACCTTGTTAGCTACGTTCAATGTCAGTCCGTGCTAGCCTCCGATGCTGGCTTGTGCTATAAAACGCGCCGCTCTGCGGGACTACCTGCCGAGCCTGACCCCACACACGTGTCGACACGGTATCCTGGGTGCTCGCAAGAGTTGGATATCGGGACGCGTGGAGGCCTAACCCGACTTATCTGAGGAACTCTCATGTCTCAAGTCACTATGCGCGATATGCTGAAGGCCGGTGTGCACTTCGGCCACCAGACCCGTTACTGGAACCCGAAGATGAATAAGTACATCTTTGGCGCGCGTAACAAGATTCATATCATCAACCTTGAGAAAACCCTGCCGATGTTCAACGACGCGCTGCGTTTCGTTGAAAAACTGGCTGCAGGCAAAAACAAGATTCTGTTCGTTGGCACCAAGCGTTCCGCTGGCAAGATCGTTCGCGAAGAGGCTGCTCGTTGTGGCTCGCCGTACGTTGATCATCGCTGGTTGGGCGGCATGCTGACCAACTACAAGACCATTCGCGCCTCGATCAAGCGTCTGCGTGAGCTGGAAACACAAGCTCAGGACGGTACCTTCGAGAAGCTGACCAAGAAAGAGGCGCTGATGCGTACTCGCGATCTTGAGAAGCTGGATCGTAGCCTGGGCGGCATCAAGGACATGGGCGGTCTGCCGGACGCCATGTTCGTTGTTGACGTCGATCACGAGCGTATTGCTATTTCCGAAGCCAATAAGCTGGGTATTCCAGTTATCGGCATCGTTGATACCAACAGCAGCCCGGAAGGCGTCGATTACATCATTCCTGGTAATGACGATGCCATCCGCGCCGTGCAACTCTATCTGGGCTCTATGGCAGACGCAGTACTGCGTGGTCGTCAGACCAATGCTGGCGGTGCTGACGAGTTCGTTGAAGAAGCCCCTGTCGAGGCTGCTCAAGGCTGAGCGCACTTGTCGCCTAGCTGATACCCGTTGAACAGAAAGGGGGCTATGCCCCCTTTTTGCCACTTCCGAATTGATCGTCCGAATGATGGGCGATGATCGAAAATCGAATCGAGAGGATTTGCGAACATGGCAGAGATCACTGCAGCCCTGGTTAAAGAACTGCGCGAGCGGACTGGCCAAGGCATGATGGATTGCAAAAAGGCGCTCACCGCTGCTGGTGGCGACATCGAGAAAGCCATTGACGATATGCGTGCTGCGGGCGCCATCAAGGCAGCCAAGAAGGCCGGCAATATCGCTGCTGAAGGCGCGATCGCTGTTAAAGTGGCCGACGACAACACGCGCGCCGTGATTATCGAAGTCAACTCGCAGACCGACTTCCTGGCACTGCAGGACGACTTCAAGAATTTCGTCAATAGCAGTGTCGAAAAAGCCTTCGCCGAGAAGATGACTGATGCAGCGCCGCTGATTGCCGCTCAGGAAACTGATCGCGAGGCGCTGGTCGCCAAGTGCGGCGAGAACGTCAATATCCGTCGTTTGACCACCGTTGAGGCGGATCTGGTTGGCTCCTACCTGCACGGTCACCGTATCGGTGTTCTGGTTGCGCTGAAGGGGGGCAGTGTCGAGCTGGCCAAAGAAATCGCCATGCACGTCGCCGCCAGCAACCCTCAGTTCCTGGATCCGTCGCAGGTTTCTGAAGAAGCCGTTGCCAAGGAAAAAGAAATTTTCCTGGCGTTGAATGAAGACAAGATCAAAGGCAAGCCTGCCGAAATCGTCGAGAAGATGGTTGCCGGTCGCATCAGCAAGTTCCTTGCTGAAGCCAGTTTGGTCGAGCAGGCTTTCGTCAAGGATCCCGATGTCAAAGTTGGCGAGCTGGCGAAGAAGGCTGGTGCAGAGATCGTTTCCTTCGTTCGTTACGAAGTAGGCGAAGGCATCGAGCGCGCAGAGGTTGACTTCGCTGCCGAAGTTGCCGCTCAGGTCGCTGCTACCAAGCAATAAGACGCTCTGCTGTCCTCTAAGAGGCTGCCCGCTCACGCGTGCGGCCTCTTTGTCGGACTGGAGGATGGAAACGTTTTTTGCCAATGCGACAGTCACCGCTTGGCACCAATGCGAGACTGCGCTGTCATAGCGCAGACATTTTTCCCGGCTGCAGGCCAGCCTAGTCATACAAATGCCGCAGGAGAGACAACGCCAATGGCTCAGCAGATGAGTGCACGCAATCCTCGCTATAAACGCATTCTGCTCAAACTAAGCGGCGAGGCCCTAATGGGGTCGGAGGACTTTGGTATTGATCCCAAGGTGCTTGATCGTATGGCCTTGGAGGTTGGGCAGTTAGTCGGCATAGGCGTAGAAGTTGGCCTGGTCATTGGCGGCGGTAATCTTTTCCGTGGTGCCGCTCTGTCCGCCGCAGGCATGGATCGTGTGACTGGCGACCATATGGGTATGCTCGCTACGGTCATGAACTCCTTGGCCATGCGTGATGCCTTGGAGCGCTCGAACATCCCGGCATTGGTCATGTCGGCGATTTCAATGGTCGGGGTCACTGACCATTACGACCGCCGCAAGGCGATGCGTCACCTGAAGAGTGGCGAGGTGGTGATCTTCTCCGCCGGCACCGGCAATCCGTTCTTTACCACTGATTCGGCCGCCTGCCTGCGTGCCATCGAGATTCATGCAGATGTGGTGCTCAAGGCCACCAAGGTTGACGGCGTTTATACGGCCGACCCCTTCAAGGATCCGAATGCCGAGAAGTTCGAGCAGCTGACCTATGATGATGTGCTTGACCGCAAGCTGGGCGTCATGGACCTGACTGCCATTTGCCTATGCCGCGACCACAACATGCCGCTGCGGGTGTTCAACATGAACAAGCCCGGTGCCCTGCTCAATATTGTGCTTGGCGGCGCTGAAGGAACCCTGATCGAGGAGCAGTACCAATGATCAACGAGATTAAGCAAGACGCTCAAGAGCGCATGAAGAAAACCATGGAATCGCTGGGGCATGCGTTCGCCAAAATTCGTACCGGTCGCGCTCATCCGAGCATTCTAGATGGCGTTATGGTGTCGTATTACGGCAGCGATACGCCTCTGCGCCAGATTGCCAATGTCACGGCAGAAGACTCGCGCACTTTGGCCCTTACTGTCTTTGATAGAGGCATGATCCAGGCGGTAGAAAAGGCGATCATGACGTCAGATCTGGGCCTGAACCCCGCGACTGCCGGTACAACGATTCGCGTACCGATGCCTGCGCTTACTGAAGAGACCCGTAAGGGGTACACCAAGCAGGCACGCTCAGAGGCTGAAAACGCTCGTGTCGCCGTGCGCAACATTCGGCGCGATGCTATCGCCCAGCTCAAGGATCTGGTGAAGGAAAAGGAAATCAGTGAAGACGAGGAACGACGCGGTCAAGACGACGTTCAAAAGCTGACCGACAAGTACGTTGCGGAGATCGACAAGGCGCTTGAAGGTAAGGAAAACGATTTGATGGCTGTTTGATGTCGCTGTACCGGACTTCGTCCGTACTGCACACGTCGGAGTGCGTCGAGGCCGAAAGGCTCGTGGCGCGAGGGGCTAACCAGTCGTATCCCCGGAAATTGCCATTGGCGGTTTCTCCCATTGTTCGCAGCGTGATTGAGCGCAGGTAGAGTCGTTTCATGGATAAGGTCAGGCAGATTGCCGGACGGAATGTACCCCGTCATGTCGCAGTCATCATGGATGGTAACAATCGCTGGGCGAAGCGGCGTCTCTTGCCGGGCGTGGCCGGGCACAAGGCGGGCGTCGATGCGGTGCGAGCCGTTATAGAGGTTTGCGCCGAGGCGGGTGTTGAGGTGCTGACGCTGTTTGCCTTTTCCAGTGAGAATTGGCAGCGGCCGGCCGAGGAGGTTGGGGCGCTGATGGAGCTTTTCCTGAGCGCTCTACGCCGAGAAGCGCGCAAGCTCAACGAAAATGGCATCAGCTTGCGAATCATTGGCGATCGTTCACGCTTTCATCCGGAGCTGCAGACGGCGATGCTCGAAGCCGAGGAAATGACTGCGGGCTCCGGCCGTTTCGTGCTTCAGGTCGCCGCCAATTACGGCGGACAGTGGGACATTCTCCAGGCCGCACAGCGGTTGGCCCGCGAAGCGCAGGAAGGTCGACTCAATCCAGATGAAGTGACTCCCGCCCTTTTTCAGCGCTATCTGGCAACTGGCGACATGCCTCTGCCGGATCTCTGTATTCGCACCGGTGGTGAGCGACGCATCAGCAATTTCCTGTTATGGCAGTTGGCTTATGCTGAACTATATTTCTCGGACCTGTTCTGGCCCGATTTCAAGCACGATGCAATGCGTACAGCATTGGCCGATTTCGCCAAGCGTCAGCGACGTTTCGGCAAGACCGGTGACCAGGTAGAAATAGAGGTTCGAGCTGAATGCTGAAGCATCGCATCATCACGGCAGCCATCCTTCTTCCGATCGCACTGATTGGTTTTTTCCTTCTCGAAGGTCTCGCTTTTGCGCTGTTCATAGGCGTAGTCGTTGTGCTTGGGGGATGGGAATGGGCGCGTCTGGCGGGCTTTGAGGCTCAGCCGGTCAGGGTTCTTTATGCGATAGCGGTAGCTCTGCTGCTTGCGGGGCTCTATTTGGCTCCCGCCTTGGCGTCTTGGTTGCTTACGCTGAGCGTGATCTGGTGGCTGACTGCCACGGCGCTCGTCGTCAGTTATCCTCGGAGTCAGCGACACTGGGGTGGATCTATCGGCAGTCTGGTTATCGGATTGTTGATTCTATTGCCCGCCTGGCAGGGCCTGGTTTTGCTCAAGCAGTGGCCACAGGGCAATTGGCTTATCGTTGCAGTGATGGTCCTGGTGTGGGGGGCTGATATTGGTGCCTATGCGGCAGGCAAGACCTTTGGCCGTCGCAAGCTCGCTCCTCAGGTCAGCCCAGGCAAGAGTTGGGAGGGGATGATTGGCGGCTTGGTTACCAGCCTGCTAATCACATTGTTCGTTGGGCTTTATCAATCCTGGTCTGCGCGTGAGTTGGCGCTCGCTCTGTTAGGTGCAGCTCTGGTGGTGGTCATTTCCGTCGTTGGCGATTTGACCGAGAGCATGTTCAAGCGTAGCTCGGGTATTAAAGACAGCAGTCAGCTGCTTCCAGGGCATGGCGGCGTGATGGATCGTATCGACAGCTTGACCGCTGCGGTACCCGTGTTCACGGTCCTGCTGTGGCTGGCCGGCTGGGGTGCATGGTGAGTGGTCCGCTGCAGGTAACAATTCTTGGTGCGACCGGATCCATCGGCCTGAGCACGCTGGATGTGATAGCGCGTCATCCCGAGCGCTACCAAGCCTTTGCGCTCAGTGCATTCAGTCGCATTGCCGAATTGCGGGAGCTGTGCCGACGGCATCGGCCGCGTTATGCGGTGGTTGCCAATAGTGACCGGGCTCGTGTGTTGCAGGAGCAGCTCGACAGTGATGGCGTCAAAACGCGCGTGCTCGTGGGTGAGGGTGGTCTAAGCGAAGTTGCAGCGCATCCCGAGGTCGACGTGGTCATGGCGGCGATCGTTGGTGCCGCGGGCTTACGGCCGACGCTCTCCGCCGTCCAGGCCAGCAAGCGGGTCCTGTTGGCGAACAAAGAGGCGCTGGTAATGTCCGGTGCGTTGTTCATGCAGGCGCTGCGTGACAGCGAGGCGGTGCTGCTGCCCATCGATAGCGAGCACAATGCCATCTTCCAGTGTTTGCCTGGCAACTATGCGCGGGGCTTGAGTCGTGTCGGCGTCAGGCGAATTCTGCTTACGGCTTCCGGTGGGCCTTTCCGGCAACTACCTCTGGATCAGCTGTCTTCTGTAACTGCCGACCAGGCCTGTGCCCACCCCAACTGGTCCATGGGTCGCAAGATCTCCGTTGATTCAGCGAGCATGATGAACAAGGGGCTTGAGCTCATCGAGGCGTGCTGGCTGTTCGATGCGCGCCCGGAACAGGTAGAAGTTGTGATTCACCCGCAGAGCGTCATTCACTCGATGGTCGACTATGTCGATGGCTCGGTCTTGGCGCAACTGGGTAATCCCGACATGCGGACACCGATTGCGCATGCACTGGCCTGGCCGGAACGAATCGACTCAGGCGTATCGGCTTTGGACCTGTTGCAGGTAGGTCGTCTGGATTTCGAGGCCCCCGACCAGCACAGATTTCCTTGTCTTCGGATTGCCAGGCAGGCCGCGCAGGATGGCGGAACGGCGCCGGCGATGCTCAATGCTGCGAACGAGGTAGCCGTGGATGCGTTCCTCAATGGTCGCATTCGCTTCACTGAAATCGCGAGTATTATCGAGCATGTTCTCGATCTGGAAGCTTCGGTTCCGGCACGTTGCCTGGCAGATGTGCTGACTGCCGATGCCCAGGCCCGCAGGCTCGCTTCGCACTGGTTGCAAAGTCGCGATCGGTAGCGTTCGGTAGCGATCAAAAGTCCCAACTTGGCTGTAGCGCTCCGGCATGGACCGGGCTCGCAGCTGCTAAAAGACCTTTCGAGGCAGAGGAAATATGGGCGCGCTGTACATGATCATCGGTACCCTGGTGGCGCTGGGTGTACTGGTAACCTTCCACGAGTTCGGACATTTCTGGGTGGCTCGGCGTTGCGGCGTCAAGGTTCTGCGCTTCTCGGTAGGCTTCGGGCGGCCGCTGTTGCGCTGGCATGACCGCCAGGGTACCGAATTCGTTCTCGCCGCCATCCCCCTCGGTGGCTACGTCAAAATGCTCGACGAACGCGAGGGTGACGTGCCGCCCACTCTGCTGGGGCAGGCCTTCAACCGCAAAACCGTTAGGCAGCGCTTCGCCATTGTGTCGGCCGGGCCTTTGGCCAATTTTCTGCTTGCCCTGGTGTTCTTCTGGATCTTGGCGATGCTGGGTACGGAGCAAGTTCGTCCGGTCGTAGGCGCAGTAGAGATTGGCAGCCTTGCTGAGCGAGCCGGCTTGATGGCTGGGCAGGAAATCGTCGAGATTAACGGCAAGCCAACTGCAGGCTGGGCAGATGTCAATTTGCAGTTGATCAGGCGCCTTGGTGAGACCGGTTCGCTCGAAATGTTGGTGAGCGAGGTTGATGGAGGTCAGTCGCAGCGGTTACAGGTCGAGCTGAAGGACTGGCTTAAGGGGGCTGAGGAACCGGACCCGATCGGCTCGCTGGGTATTCGTCCCTGGCGTCCGGAAATTGCCCCGGTTGTCGCTCAGCTAGATCCCGAAGGGCCGGCGCAGGCAGCTGGCGTGCAGATTGGGGATCGATTGGTCAGCCTTGACGCCGAGGCGCTCACCGAATGGCAAGAAGTGATTGACGGTGTTAGGCCGCTGGGCGGGCAAGCGGTTTTGCTGGTGGTTGAGCGTAACGGTGAGCAGATCGAACTCCCTCTGACGCTGGCTGAACGTGGCGAAGGAGATGAGCGTCGGGGCTACCTTGGCGCCGGCGTCGCGGGTGGAGAATGGCCGCCTGAAATGCTGCGGCAGGTCAGCCACGGTCCTGTCGAAGCTGTCGGGGAAGGGCTTCGTCGCACATGGACGATGAGTGTTCTGACTCTGGATTCGCTTAAGAAAATGCTCTTCGGGGAGCTCTCGGTAAAAAACTTGAGCGGCCCGATAACCATTGCTAAAGTGGCGGGCGCTTCTGCACAGTCGGGCGTGGGCGACTTCTTGAATTTCCTCGCCTACCTGAGCATAAGCCTTGGGGTACTCAATCTATTGCCTATCCCCGTCCTGGATGGAGGCCATCTGCTCTTCTACCTGGTCGAGTGGGTCCGTGGACGTCCCTTGTCGGACAGGGTCCAGGGCTGGGGAGTACAGATCGGTATCAGCCTGGTTGTTGGGGTGATGCTGCTTGCGCTGGTCAACGACCTTGGCCGCCTTTAATCGCCATATACCTTGATGTCGCCGCGCCACGCGCAGGTTCAATTATCAGGTTTGAAAAGAAAGGACTTCATGAAACGTCTGCTGCTACCTGCGGTAATTTCCGCACTGATGATTGCCGAAGTTCACGCCGAGTCCTTCACTATTTCCGATATACGCGTTAACGGTCTGCAGCGTGTCTCTGCTGGCAGCGTCTTTGGCGCGTTGCCGTTGAACGTCGGTCAGGCAGCTGACGACAGTCGCCTGGTCGATGCTACCCGCGCGCTGTTTCGTACCGGCTTTTTTGAAGACATCCAGCTCGGCCGTGAGGGCGATGTACTGGTCATCAACGTGGTCGAGCGCCCTTCAATCTCCGGCATCGAGATCGACGGCAACAAGGCGATCAAGACTGAAGACTTGCTTTCCGGCCTGCAGCAGTCGGGCCTGGCAGAAGGTGAAATCTTCCAGCGCGCCACGCTCGAGGGCGTGCGCAACGAGCTGCAGCGTCAATATGTTGCGCAGGGGCGCTACTCGGCTACGATCGAAACTGAAGTCGTCCCGCGGCCTCGCAACCGCGTCGCGCTGAAAATAGATATTAACGAAGGCTCCGTTGCGGCGATTAAGCACATCAACGTTGTCGGCAATTCCGTATTCCCCGACGAAGATCTCACCGATCTGTTCGAGCTGAAGACCAGCAACTGGTTGTCGTTCTTCCGCAACGACGACAAGTATGCCCGGGAGAAGCTTTCCGGTGACCTTGAACGTCTGCGCTCTTATTACTTGGATCGCGGCTATATCAACATGGACATCACCTCTACTCAGGTGTCCATTACGCCGGACAAGAAAGACGTCTACATCACGGTAAATATCGCTGAAGGTGATCGTTACACCGTCAGTGACGTCAAGCTGAGCGGCGATTTGAAAGTGCCGCAGGAAGAGCTGCAATCTTTGCTGTTGGCGAAGGAGGGTCAGGTTTTCTCGCGCAAAGTCATGACCACTACCTCAGAGCTGATTACGCGTCGCTTGGGCAATGAGGGCTACACCTTCGCCAACGTCAATGGCGTGCCGGAAACCAACGACGAGAACAATACTGTCTCGATCACCTTCGTTGTCGATCCAGGCAAGCGCGCCTATGTCAATCGCATCAATTTCCGCGGCAACACCAAGACCGAAGACGAAGTGCTGCGCCGCGAGATGCGCCAGATGGAAGGCGGCTGGGCGTCGACCTATCTAATTGATCAATCCAAAACCCGTCTCGAAAGGTTGGGTTTCTTCAAGGAAGTGAACGTCGAAACGCCCCAGGTCCCGGGTACCGACGACCAGATCGACGTGAATTACAGCGTTGAAGAGCAGCCGTCTGGCTCGATCATGGCGAGCATCGGATTTGCGCAGAATGCGGGTCTGATTCTCGGTGGTTCAATCAGCCAGAACAACTTCCTGGGCACCGGTAACCGTGTCAGCCTCGGGTTGACCCGCAGCGAATACCAGTCGCGTTACAACTTCGGGTTCGTCGATCCCTACTGGACCGAAGACGGTGTCAGCCTCGGTTATAACGCCTTCTATCGAACCACCGATTACGACGAGCTGGACTACGACGTGTCTAGCTACTCGGTCGACAGCCTAGGCGGCGGTGTGAATATCGGCTATCCGATCAGCGAGACTTCGCGGTTGTCGTTTGGTCTATCCGCGCAACAGGACACGATTGATAGCGGACGGTACACGGTCGATGAAATTTTCGATTTTATCGAGCAAGAAGGCGACAGCTACCTCAACTTCAAGGCCTCAGTCGGTTGGTCTGAGTCGACGTTGAACCGCGGGGTTCTTGCAACGCGCGGACATTCGCAAAGCCTTTCGCTGGAAACGACTATTCCAGGCAGTGATCTGTCGTTTTATAAACTCGACTACAACGCTCAGCTGTTCGTGCCGGTTACCAAGACCTACACCATGAGGCTGCATACGCAGTTGGGTTATGGGGATGCCTATGGCTCGACCTCACGGCTGCCGTTCTACGAGCACTACTATGCTGGTGGTTTCAACTCGGTTCGTGGCTTCGAAGACAGCAGTCTCGGTCCGCGCAGCACACCGAGCCTTGGCGAGCCTGTAACCGGGAATGAGGGCACCATTGCCGATCCTGATCAGGATGCGCTGCCCTACGGTGGTAACGTGCTGATCCAGGGCGGAATGGAGCTGCTGTTTCCGATGCCGTTCGTCAAGGATCAGCGCTCGTTGCGCACCTCAGTGTTCTGGGACGTGGGTAACGTCTACGATACAAATTGCCCGTCGGGCTCGGCTAAGTGCAGCGACATCGATATCGGGGACATGGCCAGTTCGGTCGGTGTCGGTCTGACCTGGATCACTGCCATGGGCCCGTTGAGTTTCAGTCTGGCGATGCCCGTAATGAAGCCGGACGAAGCAGATACCCAGGTCTTCCAGTTCTCGCTGGGCCAAACCTTTTAATCATCTGGAGCCCTGCTCCAGCGCATTCCTGAAGAGTGGTATATACCGTGCGTAAGTTGACCCAATTGCTTGTTATTGCCGCTGCTCTAGTGGCGACCCCTGCGTTTGCCGAAATGAAAATAGCGGTGATGAATTATCAGATGGCTCTGCTCGAATCGGACGGAGCCAAACGCTACTCGGTCGACGCAGAGAAGAAGTTCGGCCCACAGCTGGAGAAGCTCAAAGGGCTGGAGAGCGACGCCAAGCGCATTCAGGACCGCCTGGGCAAAGACGGCGATAAGATGCAGCAGGCTGAGCGTGAGCGCCTTGAGCTTGAATTCAAGCAGAAGGCTCGCGACTTTCAGTTTCTTTCAAAGGAGCTGAACGAGTCTAAGGCCTCCGCCGATCGTGACATGCTCAAGCAGCTCAAGCCAAAGCTAGACAAGGCTGTCGAAGAAGTTATCAAGAAGGGCGATTTCGACTTGGTGTTGGAGCGCGGCGCGGTGGTGGATGTCAAGCCACAGTACGACATCACCCGCCAGGTCATTGAGCGCATGAATCAGCTGCGCTGATGAGCGGAGTAGCCTATTCACTAGGCGATCTAGTCGAAAGACTAGGGGCCGAGCTGCGCGGCGATGGCTCGCTGCAAGTGTCAGGTCTGGCGACTTTGCAGGACGCCGGTCCTGAGCATTTGAGTTTCCTTGCCAACGCGCGATACCGGAAATTTTTGCCCACGACGAGGGCTGGAGGCGTGCTGCTTACCGCCAAGGATGCCGAAGGCTACGCGGGTACCGCTTTGGTTGTCGCCAGCCCGTATCTCGCCTATGCGCGTATCTCGCATTTGTTCGAGAGCCGGCCTCGAGCGGCCACCGGTATTCATGCCACCGCAGTAGTGGATCCCAGCGCTGTGGTTGATCCCTCAGCGCGTATCGGTGCTCAAGTAGTGATTGAAGCAGGAGCCTGGGTTGGCCCCGATGTGGAGATTGGCGCCCAGTCCGTGATCGGCGCGCGAAGCCGCATCGGCGCAGGGGGGCGACTCGCTGCTCGAGTCACCATTTGCCATGACGTGATCATTGGCGATCGCGTGGTTATTCAGCCCGGTGCGGTGATCGGTGGTGAGGGGTTCGGCTTCGCCAATGAACAAGGGAGTTGGGAGAAGATTGCTCAGCTCGGTGGTGTGCGTATTGGTAATGATGTCGAGATTGGCGCCAATACCACCATCGACCGTGGTGCCATATCGGATACGGTTATAGGAAATGGCGTCAAGCTGGATAACCAGATCATGATCGCGCACAACGTACAGATCGGCGATAACACTGCCATGGCAGGGTGTTCCGGCATTTCCGGGAGCACCAAAATCGGTCGCAACTGTATGATCGCTGGCGGCGCCGGGCTGGTTGGGCATATCGAAGTCTGCGATAACGTGTTCATAACCGGCATGACCATGGTCACCCGCTCGATCACCGAGCCGGGAAGTTATTCCTCGGGGACGGCCATGCAGACCGCCGCGGAATGGCGCAAAAGTGCTGCCCGGATTCGTCATCTCGACGACATGGCGCGCCGCCTGCAGCAAGTAGAAAAACGCCTGGCCTCCGTGACCCCGCGCGGGGATGCGTCTTCTGATGGCTGACCCCACCGTCTGATCGCTCCTGTCAGAAGGCATTTGCCAGCGGGTCGCGCCGCCATATGGCTGCGCAGACTCCCAATCTCCTTACGGGCTTTTTCTTCATATGATGGATATCAACGAGATACGCGAATACCTTCCCCACCGATACCCCTTTCTACTGGTTGACCGGGTGGTGGAGCTCGACACGGACGCCAAGCGTATTCGTGGCTACAAGAACGTCACCATCAACGAACCCTTCTTCAACGGTCACTTCCCGCAACATCCAATCATGCCGGGTGTATTGATCATTGAAGCGATGGCGCAAGCTGCAGGACTACTTGGTTTCAAGATGATGGGTGCGAAGCCAGCCGATGGCACGCTTTACTTCTTCGTTGGCTCGGACAAGCTGCGCTTCCGCCAACCAGTCGTGCCGGGCGATCAGTTGACCCTCGAGGCATCTTTCATCAGCGCCAAGCGCGGAATCTGGAAGTTCGATTGCCGCGCCAGTGTTGATGGTAAGCCGGTATGCTCGGCCGAAATCATTTGTGCGGAACAGAAGATATGAGTTTGGTCGACCCTCGCGCCATCGTCGACCCTGCGGCCCGGCTGGGGGATAACGTTCAGGTCGGCCCATGGTCGATAATCGGCCCGGATGTCGAAATAGGCGAGGGAACAGTGATCGCGTCTCACGTGGTCATTAAAGGGCCGACCCGTATTGGCCGGCACAATCGAATCTTCCAGTTTTCTTCGGTGGGTGAAGACACGCCCGACCTCAAATACAAGGGCGAGCCAACGCGCCTTGTGATCGGTGACCACAACGTGATCCGGGAGGGGGTAACCATTCACCGCGGCACTGTTCAGGATCGAGGCGAGACCACGCTCGGCAACCACAACCTGATCATGGCCTATGCCCACATCGGTCATGACAGTGTGATCGCCAATCATTGCATCCTGGTCAACAACACGGCGCTGGCCGGTCATGTGCATGTTGGTGACTGGGCGATTCTGTCCGGATACACGCTGGTGCACCAGTATTGCCACATCGGTGCGTACAGCTTTTCCGGCATGGGCACCGCAATAGGCAAGGACGTTCCTGCGTTTGTGACGGTATTCGGCAACCCGGCCGAGGCGCGCAGCATGAACTTCGAGGGCATGCGTCGCCGTGGTTTCTCCGAAGAAACTATTTTGGCGCTGCGCAACGCCTACAAAGTCGTCTATCGCAAGGGGCTGACAGTCGAGGCTGCGCTCGCTGTGCTCGCCGCCGATGCCCAGGCTTTCCCAGAGGTAGCGCTCTTCCGAGACTCCATACAAGCCTCAAACCGCGGCATCACGCGCTGATATGTCCAGGCCGTTGACCGTTGCACTCGTGGCTGGCGAAGCGTCCGGCGACATCCTTGGTGCAGGTTTGATGCAGGCGCTCAAGGCGCAGCACGCGAACGTCGAATTCATCGGTGTAGGCGGGCCCCGAATGGAGGCGCAGGGCCTCGAATCCTATTTCCCGCAAGAGCGCCTGGCTGTGATGGGGCTGGTGGAGGTGCTCGGTCGCCTACCGGAGCTGCTGAGACGCCGCAAGCGACTGCTCCAGACGTTGTTGGGTGTGCGCCCCGATGTATTCATTGGCATCGATGCGCCGGATTTCAATCTGGACTTGGCGCTAAAGCTGCGGCGTGCGGGGATCAAGACTGTGCATTACGTCAGTCCGTCGGTCTGGGCATGGCGACAGAAGCGCGTGCTGAAAATCCGAGACGCCTGCGATCTGATGCTTACGCTGTTTCCCTTCGAGGCGAAGTTCTACGACGCACACCAGGTGGCGGTGCGTTTTGTGGGCCACCCTCTGGCTGACACCATCCCGTTAGTCTCTGATCGAGCCGCGGCGCGGACAACATTGGGCCTGCCGCAGGAAGGGCTGATTGTGGCCCTGATGCCCGGCAGTCGGGGCGGCGAGGTCGGGCGTCTTGGTGAACTCTTCCTGGCTGCAGCTGACAGTCTACGCTCGATGCGGCCGGGGATCCGTTTCGTGGTGCCCTGTGCCAGTCCCGAGCGGCGTGCTCAACTGGAGCAGATGCTAATAGGGCGGGACCTTCCGTTGACACTGCTTGATGGCCGTTCCCACGAGGCGTTGGCCGCCTGCAATGCGGTACTGATTGCTTCCGGCACCGCGACGCTCGAAGCCTTGCTGTACAAACGTCCCATGGTGGTGGCTTACAGCGTTTCGCCGCTGACGTTTCGAATTCTCAAGCGCCTGGTGAAGAGCCCCTACGTAGCCTTACCCAATTTGCTGGCCCAGCGTCTTCTGGTTCCGGAGTTGCTTCAGGATGCCGCGACTCCCGATGCAATGGCGCAGCTGTTGTCGCCATTGCTGGATAACGGTGACAGCCAGACCGAGGGGTTTGATGCCATTCACCGTACGCTGCGCTGCGATGCCTCGAGCCAGGCAGCCGATGCGGTGCTCGAACTGTTAGGCGCGCGCTAATGCAGATCGGGTTGGATTTCAATCTGGTAGAAGAGCTCGTTGCAGGCGTCGACGAGGTTGGCCGTGGGCCGCTGTGCGGGCCAGTGGTGACCGCGGCAGTGATTCTTGACCCATTGCGACCGATCAGGGGCCTGAACGACTCGAAGAAGCTCACTGAGGCACGCCGCGAGGCGCTATTCGACGAGATCTGCCAGAAAGCGATCGCCTGGTGTATTGCCCGCGCCGAGGTGCATGAAATCGATCAGCTGAACATCCTGCACGCCACTATGCTGGCGATGCAGCGGGCGGTCGAAGGGCTGAGCGTGACTCCTCGACTGGCCTTGATCGACGGCAATCGATGCCCTCAGCTTGCGGTGCCGAGCGCACCCGTCATACAGGGTGATGCTCAGGTGCCCGCCATTGCCGCTGCATCGATTCTGGCCAAGGTCAGCCGAGATCGCGAAATGTGTGCGCTGGACTTGTGTTATCCAGGCTATGGGCTTTCCGCACACAAGGGCTACCCGACGCCGAACCATCTCGAAGCCTTGCAACGGCTCGGTCCGACCATCATCCACCGCCGGTCCTTCGCGCCAGTGCGCAACCTGCTGGAACAACGCGGTGCGCTGGGCGGAAGCGTGATCATCGAAACGGTCGGCGCCCCTGCCAGCCTGCTGGGCTGAATTTCCGCCCGGAGCATCTCGCAGCCTATCGAGACCTACGTTCCGCTGATCCATAACAGGCCAAACACCGTCTTAGTCGGCTTCGGCTTTCCGGTACAATTCGCGGCTTGTCGTTTCGCCAGTCCAAGGTTGGTTCATGTCCGTCTCCTTCATCCATCTTCGTCTGCACACTGAATATTCTCTGGTTGACGGGCTGGTGCGCGTTAAGCCGCTGGTGAAGTCGGTGGCAGGCGCTGGCATGCCGGCGGTGGCCGTCACGGATCAGAGCAACATGTGCTCGCTGGTCAAGTTCTACAAGGCGGCGCAGGGCGCCGGAATCAAACCGATCTGTGGCGCCGATATCTGGCTGGCCAGTCGCGAGGAGGATGGTCCGCTCAGCCGATTGACGTTACTGGCGATGAACGGCCGGGGGTATCGCAACCTGACCGAGCTGGTCTCGCGCGGCTGGACGGAGGGCCAGCGCAACGATCAGATCATCATCGAACGCGACTGGGTCAAAGCTGCGGCAGAAGGTCTGATCGCGTTGTCCGGTGCCAAGGAAGGAGAAATTGGCCATGCGCTGCTCGACGGCGAAGAAGCATCAGCCGCGGCGTTGCTTGACGAGTGGCAGGCTGTCTTCCCTCAGCGGTTCTACCTGGAAGTCCAGCGCACCAGCCGGGTGAACGATGAAGAACACTTGCATGCTGCGGTCGCGTTGGCGCAACGCTGTAACGTACCGCTAGTGGCTACCAACGATGTTCGTTTTCTCAAGCAAGAAGATTTCGAGGCACACGAAACCCGCGTCTGCATTGGTGAGAGCCGTACGCTCGACGACTCGCGGCGGCCGCGTAATTTCTCCGATCAGCAGTACCTGAAGACCCCTGCGGAAATGTGGGAGCTGTTCAGCGACCTGCCTGAGGCGTTGGAGAATACGGTCGAAATTGCTCGGCGCTGCAATATCGAAGTGCAGTTGGGGACCTACTTCCTGCCTGATTTCCCGGTACCTGCGGGCATGACCATGGACGAGTATTTCCGCAAGGTCTCGTTCGACGGGCTCGATGAGCGTCTCGAGGTGCTGCTGCCCAAGGACACGCCTGACTACGAGGCGAAGAAGCAGGTCTATGTCGACCGACTGAATTTCGAGCTCGACATCATCATCCAGATGGGCTTCCCGGGCTACTTCCTGATCGTCATGGACTTCATCCAGTGGGCGAAGAACAACGGCGTTCCGGTAGGGCCCGGACGGGGATCGGGTGCCGGCTCGCTGGTCGCCTATGTGCAGAAGATCACCGATCTCGACCCGCTCGCCTATGATCTGCTGTTCGAGCGCTTCCTCAACCCTGAGCGGGTCTCCATGCCCGACTTCGACGTCGACTTCTGCATGGATGGCCGTGACCGTGTCATCGACTACGTGGCAGAGAAATATGGCCGCAACGCAGTCAGCCAGATCATCACTTTCGGCACCATGGCCGCCAAGGCAGTCGTGCGGGACGTGGCGCGGGTACAGGGCAAGTCCTACGGCCTAGCCGATCGATTGTCGAAGATGATTCCCTTCGAAGTCGGCATGACCCTCGAAAAAGCCTACGAGATGGAAGAGCCGCTTCGAGACTTTCTGGCTGTCGACGAAGACGCTCGGGAAATCTGGGACATGGCCCTCAAGCTCGAGGGCATCACACGCGGCACGGGCAAGCACGCTGGCGGCGTGGTAATCGCCCCAACCAAACTTACCGATTTTGCGCCCATCGCCTGCGACGACGAGGGTGGCAGTCTGGTGACCCAGTTCGACAAGGACGACGTCGAATCCGCCGGCCTGGTCAAGTTCGACTTCCTCGGTCTGCGGACCCTGACCATCATCAAATGGGCGATGGAGACGATCAACCGGGAGCAGGCCAAGAAGGGCCTGGATCCGCTGAACATCGACTTCATTCCGCTGAACGACAAGCCGACGTTCTCGTTGCTGCAAAAAGCTGAAACGACGGCGGTTTTCCAGCTTGAATCGCGCGGCATGAAAGAGCTGATCAAGAAGCTCAAGCCCGACTGCCTGGAAGACCTGATTGCTCTGGTGGCGCTGTTCCGTCCTGGCCCGCTGCAGTCGGGCATGGTGGACGACTTCATCAACCGTAAGCATGGTCGCGCGGAGATTTCTTACCCGCACTCTGATTACCAGTACGAAGGCTTGAAGCCGGTATTGGCGCCTACCTACGGCATCATCCTGTACCAGGAACAGGTGATGCAGATCGCTCAGGTCATGGGTGGCTACACCCTTGGTCAGGCCGACATGCTCCGTCGCGCCATGGGTAAGAAGAAGCCCGAGGAAATGGCCAAGCAGCGCGGCGGATTCATCGAGGGTTGCGCCAACAACGGCATCGATGCGGACCTGGCGGGCAACATCTTCGATCTGGTGGAAAAATTCGCCGGCTACGGTTTCAACAAATCGCACTCGGCTGCTTACGGGCTGGTTTCCTACCAGACCGCCTGGCTAAAGGCGCATCACCCGTCGCCCTTCATGGCTGCGGTGCTGTCTGCGGACATGCACAACACCGACAAGGTGGTCACGCTGATCGAGGAATGCCGCAGCATGAAGCTGCGCATCGATGCCCCGGACGTGAACAATTCGGAGTTCAAGTTTACGGTCAGTGACGATGGACGAATCATTTACGGCCTGGGTGCGATCAAAGGCGTCGGTGAGGGACCGGTCGAAGCTATCTGCGAATGTCGCAAAGAAGGCGGGCCGTTCAAGGAGCTGTTCGATTTCTGCAGCCGTGTCGATCTCAAGCGAATCAACAAACGCACCCTCGAAGCGTTGATCCGCGGGGGCGCGCTGGATCGTCTGGGGCCGTATTTCTCGGACGAACCAAAAGCCTACCAAGCCAATATCGATCGCAACCGGGCGGTGCTGCTCTCGGCGATGGAAGAGGCTATCCAGGCCGCGGAACAGACGGCACGCAGCCTCGACAGCGGCCATGCGGACCTGTTTGGTGGACTGTTCGCTGAGCCCGAAGCCGATGTTTATGCCAACCATCGCAAAGCCCGCGAGCTGTCCTTGAAGGAGCGTCTGAAAGGCGAGAAAGACACACTGGGGCTATACCTCACCGGCCATCCGATCGATGAATATGAGGGTGAGGTTCGCCGCTTCGCCCGTCAGCGCATCATTGATTTGCGTCCCGCGCGGGGCGAGCAGACCATTGCCGGCTTGATCGTCAACTTGCGGGTCATGAAGAACAAGAAAGGCGACAAAATGGGTTTCATCACCCTGGATGACCGCTCAGGACGGATTGAGGCCTCGCTGTTTGCTGAAGCCTTCAACAGTGCTCAGGCACTGTTGCAGACCGATGCCCTGGTAGTGGTCGAGGGTGAAGTCAGTAACGATGATTTTTCTGGTGGCCTGCGCTTGCGGGCCAAGCGGGTCATGAGCTTGGAAGAAGCCCGAACCGGGCTGGCCGAAAGCCTGCGAGTCAAAGTGGCCGGCGAGGCGCTCAAGGGCGATCGAGTGCGCTGGCTGGCGGATGTCTGTGGCCGTCATCGCGGCGCCTGTCCGATCACGCTTGAGTACACCAGTGCCGATGCCCGGGCCCTGCTGCAGTTCGGTGAAGGCTGGCGAATCGACCCGGCCGACAACTTGATTCAGGCATTGCGTGACCAGTTCGGGCGCGACAACGTCTTTCTGCAATACCGATAGCAGGACTAGCCGAGTGGTGCACCATTGCCGGTGCGAGACCCATTCGACGTCCTGAACCGGCCCGGTCCTGGATCGGGTCATGTTTGCGAACATTTTGTTCGACCTGAATGCGTCCGTCCCGTAAGGTAGGGCGCAAAAAACGGAACAGCTCCCGGCCGCCTGGCCGTCGACGCATGACGGATGCCTATGAACCCGAATTTTCTCGATTTCGAACAGCCGATCGCCGACCTGCAAGCCAAGATCGAAGAATTGCGCCTGGTTGGTAACGACAACTCGCTGAACATTGGCGATGAGATTGCCCGCCTGCAGGACAAGAGCGAGTCGCTCACCGAGAGCATCTTCGGCAATCTCACCAGTTGGCAGATCGCTCGCCTGGCTCGACACCCGCAGCGCCCCTACACGCTGGATTACATTAACCATCTGTTTACGGAATTCGAAGAGCTGCATGGCGACCGCCATTTCTCCGATGACGCCGCGATCGTTGGCGGGACGGCTCGACTGAACGGCGAACCGGTGATGATCATCGGCCACCAGAAGGGCCGTGAAGTCCGCGAAAAGGTCCGCCGTAACTTTGGTATGCCGCGTCCAGAAGGCTATCGCAAGGCGTGCCGCCTGATGGAGATGGCCGAACGCTTCAAGATGCCGATCCTTACCTTCATTGACACGCCGGGTGCCTATCCGGGTATCGACGCTGAAGAGCGCAACCAGAGCGAAGCGATCGCCTGGAACCTGCGGGTCATGGCACGGCTTAAGACACCCATCATCGCTACCGTGATTGGTGAAGGTGGTTCCGGCGGTGCGCTGGCCATCGGTGTCTGCGATCAGCTGAACATGCTGCAGTACTCGACCTATGCGGTCATCTCGCCGGAAGGTTGCGCCTCAATCCTGTGGCGTACCGCTGACAAGGCGCCGGAAGCTGCCGAGGCCATGGGTGTCACCGCCGAGCGTCTGAAAAACCTTGGCATCGTCGACAAGGTGATCTCCGAGCCGCTGGGTGGTGCCCATCGCAATCCGGCGGTGACCGCTGCATCGTTGCGTGACGAGCTGACTACTCAGCTCGACATGCTCAAGGGGCTCGATACCGAAGCATTGCTGACGCGTCGCTATGAGCGCCTGATGAGCTACGGTATCGCCTGATACCCGTACGATTGATCGAAAAAAGGCGGGCTTTCCCGCCTTTTTTGTGTCTGCGCAACCGGTGTTGCCTCAGTTTCCGTTGGATTGAGCCATTGACTCTTCTTCGTCCATCCAGCTTATGCTGATGATTGTGTTTTCCGAGCTTCCATCAGATGCCTATAGAGTCTCGGCTGCTTGATGCACTGCAACCATGGCGTACCGCGCCGCGGTGGTGTGTGGCGTTTTCTGGTGGGCTTGATTCCACGGTGCTGTTGCATCTGTTGGTACGGTTATCGGCTAGCGAAAACCTTCCGCCAATAAGCGCGATACATGTCCATCATGGATTGCAATGTGCGGCTGATGATTGGCCAGCGCATTGCCGGTCGATCTGCGGCAAGCTCGGCATCGAGGTGCAGGTGGTGCGGGTGCAGGTCGAGGCTGGTCCGAGCCTAGAAAGCGCCGCCCGCGCTGCGCGCTATGCGGCCTTCAGCGAGCTCCTTAATAGTGCCGACGTGCTATTCACTGGCCAGCACCGGGACGATCAGGCTGAAACTCTGTTGTTTCGTTTGCTACGCGGTGCGGGAGTGCGCGGGCTTGCCAGCATGCCTGCGGTGCGCGCGCTGGGTGAAGGTTGGCTGGTTCGGCCCTTGCTGAATGTCGGGCGCTACGAATTGGAAGCCTATGCCCGCGAGCAGGGGCTCACTTGGGTTGAGGACCCAAGCAACGCGTGCACCAGCCACACGCGAAATTACCTTCGTCACCGGGTCATACCGGTGCTTCAGCAGCGCTGGCCGCGAGCTGCTGACAACATCGCGCGCACCGCAGCCCATCTAGGCGAGGCGCAGCATTTGCTGGATGAGCTGGCCGAGCTTGATCTGCGCGAAGCCCGCACTCAGTGTCGGTATCAGTGGTTACCGATGCCGAGACTCTCCTTGTCGTCACTGGAGTCGCTCAGTCCCGCCCGGCAGCGCAATGCGCTGCGCCACTGGCTGGCTGATTTAACAGCCCTTCCGGACAGCGATCATTGGGCTGGCTGGGATGCGTTGCGCAATGCTGCTCCGGATGCCGCGCCGGTATGGCGCTTGGCCTCTGGCGAACTACACAAAGGCGATGGTTGCGTTTGGTGGCTTTCGGGACCCTGGCTGGTCACGGCGGAAGGGTCGGTCGACTGGCTGCAGCCGAACATCGATCTGCAGTTGCCGGGAAACGGCCTGCTGCGCTTGACCGGCCATGATGGGCGGGGCGGGCTGCAAATACGCTATCGTCAGGGCGGCGAGGTGCTGAACATTCCCGGCCGTGGTCGCCGCGATCTCAAACGGTTGCTCAACGAGGCTGGCGTGCCAGGTTTCGTGCGCTCACGTCTGCCGTTGCTCTTTCGAGAAGGTGAGGTTGTTGCGGTAGCCAATCTGCCGCAATTCGATACGCAGGCGCTGTCGCTTCAGTGGACGCCGCCGGCCGACGCCAGGTTTGAGCTGATAGGGTCTTTCAAGTAGACTACGCTCCCGTCCCAATACAGCTTCTGCGGCTTTCTTCGAAAACCGTGGCAGTTCCGCTATTGCCGCCTTTGGCGCGATGGCACCTTCGCTTTTCCCCGGCGGCGCTGACCGCTTAACGCAGACTTCTAGGGTTTTTCATGACGCGCTACATCTTCGTCACGGGTGGTGTTGTTTCTTCATTGGGGAAAGGCATCGCCTCGGCTTCATTGGCGGCCATCCTGGAGGCGCGGGGCCTGAAGGTCACGATGCTCAAGCTGGACCCTTACATCAACGTGGATCCGGGCACCATGAGCCCGTTCCAGCACGGTGAGGTGTTCGTCACCCATGACGGCGCCGAGACCGACCTCGACCTGGGGCATTACGAGCGGTTTATCCGCACGACAATGACCAAGAGCAACAACTTCACCACCGGCCGCGTATATGAAGATGTACTGCGTCGCGAACGCCGTGGTGATTACTTGGGCGCGACCATTCAGGTCATTCCGCACATCACTGACGAGATCAAGCGCCGCATCATCAAGGGCGCGGGCGATGCCGACGTCGCGTTGGTAGAAGTTGGCGGCACCGTCGGTGACATCGAGTCGCAACCCTTCCTTGAAGCGATCCGCCAGCTGCGTGTCGAAGTGGGCGCCAAGCGCGCAATGCTCATGCACTTGACGCTGGTGCCTTATATCGCCACGGCTGGTGAAACCAAGACCAAGCCGACCCAGCATTCGGTCAAGGAGCTGCGCTCCATCGGTCTGCAGCCTGACGTACTGGTATGCCGTTCCGACCATCCGATCGATGTCTCCTCACGGCGCAAGATTGCACTGTTTACCAACGTCGAAGAGCGTGCGGTTATCAGCCTGGAAGACGTCGACACTATTTACAAGATCCCGGGCGTACTCCATGCCCAGGGCCTGGACGACTTCGTTGTCGAACGTTTCGGCCTGGAGTGCGGCGGTGCCGACCTCTCTGAGTGGGATCGCGTGGTGGATGCCAAGCTGAACCCCGAGAAGGAAGTCACCATCGCCATGGTCGGCAAGTACATGGAACTTCTGGATGCGTACAAATCTCTGATCGAGGCAATGAGCCACGCTGGCATCCAGAGCCGTACCAAAGTGAACCTCCGCTACATTGATTCCGAAGATATCGAGAACCAGGGCACCGGTCTGCTGGAAGGTATGGACGCGATTCTGGTTCCGGGTGGTTTCGGTCTGCGTGGCGTGGAAGGCAAGATTGCCACCGTCAAATATGCCCGCGAGAACAAGATTCCCTACCTGGGTATCTGCCTCGGCATGCAGGTCGCAGTGATCGAGTTCGCCCGTGATGTGCTGGGCTGGACCGACGCCAACTCCACCGAATTCGACAAGGACTCGACGCATCCCGTTGTCGGCTTGATTACCGAGTGGGAAGACGCCACCGGAGCAGTGGAAACCCGCAACGACGCGTCTGATCTGGGCGGCACCATGCGTCTGGGTGCTCAGGAATGCGGCCTTGAGGCCGGCTCCAATGTGTTCGCCTGCTACGGCAAGGAGCGCATCATCGAGCGCCATCGTCATCGCTACGAGGTAAACAATAATCTGCTGCCGCAACTGCAGGCCGCCGGCTTGAAGATCACGGGTCGGTCCGGTGACGGTGCGCTGGTCGAGGTGGTCGAGGCGCCGGATCATCCCTGGTTCGTGGCCTGCCAGTTCCACCCAGAATTCACGTCCACCCCTCGCGACGGGCATCCGCTGTTCAGCGGCTTCGTCAAAGCGGCGCTGGACTACAAGGCGGGCAAGGCATGAGCCAGAAGACCATTCGCGTCGGCAGTATCGAGATCGCCAACGACAAGCCGTTCGTGCTGTTCGGCGGGATGAACGTGCTGGAGTCCCGGGATCTCGCACTGCAAATCTGCGAAACCTATGTGAAGGTCACCGAAAAGCTCGGTATTCCCTATATCTTCAAGGCCAGTTTCGACAAGGCTAATCGCTCCTCGATCAACTCCTTCCGAGGCCCTGGCCTGGAAGAGGGGATGCGGATCTTTGAAGAAGTGAAGAAGACCTTCGGGGTCCCTGTGATCACTGATGTGCATGAGCCGCACCAGGCACAGCCGGTGGCCGAAGTGTGCGACATCATTCAGCTACCTGCCTTCCTGTCGCGCCAGACCGATCTGGTGGTTGCCATGGCGAAGACCGGTGCGGTGATCAATATCAAGAAAGCCCAGTTTCTTGCGCCGCAGGAAATGAAGCACATCCTCACCAAGTGTGAAGAAGCCGGCAATGATCAACTGATTCTTTGCGAACGCGGCTCCTCATTTGGCTACAACAACCTGGTCGTCGACATGCTGGGCTTCGACATCATGAAGCGGATGCAATATCCGGTGATCTTCGATGTCACACATGCGCTGCAGATGCCGGGTGGCCGCGCCGACTCGGCTGGTGGTCGTCGTGCCCAGGTCACGGATCTTGCCAAGGCCGGCCTCAGTCAGGGCCTAGCTGGGTTGTTCCTTGAGGCCCATCCGGATCCGGAAAATGCCAAGTGCGACGGACCCTGTGCGCTGCGTCTGGACAAGCTCGAACCCTTCCTCACCCAGCTCAAGCAGCTGGATGATCTCATCAAGAATTTTGCGCCAATCGAAACTGCTTGAAGCCTTGAAGCTATCTACGGAGTGTTAATAAAAATGGCAAAGATCGTCGACATCAAAGGGCGTGAGGTTCTCGACTCCCGTGGCAATCCCACTGTTGAAGCGGACGTTATCCTGGATAACGGCATTACCGGCAGCGCCTGTGCGCCGTCCGGTGCTTCCACTGGGTCCCGCGAGGCGCTGGAACTGCGCGATGGCGACAAGAGCCGTTACATGGGCAAGGGTGTGCTGAAGGCTGTCAGCAATATCAATGGCCCGATCCGGGATTTGCTGCTGGGCAAGGATCCGCTGGATCAAAAGGCGCTGGACCGCGCCATGATCGAGCTGGACGGAACCGAGAACAAAGCGTCACTGGGTGCCAACGCAATCCTCGCCGTGTCGTTGGCTGCTGCCAAGGCCGCTGCTCAAGATCAGGACCTGCCGCTCTACGCGCACATTGCCAACCTCAATGGCACGCCTGGCCAGTACTCCATGCCGGTGCCGATGATGAACATCATCAACGGCGGCGAGCATGCCGACAACAACGTCGACATCCAGGAATTCATGGTGCAGCCGGTCGGTGCCAAGACGTTCGCTGATGCCCTGCGCATGGGTGCCGAAATCTTCCATCACCTCAAAGCCGTGCTGAAGGCTCGTGGTCTGAGCACTTCTGTCGGTGATGAAGGTGGTTTCGCGCCGAACCTGGCATCCAACGAAGACGCGTTGGCCGCTATCGCCGAGGCAGTGGCTAACGCCGGTTACAAGCTTGGTGACGACGTGACCCTGGCGCTCGATTGCGCCTCCAGCGAATTCTTCGAGGATGGCAAGTACGATCTGGCCGGTGAAGGCAAGGTCTTCGACGCCGCTGGTTTTGCCGACTACTTGGCTGGGCTGGCCGATCGCTACCCGATCATCTCCATCGAAGACGGTATGGACGAGTCCGACTGGGCTGGCTGGAAGGTGCTGACTGACAAACTCGGCGACAAGGTTCAGTTGGTTGGCGACGATCTGTTCGTGACCAACACCAAGATCCTTAAGGAAGGCATTGAGAAGGGCATCGGTAACTCGATCCTGATTAAGTTCAACCAGATCGGCTCGCTGACCGAAACCCTGGAAGCCATTCAGATGGCCAAGGCCGCAGGTTACACGGCGGTGATCTCGCACCGCTCCGGCGAAACCGAAGACAGCACCATCGCCGACCTCGCTGTGGGAACGGCTGCCGGTCAGATCAAGACAGGTTCGCTGTGCCGTTCGGACCGCGTGTCCAAGTACAATCAACTGCTTCGTATTGAAGAGCAGCTCGGCGGAAAAGCAGCTTACAAGGGCCGTGCCGAGTTCCGCGGCTAAACCCAAGCATGCTAGAAAGGGGCGGCGTTAGTCGCCCTTTTTTGTGGATAACGGTCAGCGCTGTTAAGGTCGCCGCACGGCGATGCGCTAGCCAGCAAAGGAAAGCCGGACCATGTTGCTGACCGCCGCTTATACAACGTCACTGGAAACCACTCGAATTCGATCCATGCCTTCCATACGCAGTCCCTACTGGTTGTTTGTTGTCCTGATTTTGCTGCTGGGTGGCTTGCAGTATCGCCTATGGGTAGGCGAGGGCAGCCTCGCCCAGGTGAGTGGATTGAACAAGCAGATCGCCGAGCAGCAGGGCGAGAACCAGCGATTGCTTGAGCGAAACCGGATTCTCGAAGCCGAGGTCAAGGAGCTCAAGCAGGGCATGGAAACTGTAGAAGAGCGTGCGCGGCATGAGTTGGGCATGGTCAAAGAGGGCGAGACTCTCTTTCAGCTCACCGAATGAGTGCAAACAACCTCCCGTCTTACTGGGTCGTGATCCCGGCTGCCGGCATTGGCAGTCGCATGCGAGCCGACCGGCCCAAGCAATATCTGCAGTTGGCAGGAAGGACCATCCTCGAGCACACCCTGGATTGCTTTCTAGGCCATCCCCAGCTCAAGGGGCTGGTTGTGTGCGTAGCGAGCGATGATGCCTATTGGCCCGATCTCGCTTGCTCGATAGATCCGCGTGTTCACCGTGCCGATGGTGGCACTGAGCGAGCCGACTCGGTCCTGGGTGGGCTGCGAGAGCTGAGCCGGCTAGGCGCCTCAGACGACGACTGGGTGCTGGTGCACGATGCCGCTAGGCCCAACCTGGCAGCCACAGATCTAAATCATCTATTGGAGACGCTCGCGGACGATCCTGTCGGTGGGCTGCTCGCTGTTCCAGCTCGCGATACGCTCAAGCGTGCTGATGCGGATGGGCGCGTTCAGGAGACGGTGGATCGTAGCGTCATTTGGCAAGCGTTCACGCCACAGATGTTCCGCCTTGGATCGCTGCGTGAGGCGTTGGCGGATGCACTTGGCAGTGGAGTTGCCGTAACTGACGAAGCGTCCGCGCTTGAATGGGCGGGGCACCACCCGCGTCTGGTCGAAGGGCGGGCTGACAATCTCAAGATTACCCGGCCCGAAGATCTTCAGTGGTTGGAACAGCGCTGGAAATCTTGAGCCCAGCGCTGTTCATGGCGCTATGCAGAGCATCGACTCATGCCGCGTAGCGGAGGCGAAGCCGTTGTGATCAATAGCGGTAGATCGCAGCAGCGCCGCTTTCGGTCGGCATGCGTTCGGTAGGAACTGAGATTACCTCGCCGCCTTGTTCCAACGTCCATATGGTCAATTCATCGAGCAGATCGGGTGTCGTGGCTGAGTCATCTTCCACCGCAACTGCCTTGCCTTGCTCCTTGTCGACCACCCCGGGGATTCGACGCTCCGCCTCGACCAGCAGGGTCGCTACACGGCCTTCAAGTGTGGCCTGGCCGATCTGCTCAAGCTGGTCGGTCGCGAGTCCCTGACCTCGCGACTCGCCGTACTGGTTGATAAAACCTTCCAGTCGCTTGATGTAGCGCGGCTGCATGACCATCCAGCTCTTCTGGCGGAGTTCGTCATGACTCAGTAACGACGCATCGTTCTCGATGCCTTCCGGCAGTAGAAATTCGTTGTGGCTGAGTTTGCGGAAGTGGAACTGGTGCTCCGGAAGTGCTGCGAGGATCAGCGGCAGTCGCGACTTGCGGCTGTGATGCTCAAGAATCGCGCGATCCACTTCACGGAAGAAGCGCTCCCGGTCTCGATCGATTTCGTCCTGGCGCCCAGCGCCTCCGCTCTCCACCTGCATCGGATCACCACGCTCGCTGGCGCGACTGTAGCCTTGCGGGAAGCCGGTCTGACCTTTCTCGGTCAACTCGCGGCCCAGCGCTTCTTCAACGGTTTTCGGAACGCTTTCACCCAAGCGGACTTCGTCAACGCCGTCGCGGTTGCCTTCGAACAGACGAACCGAGTCCAGCGTGATCGCCAATATCTGATAGCGGTCTGCCGACTGCGCGATGCGCAGCAGCGGTTTGAGGTGCATACGGTCATTGGCGACAGCGAGCTCTGGAACGCTGCGCTGCAGGCGGAATACCTCGAAGTAATCCGTGGCAGCAAAGACCGCAAGCCCATCGCGGTTGGAATTCCAGAAATCGGGATCGTCGATCAGATCGTGGAAGGGCTTCAGCAGCGCTTTGGCCTGGTCGCCACGGCCTTGTTGCTTGAGCGAGTCTTCAAGCTCGCGGACAAGGTGCTTGAAGCGAATCGGGTCTTGCTGACGCTCGGGAAAGCTGCGGTGGGTGGGCTGATAAAGCGAAAGGCACGGCGCTTCGCGTTTTGCCAGCAGCTGGGACATGGTTTCGCGATCGAGCAATCTGTTCATGTACGGCCTCACTCGTGGTCAGATGATTCAGTTCCTCATGGTCTCTATCGGCCCGCTTCAGCGGGTCGCATCAGGCGGCATTCAGTGGTGGTTGAGTTTCTTGTCTAGCGCATGGGCAAGGGCATGGCTGAGCTTTTCGGCACAGCCGTCAATGGCAAGATTCAGCGAGTCCGCTTTGTGGCTGGTCGAAATGGGCTCGTGTCCCTTGACCCGCGCTTCCATCTGGCAGCGCTTATCCTGCGGGCCGCTTTTGCCGCTATTTTCGTCGTTGAGATGAACTTCGACTCGGGTCAGCTGATCGTCGAAGCGCTCCAGTTCGCTCTCGACCGTCGCTTTTACGTGCTCCTCAAGGCTGCTGGTCACGTCGACGCTATGATTGCTGTTCACCAGAATCTGCATGATGTCCTCCTGATTGATTGGCCGGCTCGCTCAAGCAGAGGGCCGGAGGCACCGGCTTCAGGATTTCGACGTGGTGGGTTAAGTCGGGTTCCGCCTCAAGTCGGCAGTCGGACGCGCGGCGCAGTCGCAACTCAATCGCGTTCGATCCGATATTCGGGACGAGTTGCGAGGCCGTCCTTCAATGCTTGAATCAGCAGGCGGACCTTCGGTAGCGGATAACGCCGTTGCGGATAGACGGCCCACACCGCCGTGTTCGGTGGCTGATGCGTTTCCAGCAGGGACACCAGCTCACCGCGGCGTAGTGGCTCCTGGACGTAATAGTCCGGTAGCTGGCAAAGACCGAAGCCCCGAAGCGCAGCATCCAGTACCGCCTGCCCGCTGTTGCAGCGCCAGTTGCCCGAGGGCTTGAATGGCTGCTCGCGGCCGTCGACCTGCAACATCCAGGTGTCGCCAGTGCCAACCAAGCAATTGTGTCTCGATAGCTCGGACAGGGTATGCGGGCGGCCGTAGCGCTCGAGATAGCTTGGCGCCGCGCATAGATACATGGCGCGTGGGGCAAGGCGTGTGGCGATCAGCCGAGATTCGCTCAGCCGGCCCAGGCGTACAGCCAGGTCGTAGCCTTCCTGCACCAGATCGAGGGTGCGATTGGACAGTTCGATATCAACCCTCAGCTGCGGATGCTGCGCCATGAATTCGTTCACCAGCGGCACGATGAAGCGTTCACCGTACGCGACCGCTGCGGTCATACGCAGCAGACCAGTGGGCGCAGCATGCAGGTCGCTGATTGCATGAAAGGCTTCATCACGCTCCTCGATCAGGCGCTGGCAGCGCGAGAGAAAGGTATGACCGGCTTCGGTCAGGGAAACCCGGCGGGTCGTGCGATAGAGCAGCCGTGCCTGAAGACGTTCCTCGAGGCGTGCGACTTGGCGGCTGACGTGAGATGACGACACGCGCAGTTGCCCTGCGGCCTGCATGAAGCTTCCGCACTCAGCGACGGCGACGAATTCATCCAGTCCTTCCCATCGATTCATAGGCGGTCCTTTTGCGAGTTGCCCAAAGCGGTGCGTTGCGATTATCCCTGGGCGGCAATAATGTTTCCACGAACAGCTTATTAACCCTATCCATCGATGAAACTACACTGCGTATTACTTTCCATCCACGAGTACCGCCAGTCATGACCATCAAGTCCCGCGCCGCCGTCGCGTTTGCCCCGAACCAACCTCTGCAAATTGTCGAAGTGGACGTTGAGCCGCCCAAGGCTGGCGAAGTGCTGGTGCGCATCGTCGCGACTGGCGTCTGCCATACCGACGCTTACACGCTCTCCGGCGAAGATTCGGAAGGTGTATTCCCTTGCATCCTCGGCCATGAAGGTGGCGGGATCGTCGAGGCGGTAGGCGAGGGCGTCACTTCGGTTGCCGTGGGCGATCACGTGATCCCGCTGTACACGGCCGAATGCCGGCAGTGCAAATTCTGCAAATCCGGCAAGACCAACCTCTGCAGCTCGGTGCGCGCCACGCAAGGCAAGGGGCTGATGCCAGACGGCACCACACGCTTCTCCTACAACGGCGAGCCGATTTATCACTACATGGGCACCTCGACCTTTTCCGAATACACGGTGCTGCCTGAAGTATCCGTGGCGAAGATCCCCAAGGAAGCGCCCTTGGACAAGGTCTGCCTGCTCGGCTGCGGCGTCACCACTGGCATCGGCGCGGTACTCAATACCGCCAAGGTGGAAGAGGGCGCGACCGTGGCCATCTTCGGGCTCGGTGGCATCGGGCTGGCTGCGATCATCGGTGCGAAAATGGCCAAGGCTAGCCGGATCATCGCGATCGACATCAACCCGTCCAAGTTCGCCATTGCCGAAGAGCTGGGTGCGACAGACTTCGTCAACCCCAAGGATCACTACAAGCCGATCCAGGAGGTCATCGTGGAGATGACAGACGGCGGCGTGGACTATTCCTTCGAATGCGTCGGCAATGTCCAGCTGATGCGCGCGGCGCTGGAATGTGCACACAAGGGGTGGGGCGAGTCCGTGATCATTGGTGTGGCTGGAGCCGGTCAGGAAATCAGCACCCGTCCGTTCCAGCTGGTAACCGGCCGCGTCTGGCGTGGCAGCGCCTTCGGTGGCGTCAAGGGGCGTACCGAGCTGCCGAGCTATGTGGAGAAGGCTCAGACCGGCGAGATCCCGCTGGATACCTTCATCACTCACAACATGGGGCTGGATGAAATCAATCAGGCATTCGACCTGATGCACGAAGGCAAGAGCATCCGAACCGTCATCCACTACTGATTCAGCACGTCGGGCCGCAGCGCTCCGCCTGCGATGGTGCGAGTGCTACGGGCCCGCTCAGGAGGGCCCATGAGCCTCGAGAATATTTCTTGCCAGAAGAGCTTCGGTGGCTGGCACAAACGCTATCGTCACCGCTCAAGTAGCTTGAACTGCGACATGGTATTTGCCGTATATCTGCCGCCTCAGGCAGAGCAAGGCGAAAAGCTTCCGGTGCTGTACTGGTTGTCCGGTCTGACCTGTACCGACGAGAACTTCATGCAGAAGGCGGGGGCGCATCGGCTTGCTGCGGAGCTCGGCTTAATTATCGTCGCCCCGGATACCAGCCCGCGCGGCTCCGAGGTTCCGGACGATCCGGACGCTGCCTATGACTTCGGTCTTGGCGCAGGTTTCTACCTGAACGCGACCCAGGAACCCTGGGCTCAGCACTACCGCATGCACGATTACGTAGTCGAAGAGCTGCCGGCGCTGATCGAGGCGAACTTTCCGGTATCCGACAAGCGCGGCATCAGTGGGCATTCGATGGGCGGTCACGGTGCGCTGGTGTGCGCGTTGAAGAACCCTGGTCGCTATCAGTCGCTGTCGGCGTTCGCGCCGATCGCCAATCCGGCTGATTGCCCATGGGGCGAGAAGGCCTTCTCAAATTACCTCGGAGAAGATCGCTCACGCTGGCGCGAATGGGACGCCTGTGCCCTGATATCCAAGGCGCAGGAGAAGTTGCCGATACTCGTCGATCAGGGCGATCGGGATGATTTCATGGCCAATCAGTTGAAGCCCGAAGCGCTGGAGTCAGCTGCAACCGCGGCGGTTCATCCGCTGACGTTGCGTATCCAGCCGGGCTACGATCACAGCTATTACTTCATCAGCACATTTATCGATGACCATCTACGCCATCACGCGCAGGCATTGAAGGCCTAGGTCAGCTGCGCTTACGAGCGAGCGTGTTTGCAGAGAAAATGCCGCCCCATTCACGATCAAGCCTATGCCGGTAGCAAGCGTATGGGGATCAACCGCTGCCGCTTACGGTTGTCCGCATTGCTCCGGCGCCTATGCGTAGCAGCTCGGTGACGCTATGCGTCACAAGCGGTAGAACGAAAAAAGGCCCGCGCGGAATTCCGGGCGGGCCTTCCATCGCAAGGAGCTAGAGCGATGGATAATCGGTGTAACCTTCGGCGCCTTTTGCGTAGAACAGCTCAGGCCGCGGCTCGTTGAGCGGCGCGTCCTGGCGCAGACGCTGGACCAGATCGGGGTTAGCGATATAGGGAATGCCAAAGGCCACGGCGTCGGCCTTGCCCTCGGCCAGCCAGGCGTTGGCCTGGTCCTTGGTGAAGCGTTCGTTGGCGATATAAACGCCACCGAATACCTCCTTCAGCTGTGGGCCGAGGCTGTCCTCGCCGGCTTTCTCCCGAGTGCAGATAAAGGCGATGCCGCGCTTGCCCAGTTCACGAGCGACATAGGCGAAGGTATCGGCACGATTCGAGTCGCCCATGTCGTGAGCGTCGGCTCGTGGTGCCAGGTGAACGCCTACGCGGCCAGCGCCCCAGACCCCTACCGCCGCATCAGTAACTTCCAACAGCAAACGTGCCCGGTTTTCCAGCGAGCCGCCGTACTGATCGGTGCGCTGGTTGGTGCTGTCTTGCAGGAACTGGTCAAGCAGGTAACCGTTGGCGCCATGTATTTCGACGCCGTCGAACCCTGCTTCGCGAGCATTCTCAGCCCCTTTACGGTAGGCCTCGACGATGCCTGCGATCTCTTCGGTTTCCAGCGCTCGTGGCGTTTCAAAATTCTTCATCGGCCGGACCAGGCTGACGTGCCCGGCGGGTTGGATAGCGCTCGGCGCGACCGGAAGTTGACCGTCGAGGTAGATCGGATCGGAGATCCGACCCACGTGCCAGAGCTGCAGCACGATCTTGCCGCCTTTCGCATGGACCGCATCGGTTACCTTTTTCCAGCCCTGTACCTGCTCAGCGGACCAGATGCCGGGCGTGTCCGGATAGCCGACGCCCATCGGCGTGACCGATGTGGCTTCGCTGATGATCAGTCCAGCCTCGGCCCGCTGGGTGTAGTACTCGGCAATCAAGTCACCCGGTATGCGGCCCGGCTCAGCACGGCAGCGGGTCAGCGGGGCCATGATGATGCGGTTGGCCAGTTCCAGTTCGCCAATCTTGATCGGGTCGAAAAGTGTAGGCATAGCGATGCTGCTCCTTTACACGGTAAGGGTTGGTGGGCTCAGAGGTCCTGGCCGAGGCGGGCCACGAAAGCGGCGATGGCCGGTTCATTGCGTTTGAAAAAATGCCACTGGCCAACCTTGCGGTTGGTGATCAGGCCGGCCCTTTGCAAGGTCGCCAGATGAGCCGATACGGTTGATTGCGATAGCCCGGCGCGCTGGTCGATCTGTCCGGCACACACCCCGTTTTCCAACGAGTGATGCTGCTCGGAGAAATAGCGTTGTGGTTCTTTCAGCCAACCCAGAATCTCCCGCCGCAAAGGGTGGGAGATTGCTTTGAGGATGTCGTCCAGTTCGTCGGGCATGGTGTCGTCCGGCTCGGTATATCGCGATGGAGCGAACTATATATCGGCAAAAAGCGATACATGATCGAATCGGTTAATGGTGCTTATCGGCTGCGTTGATCTGCAGGGGTTCTTACCGCTGCGGCTTCAACGTCTGCCGCTGTCCTGTAGAATCGCCGGCTGATCTTTTCGAGGTGCAAATGACTATGCGTATCGGCCATGGCTATGACGTGCATCGTTTCGGTGAGGGCGATTTCGTCACCCTCGGTGGGGTGCGGATTCCTCACAAGTTCGGTCTGCTCGCGCATTCGGATGGCGACGTGCTGCTGCATGCTTTGAGCGACGCATTGCTCGGCGCCGCGGCGCTTGGCGATATCGGTAAGCACTTCCCGGACACCGATCCGGCCTTCAAGGGCGCCGACAGCCGAGTATTGCTGCGGCACGTGCTCAAGCAGGTGCAGAGCAAAGGCTGGAAGGTCGGTAACGTTGACGCCACCATTGTTGCGCAAGCACCCAAGATGGCTCCGCACATCGAGTCTATGCGAACCCTGATCGCTGAGGATCTGCAGGTCGATCTGGATCAGGTCAACGTCAAGGCCACCACCACCGAAAAGCTCGGCTTTACCGGGCGTGAAGAAGGCATTGCCGTTCACGCTGTTGCGCTGCTGGTCGGCGCATGACTGAAGACCAGTTACTCGGCACAAGGGCGCACGGAGGGGCCTGTGGCTCCGCGGTGCTCAAAGCTGTGGCGGAGGATTTCCAGGTCGACGAGGTGCTTGATATCCCCTTGTCTGGCGCAGGCGAACATCTTTGGCTCTGGGTGGAAAAGCGCAACCTCAACACTGAAGAGGCCGCGCGACGCCTGGCGCGTGCTGCTGGCGTTCCGGTGCGCAACATCAGTTATGCCGGCTTGAAAGATCGTCAGGCTCTTACCCGCCAATGGTTCAGTCTGCATCTGCCAGGCAAAGCTGATCCCGCACTGGCTAGGGCCGAAGACGAAACCCTGAGGATTCTCCAAAGCAGCCGCCATCAGCGGAAACTGCAACGCGGCGCCCATTCGGCCAATGGGTTTACCCTGCGTCTGACGGAACTGCAGGCTGACCATGCCCAACTCGATGCGCGTCTCGAGCGGATCAAGATCGACGGTGTGCCCAACTATTTTGGTTTGCAGCGCTTCGGTTATGAGGGCGGAAATGTCCACGGCGCCCGTGAGTACGCGGATAGGGAAGAGCTGCCCGTGCAGCGCAATCTCCGCTCACGCCTGCTATCGGCGGGGCGCAGTTACCTATTCAATCGCGTATTAGCTGAGCGAGTTGCCGCGGGTAGCTGGAACCAGGCCCAAGTCGGTGATCTGCTGGCGTTCACCGATAGCCGCAGCTTTTTCCCGGCAGGTGAAGCCGAGTGCAGCGACCCACGGCTGGCCGTGCTGGATCTGCATCCGACCGGTCCGCTGTGGGGCGCCGGCGAATCGCCTGCTGCAGGCGTTGTACAAGCACTGGAGATGCAGGCAGCTGCAACGGAGCCGTCAATCGCCAAGTGGCTCGCAGAAGCCGGAATGAAGCATGAACGGCGCATTCTTCGCCTCCCAATAGGCGGCTTGTCGTGGCATTATCCCGAGCCTGACATTCTGCAACTTGAATTCGTCCTGCCGACCGGATGCTTTGCCACTGCTGTGGTGCGCGAACTGGTCAGCCTGGCAGGGCAGACGGACATCTGATGCGTATTCTGATCGCCAACGACGACGGGGTGTATGCACCTGGGCTCGCCGCGCTTTATGACGCGCTGGCGGATTTTGCCGAGTGCAGGGTAGTTGCCCCAATTCAGGACATGAGCGGCGCCAGCAGTGCGCTGACCCTGGATCGCCCGCTTCATCCCACGACCATGCCGAATGGTTTCATCGGCGTGAACGGCACGCCTACGGACTGCGTCCACCTAGGCATTAACGGCTTGCTTGAGGACGCGCCTGACATGGTGGTTTCCGGTATTAATCTGGGCGCCAATCTCGGCGACGACGTGTTGTACTCCGGTACCGTCGCCGCAGCTATCGAGGGACGGTTCACAGGCAAGCCGGCCTTCGCTTTTTCCCTCGTGTCGCGGCTGACCGATAACCTGCCGACTGCGGCCTATGTCGCGCGCAAGCTGGTTGAGCATCAGGCGTCGCTGGAGCTTCCTCCGCGTACTGTATTGAGCGTCAATGTTCCAAACCTGCCGCTGGACCACATTCGCGGCATCCAGCTGACCCGCCTGGGCCATCGCAGCAGGGCCAAGCCTCCTGTGAAGCAGGCGAATCCGCGTGGCAAGGACGGTTACTGGATCTCGGTGGCCGGCGACGTTGAAGATGGCGGGCCAGGCACCGATTTTCATGCGGTCATGCAGGGCTACGTCTCGATTACACCATTGCAGCTGGACCGAACCTTTCATGAGGCCTTCGAGGGCCTCGACAGTTGGCTGGAGGGCGTGTTGTGAACCGCGGATCCGATGACCTGCTGCGCCATGGTACCGGGATGACCTCACAACGCACCCGGGACCGGCTGATCCAGCGGCTGTACGAAGAAGGGCTTTCAGATCCTCGCGTGCTCGAGGTGATTCGTCGCACGCCCCGCCACCTGTTCGTCGATGAGGCATTGTCTCATCGCGCCTATGAAGACACCGCGCTGCCCATCGGCCACAACCAGACCATCTCGCAACCCTTCATGGTGGCGCGTATGAGCGAGCTGCTGCTCGCTGACGGCCCGCTTGACAAGGTCTTGGAGATCGGCACCGGTTCCGGCTATCAAACAGCTGTGCTGGCACAGCTGGTCGAGCGGGTGTTCTCGGTAGAGCGAATCCAGGCGCTGCAAGATCGCGCAAAAGAACGCTTGGTCGAACTCAAGTTGCGTAACGTGGTCTTTCGCTGGGGTGATGGCTGGGAGGGCTGGCCTGCGCTGGCCCCTTACAACGGCATCATCGTTACCGCGGCGGCAGCCGACGTGCCCCAGGCTCTGCTCGATCAACTGGCTCCCGGCGGGCGGTTGGTGATCCCGGTCGGGGTTGGCGAAGTCCAGCAACTGATGCTGATCATTCGAGAGGAAGACGGTTTTTCCCGCCATCTGCTGGATACCGTGCGCTTCGTGCCGCTGCTCAATGGACCTGTAGTTTGATCACAGCGGATGGAAGCATGAAAAACGCGTTGCTGTTGTACGCCAAGGGCATGGCGATGGGGGCTGCGGATGTGGTGCCTGGCGTCTCGGGTGGTACCGTCGCATTCATAACCGGAATCTACGATGAATTGCTGCGCTCCATAGGCGCAGTGCCGAACGCCATTCCCGTACTGCTCAAGGGGCGCATCGCCGAAGCATGGCGCACCGCCAACGGGACCTTTCTCTTGGTGTTGTTCGCTGGGATTCTGACCAGCGTGCTCAGCCTGGCAAAACTGATCACCTACCTCCTCGAGCAGCATCCGATTCCGGTGTGGTCGTTCTTCTTTGGGTTGATCTTGGTCTCCGTGCATTTGGTCAGCAAGGAAATCCAGCGTCGCAACCTGTCACGATTGATCAGTCTGTGCCTGGGTATCGGCTTTGCCTACTGGATTACGGTCGCGTCGCCAATGCAGTGGAGCACCAGCAGTGTCAGTCTGTTCTTCGCTGGCGCCATCGCGATCTGCGCCATGATCCTGCCGGGGATATCCGGCAGCTTCATTCTGGTTCTTCTCGGCCTGTACCCCGTAATTCTGGGCGCGGTTAAAGCCTTGGATTTAGGCATCATGCTGACCTTTGCCGCCGGTTGTCTGGTCGGCTTGTTGAGCTTTGCGCGTGTGTTGAGTTTGGTTCTGCGGCGTTGGCGCGACCTTACCCTGGCATTTCTAACCGGGCTGATGCTCGGCTCGCTGAACAAGGTATGGCCCTGGAAAGAGACGCTGACCTGGCGCACCAACTCGCACGGTGAGCCCGTGCCGCTACTAGAGCAAAACCTGCTGCCGGGCGCTTATGGCGATCTGACCGGGCAGGATCCGCAGCTGCTGCTGGCGATCCTTCTGGCGGGCGCCGGCATCGCGCTGGTGCTTGGGCTGGAGTGGTTTGCCGGGCGTCACCAGCCAGTCGCACAAAGCGTCTGAACCGACTTGTCGATCATAGGGAGCGGGTATTGAAGCTCACAGCCAGCACGCAATGGATACGCAGTTCATCAGTCCGTTGCGCGCTTGTCGCCTTGTTGGCGGGTTCGTTACTGGTCGGGTGCGCCAGCTCGCCGTCAGGCGGCGTGAGTGTCGTCGATCGTAACAACCGGGACCGTGTAACCAGCGGGCACTACACCGTACAGCGCGGGGACACGCTCTGGTCGATCGCTTTCCGCTTTGGCTGGGACTGGCGCGATCTGGCACGGGTCAACAATATCCGTCCACCGCATGTGATCTACCCAGGCCAGACGATTCGCTTCAGTGGGCAGGTACCCCGTGCCGTTGCCACTCGTCCGGTAACCGCTCCCCCCGCGTCTGCGCCCAGCACGCCGCCCATCGTGACGAATCCAGTACCGACGCCGCCGCCTTTGACGCGACCCACCGTAGCGGCGCCCAAGCCTGCTGCGCCGAACACCCCGATCAAGCCTGTTACCCGCTCCGCGAGCGGCTGGGCCTGGCCTGCAGGCGGCACGGTTATTGGCCGTTTCTCCTCAAACGGAAGTTTGAATAAAGGCATTGATATCGCCGGGGAATTAGGACAGCCTGTTTTAGCTGCTTCTGATGGGGCTGTTGTGTACGCCGGCAGTGGTTTACGGGGTTACGGCGAACTTGTGATCATCAAGCACAGCGATACCTATGTAAGTGCCTACGGCCACAACCGCAGGCTGCTGGTTCAGGAGGGTCAACAAGTCAAAGCTGGGCAAACTATTGCCGAGATGGGATCGACTGGAACCGACCGGGTGAAGCTGCACTTTGAGATTCGCCGCCAAGGCAAACCTGTAGATCCGCTGCAATATCTGCCAAAGCGATGATTTGATGCTGCCTGTTCTGGCACTAGGAGGGGCTTGAGCGATGCCAGGGAACGCGTGCCGCCCAAGCCTGTTGTCGAACTCAGAACAGGAAAACAATAATGGCTCTCAAAAAAGAAGTGCCGGAGTTTGACGTAGACGATGCAGTTCTACTCATGGAACCGTCCGCGGAAACAGATCCGATTACCGAGATCTCCCGCGTCGGTTCAGTCGGCACCAAGTCCAAGACCGCAACGGTCAAGCAACACAAATTCATCGATTACACCCGCGCGCTCGACGCCACCCAGCTGTACCTCAACGAAATCGGTTTTTCCCCCCTGCTGACACCCGAACAGGAAGTGCATTTCGCGCGTCTCGCGCAGAAGGGCGATCCGGCGGGGCGCAAGCGCATGATCGAAAGCAATCTGCGGCTGGTCGTGAAAATCGCTCGACGGTATGTCAATCGAGGTCTATCGCTGCTGGATCTGGTGGAAGAGGGAAATCTTGGACTCATTCGAGCGGTCGAGAAATTCGACCCTGAGCGTGGTTTCCGCTTCTCGACCTATGCAACCTGGTGGATCAGGCAGACCATCGAACGGGCGATCATGAATCAAACTCGGACGATTCGTCTGCCGATTCATGTGGTCAAGGAGCTGAACGTTTACCTGCGGGCAGCGCGCGAGCTGACGCAGAAGCTCGATCATGAGCCTAGCCCCGAGGAAATCGCCAACCTGCTTGAAAAGCCGGTTGCTGAGGTCAAGCGAATGCTGGGGCTGAACGAGCGCGTGACCTCGGTCGACGTCTCCCTGGGACCGGACACCGACAAGACTTTGCTCGATACCCTGACCGATGACCGCCCGAGCGACCCATGCGAGCTTTTGCTCGACGATGATCTGTCCGAGAGCATCGATCAGTGGCTGTCCGACCTGACTGAAAAACAGCGGGAAGTGGTTATCCGACGCTTTGGTCTGCGCGGCCATGAAAGCTGCACTTTAGAAGAGGTCGGTCAGGAGATTGGCTTGACCCGAGAGCGGGTTCGGCAGATTCAGGTCGAAGCACTCAAACGGCTCCGTGAAATTCTGGAGCGTAACGGTCTTTCCAGTGAATCGCTGTTCCGCTAGGCCCCGTTGCCCCTTACTGCGCGGTAAGGGGCACGATTTCTATCCGTTACGCAGGCTGCACTGCAGCTTAGCGGCGGTCGATTGAATAAGCGGGCTTAACTCCCGATTCTTACGACTTCTGCCTAAACGATTCCTCACGTAAGCATTTGCTTACAGAGTGTGTAAGCAAAGTTAGTAGCGTTGACCGAGCGGATCGCCATTCCAAGAAAAGTAGATTTTTAAGTCTTTGTTTTTTATTAGAAATATATTTTATTAAGATAGTGGCTCCGTTGCCATCATGCATTTTTCAGAGTTGCTGTTGTCGCTCAAATCCTTAATATCGCAACCGTGCTCAGGGACAAGCACAGCCGGCAAGGATGTCGGACAGGATCAGCCGCTGGAGGCGGTTTCATCAGGACGATGAGCAGGAAAAAAAGGGAAGTAGGGAAGGAGGCGGGCGGGGGTTAACCCCCGCCCCTTTTTTTTGTGTGGCGTTTTTTGTATAGGTGGGTGCGCGAACGACTGCGCCGGTGAACGGACTAATAGCCGTAACCTAACTCAGAGATGCTCACATGAACGGCAACGAACCGAATCCACCTGCCCAGCCTGGGCGAGATGAAGAAGACCCGGACAAACGTGATCCAGATGAGGCTAATGAAGACCAGCTGGATGAGGCCTTGGAAGAGACCTTTCCGGCAAGTGATCCTATTTCTCCGTAGCTGCTGATTGGTGCCTTACCTTTCGTCTGCAAGCAGCCTAAGGCGCAGTGCGGGAAGTACCTGCTCTCGTAGCAGGGGCGCCAAGTGTCCCTGCCGCTCTGCATTTACTTCCAGCCAGTCCAGCGCGTCGATCTCCGCCTGTGCCTTTACCGAGGCTTCTAGGCGCGCAATGAACACGTCAGCTTCCACCCAATGGTCCGGTTCGTTTGCCGCCCGCGACTGAAAATGGCCGAGCGACTCTAGCTTCGACGGCTCCATCAGCAGATCCAGTTCTTCATGCAGTTCCCTCTCGAGCGTTTGCCGAGGCGTCTCCTCACCCTCGATCTTGCCGCCAGGCAACATGAACGCATGGGTTCCGCGCTTGCGTACGATCAATACGCGTCCCGCCTCATCAAGCAGGCAGGCAGTGGCGATTTTCAGCACGGTTAATGTCATGCCGCTTGCTCCTTATCGTGGCATAGCGCCACAAGCGTCTTGTGTTGGTTGTAACGTTGCAGGCGAACGGCGAGTGACCCCGGCAAAGCAGTGGTCTCACCGAAACTCAGTTGCTTGTAGAAAGACGCTAACCCCGGCTCACAAAATAACCATACAGGCCCTTCGCAGGCGGCCAGCGCTTGGGCCACCAAGCGTGTCGCGATTCCCTGATTACGGTGGCTTGGCGCGACCAGCAAACCGGTTAGCCAATGGCCGCCATCGAGGCCTGTGAGGCATAGCCCCGCAACAATCTCCACATGCTGTGCGACCCAGTAGCGAGCACCGGCTGGCGCCCGCATATGGCTGCGATGGGCTCGGTAGAATTTGTTAAGCAAAGGTCGGCTTTGGTCTGGCAGCTGACGCAACTGAGGTACTTCCATGAGCATTTCTCCATCAATGCTGCCGGATATTAACCGATGCTCGTCGGGTCAGCGGGCCACGGGTCCGAGCCGAATTCGATGTTCGCTCCGTTCATCCGGCGCCTGCAATTTTCCACCCTAGCTCGCGCTCTCAGAAGAACAGCATCCAGCTAGGACATAACAAAATGTTGGACCTACTGATCGTCATGGCCTTCGTTCTCTACGGTCTGGGTTCCGGCCTGCGCGCACGGGGCAAGGCGTCCCAAAGCCTCGACGAATACTTTCTGGCAGGCAGGACTATCAAGGGGTGGAAGGCAGGCTTTTCCATGGGGGCGACCCAGTTCGCGGCCGATACGCCGCTGTTGGTGACCGGTCTGGTCGCGACGGCGGGCGTCTTTGCGCTATGGCGTCTTTGGATCTATGGCCTCGCGTTCCTGCTGATGGCATTTATCTTTGCGGTGGGCTGGCGTCGCGCCGGAGTGCTGACCGACGCAGAGCTGACCTGTGTGCGCTATAGCGGCAAAGGTGTCACGCCGCTGCGTCTGCTCAAGGCTATCTATTACGGCACGGTGATCAACTGTGTGGTGCTGGCAATGGTCCTGGTAGCTGCCATTCGTATCGCTGAGGTATTCCTACCGTGGCATCTGTGGTTACCGTCTGGTGTCTATGAGCCCATCGTCGCGTTGATCGCCGATCTGGGCATCCAGCTTGGCGAGAGCATTACGGGACTCGATCCGGCGATGATGAGTGCCAACAACTTGATTTCGATCCTGCTGATCCTCGCATTTACCGCGATGTATTCGATTACGGGCGGTTTACGCGCCGTGGTACAGACTGACGTTATGCAGTTCAGCTTGGCGATGATCGGCACTCTGCTCTATGCCTGGTTCGTGGTTGACGCAGCGGGTGGTTTGAGCGGGCTGACCGACCGCATCGTCGAACTCTACGGCAGCGAACAGGCGAGCAGGCTGCTGTCTTTCGCCCCGCCTGCTGATGCGGGCGAGGCGTTGATGCCGTTTCTGGTGATCGTTGGTCTGCAGTGGTTCTTCCAGATGAACGCTGACGGTACCGGCTACCTGGCGCAGCGGAGCATGGCATGCCCCACCGACCGTGACGCTCGGATTGCCGGCTTGGTGTTCACCTGGCTGCAGATATTCCTGCGCAGCCTGTTCTGGATGGCGATCGCCGTCGGATTACTGGTGTTGTATCCCTTCACCCCCGGTGACATGGCCGGTGACGGTTTCACTGCTGGGCGAGAGGCCTTGTTCGTGCAGGGTATCGAAGATCTGCTGCCACCAGGCGTAAGGGGCTTGATGCTCGTCGGCTTGCTGGCGGCGCTGGCTTCAACCGTCGATACGCACCTCAATTGGGGGGCTTCCTATTGGAGTAATGACGTCTATGGAGGGGTGTTCGCGCCATACGTGCTCAAGCGAAAGCCAAAGGATCGCGAGCTAGTGTTGGTCGCGCGGTTGTCGAATGTACTGATCCTGGTGATCGCGATGATCATCATGGCCAATCTCGGTTCGATCCAGACTGCCTGGTTCATTTCACTGCTATTCGGCGCGGGAATGGGCTCGGTACTGGTGCTGCGCTGGCTGTGGGAGAGGATAAACCTCTATTCAGAGTTGACGGCGATGGCGGTGTCGCTGATCACGGCGCCACTGCTGCTCTATTACCTCGGCACCGACCCTGATCGTGAGTGGGTGCGCCTTGGAATCATGGCACTGACGACCACCTCCGCAGCAATCCTGGTGACCTTCATTACCCCCGCTACCGACGACGCCACACTTAAGCACTTCTACAGTCGTGTACGTCCGTTTGGCTTCTGGCGGCGTGCGGCGAGGCTCAATGGGGTAGCAGCCTCTGTTTCGGTCAAGGCGTTTGGTACACGTCTTTTTGCTGTTGCGGTGACTGCCGTTTCGCTGTTCTCCCTGCTGGTCGGTGTAGGGCGCTTGATGTTTCCGCCACCGGATGGTTCTTCAGTGATCAGCTGGGTATGCATAGCGGTGGGCTTGTTGCTGGTACCTGTCTGGTTGCGGATCGCCATGGGACATGAGTTCGATAGCGACCCCGAAGACGAACCGCTGCCGGATGAAATGGCGACACCCGAAAGTAGCACTTCCTGATCACCATCCCGAGTGAATTGCCGTTTCGTTAGTTGCCCGTTTCGGTTGTTTTATATCGCTGAGAAAGTATCTGCTGTAATGGGTTTTGCTAATAAAAAAGTCCTTGATAAACAGGTGCTTGCAATATACACCTAAAATAAAATGAACAGTCATGACGTGTTCCTGTCATTAACAGTGCGCATCACATAAGTTGCGCATTCCGCCATAGTTAGCAAGAACAAGAGGTGTTGTCATGAACAGACTTTTCAAAACTTCCCTCCTGGTCGCCGCCATGCTTCCCGCCATTGCAGTTGCCGCTCCGGTGGCAGGTGATCGCGAAGTTACGCTGGGTGGCGCGGGCAGCAGCGATAAGGACTTCGACGATACAGTGTTTTCCGTACAAGGTAGTTGGGGCACATATCTGGACGAGGCTTCCATGTGGGGTGTTCGGCAGACCGTAAATGCCCGTGACTCGGAAGGGGAGAGCGTGCAGTTCGACGGTTCGACCCGTGTGTTCTACGACTATCACTTCGGTAGTGGCAATACTCGTCCGTTCGTCGGGGTGAGTGTTGGTGGGATCTATGGCGAGGAGGTTGACGAAACCTTTATGGGGGGGCCGGAAGTCGGTATTAAATACTGGGTTCAGGACAAAACCTTCATCACTGCAATGGCCGAATATCAATTCCTCTTCAAAAGTGGAAGCGATGCGCGGGATCGTTACGATGACGGCGCGTTCTTCTACAGCGTCGGTATTGGCTACAACTACTGAAGCCAACAAGTGCGATGTTTAATGGCATCGCACTTGCTATTTGCGCTGCGCTGCGCTGGGCGGGATTCAAACTGTGCGCAACCTCCCTCAGCCCTCCACCAATTCTTTCAGAAAGTTCTGCAATGCCAGCCCTGGTTCGTCATCTTCAGAGGTGATCATGCGAATGCCCCACTGACTGAGGATTTCTTCCTGCACGGGGTTGGGTTTATGCGAAAAAACATATGAGATCGGCCGGACGCCTAGCATTTCGTGTTGGTTCCAGATCTTTGAAAGCTTGTAAAACAGCAATCTGATATTCGTATCGGAAAGGCTGTAGCCAATAAACAGGACGGCCTTGCTCAAGGTGTCCGCGCGCAGTTTGATATCCAGCGGTGTTTCGAACTGCAGCCTTTCGTAGTAGCTAGTCTCGTCGAGTACGATGGAATTATCGTCGTCGAAGTCGCCATGGAACTTGACGATTTGTCGCACGCCGTCTCGCGCCTTGACCAGATCGCTTGCATTGGCAATTTTCAGATAGCTGACGCCGTGAGCGTCGTGCGCGTTCTCTAGCCAGCGATCATAGTTGGTGGTGTAAATGGCAGGAAACCGGCCCTGGACAATCAGCCGGTGTATTTCCGAGTCGCGAATATCGATGTTCTTGTGCCATTCACGGTCCATCCAGCTGCGCAGCGGCCCGATGTTGCCTTTCTTGATGCGGTAGTACTCGGCAAGCGAAAGGAAGTTTCCGTAGGTATCGAATACGTCTGGATCGTACTCGAGCTGAGCGGCGATCTCATCGATAAGCTCGCGCCATGGCGGCAGCCCGATGTTGGCGGACACCCCCGAGCCAACAAAGAGAATCAGGCGGTTATTTTTGTATGCCTCCAGAAGCTTTTGCATCAACTACCTCAGCCCCTTCGCAAGTGCGTGATGAAGGCATCTAGAGCACGCCTGCGCATTGAAAGGTCGTTATGCACACCGCCCAGTTCTGCGAAGGTGCACGAATAGCCGTCTGGCACGAATACGTTGTCCCATTCGAACCCCTGATCGCCGGCAGGAGTACGGGAGATCTTGCCAGTGACCTCGCCCTTGAAGAAGTGCCGCTTGCGGCCGTCGCAGTAGCCGATCAACGTACGTGCAACGGCCGATGGGTCGTCGAGGCTGCCAATCAGATCGGAAAAACGTACGGCGTGCAGACGATCCCAAAAGGTCTGTGTAAGGCCGCCAGGAAAACCGTTCAGGCTGTTGATGAACAGGCCGGAATGCTCGACGAACACGGGCTTGCCAATTAGCTTGAATGCGTCCAGTAGCTTGTCACTGACCAGTTGGTTCAGGTCCTCGGTCTGTGTTTCAACGATGCGCACCGGGAATTTGACGATCTCGATACCGCTTTTGCCTAGAAATTCTTCTGCATCGCGAATCTTCTGCTCGTTCACCGAAGCAAAGCGGATCTTCATGGAATCCCCTGGTTGCGTGGTTCAGTGCCGCCGTGTTCGCAACGGCCTCACAAGGTATGACGCAGCTAGGTGCAAGGGGTTCGGCGGCGTGCAGACGCCAGGCTACTCGAGCCGAGGTACAGCGAGGTTACAGTGGAGCCGACTGTACGGGGCAGGCGTGCTGGCCTGCCTGGAGAATACGCTTTGCAGGAATTCGCAACTGGGCCAGCAGGTAATCGGCGAATTCTGCGGAGTATCCCTGCTTGGCGATCGCCAGAGCCATGCATTCGAGCCAGGCATCCTGCTCGGCTTCGCCGATTGTCCAGCGGGTGTGAAACTGCGGAATGTTGATGCTGCCGTAGTGTTCCGCGTAGCGACGTGGGCCACCCAACCAGCCGCAAAGAAAGGCAGCGAGCCGCTTGCGCGATTCGATCAGGTCGCGTGGATACAGGCGGCGGACGCAGGTCGCATCTTCGCGCTCGTCCATGATCTGGTAGAACGCTTCGACCAGGCGCGTCAGCCCAGACTCGCCACCCGCTGCCTGGAACGAAGCATCGCCTACGCCAAACGGAACGCTGAAGGTTGTATTCATGGTAAGGCCTCGAAACGGCGACGCACCGTGGAGATTGATCCAGAGCAACGGATGCGATGTTGGTGTCCGGGCGCGCCTGGATGATGGTCTATGCTGTCGACAAAACTGGCTGGAGACTCGCTATGCGCAACATTCTTCTCGCTTATGACGGTTCGGACAACGCCAAACGGGCCTTGCAATACATCATCGATTTCGCCACCGACGCGCCTAAGCCGCCCGAGGTGCATGTGCTGAACGTGCAGCAGGAGCCTGTACTCTATGGCGAGTTCGTCACTGCGGGTACGGTTGATGAGTTGAACAAGAGTTTTATCGACAAGTCGAACCGAACCCTTGCAGAAGCCGCTGCGGCACTCAAGACAGCGGGAATTGCGCACCAGACTCACGCCATCCTGGGCAACGTGGCGGAGCAGGTGAACGATGCCGTGCAACGGTTTGGTTGCGACACCGTAGTGATGGGCACCCGCGGCCTGGGCAGCTTTACTGGCATGCTCATGGGCTCGGTCGCCAATCGTGTGGTTCATGAGGTCTCGGTGCCGGTCCTTCTGGTGAAGTGACCGACACCTGTTTTGTCATCCTCAGTCCGGCTTGCGCTTGAGCAAGTCGGCCAGATTGGCAAAGGCCTTGAACGTCTCTTTCGGCCCCAGGTCGCTCCCTGGCCGGGCTTCGGCGTGATACTGGTTGTCGGTATAGCGTGAGTGCTCGTTGTCGTGGCAGTACAGGCAGAGCAACTCCCAGTTGGAACCATCTTCCGGGTTGTTGTCGTGGTTGTGGTCCTTGTGATGGACCGTCAACTCGCTCAGTCGCTTGCCGGAAAACTCCCGTGCACAGCGCCCACAGACCCACGGGTACATTTTCAGGGCCTTTTCACGATAACCCTGTTCGCGCTGGGCATAGGGGGTGTTGGGTTTGTTCGTACTCATCGCTGTGCCTCTAGCTCAACGGTTGATATGCGTTAGCCGGCCAGGCCGACGTAGACATTTTGCACATCGTCATGGGCGTCGATGGCGCTGAGGAAGGCTTCGACTTCCTCGAGCTCGGCTTCGGACAGCGTCGTCACGGGATTCTTCGGGCGGTAGCCGAGCTGTGCCGACTGTACGGTGAAGCCTTGGCCCGGCAGGGCGCGGCAGACCACGTCCATGTCCGTGGCGTCACTGATGAACAGCGTGGCACCATCTTCAGCAGCTTCGAAATCCTGCGCGCCGGCTTCGATGGCGGCCAGTTCGGGATCGGCATCGGCAGTCGCCGGCGCGGCTTCGATCATGCCGCAGTGATCAAAGTCCCAGGCGACCGAGCCGGAGGCGCCGAGCTGGCCCTTGCGAAACAGCACGCGGATCTCAGCCACGGTGCGGTTGACGTTGTCGGTCAGGCACTCGACGATCACCGGAACCTGATGCGGCGCGAAGCCTTCATAGGTGGTGCGCTCGTAATTGACGCTCTCACCTAGCAGCCCCGCACCTTTCTTGATGGCGCGCTCGAGGGTCTCGCGGGGCATCGAGGCCTTCTTGGCCTGCTCTACCACCAGGCGTAAGCGAGGATTCATGTCCGGGTCGGCGCCGCTACGCGCCGCGATCATGATTTCTTTCGACAGTTTGCCGAAGGTACGACCTTTGGCGTTGGCTGCCGCTTCCTTATGTTTCGCTTTCCACTGTGCGCCCATGAATGCTCTCGTGATGGCTTAGGTTGTTGGAGATCGACTGACCGCGATTCTAGCCGTTGCTGCGGCAGCAGGCACGGGCTGTGCGTAACTCAAGGGCCGCGGCAGGACGTATGGCGCGTAAGCCTGTCGACTGTAACGCCCAAATGCCTGCCTGCTGTATGAGTACCGGGTCGCCACAGCCGGCTTTAATGCGTTTTTGTCTGGGGAACTGTGCCATGGCACCGAAGGACCTGATGCTGGCCCTGGTTGTGATTGTCGTCTGGGGTATGAATTTCGTCGTAATCAAGGTCGGCCTGGATGACATCCCACCGATGCTGCTGGGGTCACTGCGCTTTCTGCTCGCGGCATTTCCGGCGGTGTTGTTCATCAAGCGACCACAGATGCCGCTGCGCTGGTTGTTGGCTTATGGCGGGACCATCTCGCTCGGTCAGTTTGCCTTTCTCTTCTCTGCGATGAAGGTCGGCATGCCGGCTGGCCTGGCCTCGTTGGTGCTGCAGTCGCAGGCGTTCTTCACGCTGTTCTTCGCCGTGCTATTTCTTGGCGAACGGCTCCGTGCAAGCAATCTGGTCGGGCTGATGATTGCCGCTGGCGGTTTGCTGCTGATCGGCATGCAAGGCGACCGCAGCATGACGCTGGCAGGTTTCCTGCTGACCATCTGCGCGGCATCGATGTGGGCACTGGGCAATATCGTTACCCGCAAGGTGGGCAAGGTGAATCTGGTCGGACTGGTAGTGTGGGGCAGCCTGATTCCACCGATTCCGTTCTTCGCGCTGTCGTGGGTGCTGGAGGGGCCGGAAGCGATCGGGGGTGCATTGCGTGGATTCGGAATGGATTCAGCGCTGGTGCTGATCTACTTAGCGTTCGGCGCGACCATTCTTGGCTACGGACTCTGGAGTCGTCTGTTGTCGCGCTATCCTGCCAATACCGTTGCGCCGTTCTCGCTGCTCGTACCCGTCGTTGGGCTGACCTCTGCCGCGGTACTGCTGGACGAGCACCTGGGCCTGCTCCAGGCGGTTGGCGCGCTGCTGGTAATGCTGGGTCTGGTGATCAACGTAGGCGGGGGATGGGTGGTTGGCCGACTGCGCACGGCTTTCGGCAGTCCAGCGGCCTGACAGCAAAACGCCCCGCGACGGTGTCCGGGCGGGGCGCTCTACCAGCGTTGTGATCTAGCGGGCAGCGTGACTGCCCAATAAAGGTGCGGGTCCGCTGGCTTTATCCCGTTTGGCCGCGCGCTTTTCCTGCGCAGTCTTGAGGGGTTTCTTTTTCGCATTCTTCTTTGTATCCATACCTTTGCTCATGATGTCGCCTCGCTGATGGGTGGCTTAGTGATGCATCCTTGCGTGCGTCTGCTCTGTGGCCAATGCACCTCGGCGTGAGCGTGAAGATCGAAATAGTCTTACAGAGCCTACGCCTGCCATGCAGGAATGGATAGCGACATCTAGCAGCCGTGGCTAACCAACCCTTGTGAGCGAAAGATCAGATCTTGAACCGCCCGATCAGCGTCTGCAGCTCACCGCCCAGCTGGGCGAGGCGGGCAGTTGAGATGGCCGTCTCCCGAGCCGCTTCGGCGGATTGGTCGGCCACGTCGCGCACGCTGAGCACGCTGCGATTGATTTCTTCGGCAACCGAACTCTGCTGTTCGGCGGCGGTGGCGATCTGCTGGTTCATCGCCTGAATGACCGAGACAGTTTCGGTAATGGCTTGCAGCTCCGTGCCCACTTCTCGAGCGAGGGTGACGGTATCGCGGGCCAGGGTGCTGCTGCTGTCCATCATTCCGGACGCCGTGCGGGCGCCTTTCTGCAGGTTGGCGATCAGGGCTTCGATCTGCGCGGTGGATTGCTGCGTGCGTTGGGCAAGCCCCCGTACCTCATCAGCCACCACTGCGAAACCGCGACCGGCTTCACCCGCCCGAGCAGCCTCAATGGCGGCGTTCAGCGCAAGAAGGTTGGTCTGCTCGGCAATGCCGTTGATCACGGTCAGCACGGTGCTGATGCCGTCGGTTTCCTGGTTTAGCTGGGTCATGGCCTCAGCCGAAAGCGTGACTTCGCTGGAGAGCCGATCGATCTGCGACAAGGCGCGCTGGACCACGGTATTGCCTTTGGCGGCCTGTTGATCGGCGCGTTGGGCTGCGCTTGACGCCTCTTCGGCATTGCGCGCGACCTCTTGCACCGTCGCGGTCATCTCATGCATGGCCGTGGCGACCTGATCGGTTTCCTGGCGCTGGCTGCTGACGCCGGCACTGGTCTGCTCGGTCACCGCAGATAATTCCTCCGAGGCAGTGGCCAGCTGCGTGGTGATGCCGCCGATATGCCCGATCAGCGTTTGCAGGTTACCGCGCGTCTTGCCCAGTGCCTGAAGCAATTGGCCGAACTCGTCGTGGCGCGGCTCCGGAGCCTGACCGGTCATGTCGCCAGCGCCGATGCGCTCGGCGATCTGCACTGCCTGGTTGAGTGGCTGCGTAATCTGACGGACGATCAGCCAGCCGATCAGGACGCCCAGGACAACCGCCGCCAAGGTGATGCCGATGACCTGAATCTTCTTCGTCTGGGCATCATTGGCGCTTTTCTCCGTCTGGCTGGAGATGATGCTGCGGGCCTGGTCGTAGAGCTTGGCAAAAATGGCCTCCATGTCCTGACGCGCCTGTTGTTGGCTGGCTACGATGGGCGGCAGCTTCTTTACCAAATCGACATATTCGGTAGCGCTGGCCTTGAGCGTTTTCAGGCTTTCGGCTTGAGGGCCGATCAGCTCTTCTTCCAGCGGTGAAATGGCCGCGTTCAACGCCTCGAATTGCTGGCTCAGGTTCTGCAGTGCGGCTTCGGATTCTTCCATCAGATAACCGCGCACGGTGAAGCGCAGCAGGCGGTTCTGCTTGGAAAGCTCGGTGGTCATCAGGGCAATGTTGGCGATGTCGCTGGTCGGGTGCAGGACCGGATTGCCCTGGACGCCGTTCCAGCGTTGTTCCAGATTGGCAATCAGCTTGTCGGTGGTGTTGCCTGCATCGACCCAGTTGGCACGCGTCTGCTTTTTCAGTGCATGCAGCGCGACGAGCTTCTCAAATGCTGCCTGATAGTCCCGAGCCTGGTTGACGATGGCTTGCAGATACTCGCGGTCCTGCGGCTCCGAAAAGCTGGCCTTTTTCTGCTCTACAAGCTGGGCGATTTTAGCCACCGAGTCGGTGACCTGAGCGACGTACTTCTGGTCGCCACGCTCTTCGAAGCGCACCTGCGCATAGCGGATCTGATTGGCTTCGTTGAGCAGGTTTTCAGCGGTCTGCGCTTTATCGCTTCGTGAAATCAGGGCGTCCATGCTGAGCACGCCGATAGCGGCAACGCAGATGGTAAGCAGCAATACCGCAGCGAAGCCCAGCGCCAGCTTGTAGCTGACTTTGAGATTTTTCATTGTTGTTCCTCAGGCTGGCAGTGCCGATGACGATGGGTCGTACAATGACATCGGCTTAATCTGTCAATACTTGAGGCGGTTGTCTGATGACTTGACTGCGTTTTCGGTCGTTAGTGGCTGTACATCATTGCCTGACACGTTGCGCCTGGATCTCGGGTAAATCCCGCCTGCGCATATACGCCAGTAACGGCTCTGTGACGGCCAACCGATCATTGATGTTTTGGTCGAGCAGCAACTGAATCAGCTCACGCTTGAGGGTCATCAACTCGTTGTCGACGGTCTGCCAGATGAATTCGCTCGCCGGTGTGATGCTGGTATCGGCGACATCCATGCCGAACGAGTCTTCGCTGAACCGGACGATGTGCTTGCCGCTTTTGCCGTTGAAACCCACAAAACCTTGCAGGCAGTCGGCGGCCTGGCAGATGTCGGCGGATGTGATGCTCATGTAAACCTCGGTATCGATTCGGGTGGTTTACACGCAGGGCAGGCGTTTGATGTGCTTGGCGACCTTACTTTTGGGGTCGCTCGATGGAAGGCATTGTCGCGGTCAGCGTTGCGTCTGAACAGCGGCACGACGCCGCTTGCCGTCATCAGAACAACGCACCCTGATCCTGTTGCCTGCGTCGACTGTCCAGGCGTTGACGAAAGCGTGTGCGGTATTCGCTTGCAAGCGGCGACAGACCGGCCAGCCAGGTGAGTTCGGTATCGCTGATGTCCTCATTCATGGATCTGCGCCAGACGCGCAAGACGCTGGCGGTCGGGCACGGCCTATCAATCAAATGCAGATCAGCGCCAGGGCGAACAGCGCCGGGTTCCAGGGTTCGGTACAGCCATCCGGTTCTGCCGCTTTTGGCCAGTTGCCGGGCTAGGCCTCGGGCGTCATGTCGTCGGTCGAGGTTGCTGCAAGGCGAGCGGGGCTGACTGACCTCGATCAGGGCGTCACCCCAGCGAAAGCGATCCCCGATGCAGACCTGTCGTTCATCCAGGTCCAACGTTGAAAGATTCTCGCCAAACGCGGCTGGGCCGATCGCTTGCAGGTGCGGGTACAGCCTGCACCAGTGTCGGTAGTGATCGGCCGGGTAATGGCAAAGGCTGCGATCCGGCCCGCCATGGAAACGGTGATCGGCGACACGGTCACCTTGCAGCCCGTTGAGATCGAGCCAGACGTCATTCGTGGCTCGTTGCTTGTCTATGCCCGAAAGCTTCTCGGTGCCCGGCAACCGCAGCAGTTGGTCGCGTAGAAAGGGGCCTTCAACCGGCCATTGCATGACGGTGCTCTGATTGGATGAAAAAGGGCAAGGGCTTTTCAAGCTTCGTTGAGTCGGGCCAGCTCTCGGCGCACCATGGCGGCAAACTCCGGCGGCTTCAGCTGATACAGCTCGGTGGCGACCCAGGCCAGCCAGCGCGGACCCAAAATCTCTCGGTGTTCCAATAGTCGTCGCGCTTCGGCTGTTGCCCGCTCGGCATGTTGCTGATGAAACTCCGACCGGCTCATGTCTGCTCCTTTAGCTGAGCGGGCGATTCTAAACGACGAGCCCCGTTGTCGCCCGATTGCTTGGTAAAGCTTCCGAGCCGCGCTAGGCTCGCGGTTCTGTCGTCAATCGAGTTCGAATCATGCCGCGGTCCGTCAACTTCAAGGACAAGATTTCCCGCCAGCGACCTTATGGACGCGTCGAATCGGGTCTCAAAGCCTCAGAGGGTGAGCTGTCACTGATCATTGATCAGTTTGAAAGCGATCGCGGCCGTATCATCAACTCCGCTGCGGTGCGCCGGCTGCAGCAGAAGACTCAAGTCTTTCCGCTGGAGCGCAATGCGGCGGTGCGCAGTCGTCTGACGCATTCCCTTGAGGTCCAGCAGACCGGCCGTTTCATCGTGCGCACCTTGTACAAGCAGCTTGGTGAGCGAGCAGCGCATTACGGCCTGGATGGGCTGGAAGGCGCGCTGGAAAGCCTGGTGGAAATGACGTGTCTGATGCACGACATCGGCAATCCACCGTTCGGGCACTTTGGCGAGTTCGCCATTGGCGAGTGGTTTAAGCGGCACCTGGAAAAGCTGTTCGACGCGGCGGTGCCGGACGAGCAGGGCAACAACGCATTGCGCAGCCGCATGCTGATCGATCTCGAGCAGTTCGAAGGCAATGCACAAGCGATCCGGCTGGTGGTGAGCCTGCTGCGGCTCAATCTGACCTACACACAGACGGCTGGCCTGCTCAAATACGTGCGCGCCGCTTACGCGCCTAAGCCGGCCAAGGGGACACCTGGTGCCTATCTGTTGAAGAAGCCAGGCTTCTACCTGTCGGAGGAACCTTTCGTTGCGGAGCTGCAGGCTGCGCTGGGATTGCAGCCAGGCACGCGGCACCCAGTCGCGTACATCATGGAGGCAGCCGATGACATCGCCTATTGCCTTGCGGACATTGAAGACTCGGTAGAGAAGGGCATCTTCACCATCGAGCAGCTATCTCAGCTGCTAATCGCCAAATTCACCGAGCACGGCTCGCCCGACGAGGCGATTGCGAGCACCGGCCGCAGTTTTCGCAGCATGGTCGAGTACGCCCAGGCGCGTGCTGCAAAGGAACCGATCAACAAGGTGGGCGAATTTTTCATCTGGCTGCGTGTGAATCTGGTACACCCGCTGGTGCAACACGCCGCCCAGCAGTTCATCGAGCATATCGAGGCGGTTTACGACGGCACGCTCGATCGTGCACTGCTGGAGGACGCAAGTCTTGCCAACGCCATCGTGCAGACCTTCAAGGATGTCGCGATGGACCGGGTGTTCTGTCACCGAGAAGTCGAAACCTTGCAACTGCAGGGCTACCGGATTCTGCAAGGGCTGCTGGATGCCTATTCGCCGCTGTTGGCCGTCGCACCAGAGACCTTCCAGGCATTGACGGAAGGCCGTTGTCGCAGCGAGCCGCACCTGCAAATGCTTGCCCGGCGCCTGCCCAGCCAACTGATTAAGGCCTACCACGAGTCGCTGAAAGCGCACCCTGAAGGCAGTGAAGAGCAGCCATTGTGGGAGTTCTACTACCGCTGCCGGATGTTGCAGGACTTCGTCAGCGGAATGACCGACCAGCTGGCGCAGGACGAATACCGCACGCTCTCAGCTTTATAACGTCCGTCTATGCCTGCTGTTCTGGCAGGCATCATCGTCCGCTTTGCCTGTAGCCCACCTCCGATGCGCCAAAATTGCTCGCGCTGCCGTTTCGTTGGTATAGCGCTTGCATTTGTCTGGTGCGTGCGGATCGAGCGTAGCCCCGTAATGGCGCAACGATCGACTGCGAAATCAGGCGGAATTAACCGTAAGTGTCTGAAAAATAACGCTTCGGTTTTCGAGAGACGGCCGTCTCGAAAGTCCGCCGCAACAGTTGACGGCAAGCCTTCAACCAATCGTGATGCAAGTTGGTGCGTTTGATTGGTGCGGATTGCTGTTTTGGTGCGCTTTCCATAGGACGTAGTAGATGGATAACCCAAGCAGTGCGGTAGAAGTCCTGATTCACGGTGCCAATACCCTGTTCATCCTGATGGGCGCTGTGATGGTCCTGGCGATGCATGCCGGTTTCGCCTTTCTCGAGGTCGGGACCGTACGCCTGAAAAATCAGGTCAATGCCCTGTCAAAAATCATCGCCGATTTTGCCGTCTCGACATTGGCGTATTTTTTTATCGGCTATTGGGTCGCATACGGCGTGACCTTTCTGCAGCCAGCGGATCAGCTTATCGCCGAAAACGGCTATTCACTGGTCAAGTTCTTCTTCTTGCTGACGTTCGCTGCAGCGATACCTGCGATCATTTCCGGCGGCATTGCCGAGCGCGCCAAATTCGGGCCGCAACTGTGCGCTACCTTGCTGATCGTTGCGTTCGTCTACCCGTTCTTCGAAGGCATGATGTGGAACGGCAATTTCGGCGTTCAGGCCTGGCTGGAAGCGCAGTTTGGTGCCCCGTTCCATGATTTCGCCGGCTCGGTAGTGGTGCACGGTATGGGAGGTTGGCTCGCTTTCGGCGCGGTGATTCTGCTCGGTCGACGCAACGGTCGATACCGCGATGGCCGTCTGGTGGCCTTCGCCCCGTCGAACATACCTTTCCTGGCACTGGGATCATGGATCCTCATCGTGGGCTGGTTCGGCTTCAACGTGATGAGTGCCCAGACTCTTCAAGGGGTCAGCGGGCTGGTGGCGATCAACTCGCTGATGGCCATGGTTGGCGGAACAGCGGCCGCATGGGCGGTTGGCCGCAACGACCCAGGCTTTCTCCACAACGGGCCGTTGGCTGGGCTGGTAGCGGTCTGCGCAGGCTCAGACCTGATGCATCCCATCGGTGCTTTGGCAACGGGCGTGGTAGCGGGTGCCTTGTTCGTCTGGGCATTCACCGCGGCCCAGGCCAAATGGAAGATCGACGATGTGCTCGGCGTCTGGCCATTGCATGGCCTCTGCGGCGTTTGGGGCGGGCTGGCTTGCGGGATCTTTGGTCAGCATGCCCTTGGGGGGCTGGGCGGCATCAGCCTTATCAGTCAAGTGATAGGCTCGGGCCTGGGTGTGCTGGTCGCGCTCGTGGGCGGCTTCCTGGTCTACGGCGTGCTCAGATCCACTGTTGGCATTCGCCTGAGCCAGGAAGAAGAATTCAACGGTGCCGACCTGTCGATCCACCGCATCGGTGCGTTGAGCCACGACTGACTTGAGGATGCCGGCCGCACGATGCGGCCGGCTTTTGGTGATTCGGGTTGATTGCCGCAGTGGGAACCCTTAGCTGCCCATTCAATCGACCGTGTCGGTCTCGCGGGCATAGGCGCGCATGAACAGGGCGACGCAATCCTCGACATGCCGCTTCCCATCTTTGGCGTCCAGTCGCTCGGCATAGCCGATCAGCAGACGAAAATGAGCGGCGCCTTTAATCAACGAACAGAAATGTTCCGCGGCGCGCATCGGCTCGGGCACATCCAGCAACTGGCACCGGTGCGCCTGGTCGAGCAGCTGCTCCAGATCGAGCAACAGCTTCTGTGGGCCTGCATCGAAGAACATCCGCGACAGCGTCGGGTTCTGGGCCGCCATTGCCACCATCAGTCGGTGCAGGCCGATGGATTCGGGGCTGATGACCAGCTCGTGAAAAGCCTGGGCAATATCCAGCAGGACCGAACGGAACTCACGGCCATCCTCCAGCACGAACAGCCGGCGCGGCAGACGCGTCTCGCAGGTTGCCTTTACCGCAGCGCCGAACAGCGCCTCCTTGTCTTTGAAATGACTGTACAGCGTGAGCTTCGATACGCCGGCTTCGGCGGCGATGGCGTCCATGCTGCTGCCTTCATAGCCATTGCCGAGGAACAGAGTTTGGGCAGCCGCCAGGATCGCTTCGCGCTTGGCGGGGTCCTTCGGACGGCCTGGGCCAGACGGTACGGGTGAGCTTTCGGTCATGGGCGTTTTTAATACTAGACTGGTGAGTTCGGTATTTTTACTATACCGCGCAGTATAAGTATTAGAACCCGCCTCGCGACAGAGAGAGATTCGACGTGTTCCGACATGCCTTGCCCTTCCTCGGTGTTTTTGGTTTCGTTTTGCTTGCCGGTTGCGGTAATGACGAGCCTGAGCAACTCTCGACGCGGCCGGTGATGGTGGTTCAGCCACAGCCTGCCAGTGAGGCCTTTGAAAGCTATCCGGGCGAGGTGCATGCGCGCTACGAACCCGAACTGGCGTTTCGCATTGCAGGCAAGGTCACGGAGCGGATGGTCGAAGCCGGCGAGCGGGTGAGCAAGGATCAACCATTGGCCAAGCTCGATCCGCAGGATGTGCGGCTGCAACTCGAGGGTATGCGCGCTCAGGTGGCGGCGGCGGAAGCCAACTTGCGGGTCGCCCGCGCCGAGCATGAGCGCTACAAGACCTTGATGGATCGCCAGCTGGTCAGTCGCTCGCAATTCGACTCTTCTGAAAACGCCTATCGCTCCGCGCAGGCACGGCTGCAACAAGCCCGTGCGGAATTCGACGTGGCCAACAACCAGGTCGGCTACGCCATCCTGCGAGCGACGCACGAAGGCGTGGTTGCTCAGCGTCGGGTTGAGGTGGGGCAGGTGGTTGGCGCTGGTCAGACAGCGTTTGTCCTGGCTGCCGATGGCGAACGCGAGGTGGCCATCAACCTGCCGGAACAGGCGCTGGAACGCTACTCGGTCGGCCAACCGGTGTCGGTGGAAATCTGGTCGCAGCCGGGCAAGACGTATGCCGGCCACATCCGCGAGCTATCACCAGCTGCCGACGCGCAGTCCCGGACCTACTCGGCGCGCGTTGCCTTCGATGATGCCGAGGTGCCTGCCGAACTTGGCCAGAGCGCACTGGTGTCGATCCGCAGCAACGGCGAGGTGCCGTTGGCCGTGCCGCTTTCGGCGGTCACGGCCGAGCAGGGCAACGCTTACGTCTGGCGAGTCAGGGAGGACGCCACACTTGAGCGCGTCGTCGTACAAACGGGGGCCTTCGGTGAATCCTCGGTGCCGATTCTCAAAGGCTTGCAGGCCGACGATTGGATTGTGTTGGCGGGTGTGCAGATGCTCCACGAGAACCAGGCGGTGAGGGCGGTCGATCGTGATAACCGTCCGGTCGTGCTGGCAGCGCAGGAGTAATCACGATGCGCTTCAATCTTTCCGCCTGGGCGCTGGGTAATCGGCAGATCGTTGTCTATCTGATGCTGTTGATGGCCGTGGTCGGGGCGCTCTCTTACAGCAAGCTCGGTCAGAGCGAAGACCCGCCCTTTACCTTCAAGGCGATGGTAATTCAGACCCAGTGGCCCGGCGCGACCGCCGAAGAAGTCTCGCAGCAGGTCACCGAGCGCATCGAAAAGAAGCTGATGGAAACGGGGGAGTACGAGCGCATCGTGTCCTTCTCACGGCCGGGCGAATCCAACGTGACGTTCATGGCGCGCGATTCGATGCACTCCGAGCAGATCCCTGACCTCTGGTATCAGATCCGCAAGAAAGTCGGCGACATCCGCCACACCTTGCCCGCCGGTGTGCAGGGCCCATTCTTCAATGATGAATTCGGCACCACGTTCGGCAACATCTACGCGTTGACCGGCGAAGGCTTTGATTACGCCGTGCTCAAGGATTACGCCGATCGCATCCAGTTACAGCTGCAGCGTGTCGCAAACGTCGGCAAGGTCGAGCTGATCGGTCTACAGGACGAGAAGATCTGGATTGAGCTTTCCAACGTCAAGCTGGCCAATCTCGGCGTGCCGCTGGAGGCAGTCAAACAGGCGCTCGAAGCGCAGAACACCGTCATGTCGGCGGGGTTCGTCGAGACACCCAGTGACCGTGTTCAATTACGCGTTACCGGTAGCTTCGAGACGGTAAAGGAAATTCGCGACTTCCCCATCCGAGTGGCCGGCAGCACCTTCCGCATCGGTGATGTCGCCGAGGTCTATCGCGGTTTCAACGATCCGCCCGCGCCACGCATGCGCTACATGGGCGAACCGGCGATCGGCCTGGCGGTGTCGATGAAACCCGGAGGCGACATCCTCGTGCTCGGCGAGGCGCTGCAAGAAGCGTTTGCACGACTGCAGCAGGAATTGCCGGCGGGCATGCAGTTGCGCAAGGTCTCGGACCAGCCGGCGGCCGTGAAGACAGGTGTGGGCGAGTTCGTCCAGGTGCTGATCGAGGCCCTGGTAATCGTGCTGCTGGTGAGCTTCTTCTCGCTGGGTGTCCGTACGGGGCTGGTGGTCGCGCTGTCGATCCCGCTCGTATTGGCCATGACCTTCGCGGCCATGCATTACCTGGACATCGGTCTGCACAAGATTTCCCTGGGTGCGCTGGTGTTGGCGTTGGGGCTCATGGTGGACGACGCGATCATCGCAGTGGAAATGATGGCGATCAAAATGGAGCAGGGCTTCGACCGGCTCAAGGCTGCGAGTTACGCCTGGACCAGCACGGCCTTTCCGATGCTCACCGGTACGCTGATCACCGCAGCGGGCTTTCTACCGATCGCCACCGCGCAGTCCAGTACGGGCGAATACACGCGCTCGATCTTCCAGGTGGTGACCATCGCCCTGATCGCCTCCTGGATCGCCGCAGTAGTGTTCGTGCCCTTGTTGGGCGAGAAGCTGCTGCCCGATCTGGCCAAGCGTCATGCGCAAAAGCATGGCGGCAGCGAGCAGGGACACGACCCGTATTCGACGCCGTTTTACCAGCGCGTGCGGCGCGTGATCCATTGGTGTGTGCAGCGGCGCAAGACGGTCATCATCCTGACCTTGTTGGCGTTCGTCGGCGCGATCGGATTGTTTCGTATCGTGCCGCAACAGTTCTTTCCCGCCTCCGGTCGTCTGGAGCTGATGGTCGATCTGAAGCTCGCTGAAGGTGCGTCCCTCAAGGCCACCGAAGCAGAGGTCCATCGCCTTGAGGAGATGCTCAAGGACCGCGCCGGTATCGACAATTATGTGGCCTATGTCGGTAGCGGGTCGCCGCGTTTTTACCTGCCGCTGGATCAGCAGCTGCCGGCCACCAGCTTCGCTCAGATCGTGGTATTGGCTGACAGTATCGAGCAGCGCGAGGCGTTACGTAGCTGGCTGATCGAGCGCTTGCGGGAAGATTTCCCGACCTTGCGCGGTCGCGTCAGTCGTCTGGAAAACGGTCCGCCCGTGGGCTATCCGGTGCAGTTCCGGGTCACTGGTGAGCATATCGATGTGGTGCGCAAGCTGGCACGTCAGGTCGCGGCCAAGGTGCGCGAGAACCCCTATGTGGCTAACGTCCATCTCGACTGGCAGGAGCCGAGCAAGGTGGTCTGGCTGAACGTGGACCAGGATCGTGCCCGTGCGCTGGGTGTCAGTACGGTTGAACTATCGAACTTCCTCAAGCGCACCTTCACCGGCACCACGGCGAGCCAGTTCCGGGAAGATAACGAGCTGATCGAGATCCTGATCCGTGGTACCGCACGCGAACGCGAAACACTGTCCATGTTGCCCAGCCTGGCGATTCCCACGGCCAGCGGCCGCAGTGTGCCTTTGTCGCAGGTCGCAACCCTGGAATACGGCTTCGAAGAGGGCGTGATCTGGCATCGCAATCGGATGCCGACGGTAACGGTGCGTGCCGACATCTATGGCGATCAGCAGCCGGCCTCGCTGGTGCAACAGATCGAGCCGACCCTGAATGAGGTACGCGAGGCGCTGCCCAGCGGTTACCTGCTGGAAGTCGGCGGAACTGTCGAGGACTCCAGTCGCGGCCAGGCCTCGGTGAATGCCGGAATGCCGCTGTTCATCATCGTTGTGGTGAGCCTGCTGATGCTGCAGCTGAAAAGCTTCTCACGTTCGGCGATGGTGTTCCTGACCGCACCGCTGGGGCTGATTGGCGTAGCACTGTTCCTACTGCTGTTCGGCAAGCCGTTCGGTTTCGTAGCGATGCTCGGCACTATCGCGCTGTCCGGCATGATCATGCGCAACTCGGTGATTCTGGTGGATCAGATCGAGCAGGACATTGGCGCGGGGCAGGATCGTTTCAATGCCATCATCGATGCCACGGTTCGGCGCTTCCGGCCCATCGTGCTGACAGCGCTGGCGTCGGTGTTGGCGATGATACCGCTGTCACGCAGTGTGTTCTTCGGACCGATGGCGGTGGCGATCATGGGCGGGTTGATCGTCGCGACTGCGCTGACATTGCTGTTTTTGCCAGCGCTTTACGCCGCCTGGTTCCGGGTCAAGGAAGCGCCTCAAAGCTGAGTCCTGAATGGGAGTCGGCGTCCGCTTAGACGCCGGCGGCCTGCAGCAGCTGCTCCGCTGAGGCCTTGGCCAGCAGCGCCTGGTCATCCGGGCCTTCGATGTGCGCCATGCTCAGTGCGCCTTCGATAAGAAATTGCAACTGGCGTGCAAGCTGCTGAGGCAGCGGTGCATCGAGTGCTTCCAGCAGCTCGCGCAGATGGTGCTGAAATTGCGCCTTGTATCCCGCTGCGCGCTGATGGATCGGGTGTTCTCGATCCAGATATTCGGCCGCTGCGTTGATGAACAGACAGCCACAGAACGCGGTTGGGCTGTGAATCATGTTGTTCAGTCCATCGAAAACGCTCAGCAGCGCCTTGCGCGGCGGCAACGCGCTGCGCGCCTCTCGCAAACGCTCGAGCATCGGCAGCTGGCGTGCTTCCAGCACCGCCAGGATCAGTTCGTCCTTCGACTTGAAGTGCTTATACAGGGTCATCTTGGCCACGCCCGATTCGCTGAGAATTCGGTCGATGCCGGTGGCGTGGTAGCCCTCTGTGTAGAACAGCCGCTCCGCGGTGGCGAGCAGCAGGTCGCGCTTGTTGGTTGCCATGTAGGTCTCCTCGGCCGGCCATTATGCGGGAGCGAAACTGTTCCCTCCAATTGTCGGCTGATCGATACATTGCGCTTGAAGTGTACAGACAGGTCTGTCTATTATCCAGTCGTGCCTGATTCCGGCCCATCCTCAAGGAGCGACACGATGAAACTCTACGACATGACCCTGTCCGGCAATTGCTACAAGGTTCGCCTGTTTCTTGGTTTGATCGGCCAAACGGCTGAACGGGTGCCGGTGGATGTGCTCAAGGGTGAGCACCGGCAGTCAGCGTTCCTGGCGACCAACCCACGCGGGCAGGTGCCGGTACTTGAGGACGGCGAGCTCCGAGTGATCGACTCTCAGGCCATCCTTGTTTATCTGGCGCGGCGCTATTCCGATGAAGCCTGGTTCCCGCAGGATGCGTTGGCTCAGGCGCGCATCGTCGGCTGGCTGAGCTTCGCGGCCAACGAGATGCACCATGGCCCAGCCACTGCCCGTGCGGGGCGTCTGTTCGCCAGGCCAATCGACGAAGCATTAGCCGCAAACCGTGCCGTGGCCGCCATCAGCCTGCTTGAACAACAGCTTGCGCAGCACGCTTGGCTCGCTGAAACGGCCGGCCCGAGCATCGCCGACATCGCGATATACCCCTATGCGGCGCTGGCCGGGGAGGGCGGTCTCGATCTCGCACCGTTTGCCGCAGTTAGGGCGTGGTGCTCTCGTATTCGCCAGTTGCCGGGTTACGTCGGCATGCCCGGTCTGGAGTAAGGAGGCAAGCGCCATGGCCAGTCCTTTCCATGCCGGCGAACAATGGGTACAGAGCCGTGTCGGCGTGCGCGAAAAAGCCGAGCAGATCGGCAGTCGAATGATTCACTCGGTCATGCCGGAACAGCACCGGGAGTTCTTCGCACAGCTGCCAGCATTACTGGTCGCTGCATCAGACAGCGAAGGGCAACCCTATGCTTCGGTGCTCTGTGGCAAACCCGGGTTTGCCTGGTCGCCGCACCCGGGCTTGCTGTGTGTCGAGGCCAGCATGCAAGCGGATGATCCGATTGCACCGTTGCTGCAACCGCACAGCCCCGTTGGCTTGTTGGGATTGGAGTGGCCGACGCGCCGTCGAAACCGGTTGAACGGACGAATCCTCCAACGCGATGCGCAAGGCTTCTGCGTGGCCGTGGCGCAGGCATTCGGCAATTGCCCGAAGTACATCCAGGCGCGACAGTGGCATACGGCTCCGCGCCAGCCGGGGCAGACGCTCGAGGGGCATGGATTGGCCAACGAATGGCTGGGACTGGTCAGGCAGGCGGACACCCTGTTCATCGCCAGCCACAGCCGGGACCCGGAGGGCGGCGGTGCAGACGTCTCACACCGTGGCGGGCCGCAGGGCTTCGTCGAGCTCGGTCGGGACGGCCGACTCTGGATGCCGGATTACAGCGGAAACCGGCTGTTCAACACGCTTGGTAATCTGGTCCGTGAACCCCGCTGCGGTCTGCTGTTCATCGATTTCGCCACTGGCGATCTGCTCCAGCTACAGGCCCGGGCAGAAGTAGTCTGGCCCGAGCAGTACGCAGCGCTGGGTGTTTCGGCTCTGCCTGGCGCCGAACGCCTGCTCGCGCTGGAGCCCGGTCACTGGACACTGCGGCGCTCACGTCTGCCGCTGGCATTTGCTGGGCATGACAGTTCGCCGTTTCTGCCTGGAACGGGAGTTTGAGCCATGCGTATCCTGAAGAGTCTGGCTGTGTTGTTGATACTTTTCTCCGGCGCTTTATCGGCAGCGGAGTTGCGCTTCAGCCTCGTCCAAACCGGGCGGACTATTTCCAGCGGTGAATATGCCTGGCGTGACGGTGGTTGGCTGCCGTCAGCCGAGTTCAATCATGTCGCCGTGCTGATCGAACACAGGGGTAGCCGCCTGTTGTTCGGTACGGGTCTCGGACGGCAAATCGACGCTCAGCTGAACGGTGTAATCCCCTGGCGCGCGAAACGCTACAGCGCAGTGCAGCCGGCGCGAGACCAGCTCGACGAGGATGGCTTCGCCATTGACCGGGTGGTGCTGGGCTGCGCGCGCTGGAATCATGCCTCTGGCCTGGTGGATTTTGCCGAACTGCCGGTGCTCGCAAGTCCGGAGAGCATTCGCTATGCGCAAAGCGCCACGCCGCCTGCGGTAATACCGGGGCAGTTTTCTCACGGGGTCAGGTGGCAGCCACTTCGCCTGGAACGCCGCGCTGTTTACGGGTTTGGGGAGAGTCTCGATCTGTTTGGCGACGAACGGCTAGTCCTGGTGAAGCTGGCCGGTCATGGTGCCTTGGGCCTGTTTCTTACGCTCGATGATGGTCGACGTTTCTTCTTTCGAGGAGATGCCTTGAGCACCGAAAGCCGCGCGGAGGCGCTGCCCGCCGAGGTCTACCGATTGCAGGATGTCCGGCTGCAGGCTCGCCTCGGTTTCTATCCCCGTTGGGTCGAGTGATTGCGCCATTGAATTAGCCCTGAAATTCGTTCGCATACCGCCGTTTTGAGCCCTTCCGTTCGTCTGTTCGAGCACGTCGAGCGATGCCTCGACAGCTAAGCTTAAGCCTGTATTTTTCTATCAGAAGCCAGGCCGGAAACGATGGGCGCAGTATGGCGAAACGACACATCTCGAGCAGACGGCAGCAAGCGCGCGCCATCTGCTGACAAGCCTGGGCGAACACGTCCGCACGGCAGCCGTCTGGCGCGCCGCATGGGTGTGTTCCTGGGCGTTTCATTGCTTGCCGGGGGCGGTTATGCCGCCTGGCATGAGATGCACACCTCGAAACTGCAGGCGCTGTGGCTTAACCGTTACGCAGAGAATCTGGACTACCAGCTCGAGCCCGGTGCGAGCCGCAGTATCAAGTTTCCCGAGGCGGGACCATTCGACCGCCGTCTGGGCTATGCGGCCATGCCGACGTTCCTGGAACGGCTGACCCAACGGGGGTTCAGTGTGCAGCAGCAGGTGAGTTTTTCGCCCGCGTTGCTGCGCTACGTCAACCGCGGCTTCTTCGTACCCTATCCGGAGAAATCCCAGGCAGGACTGACCATCGACGATTGTCGAGGCGAGCCCCTGTATGCCAACAGTTATCCGCACCAATACTACGAGACCTTCGATGACGTACCGCCGGTCATCGCGATGAGCCTGCTGTTCATCGAGGATCGCGGACTGCTCGACGCCGGCCGCCCACGAGCCAACCCCGCGGTGGATTGGCCACGTTTCACCATGGCGGCGGTCAGCCAGGTCGAGAAGAAGCTCGGCCTGCCGGTCCAGGCGGCTGGCGGCAGTACCTTGGCAACGCAGGTCGAGAAATACCGGCATTCGCCGGAAGGGCGCACGGGCAACGCTGAGGAAAAGATTCGGCAGATGATTTCTGCCAGCGTCCGTACCTACCGCGAAGGCCAGCAGACCATGGTCACCCGGCAGCGCATCGTGCGTGACTACCTCAACAGCGTGCCGCTCTCGGCCGCCTACGGTCACGGCGAGGTGCACGGCATCGCCGACGGCCTGCGCCTCTGGTACGGCGCCGATTTTGCCGAGGTCAACCGGGTACTCGATGCTCGCCGTAACGCGGGCGTCAGCTATGAAACGCAGGGGCTGGCGCTGCGTCAGGTGCTCTCGCTGCTGATCGCTCAGCGGCGCCCGTCGTATTACCTCGGGGCAGGGCGCGACGCCATGGCTGAACTCACCGACAGTCATATCCGCCTACTGGCGAACGGCGGCGTCATCAATACACGGCTGCGTAATGCCGCCTTGCAGCAGAAGGTTGTGTTCCGGGACCTGCGTCTCGAGCCGGGTATCCGAGAGGTGCCTTCCAGCAAAGGCATCACGGCGGCTCGGATGCGCCTCAGCAACCTGCTGGGTGTTTCGTTATATGAGCTCGATCGTCTCGATCTGGCCGCGACCACGCCGCTGCACGGTGAACTGCAGGGACAGATCAGCAACTACCTGCATCGACTGGCCGATCCGGCGTTCGCGGGCGAGGCGGGTTTGTTCGGCGAGCGCATGTTGTCTCCTGAGCGTACCGGCGACGTGCGTTACAGCTTCACGCTGTTCGAGCGCGGCGAGCAGGGCTTTCGCGTACGGGTGCAGACCGATAACACCAACCAGCCGTTCGATATCAACGAGGGCAGCAAGCTGGAGCTGGGCTCGACCGCGAAGCTGCGGGTACTGACGACTTATCTCGAGGTCATTGCCGAGCTGCACGAGCGCTACGCGACGAGCGATGTCGCCACCTTGCGCAAGGCCGAGGCGCTGGATCCGCTGACCCGCTGGGCCCTGGCTTATCTAAGTCAGCATGAGGATCGCAATTTGCCGGCGATGCTTGATGCCGCGCTGGAACGGCGCTACTCGGCCAGCCCGACCGAGCGCTTCTTCACTGGCGCCGGCATGCACCGGTTCGGCAACTTCCGCCGTGAAGATGATGGCCGCCTGCCAACCATGCGCGAAGCACTCCAGGAGTCGATCAACCTGCCGTTCGTTCGGTTGATGCGCGATCTGGTGAGCTACAGCACCTACCAGACTTCCAACGGTGCAGAGCTGCTTAGAAGTGACGACAATCCCGAGCGGCGAGAGTACCTGCAGCGCTTTGCCGATCGCGAAGGGTCCGTATTTCTCCAGCGCTTCTGGCGCAAGTACCGCGACAAGACCGCGGTCGAACGCATCGAAGCACTGCTGGACGGCATGCGGCCAACGCCATCGAGGCTGGCTGCGGTGCATCGTTATCTAATGCCCGAGGCAGATCGCGCAGCGTTCGAGCGCTTCCTCAAGGCCCGTCTGCCGACTGCGGACCTCACCGACAAGGCGCTCGACTCGCTGTACGAGCGCTATGCGCCGGGGTCGTACAGCTTGCCGGATCAAGGCTACATCGCCCGGGTCCACCCGCTGGATCTGTGGCTGCTGGGTTATCTGATCAAGCATCCCGAGGCGGGTATTACCGAAGTGATCGCGGCCAGTAGCGCCGAGCGCCAGGAAGTGTATGGCTGGCTGTTCCGCAGTCGCCACAAGAGCGCACGGGACAGCCGCATCCGCATCATCCTGGAAGTCGAGGCGTTCACCGATATCCATCGCCGTTGGCAGCGTCTTGGCTATCCGTTCGACCATCTGGTGCCTTCGCTGGCCACCGCGCTGGGCAGTTCGGGTGATCGTCCGGCGGCGCTGGCCGAGTTGATGGGCATCATCGTCAACGACGGTGTGCGGCTGCCGAGCGTGCGCATCGACAGCCTGCATTTCGCCAGCGATACGCCGTACGAGACTCGCCTCGGCATCCAGCCGGATGTGGGCGTGCGGGTGCTGCCGAGTGAGGTTGCGACGGCCTTGCGCGAAGCGCTTGCAACTGTGGTCGAGGGCGGCACGGCGCGGCGCCTGCGTGGCAGCTTTGTGCAGGCTGACGGTGAAGCACTGCGTGTCGGCGGCAAGACCGGAACGGGCGACAACCGGATCCAGACCGTTGGTGCCGGCGGCCGGCTGATCAGCTCTCTGGCGCTGAACCGCACTGCAACCTTCGTGTTCTATCTCGGGCCGAACCACTTCGGCACGCTGACCGCCTATGTTCCGGGGCGCGGCGCGGACAGCTTCCGCTTTACCTCGGCGCTGCCGGTGCAGGTGCTCAAAGGCATGGCGCCGATCCTGCAACCGTACCTGCAACCCGGCGCGCAGACGCAATGCCAGCCGGTCGGTGCGCCGCTGGAGCCGACGCTGACGGCGAGCACTAAGAAGTCCTGACGATAGCGGTTCGAGCGGTCGGGGATACCTGACCGCTCTGATCTCTTCTCGCAGTTGCCTTTGCCGAACACTCCGCGCTCGGCGACACTCATCCTTTTCGCGGGCCCAATCGGGGGCCTTGCATGGGATTGAGGGGCGACGATGAAACTGCCGATCTATCAGGTCGATGCATTTACCCATGAGCTGTTCAAAGGCAACTCCGCTGCGGTTGTGCCGCTTCAGCAATGGCTGAGTGACGCGCAGATGCAGGCCATTGCCGTGGAGAACAACCTGTCCGAAACCGCCTTTCTGGTGCGTGAGCCAGATGGGGCTTTTCACATTCGCTGGTTCTCGCCGATCACCGAAATCGATTTCTGCGGGCACGCCACCTTGGCCAGTGCTTTCGTCCTGTTAGGGCAGAAGCTGGCGACGGCTCCGCTGGTCTTCCGTGCGGCCGCAGTAGGCGATATCAGCGTCGCTCAGTTGGACGACGGCTTGCTGGAGATGAGCTTTCCCAACCGTGCCCCGGAACCCGTCGAAAACCCGCCGGTCGAGCTGCTCAATGGGCTTCTCACCTTGCCGCAGACGGTGTTGAAAAGCAGCCAGGCCTGGTTTGCCGTGTACGAAGATGAAGATCAGGTGCGACAGCTATCACCCGATCTCGCGCTGCTCAAGTCACTGGCGCCACTGGATGTCGTGGCGACCGCGCCGGGACGTCAGCAGGATTTCGTCTCGCGCTATTTCTGGCCGGCCAATGGCGGCGACGAGGACCCGGTCACCGGCTCCATCCATGCCGGCCTGGCGCCGTACTGGAGCCAACGACTGGGCAAGACGCAGTTGCTGGCGCTGCAGGCCTCAAGCCGAAGTGGTTTGCTGCACTGCCGGGTCGAAGGCGAACGGGTTTTTGTCGCCGGGCATGCGGTCCTGTATTTGCAGGGCACGATTGAGGTGTAGTTCCCGGTTACGGAACAGGGGCGCTCGCGTCACGCAGCGCCGCTATCGAACCGGGCGCTAGAACGACTTCACGATCCGCCCGAGCAGCTCCATCGCTTTCTCGCTGCGCTCGTCCCAAGGATGCCCGTAGTTCAGGCGTGCGCAATTGCGAAAGCGCCGGGTGGCTGAAAAGATTGGTCCCGGAGCGAGGCTGATGCCCTGCGCGAGCGCCAGTTGCAACAATTGCAGCGAATCGACCCGCTCGGGAAATTCGAACCAGAGGAAGTAGCCGCCGCTGGGCCGCGTTACCCGGGTGCTGACAGGGAAGTGACGCGCGGCGGAGGCAAGCATTTCGCCCTGCTGACGTTCCAGTGCATGACGCAGCTTACGTAAATGGCGGTCGTAGCCGCCATGTTGCAGATAATCAGCGATAGCCGCTTGGGCCGGCACGGAGGGAGAAATCGTCGTCATCAGCTTGAGGCGGCTGATCTGTTCGGCATAGCGGCCGCCCGCGACCCAGCCGATCCGGTAACCCGGTGCCAGGCTTTTGGAAAAAGACCCGCAATGCATTACCCATCCGTCACGGTCGTGGCTCTTGACTGGTTTCGGCGGCTCCTGGTTGAAGTACAGCTCGGCGTAGACGTCGTCTTCGATCAGCGGGACCTGATGGCGCTGCAGCAACGCATAGAGGTTCTCTTTGTTTGCCTCGCACATGCTCGCACCGAGCGGATTCTGCAGGCTGCTCATGAACCAGCAGGCTTTGATTGGCAGGCTGCCCAGGCGGCTTTCCAGGGTGCCCAGGTCGATTCCGTCACGCGGATGAACCGGGATTTCCACAGCTTTAAGTTTGAGCCGCTCCAGCACCTGCAAGGTGGCGTAGAACGCGGGCGCTTCGATGGCGACCAGATCCCCCGGTTCGGTGACCACCTGTAAGCAGAGGTTCAACGCTTCCATCGCGCCGGTGGTGATTACCAGTTCGTCCAACGGCAGCATGACTCCGCTGATCATATAGCGCAGGGCGATCTGTCGACGCAGGTCGGGGTTGCCGGTGGTCATCTCGGCGATCACTTCACGCCCCGGCATCTCGCGCACGGTCTGCGCCATGGAGCGTGCCAGACGTTGCAGGGGAAACAGATCGGGACTGGGGAAGGCGGAACCGAACGGAACGGTGTCCGGATCGCGCAGCGAGGCGAGCACCGAGAACACCAGTTCGCTAACGTCAACATCGGTGGTTTCGCTCAGTCGTGGGCTGATCTCAGGCTCGGGAAGCAGGCGTCTGGCGTGCTCGCGAACAAAATAGCCCGAGCGCGCCCGGGCCTGGATCAAACCGCGATCCTCCAGCAGGTAGTACGCCTGGAACACGGTGGAGGGACTAACGCCGTAGGTGCGACTGGCATGGCGCACGGACGGCACCTTTTCGCCCGGCGCCAGCACGCCGGAGCGGATCAGTTCGGCAATTTCGTCAGCGAATTTCTCGTAGCGCTTCATCTGCTTCTGCTTCACCAAGGGACAATATCAGCCAGCCGCGTGAGCGTGAGCGGGCGCGTGCGCACTGCCACCATCCTATCGAACCCTTGGTGCAATGAAGGTACTCGGGGCGGTTACCTGGCGTGCCGGGTCGCTCGCGTCAGTGACCGAGAAGTGCAGCTTCTCGTGCGCGTTCACATTGTCGTCAACGAGCGCCACGCTGACCGGCACATCGACGATCTCGCCTGCGGCCAGGCTGATCTGATGCGGGCCGTGCAGCTCGTAAGGGCCTTCGCCCAGGGTGATCAGATAGTCGTGCGGCTGCTGGGTTTTATTGATCACCTTCAAGCTGTACATGTTTTCGATCTGGCCCTCGATATTTTCTCGGTAGAGGGTGCGGTCCTTGGTTACATCCAGGGATAACGTCGGTCGCGCTTCCAACGCCCAGACGAAGGCACCGATCATAATCACTAGCGCTCCGGCATAGCCGATCAGACGCGGTCGCAGCAGCCTGGTCTGGCCGCCTTCAAGCGCACGTTCGGAGGTATATCGAACCAGACCCCGGGCGTAACCCATCTTGTCCATGACGCTGTCGCAGGCGTCGATACAGGCACCGCAGCTCAGGCAGTCGAGTTGCAGGCCGTCGCGGATGTCGATACCGGTGGGGCAGACCTGCACGCACAGCGTGCAGTCGATGCAGTCGCCAAGGCCTTCGGCCTTTGGGTTGGCGTCTTTGCGCCGCGCGCCTCGTTGTTCACCCCGGGCGGCATCGTAGGACACCACCAGCGTGTCGCCATCGAACATCACACTCTGGAAGCGTGAATAGGGGCACATGTGCACGCACACCTGTTCACGCAGCCAGCCGGCGTTGATGTAGGTCGCGGCGGTGAAGAAGAACAGCCAGAACGCGGTGGTTCCGCCCAGCTGCAGACTGAACAGATTGATGACCAATTCACGGACCGGGGTGAAGTAGCCGACGAAGGCAATCGCCGTGGCCAGGCTTACGGCAAGCCAGACGGCGTGCTTGGCAGCGCGTCGGAACAGCTTGCTGAATGACAGCGGGGCGGCGTCCAGTTTGATTCGCTGGCTGCGATCACCCTCGGTGACTTTCTCAGCCCACATGAACACCCAGGTCCAGGTGCTTTGTGGGCAGGCGTAGCCGCACCAGACTCGACCCGCGAGCACAGTGATGAAGAACAAGCCGAAGGCGGCGATGATCAGCAACGCCGATAACAGGATGAAATCCTGGGGCCAGAATGTTGCCCCGAAAATATGGAATTGTTGTTTGTTCAAATCCCATAGCACCGCCTGGCGTCCGCCCCAGGTCAGCCACTGGGTGCCGAAATAGAGCAGAAACAAAAGTCCGCCGCCGATCAGGCGCAGATTGCGGAACAGGCCGGTAAAACTGCGGGTGTGAATCGGCCCGCCCGCCTGTGCCGGGGTCAGGCGTATCGGCTTGCGTGGATCGACGGTGTCGATGATTGTTGCGCGGATGCGTTCGGTCATTGGGGTGCCCCTGTCAGGCCATATCAGGCGGCGCCGATGATCTGATCAGGGTGTTTCGCATAACAGCCTCAGGTACCGTTGAAAAATACGCATCAGATGGTCGCTGCGCAGGTTTGGATCTGCACCCGACGGTCCATCCAAGGCGTGCGCGGCCGTAGCGTAGGGCTTTGGCGACGACCTCGGTAATGCACCGTGCCTGCACCGTGCGACGCTAGGCCACAGTCCGCAGAATCAGCTGATGCGGTTTTTCCGTGCCCATCTGCACCTGTTTCGAGGCGAGCGAGGCAAGTCATAGTCGCTCGCGTGTGGCCGATGCGTGCTGTCAGCAGCCGTTCCCTGCATGATTACCCGTTCCGCTCAACCGCTTGATAGGACCCTCGATGATTCTCAAAGGCCTGACCTGGCTGGTCGTACTGCAGCTGCTTGGCAGCGTCATCCATCTCTCGCTGCTGCCGGCGCTGCCCGGTCCGATCATCGGCATGGTGCTGCTGTTCGGGCTGCTGTTGCTGCGCCGCGGCATTCCCGAACCGCTGGAAAAAACTGCCGCGCTGCTGTTGCAGTACCTGCCGTTGCTGTTGATCGTGCCGGCGGCGGGGATTATGACCAGCAGCGAGGCCTTGCTTGCAGACCTGCCGGCGATTGCCGCCGGGCTGGTGTTGTCGCTGGTGGTGACCGTGCCGTTCTGCGGCTGGCTGATGCAGCGGCTCATCCGACGCATGGACCGCCGGACGGAGGACCAGGCATGAGCGGCGTCGATTGGCGTAGCGTTTGGGCGCTGACCCTTGATCACCCGTTGTTCTCCGTGGCGCTGACTCTGATTGCCTTTCAACTGGCACTGGCGTTGTACCGACGCAGTGGTTGGCTGGTGTTGCAGCCGGTCATGGTCGGCATGCTGCTGGTGGTTGGCACGCTGTACCTGTGTGGCATCGACTATGCGAGCTATCGCGCCGACGCCTCGATGATCGCCGTGCTGGTCGGCCCGGCGACCGTGGCGCTGGCCGTGCCGCTGTACCGCCATATTCGCCGCATCCAGCAGCTGTTCTGGCCGATCCTCATCACGCTGGTGTCCGGTGGTGTACTCGGCGTTGCGCTGACCTTGGCGATCGCCGGCGCGCTGGGCGCGGACCTGTCGGTGCTGATGAGCCTCTCGCCTAAGGCAGCGACCATGCCGATCGCGATGTTGGTGGCTGAACAGCTGGGTGGCCTGGCGTCTTTGGCAGCGGTATTCGTCATGCTCACCGGGGTCATCGGTACCGCGCTTGGGCCGCTGTTGCTGGGTTGGGCCGGCGTCGATCATCCGGCGGCACGAGGCTTGAGCTATGGCATCAACGCGCACGCCATCGGCACGGCGAGGGCGCTGGAGGAGGGTGACGAGTGCGGCGCGTTCGCGGCGCTGGGGATGAGTCTGCTGGGCATTCTGATCGCATTGTTCCTGCCGTTGGTGCTGGGCTAAGGGGCTTTGTTGCATCGACAGCTGTTGCGATTGGCTCGCCTATGCCTAGGCTTAGGGCTCTTCCCTCAGGAGCGGTCCCATGTTCGAGCAGTTCCAGCGTAACGAGTGCGAGGTCAACGGCGTTCGGATCAACTATCGCAAGGGCGGCTCCGGTCCGCCTCTGCTGTTGCTGCACGGATACCCGCAGACGCACGTAATCTGGCACAAGGTGGCCGATCAGCTGGCTCAGCGCTTCACAGTCGTGGCGGCCGACCTGCGCGGTTACGGCGATAGCAGCAAGCCCGACGGCGGCGAGGACCACGTCGCCTATAGCAAGCGCGAAATGGCGCGGGATCAGGTCGAACTGATGCGCGCGTTGGGCTTCGAGCGCTTCGACCTGCTCGCCCACGACCGCGGGGCGCGGGTTAGCCATCGGCTGGCCATGGATCACCCGCAGGCCGTGCGGCGGCTTATCCTCCTGGATATCGCGCCGACCCTGGCGATGTACAGCCAGACCGACGAAGCCTTTGCTCGCGCCTACTGGCACTGGTTCTTCCTGATTCGTCCGGCGCCGCTGCCGGAAACGCTGCTCGAGGCCGACCCCGAACTTATCCTGCGCACCGCCGTGGCCACCCGCGCCGATCATGTGCATCCGTTCAGCGAGGTTGCGTTCGCCGAGTACCTGCGATGCATGAAGCTGCCCGGCACCGTTCATGCGTTCTGCGAGGACTATCGGGCCAGCGCCGGCATTGATCTCGACCATGACCGCGAAGACCGTGCCGCCAAGCGAATGATCGCCGCGCCGTTGCTGGTGCTGTGGGGTGCCAAGGGTGTAATCGAACGTTGTTTCGATCCGCTTGAGGAATGGCGCGCGGTTGCGTCAGACGTTCAGGGCAAGGCCCTGCCAGCGGGGCACTACCTGCCGGAAGAAGTGCCCGAGCTGCTATTGGAAGAAGTGCTGGCGTTTCTCGCCTGAGGTCGGCCATCGCGAGGCGGATATATCGATCATGGCGATAGGTTCGTACAGAAAAATCCAACCATGTAACCGGAGATTCAATAGAAGATCACCTCATTCCGTCACTCGGCGCGCCTGTCGTCGAGTCGGCCACCGTTTAGAGGTCTCCCAAATGATCGACATTCGTCCCCGCGCCGAGCTTGGCAGCGCCCAGCATGGTTGGTTGGATACCCGTCATCACTTTTCCTTCGCTGGATACCACGACCCGGCCCGCATGCACTGGGGGCACTTGCGGGTCTGGAATGACGACAGCATCGCACCGCATTCCGGCTTCCCGAGCCACCCGCATCGCGACATGGAAATCATCACCTACGTGCGTAAGGGCGCGATCACCCATGAGGACAGCCTCGGCAACCGCGGCCGGACCGTGGCAGGTGACGTCCAGGTGATGAGCGCCGGCACCGGCATCACCCACAGCGAATACAACCTGGAAGACGAGACCACCGAGATTTTCCAGATATGGATCTACCCGGATCAGTCCGGCTTGCCGCCTGCCTGGGGCACCCGGCCTTTCCCGGCCGGTGAGCGCGCCGGCAGCTTCGTCACTTTGGCCAGCGGGATGGCAGAGGACGGCGATGCCTTGTCCATTCGAGCCGATGCCCGCCTGGTTGCGGCGACACTTTCTGCCGGTCAGGTTGCCGAATACCAGATTGGCGCGGACCGGAAGGTTTACATGGTTGCGGCCAGTGGGCGTATCGAAGTCGGGGAGCGAATCGCGGCGGCAGGTGATGGGGTGGCAGTGCGAGATGAGAAGCAGCTGAGCATCAAGGCGTTGGAAGACAGTGAAATCGTGCTGGTCGACGTTCGCTGAACGTATCGACTTCCACTACTCAAACCGGAACACAACCCAGGAAGAGGAAACTGAAAATGGCGAAGATTCTCGTGGTGTATCACTCAATGTATGGCCACATCGAAACCATGGCCAATGCAGTGGCCGAAGGTGCGCGTCGTGTCGAAGGCGCGGAAGTGACCATCAAGCGCGTGCCGGAAACCATGCCGCAAGAGGCTTTCAAGAATGCCGGCGGTAAGGTCGACCAGCAGGCGCCTTTTGCCAATCCGGCGGAGCTGGCCGATTACGACGCGATCATCTTTGGTACGCCGACTCGCTTCGGCAACATGTCCGGGCAGATGCGTACCTTCCTCGATCAGACCGGTGGGCTCTGGGCCAAGGGCGCGCTGCACGGCAAGGTTGCCAGCGTGTTTACTTCGACCGGCACCGGCGGCGGTCAGGAGATGACCATTACCTCGACCTGGACCACTTTGGCGCACCACGGAATGATCATCGTGCCCACCGGCTACGGTATCGGCGAGTTCTTCGACATTTCTGAAGTGAATGGCGGCACGCCGTACGGTGCCTCGACCATCGCTGGCGGTGACGGCTCGCGTCAACCTTCCAATAAAGAACTGACCATTGCCCGTTACCAGGGCGAGCTGGTGGCCCAGACAACGGTCAAGCTGAAAGGCTGATCGGCCGTGAAGGTGCCGGGTGGCTTGGCTCGCCCGGCGTCCCGGCCCAATCAGCCGACTTGCAGCAACCCGTACATCAGCTCATCGACATAGCCGGCGTCGCTGGCACGTTTGTAGGCAGCCCGCTGAGTGCCTTCGTGAACGAAGCCCAGGCGTTCGTAAAAGGTGATGGCGCGGGGATTGTCCGCTTCGACTGTCAGCTCGATACGGGTGATGCCCGCTCGCTGCAGCCGCGCAAGGGCGTCCTGCATCATTCCCATGGCGATACCTCGGCCTTGAGCTTCCGGCGCCACGGCCAAGGTTCCAAGGTAGGCGACATGGGCAGTACGACCGACGTGCCGCTGCGCCTTGTAGAAGCCCATTACTTCGTCATCGATTTCGTATACGTAGAAACAGCCACTCTCGAACAACGGGTCGAACACCTTGCCGAACGCCTCGCGCGGCATCGGATCGAAGCCGAGGAAGGGCACCACTGACTCGTGCATGTAGATGTCGTAGACCCGATCAAAATCGGTAGGCGCGACCAGTCGGCGCATATCCATCCTCCTAGGGCAGGGGCGCGAACAGCGCCTCGATATCACTCGGCTCCAGTTGCCAACCGCCTTGACCACCGGCATCCAGCACGCCTGCGGCCAGTTCGGCTTTGCGTTGCTGCAGTTGCTGGATCTTTTCTTCGACGGTAGCGCGAGCGATCAGCTTGTAGACGAATACCGGCTTGCTCTGGCCGATGCGGTGCGCGCGGTCGGTGGCCTGGTTCTCCGCGGCCGGGTTCCACCAGGGGTCGTAATGGATCACGGTGTCGGCAGCCGTCAGGTTCAGTCCGGTGCCGCCAGCCTTGAGGCTGATCAGAAACAGCGGGACTTCCCCATTCTGGAACCGCTTGACGGGAGTGCGCCGATCCTTGGTTTCGCCGGTGATCTGTACATAGTCGATGGTGCGGCTCTGCAGCTCTTCTTCAATCAGCGAGAGCATCGAGGTGAACTGTGAAAACAGCAGAATTTTTCGGCCTTCAGCGAGCAGTTCGGTCAGTATCTCCATCAGGCTGTCGAGTTTGCCAGAGGTGCCGCCCCGGACTGGCCGGGCGACGTCGCCCTTGACCAGACGGAGATCGCAGCACACCTGACGCAGCTTGAGCAGTGCATCGAGGATGACGATCTGACTACGCGCCAGGCCTTTGCGGTCGATCTCCTCGCGGACTTTGCTGTCCATCGCCAGTCGCACGGTTTCGTACAGGTCGCGCTGAGCCGGGCTGAGCTCGACCCAGTGCAAGATCTCGTTTTTGGGCGGTAACTCCTGCGCGACCTGTTCTTTGCGTCGCCTGAGCAGGAAAGGTTTTATCCGCTTGGTGAGGTGCTCGAGCCGGTCGGCGTCGCCGTGTTTCTCGATAGGCGTGCGGTAATCCCGGGTGAATTGCTTGGTATCGCCGAGCCAACCGGGCATGAGGAAATGAAACAGCGACCAGAGCTCGCCCAAATGGTTTTCCAACGGCGTGCCGGTGAGGCAGAGGCGCTGGCGGGCGTCCAGACGTCCGGCAGCTTGCGCCGCCTTGCTGCTGGCGTTCTTGATGTTCTGGGCCTCGTCGAGCACCAGCACATGCAGCGGGACATCAGCGAGCAGGTCGATGTCTCTGGGCAGCAGCGCGTAGGTGGTGAGCAGCAGATCGTAGTCGGTCAGGTGCTGGTAGAGCTGTCGACGCGTCGTCCCGTGCAGGGTCGCCACTTTCAGCGATGGCGCGAAGCGGGCCGCTTCATCCTGCCAATTGGGGATGAGGGTAGTGGGCATCACGACAAGAGAGGGTCGGTCCAGCTTGCCCGCTTGCTTCTCCAGTAACAGGTGAGCGAGGGTCTGCAACGTTTTACCCAGGCCCATATCGTCGCCCAGAATGCCGCCGACCTCGAGGGCCCGTAGCGTTTGCATCCAGCGCAGGCCGTCCAGCTGATAGGGGCGCAGTGTTGCATTCAGGTCCCGCGGTGGGCTGATGTCTTCTTTGCGGTAATCGCGCAGTCGCTGGGCGAAAGCCCGTAAATGCTCGCCGCCATGCCATTGCAGTGGGAGCGAATCGAGCCCAGCCAGCCGGGCCGCATCGGTTCGCTCCAGTCGCAGGTGTTCGCCGTTTGGCTGTTCCTGCAGATAAAGCTCGGAAAGCGTCGCAAGGATGGGCTTCAAGCGACCAAATGGCAGCAATACCTGTAACGGCTGCTCATCATCGTCACGGCGCCGGTCAAGTTGTACGCGCAGGGTCTCGTCGTCGCTGCGTTGCGCCAGCGCCTGAGCGGAAAGCAGAGCGGGGTTGCGTTTGATCAGGCTGAGCAGGACCGGCAACAGGCTGATCCGCTCGCCCTCGACGATGATGCCGAGTTCCAGGTCGAACCAGCTGTGCTCGGGCGGCTCTTCGACGTCGACGTACCAGGCATCAATCGCCGTCAGATCGTAGGCGAAGCCGGGCTGCATGACGATCTGCCAGCCTTGCTCGCGCAGCGGGGCCAGTTGGGTTTGGGTGAAATTGAGCCAGGCTGCCTCGCTCGGCAGCTCGAACATCTCGGCCGAATCCTTCGGCAACGCCTGACTCTGGCGCAGCGCTGGGCGAAAACCCAGTTGCTGCAACTGCTGACGCAGCGCCTGTTCCGCGTCCGGCCGGCGGGCGATGCTCAACACGCGAGCGCCTTCGGTCTGACGTACGCGTTGGCCAGGCTTGGCTTTGCCGTGGACGTGGGTGTGGCCGTAGAGGAAAGTCAGCCCGGCACGATGCTGGTGCTCGCTCACCATGCGTCCACTGCTGAGCTGGTAGTTGACCGACTGATGGCTGCCGAGGTTCAGGTGGGGCAGTGGAAGCAGGTCATCGACCTGATGTTCTTCAGGCTTGGCGGGGGCCGGCAGCTGCGGGGCGATTTCATGCAGCGTCAAGCTGAACAGGGTGGCCTGGGCGGATGGAACCGAGGGTGCGTCGAGGAGGTGCCGAGCCAGTGGCATAGGCAGACCGTGATCGACCATGCCCATTTCGTTCCGGGCCCTGTCGATGTAATACAGCGGGTCCACAGCCGTAAGCAGTTCGCCGTGGGGCTCGGCCATGTCCAGTCCAGGCTGGAAACCACCGTCGGTTTGCTCGTTCCAGTTGAAGCGTGCCTGCCGGGGCCGGCCGGGCTGCAGGGGTGGCTGATCCCAGCTGAGAAAGGCGCGACCGCTCTCGAGAATCAAACGCAGGATTTCGCCGCCGTTCTCGCCGTTGGGCTTGAAACCATTGCCTGATGTGCGGCCCAGCGTTACCAGTGCGGCAATGCGCAAATCCAGCGGCTGCATGAAGGTCGGCTTGCGAAAGCTGGCTTCACGTAATCCATAGTAGGGCTGCCGCTCGCCCCAGGTGCCGTCTTTGTGTTGACGCACCTTGTAGACCTCCACGGAGAAGTCAGGGCATAGCAGATAGTGCAGACACCAGCCTTGGCCGGTTTGCGGGTTGTCACCTAGCGCCTGCGGGAGCTGCGATAGCCATTGTTCCAGCCGGTCAGGGAAGCGCTCACCGGACTGCTCGCTCTGCTTGGCGGGCAAGCGCTCGGCTTGCGCTTCGAGGGATGCTATCAGGGCTACGCAATGCTTGCAGTTGAGGCCAACCGGGCAGCTGCAGATGCAGCTGAGCCGGCCGTCGCGGGATAACTCCAGTGACTGACGATAGACGCTGCCAGCTGAACCGCGGCAGCTCGCTTCGACATACCGTGAGTCCTCACGGACGATCCTGATGCGGTTCTCCGCTGCGTACTGCTGGCCCCTGGCGATTGCGTTTTCGGAAAACGGTAATCGCCAGGCAGCGGGCAGGTTGGGGAGAAAGTCACCCTGCATCGGTGGATCGGGTGGTGAGTACAGGCGTCTTCGGCATCGTTACGGCTTTTCCGCGGACAAACGTTCAAGCAATGCCTCAAGCGTGTTGAAGCGCTCTTCGGCACGCTCCATCGGCACCTGAAACTTGAACATCGTGGCGCCTTCGAACTTGTAACGGTTGGGTTGGCTCTGGATCAGTTTGATCAGCACCATCGGGTCGACGCTTGTATCCGCAGCGAACTCGATACGTCCTCCTTGAGGCCCGGCGTCGATCTTGGTGATGCCGAGGCTGGCGGCCTGCAGCTTAAGCAGGGTCAGCCTGACCAAATGCTTGGCAGGTTCAGGCAGCAGACCGAAGCGGTCGATCATCTCCACCTGTAGTTCGCGCAAACCATTCTCGTCGGCGGCGTTGGCGATACGCTTGTAGAGAATCAGGCGAGCGTGCACATCCGGTAGATAGTCTTCTGGGATCAGCGCCGGTACGCGCAGATTGATTTCTGGTCCGCCACCCAGCGGCTGATCGAGGTTCGGTTGCTCACCCTTCTGTATGGATTTGACTGCGCGTTCGAGCATTTCCATATAAAGCGTGAATCCGACCGCCTGAATCTGCCCGCTCTGGCCGTCGCCAAGCAGCTCGCCGGCGCCGCGAATTTCCAGGTCGTGGGTGGCCAGGACGAAGCCCGCTCCCAGGTCCTGTGCGTTGGCGATGGCTTCGAGACGCTTCTCGGCGTCGGGGGTCATGGCCTTGCGCGGCGGGGTCAGCAGATAGGCGTAGGCCTGGTGGTGGCTGCGCCCGACTCGACCGCGCAGCTGGTGCAGCTGAGCGAGGCCGAACTTGTCGGCACGTTCGATGATGATGGTGTTGGCGCTGGGCACGTCGATACCGGTCTCGATGATGGTCGAGGCGATCAGGACGTTGAAACGCTTGTGATAGAAGTCGCCCATCACCTGTTCGAGTTCGCGTTCGCGCATCTGGCCGTGGCCGACGCCGATGCGCGCTTCGGGCACCAGCTCGGCAAGGTCAGCCGCACACTTTTCGATGGTCTTGACGTCGTTGTGCAGGTAATAGACCTGACCGCCGCGCAATAGCTCACGCAGCAACGCCTCCTTGATGACCGAGTTTTGTTGCTCCATGACGAAGGTGCGCACCGACAGCCGTCGTGCTGGCGGTGTGGCGATGATGGACAGGTCGCGCATACCGGCGACCGCCATGTTCAGGGTGCGCGGAATCGGTGTGGCGGTGAGGGTGAGAATGTCCACCTCGCTGCGCAGCGCTTTGAGCTGTTCCTTCTGACGCACCCCGAAGCGGTGCTCTTCGTCGATGATGACCAGTCCCAGGTTGGTGAACTTGACGTCGTCCTGCAGCAGTTTGTGCGTGCCGATGAGGATGTCGACCTTGCCTTCGGCCAGTTCCTGCACCGCGCTTTGGATTTCCTTGGTGGACTTGAAACGGCTCATCACTTCGACACGTACCGGCCAATCGGCGAAACGGTCGCGGAAGCTGTTGTAGTGCTGCTGGGCAAGCAAGGTTGTCGGAACCAGTACCGCCACTTGGCGACCGCTGTGAACGGCGATGAACGCCGCGCGCATGGCCACTTCGGTCTTGCCGAAACCCACATCGCCGCAGATCAGCCGGTCCATCGGCTTGGGTGCGAGCATGTCGTTGCGTACCGCTTCGATCGCGGCTTGCTGGTCGGGCGTTTCCTCGAACGGGAAACCGGCGCTGAAGGTTTCGTAATCGAGTTGTGGGTCTTCGAAGGCGTAGCCTTCCCGTGCGGCGCGGCGGGCGTAGATGTCGAGCAACTCGGCGGCGACATCGCGGACCTGCTCAGCGGCCTTGCGTTTGGCCTTCTGCCAGGTTTCCGAACCCAGCCGGTGCAACGGCGCCAGTGCGTCGTCGCTGCCGGTGTAGCGCGCAATCAGATGCAGGCTGGATACCGGCACGTAGAGCTTGGCTTCCTCGGCGTACTGCAGCATGAGGAATTCAGCGGCCTGGCCTTCGATTTCCAGGGTGACCAGCCCTTGATAGCGACCGACACCATGGTCGATGTGTACCACCGGTGAGCCCTCACGCAGTTCGGTGAGGTTCTTGATGACGTTCTCGCCAGCATCGCGGCCTTTCTCGCGTCGCCGGCGCTGCATGATCCGCTGCCCGAACAGCGGGCTTTCAGCAATCAATGCCAGGGCAGGTTCTTGCAGCAGTAATCCGTCATCCAGCGGGGCGATGGCAATGGCCAGACGCTCGTTGCTTTCGACGAACTGTGACCAGCCAGCGACTTCCTGGGGACGCAACTTTAGCCGCGCCAGCAGTTCCAGCAGCACTTCGCGACGCCCTGCAGATTCGGCGGTGAACAGCACGCGGCCCGGAAATTCCTCGAGGAAGCGGCGCAGCGCACCCAACGGCTCGCTGGCCTTGGCGTCAATGGCCAGTTCGGGGAATCGGCTGGCCGGGAAACGCTCGCGGCCAATGCCGGTTTCCACATCGTCCTGGCTCGCAACAACGCGCGGCCAGGACTTTAGGTGGGCGAAGCAATCTTCTACCGGCATGAACAATTCGACGGGGGGAAGCAGCGGCCGCTCGGGATCGACTCGGCGTTCCTCGTACCGGTTGCGCACGTCTTTCCAGAAGTGCTCGGCCGCTTGCTCAATCCCCGGCAACGAGAACACTTGAGTGTCCTCCGGCAGATAGTCGAATAACGTCGAGGTCTCATCGAAAAAAAGCGGCAGGTAGTACTCGATCCCGGCCGGTGTGATGCCGGTGGACAGATCCTGGTAGACCGGGCAGCGCCGGAAGTCCACGTCGAAACGCTCACGGAACCGCGCACGGAAGCCGGTGACCGATTCTTTCTTCAGCGGAAACTCGCGCGCCGGCAGCAGGCGGATTGACTCGACCTTATCAATCGAGCGCTGGTTTTCAGGATCGAAAGTGCGCAGTGTTTCGATCTCGTCATCGAACAGATCGATGCGGTAGGGCAGGGGGCTGCCCATCGGGAACAGGTCGATCAGCGCGCCACGAACGGCGAATTCGCCATGTTCGTAGACCGTATCGACGCAGCGGTAGCCAGCCGCTTCGAGGCGCGCCCGCATTTGCTCGACATCGAGCTTCTGGCCGACATCCAGCACCAGACTGGAACCGAGCAAAAACCGCTTCGGGGCCAGTTTGTGTAGCGCTGTGGTAATGGGAACTACCAGAACGCCGTGCGTCAGCTCTGGCAGTTGATAGAGCGCTGCGATCCGCTGGGAGATGATGTCCTGGTGCGGGGAAAACACGTCGTACGGCAGCGTTTCCCAGTCCGGGAAATGCAAAACCGGAAGCTCGGGCGCGAAGAACGCAAGCTCTTCCTGCAGCCGCTCGGCGCTTTGGCTGTCGGCGGTAAGAAGCAGAGTGAATCGATCTGCGTTGCTGGCTGCTTCGGCAATGGCCAGGCTCAGCGCGGCACCAGGAAGGTTGCCCCAGGTTTGCTTGCCGCTGGCGGCAGGCATGGGCGGAAGGCGCAATACGGACACGAGTGGGCGTGGCTCCGGTCGATAAAAATGGACCGCCCGGATTGTAACTATCCGCGCGGGACGCTGTCAGTGTTTCGGCTGCACAGATTGCCGGCGCTAGGGTGCGGCGGCATAATGTAGCCCTTTTTCTCAGCCCCTACATGTTGGAAGGAACTGCCCGTGACTCAGAAGCCCGACCAGTGTCTTGGTGAATGGATTGATCGAGAAGCCCTCGCCGAAGCGATGATTCCGCTGATTGGTCAGCTGTATCGTAACAACAACGTGGTGACTTCCATCTACGGCCGTGGGTTGATCAACCGTTCGGTCATCGCTCTGCTCAAAGCGCATCGTTTCGCTCGTCACCGTCAGGCTGACGAAGCCGAGCTGTCCGTCAACGAAACCCATCAGATCCTCACGACCATGAGCCAGATGGACCTTGGCGCCGCTTCGGTGGATCTGGGTAAAGTCGTGGCGAAGTTCAAGGCCGAGGGCAACGGCCGCAGCCTTGATCAGTTCGTGCGTGACGAACTCGCTGAAGTTGCTGGCAAGCGCAACACCACCGGCGTCCATAAGGGCACCGACGTCGTGCTCTATGGCTTCGGCCGGATTGGTCGCTTGCTCGCCCGCATTCTGATCGAGAAGACGGGCGGCGGTGATGGCCTGCGTCTGCGGGCGATCGTCGTGCGCAAGGGTGCTGAAAACGACCTGGTCAAGCGCGCCAGCCTGCTGCGACGCGACTCGGTTCATGGTCCGTTTGAAGGCACTATTCATATCGATGCAGAAAACAACACCATCACCGCCAACGGCAACCTGATTCAGGTGATCTACTCAAACGACCCGTCTTCTGTGGATTACACCCAGTACGGTATCGAGAACGCCTTGCTGGTCGACAACACCGGTAAGTGGCGTGACGCCGAAGGCCTCAGCCAGCACCTGAAGTGCCCGGGTGTTGCGCGCGTGGTGCTGACAGCGCCAGGCAAAGGTGAGCTGAAGAATATTGTCCATGGCATCAACCATGGCGAGATCACCGATGACGACAAGATCGTTTCGGCTGCTTCATGTACCACCAACGCCATCGTGCCGGTGCTCAAGGCGGTGAACGACCAGTACGGCATCGTCAACGGTCACGTCGAGACCGTTCACTCCTACACCAACGACCAGAATCTGATCGACAACTTCCATAAGGGCAGTCGTCGTGGTCGTAGTGCTGCGCTGAACATGGTCATCACCGAAACCGGCGCTGCGACAGCTGCCGCCAAAGCGCTGCCCGTGCTGAAAGGCAAGCTGACCGGTAACGCCATTCGCGTGCCGACGCCAAACGTCTCGATGGCCATCCTCAACCTGAACCTGGAAAAGGCCACGAACCGCGAAGAGATCAACGAGTACCTGCGCCAGATGGCCATGCATTCGGATCTGCAGAAGCAGATCGACTACGTCAATTCGCAGGAGGTTGTTTCGAGCGATTTCGTCGGTTCCCGTCACGCCGGCGTGGTGGATGCGGAGGCAACGATCTGCAGCGACAACCGTGTCGTACTGTATGTCTGGTATGACAACGAGTTTGGATACAGCTGCCAGGTGGTGCGCGTGATGGAAGACATGGCTGGGGTTAATCCGCCTGCCTTCCCGCGCTAAACACGTAGGTTTAGCCGCAAATAACGGGAGCTTCGGCTCCCGTTTTCGTTTTTGGGTTCCCCATAAGGCGCTGCGCTCGACGGCCTGTACTCGAACCGTCAATAGTCGGTTACGGATGACCGCTTGTCTTGAGTCAAAAAATTGGAAGACCTTGGGTGGTCAGTCGCGGGTCGTGGCCTCTATAATCGGGCGGATTTCTACCTGGGCCCGTGGCATAGCGTCGCGCCGGTATACGTTTCGGTGTGCGTCGTGCAATTCGACTTTCAGCTAAATCGCTGGGCCCGTAAAAAAGTCTTTTAAAATCAGTGGTTAGGCGAGCCGATGATCAATATAAAACGTGGGCTAGATTTGCCCATTGCAGGTGCGCCGGCGCAGCGTATCGAGGCCGGAAGGCCCGTGCGAAGCGTCGCCGTAGTAGGGTTTGATTACCCTGGCATGAAACCGACCATGGAAGTTCAGGTCGGTGATCGCGTGAAATTGGGGCAGGTACTGTTTTCCGACAAGAAGACACCTGGCGTCCATTTCACCGCGCCTGGGGCTGGTGTGGTCGCTGCGATTCATCGTGGCGAGAAGCGCGTCCTGCAATCGGTCGTCATCGATTTGGAAGGTGCCGAAGAGGTCGCTTTCAATCAGTACGGCTCAGCTGAGCTGGAAGGCTTGGGTGACGAGAAGGTTCGTGAGAACCTGCAGCAGGCCGGTCTTTGGGCTGCGTTGCGCACTCGCCCGTATAGCAAGGTTCCGGCTATCGATGCTGTGCCTAGCTCAATTTTCGTTACTGCCATCGACACTCATCCGTTGGCTGCCGATCCGGCAGTGATCATCGCCGAGCGAGCTGCTGATTTCGAAGCAGGTCTAAAGGTTCTCGGCAATCTGGGTAAGCTGTTTCTGTGCAAAGCCGAAGGCGCTTCGCTGCCCGGCGAGCAGATTGCAAAGGTTCAGACTGAGAGCTTTGCTGGTCCGCATCCTGCCGGTCTGGCCGGTACGCATATTCATTTCCTGGATCCGGTCAGCGCTTCCAAAAGCGTGTGGGCAATTGGTTATCAGGACGTCATCGCGATCGGTGCGCTGTTTCTGACTGGCAAGCTGTCGGTGGAGCGCGTGGTTTCGTTGGCCGGCCCGGTCGTCGAGACACCGCGTCTGGTGCGCACCCGGCTGGGTGCCAATCTCGATGAATTGACCGCTGGCGAGCTGCAGCCTGGCGCAAACCGTGTCGTCTCTGGATCTGTCCTGGGCGGTCGTACCGCGCATGGCGCTTTCGCCTTTCTCGGTCGTTACCACCAGCAGGTCTCTTGCCTGCGTGAAGGTAAGGAGCGGGAGATGTTGCACTACCTGCGCGCCGGTAGTGACAAGCACTCGATCCTCAACATCTATATCTCCAAGCTGATGGGTGGCAAGAAGTTCGCCTTCTCCACGTCCACCAACGGCAGTCCTCGAGCCATGGTTCCAGTCGGTAACTACGAAGAGATCATGCCGCTCGACGTGCTGCCGACTCAATTGCTGCGCTCCTTGATCATTGGGGACACCGAGGTTGCGCAGAAATTGGGCTGCCTCGAGCTGGATGAAGAAGACTTGGCGTTGTGCACTTACGTCTGTGCTGGCAAGTACGAGTACGGCCCGATCCTGCGAGACAATCTGACCCGTATCGAGAAGGAGGGTTAAAGAATGGGCATTCGCGAATTCCTCGACAAGATCGAGCACAACTTCGAAAAGGGCGGCAAGTACGAGAAGTGGTACGCGCTCTACGAAGCGGCGGACACATTCCTCTACCGTCCGGGCAGCGTCACCAAGACCACCGCCCACGTGCGTGATGGTATTGACCTGAAGCGGATGATGATCACCGTCTGGCTCTGCACCTTTCCTGCGATGTTCTTCGGTATGTGGAACACCGGCTACCAGGCCAACCTGATCTATGCACAAAGCCCGGATCTGCTTGCAGCTCAGGACGGCTGGCAGTTTGCAATGATCAGCGCGTTGGCGGGTTTTGACCCATCCAGTGCGTGGGATAACTTCATCCAGGGCGCGGCGTACTTCGTCCCGGTTTATGCGGTCACCTTTATCGTTGGTGGCTTCTGGGAAGTGCTCTTCGCTTCGATCCGCAAGCATGAGGTCAACGAAGGCTTCTTCGTTACCTCGGTTCTGTTCGCGCTCACGCTGCCGCCCAGCATTCCGCTGTGGCAGGTCGCGCTCGGCATCAGCTTCGGTATCGTGATCGGCAAGGAAATCTTCGGCGGCACCGGTAAGAATTTCCTCAACCCCGCGCTGACCGGCCGTGCGTTTCTGTTTTTCGCCTACCCGGCGCAAATGTCCGGCGACGCTGTTTGGACCGCGGTCGACGGCTATGCCGGTGCTACTGCGCTGAGCCTGGGTTTCGCCGGTGGTATAGAAAACGTCGTAGAGAGCGGCATTACCTGGATGGACGCGTTTGTCGGCACCATTCATGGTTCGCTTGGTGAAACCAGTACGCTGGCCATCTTTATCGGCGGCGCGGTACTGCTGGCGACCAAGATCGCATCGATACGTATCGTTGCCGGCACCATGATCGGCATGATTGCATTGAGCTCGCTGTTCAATCTGATCGGTTCGGACAGCAATCCCATGTTCGCCATGCCGTGGTACTGGCACATGGTGGTGGGTGGCTTTGCCTTCGGCTTGATCTATATGGCCACCGACCCGGTTTCGGCATCCATGACCAACACCGGCAAGTGGGTCTTCGGCATCTTCATCGGGGTGATGGTGGTGCTGATCCGTGTAGTCAACCCGGCCTTCCCTGAGGGCATGATGCTGGCAATTCTATTCGCCAACCTCTGTGCACCCTTGATTGACCACTTTGTCATTCAGGCCAATATCAAGCGGAGGCTGGCGCGTAATGTCTAGTCAAAAAGAATCCACTGTCCGTACGTTGATAGTGGCCCTGCTGGTTTGTCTGGTGTGCTCGGTGTTCGTCGCCGGGGCGGCTGTTGCGCTGCGTCCGACACAGCTGGAGAACCGTCAGCTCGATAAGCAGCGCAGCATTCTGGCGATTGCCGGGCTTGGTGAGGCCGGTATGTCAGGCGCCGAGGTGAAGGCGCTGTATAAAGAACGCATCGTAGCCAAGCTGGTCAATCTCGAGACTGGCAAGTTCAGCGACGAGTTCGATCCAAACACCTTCGATCCACTGGTTGCTGCAAAGGACCCGCAGCTGTCCGATGCACTGCCGTCAGAACAGGACATCGCTTCGATCAAGCGCCGTGAGAAGTACAGCGTCGTGTATATCGTCGAAACCGAAGGTGAACTCGATACTTTGGTGCTTCCAGTGCGTGGCTACGGTCTCTGGTCGACGCTCTATGGTTTCCTTGCCCTTCAGGAAGATCTGAATACCGTGGCGGGTCTCGGCTTCTACCAGCACGGTGAAACACCAGGCCTGGGTGGCGAAGTCGACAATCCAAAATGGCGCAGCCTCTGGAACGGAAAGAAGCTGTACAAAGAGGATGGTGAGCTGGCGATCCAGGTCGTCAAAGGCGGAGTCGATCCGCAGAGCCCGAAAGCCGACCATCAGGTCGATGCGCTTGCCGGCGCGACGCTGACCAGTAATGGAGTCAACAACCTGCTGCATTTCTGGCTGGGTGAGAACGGCTTCGGTCCTTTTATCGCTAACCTGCGCGCTGGGGAGGCTTGAGTATGTCGCAACCTACTATTAAGGAAGTCCTGTTCAATCCGGTCTTCAACAACAACCCCATCGGCCTGCAGATCCTCGGGATCTGCTCGGCGCTGGCGGTTACCTCCAACCTGAAAACAGCGCTGGTGATGTCCGTCGCGCTGACCTTGGTGGTGGCGTTCTCCAATCTGTTCATCTCAATGATCCGTAGCCAGATTCCAGGCTCTATCCGCATGATTGTGCAGATGGTGATCATTGCGTCGTTGGTGATCGTGGTTGACCAAGTCCTTAAGGCCTACGCCTTCTCGCTGTCCAAACAGCTGTCGGTGTTCGTCGGACTGATCATCACCAACTGCATCGTGATGGGCCGTGCCGAGGCGTTTGCCATGCAGAACCCGCCGGTACTCTCGTTCTTCGACGGTATCGGAAACGGTCTTGGTTACAGCGCCATGCTGATCGTGCTCGGTATCGTCCGCGAACTGTTCGGCGCGGGTAAGTTGATGGGCTATACGATTCTCCCAGTGGTCAATGACGGCGGCTGGTACCAGCCCAACGGCTTGTTGCTGTTGCCTCCGTCGGCGTTTTTCCTGATCGGCATGATCATCTGGGGCATTCGCACTTGGAAGCGTGAGCAGGTCGAGAAGCCGGCCTTCAAGATGGCACCACAAGTCTCGAACAAGGAGGCTTACTAATGGAGCATTACATCAGCCTGTTCGTCCGCGCCGTGTTCATCGAAAACATGGCCCTGGCGTTCTTCCTCGGCATGTGTACCTTCATCGCTATTTCGAAGAAGGTGGAAACGGCCATCGGTCTTGGCATCGCGGTCATCGTGGTGCAAGCCATTACCGTACCGGCCAACAACCTGATCTACGCCTACCTGCTCAAGGCCGGTGCGTTGTCCTGGGCTGGTCTGCCTGAGGTCGATCTGAGCTTCCTCGGTCTGCTCAGCTACATCGGCGTGATCGCGGCCATCGTGCAGATCCTCGAGATGCTGCTCGATAAGTACGTACCCAGCCTCTATAACGCCCTTGGTGTGTTCCTGCCGCTGATTACCGTGAACTGCGCCATCATGGGTGGCACGCTGTTCATGGTCGAACGTGACTACAACCTCGGCGAAAGCGTGGTGTATGGCGTGGGCTCGGGCTTGTCCTGGGCGCTGGCCATTGCGCTGCTGGCTGGTATTCGCGAGAAGCTTAAATACAGCGATGTGCCAGACGGTCTTCAAGGTCTGGGAATCACTTTCATCACCATCGGACTGATGTCGCTGGGCTTCATGTCTTTCTCTGGCGTACAGCTGTAAGGACGGGATGAACTGATGAGTTACGAAATTTTCCTCGCCATCGGCATGTTCACCGCCATCGTGCTTGCATTGGTTGTGATGATCCTCGCCGCGCGCGCCAAGCTGGTATCCAGTGGCGACGTGAGCATCGAGATCAACGGCGAACGCACCATTACGGTTCCGGCTGGCGGCAAGCTCCTGCAGACGTTGGCGGCCAATAACATCTTCCTTTCCTCTGCCTGCGGCGGTGGCGGCACCTGCGCTCAGTGCAAGTGCATCGTCGAGAGCGGTGGTGGTGAGATGCTGCCGACTGAGGAGTCTCATTTTACTCGCCGCGAAGCGGGCGAAGGCTGGCGCTTGTCCTGTCAGACGCCCGTCAAAGCGAACATGCAGATCGAAGTGCCGGAAGAAGTGTTCGGCGTAAAGAAATGGGAATGCACCGTACTGTCCAACCCCAACGTGGCGACCTTTATCAAGGAACTGACGTTGAAGTTGCCTGAGGGTGAGAACGTCGATTTCCGTGCTGGCGGTTATGTGCAGTTGGAATGCCCGCCGCATGAGGTCCGTTACAAAGACTTCGATATTCAGGAGGAGTATCGCGGCGACTGGGACAAGTTCAATCAGTGGAAGTACGTGTCAAAGGTCGAGGAGACCGTGATTCGTGCCTACTCGATGGCGAACTACCCGGAAGAAGTTGGGCTGGTGAAATTCAATATCCGTATTGCTTCGCCGCCACCCGGTAAAGACGATCTGCCACCTGGCCAGATGTCCTCTTGGGTGTTCAGTTTGAAACCCGGCGACAAGGTGACCGTGTATGGGCCGTTCGGCGAGTTCTTCGCCAAGGACACCGATGCGGAAATGGTCTTCATCGGCGGCGGTGCGGGTATGGCGCCGATGCGCTCCCATATCTTTGATCAACTCAAGCGTTTGAAGTCCAAGCGCAAGATGAGCTTCTGGTACGGCGCTCGCTCTATGCGCGAGGCCTTCTATGTCGAAGAATATGATCAGCTGCAGGCCGAGAACGATAACTTCCAGTGGCATCTGGCTTTGTCCGATCCGCAACCGGAAGACAATTGGGAAGGTCCGACCGGGTTCATTCATAACGTGCTGTACGAGAACTACCTGAAGGGTCATCCGGCGCCTGAAGATTGCGAGTTCTACATGTGCGGACCGCCAATGATGAACGCGTCGGTGATCAAGATGCTGACCGACCTGGGCGTTGAACCGGAGAATATCCTGCTCGACGACTTCGGCGGCTAGCATGCCTAAAGCGTTACTACGGCCCGTCTTCGTTGTCGCCTTGGCGGCAGCCCTGACGGGCTGTCTGTTTCAGGAGAATGTGGATAGCTTCGGCGGGCCGACCATGGGCAGCACCTATTCGGTGAAGTACGTGGCCGGGGACGCCGCGGTTTCCAAAGAGCAGCTGCAAAACGAGACGGATGCGATTCTGGCCGAGATCGACAGCCAGATGTCTACGTACCGTGCTGACTCGGATATCGAGACTTTCAACGCGCTTCCTGCTGGCACCTGCATGGCGATGCCCGAGGGGGTTCTGGAGCTCTTCCGGGCCGGCCAGCAGCTATCGGAGGAAAGCGAGGGCGCTTTCGATCTGACGGTCGAGCCGTTGCTCAATCTCTGGGGCTTTGGCCCAAAGGGTTCCGGTGAGCGCATCCCCTCTGCAGATGAGATTGCCCAGGCGCGTAAAAATATGGGGCATCGGCATCTTCGTATCGAAGGCGCGCAGCTCTGCAAAGATGCTGCCGTACAGATTGATTTCAACAGTATCGCTGCAGGCTATGCAGTGGACCGCGTAACCGCAAATCTCGAGGCTTCCGGTGTCCGCCGTTACCTTGTGGAGATCACCGGAGAGCTCAAGGCCCTCGGTCGTAAACCCGACGGGGTACCCTGGCGTATTGCAATCGAGGCGCCGCATGACAATGAGCGAGTAGCGCAGCGAATTGTCGAGCTTGACGGCCTTGGGGTGTCCACGTCAGGTGACTATCGCAACTATTTCGAGCGAGACGGCAAGCGCTATTCGCATACGCTTGATCCACTGACTGGTGCGCCGATCAATCATCACCTGGCGGCCGTGACGGTTGTCGATCCCTCGACATTGCGGGCAGATGGGTTGTCTACTGTGTTAATGGTGCTTGGGCCCGAGCGTGGCCTGGCATATGCGGCGGAGCGAAACATTGCAGCGTTCTTCGTGATTCGTGAAGGACAGGAATTCATTAGCAAAAGCACTGAGGCCTTTGATGAGCTATTCGGTGCGGGAGTAAGCAAATGACTTGGTTGATCGTGTTTCTGGTCATGTTGCTGGTGGTCTTCGGTATGTCCATCGGCGTAATCATGGGTCGCAAGCCCATTGCAGGCTCCTGTGGGGGCATCGCCAATCTTGGCATCGAGAAGGAATGCTCGATTTGCGGCGGTAGCCGTGAGAAGTGTGAAGAGGTGAAGCAAGAGGCGAACCACGGTGACAAAGCAGATCTCGCATACGACGCGACCAGACGCTGATAGCCGTTTTTGATCGAAAGGCCGGGGATATCTAGCGCTCCCGGCGTTGGTTTTTGCATGCAGTGCTGGTGCGACCCATGCATCGGCGCGACGATCCAGGCGGCGGTGCGTCGATAGCAACTTCCGCCACCCGGTTTTACCGAATTCGTTAACAGCGGCAGGGCTGCCTGCTGCGTGGTCTGGGGTGAATATGGCTGTCTACAATTACGATGTGGTGATACTGGGCTCGGGCCCTGCCGGCGAAGGCGCGGCGATGAACGCGGTCAAAGCTGGGCGCAAGGTCGCCGTGGTTGATAGCAGGCCACATGTGGGTGGTAACTCGACCCATCTTGGGACTATCCCGTCAAAAGCGCTGCGCCACTCGGTGCGGCAGATCATGCAGTACAACACCAATCCATTGTTCCGTCAGATCGGGGAGCCCCGTTGGTTTTCGTTTCCCGACGTCCTGAAAAGTGCCGAAAGCGTCATCGGTAAGCAGGTGACTTCCCGCACTGGGTATTACGCGCGTAACCGCATCGATATCTTCTTCGGAACCGCAAGTTTTGCCGACGAGCAGACCGTGGAAGTGGTCAGTGCCAATGGCATGGTTGAAACCCTGGTGGCCAACCAGTTCATCATCGCGACAGGCTCACGGCCCTATCGCCCCGATGATGTCGACTTTACCCATCCCCGTGTCTATGACAGTGACACCATTCTTACGCTGAGTCACACACCGCGTCGTCTGATCATCTACGGAGCCGGTGTGATCGGCTCAGAGTACGCATCGATCTTTAGTGGTCTCGGTGTCTTGGTTGACTTGATCGACAACCGCGACCAGCTGCTCAGCTTCCTCGACGATGAAATCTCCGACGCGCTGAGCTATCACCTGCGTAACAACAACGTACTCATCCGTCATAACGAGGAGTACGAGCGTGTGGAAGGTGTGGATAACGGCGTGATCCTGCACCTTAAGTCGGGCAAGAAGATCAAGGCTGATGCTTTCCTCTGGTGTAACGGCCGAACCGGCAATACCGACAAGCTCGCCCTGGAAAACATCGGTCTCAAGGTCAATAGCCGCGGCCAGATCAAGGTCGACGAGCACTACCGCACTGACGTCGGAAATATTTACGCGGCTGGCGATGTAATTGGTTGGCCATCGCTAGCGAGTGCCGCTTACGATCAGGGGCGCTCGGCGGCAGGTAGCATCGTGGAGAACGACAGCTGGCGTTTTGTCGATGATGTGCCCACCGGCATTTACACCATTCCGGAGATCAGTTCGATCGGTAAGAACGAACGTGAACTGACCGAAGCGAAGGTGCCATACGAAGTGGGCAAGGCTTTCTTCAAAGGCATGGCGCGCGCGCAGATTTCAGCCGAGCCGGTCGGCATGCTGAAGATCCTCTTCCATCGCGAGACGCTGGCGGTGCTAGGCGTGCATTGCTTCGGCTATCAGGCATCGGAGATCGTGCACATCGGTCAGGCGATCATGAACCAGCCGGGCGCGGCGAACACGATCAAGTATTTCATCAATACCACCTTCAACTACCCGACCATGGCCGAAGCCTATCGCGTGGCCGCTTTCGACGGGCTAAACCGGCTTTTTTGAGCGGCTCCGACCGGTGGCCTGAGCCGGTCGGAGAAGATACCCGAGGCTGGCGGTGGCCTAATCGGGAAAGTTTTTAAGGCAGGTTGCCGGGCCGCCAATGAGGCGGCCTCGCTTTATGCGTTGCGCAGCGTCGTGACGGCAAGGCCGGGATAGTCAGTGATCAGGCTGTCGACGCCGAAATCCGCAAGGCGACGCATCAGAGCCGGCTCATTGACCGTCCAGACCGATACATGAAGGCCGAGTTGGCGGGCTTTGGCGATTCGTTCGGGTGTGCATAGGGTCCATTTCAATGCCAGTAGCGAGCAGTCGTACTGCTTGGCAACTTTCAGCGGGTCGAGCCAGGCGTACTCGGCCACCAGGCCGCAGGACAACTCAGGTGTCAGCCGTTTCAAGGCCCTGAGCACTTCCCTCGAACCGGATGTGACGGTAATCCGCTCGGTCAGTCCATGGTGCTCAGCCAGTGCCTTGATCGCCAGGACAGTCCGTGCGGCGCGCACCCTCGAAGCGCTTTTCACTTCCAACTGCCAATGCTCGAAGTCGCACTGCTCAAATAGCTCCGCTAGGCGCGGGATGGGACAGGGGTGTTTCCAGTGGGGGCCGCTGTGGCGCGCGTCGTACTGGATCAACTCGTCTGCATCACGCTCGACGACCTTGCCGCGTCGCCCCGTGGTGCGTTTGAGCGTGGGGTCATGGATGACCATCAGCTCGCCATCTTTTGACAGGTGCAGGTCGAGTTCGCATCGGCGCACGCCATGGGCGAGGCACTGCTTGAAGCCGGCCAGGGTGTTTTCAGGCGCTTCGCCCTTGGCGCCGCGGTGGCCATAGATAAGCGTCACGGTTGTCTCTCTGATTGCAATGATGTGGAGCGTCGGTGATGAATAACGCTGTTGATGACCCGGTTGCCCTCGAAGTAGACAGAAAAATCGCGGTAATCCCAACGAGTGATAGGTGGCTGACCGACAGCTGCGTGCTCCTCATCGGCTAAGCCAAAACGATCAAGTACATCGATTTTCGCATCGCCGCGGCTGGGCAGCTGAAGGTCGGCCGGGCCTTGCTGGCCGACCGGAATTTTGATGTCTTCGGCGCGTGCCGACGTGTTCAGGCTGAAAATCAGCAGTAAGAGCAGAAAAGGGCGCATCCATCAGATTCCTTGCAGGCTTTCACGAGCCAGGCGTCGTTCCGTCGCCTGTTTCTGCAGGATATGCCGCGCGAGCAGTTGCCGTTGTGCATCAGTCAACGCTTCAAAGGATGTGCCGATTGCAAACTGCCCGCCCTCCAGTGGTTGGCAGCTCGCTATGCGTGCAGTCAGCAGCATGCCCAGGCCCTGTGGCATCAACGCCAGCTTGAGTGTCCAGGTTGAGCCTTCGTCAAGCGGCTGGTCATTGCTGAAACTAATACCACCTTCCGATAGCACGGTCGCCCGAGCTGGCCCGAGGTCCTGCAACAGGTCCTGGGCGAGCGCCTGACCAATCAGATCGATGCGCTTGTTCTGCACTTTCAGGTAGTTCGCCAGCGTGCGGTTGCCCTCGGCTATCTGACGCAGCAGATGCTGTGCTTCAAAGTCGAGCTGATGGAGTTCGCCGAGCAGTTCGAACCGTTGCGTCGAACCGTTACCTGAGACTGTTTCGGCGTGTTCCGGCGGCAGGATTTCAAGTGCGATCATATCCTCGATACGATAGTATTCGCGGCGATCTTCGGTGTCTTCAGTGGGCATGTCGATCCCTGAGCTGCAGTGATGACCTGAGTGTATCAGGCCGCTTGGCATCGTCATTCAGCTTGTTATTTCCCGCCAGCGAAAGCGAACCCAACGATTTATGTTCAGACCGCTGTCCGTGTATATCGGGGCGCGCTACACACGCGCCAGACGTCGCAGCCTCTTCGTCTCCTTCATTTCCTTTACGTCCATGATCGGGCTGGCGCTTGGTGTGCTAGTAATGATCGTTGTGTTGTCTGTGATGAATGGGTTCGATTATGAAATGCGCAGCCGTGTGTTGGGTATGGTGCCGCACGCTACGATCGAAAGCTCGACCCCAATCGACGACTGGCCGACATTAGCAGAGCGGCTCGCGCAGCATCCGCAGGTCGCTGCGGTCGCGCCGTTCATACAAATGCAAGGTTTACTGACTCATCGCGGGCAGGTCACCAAAATTCTGATTAACGCCGTGGACCCGGTTATCGAGCCGGAAGTCTCCATCGTGGGCCAGTTTTTCCTCGAAGGCACGCTGGCCGATCTTGCCCCCGGCGAGTTCGGCATTGTTATTGGCGACAAGGCGGCCAACACCTTGGGCGTAGGGGTCGGCGACAAGGTTACCTTCGTCGCCCCTGAGGTTACCGTCACGCCAGCAGGTGTATTTCCCCGCATGAAGCGGTTCACCGTGCGCGGTATTTTTCACGTGGGGGCCGGTGAGATCGATGGTTATGTGGCGATGGCCAACATCTCCGACCTGGCACGCTTGCATCGCTGGCAGCCGGATCAGGTCCAAGGTGTGCGCTTACGTTTCGTCGATCTGTTTCAGGCCCCGCGTATTGCATGGGAGCTGGCGGGTCAGCTGGGTGATGACTTCTACTCCCGGGATTGGACTCGCACGCACGGCAACCTGTACCAGGCCATCCGCATGGAAAAGGCCATGATCGGGTTGCTATTGCTGCTGATCGTCGCCGTGGCTGCCTTCAATATCATCTCCACGCTGGTCATGGTCGTGACTGACAAACGTGGCGATATTGCAATCCTGCGAACGCTTGGCGCGACGCCACGCCAGATCATGGCGATCTTCATGGTTCAAGGGACGGTGATAGGGGTCGTCGGCACGCTGGTCGGAGCATTACTCGGTATCTTCGCGGCGCTCAATGTAAGCAGTTGGGTCGCGGCGCTAGAGCGGTTGATCGGGCATAAATTTCTCAGCGCAGACGTGTATTTCATCGACTATTTACCGTCTCGACTGATGACCGCCGATGTGGTCCAGGTCTGCGTGGCGGCACTGATTCTTAGCTTTTTCGCTACCCTGTATCCGGCCTGGCGTGCGGCGCGGACGCAACCGGCCGAGGCGTTACGATATGAGTGAGTTGTTTATGAATGAACGGTCTGCGAACGAGGCCGCGGTACTGAGCTGCCGCAACCTGGGCAAGCGCTACGAACAGGGTCCGGAGTCGGTCAGTGTGCTGTCCGGGCTTCAGTTGGAGTTGTTTCCCGGCCAGCGGGTCGCCATTGTCGGTACTTCCGGCTCTGGCAAGAGCACGCTGCTCAATTTGCTCGGCGGGCTGGATACGCCTAGCGAAGGAAGCGTATGGCTGGCTGGAGAAGAGCTTTCCGCACTCAGTGAGAAGGACCGGGGCCTGTTGCGTAACCGTGCCCTTGGCTTCGTTTACCAGTTCCATCATCTGCTGCCTGAATTCAGCGCTCTGGAAAACGTATGCATGCCACTGCTGATAGGCAGCGCGCCGATAGCGGAAGCACGTACGCGGGCGACCGAACTGTTGCGGCGCGTAGGGCTTGGCCACCGACTCGCTCATAAGCCCTCCGAGCTGTCCGGGGGAGAGCGTCAGCGCGTAGCGATCGCCCGTGCGTTGGCGAACCGTCCGGCGTTGGTGTTGCTCGATGAGCCGACCGGCAACCTCGACCACCATACTGCTCAGGGGATTCAAGACCTGATGCTGGAACTGAGCACCTCATTACGTACGGCCTTCCTCGTCGTAACCCATGATTCACAATTGGCCGGCCAGATGGATCACATCTTGCGCCTGGAAGATGGCCGGTTGGTGGCTGGCTAATGTTCAGGCCGCTCAGCATCTTCATTGGCAGTCGTTACACGCGAGCCAAGCGTCGCAATCATTTCATTTCATTCATCTCGCTGACGTCCATGATCGGGCTGTCGCTGGGCGTGCTGGCGATGATCATTGTGCTGTCCGTCATGAATGGCTTTCAGCGCGAGATGAGCAACCGCATCCTGGGTATGGTGCCGCACGCCGTGATAGCCGGTGACGGAAGGCCAGTGGACGACTGGCAATCGCTGGCCGAGCAGCTACGTGCGCATCCAGGGGTGCTCGGTACGGCACCGATCACCCAGCTTGAAGGCATGCTTTCGTACAGGGGGTCGATGCAGCCGATTGAAATCAAGGGCATCGATCCGAAGGCCGAAAGCGAAGTGTCTATCCTCGGCTCGAAGATGGTCGCAGGCAGTCTCGACGACCTAGAGGCCGGGGAATCCGGCGTAATCGTCGGGCTGATGACTGCGCGTCGATTTGGTCTGAAGCTGGGCGATAAGCTCACGCTGATCGTGCCTGAGCTCAGCGATGCGCCTGGTGGTATTACACCGCGGATGCAGCGTCTGAACGTCGTCGGGGTGTTCAAGGTGGGAGCTGAGCTGGACGGTAGTTTGGCTATGATTCACCGAGCTGATGCAGCCCAGATACTTCGTTGGCAGCCAGATCAGGTCGAAGGCGTGAGGGTCAGGCTGGCTGATCTTTATCGGGCTCCGCAGCTCGCAACCGAGCTTGTCGCCGAGCTCGGCAAAGGTTACCGCAGTGAGGACTGGTCGCTTACCCAGGGGAGTTTGTTCAGTGCGATGAAGATGGAAAAGACCATGATCGGCCTGTTGCTTCTGCTGATCGTGGCGGTGGCAGCGTTCAATATCATCGCCACTCTGATCATGGTAGTCGCCGACAAGCGAGCGGATATCGCGATCCTGCGTACCCTTGGCGCAACGCCACGGCAAATCATGGCGATCTTCATGGTTCAGGGAAGCATCATCGGAATGACGGGAACCCTAATAGGGACGGTGCTGGGCGTGCTTGGTGCGATGAACGTCAGTGCCCTGGTGGCCTGGCTGGAAAAGGTATCGGGACAGCACATCTTCAGTTCGGATGTGTACTTCATCAGCACCCTGCCATCTGAACTGCGGCTGCAAGATGTCTTGCTGGTAACGCTGGCGGCGCTACTGCTCAGTTTCCTGGCGACGGTCTATCCCGCTTGGCGGGCCGCACAGACACAGCCGGCTGAAGCGCTGCGCTACGAGTAAGAAACAGTCTTAGCGGCGGTCCATCTGCCGCTTGCGCCAACTGCGTCCGACCCACCAGCGCCAATAGCTCTGAGTGGCGATATAGCCCAATATCGCCACCACAACGCCGACAACGAATGAGCCTAGGAAGAGCGGTTGCCAGTGGCTGTCGAGCATCTGACGCACCCAGGCAAGGCTGAGCTCCATCGGCATCGGGGAAACCGGCGTGTCCAGCAGCCAGGCGCCTACCTTGTAATTGCAATAGAACACCGGCGGCATCGTCAGTGGGTTAGTCAGCCAGACCAAGCCCACAGCGATCGGCAGGTTTGCCCTTGCTGGCACGGCGCACAACGCGGCCGCCAGCATCTGCAGGGGCATCGGGATCATGGCCCAGAACAGACCGATAGCCATCGCTCTGGAAACCGAATGCCGGTTGAGATGGAGCAGGTTGGGGTCATGGATCAACGTGCCGAGAAACCGCAAAGACTTGTGTGCCTTTAGACGGTCGGGGTGAGGCATGTAGCGTTTAAAAAAACGACGCGGCATGAAGATTCTCTGGCGGGGCGAAGCGCGCCCGATTATGCCTGAAACGAGACCCGGCGCTGAGAGGAGTTTGTGACATAAATTCTACACTGTGAGCGCCGACAGGACGTCGGTCATGCTATGTGACTCGGCGGTTTAACCTATCCGGAGCGGCCAGTCACGGGAAAGGAATCCAGGAGAACCGATGCGTACAGCGATGCTGGCGCTGGCAGCAGGCCTTCTACTGCTGCGCTTTTTACCGCAATTACCGCCTGTCTCAGCGTTGCCGTTCATATTGGCGGCGGGCCTGGTCTTGCTTCCGTTCCGCTGGCGAGCGATCGGTTGTTTTCTCTGCGGGTTTGCATGGGCGTGTCTCAGCGCCCATGAGGCGCTGGATGACCGCCTTTCAACCGAGCGTGATGGCCGTACGTTCTGGCTCGAAGGTACGGTGAGCGACCTACCGGATGTTCGTGGCGGTGTGGTGCGCTTCGAACTGGTCAATATATCGTCTCGGCATAGCGACCTGCCGTCCAGGCTTCGCCTGGCATGGTACGGCGGCCCCAGGATGCAGGCGGGTGAGCGATGGCGGCTCGCTGCCAAATTGAAAAAGCCACGGGGCTTGGTCAATCCGCACTCTTTCGATTACGAGGCCTGGCTCTTGGCTCGGCGGATCGGTGCCAGCGGCACGATCAAAGCCGGAGAGCGCGTGTCGGTGGCAGAGGGTGGGCCGGGGTGGCGCGACCAGTTGCGGCAACGCTTGTTGGCGGTCGATGCTCAGGGCCGCTCCGGCGCTATTGCCGCGCTGGTAGTGGGCGATGGCAGCGGCCTGTCCACCACGGATTGGCGCACGCTCCAGGACACCGGAACCGTTCATTTGATGGTTATATCAGGGCAGCACGTGGGCATGCTTGCGGGCTTGCTTTACGGCCTGGTGGCATTGTTAGCGCGTTGGGGAATTTGGCCGCGGCGCGTCGCCTGGTTGCCCTGCGCTTGTAGCCTGGCCTTGGCTGGAGCGCTTGCGTACGGCTGGCTGGCGGGTTTTGAAGTCCCAGTCCAGCGAGCGCTGGTGATGGTCTCTCTGGTGCTCCTGTGGCGTTTGCGGTATCGGCATTTGGGTGTCTGGCTGCCACTGCTGATTGCCCTTGATGCTGTCCTTCTGTTGGATCCGCTAGTAGGGCTGCAGTCGGGCTTCTGGTTGTCTTTTCTGGCGGTGGCGCTTCTTGCTCTGGTGTTCCGCGGCCGGCTTGGAAGCTGGAGTTGGTGGCGCGCATTAGGCCGTGCACAGTGGAGCATGGCCCTGGGCCTGTTGCCGATCCTGCTGGCGCTAGGCTTGCCGGTTAGCCTGAGTGGGCCGATTGCCAACCTCTTTGCAGTCCCACTGGTCAGCGCGGTAATCGTTCCGCTGTCGTTGTTAGGCACGTCCTTGTTGTGGTTGCCAGGCGTTGGCGAGCCGGTGCTATGGGTGGCCGGTGGGTTATTGGCAATTCTCTTTGATGCGCTGCAATGGCTTGCCGGCTGGCAACCGGCGTGGCTACCAGCGTCATTGCCGTTTTGGGCTTGGCTGCTGGTTGCGCTTGGGACGCTGCTGATCCTGCTTCCGCCCGGAATACCGTTTCGGGCGTTGGGTCTGGTGTTTCTGCTACCGCTGCTGTTTCCACCCATCGACAAGCCGGCAGCAGGGCAGGCGGAAGTCTGGCTGTTCGACGTCGGTCAGGGGCTCGCTGTGCTGGTCCGCACGCATGACCATGCGCTGCTGTACGACACAGGGCCGCGATATGGTGACTTCGACATCGGCGAGCGGGTTGTATTGCCGTCGTTGCGCACGCTGGGGGTGAGCGGTCTCGATCTGCTGATTCTCAGCCATGCCGATAGCGACCATGCGGGTGGCGCTTCGGCGATCCAGCGACAGATACGAGCTGGGCGAGTGATCAGCGGTGAGCCGGCAAGACTGCCTGCTTCGCTAGGCGCCGAGATGTGCCGCTCCGGAGACGCCTGGGAATGGAATGGAGTCCGCTTTACGCTTTGGCAATCACCACAGGCCAGCGATGGAAACCAGTCCTCCTGCGTGCTGCTGATCGAGGCGAGCGGCGAGCGTCTGCTGCTCACCGGCGACATCGACGTGGATACCGAGCAAGTGCTCCTGACGAGCGACATGCCGCTTGAGGTCGATTGGTTGTTGGTGCCACATCACGGCAGTCGCAGCTCGTCGTCAACCGCATTCATCGAGGCAACAGGTGTCGGAGGTGCGCTCATCTCGCGCAGCTTGCATAACGCATTCGGCCATCCGCATCTGGAAGTGTTGCAGCGGCTGCACGCTGCCGGAGCGCGGCTTTATGACACGGCAGAGCTAGGAGCGATTCGGATTCGCCTCGGCCGTTTTGAGCCTGTTCGAGGATTACGTACCGAGCGTCGATTCTGGCGGGAAAAATGAGAACCGGGGCCGTCGGCTGGCTGGCGGCCCTATGCTAGAGTGGCGCCACTTTTTCGAGGGGGATTCATCTCGTGTGGGAGCTGGTTAAAGCGGGCGGCTGGATAATGCTGCCAATCATCCTGTGTTCCATCGCGGCCGCCGGTATTGTTGCCGAAAGGCTATGGACGCTTCGGCCTAGTCGAGTGACCCCACCACACCTGCTTGGCCAAGTGTGGAAATGGATCAAGGACAAGAAGCTCAGTAATCAAAAGCTCAAGGAGCTGCGCGCGGATTCGCCGCTGGGGGAGATACTGGCTGCTGGTCTGGCTAACTCCAAGCATGGTCGAGAGATCATGAAGGAATGCATCGAAGAAGCGGCCGCCCGCGTCGTCCATGACCTCGAGCGCTACCTCAACGCGTTGGGTACGATTGCAGGTATCGCTCCCTTGCTCGGGCTTCTCGGTACTGTGCTGGGCATGATCGAAATTTTCAGTGCCTTCATGGGCTCTGGCATGGCCAACGCACCGTTGCTCGCAGCGGGTATTTCCAAAGCGCTGATTACTACCGCGGCGGGTCTGATGGTCGGCATACCAGCACTGTTCTTCCATCGCTTCCTCCTGCGCCGAGTCGAAGAACTCGTAGTCGGTATGGAGCAGGAAGCGATCAAGTTGGTTGAAGTTGTGCAGGGTGACCGTGACGTCGACCTAGGTGAGGGCAGGGCGTGAAGTTTCGTCGCAAGGCGCGGGAAAACGTCGACATCGGCTTGGCCCCGCTGATCGATGTGGTGTTCATTCTGTTGTTATTCTTCGTGGTGACCACCACTTTTACTCGTGAAACCCAACTGCAGGTTGATCTGCCGGAGGCGGCGAGCGGGTCGCCACCACAGGAAACTGAGCAGAAGCGGCTGGAGGTTGTGATCGACGTCAGTGGCAACTTCAGTCTCAATGGCAAGTCGCTGGTCAAGCATGACCTGAACACATTAATGGCGGCGCTCAGCAAGGCGTCGGGCGGCGATACAAGTTTGCCGATGATCATCAGTGCCGACGGTAAAACTCCGCACCAAGCGGTCATTACCGCCATGGACGCAGCCGGGAAGCTGGGCTTCGCGCACCTGCGCATCACTACCATTGAGGCCCAGCCGGAGCCCTAATGTCCTTTGCTGATCGTCTCCAGCGGGCCTGGTACGAAGGGCATCCTGCCTTGGCGCTGCTCGCACCGTTGGAAATGCTCTACCGCCGCGTGGTGACCGCTAAGCGAAAGCGGTTCATCAGCGGCGTGATCGATTGCTATCGGGCGCCCGTGCCTGTGGTGGTGGTCGGAAATATCACCGTTGGCGGTACCGGCAAGACCCCCCTGATTCTCTGGCTCATCGAGCACTGTCAGCGACGCGGCCTGAAAGTCGGTGTAGTTAGCCGTGGTTACGGTGCCAGACCACCCGAATATCCGTGGCGGGTAGAGCCCGAGCATTCTGCAGCCGAGGTTGGCGATGAACCATTGCTGATCGCGCAACGAACAAACGTACCGGTGATGATTGATCCTGATCGTTCCCGCGCGGTTCGTAAATTGCTCGAACTTGAGCTGCTGGACCTGATCCTTTCCGACGATGGACTGCAGCATTACCGGTTGGGGCGCGATCTGGAGCTCGTCCTCATTGATGCTGCTCGTGGACTGGGCAATCAACGCTGTTTGCCCGCTGGCCCGCTACGTGAGCCATTGGAGCGGCTGGAATCGGTCGATGCGGTGCTGATAAACGGCGCGCAGGTGGACAGTCGCTCGGGTTTTGCGTTCGCCCTGCAGCCATCGAAATTGATCGAGTTGAGCACTGGGAAAGTCTGGCCTCTTGACCATTTTCCGGCAGGCCAGCGGATGCATGCAGTCGCTGGAATCGGCAATCCACAGCGTTTCTTCACCACGCTCGAGGCGCTACACTGGCGGCCGATTTCGCATGCCTTCGCCGATCACGCTCGTTATAGCCTGGAGCAGCTGAGTTTCAGTCCAGAGCTACCCTTGGTGATGACCGAGAAGGATGCGGTCAAATGCCGGGCTTTTGCGCTGCCGGGCTGGTGTTATCTCCAAGTCCAGGCCGAGCCTTCCGCAGCTTTCGTCACTTGGTTTGATTCCCAGCTGGACCGTTTGCTGCCCGTTCATCCCTAAGCCGCTCGATCTGCCAGGTGCGGTCGGCTGCATCCAAGGACTGCACACCATGGATACCAAACTGCTCGATATTCTTGCCTGCCCGCTCTGTAAGGGGCCGCTGAAGCTGACCGATGACAAGTCCGAACTGATCTGCAAGGCCGACGGCATGGCTTTTCCGGTCCGGGACGGCATCCCGGTGATGCTTGAAAGCGAAGCCCGCACCCTCGACGTGGATGAGCGTCTGGACAAATGACTAACGCTTATACCGTGGTGATCCCGGCGCGTTACGCATCCACGCGCCTTCCGGGCAAACCTCTGCAGGACATTGCTGGCAAGCCGATGATTCGCCATGTCTGGGAGCAGGCCTGCAAGAGCCGGGCGCAGCGGGTGGTGATTGCCACGGACGATCAGCGCATTCTGCAAGCCTGCGAAGGCTTCGGTGCGCAGGTATTGCTAACCCGGGTCGACCACAATTCGGGCACCGATCGGCTTGCCGAGGTGGCGGACCAGCTGGGCTTAACGGCTGACGCGATAGTCGTCAACGTACAGGGCGATGAACCATTGATTCCGCCTTCGGTGATCGACCAGGTGGCACTCAATCTGGCTGCTCACCCCGAAGCCGCGATCGCCACGCTTGCCGAGCCAATCAGCGATCCGCACGCGCTCTTTAACCCGAACGTGGTGAAGGTGCTGAGCGATATCAATGGGCTGGCGCTGACTTTCAGTCGCGCGACACTGCCGTGGGCGCGGGACGAATTCGCTCGTAAGCCCGATGCGCTTCCGAGTGATGTTCCGTACCGTCGGCACATCGGCATCTATGCCTATCGGGCCGGGTTCCTGGCTGACTTCGTGGCCTGGGGGCCGTGCTGGCTGGAGAATACTGAGTGCCTGGAGCAATTACGTGCGCTCTGGCACGGCAAGCGCATTCATGTCGCCGATGCGGTCGAGGCGCCTCCGGCTGGCGTCGATACTGCCGAAGATCTTGAGCGCGTCCGCAAGCTGCTCGGAGCTTGAGCGTGAAGGTTCTGTTCGTTTGCATGGGTAACATCTGCCGATCGCCCACTGCTGAGGCTGTACTGCGCAAGTACGTACAGGATGCTCAGCTGGACAGTCGAATCGCCATAGATTCGGCTGGTACCGGTGACTGGCATGCCGGGAAGGGACCCGATCAGCGCGCTTGCCAGGCTGCAGCCAAACGAGGCTACGACCTCAGCGCTCTTAGGGCGCGTCAGGTGACCGCCGACGATTTTCAGCGCTTCGATCTCATCCTGGCGATGGATCACGACAACCTAAAGCGGCTGCAGGCCCTGCGTCCAGCAGACTCACACGGTGAGCTCGATCTATTTCTGCGCCGATACAAATTGGGCACGGACGCTGTACCCGATCCGTATTACGGCGCGGAGGACGGCTTCGAGCAGGTGCTCGACCTGATCGAGCGTGGTGCTGCTGGATTGCTCAATGAGATCAGAGGGCGTCAATGAGCCTTCTCATCGAGCAGGGTTATTCACTCAAGGCGCTCAACACCTTTGCGGTCGAAGCCCGTGCCGCCTATTTCGCTGAGGCCCGGGACGATCAAGCAGTAACCGAAGCGATCAATGAGGCCCGCCGTCTCGACGTTCCGCTATGGGTCCTTGGAGGCGGCAGCAATTTGGTACTGACCGGCGATGTACAAGCACTGGTGCTGCACATGGCCAGCCGGGGCATTCGAGTTATTGAGGATGGCGGCCAGCAAGTAGTGATAGAAGCGGAGGCCGGCGAGCCTTGGCATCCGTTCGTATTGCGGAGCCTAGAGCTTGGTTTGGCTGGGTTGGAAAACCTCAGCCTGATCCCCGGTACGGTCGGTGCGGCACCCATCCAGAATGTCGGGGCGTACGGGGTCGAGATAAAGGATGTCTTCGCTGGGCTGACTGCACTGGACCGCCAAACTGGCAGTTTGGTGGAGTTCGATTTGGCGGCATGTGAATTTGCCTACCGCGACAGCCTGTTCAAACGTCAGGCGGGACGCTATGTGATTCTTCGGGTGCGTTTCATGCTTCACCGGACTGCGGAACTAAGTCTTGAGTATGGCCCGCTCCGTAAGTGGCTGCAGCAGCATGATGTCCAGTCCCCCACACCGATGGATGTGAGTCGTGCGGTCTGTTCGATCCGCAGTGAGAAGCTGCCAGACCCTAGGGTTCTGGGCAATGCAGGCAGTTTTTTTAAGAACCCCTTGGTTCCTCAGTCGAAAGCTGACGCCTTGCTCGAGCAATACCCCGATCTGGTGGCGTTTCCGCAAGTTGGCGGGCAGGTCAAGCTTGCCGCTGGCTGGCTCATTGATCGTGCAGGCTGGAAGGGTTATCGACAGGGGGATGTGGGCGTCCACAGGCTGCAAGCGTTGGTGCTCGTCAACTACGGCCAAGCAACCGGCCAGCAAATCCTGCAACTTTCCGAAAAGATCCAAGCTGACATCCTAGAGCGTTTCGGTGTGAAGTTGGAAATCGAGCCAAACGTCGTCTGACTCTGCACCTTTCGGCTATGCCGTGCCCGTTCTGAGCTTTTTAAGGGTGACGGATCTCCCTGATCTCCGCGGCTACAGCCGGAAATAGTAAGGGTCGAGTAGGCAGGTTTTCTCTGGGTATCTGAGCGCTCCACAAAAGCGCGGCGCCGCGATCATTCAACGACTGTCCGCCAACAAATAAAAAAGGGGATGCCGAAGCATCCCCTTTACATCGCTGGTCCTGTCAGTCTTAACGCTTGTCAAGGCCTTGCGGATCGGCTTCCTCCTGCACATCCGCGTCAGCTTCAGTGGCGGGCTTGATCGCCTCCACTTCGGGCTGGAGCAGCTCGGTCACGGGCTGTTCGGCTTCTGGTTCGGCAGGTGGCGTTTCCGGCTTCCGGGCGACGCTTGGCTCTGCATTGCCATTCGCCGTGCTGGCTGGCTGCTCAATTGTCGCGTCGGTGTCCGGTTCGCTGACAACGATTTCAGGGCTGGCCAGTTCTGCCGGAGCTTGGGTTTCGGTTGTCGCTTTCTCTTTCGCTTCGGCCTCGGCTGCTTCTTTAGCAAGACGCTCTTGCTCCAAGCGGCGGCGGCGGACCTCACGTGGGTCGTTAGGTGCACGACCGCTAGCCGTCACGACCGGCGCTTCAGTCTCGGTCGCGGTCTGGGCCTGCTCCTCGAAAGCAGGAGTGGCCACAGACTGCGAAGTCTCGGTCTCCGTTGCTGACGCTTCGGGCTCGCTGGCTTTCTGCGCCGCCGGAGCTGGCTCCGCTTCTGCGATAACCGGTGTCACGGCTTCGCTATCCTGAGTTGCGGGAACATTGGCCGGCTTGTCAGCTTCGTTCGTTTGATTAACGGCCACGGCTGGAGCTGAGGCTTCCGCTTCCCTTGTTTCGATTTGAATCTCAGCGGGTGCGGTGTCGGCGTCTGCGGTGTTCGCCGCGAGAGCGGCGGCAGTTGCGGCAATGGCGACCTGTTCAGATTTCACTGGTGCATTGCTTTCGCTTACCTCGGCGTTGGTGCTTTGGGCTTCGTCGTCGATCTCGTTTCCATTGGCGTCGCGTTGACGATCACGACGGTTGCTGCGGCGACGCTGGCCACGAGAGCGGCGGCGTGGGCGATCGCTACCTTCTGGCGAATCCTGCTCCTCCTGAGCGATCTCCGCGGTTTCGCTCTGCTGTTCCTCTGCGCTCTCGGCTTGTTCTACGCGAGGTTTACGCTCTTCGCGGGGCGGACGCGGCTTGCGCTCAGAGCTTTCTTCGCCATTCGCCGCGACTGGTGCGGTCTGAGCGTTATCATCGAGCGGTGCGCGCAATTCGCGCTTGCGCTCTTCTCGCGGCTGACGATCTTCGCGCGGGGTGCGTTCACGACGTGGTTGCTGTTGCTGTTGCTGTTGCTGTTGCGGCTGTGCAGTATTTTCGCTGGCTTCGACTGGCTCACGAGACTCACGCGGTTCGCGAGCTTCCCGTGGCTTGCGCTCTTCGCGTGGAGGGCGCGGCTGACGCTCTTCGCGAGGCTGGCGGTCTTCACGAGGGGCGCGCTCTTCACGAGGCTTGCGCTCTTCGTCGCGGCTGCTGCGCGAATCACGGCGACGGTTCTGCTGGCGACCACTGCGGCGTTCATCGTTGCGTTGTGGGCGGCTGCTAGCGGCGGGTTTCTTCTCGACTTCAGCGGCTGGCGTTTCCTGCTTGCCGGCGAAGAGGCCGACCAGGGACTTGACCAACCCCTTGAACAGGCTTGGCTCCTGAGTCGCGGGTGCAGGCAGCTCAGCGGGCGCAGCGATCGGGGCCGGCGCGGGCGCGGTACGCTGTGGCGCGGTTTTGACGGCCGCTTCCTGACGAACCAGTGTGCGCGTCGAGCTGACCGGCTGAACTTCCTCAACCTCGGTTGGGCTCATTTCATAGCTGGCCTGACCGGCGATAATTTCCGGGCTATCGTCGCGCAGACGCTGCACTTCGAAGTGCGGCGTCTCTAGATGGTCGTCCGGCAGGATGAAGATGCGCGCGCGGCTGCGCAGTTCGATCTTGGTGATCGCGTTGCGCTTCTCATTGAGAAGGAAGGCGGCAACCTGGAAGGGAACGCGGGCGCGGACCTCGGCGGTACGATCCTTAAGGGCTTCTTCTTCGATCAGACGCAAGATGGCCAGCGACAATGATTCGACGTCGCGAATGATGCCTTGGCCATTGCAGCGCGGGCAGACGATACCGCTGGTCTCGCCGAGCGATGGGCGAAGGCGTTGGCGGGACATTTCCAGCAGGCCGAAGCGCGAGATGCGGCCGACCTGGATTCGTGCGCGGTCGGCTTCCAGTGCTTCACGAACCTTCTCTTCAACGGCGCGCTGATTCTTGGCCGGCGTCATGTCGATGAAATCGATGACGATCAGTCCGCCAATGTCGCGCAGGCGCAGCTGGCGGGCGATTTCCTCGGCCGCTTCCAGGTTGGTCTGCAGGGCAGTTTCTTCGATGTCGCCGCCCTTGGTGGCGCGCGCCGAGTTAATGTCGATGGACACCAGTGCTTCAGTCGGGTCGATAACGATGGAACCGCCGGATGGCAGCTTCACTTCGCGCTGGAAGGCCGTCTCGATCTGGCTTTCGATCTGGAAACGGTTGAACAGTGGTACAGGATCTTCGTACAGCTTGATCTTGCTTGCGTACTGCGGCATGACCTGCTGAATAAAGGAAAGCGCTTCGTCCTGGGCTTCGACGCTGTCGATCAGAACTTCGCCGATGTCCTGGCGCAGGTAGTCGCGAATGGCGCGAATGATGACGTTGGATTCCTGATAGATCAGGAAGGGGGCGGCGCGATCCTGAGAGGCTTCCTTGACTGCGCTCCATAGCTGCAACAGGTAATCGAGGTCCCATTGCATTTCTTCACTTGAACGGCCGAGACCGGCAGTACGGACGATCAAGCCCATATCGGCAGGGACATCAAGACCGTTCAGTGCTTCGCGCAGTTCGTTGCGTTCTTCGCCTTCAATGCGACGAGAAATGCCGCCCGCGCGCGGGTTGTTCGGCATCAATACGAGATAGCGACCGGCGAGGCTGATGAAGGTGGTAAGGGCAGCGCCTTTATTGCCGCGCTCTTCTTTTTCGACCTGAACGATGACTTCCTGGCCTTCGCTCAGGACTTCTTTGATGTTGACGCGGCCTTCCGGCGACTTCTTGAAGTACTCGCGGGAAATTTCCTTGAGGGGGAGGAACCCGTGGCGATCGGCACCGAAATCAACGAAGGCGGCTTCAAGGCTGGGCTCGACGCGAGTGATCTTGCCCTTGTAGATGTTGGCTTTCTTCTGTTCACGAGCACCGGATTCGATGTCAAGGTCGAACAGGCGCTGGCCATCGACCAGTGCGACACGCAACTCTTCGGGCTGAGTTGCGTTAATTAGCATTCTTTTCATGTAGTACCGTCGGTTTCCAAGGCAGCGGAAACGGCGTTCGGCACACACGACTCTCGCGGTCGGTGTCAGGTGAGTCAGGAATGGTTGTAAGGCACTCCAGTGTCCAGCGATTTCAGGCCAGTTGGGCCGGCGTCGCGACGACGTCTCCTGCTTACTGTCGGAACAGAAGCAATGGTTCGGGAGGAGGAATCAGCAATCGGTAGCGGACGGAATGAAGCGTCTATGAAAGCCTTTACTACGCAATCCGAGGGCTGTACATCTCCACCCAACACTCATACTTTGAAAATCGGGTGCCGCTCGCAGAATCCGGGAGCGGGTTATCGATTATCGTGATTCCCCTTCGGGAACACGCATCATGTCTTCAAGGCTTGTTTCGGAGCTTCTGCTGCTTGAGAAAAGCTCCGCTGGACGGCCTCACGTCCTGGAACATTGCTGGGTCAGGGATGGCGGTTTCGCAGGCACTCCCTAACCTGTCCGCTTTTGGCGGCGCCTGGACTATAACAGTAATGTTTAAGTGCTTCAAATAAGGGAAAATTGATATCATCCGCGCATGACCAATACCCCCTCTCAGACCTCCGGCGTGCAAATGCTCGAGGTCTCGCCGGAGCTTGCCGGCCAGCGCATTGATAACTTTCTCCGTACCCAGCTCAAAGGTGTGCCCAAGACCTTGATCTATCGCATTTTGCGCAAGGGCGAGGTGCGGGTAAACAAAGGCCGTATTAAACCCGAGTACAAGCTTCAGGCGGGTGATGTCGTGCGGGTGCCACCGCTTCGGTTGCCTGAGCGGGACGAGCCAGTCCCGCTCGCGCAAGGGCTTCTAGAGCGGCTTGAGGCGGCAATCGTTTTTGAAGACAAAGCCTTGATTGTGTTGAACAAGCCTGCAGGGATCGCGGTGCATGGAGGCAGCGGGCTCAGCTTCGGGGTTATCGAGGCGCTGCGTCAGTTGCGCCCGGATGCAAAGGAGTTGGAGCTGGTGCATCGTCTGGATCGGGACACCTCCGGGTTGCTGATGATCGCAAAGAAACGCAGCATGCTGCGTCACTTGCACCTGCAATTGCGGGGCGATGGGGTCGACAAACGCTACATGGCTCTCGTTCGGGGGCGCTGGGACACCGGTAAGAAGCAAGTAAATGCGCCGCTGCTGAAAAATACCCTGCGTTCAGGTGAGCGGATGGTGGAGGTCACTGACGAGGGCAAAGACGCACTGACACTTTTCCGCGTGCTGCGCCGTTTTGGCGACTTCGCTACCCTGGTCGAGGCCAAGCCGGTAACCGGACGTACGCATCAGATTCGTGTGCATGCCCGCCATGCCGGTCACAGCATCGCTGGCGATAATAAATATGGTGATGAAGAGTTTTCCGCGCTCATTCGTGATCTGGGTGGTAAGCGCCTGTTCCTGCATGCCTATGCGCTGAAGATTCCCTTGCCTGACGGTGGCGAACTGAGTTTGGAGGCGCCGGTCGATGATGTCTGGGCCCGGACGCTGGAGAGGCTTGGTGAATAAGTACGAACTGCTGATCTTCGATTGGGATGGGACGTTGGCGGATTCCATCGGGCGTATCGTTGAATCGATTTTGGTTGCTGCGGCCCGGTGTGACCTGCCGCGGCTGGATGAGGACAATATCAAGGGGATTATTGGGCTAGGTCTGCCCGAGGCGATAGCCGCGCTGTATCCAAACGTCACCGACAGAAGGTTGGTTGAGGCGTTCCGTCGTGCGTACGCCGACCATTATTTGTCACTGGAGGCTGAGCCGTCGGCGCTTTATCCGGGTGTGGCGCACGCGCTACAACAGTTCCGTGATCAGGGGCATCAGCTTGCTGTGGCGACTGGCAAGGGGCGGCGCGGGTTGGATAGGGTCCTGGCAGGGCAGGGTTGGACTGATTTTTTCGATGTGACCCGGTGTGCTGATGAGACGGCGAGCAAGCCTGACCCGCTCATGATCCACGAAATCCTCGCTCACTGCGGGGTCGCGCCCGAGCGGGCTCTGATGATTGGGGATTCGGTGTTCGATTTGGAGATGGCAAGGCGCGCAGGCGTAGACAGTGTTGCGGTCTCCTACGGCGCACAACCCGTCGAGGTGTTGTTGTCGTGTTCGCCGTGCATGGCTATCAATCATTTTTCGGAGCTCGGTGACTGGCTGTGCTCTGCTGCTGGTCACGCTGAGGTGGTTGCATATGTCGGATGAATGGGGGAAACCCGTGAATGAGTCTAACGAAGACCGTACCAGTCTAAAGCTGTTGGAGAAAACGCTGCTTGCCGGTGTGCAGGAGCAGCGGCGAGCTCGGCGTTGGGGGATCTTTTTCAAGCTGTTGACGTTCGTGTATCTCTTTGGGGCGCTGCTGATATTTTCTCCGCTGTTGCACATGGGGGAAGGGGAAGCTGTTGGTGATACCCACACTGCGATCATCAATGTCCGCGGAATGATTGCCGATGAAGAGGCGGCGAGTGCAGACAACATTGTCGGTGCGTTGCGTGCGGCCTTTGAGGATTCAAATACCAAGGGTGTGGTGTTGCGGATCAACAGTCCGGGTGGCAGTCCGGTGCAGTCCGGCTATATCTATGATGAGATCCGCAGGTTGCGGGGGGAGTACCCGGCCATCAAAGTTTATGCAGTGATTGCCGATCTAGGGGCGTCTGGCGCTTATTACATCGCAAGCGCTGCGGATGAAATTTATGCCGACAAGTCGAGCCTGGTTGGTTCTATCGGCGTCACCGCTGCGACCTTTGGCTTTGTCGAGACAATGGACAAGCTGGGCGTCGAGCGCCGCGTCTATACCTCTGGGGAGCACAAGGCGTTTCTAGACCCCTTTCAGCCGGAAAAGCCAGAGGAAACCGAGTTCTGGCGCAGCGTGCTTGCCACCACTCACCGGCAGTTCATCGACAGCGTGAAGCAGGGGCGGGGCGATCGATTGCAAGTCGCGGGGCATCCTGAGCTCTTTTCCGGGCTCATCTGGTCTGGTGAGCAGGCGCTTGAGCTCGGTTTGATTGATGGTCTTGGCAATGCCAGCTATGTCGCACGCGAGGTAATTGGGGAAGCAGAGCTGGTGGATTTCACCGTCAAAGACTCGCCTTTGGAGCGGTTTACCAAGCAGCTCGGTGTCAGTATTGGTTCGCAGCTTGCCCTGTGGATGGGTTTCCAGGGGCCTCGGCTGCGTTAGTGCAGTGTCAGGGTACTTCGATCCCGGCATTATTGAGCATGTCCACCAGTCGGATCAGGGGTAACCCAATCAGGCTGGTGGTGTCTGCTCCTTCAGTGCTGCGGAACAGGCTGATTCCCAAGCCCTCTGCCTTGAAGCTGCCGGCGCAATCGTAGGGTTGTTCGGCCCGCAGGTAGCGCTCGATCTGCTGATCACCAAGCGTCCGGAAGTGAACGGTAAAAGCGATGCAGTCAATCTGGGTGGCCCCCGTTCGACTGTCCAGCAGTGCCAGTCCGGTTAGAAAATCTACGCTTTTGCCGCTGCAGCCTTGTAGTTGGCTCTTTGCTCGGTCGAATGTGTAAGGTTTGCCAAGGATGTTTTGCCCAAGCACGGCGACCTGGTCGGAACCAATGATCAGATGATCCTGATGAGAGGGTGCCAAGGCTTTGGCTTTCTCTAGGGCCAAGCGGCGTACGAGATGTTCCGGTAGCTCCATGGTGAGTGGAGTTTCATCTATTTCCGGGGCGCGGTAAGCGAACTCAAGCTGAAGGCGTGAAAGCAGTTCGCGACGATAAGGGGAGCTTGATGCGAGAAGCAGGGGTCGCATTCTTCTTCCTTTATATATAGGTACTGATCGATGGTCGGCCTAGCGCTATTGTGCGGCTGAATTCCTTTGACAGTCGACAGACGCATCCCTAGAATGCCGCGCTTATGTTGAAAGGACCAATACCTCCGCACGTAGATCCGCGCAAGCTCGCTGACCGAGCGGCTTCCCTGAAGGGCGAGCTGCAATTGTCTGGGCTGAAGCGGCTCGTCGATCCTCTTGAGGATGATAAGGGTGTGGTGCGCGCCAGTTTTGATTTTGGGCGCGACGAGCAGCGTACTGTGGTTATCCACAGTGCGCTGGATGTTGAGGTCACGATGATTTGCCAGCGCTGTCTGGAGCCGGTTGTTCTGCCTATTCACAGCGAATGCGATTATGCCGTGGTGGATGAAGGGTCGAGCAGCCAGCACCTGCCTAAGGGTTATGACGTGCTGGAAGTGGGAGAGGATCCTCTGGATCTGCTGGCGCTGGTTGAAGAGGAGCTTCTGCTCGCTCTTCCGATTGTTCCACTCCATGACCAAGAAGTTTGCCAGCCGCCGGCTGGGCCTGATGAGCCCAAGCCGAATGAGGACGAGGTATCGCGGTCCAACCCGTTCAGCGTACTGGCTCAGTTAAAGCGTGACCCAAACGTTTAGGAGTTGATCCCAATGGCTGTTCAGCAGAACAAAAAATCCCGTTCCGCCCGTGACATGCGTCGTTCGCACGATGCACTCGAGCCGAACGCCCTGTCCGTGGAAAAGAGCACCGGTGAAGTTCACCTGCGTCACCACGTTTCCCCGGAAGGTTTTTACCGTGGTCGTAAAGTGATCGATAAGGGCGCTGACGAGTAAACCTTGTCTGCTCCGATCATAGCGATCGATGCAATGGGTGGGGACTTCGGTCCCCACTGCATTGTTCCGGCCAGTGTCCAATGTCTGGCTGAAAACCCCTCGCTTCATCTGGCCTTGGTTGGCCAATCCTCCCTGTTAGAAGAAATTATCGCTCGGCATCCAGCTGTGGATCGCGCTCGTCTGTCGATTGTCAATGCCGATGAAGTGATCGGTATGGATGACCGTCCAGCGCAGGCGTTGCGCGCAAAGCCGCGCTCGTCCATGCGCATCGCTCTGGAGATGGTGCGTGATGGGCAGGCTCAGGCTTGCGTCAGTGGCGGAAATACTGGTGCGCTGATGGCACTTGCTCGGCAGGTATTGAAAACCCTGCCGGGGGTGGATCGCCCGGCAATGGTGACTGCGATTCCTACGCTTGAGGGGGCGTGCCTGTTGCTTGACCTCGGCGCGAATGTGGACTGCACGGCCGAGCAGCTCTATCAATTCGCTGTCATGGGGTCGGTTGCGGCGCAAAGTCTTGGTATCGAGCAGCCGCGCGTCTCGTTGCTGAATATTGGTACCGAAGCAATCAAGGGTAATCAACAGGTCAAAGCGGCCGCCGGGCTGTTGCAGCAGGCTAGCTGTATCAACTATCAAGGCTTCATCGAGGGTGACGGGCTGTTCCGCGGCGAAACAGATGTCGCGGTATGCGATGGCTTTGTTGGCAACATTTTGCTCAAGTCCAGCGAAGGTTTGGCACATATGGTAGCCCTGCGTGTCGAGCTGCTTTTCCGTCGCTCATTGATTGCACGCCTGGTCGGTGCGCTGGCTCTGCCCTTGCTGCGTCAGTTGCGGGCGGACCTGCGGCCAGCTCAGTACAACGGTGCCAGCTTCCTTGGGCTCCAGGGTATTGTCGTGAAGAGCCATGGTAGCGCAGGGGGCGAGGGGTTTCGGTCGGCTATACGCCGTGCCTCACAGGATGTAGAGCGAAATCTTCCGGCGCAATTGCGCAGCCGTCTTGAGCACTTGCTTGTGACTGATCGGTCCGCAAGCGACCCGGGTGATGTGACTGCACCCGGTGGATCGGCATCCAACTGAACAATTCGTTGCGCCCGAGTGCGTATTCTTTCTGACGAACAACCACAAGAGAGCCGTTTCATGTCCGCATCACTTGCATTCGTCTTTCCAGGCCAGGGCTCCCAGGCCCTAGGCATGCTCGCCGAGCATGGCGCTCAGCAATCGCTGATCATCGATACCTTTGCCGAAGCCTCGTCTGTGTTGGGTTACGATCTGTGGGCACTTTGCCAGCAAGGTCCAGAGGATCAACTGAATCAGACCGACAAGACTCAGCCGGCCATTCTGACCGCTTCGATTGCATTGTGGCGTTTGTGGCTGGCTGAGGGCGGTGCGAAGCCGGCCTTCGTCGCGGGTCACAGCTTGGGCGAGTACTCGGCGCTGGTTGCTGCGGGTAGCCTTCCGTTTGCCGATGCGGTGAAACTGGTCGAGCTGCGGGGTCAGCTGATGCAGCAGGCTGTTCCGGCCGGCACCGGTGGCATGGCCGCGATTCTGGGTCTAGAGGATGCCGATGTTTTGGCAGCGTGTGGCGAGGCGGCTCAAGGTGAGGTCGTAAGTGCGGTCAACTTCAACGCGCCAGGCCAGGTGGTGATTGCCGGCAACGCTGCGGCGGTCGAGCGAGCCATCGATGTCTGCAAATCCAAAGGTGCCAAGCGAGCCATGCCGCTGCCGGTCAGCGTGCCTTCTCATTGCGACTTGATGCGCCCTGCAGCCGAGCGATTTGCCGCTGCCGTGACCGGCGCCGGCTGGCAGGCCCCCGAGATCCCGTTGGTGCAAAATGTCAGTGCAGCAATCGTTTCGGATCTCGACTCGCTTAGACGCAATCTGCTGGCTCAGCTCTATAGTCCGGTTCGCTGGGTCGAGACTGTTGTTGTGTTAAGCGAGCACGGTGTGACCGGTCTGGTCGAGTGCGGCCCAGGCAAGGTGCTTTCCGGTCTCAATAAGCGCTGCGTCAAAGGCGTCAGCACCTACAATCTGGACACCCCCGAAGGTTTTGCGGCCACCCGTGGCGCAGTGCTCTGAATAAGGAGATATGTATGAATCTGCAAGGCAAGGTCGCGCTGGTAACAGGCGCCAGTCGTGGTATTGGTCAGGCCATTGCGCTTGAACTTGGCCGTCAAGGCGCCATCGTGATCGGCACGGCGACCTCATCGTCAGGGGCTGAGCGCATTGCCGAGACGCTCAAAGAGAACGGCATCGAAGGTGCTGGGCTGGTGTTGGACGTCACCAGTGATGAATCAGTTGCCACCACCCTGGAGCATATTCAGCAGCACCTCGGTCAGCCGGCTATTCTGGTCAACAACGCCGGCATCACGCGGGACAACCTAATGTTGCGGATGAAAGACGACGAATGGCACGAGGTGATCAATACCAATCTAAGTAGCCTTTATCGTTTGACCAAGGGTGTTCTGCGGGGCATGACTAAAGCCCGTTGGGGGAGAATTATCAGTATCGGTTCCGTGGTGGGTGCCATGGGTAACGCCGGACAGGTAAACTACGCCGCGGCCAAAGCCGGGCTCGAAGGTTTCAGTCGCGCGTTGGCACGTGAAGTCGGCTCGCGCGGTATCACGGTCAATGCCGTGGCTCCGGGCTTCATCGACACAGATATGACGCGCGAGCTGCCGGAAGCTCAGCGTGACGCATTGCTGGGGCAGATCCCGCTGGGTCGCCTCGGTCAGGCGGAAGAGATTGCCAAGGTCGTCGCCTTCCTAGCTTCTGACGGCGCCGCTTATGTCACGGGGGCCACTGTCCCGGTGAATGGCGGTATGTACATGAGCTAATGTGACGCCCAACGCATGTAAGCAGTCATAACGGCTGATTAGTTTCGTTATAAAACTGTGGTTTGTTTATAGACAGATGGTTGAAAGCAGGTTCATGCTTGCCCGCTTTCAGCTTGAAATGCGGAAAACGCTTTCTATACACTACCGCGCAGACCAGCTGCCTGATTTTTCCATAGGAGTGAAAACAAGGTATGAGCACCATCGAAGAACGCGTCAAGAAAATCGTTGCCGAGCAACTTGGCGTCAAAGAAGAGGAAGTTACCAACAGCGCTTCCTTCGTCGAAGACTTGGGTGCCGACTCCCTTGACACCGTTGAGCTGGTGATGGCTCTGGAAGAGGAATTCGAGACCGAAATCCCTGACGAGCAAGCCGAGAAGATCACCACTGTTCAAGAAGCTATCGATTACATCAACGCGCACGCGCAGTAAGTCGTAGTCCTGCTTCGAACCAGTAAGCCGCACTGCCTCGAAAGGGCAGTGCGGCTTTTGTTTGAGTTAGTTGAATGCAGCTGGTCGTGCCCGTGGCCGACATCTGTGAAGGCGGCTCTCTTTCCGTTACAGATGCGAGCGGAACAGGGCGAGTCGAATGAATGCAAGGAGAATTGCTGTGTCGCGTAGACGCGTCGTAATTACCGGTATGGGCATGCTCTCACCGCTGGGTAACGATGTGCCAAGCAGCTGGCAGGGGATTCTCGCCGGCCGCAGTGGTATCGGCCTTATAGAGCATATGGACCTTTCCGCCTATTCCACTCGCTTTGGCGGATCAATCAAGAATTTCGATGTCGAGCAATACCTGCCCGCTAAAGAGGCTCGCAAACTCGACCTTTTCATCCAGTACGGACTGGCCGCCAGTTTCCAGGCAGTACGTGATTCCGGGCTGAAAATCACCGATGCCAATCGCGAGCGTGTCGGCGTCGCCATGGGCTCGGGCATTGGTGGCCTGACCAATATCGAAAACAGCTGCAAGGCATTGATCGAGCAGGGGCCGCGCCGTATATCGCCGTTTTTCGTGCCGGGCTCGATCATCAACATGGTTTCGGGTTTTCTATCGATCCATCTAGGTCTGCAAGGCCCCAATTACGCCATTGCTACGGCCTGCACGACGGGTACGCATTGCATCGGCATGGCTGCGCGCAACATCGCCTATGGCGAGGCTGATGTGATGGTCGCTGGCGGGTCGGAAATGGCGGCCAGCGGGCTTGGAATAGGTGGGTTCGCCGCCGCTCGTGCGTTATCCACCCGCAATGATGATCCCGCTTCAGCCAGCCGCCCGTGGGACAAGGACCGGGATGGCTTTGTGTTGTCCGACGGCGCGGGCGCGTTGGTGCTAGAGGAGCTCGAGCATGCCAAGGCTCGCGGGGCGAAGATCTATGCCGAGCTGATTGGTTTCGGCATGAGCGCAGATGCGTTCCACATGACCTCACCGCCCGATGATGGCGCGGGTGCTGCTCGCTGCATCCGTAACGCGATCCTGGACGCGCGGATCGATGCCAAACAAGTCGACTACATCAACGCCCATGGCACCTCGACGCCGGCCGGGGACAAGGCGGAAGCTGCTGCGATCAGAACGGTATTCGGTGATCACGCTTACGAGCTGTCGGTCAGTTCGACGAAATCGATGGTCGGCCATCTGCTTGGTGCGGCAGGCGCTGTCGAGGCAATCTTCAGCGTGCTTGCCATACGCGACCAAGTGGCGCCGCCGACGATCAACCTTGATGAGCCCGGCGAAGGATGCGACCTCGATTTCGTCCCGCATGAGGCCAAGCCGCGGACAATCAATGTTGCGGTCTCCAACTCCTTTGGTTTTGGTGGTACCAACGGGTCGCTGGTGTTCCGCCGGTTCGCCGAGTGACGTTGAGCTGGGTGGATGGGCAGCCAGCTGAAGGGCTGCCCATTCATGATCGAGCACTTGCTTACGGCGACGGCCTGTTTGAAACAATCAAGGTGTTGGCCGGCCGCCCCGAACTGCTCGATCGGCATTTGCAGCGGCTGGAACATGGCTGCCGGCGTCTGGCGATCCCCTGCGACATCAATGGTGTAGGTAGCCAACTCATCGCTTTCAGTGCCGAGCTTGGAGAGGGTGTCGCTAAGCTCATTGTCAGTCGAGGGGAGGGCAAGAGAGGCTATGCTCCGCCCGTCCCCTGTATGCCTCGAACCGTCCTTACCGGATCCTCCCTTCCGAACTACCCGAAAGCACATGCCGAACAGGGCGTTCGCCTGTACCCCTGTACGACCCGTCTTGCCGAGCAGCCAATTCTGGCCGGTCTGAAGCACCTCAATCGTCTGGAGCAAGTGCTGGCCCGAGCCGAGTGGCAGGATCCGGTCTACGCCGAAGGCTTGATGCGCGACACCTCCGGGCGGGTCATCGAAGGCGTTTTCAGCAATCTGTTCATCGTCGAATCGGACAGGTTGATGACACCGTCCCTTGAGCGCTGCGGGGTCGCAGGGGTCATGCGCGAAGAGGTGCTGGAGCGTGCGCGGACTGCCGGCGTGCTGATCCAGGTCGGCGATCTTTCGCTAGGGCAGCTATATCGCGCTGACGAGGTCTTCGTTTGTAACAGCCTGTATGGCATTTGGCCTGTTCGTCAATTGGATGCCAGTGTATGGCCGGTGGGGCCTGTCACACGTAAACTTCAAAGCCTGGTGGCTGATCTGTCGAGCAATACGTGATTCGAAAACTGTCTTTTGTGCTCCTCGGCGCCTTGCTGATCGCTGCGCTGGCGCTCGGCCTGGTCTATTGGAAGCTTCACTCCGCCTTGGGGCAGCCGCTGCAGCTTGGCGCAGCGCAAACGCTTGAGGTTCAGTCTGGGGATACGCCCAGTGGCTTGTTGCAACGGCTGGAGCGAGACGGCGTGTTGAGCGACTCGTTCTGGTTGCGGCTGCACTGGCGGCTGAAGCTCTCAGGACACACCTTGCACAGCGGCGAATATCAACTGCGGCCAGAGATGACTGCCCGCGACATGATCGGGCTTTGGCAGCGTGGCGAGGTTGTGCAACATACTCTGACCATCGTCGAAGGGTGGAATTTTCGCCAGGTGCGCGCCGCGCTTGAGGCGCTGCCTACGGTGAAGCAGACGATTGTTGGTCAGTCAGATGATGAAGTCATGACGCGACTCGGCCAAGCCGGCTCGCATCCCGAGGGCCGCTTTTTCCCTGACACCTACAGCTTCACCCGCGGAGTCACCGATCTCGAACTGCTCCAGCGCGCTTATTCACGGCTGGAAACGGTGCTGGCCGAGGAATGGCAACAGCGTAGCGAAGGCTTGCCCTATCAGGACGCGTATGAGGCGCTGATCATGGCTTCAATCATCGAAAAGGAAACAGGGGTTCCGTCAGAGCGCGGCGAAATCGCTGGCGTTTTCGTTCGCCGGCTGGAGCAAGGCATGTTGCTACAGACAGACCCGACGGTGATCTATGGTATGGGCGAACAATATAGGGGGCGGATCACCCGCAGCGATCTGCGCAGGCCGACCCCCTACAACACCTATACCAACAGCGGGTTGCCACCGACGCCGATCGCGATGGTTGGCCGGGAAGCGATTCACGCTGCGCTGCACCCGATTGAAGGAAAAAGCCTCTACTTCGTCGCGCGGGGGGATGGCAGCCACGTGTTCAGTGATTCGTTGAGCGAGCACAATCGCGCGGTGCGTGAATATCAACTCAAGCGTCGAGCAGACTATCGTTCCAGCCCACCGCCCCGGCAAACCCCGGCGCCGATTGAGAATGCCCAGTGACAGGACTCTTTATTACATTGGAAGGGCCCGAAGGCGCGGGCAAGAGCACCAACCGTGAGTACCTCGCGCAGCGCTTGCGTGAACACAGCCTAGACGTCGTCCTGACGCGTGAACCCGGGGGCACGCCTTTGGCTGAGCGCATTCGTGAACTGCTGTTGGCACCTGCAGACGAGCCCATGAACAGCGATACGGAGCTGTTATTGGTGTTCGCAGCACGCGCACAGCATCTTGCTCAGGTCATTCGGCCCGCACTCGCGCGAGGCGCTGTGGTGCTGTGCGACCGGTTTACCGATGCCACCTACGCGTATCAGGGCGGTGGCCGCGGCCTCCCAACCTCGCGTATCGAGCAGCTTGAATGCTTTGTTCAGGGTGAGATGCGTCCGGACCTGACGCTGATCTTCGATTTGCCAGTGGAAATCGGTCTGAGCCGCGCCGCTGCACGGGGACGTCTTGATCGCTTCGAGCAGGAGGGGCTCGAATTCTTCGAGGCCGTGCGCAGTGCCTATCTCAATCGGGCGCAGCAGGACCGCCAGCGCTATCGTGTGGTAGATGCAGGCCAGTCTCTAGCCGCAGTTCAACAGAGTCTGGACAGGCTTCTGCCTGAGATGTTGGAGCGTGCGCTTGGCTGACGGCATTCTTCCATGGCAGGTTGACCTCTGGCAGTTGCTGGCCGGTCGTCAACAGCATGCTCATGCGTATTTGCTGCACGGTCCGGCGGGCATCGGCAAGCGAGCATTAGCCGAACAGTTGATGGCGCTGTTGCTCTGTCAACGGCCTACGGCGCACCGCGCTTGCGGCAGCTGCAAAGGCTGTCTGTTACTCGCCGCTCATACTCATCCAGACCATTACATTCTGGAACCCGAGGAGGTCGACAAGGCCATCCGGGTCGACCAGGTTCGGCAGCTGGTCGGGTTCGTTACCCAAACCGCTCAATTGGGTGGGCGCAAAGTCGTGCTGCTCGAGCCGGCTGAGGCGATGAATCTGAACGCTGCCAACGCGTTGCTCAAGAGTCTCGAGGAGCCTGCAGGCGATACCGTTCTGTTGCTTATCAGTCATCAGCCCAGCCGGCTGCTACCGACGATCAAGAGTCGCTGCGTGCAACAAAGCTGCCCCTTGCCCGGGCGCCAGCAGAGCCTTGATTGGCTGGCGGTCCAACTTCCAGATGTGTCGCCCGCGCAGCGTGAGGAGCTGCTTGCGTTGTCTGCCAATTCGCCATTGGCCGCGCTCAAGCTGCAGGGTGCGGGCGTACTCGACATGCGGGTGCAAATAGTCGACGGGGTAAAGAAACTGCTCAAACGGCAGCAATCTCCCAGTCAGCTGGCTGAGGCCTGGAATTCACATTCGCTGATCCTGTTGTTCGATTGGTTTTGCGAATGGGCGCATCTGATATTGCGCTTTCAAATGACTGGCGATGAAGAAGGGCTTGGCGCAGCCGATATGCAGAAGGTGATTCAATACCTGGCGGAGAAGTCGTCACCCGACCGGCTGCTGGTGCTGCAGGATTGGTTGCTTGCCCATCGACAGAAGGTGCTGGGCAAAGCCAATCTTAATCGTGTGTTGCTTCTCGAAGCGCTTCTGGTGCAGTGGGCAAGCTTGCCCGGGCCAAGCTAGAATCCATCGAACTGTTGTTAGGAATGAATACCGCATGAGCCTGCCTGCAAACCTTGGTCCGCGTAACGGCATTCTGTCTCTGACCATCAAGGACAAGTCAGTGCTCTATGCGGCGTACATGCCGTTCATCAAGCATGGCGGATTGTTCATCCCGACTAATAAGAGTTACAAGCTTGGCGACGAGGTGTTCATGCTGCTGAGCCTGATGGACGAGCCGGAAAAGATCCCTGTCGCAGGTAAGGTCGTGTGGATCACGCCCAAGGGCGCCCAAGGCAACCGGGCCGCAGGCGTTGGCGTGCAGTTCAATGAGGGTGACTCGACTGCCCGCAACAAGATTGAAACCTACCTCGCCGGCGCGATGAAATCAGACCGTCCAACACACACCATGTAGCGTCATCGCAAGCGATCCGTTCGCTTGAGTTCTTTCGCCGTTGCTTTTTCCGCCGCGCTGACCTGGCCTGACTGCGACCGATGGGCTGCTTTGCTCTACAATTGCGCGTTTTCGGTTCGGGTACTTTTCCATGCTGATCGACTCGCATTGCCACCTCGATCGTCTCGATCTTACCTTGCACGACAACTCGCTCGATGCAGCTCTGCATGCTGCGCGTCAGCGTGGTGTTGGGCATTTCCTTTGTATTGGTGTCAGCGCCGAGAATACTGCTGCGGTCAAGGCGCTTGCGCAGCGCTATGACGACGTCGATTGTTCGGTGGGGGTGCACCCGCTGGACCTCGAGCCCGGTGCCGAACCTGCCATGGACTGGTTGCTGCAGGAACTGGACGCGCCCGGTGTTGTGGCGATCGGCGAAACAGGGCTTGACTACCACTACGAGCCTGAAGCCGCCGAGTTGCAGCAGCAATCCTTCAGTCTGCATCTCGATGCCGCACGGATCAGCGGTAAACCAGTCATCGTCCACACTCGTGCGGCTCGTGCCGACACGCTGGCGCTGCTCCGCGAAGCTTCGTTACCGCAGGCCGGCGTACTGCATTGCTTCACCGAAGACTGGGACATGGCCAAGTCTGCCTTGGATCTCGGGTTCTATATTTCGCTATCCGGCATCGTGACATTCCGCAACGCCGATGCCTTGCGAGATGTCGCTCGCCGTGTTCCTGCGGATCGCCTGCTAGTGGAGACGGATTCGCCTTACCTGGCCCCGATCCCCTACCGCGGCAAATCGAACCTGCCGCAGTATGTGCGCGAGGTCGCCGAGTATCTCGCTGATCTGCGCGGGGTCAGTTTCGAGATGCTGGCGTCGCAGACTACGGACAACTTCAAGCGGCTGTTTCCCTTGGCGCGCGTCAAGAACTGACGAACGCGAGCGCGTGCAAGGCGGTGTGCTTGGCGGGCGTTCTCCGCACATGCCGTGTACAATCCGCGCCGCTTAATGCACATGCCGGTTGCCGGCATGCGGATACGAGGGTTTGGGTTGGCGCTCAAAGCATAGCCTTCCGTCAGTCTCGTCATTTCTTCGTCACAGACCAAACTAGGTGACGCCATGTCCAGCGATAAGCTGCACACCGGGCCGCTTCAACGCGGCCTGAAAAACCGGCACATTCAGCTGATCGCACTCGGCGGGGCTATTGGAACGGGGCTCTTCCTCGGCTCAGCCGGCGTGCTGCGCAGCGCCGGGCCGTCGATGATCCTTGGCTATGCCATCGGTGGGATGATCGCCTTCCTCATCATGCGTCAGCTCGGCGAGATGATCGTCGAGGAGCCGGTTGCGGGATCCTTCAGTCATTTTGCGCACAAATATTGGGCCCCTTATGCAGGCTTTCTCTCCGGTTGGAATTACTGGGTGCTGTATGTCCTGGTGGGGATGGCCGAACTGACCGCGGTGGGCAAGTACGTCCAGTTTTGGTGGCCGGAGGTGCCGACTTGGGCCACCGCTGCGGTGTTTTTTGTGCTGATCAATCTGATCAACCTAGTCAACGTTAAGACCTTTGGTGAGACTGAGTTCTGGTTCGCGATCGTCAAGGTCGGAGCCATTGTCGGCATGATTGCGCTCGGCCTGTACCTCTTGCTGAGCGGCGCGGGTGGCGAACAGGCTGGCTTCAGCAACCTCTGGAGCCACGGCGGATTCTTCCCCAACGGTATCAGCGGGATGGTCATGGCCCTGGCAATCATCATGTTTTCATTCGGCGGCTTGGAGCTGGTGGGGATCACCGCAGCTGAAGCATCCGACCCGAAGACAGTCATTCCCAAAGCCATCAATCAGGTCGTTTATCGGATTCTGATCTTCTACATTGGCGCGCTCAGCGTTCTGCTGGCGCTCTATCCTTGGGACAGTCTGCTGGAAACGCTGGGTTCGGCCGGCGACCCCTACAGCGGTAGCCCTTTCGTGCAGATCTTTTCACTGATCGGCAGTGACACGGCTGCGCACATCCTCAACTTCGTGGTGCTGACGGCGGCTCTCTCTGTCTATAACAGCGGCGTGTACTGCAACAGTCGCATGCTGTACGGCCTGGCGGAGCAGGGCGATGCGCCGAAGGTGTTGATGATGGTCAACCGCCGTGGGGTACCGGTGCTGGCAATCGCTGTCTCTGCGCTCGTCACCATGCTCTGTGTGCTGGTGAACTACCTGCTGCCGCAAACAGCGCTCGAGTTGCTCATGTCGTTGGTGGTTGCGGCGCTGCTGATCAACTGGGCGATGATCAGTCTTGCCCACTTGAAGTTTCGCAAGTCGATGAAAGCGCAGGGCATCGAGCCTTCGTTCAAGGCTTTTTGGTATCCGCTCAGCAATTACATTTGCTTGGCGTTCGTAGCGTTGATTGCCGCGATCATGTTGTCGATGCCCGGTCTGCGAACTTCGATCATCGCGATTCCATTTTGGGCGCTGTTTATCTGGCTGTGCTTCCGGTTGCGACTTTCGAGCCGGCGTGCCGCGCATGGTTGATACGTTGAGGCGTATCGCCACAGCGAACAAAAAAAACCCGGCGTCGCGAGGAGCCGGGTCAAGACCATTAGGAGTATGAGGTCACGTTCCTCGCTCCCTCAGCTGGCCGAGCAGTGGGGGGATTGCGCGGCCAGTGATTGCAGTATTGGTCCGAATCCTAAACGCTGCTGGGCGATTGCGGCGATTTTTAAACGGATTTGGAATAGTCGCGTCCAGGCTGATCGCTCACTTCGCGAGCAGCCCGCGAACCACTGCTAGGCTCTGCTCGATGACCCCTGGCGGCGTGTAGAAATGTGGTGAGAATCTGATCCCTCCACCACGAAGCGCACAGACGACCTGCTCCTCCTTGAGGCGTTGAAAAAGCGTCGGGTTGTCGATCCCGTCGATCCGGAACGTCAGGATGCCGGCTCGCCGAGCTGGATCGGTTGGGCTTAGCAATTCGGCCCCCGGCATGGCCGATAGCTCTCGCTGGAGGTGGTCGATGCGTTCGGCCAGTGCCTGTGCCACCGTGACTATTCCCACCTCTTCCAATAAGGACAGGCTGGCTTCCAATGCCATGGCGCCGAGCAGGTTCGGGCTGCCGCACTCAAAGCGCTGCGCGTTGTTCGCCGGCTGCCAATCGCTGCGGTCATAATCACCGGCGTGCTCGAGCATATGCCAGCCGTACTCGTGAAGCTTGAGCTGATCGCGTAGATCGCTCCGGCAATAGAACACACCCAGGCCTTCTGGGCCCAGCAGCCATTTATGTCCGTCGGCCATCGCAAATGCACACCGGCATTGCTGAGCATCGAATGGCAGTGCGCCCAGCTGTTGGATTGCGTCGATGCACAGCAGTACGCCACGTTGTTCGCAGCCTTCACCGAGTCGCGGCAGGTCTAGCCGCAGGCCGCTCGCGTACTGCACGGCGCTGATCGCCAGCAAGCGAACGTTCGGCCCGCAGGCCGCGAGCAGGTCGCCTTCGGGATCTTCGCCCTTGAGGCTGACCTGGATGACCTCGACCCCTTGCGGCCGCAACGCCTCCCAAACTACACGGTTGGAGGGAAACTCCTCGTCGCTGATGACGACCTGGTCACCGGGCTTCCACTCCAGTCCGAAGGCTACGAAAGACAGTGCTTCCGAGGTGTTCTTGACCAGCGCTATGTCTGCCGGGGTTGGTGCGTTCAGCAATCTGGCCAGGCGATTTCGCAGACGGGTTTCGACCGCCAGCCACTGCGGGTAGTCGCGCGCGCCAATCGTGATGTTCTGTTGGGCAAACCTGGTTACCGCATCGCTCGCACGGCGAGGCCAGGGCGAGACGGCAGCGTGATTCAGGTACCGTAAGCCGTCGATCTGGGGGAATTCGTCATTCAATGTACTCATAGGCAATCTTCCGTGCATTTTCTGACTAAACAGGCATAATCATCTGCTTCGATTTTTCACACTGCAGCCACTTATGCAAAATGAATCCCGTAAGGTCCGCGAATTTCGCCGTCGCGAACAAGAGATTCTCGACACGGCGCTCCAGTTGTTCCTCGAACAGGGAGAAGACAGCGTCACCGTCGAGATGATCGCCGACAGGGTGGGGATCGGCAAAGGCACCATCTACAAGCACTTCAAATCAAAGGCCGAAATCTACCTGCGGCTGATGCTCGACTATGAGCGGGATCTGAACGAGCTGCTGCATTCACCGAGTCTTGATCAGGACAAAGAAGCTCTGTCTCGCGCCTACTTCGAATTTCGCATGGGCGATCCCCAGCGCTATCGGTTGTTCGACCGTCTCGAGGAAAAGGTGGTCAAGGGTAATCAGGTACCGGAAATGGTCGAGGAGCTGCACCGTATCCGTGCCTCCAACTTCGAGCATCTAACTCAGCTGATCAAAGGGCGCATTGCCGAAGGAAAGCTGGAGGACGTGCCGCCTTATTTCCACTATTGCGCAGCCTGGGCCTTGGTACATGGGGCTGTAGCGCTCTACCACTCGCCGTTCTGGAGCAATGTTCTGGAGGATCAAGAAGGCTTCTTCCAGTTTCTTATGGATATCGGCGTGCGTATGGGCAACAAGCGCAAGCGAGACTAGCCCAGTCTCTGCAATGTGGTGGCGTACTAATGATAGGGTCGCGGAGCATTCTCTAGAATTGAGAACGCATAAAGGTTGGTGACTGAAACGGGTCATTCGGACTATATAGGGCAGCGGACTTCCTCGGCCGCTGCTGTGCCGTCGCGACTACTCTGGTCGTTAGTGCTGGGAAACCATCTCAGCATTTGGATTTCAGATTCAGCGTCCCGGCGAAGTGTCATGCTTCACCAAGGGAAGCCTCACAACCAGCTCACTTCCTTTTCCGCTTCCCTCACTCTTGCCGGTCACCGTGCCACCGTGTGCCTCGACCAACTCGCGCACTACCGTCAGACCGATGCCCAGCCCTGCGCCGTTGAAACTAACCGCATTCACATCCTGCACGAATGGCTCGAAAATGAACGGGAGCGCTTGTGCTGTGATCCCGATGCCGTTATCGCGAATGCTGACCTCCACCATGTTCCCTTCGGCAGTAGCCAAAAGGCTGACCGAGCCACCGACCGGCGTGTACTTAGCCGCATTACCCAACAGGTTGCCGAGGATCTGGGCGAGCCGCATGGGGTCGCCATTTATTGCCAGCACACCCTCAGGGATTATTGTGCTCAAGTGTATGTCTCGCGCGATCATTACCGGACTGCAGAGATCCACAGCTTCATGGATGATCTCAGTCATATCGACAACGCGGCATTCGAGTCGAAACTTGCCGGTGCTGGCGCGCGCGAGGTCTAGCAGGTCTTCTACCAGTCGAGACATGTGGCGAACCTGTCCCTCGATCAAGGCCTGCATTCGCGGCAGCTCCTCACTGGGCACACGACCCAGACGCCCTGCGATCATGCTGATGGGAGTCAGGGGATTGCGCAGTTCGTGAGCTACCAATGCGAGTACCTTGCGTTGCTGCTCCAGGGCGAGTTCGGCTGAGGCCTGTAGGTCTTTTGCGCTCAAGGCGGCCGTAACCAACTGTTCGTTGGCTTCACGCATATCCTCATATAGCTGCTGCTCTGCTTGCGTGAGCTGCGATCTTTTTGCATCCGACTGCGCTAACAGGGTCGCTAGAACCAATTGCTGGTTGGCCTCGATCAGCTGCTCCATCTGCTGACTGTCGACGAGCTGGGCGTTGGTGTCGTTGAGCTCTTTATGCAATGCCGCCAGCACCGCACGCGCTTCAACGGTTTGCTGCCCGAGTCGGAACAGTTCGCTGGAGGCGGTAGCCATTGCTTGAGCGTTGTCGGCACTGGTCGTTTTCACGAGGTTGTGTTCACCCCACGTTCCCACTGAGACGCCGTTGGGTAGGTCGGCCTCCGAGCAGACCTTCTTGATCCGACAACATCTCACCGATCTGTAGACCGTCATCGTCAATGCGATACAGGCGTAACTCATCCGAATGACTGCTGGCGCGCACCTTGACCACCGCCATGATGCGCAACAAGCGGCTCTCTACTTCTATATAACGTTGGACGATGATGGCGTCGGTGAGAAAGGCCGTACCGTAAGGGCTGAATCGCAAGTCCGTGTAGCGATCTTCGAGCTCCGAGGTCATCAGCACACTGACCCCAACAGAGGTCAGTGCGGTGACCATCCGTGAAAGCGATTCGCGATAGTCTTCACGGAATGTAGGGGCCAGCGCCAGTTCGAAGCCCGAGAGGGAATCGATTACCACGCGGGTCGCCTTCAACCGGTCGATCTCGCTCAACAGCTGAGAAACGATTTCATCGATGGATAGGTCCGGGGCACGACTGTCGACCAAACCGACTTGGTCGTGCTTGATCAAATCGGCAAGGGTGGCATTTTGCGAGCGATTGGGTCGTTGTTCGAATACGGCGATGACCCCGGTTTCGCCATTGCGAACACCCTCGGCGAGGAAGGATGCAGCCAGAATGCTTTTACCAGAACCCGATGGCCCGGCCACGAGCAGGGAATAGCCCAGAGGCAGTCCACCGCCGAGCATATCGTCGAGCCGCGGTACGCCCATTTTCAGGCGCTTCAGAGGGAAGGTCTGCGGTTCCTCGACGGGACTGGACACCGTGGGTGCAAACACCTTGATTCCCGATGTGCCGATGCGGAACGTGTGCAAGCCAGGCAACGTCGGCTGGCCGCGCATCTTCATGATTTCCATCTTACGTACCATGGAATTGCGCTGAACGCTCTGGCGCAACCAGATCAGCCCATCGGCCACGGTGAAAATCGGGTTGGTATCGGTTTCGGTGAAGTACTCACCAATCAGAAAGGTCGTTGCCTGCCAGGTGGTCATCAACATGCCCAGTTGTTGAATGAACTGCGGCAGGTTGTTGTTCGGGTTGTTCTGGGTCTGGCTTGCCAGGACTACCGAACGGAACGAGTCGACGAACACCAGCGCGGGCGAATGGCTTTCGACCTCGCTGACGATACGCCGCAGCACTTCGTCCAGATCGCCGGCGAGGGTGTCGTCAGCCAGGTTGATGTAGCGGATCGACTTGTTAATCGCTTCGCTGTCGAAGAACTCGAACTGGTGTTGATAGCACAGCATTTTCAGCGGTGGCTCACCGAGCACCGTAAAAAAAAGCGCGGGGCGTTCTGGGGTCGCCAGCGCGAACATCATTTGGTGAGCCAGGGTGGTTTTGCCACAGCCTGGGGGGCCGGCGATCAGGTTGAAGGAAAACTTCGGCAACCCTCCGCCAAGCACTTCATCCAACCCCGGCACACCGGTGGCTAGGCGGTTGATAGTCGCTTTGGTGCTCATGGCGATTTTTCCTGCGCAGGGGTTTCGCTCGAAGAAGGTTCCCACACACCGCGAAGCAAGCGTGTAGTGAGCGAGGACCCGATAAGCGTGGTCAGCAGCTCGTGGAATGTAACTAGCAACACCTTACCAAAAAACAGCGCTTCGGCTTCGCTTTGCTTAACGAGCACGGCCTGCAGAACAGTCAGGTCGAGAGAAGCCTGCATCCCGTCATAACTGCGGGCCAGGTGTGGGTGGCTAGAGAGGCACAAATGCAGGCTACGGCGATAAAGCGCAGCAACACCTTGCTGCCCGACGATGGGGGTCAGCGATGAGTCTATGTTCTGCAGTATGGAGATGATCGCTTGGGCGACTGCTGCGGCGTCAGGGTTAGGGCCAACGCGACGCGTCGACGCGTCAGAGAACCTACAATCTCATGGCTCTCTTCGCTTCGCGTGGACATAGCTAGCCGGTATCTGATGGGGCACGTGTTGATAGTACACCCTAAGGTGAGAAACGAAGACTTAACCGGCCATGACGTTAGGTCCGTATCCTTTTTCGATCATGGGAACGGTGAACTTCAGGAACAAAAAAACGGGAGGATCTAGCTATTTTCCAGTGTGAAGACTACCGATATAGGGCAATCATCCAGACACGGGCATTCGTCACTTTTGATGCTGATGCGCTCGTGCCGGTGGTTTATCCGTAGAGCCACCGCGCCAATCGTGCGCGTATGGCGGGCTATTATTCGCTGCGCAAGATATCAGCGGCGCTCTATCAGATTGATGGCACCGGTTTCATTACTGCGCGACGGAAGGCGATTGTGTGTGACGCATCGTTGAACTGGCGTGTTTGCTGCATTGCTTCGCTAATAGTCGGTTTTCCGTCACGTCTGGAGCGAGAGATGAATGTGTTTAGCCTTATCGTGGCCGCACTCCTGTTAAGCGGCTGCATGAAGGTAAGCGACATGGCTGAGGGGACCCGCCATCAGCTGCGCGACGTTGGTATTCTCGACCATAGCGAGACTGTCAGGTCCGCCTCGTGGCGCCTGCAGCCCGACTCGTTCATCTACATTGCGCAGGGTCACTTCGTTCCCCCAGGTGGCGCCTATCCGCGCCCGAACGTAGTAGCCGAAGAGGCGTTTGAGAGCTTTGTTCTGTACTTTCCGCTGGTCCGGCGTGCTCCAGAACCTGTAGGACTGGAAGAAGCATTGAACCAGGCGGCAATCGCTGGTGCCCATTACTTGCTGTACACACGATTCGCCGCAGCAGACGACCGTATCGGCAGTTTCGATGAGTTTGATGACCAACGCGCGCTTGATCGACTGGGTGTTGATACGAGCACGGTTCAGTTGATGCTGATCGAGACCGGCAATAGGTATCTGGCCGATACGGCAAGTATTCGCAGTCGCGGCGGATTGCTAAACATATATGACGCGACACCGCAGGTCTTGTTGGGTCCGCCCTTGCGTGATTACGCCCGGCGTCTGATAGGCCTGGGGCGCTGAGGAGCCAATATGAGCGATGCGGGAAAAGCTGCGAATCTGTTGAGTCAGATTCCCAAAGCCGAGAAGAAAGGCTTGCCACCGGTGCACCTGTGGAATCCGCCGTTCTGTGGTGATCTGGACATGCGGATCATGCGCGACGGTAGCTGGTTCTACCAGGGCACGCCTATCGGGCGGCCTGCTATGGTGCGACTGTTTTCCACGGTGATCCGGCGAGACGGCGATGATTACTTCTTGGTGACCCCAGTCGAGAAGGTCGGTATCAAGGTGGATGATGCGCCGTTCGTGGCGGTTGAGCTGGTGGCAGAGGGAAGCGGAGAAGCCCAGGTGCTCCGCTTTATCACCAATGTAGGCGACGAAACCGAAGCGGGAGCAGAGCACCCAATCCGGGTCGAGCTAGATCCGGACACTCAGGAGCCAGCACCCTATGTTCATGTGCGGGCCAACCTCGAAGCGCTGATTCATCGCAACGTGTTCTACCAGTTGGTGGAATTAGCCGTGTCGCGTGAGATCGATGGCGCCGATTGGCTGGGCGTCTGGAGCCAAGGCCAGTTTTTCCCGATCGGTCGCTCCGAGTAGTTCGATAGAGCGTATCGCTACAGAAGGAAGCCGTATCGCGCGTACTGTGCCAATGGGTGATTAGTCGGTCCGCCAGAGGATTTCAGCTTCGCCGCGCTCGCTGACGCTGAGCCAGCGGTCGGCGTCTTCCACCGATTCTTCTTCCTGCCAACCGCCCGGCGCGCAGCGAATCTCTACTCCTAGTACCTGATAGGCGTCGCGGGCGCAGGCGACATCATCTTCCCAGGGTGTCGCGTCGCTTTCGAGCAACAGGCTGTGCCACTTTCCCACGGCCTTCGGCAGCCAGGTCACTGGAATGTCGCCGGCTCTGCACTTGAAGGTTTTACCCTTGGCTTGCCAGGCAGAGCAGCTTCCAACCGCCTGGTTCAGCCACTCAGTGACGGCGTCCTGGCTCGCGTCCCTAAGGTAGATTTCGATATCCGGTTGACGCATGGGATGGCCTTGTCTGGCTGATGTTGCAGCCGGTTGATGTTGACTGTTGAAGCCTAGAGGGCTGCATCAGACGCATTGGATCGACCCAAAAGCCGATGCCGTATTCGTTTGGATAACCTGATCAGTCTCGCTGAATCCAGTCATAGCGTATCGCAACCCGTACGTGCAATGGCGCTTGGATGACTGCTGCGCGGCGTTCGGCGCTGGCGCGCCAACCGTGCGGGGTCATCGCCAGTAGATCAGCACGGGCTTGTGGGTCATCCAGTTGCAGCTCGAAGGACAGTGTCTCGCTGTGAGCGAGGTGCATGCCCTCGGGGATCAGCGATAGATGCTTCTGATCGTCGTAGTCGCGGACTTCGTCGTACAGCAGACCTCGCAATTCCCATAAGTGCTCGCGAGTCGGACCCATGCGCAGCAGGCCGCCGCCGGGTGCTAGCAGACGCAGTGCTTCGGTCCAGTCCAGCGGGCTGAATACACTGGCCAGCAGATCGCAGCTGGCATCAGCCAGTGGCACCCGTGCCATGCTTGCTACCAGCCACTCGATCTGCGGCGCACGCTTACAGGCGCGTTTGACGGCTTCACGGGAAATGTCCAGCGCGTAGCCGTCCGCATCGGGCAAAGCCTGAGCAATCTGCGCTGTGTAATAACCTTCGCCACAGCCGATATCCAGCCAGCGACTCGGTGAGCGTTCGGCTGCCAGCTGTGCCAGTCGCGTCGCCAGCGGCGCGTAGTAACCCGCCTCGAGGAAGCGCCGCCGCGCCTCGACCATGGCCTGGTTGTCGCCCGGGTCGCGGCTGTTCTTGTGCTGCACTGGCAGCAGATTGAGATAGCCCTGGCGGGCCCGATCGAACCGGTGATTAGCCGGGCAGGCGACGTCGTTGTCCGCCGCGCTGAGCTCGGCGTGGCAGATAGGACAGGTCAGCATGCGAGCAGGTTGACCAGGGTCTGGTAGTAGATCTCGGTGAGCAGGTCGAGGTCGCTGGCGAGGATATGCTCATCCACCTGATGAATCGTTGCGTTGACCGGGCCCAGCTCGACGACCTGGGTGCCCAGTGTCGCGATGAAACGCCCGTCCGAGGTGCCGCCACTGGTGGACGGTGTGGTCTCGCGGCCGGTGACGCTGCGGATTGCCGCAGCCACGCCGTCGAGCAGATCACCGGGTTCAGTCAAGAAGGGTAGGCCCGAAAGGGCCCAGTCGACGTTCCAGTCGAGACCGTGTTTATCGAGAATCGCCGCAGTGCGTCGCTGCAACCCTTCGACGGTGGATTCGGTGGAAAAACGGAAATTGAACACCGCCTCCAGCGTGCCGGGGATGACGTTGGTGGCGCCTGTGCCCGAATTCAGGTTGGAGATCTGGAAGCTGGTTGGCGGGAAAAAGTCATTGCCATCGTCCCAGTGTTCACCTGCCAGTTCGGCCAGTGCCGGTGCCGCCAGATGGATCGGGTTCTTGGCAAGATGCGGGTAAGCCACATGGCCCTGTTGGCCGCGAACCGTAAGCGTGCCACCGAGGGAGCCGCGGCGGCCGTTTTTGACCACGTCGCCGACCAGCGTAGTGCTCGATGGCTCACCAACGATGCACCAGTCAAGCCGCTGGCCGCGCTCACGCAAGCGCTCTACCACAGCCTTTGTGCCGTGGTGCGCAGGGCCTTCCTCGTCGCTGGTGATGAGGAAAGCGATCTGGCCTTTGTGGTTCGGATGCTCAGCGGTAAAGCGCTCGACCGCGACAATCATCGACGCCAAGCTGCCTTTCATGTCGGCAGCGCCACGGCCATGAAGCATGCCGTTTTCGTCGATTCGCGCGGCAAACGGAGGATTCTGCCACGCCTGTATCGGGCCGGTAGGGACCACGTCGGTATGGCCGGCGAAGCACAACACGGGACCTTCGCTGCCGTGGATCGCCCAGAAGTTCTCGACGTCCTCAATGTGCATTGGCTCGATGGCAAAGCCGCAGGCGGCGAGGCGCTCACTCATCAGTTGCTGACAACCCTCATCCAGCGGTGTGACCGATGGCCGATTGATCAGCTCGCAGGCGAGTTCGAGGGTCGGTGAGAGGGCGGCGGCGATCATCACAGCTCCGGGGCAAGGCGGGGAAAGGTCGCCATATTAAATTAAAAAGCATGGCAGCAGCGGGGCGGAAGCAAGCCGTTTTCGAAACGCCTCGGTATGCCTGGCTGGGACGACGTGGGGCTCGGGCCTATAATCGGCAAACGTCTTGTTTGAGGTATGACATGTCTATCGACGATCAACGTTTCGGCGGCATTGCCCGTCTGTACGGCTCCGAGGGGCTGCAGCGTTTAGCGGCTGCGCATGTCGCGGTGGTCGGTATCGGCGGGGTCGGCTCCTGGGCGGCCGAAGCGCTGGCGCGCAGTGGCGTCGGTGAGATCAGTCTGTTCGATCTCGATGATGTCTGCATCACCAACACCAATCGGCAGATCCATGCGCTTGAAGGCGCGGTGGGCAAGCCAAAGGTGGATGAAATGTTGGCGCGGATAAAGGCGATCAACCCGGCGTGTGTGGTTCACGCCGTGGCCGACTTCGTGACTCGCGAAACCATGGCCGAGTACATCACCGAGCAGCTGGATTGCGTTATTGACTGCATCGACAGCGTGCCGGCCAAGGCCGCGCTCATCGCCTGGTGCAAACGTCGCAAGATCCAGATCATCGCCACTGGCGGCGCGGGCGGACAGGTGGACCCCACCCAGATCCAGGTCGCCGATTTGAACAAAACATTCAACGACCCCCTCGCGGCGAAAGCGCGTTCGCTATTACGGCGTGAATACACTTTCTCTCGAACCCCTGGGCGGACCTACAGCGTGCCGTGTGTGTTTTCCACCGAACAGCTGCGCTACCCCAAGCCAGATGGTGGCGTCTGTCAAAGCAAAAGCTTCGTCGGTGAAGGGGTGAAGCTCGACTGTGCCGGCGGGTTCGGCGCGTCGATGATGGTCACGGCCACTTTCGGTCTGGTTGCGGCGGCTAGGGCGGTAGACAAGCTGGTCGCCGGGGCTCGGCGGCCGGCGGAACGTCTGAAGACCTGATAGCGGCGTCTATCTGGCCTCTGTTAGCGCCGGTCAGGTAGCCTCTGCCAGCTCACGCATTCTGCCAATAACGGCGTTCATGCCATTGGCTCGTGATGGCGAAAGCTGCCGTGAGAGGCCAAGTTGGCTGAACCATTCCGCTATGTCGAGCTGCTGTAGCTCGCCGACATTCAGGCCATTGACGCGAACCAGCAGCACGGCAAGCAGCCCACGCAACAGACGCGCCTCGCTGGTGCCGCGGAAATGCCAGTGGTTGTCCTGTCGCTCGCCGACTAGCCAGAGCTTGCTGTCGCATCCGGCAACCACGTTGAGCGCGTTGCGTTCGGTGTCGCTCAGGGGCTCAAGGCGATCACCCCATTGCATCAACAGCCGCGCACGTTGTTCCCAACCGGCAGCCAACTGAAAGGCCTGCAGCGTTTCGGCGGCGGCTTCGGGGAGCGCGGTCATCGCAACATTTCCAGTGCCCGATCCAGCGCATCGAAGAATCGCTCCAGATCGAGTCCGTCGTTATACAGCCCGAGCGATACGCGAATCGCACCTTCGATATCCAGTCTTTTCATCAAGGGCTGCGCACAATGGGTGCCGCTGCGTATGGCGATACCTTGTTCGGTCAGCAGGTGGGCCAGATCGCCGTGATGGACGCCATCGACCGTAAAGCTTGCCAGCGCCAGCTGCGGATCGCCGAGCAGTCGCAGGCCTGCCCGCTCAGCCAAACCGGTGCGCAACGCGTTATGCAGGGCGAGCTCGTGCCGGTCAACGGTATCGGCATCCAGTCTCGACAGGTAGTCCAGCGTGGCGCCCAGGCCGATCACACCCCCGATGGGCGGGGTTCCGGCTTCGAAACCCAGTGGGGCCGCGTGGAAGTCGGCATGCTGGAAATCAGCGACACGGACCATTTCCCCGCCGAATTGCCAATGCTTGAGTTTGAGCAATGACTCGCCCCGGCCGTAGAGCGCGCCAACACCTTCCGGGCCGTACAGCTTATGACTGGAGAGCACATAGAAATCGCAGTCCAGCGCCTGCAGGTCATGTCGGCCGTGAACCACGCCTTGGGCACCGTCGACTATGCTGAGCGCGCCCTGCGCCTTGGCCATTGGCAACAACTCGCGCAATGGCTGCCATGCGCCCAAGACGTTGGATAACTGGCTGACGGCAAGCAGGCGGGTGCGCGGGCCGATCAGGCTGGCTGCTGCCTCGAGGTCGATAATGCCGCGCTCGTCGAGCGGCAGTACGACAAGCTTGGCGGCACGTCGCTTGGCCAATTGCTGCCAAGGCAGCAGATTGGCGTGGTGCTCAAGGGCGCTGACGACAATTTCATCGCCAGCTGAAATCAGGTGCTCAAGCCCGTAGGCGAGGAGATTCAGTGCTTCGGTGGCACCGCGGGCAAAAACGATTTCGGTCGGACATGCGGCGTTGAGCCAGCGCGCCACCTTGATACGTGAGTCCTCGAATGCGCGGGTCGCCCGTTCTGCCGGTTGGTGTTGGGCTCGATGCACATTGGCGGTGCCACTGGTGTAGTAGCCGGTGAGGGCATCGATCAGTGCCTGTGGCTTCTGCGAAGTGGCAGCGCTGTCCAGATAGGTCTGACCTTGGGCCTCAAAGATAGCCAAGGCGGGAAAGTCGGCGCGCCAGGGGGATGTCAGCGGCATGGGGACTCCTGAAAGCAGGACGGGACGCCTGATGGAGGAACTGCGTAAACCGGGCTGGCGAGCTAGCGCCAGCCTGTCTACGTTTTGACGCTGCGTTTAGTTGTGCGCGTGCAGCGCCTCGTTCAGCTCGATCGCAGACTTGTGCGTCTTGCATTCGACCGCACCGCTCAGCGAATTGCGGCGGAATAGCAGATCCGTCTGGCCGGCCAGTTCGCGCGCCTTGACGACCTTGACCAGCTCGCCTTGCTCATCGAGCAGGTTCACCTTGGTACCGGCTGTGATGTAGAGGCCGGATTCCACGGTGTTGCGGTCACCCAACGGAATGCCAATCCCCGCGTTTGCGCCGATCAGGCAGCCTTCGCCGACCGAAATGACGATGTTGCCGCCACCGGACAGGGTGCCCATGGTCGAGCAGCCGCCGCCCAGATCCGAGCCCTTGCCGACGAACACTCCAGCGGAGACACGGCCTTCGATCATGCCCGGGCCTTCAGTACCAGCGTTAAAGTTGATGAAGCCTTCATGCATCACCGTGGTGCCTTCACCGACGTAGGCGCCGAGGCGGATACGCGCGCTGTCGGCGATACGAACACCGGCCGGCACCACGTAGTCGGTCATCTTCGGGATTTTGTCGACCGAGACGACTTCCAGCAGATAGCCCTTCAGGCGCGCTTCCAGTTGGCGCTCGGCCAGCTCGGCCAGATCGACGGCGCCCTGATTGGTCCAGGCGACGTTAGGCAGTAGCGGGAAGATGCCAGTGAGGTTCAAGCCGTGCGGCTTGACCAGACGATGGGAAATCAAATGCAGCTTGAGATAGGCCTCAGGGGTGGAGGTCAGTGCTGCATCCTCGGCGAGCAAGGTCACGACCAACGGGCGCTGGCTTTCGGCAAGGCGGGTCAACAATGCATGTTGAGCGGTGTCGAGTGGCTTGATGGCATCGGCCAGTTGAGCCGCCTGGGTGGTATTGATGGTGACGGCCTGATTGCCACCTTCATAATTCAGCAGGGGCGCAATGGCGGCGACCAGCTCGCCGCTCGGGTGCAGCAGTGGCTGCGCATAGAAAACTTCCAGCCAGCTGCCCTGGCGGTTCTGGGTGCCGACGCCAAACGCCAGGCTGAAGAGGGAATTGCTCATAGGGGAGTCCTTTATCAGTCGCGCTCGTCTCGGCGAGCGGGTCTCAGTTCTTGGCTGCCAGCTCGGCAGCATAAGTGTCTGGCTTGAAGCCAACGAGCGTCTTGTGGCCCAGATCGAGAACTGGGCGCTTGATCATCGACGGCTGGGCCAGCATCAGTTCGATGGCCTTCGCCTGGTCAAGATCGGCTTTCTGCTCATCGTCCAGTTTGCGGAAGGTCGTGCCGGCACGGTTGAGCACGATCTGCCAACCATGTTCATTGCACCAGGCTTCCAGGTGGGCGCGGTCGATCCCGGCGCTCTTGTAGTCATTAAATTCATAGCTTAGCCCCTGCTGGTCGAGCCAGGTACGGGCTTTTTTCATGGTGTCGCACGCCTTGATGCCGTACAGGCAGCGTCCTTTGCTTTTATCTGGCATAACAGCTCCGCATTCTCCGGCCAAACTGGGCCGCGGATTATGCCACGATGAGACGAACCCTGCCGTCCGCGGCGCGAAGCCGGCCTGACCTCCCTGTCGCATGCGCTTGCCACCCGAGTAAAGAGGTTCGACCTTTTCCCCCCGAGATGTTGTCCATTGATAACAATCGTAACGATGAGGTCATGTATGGCACGCAAGCATTTCGAGAACCACGAGGCCATTTCGTCCGCCGTTCCCGCTGACGAGGGGTTCGAGGCGGTGATCGCCATCAAGCGTCGCGGCACGGACGAGAATGCACATGTTTTCAAAGTCGCTAACGGGCGCCGTTACGACCTCGCGTCCGAGGCTGACGTGGCCGCGGAGGCAGCGCTGACCAAGGTCAGGGAGGTCAGCGATGAAGGTGAGCTGATCTGGGAAGAAAATGCGATCTGACGGGAGGATGTCATGAGCGAATCGGAAAAGCCGAACACGGACGAGCAGGGTAAGCAGGATGAAAGCACGAAGGCTGACGTTCCCGAACACATGAAGCCGGAAAATCTGGAGAAGCTGCGCGACTATGGCAAAGACATGATTCCGCCAGGTGTCGCCTGACGCGCTGAGCCGGACGCCGTGGCGTCCGGCTATGACGTCAAAGCGTCGTGATGAACGCGCGAATTCGCTCCGCGGCCTCGACGCAATCCTCCAGCGGCGCCACAAGCGCCATGCGCACACGGCCGGTTCCTGGGCTGACGCCGTCTACCTCGCGTGACAGGTAGGACCCCGGGACGACCGTGACGTGCTCGCGTGCATACAGCTCGCGGGTGAAAAGCTGGTCGTCCACTGGCGTCTTCGGCCACAGATAGAAGCCGCCGTCCGGTCGCTGCACGTCCAGCACCGGCGAGAGGATCTCCAGCACCGCGTCGAATTTCTCCCGGTACAGCTGCCGATTGGCCTGCACATGAACCTCATCGTTCCAAGCCGCGATGCTAGCCAGTTGGGTTTGCACTGGCATGGCGCAGCCGTGGTAGGTGCGGTACAGCAGAAACGCTTTGAGAATGTCGGCATCGCCCGCGACAAACCCGGAGCGCAGCCCCGGCAGGTTCGAGCGTTTGGAAAGGCTGTGAAAAACCACGCAGCGCTTGAAATCGTTGCGTCCGAGCGCTGCGCATGCAGTCAACAGCCCAGCGGGCGCTTGGTCTTCGTCGAAATACAGCTCGCTGTAGCATTCGTCGGCTGCGATGACAAAATCGAACTCGTCCGCTAATGCGATCAGCTTCTTCAGCGTTTCAAGCGGGACCAGTGCGCCGGTCGGGTTGCCCGGGGAGCAGAGGAAAAGGATCTGCGTCTGCTGCCAGACCTCTGGCGAAACCGCGTCGAAGTCTGGATTGAAGCCATTATCCGCGGTGCAAGGCAAATAATGCGGCGTGGCGCCGGCCAGAAGTGCCGCACCTTCGTAGATCTGATAGAAGGGGTTGGGGCTGACCACCAGCGCACCCTGTTCGCGGTTAACCACGGCTTGGGTGAAGGCGAACAGCGCTTCACGGGTGCCGTTGACCGGCAATACATGCCGTGCCGGGTCGACTGAGCCATGAGTCACACCAAAGCGTCGTTCGCACCAGCGGGCGATCGATTCGCGCAACGCCGGGATGCCCTGCGTGGTGGGGTACACCGCAAGCTGGTCAAGGTTGTCGGCCAGTGCTTGAGCGACGAAATCCGGCGAACGGTGTTTCGGCTCTCCGATCGACAGCGCGATTGCGCGCTTGTCTGCTGGCGGCTGCGCACCGGCAAGCAGGCCGCGCAGTTTTTCGAAAGGATAGGGCTGCAACAGGGTCAAGGCGTCATTCATGGTCAGGTCTTCGAAACGTCGAGAGGCGCCAGGCTGCGCCTCGATTGATTCAGTCTTGGCGGGCGCCGCCGTAGGAGGCGCAGCCGCGTAAGGTCTGGCCGTCCAGGCGTAGCTCGGCAGTCAGATGGCTGACTGCGCCGGTTGCGCTGTCCAGGCAGCGTTGCGGGGCTACCCACAGATCGAGGCGCTGATCGTTGGCTTCGGTACTGAAGCTGGTCTGGCCACCGGGCAGTTGCTCTTCCAGATAGGGCAAGGCCAAGGCCGGTTGGCCGGGACGTTCAAGGAGCAAGCCGCCGCTGGTGATCTTCACGCTCCAGCCTGGCTCGTGACCCGTCGCGCGCAGGAGCAACCGGTTGAAAGTGTCGTCGCTGCAACCCGGCCCCTCTGTTTGCAGGCGATACACCTGAGTCAGCTGAAACTGGTCGCTATCGCCACTTTGGGTGATCAAACTGCCACGGATGTCGGCAAATAAAGGCTGGTTGCTTCCGGCCATCAGCGCCTGTGCATCGTCGGGCAGGCCTGTCGCGCCGCTGTCGAGCAACGCGAGGTTGCGTCGGCCCTGGCAGCTGCTGAACTGCAATCTGCCGTCCTGCTGGGTGATGGTGCCCTGCAGTCGCTCGGTCGGTCGCGCCGGAGGCTGGTCGTCCCATTGCAGTGACTGGCACCCGGCAAAAACCGGTAGGAGACTGAGCAGTAAAGCGCGGGGTGCGATCATGGGCGGGCTCGAATTCAGGCGGGGCAATGCTGCGCCAGTGGGGCTGGCGCAGATGGGTCAGCTACCTTTGACGGGTCGGCCGTCGACGGTGCCTTCTTCGAGCATGATCTGGTACTCCTTGCCGTCCTTTTCGACCTGATGCAAGCGGACCAGCATGTAGTCCCAATTCTTCGCGAACCAGAGGATGGTCTGTCGCTTGCTCTGCGTCGGATCGCGCACGCGCTCGACCTTGATGGCATCGACCTGACCGGCCTTTGTGCTGACTTTTTCCTCACCAAGGACGCGGAAATCGTAGGTTTCGATCTCGTCGCCATCTACGACCTGATAGCTCATGCTCTTCTCGCCCGCTGCAACCGCGTGCTGAAGAGCGATCTGATAGGTAGATTTGTCCAACAGGCCGCGATGCAGCGGAAGCTTCACCGGGTCACCACGGTCTTCTCCGACTACCTGCTTGGCTTGCCAGTCAAAGTCGTGCTCGATGGATTTGCCCTTGCCCAGCCCGCTGCGTTTGAGTCGGTATTTCTGCGGTAGGAAGGTCTCGCCTTCGACGGTGAAAACGCTGCGCTCGTTGAAGCTGGCGACCAGCATCGAGGCTTCGAAATCCAGCTCCCAGGTATTGTCACCACGTTTTTCCAGGCTGCGCTGGGCTGTGCCACTGACAGGTACCTGTTTCCAGTCTGCGGTGTAGCTAGCGGAGAAAGGCTTCAGCTCCAGAGCCTGGACTGGCAGGGCCAGCACGGCGAGGGCGAACAGCAAGGCACGGCGCATAATGTCTCCTAAATTCTTAATAGATGGCCGGTGGCCGGCAACAGCATGTCGTCCAGCATCGCGCCTTGCTTGGCAAGGCGCAAGCGGCCCTCGGCGAACCAGCGAACAGCCAACGGATAGATGGTGTGCTCGGCTGCATGCACTCTATCGGTCAGCTTGTCGATGCTTTCGTTGGGTTCAATCGTCAGGCAGGCCTGCATGGCCACAGGGCCGCCGTCGAGCTCTTCGGTAACGAAGTGCACGCTGCAACCATGTTCCTGGTCGCCGGCGTCGAGTGCCCGGCGGTGGGTATCCAGTCCCTTGTACTTCGGTAGCAGGGACGGATGGATATTGAGCAGCCGACCCTGGTAATGGCGAACGAAGCCTGCGGTGAGAATGCGCATGAAGCCGGCTAGCACGACCAGCTGCGGCTGGTATGTGTCGATGATTTCCATCAGAGCCGCATCGAATGCTTCGCGATCAGCAAAATCCTTGTGCTGCACAACGTGCGTATCGATGTCGGCCGCTTGCGCACGCTGCAGGCCGAAGGCCTCTGCACGGTTCGAAACCACCGCGCGGATACGCGCGGGGCTGTTGTCTTCGTCGAGGCTGTCGATCAGAGCCTGGAGATTGCTGCCAGACCCAGAGATCAGCACGACGACATTACAAGGTGCGTGCATTACTGGGTTTTCAGGTTGTTCAGCAGGACGCGTTCAGCACCTTCGTCAGCTGTTCCAATTTCGCCGATGACCCAGGGGTTTTCGCCGGAGGTGCGTAGATTGGCGAGCACGGCTTCGACCTGATCCTGGGCGACACAGATCACCATGCCGACGCCACAGTTCAGCACGCGATGCATTTCATGCTCATCGACATTACCTTGCAGCTGCAGCCAATTGAAAACAGCCGGACGCTGCCAGCTGGCGACATCTATGACCGCCTGGCTGCCTTCGGGCAGAACGCGTGGGATGTTGTCCAGCAGACCGCCACCGGTGATGTGCGCCATCGCTTTCACCGCACCGGTTTCCTTGATCAGCTTGAGTAGTGGCTTCACGTAAATACGTGTCGGCGCCATCAACAATTCGGTGAGCGGCTTGCCGTCGAGTTGTGTGGTTTCGATATCGGTGCCGGCTACCTCGATGATCTTGCGGATCAGCGAATAGCCGTTGGAATGGGGGCCGGACGACGGAAGGGCAATCAGAGCATCGCCGGCGGCTACTTGTGAGCCGTCGATAATTTCGCTTTTTTCCACGACGCCTACACAAAAACCGGCCAGGTCGTAATCTTCGCCTTCGTACATGCCGGGCATCTCGGCGGTTTCGCCGCCCACCAGCGAGCAACCGGCCAGTTCGCAGCCTGCCCCGATACCCGTTACAACCGTTGCGGCGATGTCGACGTTGAGCTTGCCGGTAGCGTAATAGTCAAGAAAGAACAGCGGTTCGGCACCGCAGACCACCAGGTCGTTGACGCACATGGCGACCAGATCCTGGCCAATGCTGTCGTGCTGGTTGAGATTCAATGCCAAGCGCAGCTTGGTGCCGACCCCATCGGTGCCCGAAACCAGAACGGGCTGCTTGTAACCAGCCGGAATTTCACAGAGCGCGCCAAAGCCGCCAAGGCCACCCATGACCTCAGGACGAGCGGTGCGCTTGGCCACGCCTTTGATGCGTTCGACCAGCGCTTCGCCTGCATCGATGTCGACACCGGCGTCCTTGTAGCTGATGGAGGGTTGCTTGCTCATAAGAATCCGGACCTGTGAAGGGAAGTGCGGGGGCGACCGGGTCAGAATCAGGTTTCTGTCGCGACGCTGCGAGGGCGCCGGACCGGTCTGCGGAAAGCGCGCGATTTTATCAGGCTTGCCGCACAGCGACCATCCCGTGATCGGTGATGTCGAAGAGGTTTGCCAGGGACAGGCGAGGTTTTCCGCGGCGCGATACGCAGGCTGTCACTGCTGCGGTTGCCCCGAGTTAGGCGCCTGTTTAAGGTATAACGCTTGATCATTCCGAACCCGGTCGCCGCAAGGTGCCGGCAGGCCCTCATGACTGGTTAGCCAGCGAGTTTCTAAAATATGCGCGTAACTTCCCGTCTTCTCGCACTGTGCTGCGCAGTTGTGTCCGCTCATGGCATGGCGGCACCCGTCAGCGATCTCTACAAAGTGCGTGAGCCGGTTGCCAGCCAACAACCAGCCGAGCGCGAAGAGGCGCTACGAAACGCCTTCGATACGCTGGTGCTGCGTCTGACCGGCGACACCAGCACTGATCAGGACTCCGTTGCGCAATTGCGCAACGATCCGCAGCAGTTGGTGAGCCGCTATGCCTATGAGGGCGACGCAGTCATCGTTAACTTCGATCCGGTGACTACTGAGCGAGCGCTGCGGTCAGCGGGGCTTTCATTATGGGGCGCTGAGCGCCCGAGCATCCTGGCCTGGTGGCTGGGCGAGTCGGCTAACGGCTCGCAGCTTGTTGGCGATGCGCAGGAGGGCTCATCCGACTTACGGGCGGCCGCCCAGCATCGTGGCCTGCCGTTGCGATTGCCGTTGGCCGATCTGAGTGAGCAGCTCGTGGCCACCCCCGAGACCGTCGCAGCAAAGGATCCACAGACGCTTCGCGATGTGTCGGAGCGGTACGATGCAGATGGGCTGCTAACCGTCATGGCTAAACAGTCCGGCGAAACCTGGCAAGCCAACTGGCGTCTCTGGGTTGGCGACAAACAGACGCAGGGCAAGGCGAGTGGCGACACCCGATCCGCGCTGGCCGATGAGGTCATGCTCGCCGTAAGCACATTCCTGGCGCCGCAGTACCGTGTTAAGCCCGGCGACAGAACGGAGATCACGCTAGAGGTGCTTGGGGCTGACGTCGAGCGTTTCGCCGAGCTAGATCGCCTGCTTGAACCCTTCGGCGCACGCTTGCAGCGGGTCGAAAGCGATCGGCTGGTGTATCGCCTCAGCGCCAGTCCAGAGCAACTGCGGGCTCAGCTAGCCTTGGCGCGACTGCAGGAAGTCGCTCCCGATGAAATCGACATGCAAACGATAGACGCCGCGGGCGCCGATGCTGACGTCGAGCCCATCGGCGACGGTGACGTGTCGGCCGGCGACGCTGAAGCGCAGCCAAGCAATACCCAATCTCCTCTCGACGAGCCGGGCGCACCGGCAAGCGAGCAATCCGAGCCGGCAGATCAGGGCACGTTGCTGCGCTACCGTTGGTAGGGGTTATGGCGCCCGGCGGTAATCGGACTGGGCTTTGCCACCCACGGCATTCATCGATTCACGGTTTCCCCTTTCGCCTGCTGTAGCCAGCGGCCTCAGATCACCCAAACAAGACGTTTAGAACATGACCATCACCCACAACAACCGCTGGCTATGGCTGGTGGCGCTATTTTTGATTGGCTGGTTGATCTATCAGTTATCACCCATCCTTTCGCCTTTTCTGGTCGGCATCCTGCTGGCTTATCTGGGCGACCCACTGGTAGACCGGCTGGAGCGTTGGAAGCTGTCCCGAACCTGGGGTGTGATTCTGGTTTTCTCACTGTTCACACTGCTGTGTCTGTTGCTGCTGCTGGTGTTGGTTCCGATGCTCGGCAAGCAGCTGATGCATCTCTATGAGCTTGCACCGCTGGGCCTGGACTGGCTGCAGCTGACGGCGCTGCCCTGGGTGCAAGCGCGGTTTGGCCTCGACGACGATTTCTGGCGCGTCGATCAGCTCAAGAGTGCGTTTTCCGCCAATCTCGGCAGCACCAAGGACGTGGTAGCGATCATCCTCAGCCAGGCTACGGCGTCGAGCATCGCTTTGCTGGCCTGGTTGGCAAATCTCCTGCTGGTGCCAGTGGTGTGTTTCTATTTACTGCGGGACTGGGACCTGATCATGGCCAAACTGCGCACGCTTCTACCGCGGCGGCGCGAGGATGCTGTCATGGCGCTGATGCGTGAATGCCACGAGGTTATCGGCGCCTTCCTGCGTGGACAGCTGCTGGTTATGTTGGCGCTGGCTGTCGTCTATTCCGCTGGTCTCATGTTGGTCGGTGTCGAATTGGGACTGTTGATCGGTGTCTTGGCTGGCCTCGCCAGCATCGTGCCGTACATGGGGTTCGTGGTAGGCATAGGCGCGGCAGTGATTGCCGTGTTGTTCCAGTTTGGTCTGGAGCTTTATCCCCTGCTGGGCGTCGCGGCGGTGTTCACAGTAGGGCAGATGATGGAAGGCATGCTGCTAACCCCGCTGCTGGTGGGTGACCGTATCGGCCTGCACCCCGTTGCGGTGATCTTCGCGGTGCTGGCTGGGGGGCAACTGTTTGGTTTTACCGGCGTGCTCCTGGCATTGCCAGTTGCGGCGGTGATCATGGTCCTGCTGCGCCATGTGCATGATCTCTATAAACTCTCGGATCTTTATGCAGAGCCGCCGGCCGACCCACCCCGCCAACCATGAAACCCATTCAGCTTCCCCTGGGCATTCGTCTTCGTGACGATGCCACCTTTGCCAACTTCTACCCGGGCGCCAATGCGGCAGCGCTTGGCTATGTCGAGCGAGTCTGTTCGCCTGCGGCTGGATGGTCCGATGAATTGATCTATCTGTGGGGCGGTACTGGCGTCGGGCGCAGTCATTTGCTTCAGGCCGCATGCTTGCGCGTCGAGCAACGTGGTGAACTGGCCGTGTATCTGCCGTTGGCGGAAGTGGCGGAATACGGCCCGGCGCTTCTGGATGATCTGGAGCAGAGCGAGCTGGTCTGTCTGGATGATCTGGATGCCATAGCGGGCGATCCGGTGTGGGAAGAAGCCTTGTTCCATTTGTTCAATCGGCTTCGCGACAGCGGTCGGCGCCTGCTGCTCGCCGCCGATGCCTCTCCGCGAGAGATCGCTGTACAGCTTCCAGATCTCAAGTCCCGTTTGAGTCTATCGCTGGTGTTTCAACTGCAGGAACTCTCGGATGAGGACAAGCTGCGGGCCTTGCAGCTTCGAGCATCGCGCCGCGGTTTGAACCTGCCGGACGATGTAGGCCGCTTCATCCTCACTCGCGGTGCCCGCAGCATGAGCGCATTGTTCGAGTTGCTCGACCGGCTCGATCAGGCCTCCCTCCAGGCGCAACGTAAACTGACCATCCCGTTTCTCAAGGAAACGCTCGGCTGGTAGGAACGCTGGCAGCAGGCTGTTGAGTTCGGCCCGGCTTTGCAGGTCAGCACGGCCAAGCCGAACCGAAACGTCGTCATGCGGCTCACCCGAGAGTAGGTTGAACTGCTGGATTAGGGTGGGCTTCAGCCCACCGACGCTGTCCAACGTTACCTGCGAACCTGGCGCCTCGCCTCGCTGTGCCTCCTGCTCGTCTCAGCTTTCGCCAGCCGCTTTGCGACCGTACTGATAAGCCCAACGGGTATAGAGCAGGGCGCTTATGAAGAGCGTCAGGCTGATGATTGCTTCCAGCCAGCCGTAAACCATCCGGGTCGGGTTGATCGCGGCAAGCACGCCTTGAATGAAGTAGAGGTTGACGATAAAACAGGTCCAGGCATGGGCGCGCGGGCTTCCGGAGATCATGCCAGGGGCCACCAGAAGGAGTGGAATCAGCTGAATGCTGACCACCACCCAGGTGCGCGCGCCGTGCAGGTCAGCAAATGCCAGATTCCACACGACCAATAGCACGGCCAGCCCAATGAAACTGGCCAGGCTGATCGCGCGGCTGACTTTTACCCGTGGCGTTAGCCATTCGAGCGACGGCAGGGGTTTCGGCTTTCTAGCCACGGTTATTCTCCAGACGCTTGGCGGTTTCCGCGAGGCGTTGGCCTAGTGAGCGGCAAAGACTGATTTCATGCTCATCTAATGCACGCTTGCCATCTGCTCCGGCATGGTGACTGGGGCCGTAGGGGGTGCCGCCGCCACGAGTTTCAAGCAAGGCGTTTTGGCTGTACGGCAGGCCGAGCAGCAGCATGCCGTGGTGCAGTAGGGGTAACAGCATGGACAGCAACGTGGTCTCCTGACCGCCATGCAAGCTGGAGGTCGAGGTAAACACGCCAGCAGGTTTACCGACCAGTTCGCCGGTCAGCCAGAGTCCGCTGGTGCCGTCGAGGAAGTATTTCAGCGGGGCGGCCATGTTGCCAAAGCGGGTCGGGCTACCAAGAGCGAGGCCGGAGCAATGCTTCAGGTCATCCAGCGTTGCGTAAATGGCGCCATGCTCGGGAATCGCAGGCGCAACCGTCTCGCATTCGGCGGACACGGCCGGTACGGTGCGCAATCGTGCCTCAAGCCCTGCCTGTTCGACGCCTCGGGCAATTTGCCGGGCCATTTCCGCAGTGGCGCCGTGACGGCTGTAATACAGCACAAGGACGTACGGTGCACTCATGGCAGGATCTCCAGTACCTTTTCCGGCGGTCGACCAATCACCGCCACATCACCGGCTACCAGTATCGGCCGTTCGATAAGTTTCGGGTGAGCGGCCATGGCGTCGATGATCTGCCCATCAGTGAGCGTCGGGTCGGCGAGGTTCAGGGTTTTGTACTCTTCCTCGCCGCTGCGTAGCAGCTGGCGTGGGCTGATGCCCAGCCTGGCAAGTATCTGCTGGAGCTCAGCAGCCGACGGAGGCGTTTCGAGATACCGGATGACGGAAGGGGAGAGGCCGCGTTGTTCGAGCAGTTCCAGGGCACTTCGTGATTTCGAACAGCGTGGGTTGTGGTAAAGGATCAATTCGGTCATTTGGGTTGCTTCGCGCCAATTTAGGTGGCCATTCTAACCCTCAAAGCTGTGGCGCTTGAAACGGTGGTCGCGGAGGGCTGTCTGCCAAGGTAGGCTTTTACTTGCTACAGGCCTGCGGGTAACCGGGTTTCGGCGATCGCGACTGACACCGAGGGGATTGAATGCAACAGCGGATCAAGGATTTTGTGGAGTTCGGTCGTTTCTTGGTGCAGCGTTTCCTCGCGGATCGCGGCCCACACAGCGCTGCCGCGTTGACCTATACCACCCTGTTCGCGGTGGTGCCGATGATGACGGTGACATTCGCCATGCTTTCCGCCATTCCTGCGTTTCAGGGGATCGGTGAGCAAATCCAGATATATATCTTCAGCAACTTCATTCCTTCCACGGGCGCTACCATTCAGGACTATCTGGTCGCCTTCACTGATCAGGCGAGGCAGCTGACCTGGTTCGGCGTGGGGTTTCTGATGGCAACCGCGCTGATGATGCTTTTGACCATCGAAAAGGCGTTCAACGTGATCTGGCGGGTGCGCCAACCGCGTCGCGGGATCTCAAGCTTTCTGCTGTACTGGGCGATCCTTAGTCTCGGCCCGTTGCTGCTGGGTGCGGGGTTTGCCATGAGCACCTATATCACTTCGTTGTCGCTGATATCGGGCCCGCATGCGCTGATTGGCGCGCGCACCGTTTTAAAGGCGATGCCCTTGTTGCTCAGTGTCGCCGCATTCACATTGATCTACGCAGCTGTGCCGAACACTCGAGTGCCGCTGCGGCATGCATTGGTAGGCGGGACGTTTACCGCTGTGCTTTTCGAAACGGCGAAGCAATTGTTCGGCTTGTATGTCAGCTATTTCCCCAGCTATCAGCTGATCTACGGGGCGTTTGCCGCAGTGCCGCTGTTTCTGTTGTGGGTCTATCTGTCCTGGATGATCGTATTGTTCGGGGCGGAACTGGTCTGCGGGTTGTCATCGTCACAGCAGTGGCGACGCCGCTCGGTACCGCGGCTGCTGGTCATGCTCGGGTTGTTGCGCGTGCTTTACGAAAGTCAGCAGGCCGGGCGAGAGGTGCGTTTACGCGATGCCCACCGAAGCGGCTGGAAGCTGCCGGAAGACGAATGGGATGAGATCCTCGAGTTCTTTGAGCGGGAGCAGCTTGTTTGTCGGACCGGCTCTTCCGGTTGGGTGCTCTGTCGCGATCTCAACAGCTACAGCTTCGATCAGCTGTTGCGTTCCAACCCCTGGCCTCTCTCGGGTAAACAGGCGCTACCGGAGCATCTGGATGAGCCCTGGTACCCAACGCTGCGTCAATCCATGGAGCTGCTTCAGCGCGAGCAGGCCAGTCTGTTTGGTGGTAGCGTCGCGGATTGGCTGCAGTCGCAGCGCGTCTGAACGAGCCGATACTCAGCAGCGCAAGGAAAACGAACATGAACAGAGGACTCAGCGGATTGCTTGGTGCCTTCGCCTGCTTGATGCTGGTGGGCTGTGGTGAGGATTGGGGGGCGGACCAGCACGGCGCTAATGTCACTGCGCAGCAGCTCGACGGGCAGTGGCTGCTGATCAATTACTGGGCCGAATGGTGCGGCCCTTGCCGAACCGAAATTCCCGAACTGAACGCACTGGACCAGTCGCGGGACGACATCACGGTACTGGGCGTGAATTTCGACGGGCTGCAAGGCGACGAGCTGGTCGCTGCGGCCAAGCAGTTGAACATCAAATTCAGAGTGCTCAGCGTCGATCCGGCGGAGCGGTTGGGCCTGCCACGCAGTGCAGTGCTGCCGGTCACCTATATTGTCGACGCGGGCGGGGAAGTTCGCGAGAGTCTGGTGGGCGAGCAAACGGCGGAAGGGCTGCTCGCCAGGCTGGATAAACTACGGAACGAGGGGTAGTGGCTATTCGGGCGCTGGCGCCCGTCGTCAAGGCTTGACGTACCAGAAATCCTGCCAGAAGCCGATGACCTTCGCTGGATAGTGATGTTTGCCGAGGCTACCGTTATAGCGTGCCAGCGCTCGGTTGATGTCACCATTTTCCTTCTTCAGGTAGTAGCTGAGGATGGTGCAGCCGTAGCGAAGGTTGGTGGCATTGTCGGTCAGGTTGTCTTGCGGCCGACCCAGTTCGGCTTTCCAGAAGGGCATCACCTGCATCATGCCTTGCGCGCCGACGCTGGAGATGGCGAAACGGTCGAAGTGACTTTCCGCATGGATCAATGCCAGCACGATATCTGGTTTGAGCCCTGCTTTGCTGGCCTCCTGATGAACCAACCGCAGTAATGTCAGCCGCTCCTGCGGGTCGGGAACGTAGCGCTTGAGGCGGGTCGACATATCGAGCAGCCAGACTTCCGCGTCAAAGCGATCCTGAAAGCTCTCAGCTTCTGCCACGGTGCGCTGCATCAGTTCGCGGAGCTCCGGCTCGGGTGCTTGGCGAACAGTCGCAGAGACTGGCCAGGCAACCACCAGCAATAACAGCCACAGGAGTCGGAGCGGCTTCATGACGCGGCCTAGTCGCCTTCGCCTGGATCGTGTGCCTGGCGACCGGCATCCTGCATCAGGCTCCGGAGAAACTCCTGCTGCAAATCTGGGTCGTTGCGGGTCAGCTCAATCAAGCTCTGTTCAAGCTCGCTGGCTTCCTCCTCGAGACCAAGCTCTGAAAGCCGCTTGACGCGATGCACCCACTGATTGACATCGTCACCTTCAAGGTCATCGAAGATCAGGTCGTGCGCTTCGAAAAGCTTGCCACGCAGGGCGCGACTGACAAGAAGCGTGGCGTCAGCTCGGGTACCGTCCTGCGGGTCTTCGACCCGTAGCTGAAGCTTGCCTACCTGGCTGATGTCCTGATCGGCGAAGGGGCCATCAAGTAGATTCAGGCGCAGCACGCCGTTGCGATCAGTGCTCAGTTCGTGTGTCTCGTTGGCCGCAACGACCTCCACCGAGCGCTCAGCCCAAGGCAGGCTGGAGTACTCGAGCCGGGCGTCGCGTCGCTGCTCGTCAAGGCTTGCAAGGTTCTGCTGCGAACGGCCGTTGGACTCAACATTGACGAACGGGTTGAGGCCCGCAAAACCGTAGCTGATCCAGTCGCGAGTGGCGCTTTCCGGTAGGTTGCCGAGCAACACGACGTTGAGCACATTGGCGCTAATACCTGCGACCACCGCAACAGCGCCCAGCGGAATCTCGTATAGCTCACGCCAGGGCTGATAGGGTGTATAGCGATCATAGCGGCGCGTCACTTCGAAGTCGGTGACTTCGAAGGTCTTCTGGTCGAGTATGCGGATACGTCGCTGTGGCAGCTCGAGCAATGGCGCGCCCACCTCAATGCGCAGACTGTGGTCGAGCAGCCTGCGTTCGGTACGGGCTTCTTGTTCGCTACGTTGAGGCAGCTGATTGGCGCAGCCACCCACAAAAAGCGCCATGCAGAGCATGGCGCAAGTTGAAGCACTTCGGTTGAGCATGATTTCCGTCAGCGGCTGGCGCGGGAATTGATGAATTCGAGGATGTCGGCAGTAGGGATGGCCTGGCTTTCGGCATCGCGGCGATGCTTGTATTCCAGAGTGCCATCGGCAAGCCCGCGGTCGCCTACAACGATGCGATGCGGTATTCCCACCAACTCCATATCGGCAAATTTGACGCCTGGACTGGTCTTTTTGTCACGGTCGTCGAGGAGAACGTCGTAGCCAGCAGCGGTGAGTTCCGCGTAGAGCTTATCGGTTGCTTCGCGGACGGCCTGGTTTTCGTACTTCATTGGGACCAGCGCGACCTGGAACGGGGCGAGGGCCTCGGGCCAGATAATGCCGCGCTCATCGTAGTTCTGCTCGATGGCGGCCGCGACGACACGAGACACGCCGATGCCGTAGCATCCCATGGTCAAGATGACAGGCTTGCCGTTCTCGCCCATCACGCTGCAATTCATCGCCTGACTGTATTTGGTACCCAGCTGGAAGATGTGCCCGACTTCGATGCCGCGCTTGATGATCAGCGTGCCGACGCCATCGGGGCTAGGGTCGCCTGCAACCACGTTGCGCAGGTCCGCCACCTCTGGTAGTGGGAGGTCACGCTCCCAATTGACGCCGAAGTAGTGCTTGTCCTCCTGGTTGGCTCCCGCCACGAAATCGCTCATCAGCGCTACAGAACGATCAATGACGCAGCTGATCGGCAAGTTCAGGGGGCCTAGGGAGCCAGGGCCGGCACCCATGGTGGCGCGGATTTCCGATTCGGTCGCGAATACCAGCGGTTGTGCGACCTGAGGCAGATTCGCCGCCTTGATCTCGTTCAATTCATGGTCGCCACGAACGATCAGTGCAACCAGTTGGTCCTTCTCGATGCTCCGTACAAGCAGGGTTTTGATCGTTTTTTCAATAGGCAGTTGGAACTGCTCTACCAGTGCAGCGATCGTCTTGCAGTTTGGGGTATCTACCAGGCGGAGCTCTTCAATTGCAGAGCCGCGCTCAGTCTCGCGAGGGATCGCCTCGGCCTTCTCGATGTTGGCTGCGTAATCGGAGCTGTCGCTGAATGCGATATCGTCTTCGCCGGACTCGGCCAGAACATGAAACTCATGCGAGCCCGTGCCGCCAATAGAGCCGGTATCCGCCTGGACAGGACGGAAATTCAATCCCAGGCGCGTGAAAATCTTGCAGTACGCCTCATGCATCCGGTCATACGTTTCCTGCAGTGACTGTTGGTCAGCATGGAACGAATAGGCGTCCTTCATGATGAATTCGCGCCCGCGCATCAGGCCGAAGCGAGGACGGATTTCATCGCGAAACTTGGTCTGTATTTGGTAGAAGTTGATCGGCAGTTGCTTGTAGCTGTTCAGCTCGTTGCGCGCCAAGTCGGTGATGATCTCTTCATGAGTCGGGCCTACACAGAATTCACGGTCATGACGATCTTTCAGGCGCAGTAGCTCTGGACCGTACTGCTCCCAACGACCGGTTTCCTGCCAGAGTTCGGCAGGCTGTATCCCAGGCATCAACACTTCTAGCGCGCCGGTCTTGTTCATTTCTTCGCGAACGATAGCCTCGGCCTTGCGTAGCGCGCGCAGCCCCATCGGCATCCAGGTATAGAGGCCGGACGCCAGCTTGCGGATCATCCCGGCACGCAGCATCAGCTGATGGCTGATGACAACGGCGTCGGAAGGCGTTTCTTTAAGGGTCGAGAGCAGGAACTGACTGGTGCGCATGTGGGCCGTTGTGTCCTTGCAGAGCGGAGAATTTGGCTCGGCATTGTACGGGGGCGATACTCTGGCGTACAGAATCGTTCCGATGGCGTGCGTCTGCAAGAATGAAGAAGCCCGGCGAGTGCCGGGCTTCTTGTTTAGCTCGAGTTACAGCTGATGGGCCTGTATTACAGGATGCTCAGCGGGTACTCGACGATCAGACGCAGGTCGGTCAGGTCTGTGCCGTACTCATCTTCAGCCCAGTACTTAGCATGACGAACACGCAATGACAAATCCTTGGCGGCCCCTTCCTGCACAACGTATTTTGCCTCAACGTCCCACTCACGCTCTTCAGCCTCACCGGTGGCTGTGCTGATGTCGTAGCCAGTAACGTAACGAGTCATGAACGTCAAACCAGGCACGCCGTAGCTAGCCATGTTGAGGTCGTAGCGAGCCTGCCATGATTTCTCGTCTTCGCCATTGAAGTCCGAGTATTGAACCGAATTGGCCAGCCAGATAGTACCGTTTCCGTCGACGCCGTAGCCATAACCTGCGTCCCCGCTGGAACGCTGATGCGCAACAGTGAAACCATGAGCGCCAATTTTGTAGGTGCTCGCTAAGCTCCAAATAGTGTTGTCGCTACTAGCGGCGTCTACGTCTGTCTTATAGATATTGAAGTCGAATGCAAGGGACTGCTCGGCACCCAGCTCCATATTATAATTTAGATTGCCGTAAATTTTTTCGAAGTCGTCGGCCTCATGTACCTCTACATCTGAGTAGTAGAGAGAAGAGCTGAGCGCGTCGCTGATGGCATAGCTGCCACCGATAAAATTGATACTTTCCAGTGCGCCGTCTTCAAAGCTATCGCGACCAGTCGCAGCCTGAGCGTTAAGCGCTGTAAAGCGACCAGCGTTCAATTCCAGTCCTTCGATTTCGCTGCTGGAAATGATGGTGCCGTCGGCTGTCTCGGGCAGCAGGCGGCTGTCATCCGTGGAGAATACAGGCAGTGCAACGAACTGAGTGCCATACTTGAGGACGGTATTCGAAGCACGGAACTTGATCGCAGCGCCAGCTTCCGAGTAGTCGTCTTGAGCGCGGCTATCTGAGCCGGTAGGGAATATTCCGTTACCACGGCGCCCACGGCCTGTGTCTAGTTTCACGCCCAGCAGACCGATAGCGTCAACGCCGACGCCAATGGTGCCTTGAGTGAAACCTGATTCGAAGGTGCCAATGAACCCGTGGCCCCACTCTTCCCGATAGCTTTGGCGATTGTCATCTATGCCGTCGGTACGACTGAACCCATCGTCGCGGGCGTCACGGTTCATATACAGGTTACGGTTCAGAATCGTCAGGCTGCTGCCTTCGACAAAGCCTTCCGATTCGGACTGGCTGGACGCCAGCGCCATTTGCGACGTGCCGGCCGCAACGGCCATAGCGATAACGCTCCACTTCATCACTTTCATCGTGATTGCTCCTTTGGTTTCAAATTGGTGCTTGCTTTCCTGCGTGCGCCGGAAAGAGGCATCTTTATTTTCGGTATACAAGCTCAATTGAGTCCTTCGTTTGCCTAGCTGGTCGTGACCTGCAGCAAGTCTGGAATGTATTTCCGAGAATTACTGTGTAGCTGGGTAAACTGGCGCGAGCAAGCTTAACTCAGCTATCCGCGTTTTTCTTCCCCCGTTCAAGCAGCTTTTTTGTTCAAAGCAATTACCGTGCACAAAATTCATTCACTGATTTTTGGCGCCGATTCGAGCAGCGGCATGTTGCCGCTTGCGCTAAAGCAGGGCTGTTTTCTGACCTGATTGCACCTCGCCGGTGCACTTTGCTTTGCTGATAGCTTTAGAGCGCTGGAGTATCCTGCGGTAAACGACCAGGCAAAGCTTAGCTGGCGCCGACATCAAATTAGGCAAAGGAGACCGTTATGTTCGTTCTCGATGAACGTTTGCAGCAGGACACGGTGACGCTGGGTGATTTTCCGTTATGCCGGTTGCTGTTAATGAATGATGCCAGTTATCCATGGTTCATCCTGGTGCCCCGTCGGGAGGAGGTTAGTGAGCTGTTCCAGCTGGATCCGGCCGATCAGCAACTGTTGTGGCGAGAGGCGACGGCCCTGGCGGAAATAGTCAAAGACACCTTTGGCGCGGACAAGATGAATGTGGCAACACTGGGCAATGTCGTGAGCCAGCTGCATGTGCATGTGATCGCTCGGCGTCGGGGCGACACGGCCTGGCCGGCCCCGGTCTGGGGCTTTCAGTCCGCCAAGCCCTACAGCGAAGCGCAGCTAGCCGCAATCAAGCAGAAGTTGAAGCTCGTGCTCACCGATGGCTTTCAGTTCGAGGGGGGTAACTAATGGACCTGGAGCAACGCATCACCGATTTGGAAGCGCGCCTGGCTTTTCAGGACGACACTATCCAGACCCTCAATGATGTGCTGGTCGCACAACAGCGCACAGTCGACAGACTGCAGGCGCAGCTAGGTATGCTCGCAAGGCGGCAGGAAGATCTGCAAAGCAGGATGGAAGGCGAGGGAGATGAAGCGCCCCCGCCGCATTATTGATTAGGCGGCGGGGTGTATTGACGGCAGGGTGGCTTAACACCCTGCGCAGGGATCAGTGGTTGAGCGGGTCGGCGACCACATCTTCAGCCTGGAGGCCTTTATCGCGCATCATGATCGTAAATTCGACGCGTTGGCCTTCAGCCAGCACCCGATGACCTTCCCCTCGAATCGCCCGGAAGTGGACAAATACATCGTCGCCACTGTCACGGGAAATGAAGCCGAAACCCTTTGAGGTGTTGAACCACTTGACGGTGCCAGTTTCGCGTCCGGCGGTTGGAGCCGCAGTGTGATTGGGTTGGACCTTACGGGCCTTGCTAGCGCCACGGTGGGCGCCGGCGCTTGTGCTTTTCGTTTGGCTTGTTGCCAGTTGCAGCAGTACGGCAATGAAAGCGAGCATGAGACTGACAAGGGTCGCCGGCTGGCCAGCGAAGCTGGCGACAGGAATCAACACGATGGCCGCCTGGACGGTGACTGCGGCGATCAGCAGCGCGGACGCGCCGAACAAAAGCGGACGGGCATGACTGTTGGTGTTCATTTGAGTTGAGGCGGCGAACTGCACGTTCAGCAGGCCCAGAAGCAGCAGGCACAAGGCTGCAGGTTGAACCAGCAGGGGCATGGCGCCAGTCAGGCTGGGTACGAACGATAACACCAGGGCGGCTACGCCCGTTAATACATGAAGGATCTTAAGCATTCTTATGACTCACAGTTAAATAGCACGACAGAAAGCGGCAGGCTTTCGGGCAAGTGGAGACGCTGAGCCTAAGTGCGGCGATCGCTCATATTTGATGGTGCCCGGCCTGCGGCGCGCGCGAATTTAACAGTAAAGAGTGGCGTCACTCAATTCGATACGGTTGAGGTTGGGGATTGAGCGAGGGCGGGATGAGTTGTGTTGAGCTTTCCAGTGCTCGGTTTGCCTTGGAGGAGGCGGCGGGATAACCGCTCATGCGGCTATCCCGGTTGTACTCGGGTACGCTTGCTAGCGGTCAGGCAGCCAGCAGGCTGCGCAGCATCCAGGCGGTTTTTTCGTGAATCTGCATGCGCTGAGTCAACAGGTCAGCGGTGGGCTCATCGCTGACTTTTTCCAGCAGCGGGAAAATGCCACGTGCTGTACGGACTACGGCTTCCTGACCTTCGACCAGAAGTTTAATCATCTCTTCAGCGGCCGGAATTCCCTCCTGCTCCTTGATCGACGAAAGCTTGGAGTACGCCGCATAGGTACCTGGCGCCGGAAAGCCCAATGCGCGGATCCGCTCGGCAATGTCATCCACAGCCAGTGCCAGCTCGGTGTACTGAGTCTCGAACATCGTGTGGAGGGTATTGAACATCGGCCCTGTCACGTTCCAGTGGAAGTTGTGGGTCTTCAGGTACAGCGTGTAGGTGTCGGCCAGCAGGCGGGACAAACCCTCCGCAATAGCGGCGCGATCCTGTTCGGCAATACCAATGTCGATTTCCATGGTTTTCTCCCGTTTGGTGAATTCGCTGACATTTATGCCAGAAAAAGAGTGTCTTTGGTGAAGTGCTGCGATGGCAGCGGCGGTGTATGGGTTCGAAGGCTCAAAGACGGCTTCGGTTCAAATTGGATGGTTATTGGCTTGATTGCCTGACCCTATCGGCAGCCGGCTGCGTTGAGATGATTATGCAGATATAATCCCGCGCTTGTGTCGGGCGGCTCGTTTTGCCGTGCGAGGAAGCGCTGCGGTGCTGGTGCTTGATCCTCCATTGCCGACGATTGATATTCCGGGCGGGGCGCCACTAGGCAGCCGTCTGCACAGTCGCGATTCAAGCGACCCAACGAATTTCCAAGATGCGAGAAGCGAACCTCACCATGATGCGCAGCCACTATTGCGGCCAGTTGAACGAAAGCCTGGACGGCCAGGAAATCACTCTTTGCGGCTGGGTTCACCGTCGCCGTGACCACGGCGGGGTTATCTTCCTCGATGTGCGTGACCGTGAGGGCCTGGCTCAGGTCGTGTTCGATCCCGACCGTGCCGAAACTTTCGCCGCCGCAGACAAGGTGCGCAGCGAATACGTGATCAGGATTACCGGCAAGGTGCGCCTGCGTCCGGCCGGTGCGGTCAACCCGAACATGACGTCCGGCGCCATCGAAGTACTGGGTTACGAGCTCGAAGTTTTGAACGAGGCGGAAACCCCGCCATTCCCCCTCAATGAATACAGCGACGTGGGCGAGGAAACGCGCCTACGCTATCGCTTCATCGACCTCCGTCGTCCGGAAATGGCCGAGAAGCTCAAGCTGCGCTCGAGAATCACCGCCAGCATCCGCCGCTACCTCGATGAGAATGGTTTTCTCGACGTTGAAACGCCTATTCTCGGGCGCCCGACCCCTGAGGGCGCACGTGATTACCTGGTGCCTAGCCGTACCCATGCCGGTAACTTCTTCGCGCTGCCCCAGTCGCCACAGCTCTTCAAGCAGCTGTTGATGGTTGCGGGTTTTGACCGTTACTACCAGATCGCCAAGTGTTTCCGTGACGAGGACCTTCGCGCCGATCGTCAGCCGGAATTCACCCAGATCGACATTGAAACCAGCTTCCTCGATGAGTCCGACATCATCGGAATCACCGAGGGAATGGTGCGCAAACTGTTCAAGGAGGTACTGGACGTCGAGTTCGGTGAGTTCCCGCATATGCCGTTCGAAGAAGCAATGCGTCGTTATGGCTCCGACAAGCCGGACTTGCGTATTCCGCTGGAACTGGTCGACGTTGCCGATCAGCTGCAGCAGGTCGAATTCAAGGTATTCAGCGGGCCGGCGAACGATCCTAAGTGCCGTGTTGCCGCGCTGCGGGTTCCGGGCGGTGCAAGCATGCCGCGCAAGCAGATCGACGACTACACCAAGTTCGTCGGCATCTACGGTGCCAAGGGTCTGGCGTACATTAAGGTTAACGAGCGCGCTAAAGGCGTTGAGGGCCTGCAGTCTCCCATCGTGAAGAACATTCCGGAAGACAAGCTAAACGTGATCCTTGATCGCGTTGGTGCCGTTGACGGGGACATCGTCTTCTTTGGTGCTGACAAGGCCAAGATCGTATCCGAGGCGCTGGGTGCATTGCGTATCAAGCTTGGCCACGATCTGAAGCTGTTGACCTGCGAGTGGGCGCCGATGTGGGTTGTCGACTTCCCGATGTTCGAGGAGAACGATGACGGCTCGCTCAGCGCGCTGCATCATCCGTTCACCGCGCCCAAGTGCGCGCCGAAGGAGCTGGAGGCCAACCCGGCGGGTGCGCTGTCGCGTGCTTATGACATGGTTCTTAACGGAACCGAATTGGGCGGTGGTTCGATCCGTATTCACCGTAAGGAAATGCAGCAGACGGTGTTCCGCATTCTGGGTATCGACGAGGCAGAGCAGGACGAAAAGTTTGGCTTCCTGCTCGATGCGCTCAAATTCGGCGCGCCGCCGCATGGCGGCCTGGCGTTCGGCCTCGATCGCCTGGTGATGCTGATGACCGGTGCGCAGTCGATTCGTGAAGTCATAGCTTTCCCGAAAACACAGAGCGCCGCGGACGTTATGACCCAGGCACCGGGTGCGGTGGATGGCAAGGCGTTGCGTGAGTTGCACATTCGCCTGCGTGAGCAGCCGAAAGCCGAATGACGGCACAAGAGCCCAGGGAAACCTGGGCTCTTGGTTTCAGCAAGATGAAAAGTTGATCGGAAAGGGAGGCAGTTAATGGCTGGTCATTCCAAATGGGCCAACATCAAGCACCGCAAGGGGCGTCAGGACGCCAAGCGCGGCAAGATCTTCACCAAGCTCATTCGCGAGCTGACGGTTGCCGCAAAGAGCGGGCCTATTCCTGCAGACAATCCACGCCTGCGTTTGGCAGTGGATAAAGCCTTGGTGGCGAATATGTCGCGGGACGTCATCGATCGTGCCATTGCGCGCGGCGCTGGCAACAATGAGGCCGACAACGTCGTCGAGTTGACCTATGAAGGCTACGCGCCTAGCGGGGTCGCCATCATTGTCGAGGCCATGACTGATAACCGTAACCGTACAGCTGCAGAAGTGCGTCATGCCTTCAGCAAGCATGGCGGCAATCTCGGTACGGATGGCTCGGTCGCCTACATGTTCGACCGCAAAGGGCAAATCAGCTTTGCGGCGGGTATAGAGGAGGATGCTCTGATGGAGGCCGCACTCGAAGCCGGCGCCGATGACGTGGAAATGGGCGACGACGGCTCAGCTCTAGTATCAACCAGTTTCACGGATTTTCATGCCGTCAACGAGGCACTGGGTGCCGCCGGCTTCAAGGGTGAGGAGGCGGATATTGCGATGATCCCCTCGATCTCCGCGCCGCTTACTGACCTGGAGACCGCTCAGAAGGTACTGCGCCTGATCGATGCGCTGGAGGATCTCGATGACGTGCAGAACGTCTACCATAACGCCGAAATTCCCGATGAAATCATGGAACAGCTGGACTGATCCGTTGCGTTGAGCAGAGGGCCGGAAGTCACTGAGTGCTTCCGGCTTTTTTGTTGGCGCCGAGCCTGGCGTCCCGTTATGTCGCTGGTCGCCGCGACGGGGCGTCCTTATACTGGTGGCTGGATAAATAGACAGTATGGCGACTGCATGACGCTTATTCTGGGGATTGACCCCGGTTCACGGATCACCGGCTACGGCGTAGTGCGGGATAACGGTCGCAGCTGCGAATATGTAGCGTCGGGCTGCATTCGGACCGGCAGCGGTGAGCTTTCGGCGCGCTTGCAGGCGGTATTCTGCGGCGTCAGCGAAGTCATTAGGCTTCATGGTCCTGTGACGATGGGCATCGAGCAGGTGTTCATGGCGCGCAACGCCGACTCCGCATTGAAGCTGGGGCAGGCGCGAGGGGCTGCAATCGTAGCGGCGGCTGAGCAGGGGCTGGAGATATCGGAGTACACCGCCACGCAGGTTAAACAGGCAATTGCAGGGACTGGCGGGGCGGATAAACAGCAGGTGCAGATGATGGTGATGCATCTGCTGAAATTGACGCAGAAACCGCAAATCGACGCATCTGACGCTCTGGCCATTGCCTTGTGTCATGCACATCATCGTCAGAGCCTGATTCCACACGGTCTTGCCGGCGCTAAGCGAAGAGGCGGACGCCTGCGGCTGTAGCTGAGTTCACCGGTGTTGTTTGAAGTTGTATGAGCAATCCGATCGGCTAAAGATCGATCGAACGAGGATGTATCAACGTGATTGGACGCTTGCGTGGGACCTTGGCGGAAAAGCAGCCGCCTCATCTGATTCTCGATGTCAACGGCATCGGCTACGAGCTCGAAGTACCCATGACTACACTGTATCGCCTGCCTTCGGTGGGTGAGCCAGTCATGCTTCACACCCATCTGGTGGTGCGTGAAGATGCGCATCTGCTCTACGGTTTTGCCGAGAAGCGCGACCGTGAACTGTTTCGTGAGCTAATCAGGCTCAATGGCGTCGGGCCGAAGCTGGCGCTGGCGCTCATGTCCGGCCTTGAGGTGGATGAACTGGTGCGTTGTGTCCAGGCGCAGGACACCTCGGTGCTGGTCAAAATCCCCGGTGTTGGCAAGAAGACCGCCGAGCGGCTGTTGGTCGAGCTGAAGGATCGTTTCAAGGCCTGGGAGACCATGCCGTCCATCGCTACCTTGGTGGCGGAACCTCGGGGGGCTGTGGCAGTCTCAAGCGCCGAGAGTGATGCCGTCAGCGCGCTCATCTCCCTTGGATTCAAGCCGCAAGAGGCGAGCCGTGCCGTAGCCGCCGTACAGGAAGACGATTTGAGCAGTGAAGACCTAATCCGCCGTGCACTGAAGGGAATGGTCTAACGTGGTTGCTCGAGCTTTTTTTGCTGGGTTGCTCGCCACGTTTGGGGCGCAGCGTTATTCGCTTCCCTGCGACCGCGGCGAGTTGCCCGTGTGGTGTCTGATCTCGCAATCCATCTGCGCTCTGCCTGATTCGGCGTGCAGCAAGGGTGAGCGGTTATGATCGAAGCTGATCGTCTGATAACTGCCACCGGTCGGGACCGCGAGGAGCAGTTCGACCGCGCCATCCGCCCGCTGAGTCTTGCTGAATATATCGGTCAGCCGGTGGTGCGCGAGCAGATGGATCTCTTCATCCGTGCGGCGCGTGGACGCAAAGAACCGCTGGATCACACGCTGATCTTTGGTCCGCCAGGGCTGGGTAAGACCACGCTGGCCAACATCATCGCCCAGGAAATGGGTGTCTCGATCAAAAGCACCTCAGGCCCTGTGCTTGAGCGGCCGGGTGATCTTGCGGCGTTGCTGACGAACCTGGAAGAGGGTGATGTCCTGTTCGTCGACGAGATCCATCGACTGTCGCCAATCGTGGAGGAAGTGCTTTATCCCGCGATGGAGGATTTTCAACTCGATATCATGATTGGTGAGGGCCCCGCGGCACGCTCGATCAAACTCGACTTACCCCCGTTCACCCTGGTTGGCGCGACGACGCGGGCCGGCATGCTCACCAATCCGCTGCGCGATCGTTTCGGTATCGTCCAGCGTCTCGAGTTCTACTCGACGGCTGACCTGGCAACGATCGTAACTCGATCAGCCGGAATCCTCGGTCTAATTATCGAGGCGGAAGGGGCTGTTGAAATCGCCCGTCGCGCCCGTGGTACGCCGCGTATTGCCAATCGCCTGCTCCGTCGGGTTCGAGACTTCGCCGAAGTGCGTGGTAATGGCGAAATCAGCCGCAGTACTGCAGACCTCGCGCTGAACATGCTCGATGTCGATGAGCGCGGTCTGGATCATCAGGATCGCCGTTTGCTGCTGACGTTGATCGAGAAGTTCGATGGCGGTCCGGTTGGCATCGACAGCCTTGCAGCTGCTATCAGCGAGGAACGTCACACCATCGAGGATGTGCTTGAGCCCTATCTGATCCAGCAGGGTTACATCATGCGCACCCCGAGGGGGCGCGTCGTCACGCGTCACGCCTATCTGCATTTTGGTTTGAATTTGCCAAAACGCTTGGGCGATACACCGACTCCCGACCTTTTCAGTGGCGACACAGAGTGACGAAAATTTCTTTGTTTTACCCGATTGGCAATTGCAGGGCCTGGCACTAGTATGCGCGCGGAATCACAAGCTCAATTGTTCTCCCATCGGTGTCGCGTGTATTACGAAGATACCGATGCGGGCGGCATCGTTTACTACGTCAATTACCTAAAGTTCATGGAGCGGGCCCGTACCGAGCGGTTGCGTAGCCTGGGTTTTGCCCAGTCGCAGCTGGTTGGTGAAGACCTGCTTTTCGTCGTGCATTCGAGTGAAGCGCGTTACCACGCTCCGGCGCGTCTGGACGATGAGTTGCTGGTAACAGCCGAAGTGGTCGAGGTGAAGCGTGCAAGCCTGCGTTTTAAGCAGCAGGTGCGGCGAGCTGACGATGATGTACTGCTCTGTGAAGGGCAGTTCGTGGTGGCCTGTGTGCGCACCGAGAGTTTGAAACCCCGGCCCATTCCCGAGCTGCTTCGTGTCGCTTTCGTCGGGTCGGGTCTACCTTTAGCAGGAGAGTAAGCGTGGAATCCAACGTCGATCATATGTCCATGTGGAGCCTGATCAGCAACGCCAGCTTTGTGGTTCAGCTGGTCATGCTGATCCTGGTAGGCGCCTCGGTGACCTCATGGATCTTGATTTTTCAGCGCGGCAATATGATCCGAGCTGCCAAGCGTGCGCTGGACGCTTTTGAGGAGCGTTTCTGGTCGGGTATCGACCTGTCCAAGCTCTACCGGCAGGCCGGAAGCAATCCGGATCCGGACTCGGGCGTCGAGCAGATTTTTCGGGCAGGTTTCAAGGAGTTTTCCCGCCTGCGTCAGCAGCAGGGCGTCGATCCGGACGCGGTTATGGATGGTGTGAATCGTGCGATGCGAGTGGCCATCTCTCGCGAAGAAGAAAAGCTCGAGCAGGGCCTGCCGTTCCTCGCAACCGTTGGTTCGACCAGCCCTTATATCGGCCTGTTCGGTACCGTGTGGGGCATCATGAACTCCTTCCGCGGGCTGGCGCAGGTTCAGCAAGCTACCCTAGCCACCGTTGCGCCAGGTATCGCCGAAGCACTGATTGCTACGGCAATCGGGCTTTTTGCGGCAATTCCGGCGGTCATCGCTTACAACCGCTTCGCGGCGCGTGGCGAGATGCTTATCGGTCGTTACTACACCTTTGCCGACGAGTTCCAGGCGATCCTCCATCGCAAAGTTCATACCTCCGAAGATTGAGGCCCGCTGGCCATGGCAAGAATTCGCAACAGACGCAAACCCGTCGCCGAGATGAACGTGGTGCCGTACATCGACGTGATGTTGGTACTGCTAGTGATCTTTATGGTGACTGCCCCAATGCTCAACCAGGGTGTAAAGGTGGACCTGCCAAAGGTCAGCAGCGAAGTGCTGCCTCAGGATAACGATGCGCAGGTCCTGACAATCTCGATCAAAGCCGACAAGACTTATTACTGGAACATCGGCAGCGAGGTCGACACCGATACCGTTCAGGACAAGGCGTTGACGCTCGAGGAAATGACCAAGGCGGTCACCGCGATCATGAACCAGAACCGCAGTCAGGGTAAGCAGATCCAGGTCTTCGTGCGAGGCGATAAAGCCGTGGATTACGGTTCGGTAATGGCGGCGATGGGCGGGCTGCAGGAAGCGGGCGTGGGTAACGTCGGCCTGATTACCGAGGCGCCTTGATGCAACAGCCGGATCGTTCGCGCTCTGAGAGTCTCTACTGGCCCACCATTTTGGCGGTGGGCCTGCATGTCATTATTTTTGGGATGCTCTTCGTTAGCTTCGCCATGACGCCGGAGCTTCCGCCATCCAAGCCTATCGTCCAGGCCACCCTGTATCAGCTCAAATCGCAGAGCCAGGCCAAAGTACAAACGAACCAGAAAATTGCGGGCGAAGCGCAGAAGACCGCTGCTAAGCAGTATGAAGCCGAGCAGCTGGAGCAGCGTAAGGTCGAACAGCAAAAGCAGGCGGCCGCAAAAGCTGCGGAACAAAAAAAGGCTGATGAGGCTCGAAAGGCCGAGGCAGCCAAGGCTGATGCAGTAGAGAAAGTCGCCGAAGCCAAGAAAGCAGATGAAGCAAAAAAAGCCGAGCAGCTGAAGCAGGCGGAGATAGCCAAGAAAAAAGCGGCTGAAGAAGCGCAGAAGAAAAAAGTCGCCGAGGAAGCGAAAAAGAAGGCCGCTGCCGAAGCGGCAAAAAAGAAAGCTGCAGAAGAGGCGAAGAAAAAAGCGGCTGCTGAGGCAGCAAAGAAGAAGGCCGCCGAGGAGGCGAAGAAAAAAGCCGCAGCCGACGCTGCCCGTAAGGCTGCTGAAGACAAAAAGGCACAAGCATTGGCCGAGCTACTTTCGGATGATACGGAACGGCAGCAGGCGATGGCCGATACACAGGGCGACCAGACTGCGGGCAATTTTGATGATCTGATTCGCATGCGGGCTGCTGAAAACTGGACTCGGCCACCGTCGGCGCGAAATAACATGTCGGTAACGCTACGGGTCAACATGCTGCCGGACGGCACCATCACCGCTGCGACTGTTTCACGTTCCAGTGGCGATGCACCGTTCGACAGCTCCGCAGTAGCGGCAGTAAAGAATATCGGTCGGCTGACCGAGATGCAGGGGCTCTCTGCTCAGGATTTTCAGCCGTATCGTTCGTTCACGATGACGTTTACGCCTGAGGATCTTGCGTTGTGATCAATTACCTTCGAGGTTTCATCGTTCTTCTCTTGTTTGTGCTGGGTAATGCCTCAGCCCAGGAGAAGAACATCGTTGTTACCAGTGGCGCGGACCGGGCCATCCCGATCGCAGTGGTGCCGTTCGGCTGGCAGGGTGGCACTGTCCTGCCTGAAGACATGGCCGAGATAATCGGCAATGACATGCGCAATTCCGGAATATTCCAGCCGATTCCCAAGCAGAACATGATCAGTCTGCCCACTCGTGGAACTGAGATCATCTTTCGCGACTGGAAGGCGCTCGGCGCGCAGTACGTCATGGTCGGTAGTATCACTCCGGCTGCCGGCAAGCTGCAGATCCGCTACGAGGTGTACAACGTAGCCACCGAACAGCAGATCCTGACTGGCACTGTGGGTGGTTCCCAAGACCAACTGCGGGACATGGCGCACTACGCGTCCGATCAGGCGTTCGAAAAGCTCACGGGCATCAAAGGCGCGTTCTCGACCCGTCTGCTGTATGTCACAGTCGAGCGTCTTGGTGGGGCCAATACTCGCTATACCCTGCAACGCTCCGACTACGACGGTGCTCGGGCGGTGACCTTGCTGCAATCCCGAGAGCCCATCCTCTCCCCGCGTTATTCGCCGGACGGACGCCGTATCGCCTACGTTTCATTTGAGCAGAAGCGTCCGCGCATCTTCATGCAGCACATCGATACCGGTCGTCGCGAACAGATCACCAATTTCGAGGGGCTCAACGGTGCTCCGGCATTCTCGCCGGACGGCAATCGCTTGGCATTCGTGTTGTCCAAGGACGGCAATCCAGAGATCTATGTGATGGACCTCGGCTCGCGTCAGTTGCAGCGTCTCACTGACCATTATGCGATCGACACGGAGCCATTCTGGGGTGCTGATGGCCAAACCATCTATTTCACCTCAGACCGCGCCGGCAAGCCGCAGATCTACAAGCAGCGTCTTGGCACCAATAACGCAGAGCGCGTTACCTTTGTGGGCAACTACAACGCTAACCCTAAGTTGTCGGCCGATGAGAAGACGCTGGTCATGATCCATCGTCAGGAGGGTTACACGAATTTCAAGGTCGCGGCGCAAGACCTGCAGCGTGGCAATCTGCGCATCCTCTCCGAGACAAGTTTAGATGAGTCGCCCACTGTTGCGCCTAATGGCACCATGCTAATCTACGCGACCCGCCAGCAGGGCCGGGGAGTCTTGATGCTCGTATCAATCAATGGTCGAGTTAGGCTCCCGCTTCCTACTGCTCAAGGCGAAGTCCGTGAGCCATCGTGGTCCCCTTACCTGAACTGATGCGGTATCAACGCTTTATCTAACCAAAACACACCTGGGGTTGTTACACATGGAAATGCTGAAATTCGGTAAGTTCGCTGCGCTGGCTCTGGCTATGGCCGTAGCTGTTGGTTGTTCGTCCAAGGGCGGCGACGATTCAGGCGAAGGTTCCTCTGCCATTGATCCGAACGCTGGTTATGGTGCCGACAGTGGTGCCGTTGACGGCAGCATGAGCGAAGAAGCTGCTCTGCGCGCTATCACTACTTTCTATTTCGAATACGACAGCTCTGACCTGAAGCCGGAAGCCATGCGCGCTCTGGACGTTCATGCCAAGGATCTGAAGTCCGCTGGCAACCGCGTTGTTCTGGAAGGCCACACTGACGAGCGTGGTACTCGTGAGTACAACATGGCTCTGGGCGAGCGTCGCTCCAAGGCTGTTCAGCGTTACCTGGTTCTGCAGGGCGTATCGCCTGCACAGCTGGAACTGGTTTCCTACGGTGAGGAGCGTCCGGTTGCCATGGGCAACGACGAGCAGTCCTGGGCTCAGAACCGTCGCGTTGAACTGCGTAAGTAATAAGCCATGCTCAAGCACCGTTATGCTCTGACGCTTTTTGCACTTGGACTGCCGCTGTTTGCGGCGGCCCAGGTTCCGGTAGTGGACTACGACTCGCAAAACCAAGGTGGTGCGGCTGGGTCGGGTTATTCAACCGGGGCGGATACTGGCGGTGCCTATGTCGGGGGCGGAGCGTCAGCTCCGTCTTCGGCGCAGGGCATGCTCTTCGTGCAGTTGCAACAAATGCAGGAAGAGATCGCGCAATTGCGCGGTATGCTCGAAGTGCAGCAGAACGAGATCCAGCGCCTGAAGCAGGAAGGGCTGGAGCGTTATCAAGATTTAGACCGTCGCTTGTCGGCTGCCTCTTCGGGTGGATCGACCAGCCAGAATTCTTCGACCGCTGGCGCAATTGACGCTAGCGGGGCCGCGCAGGCGCCCACAGGCACCTCATCAGCGCAAACGGCGAGCAGCCAGTCAGCTGATCCTGAAAAGGAAAAGCTTTATTACGACGCTGCATTCGATCTGATCAAAGCAAAGGATTTCGACAAAGCCAGTCAGGCATTTGCCGCTTTCCTGCGCAAGTATCCCAGCAGTCCCTACGCGGGTAATGCCCAATATTGGTTGGGTGAAGTGAATCTCGCCAAAGGTGATCTGCAAGGTGCCGGACAGGCGTTCGCCAGCGTCAGCCAGGCGTATCCTCAGCACAACAAGGTGCCCGATTCGTTGTACAAGCTTGCGGATGTCGAGTTGCGTATGGGTAACCGTGACAAGGCCAACGGGATTCTTCGGCAGGTCATTGCCGATTATCCAAACAGCTCAGCTGCGCAGTTGGCTCAGCGTCAGCTGAATCGATAGGCCATCCCTTGCTTCTGCTTCAAACCCGCCCCTCCGGCGGGTTTTTTCGTTAGAATCGCGGCCCCTTCCCGCAACGGAGGCGGATGGCCTGTTTAGCCGTTACGCCCGTGGCTGATATGCACCATACCTTGCGAATTACCGAGATCTTCCATTCGCTGCAGGGCGAGACCCGCTCCACTGGCCTGCCCACTGTGTTCGTCCGCCTGACCGGCTGCCCGCTGCGCTGTCAGTACTGCGATACTGCCTATGCCTTCAGTGGCGGCGAGGTCATGTCGCTCGATACTGTTTTGGCACGCGTCGCCGCGTATCGACCGCGGTACGTGTGCGTCACGGGTGGTGAACCACTGGCCCAGCCGAACTGCATACCATTGCTTAGGCATTTATGTGACGCCGGCTACGAAGTTTCTCTGGAAACCAGTGGCGCTTTGGATATCTCGGCGACTGACGTGCGGGTAAGTCGGGTGGTAGACCTGAAAACGCCAGGCTCGGCAGAAGTGGCACGCAACCGCTACGAGAACATCGGTCATCTAACGCGCAACGACCAAGTCAAGTTCGTGATCTGCTCGCGTGAAGACTACGACTGGGCAGTGACCAAGCTGATTGAGTACAGGCTAGAAGCGCGGGCGGGTGAAGTGCTTTTTTCACCCAGCCATGGGCAGGTAGCGGCGCGGGCGCTGGCCGACTGGATGGTCGCCGACAACCTTCCGGTGCGACTGCAGTTGCAGCTGCACAAAATTCTCTGGAACGATGCGCCTGGGCATTGACTGGTCGCAGCGGTTTTCGACGGGCTTTAATTATGACTTCCAAGAAAGCTGTAATCCTCTTGTCCGGCGGGCTCGATTCGGCGACCGTGGTCGCGATGGCCAAAGCTGACGGTTATGCCTGCTACAGCATGAGCTTCGATTATGGCCAGCGTCATCGCGCAGAGCTGCAGGCTGCGGAGCGGGTGGCTCAGCACTTGGGCGTAGTTGAGCACAAGGTGATTGGTATGAATCTTAACGGGATCGGCGGATCGGCTTTGACCGATAGCAGTATCGCCGTGCCTGAAGAGCTAGGAGAAGGAATACCTGTCACCTACGTGCCGGCACGCAACACCCTGTTTCTTTCGCTGGCTTTGGGTTGGGCTGAGGTGCTGGGCGCCCGGGACATTTTCATTGGTGTGAATGCAGTCGACTACTCAGGCTATCCCGATTGTCGTCCGGAGTTTGTCGAGGCTTTTGAGCGGCTGGCCAATCTCGCCACCAAGGCGGGTGTAGAAGGGCGCGGGTTTTCCATTCATGCCCCGCTGCAGGACCTAAGCAAAGGGGAGATCATCCAAGCTGGCGAGCGTTTAGGTGTCGACTACAGCATGACCGTTTCCTGCTATCAGGCAGACGAAGATGGGCGCGCGTGTGGCAAGTGCGACAGCTGCCGATTACGTGCAGCCGGCTTCACCGAAGCTGGTGTCCCTGACCCTACACGCTACAAGTGATTCAAAAAAAACTTGATTTACTCAATCAAATCAGTATCATGCGCTCCGCATCGGGTCGTTAGCTCAGTTGGTAGAGCAGTTGGCTTTTAACCAATTGGTCGTAGGTTCGAATCCCACACGACCCACCAAATTCCCTAGGGAACGAAAAAGCCGGAGGCCGAAAGGTCATCCGGCTTTGTTATATCCGCAGTTTATAAAGCTATAAGAACGAGCGTGCGACACGGTTATTAAGGTCAATTCCTCTACGACCTTGGTATGTGACCCGAGCGTCTTTAAACGTACTAGACTGCCATCTTCCGATTTCTCAGTGGTTCGAGGCTCAAATGTATTCTGATCGCATCCGCTTGTCCTCCCTGCATAGCAAGGTCATGAGCGCCGACGAGGCCGCTACTCATGTGCTCGACGGTATGACTGTCGGCATGAGCGGTTTTACCCGTGCCGGTGAAGCCAAGGCCGTTCCCATGGCGCTGATCAAGCGCGCCAAGGAAAACCCGCTGAAAATCAGCCTGATCACCGGCGCCAGCCTTGGAAATGATCTGGACGGCCTGATGGCTGAGGCTGGCCTGCTGGCCCGTCGTATGCCGTTCCAGGCAGACGCAGCGCTGCGCAAGGCGATCAACGCCGGCGAGGTCATGTTCATCGATCAGCACCTGTCGCATACCGTCGAGCAGATGCGTAACCACCAGATCAAGAAACCCGATCTCGCGATCATCGAGGCCGTTGCTATTACAGAAGATGGTCACATCGTGCCGACCACGTCGGTGGGTAACTCCGCCAACCTGGCTCTGTTTGCCGACAAGGTGATCATCGAGCTGAACATGGCGCACAACCCCAACCTGGAAGGTCTGCACGACATCTACATCCCGGGTGAGCGCCCGAATCGCCAGCCGATTCCACTGCTGAAAGTCGATGATCGCATCGGCACTGGCGCCATCCCGATCGACCCGGCGAAGATCGCCGCTATCGTTGTGACGAACCAGCCTGATTCCTATTCCACGGTCACGCCGCCGGACGACGAGACTCAGGCCATCGCCAACCACCTGATCCACTTCTTCAAGAAGGAAGTTGATGCAGGTCGTCTGAGCAACAGTCTCGGCCCGCTGCAGGCCGGTATCGGCAACATCGCCAATGCCGTGATGTGCGGCCTGATCGATTCGCCGTTCGAAAATCTGGTGATGTACTCCGAGGTGCTGCAGGACTCCACCTTTGATCTGATCGACGCGGGCAAGATGGTTTTTGCTTCCGGTTGTTCGATCACCCTGTCCGAGCGCTGCAACAACCGCGTGTTCGGCAATCTGGAAAAATACAAGGACAAGCTAGTTCTGCGTCCCCAGGAGATTTCCAACCATCCGGAGCTGGTGCGTCGCATCGGCATCATCGGCATCAACACTGCGCTCGAATTCGATATCTACGGCAACGTCAACTCAACCCACGTTGGCGGTACCAAGATGATGAACGGCATCGGCGGTTCGGGTGACTTCGCCCGTAATGCTCATATGGCCATCTTCGTCACCAAGTCGATCGCCAAGGGCGGCAATATCTCCAGCGTGGTTCCGATGGTCGCGCACGTCGACCATACCGAGCACGATGTCAGCATCCTGGTAACCGAACAGGGCCTGGCTGACCTGCGTGGCTTGGCGCCTCGTGAGCGTGCGCGTGCGATCATCGACAACTGCGTGCATCCGTCCTACCGCGATGCGTTGAATGCTTACTTCGATGCGGCTTGCAAGAAGGGTGGGCAGACGCCGCACCTGCTGCACGAAGCGATGGATTGGCATACCAATCTCGAAGAACGTGGACACATGCTCAAGGGCAAGTGATGCAGAGCCCGCCGACGAAAGTCGGCGGGCTTTTCAGTTCAGGCTGATATTTTCGTTGTGTCCCCATCCGCTTTCACTTTTCTGAAAGCTTCGGCTAGTATTCCGCCCCCTTGGTAACGGCAGGGGTGAAAGGCTCGGCCCGTCCTCGCTTCATCTCTTCCTTCGCTACGTCCGTATTCTCGGCCTCGATGGCTATAATCGGCGGCTCGTACACCGCCGTGCTTGCAGGAACCAGCGAACATGACGCATATCCCCGAACGTATTCTGGTGCAGGCTCACCTGGCGGCCAAGCAGCCCAAGCCGCTGACGCCTGAGCAGGAGGCGCAGTTGCGCAGTGATATCGCCGCCGAACTGAAGCGGCAGAATGCGGTGCTAGTTGCCCACTATTACACCGACCCGGTGATCCAGGCGTTAGCCGAGGAGACCGGCGGCTGCGTTTCGGATTCGCTGGAGATGGCAAGATTCGGCAATGAACATAGCGCGCAGACCGTGGTTGTCGCAGGCGTCAAGTTCATGGGTGAAACTGCAAAAATTCTTAATCCCGAGAAGCGCGTCCTGATGCCGACGCTGGAGGCCACCTGTTCGTTGGATCTGGGTTGCCCGGTCGAGGAGTTCTCGGCATTTTGCGACCAGCATCCAGAGCGTACCGTCGTTGTTTACGCCAATACGTCGGCCGCGGTGAAGGCGCGTGCCGATTGGGTCGTCACCTCCAGTTGCGCCCTTGAAATCGTTGAGAGCCTGATGGACAACGGCGAAAAGATCATTTGGGCTCCCGACAAGCACCTCGGAAACTATGTGCAGCGTGAAACCGGTGCCGACATGCTGTTGTGGGACGGCGCTTGTATCGTTCACGAGGAGTTCAAGTCAAAGCAGTTGGAGGACATGAAAGCGCTCTATCCGGACGCAGCAGTGCTAGTCCATCCGGAGTCGCCTGAATCGGTGATCGCGCTTGCCGACGCTGTAGGGTCGACGAGTCAACTGATCAAAGCTGCTCAGACCCTGTCCAACCCGATGTTCATCGTCGCTACGGACCGGGGGATCTTTTACAAGATGCAGCAGCTTTGCCCGGACAAGCAGTTCATCGAGGCGCCGACGGCCGGCAGTGGCGCCACCTGTCGGAGTTGCGCTCATTGCCCGTGGATGGCGATGAATACACTCGAGCGCACGCTTGATTGCCTGCGCACTGGCAGCAACGAGATACGGGTCGATCCGGCTTTGATTCCGCGAGCGGTCAAGCCGCTCAAACGCATGCTCGAATTCACTCAGGCTGCTCGAATCAGGCAGGCTGGCAACGCCTGACGCAAGAGCTTGGGCGGGTTGTGAACCTGAGTCCTGCGGCAGACTGAGGCTGCTGCAGACTCAACGCAACATGTCCTCCACCATACGTTTTTCTTCGATCAGCTGTTTCTGCCGGGCATCAATTCGTGCCGCGCTCTGGAAGTTGTTCGAGCGACGTTTGGCGAAGTCCAACTGCTCGATTGCCTGATCATAATCCCCAACAAGTGCGAAATATTCCGCGCGGGCCTGATGCAGGCCGATGATGTTACCGGTGAGGCCACGGATTTCTGCAACCTGATACCAGATGTCCGGGTCCTGTGGCCGGGCGTCCACTAGAGCGTCAAGCTCCTGCTCGGCATCCTGCAGTTTGTTTTCCTTGATCAGCAGATCAATGTTCGCCTGGCGTACCGGATAATTTCCTGGGTAAAGGTTAAGCAAGCCCTGCATCCGCGCGCGCGCGGCGGCAAGGCGGTTAGCGGTGATGTCCAGCTCGATCTGGGCCAGGTTGTAGGTGGCATCGTCCGGTTCTTTTGCCAGCAATGGCTCAAGGTTCAACGCGGCTTCCTTCAGCTGGCCACTTTTCATCTGCGCCAGCGCCAGCCCGTAGCGAGCCGCGTCGAGGTTCGGATCGTCCGCTAGCATCGCGCGGAAGCGCTTGGCGCTGACCCCGGGCGTGCTTTCGAATTTCAGGTCCATGCGAGCGCGTAGCAACTGATACTTCAGACTGTCTTCGACGCCTGTGTCGGGGTATTGCTCGGCGCGGTTCTTGGTGTCGGCAATACGTGATTCGGTGACCGGGTGGGTGAGAAGGAATTCTGGTGGCTTCTGGTCGTAACGATATTGGCGCATCAGGCGGCCGAACATCTCAGGCATGGCGCGCGGGTCGTAGCCGGCTCGTTCGAGGTTGATGATGCCAATCCGGTCGGCTTCTTGCTCATTCTGTCTGGAGAAACGACGCTGAGACTGAATTGCAGCCGCTTGGGTCGAAATAATGGCTGCGATGCCGGCATCGCCTGCACCAGCCGCAGCGGCGACGACGCCGGCGAGCATGGCCGCCATCAGCGGTAGCTGCATTCGTTTTTGCGCTTCCAGCCCGCGAGCGAAATGGCGTTGCGACAGGTGGGCCAGTTCGTGCGCGAGTACCGAGGCGTACTCAGCCTCAGTCTGCGCATGAAGGAACAATCCGCCATTGACCCCAATGATGCCGCCGGGCGCGGCAAAGGCGTTCAGCTGTGGACTGTCGAGCAGCACGAATTCCAGGCGACGATCCTGTAGCTGGCTGGTTTCGGCCAGGCGATAAACGCTGCGCTCCAGATAGTCCTTCAGCAGCGGATCGGACAGCTGAGGGACCTGGCCACGCAACAGGCTGAGCCAGGCTCTGCCCAGCTGATGCTCCTGCTCTGGCGAGACGATGCCGGAGCTGGAGTCGCCGAGCGAGGGAAGGTCGTTGGCTAGTACCGGCTGGCCGATCAGGCAGGCAAGTGTCAGCAGGGTAGGGCGCAGCAATTTCATCCAGACTGGCTCTTGAAGGCGGGAGCGCTACTGTAGCCTTGTGCTCGGGTCGCTGGCCAGAGCCGGGCGCAGCTCGGTATCCTGCAGCCCTTTCGAGGAGATGAACATGATTCAACAGGGTGCCCCCGGCATGGCCTGTGACGCCGAGCTGGATGCGGTCGGGCTGGCCTGCCCGATGCCGCTGCTAAAGGCCAAGCTGGAACTCAATCGACTGGCCAGCGGGCAAGTGTTGAAGGTCACCGCGACCGACCCGGGATCGCAACGCGACTTTCGCAGTTTCGCCAATCTGGCCGGCCATACGCTGCTGCACGAAGATGCGAACGATGGGCTCTACCGTTACTGGCTGCGCAAGGCCTGACGGCTGTTAAGGAAGGCATATGCTCAACGTGTTACGGAGTTGGATACATCGCTATTTCTCGGATGAGGAGGCGGTGGTCCTTGGGGTTCTGCTGGTAGTCGCCTTCGCGACAGTGTTGACCCTCGGTCACATGCTGGCCCCGGTCATCGCCGGCTTGGTGCTGGCGTATCTGATGCAGGGGTTGGTCGGTGCGCTGGAGCGAATCAAGCTGCCGCATCTGATAGCGGTTTGGCTGGTGTTTTTGATGTTCATCGGTCTGCTGACCGTCTGCATACTGTTCTTGGCGCCGTTGATGTGGCAGCAGGTGCTGACGCTGTTCAACGAGCTCCCGCGAATGCTAGTGGAATGGCAGTCGCTGCTGCTTCTTCTGCCCGAGCGCTACCCCCAATTGCTCACTGAAGTACAGGTGCTGCGGGGTATCGATTTCATCCGCGGCGAGGTCGGTCGTTATGGCCAACTCATGCTCACATCTTCGTTGTCGAGCCTGCCGCTGCTGCTGAGCTTGATGATCTATCTGATCCTGGTGCCGATCCTGGTGTTCTTTTTTCTCAAAGATCGCCAACAGATTAACGATTGGCTCAGTGGTTACCTGCCGCACGAGCGAGGGCTGATCACCCAGGTCGCGCAGGAAATGAATGTACAGATCGCCAACTACATACGCGGCAAAGCGATCGAGATTCTGATCTGTGGTGTGGTCTCGTATGCAGTGTTCGCCGCGCTTGAGCTGAACTATGCGGCGTTACTGGCCATGCTCGTCGGGATTTCGGTGGTGGTGCCCTATATCGGGGCCACTGTCGTTACCATTCCGATCGCATTGATCGGGCTCTTTCAGTGGGGGCTGGGCGACCAGTTCATCTACTTCATGGTGGCCTACGCCATTATCCAGGCGTTGGATGGCAACGTTTTAGTGCCGCTGTTGTTTTCCGAGGCGGTGAATCTGCACCCTGTTGCGATTATCTGCGCCGTTCTGCTGTTTGGGGGCTTGTGGGGTTTCTGGGGCGTGTTCTTCGCGATTCCCTTGGCGACCCTGTTCAAGGCCGTGCTTTACGCTTGGCCGCGCCGGCCGGCAACCCTGCCGGTGGTGGAACACGTCGGATAGTTCCAAAGACGGCACGCCGGAAGGGTGAGTCGGTGGGGAGCGCAGCAGGCGAGGCCACGGCAAGCTGCAAGCCGTAGCCTCAGCATTCCCGGTTTGCTGCGATGGAGCTTGGTAGGTCGCTCGGATCAGCCCTGGTGCAATGCTTGTGCGGCCTGCAGCACGGCGTCTACATGCCCTGGCACCTTCACCCCGCGCCATTCCTGCCGCAGCACGCCGTCAGCGTCGATGAGAAAGGTGCTTCGGTCTATGCCCAGATACTCCTTGCCGTAAAGCTTTTTCAGCTTGATCACGTCGAATAGCTGGCAAAGCTGCTCGTCTTTGTCGCAGATCAGCTCGAAGGGAAAGCCCTGCTTGGTCTTGAAGTTCTCATGGGTCTTCAGGCTGTCCCGCGACACGCCGAAAACGACCGTGTCGGCCGCAATGAAGGCATCGTGCTGATCGCGAAAGCCCTGGCCTTGCGTCGTGCAGCCTGGAGTATTGTCCTTTGGGTAGAAGTACAGGACCACCTGTTTGCCCTTCAACGCTTCGAGGCTGACCTGCGTGTTGCTGGTCGCCTGTGCCTGGAAGGCCGGCACGGGTTGGTCAACGGCTACGGACATGGTGGTCTTTCCTAAATTAAGGGTTCTGAGGACGCCAGGGTTCGATCAACGCATCCAGGTTTAGTGCATCGGCGAAATCGAGGAACTGGTCCCGTAGCCAGCTGATCTGCGTGCCAGCTGGCAATGTGACGGTCATTGTCGCGTTGAGCATGGTGCCGCCAGTTTGCGGTGCCTCATAGGTATCGCATGTAAGGGCTTCGAGCTCGACACGATGGTCGATAAAGAACTGGCACAACTCGTTAAGGATGTCTGGACGATAGGCCGAGCTGACGTACGCCACATAGGGCAGCGCCTGCGGTCGAGTCTCCAGTGCTTCGCTGCGCACCACATTGGTGGTGAACTCGTGCTTCTTGGCCAGGCCGGGCAGGGCCGTCTCCATTCGAGCAAGCGCGTCCCAGCTTCCGGTGATCTCCAGAACCAGGGCACAGCATTCGCCGTGTCGGGTCAGGCGCGTACTGACCACGGCGCAGCGATTCTCGTTGCTGGCTCGGCAAAGCACATTGGTGAGCGCCATCGGGCTCCGGCCCATGGCGCTGATGACGAGAAACTGTTCTCGGGGTACTGGGGGGGTGGACATGCAGATTCCTGGCGGTGATGAATCGGTCGGCCAGCCAAGCCGAAAATGGCTAAGGGTAGCGAAAAGCGTCGTCAGAGGGAATGCGTCGGCCGAGTACGCCAGTTGACTGTCGCGCCGGTGCTCAGTCGTTCCGGCGGTTGATGCCTCCAGCGTACTCGCAAAGCGCTCGGGAGCCTTGTACCATTACGCCTCTCTTTTTCCGGCAGGAGTGGGTTGCATGATTGCGGGCAGTATGGTGGCGTTGGTCACTCCCATGGACGCGCAGGGTGGTCTTGATTGGGATAGCCTGAGCAAGCTGGTCGACTTCCATCTCCAGGAAGGCACCCATGCAATCGTTGCGGTCGGTACTACTGGCGAAGCGTCTACCCTCGAAGTGGCTGAGCATATCGAGGTGATCCGTCGAGTAGTCGATCAGGTCAACGGTCGAATCCCAGTGATCGCCGGTACCGGGGCCAACTCAACGCGTGAAGCCGTCGAGCTGACTGAAAACGCCAAGCAGGCCGGCGCTGACGCCTGTCTTCTGGTGACGCCGTACTACAACAAGCCGACCCAGGAAGGTATGTATCTTCACTTCCGTCACATCGCCGAAGCTGTAGCGATTCCCCAGATTCTGTACAACGTCCCTGGGCGCACTGCCTGCGACATGCTGCCAGAAACCATCGAACGCTTGGCCAAGGTGTCGAATATCATCGGCGTCAAAGAAGCAACCGGTGATCTCAAGCGCGGGCAGGAGGTGCTTGATCGCGTCGCCAAGGACTTCCTCGTCTATTCCGGTGATGACGCGACTGCCGTGGAACTGATGCTGATGGGTGGCAAGGGCAACATCTCCGTTACCGCGAACGTTGCGCCGCGCGCGATGAGCGAGCTGTGTACCGCTGCTATCGCTGGCGATGCCGACAAGGCGCGTGCCATCAATGCGCTGTTGATGCCGCTGCACCAGACACTGTTCCTTGAGGCCAATCCGATTCCGGTGAAATGGGCTCTGCACGAGATGGGTCTTATACCGGACGGCATTCGCTTGCCGCTCACCTGGCTTAGCCAGCGTTGCCACGAGCCGCTTCGCGACGCGATGCGTCAGTCCGGTGTGCTGGCCTGATAGTCTCAGGCGTACTGGTTTAATAATGAAGGAACATGCATGAAGCGATTGGCCGGCCTCTCGACCCTAGCCTTGATCATCTCTGGAACCAGCGGTTGTGGCTGGTTTTGGGGTGAAGACGGATACTTCCGCGACCGTGGCAGCGACTACCTGCAGGCACAGCAGGTGCCGCCGATGCAGGTGCCTGGCGATGTCGAGCTGCGCCCGATCGAGCCGCTACTGCCAATCCCCCAGCAAGTAGCCGACAGCCGTGCGACAGGCGAGTACGAAGTGCCCCGTCCACAGCGTCTTGTCGCCGCCGAAGAGGCGAGCGAATACACCCTGCAAACATCTGAAGATGCGCGCTGGCTTGTTGCTATGCGTGCTCCTTCGCAAGTGTGGGCAGCTGCCCGTCAGTTCTTCACCGATAACGGCTTCCAGATTGCTGAAGAGCGGCCTCAAACCGGTGAGTTCGTAACCGCCTGGCAGACCCGCGATCAGCTCTCGCCAGCATTGGTGCGCAACCTTGGTCTGGGTGAAGGCGAAACCCGTGTAAGGGTTCGCGTCGAGCCCGGTGTGCAGCGTGATACCAGCGAGGTCTTCTTGGTCAGCGTTCAGCGCCCCGCAGACAGCAGCGCCGATGTTGCCTGGCCCGACACACCGGCAAATGCGGAGCGTGATCGTGTATTGCTCGACGAACTGCAGGCGGGGCTGAACAACAGCACCGCACAAGGTGGATCCGCCTCGCTGCTGGCTGAGCGCGAGTTCGACGCGCCAAGCCGTGTCACACTCAGTGAAGTCGGCAGCGGCGAGCCAGTGTTGCAGCTTGATACCGATTTCAACCGTGGTTGGTCGAGCGTCGGTCGTGCTCTAGCTGCGAGCGATATCCTCGTCGAGGATTTGGATAGAAGCCTTGGCGTTTACTACGTCAATCTGGCGGAAGGCGCGGCTAATCCAGACGAGAAGCCGGGTTTCTTCTCGCGCTTGTTCGGTGGAGCCCCTGACCGCGAAGAAATCGAAGCCCGCGCCGAACGTTATCAGGTACGCGTGACCGCCGAGGGAGACAAGGTACAGGTCACCCTCGACAAGGATCTCGACACCGTTGCTCCGGCTGAAACCTCGCGACGCGTGCTGAATATGCTCAAGGACAACCTGGACTGATTCTGCAAAACAGTCCGCTTCGATCAAGTCAGGCGAAACCTTTCGGTTTCGCCTGTTTCGTTTGATGACTGATCCAATCGTTGCGGCTGCGCTGTTGCGCAAGCCGGCGTAGGTTCGGCAACCGCGAGAATCGCCATGACCACTCCCAATTCCCTCAGCCTGAAGAAAATCTATTCCGGCAAGGTGCGTGATCTGTACGAGATCGACGACAAGCGCATGCTGATGGTCGCCACCGACCGGCTTTCGGCATTTGATGTGATCCTAGCCGAACCGATCCCGGAGAAAGGCAAGATCCTAACCGCCATTTCCAACTTCTGGTTCGACAAGCTTGCGCAGCTGGTCCCTAACCATTTCACCGGCGACAAGGTCGAGGACGTCGTATCTGCCGAGGAGCTGCCTCTGGTAGAGGGGCGCGCGGTAGTGGCTAAGCGTCTGAAGCCTGTGGCAGTCGAGGCCATCGTGCGGGGCTATATCGTTGGCTCAGGCTGGAAGGAGTACCAGCAAAACGGAACCGTCTGCGGCATCAAGCTGCCAGCCGGCCTGAAAGAGGCGGCCAAGCTGCCGCAGCCGATCTTTACGCCGTCGACCAAGGCGGCCGTGGGCGATCACGACGAGAACATCTCCTTCGAGCAGTGCGAAGCCATTGTCGGTAAAGAGCTTGCGGCGAAGGTGCGCGATACCTCGATCGCGCTGTACAGCGCAGCAGTCGCGTACGCAGCAACGCGGGGCATCATCATCGCCGATACCAAATTCGAGTTCGGCCTTGACGAAAACGGCGAGCTGACACTGATGGATGAAGTGCTTACGCCCGACTCCAGCCGCTTCTGGCCGGCAGACAGCTACGCTGAAGGCAGCAATCCGCCGAGCTTCGACAAACAGTTTGTCCGCGACTGGTTGGAATCCACCGGCTGGAACAAGGAGCCGCCAGCCCCGCCTGTCCCTGCTGATGTCGCGCAGAAGACTGCCGACAAATACCGTGAAGCGCTGACGCGCCTGACCAGCTGATTGGAGGCAACCGGGCGGGGCTGATCACTGCGGCCAGCCTGGCTGTCACGAAATGGCGCCGCTAAAAAATCTGAACAGTTGGGGTTAGACAAAACATACCGAGCTGCTATGATGCGCGCCGCTGGAGAGATGCCGGAGTGGCCGAACGGGACGGATTCGAAATCCGTTGAACTGGCAACAGTTCCTAGGGTTCAAATCCCTATCTCTCCGCCATTATTTAACCTGAGAGCCCCGGATTCCGGGGCTTTCTCGTTTTTGGATTTTGCAGTTCCCCCATCTGTTCCCCCAGCTCCGCGTTTCGTCGTTGGCATGGATTCTGTTTTTATCCCCAGACCGATGAGCAGTAGCTTGTCCATGCTGAACCGTATAGATTTTGACTTCGCCGGTGGCCAGAGCAAAAAGCCACGTCGCTCACATGCTTATGCGCATGGGTTTGGAGATGGAACAATGGGTTGGACGCCTGAACAGAAAGCGCGATTCGAAGAGCTTATGGCCGATCCTGCGTTGTCGATCGCAGATGTGCTGGCGGGACTGTTGCCGCCTACGCCTGAGCAATTGTCGCAGCTGGACGAGAACGGTGACTGGATCGAAGAACCGGAGGGCTTGTCGTCTTCCGGCACTTCCGGCGGGGCTCTTCCAGGTAGTTCAGCGGGTTAAGCGCCATGGTCATGGGTTATATGTCCGTTGCGGCGCCCTTAAGCTATCATTCGAACTCAGCTTCAGCTGCGCTCGCCATACTTCCATGCCTTGTTCAGGGTTGGACAGTTCTTGCTGGCTAGGCTCTTCTCGAGAAGAGCCTGCTTCCGCTGCTTTAAATTCCGGCTTTCAGCGATGCGTGACCCTGTAACGCAGGAGCGTCGTTAACCATCGGTCGACGTTAACTCTTCTTTGGTTATCACGGGCTTTCGTGACGGCCGAAGCGTGATGGTCTGCACGGTGCGGCTGTTGGCATGCTTCGCGTTACCGGCTTTTTCAGAGCTAAGGCCGTTCTGCGAAGCCTCACCGCAATCGGGCTGAATAAGAAGCTACATATCGACAGGCAGAGCATATGCGCTTCTTCGCGCGCGTATTGGTCGCGAAAGTCCATCCGAACGCAACTGGCGACGGGTATTGAAACGAATCGAGCGGCGCTACGTGCGCTGAACTTGCCCAATCAGGCCCGGCGGCACAGTGCCGGTGGCAGGCCTATTATTCACGACGCTTGCTTGATGGCAGCTTTCAGCCCAGCCAAGTTTGCCAAAGGGGTGGTCGTTGAGCTGCCTTATCCAACGGACGACACCAGATACATCACCCGCGCGGCTATCGCTGGCCTGGAGCATGTCTATCGAGAGGGCTTTTCATTCAGCAAGGCCGAGGTGCTGCTGATGGATCTCAGGCAGCGCGGCGAGTACACCAACGATCTCTTTGCCGAAACCCAGCCCGCCGCTTCAGAGCGCGTGATGGGTGTTCTGGATGCGATTAACGCCAAGTGGGGGCGCGACACCCTTAGGCCAGGCCGCGTACCCACAACGCCCGACTGGGGCATGCGGCGGGACATGATGAGTCGGAGCTTTACTACGCGAATCGATCAGCTTTGGCTGGTGCGGTGCAAGTAAGGTAAGCGTTGGATTGCAAAAAGCCCCGATCCGTTCGGGGCTTCTCATTCTAGCCTCTACCGAAACAGGCGAAGCAGACGCCCCCTTGTACATGGTTGAAATGTGGGATGTACCCAGTTCCGCCGCAACGGGTGCAATAGCCTCTTGGCCCGCGGCCCGTGCTAGGGAAGGAAGGGCCGAACTCGTCCAACTTGTTAAGCCTCTCCAGCGCCTCGGCAACAGGGGACGGAGCTGAGGTAATCACCTGTCGGCGTTCGATTGGATACGTAATGTCAGACAGCATGTAAGGGAAATCAAGATTGGCCTCCCGGATGCCCTCCTTAAGCCAACTTTGGTATGCCTGATAATGCTGGGCGTTTAGGCGGGCAGTAGCCATTACCTCTGCTGAAAAACCGTGCAAGTCGATGTAGTCCGACAAGGTTATTCGCACTACATCCGAAGTATTGGGCATCCAAAGATAGATGAATCGGTCATGGGATTGATAGCTAGGGTCATAGATGCATTGGCCATCCAGCCAGGGCAACGACAAAACGGCGGAATTCGGCCGTCCCTTAGCGGGCGAGTCGAGCCGTTCGGGCAAGGCGGCAGGAGGTAAGGGTATCCGTGTCGGATTTACGGGATTTTCATACCTCCGTGTCGCTCCCAGCGAAGCAGCACGGTCGAGTAGCCATAAAACGACAAGGGCCACTATAACAATCGCGCCCACTTCCATCCTCGCAACTCCCTACGTGAATTATTCCACAGAAATTTCGGCCATTCGCTTTTGGGTGAGCGGCGTTTTGCCAGCGCAAAAAAAATAACTAGGCGAAAAGCTTTTGTCGAGTGGCTCGGGCTCCGGATGGCGGCGGTGTACGGGGGAGCGGGTTTAGGGACAGACGATCGGATTCGTGTTGAGCGCGTTTCCTACCTAACCTGTTAAGAACGTTTTTTAAAACCCGCGCTAGGACTGATCTCTGTAGACATCAGAATAGCTGCGGTAGGACTACGGGGGCTTCTTCAGGCCCCTGCTCTGTCTTGACTGGAGGACACCAGAGCAAACCGCCATCGGGAAGATGAACAAAGGCGCCATTAAAAGGCCTGTCTGGCAACTTCCCCCTTATGTGGAAATTCCAAAAGCGCACAAACGCAGCATATTTGCGCCGAATGGCATCGCAGATCTTCACTGGCGTCGTCCCGCTCATTGGATTCGGTATCGTTGAAAGTAAGCCATGTCCGGGTGTGCGAACAGCCCAGTCTCAATCTGCTGGCCACTCGCCTACGCGCTGCTGTAAGCCGAGCATGACGGTGATTCGCTGGTCGCCTCGCGACGCCTTGACCGCGCAAACAAGCGGCACTGCGGTGGTAAACTCGCGCGAATTTGGCGCAAGCATCGCGCCAGCTGTAGTCCAAAAGGAATTCCGCGTATGTCTGCCTTGTCCGCTCTGCTCGACGCCTACCGCTGCGCCTCTGTGACCGAGCGTGAAAAGGGCACCTACTTCGAAGAGCTGATCTGTACCTATCTTCGCAACGAGGCCACCTATCGCGATCTCTATGACAAGGTGTGGACGTATGCGAGCTGGGCCAAAGAGCAAGGGCTGGACGGGCGCGACACCGGCATCGACCTGGTAGCGCGCACCCAGGGCACCGGCGAATACCACGCCATTCAGTGCAAGCTGTACGCCGAGGACTACCGCGTCCAGAAGAAAGATATCGACAGCTTCTTCACCGCCTCGGGCAAGGCGCCGTTCTCACACCGCATCATCGTCACGACCACCAACAACTGGAGCGAGCACGCCGAGAACGCTTTGCTGGGTAACCACCAAACGATCAACAAGATTGACCTGCAAGCTCTGGAAGACAGCCAGATTGACTGGGCCAAATACCAACCCAATCAGGCCGTGGCTCTTAAGGCAAAGAAGAAGCTCAGGGATCACCAGCAGACGGCTCTGAACGCCGTAATGGCCGGCCTGAAGGATGCCGAGCGCGGCAAGCTGATCATGGCCTGCGGCACGGGCAAGACCTTCACCAGCCTGAAGATTGCCGAGCGCCTCGCCGGCAAGGGCAAGCGCGTGCTGTTCCTCGTGCCCAGCCTGTCGCTGCTATCGCAAACCCTCACCGAATGGACACAGGAAAGCGAAACCCCGCTCCACAGCTTTGCCGTCTGTTCGGACAGCGACGTGGGCAAGAAGCGTAAGGTCGAGGACGATGCCGTTCAGGTCTTCACCCACGAACTGCGCTACCCGGCCACCACTAAGGCTGATCGGCTCGCAGCGGAGATGCCCAAGCGCCACGATGCCGAGCACATGAGCGTGGTGTTCTCCACGTACCACTCGATTGACGTCATCAGTCGTGCCCAGCTCGACCATGGCCTACCTGCCTTTGACCTGGTGATCTGCGACGAAGCGCACCGCACCACCGGCGCCACCTTTGGCGAGGATGACGAAAGTACTTTCGTGCGTATTCACGATGCGGACTACATCCGCGCCGCCAAGCGCCTGTACATGACCGCCACGCCTCGCATCTATGGCGACAACGCCAAGGTCAAGGCCGAGTCGGGCGATGTCACGCTGTGTTCCATGGATGACGAAACGCTGTACGGCAAAGAGCTGTTCGTCATCAACTTCTCGGAGGCCGTCCAGCGTGGGCTGCTCACCGATTACAAAGTACTGGTGCTCACGGTAGAGGAGAGTGTCATTAATCGCCGCCTTCAGGAGCTACTGAAGGATGAGGACAACCAGCTCAAGGTGGACGACGCGGCCAAGATCGTCGGTTGCTGGAAGGCGCTAGCCAAGCAGGGGCTAGCTGAACAACTGGTCGGTGACGACCAGCCCATGAAGCGCGCCGTAGCCTTCTGCCAGGTTATCTCGCCCAACTACAAGGGCACCAAGCACAAGGTCAGTTCCGTCAACATAGCCGACACGTTCCAGAAGGTTGTGGAGGCCTACCAGGACGCGGAAAACATCGACGAGGCTTCACGCCTGATTTGCAAGGCCGAGCATGTGGATGGCGGCATGAACGCCAGCCAGAAAGAAGCCAAGCTCGCCTGGCTCAAGGAAGAATCACCGGCCAACACCTGCCGTATTCTCAGCAACGTGCGGTGTCTGTCCGAAGGCGTGGACGTACCGGCGCTAGATGCCGTGCTCTTCCTCACCCCGAGAAACTCCCAAGTGGACGTGGTGCAATCGGTTGGTCGGGTAATGCGCAACGCACCGGGCAAGAAACGCGGCTATGTGGTGCTGCCAGTGGTGATACCCGCTCGTATGGAAGCCCACGAAGCGCTCAATGACAACCAGACCTACAAGGTCGTCTGGCAAGTGCTCCAGGCACTGCGCTCCCACGATGACAGCTTCGATGCCATGATCAATAAGCTCGACTTGATCGGCTCAGACCCGCGCAAGATGGAAGTCATCGCCATCACCGATAAGGTCGACAAGAAGCAAAAGTCGAAGCCGAAGCTGCCGGGCAAAGGCGGTCACGGAATTGGGGAGAAGCGAGGCAAGTATGACGGCAAGGATCAGCTGACAGATCAAGGTCAGCTCACCTACGAAGTCGGTGAAATCGAAAAGGCCATCTATGCCAAGATTGTTGCTAAATGCGGCAACCGCCATCACTGGGAAGACTGGGCCAACGACATCGCCAAGATCGCCCGTACCCACATCGACCGCATTCACGCCATCCTGGAAAATCCGGCTAACACCCAAGAAAAAGCTGCGTTTGCCGCCTTCGCCGCCGAACTGCGTGACGACCTGAATGACAGCATCAGCGATGGCGAGATTGTCGAAATGCTTGCCCAGCACCTGGTTACCAAACCGGTGTTTGATGCCCTGTTTGATGAATACAGCTTTGCCAAGCACAACCCCATGGCAAAGGCCATGCAAGGCGTGCTGGACGCGCTCCATGAGCATCACCTGGCCAAGGAAGCCGATACCCTAGAGAAGTTCTACGCCAGCGTGCGTCAACGCGCTGCCGGCATCGACAATGCCCAAGGCAAGCAGAAGATCATTGTCGAGCTGTATGACAAGTTCTTCCGCAACGCCTTCCCCAAGATGACCGAGCGACTGGGCATCGTCTACACGCCGGTGGAGGTGGTGGACTTCATCCTCCACAGCGTCAATCACTTGCTGCAACAGGAATTCGGCCAGACCCTGGGCAGCAAGGGCGTCCACATCATCGATCCGTTCACCGGCACCGGCACCTTTATCACCCGCCTGATCCAGTCAGGCCTGATCAAGCCGGACGAACTGCCGCACAAGTATCAGAACGAAATTCACGCCAACGAGCTGGTGCTGCTGGCTTATTACATTGCGGCCATCAATATCGAAGCGGCCTATCACGGTGAAGTGATCGACGAGTACACCCCGTTTGAAGGCATCTGTCTGACCGACACCTTTCAGATGTATGAAAAGGACGATCTGGTAGACGTGCTGCTGGAGGACAACAGCGCCCGGCGCAAACGGCAGAAAGAGCTGGATATTCGGGTGATTGTGGGTAATCCGCCATACTCAGTGGGCCAGGGCGATGCCAATGCCAACAACGCCAATGTGCCTTATCCATCATTGGACGCTCGCATCCGCGATACATATGCCGCACGATCTGACGCCACTAATCGAAATGCCCTTTACGACAGCTATATCCGATCCATTCGCTGGGCAAGTGACCGTATTGGCAATGCTGGGATAATCGGCTTTGTCACCAACGCGGGCTTTGTCGAAGCGAATACCGCAGACGGCTTGCGCAAGTGCTTGGTGGATGAATTTTCAAGCCTTTATGTGTTCCACCTTCGCGGCAACCAGCGCACCAGTGGCGAGACCTCGCGCAAGGAAGGAGGCAAGATTTTCGGCAGCGGCAGCCGCGCCCCTATTGCCATCTCGCTGTTGATTAAGAACCCCGAGGCGGAGGCTCACGGCCGGATATATTTCCACGACATTGGTGACTATTTGAGCCGCGAAGAAAAGCTGGAAAGGATCGAAAGATTCGGCAGCATAATTGGTGTCGAGCACTGGCAGCAGGTCATTCCAGATCAACATGGCGACTGGCTGAGGCAGCGAAATGCCGGGTTTGAGGCTTTCATTCCGGTTGGGGACAAGGATACAGCCACAAGTCTTGCTCTTTTCGAGAATTACTCACGTGGCGTTGCAACCAGCCGGGATGCGTGGTGCTTCAATTCCAGTAGCTCGAAAGTTGCTGAAAACATCATTCGAATGGCTGCTTTTTATAATCAGGAGCTGGTCAGATTTGGTGATTTTCACGGAAATGACGATAAGACCAAGAAGGCAGCAATTTTGGACTCCTTCGTCAACAACGATCCAAGCTTGATCAGCTGGAACAGGAGCCTTAAGCAAGATCTGTTGAAAGGAAAATCCCATCAATTTGAACCACGCTGCCTGACTATCGGCCTCTACAGGCCATACACCAAGCAGTGGCTCTACTTCAGTCGCCAACTGAACGATATGGTCTACCAAATGCCGCGCATCTTCCCGGATAGCACAGCAGAAAACCGGCTGATCATGATCAAGCAACGTTGGTCAGGTCAGGGTCAGCTCGCGCTGATGGTCAACCGCATTCCTGACTTGCAGAGCGATGGCGGTAGCCAATGCTTCCCCCTCTACTTGTATGACGATGCCCCCGCAGCCAGCGAGCCACCTCCGCAAACCGGCCTGTTCGACGGCCCGACTAAGCCGCAGCGCCAGCGGCGGGACGCAATCACTGATCAAGGGCTAACGCACTTCCTAACTGCCTATACCGGCGAGAAAATTAGCAAGGAAGACCTGTTCTACTACGTCTACGGCATCCTCCATTCGCCGGACTACCGCGAGCGCTTTGCCGACAATCTGAGCAAAGAGCTGCCGCGCATCCCGGCTGTGAAGAAGGCCGCAGACTTCTGGGCATTCAGTAAAGCAGGCCGCGCCCTGGCCAGCCGCCATCTGAACTACGAAACCGTCGAGCCCTACCCGCTGACCATCGAGGCCAAGGGCACGCTCACCGATGCTGATTATCGTGTTGAGAAGATGAAGTTCGCCAAGAAGGGCGACAAAACCACCGTCATCTACAACCACCGCATCACCCTCAAGGGCATCCCCGAGGCGGCCTGGGATTACGTGGTCAACGGCAAGGCCGCACTCGACTGGGTGATGGAGCGCCAGGCCGTACGCACCGACAAAGCCAGCGGCATCATCAACGACGCCAACGATTGGGCCAACGAAACCATGGGCAACCCCAAGTACCCGCTGGAGCTGTTCCAGCGGGTGGTTACGGTAAGTTTGGAAACCCAAAAGATCGTAGACGCGCTGCCGCCGTTGGATATCTAGCGCGTCGGCGACTAAGGAGAGAAAGTCGATGAAACAAGCACGGACGCTTTCAGAAAACCGCATCGCTCGCGATCTTGGAGAGGCCCTTTGCCGCCGTATGGTCGGCGGCTGTATCCGTGACCTACAGCGAATGCAGGGTCACATGCTATCGGGCGATGATTCCGGTCTGATTAACACCTGGGATGAAATCTGCGTTCAGCAGCAGATCGAACATTCATTCTCTTGGCATGCCTACGCAGCAACAATGGACGCTCTCCTTGAGCACCGGGTGAGTCAGCTGCGGCCTTATGAATTGGATGCTCTTTGGTTGTTGACCCCTCAGGGTGACGACTGGGATTGTGAGCTGGAGGATGAGCGCGAGACATATCCAGTGTCGGAACATGATGTCGTCGACTACCTGCAGGATGAGCTGCTAACGGAGGCCGCTAACTGGAGCAACGCTCGGATCTCCAGTTATTTGGAACGCGGTTACGATTGAGTTTGGCCCATCCTTACTGGGAATAGGCGGGCCAGCTGCGACATCTGCGACATCTGCGACAGCCCTATATTGCTGAGGCGCGGCGTTGCGACAGCTCTGCGACACGTTGCGACAGATCCCTAAATAGAGGGCCGTGTCGCAGGCTGTCGCAAGGGTGTCGCAACGGCAGAAGCCGCGTGCTCTTCGTTTGTCGCGAATGTCGCAGTTGTCGCTGCCGGATTAAGCCGATAACGATTACCGCCCTCCGATAGCAATTGGTTGTGCTCAACAAGTATGGCAAGTAGTGCGTCCCGGTGTTTGGCACTCTCACGAGCGACGGTCGGCCCTCGCCGCTGCAATGTTCTTGCCTCAAACGCTTGCCAATTGTTATCGATCAGCCAGTCGATCATTCGTTGTGCCTTGAATAGTTGCGGATCAGCGCACGCCGGGTTGGTCAGGCGCAGTGCCTCGCCTAAATACCAGCTCACCAGCGTGGCAGCACGTTCTATGATGGATCGGCCCAAGATGTCCGACTTCTCCACGATGGCGAGCACTCCGGCGACGCGCAGAATATTTTCCCCGCCTTTCGCGGCGGTTGGCTTTATCTCTTGCAAGTCGCCATTACGGCCCAGTCTCGCCTCGATAGCGTCGTGGGCCTTGACCCAAATGGCCTTCGCCTCTGCGTCCATCTTCAGCGCAGCTGGTTCGAGTTCGCCCCGGTCGTTAGTGGATGGCTCCAAGGAGAGAAGTTGTGTCATGCGTGCCCAATATCGCAGCAAGCGATAATCGCGGCTTGGGTTCGCCTGTTGATAAAAGCGGGTGCCCGCCAACGACTGCGGCCAGGCGATCAGAAAGCGAGCGAGGAAGCCTTGCCCTTGCAACAACGGATTGCCCAGCACTTCCTTCGCGACGATGGGTTGGATCATAAGATGGACGCTTAGACGGCAACCGCTGCGTGACGCGCTTTCACCTTCGGCGGCGCGGGTACGGGTAATCGGTGCGCCATCCCATAGCTTCGACAGCCCCGCGACGCTCTTGAGCATGTTTTCCGGCTTGCTGGCGTGCCCACCAAAAAACTGTCCGCCCTCGTCGCTGAATAGCCCTTGTGATAAGCGTCCGCGTAGCAGCGACTTTTGCAATCCTTCCAGGGTGGGCTCTTCAGCCAGGATGAACGGCAGTGGCGGCGGTACGGGCTCTTGCAATTCGCCCAACGCAGCGGCGGCAGCCGTGGGGTTGCCTTTAGCCTTTTCCAAAATCGCTGCGCGGGCGCACTGAAAGGCGTCTCGGCCGTCCCGGTACTGCTTTTGCTCAGCGGAGTGACGCTCCAGCAGCAAGCTTTGCCAGTCGTGATGCGAGCGCAGCGCCAGGCGATCAGCGGCTGATTTACGATCTCCTGACTCCGCCACGGTAAGCGCAAACAGTGACAATGGAATCGGCTGGCCGTCCCGCTGAACGTTGCCATGCGGCTGTGCGGCCATTGCGGCCGCCGCCAGGACCGACTGCGCTGCAAGCGCAGCGGGCACTTGTACCGCTTCCACGATGGCAGCGGCAGCGCCCCCCAGCGCGTCGCCTAAGGCTTCCAGCGGATAGGGAGCAGCTTCCTCCAGGTCAGGCAGTAGCGGCAGGGGCTCGGGATAGCTTGGCTCAGGCATCAGATTCATTGGTTTGCCTCTGCCATTGTCTCAGGTCGTTGAAATCGGAAAGGTTTAGGGGCTCGGTTCCACTCCAGGGCGGCATAACCACACCGCAGCCGAGCAGTGCGGCGGCATGGTTGGCCGAAGTGCGTCCCGGGTTGCCCTTGGTCAGGCGATCGTCGTCGCCGGCCACGACCAGCGGGCTATCAGGGTAGGTGCGGCGTAGTTGTTGGCCAACAGCTAACAAGTTGCCCGCATTCATAGCGCAGGCCACAGCGGCGCCGTTGTGCTCGTGAATGGTGGCTCCGGTTGCCCAGCCTTCGCAGAGATAGAGTGGCCGCCCCGGCTTGAGGGTGCCGATGGGTGAATGGGCGTTTTTTATCCTGCCGCCGGCAAGGAATCGCTTGGAGCCGTCCGGGTGAATACGCTGAAGGTTAGCCAGCACCCGATCCAGGTATAGCGGTACGAGCAGCACATCGCCTTGCTGGCGTAAGCCATGAACCTGACAGCCCTTGCGGCGGAGGTAAGGATGGTCGTTGCCAGCTGGCGCGGCGGTGCGCCAACAACGCTGCGCCTCGAGTGCGACGGCCTGTTGACGTTGATGTTGCTTGGCCTCCCGCTGGTGCCGGGCTTGCTCAACGCGTTTGCGTATTAGCTCGGCTTCGGCTAGATCGGTCGGCTTGCGACTGTTCCAAGTATGGTAGTCGCCGGCTTTCCAGCTGCCGAAGGCGCCTGAGGGGATGCCATCCAAGTGCAGAACGTACCAGCCGTTCTGTGTGCCGGGCCTGTCCCCGGGAACGTGGAGGCGGTGAATTTTCCCGTCAGCTGCGGGGAGACAATCTATCTGCCCCCAAGCCGCTTGAAGAGCTTCACGGAAGGCAACCTCAATCATGAGCCGACCTCCAAGATGAAGAGTCCAGCAACGGTGAGCAGCTCGACGGCTCGTGGGTAGCAGGGGAGCCAGTACGCGGTTTTTTGCAGGCAAGCCGGGAGCGTCCCAGCCTTGCGGCGGGTCGGTATCTTCGACATGAGTTAGTTCTCGCGATAGGGACGGGCGCTGTTCTTCAGCGTCGCCAGGACGGCCAGGGCACGGCTATGTTCGGACGGTGGCAGGCTGTAGCGGGTGACGCGGCAGGGCATTCCCCAACGGTTCGGCACCTTTTCCTGGCGGCGCAGGAAGATCAGGGCATGTCGCTTAGGGTCAGCCAGCACGGCAATAGTGCTGTTCAGGCAGTGGTCGCCCAGGTGTTCGGCCTCGAAGCGGTTGATGTCAGCGCCTGTCAGCAGGTGCGCCAGAATTCGAGCGATCTTTGACGGGACGGCGATACCGGGCCGGCTTTGCGGCATTTGGGTTTGCTCTTCAAGGTGGGTCGTCTTTTTCATGTCAGACGATCTCGCCTAATTGCTCAGCGATCCACAATTCGACTTCGACGGAGTTCCAGCCCACCGCGTGAGCTCCGGCAATTTGGTGGGACTTTGGAAATCGGCCTTCCTTCATTAGATCGTAAATTGTGGTGCGGCCCAGGCCAGTGCGGGCCTTAACGGTTGGCAGGCGCCAAATAGAGCGGGAGTTTTGTACGGCTACGGTCATCGTCGTTTTCTCTTGGAGCGCCGCGATATGCGGCGGACGATGCGTAATCTATGGGGGGAAGGCCGCGAGGACTAAACCACTAAATCGGAGTATTTAATGGTGGCTGGCCTTCGAGCTCGTCAACTATGGCACGAAGCTCGGAGTCGAGAAATAACTCTACGTCATCGCGATATTTTCGAAACGCGCGAGGGACAACTCGATCAGACTCTCCATAACGATCAGCCACATCATTGCAGGCCGCCTCCCAGCCAAGCCCTTCTCTTTTGAGGAGTAAGACGGCCGCCGCCAGGTAGAAATCCCGGTCGCTTACGCTAGGATCTGTTGGGCGCCCTCGGCTGCGTTGTAGAAGCAAGTTTCCGTCTTCCTTGCCGGCTGTACGTCTTAGAACTTGCCCAAAGACCACTGTTAGATAGCGGTCAAGTACACTCAGGTCGTATGGCTGGCCCGCGGCCATCCGCTCATGGAAGTACTCGATTAGGCATCGCTCTGCATAGTACTCACCATCCAGAGCGCATAAGAGCCCCTCTTCAAGCTCGTCAGAACTGGCATCTGCCCACTTGGACTCTGGTAGCTCCCGAGTTGAGTCGAGTTCAGGAGGCTTAGTCATGGGCAGCTCTCCGAAGCGCGACAACCTTGGAAACGGGCGCTTGGGTCGCATACTTAGCCCAATCGGCCATCAGGGCCCGGCGCTTCTCAAAAATATCTCCGCGCCAGTAGGCTGCTTCAGCTCCTTCTGCAATTTTGTGTGCAAGCGCCATTTCGCAAACTTCGCGCGGGTACTGGGTGCGCTCGGCTGCCCAGTCGCGGAAGGTGCTGCGAAATCCATGCATGGTCAGATTGCCGCGTCCCATCCGGCGCAGTCCCATCAGCATTGCCAAGTTAGAGAGGGGACGGCCTTGCCTTGCGCCAGGGAACAGATAGGGGCTCCCATCGATGCGAGGCAAGCTGCCAAGCACCTTTAGGGCAGCATCGGACAGCGGAACGCGGTGATCTTTGCCTGCCTTCATTCGGGCTGCAGGAATCGTCCAGGTATGCGATTCCAGGTCAACTTCATCCCAAGTCGCGCCCAATACCTCTGATGTACGGCAAGCAGTCAGGATCGTCAGCCGTATGGCGGCATAACTTAAAGCGTCATGCTTGGCTAGCCCGTCCATAAATGCCGGTAGGTCCGGCCAGGGTAGGGCGGTGTGATGCTCGACTGCGCGTACCTTAGCCCGCTTCGGCAGCAATTTGTCTAGGTGCCCGCGCCAGCGTGCCGGGTTTTCTCCGTCGCGTAGACCCCGTGCCTTGGCTGCGTCAAGGATCAACTCGATGCGGTTTCGCACGCGGCTGGCCGTTTCCGTTTTGGTGATCCAGATCGGTTGCAGAATTTCCAGCACATGCGCGGTGGAGACTTCGGCTGCGGGAAGATGGCCGATGACCGGCTCGGCATATGTGGCGAGCGTGTTTTCCCACTGTTGGGCGTGCTTAACGTTTTTCCAGCCGGCGCGGTGCGCAGCGATGTAGTCAGTGGCCACTTTTTTGAAGGTCACGGCCTTTGCGGCGGCCACCATCTGGCTGGCGCGCAGAGCTTCCCGTTCGGCATCTCGTGTGGCCATTGGGTCGGCGCCAGCGGTCAATAGTTTGCGCTGATCGGCAGCTGCCTGGCGGGCGGCCTTCAAACCGATGTCAGGGAACCCGCCCAAGCCCATTTCTCGCCGTTTTCCGTTGAGCTGGTAACGCATAACCCAAGATTTGCGCCCAGTGGCCTTCACAACAAGGCGCAGTCCGTCGCCGTCCTCATAGGTTCCTGGCTCAGACAGGTTCTCGACTTGCTTTGGGTTCAGCTTGCCCATGTTGTTCCGTCTCCGTGATCTTGTTCCCCCACTTGTTCCCCCATATTTTGGTGGAAATCTGCAATATGGGATGAACTACTACGGACAGATAATAGGCTGAAAGGCCCATTAAACATAGGGCTGGCGGGCTAGTACGAAAATAGGCGGACGGAATGAAGGCGGACTATCTCTCCGCCATTCTTCTAGAAGCCCCGTAATTTCATGATTACGGGGCTTTTTAGTTTCTGCGATTTGGTTTGGTCTGGTGGAGCCATCGCTCCGCGACCGCCACCTCACCCTGCGTCGCCTCATCCTTTTCCGTGGCCGGTGCTAGAGTCGGACCAGAGGCTACGCGCTCTTACTTCCGAGATGTCCCAGTCTGTTCAGATTGACTTGCCAGAGAAGTTCTGGCGGCAGAACTATTTGTTTCTATACAAAATACAAAATACAAATACATATAATATAGTTCGTGCACGTTATCGGCGGGATACGAAAAGCGTTGTCAGGCACGCGTTCGGTGGGTTCGCGGTTCATCATCAACCGCACGCCAGGCGCTCAAAGCTCTTTTCTCAGGGACATAACCACGTGAAGACCATCAGTGTTCAGGGCAGCATGGGTAACGGCTTCGCAATCGAAGTGGCTTGCGGCAATCACCGAGTATTCATCGATCAGCCACGCGCCGCGTTCGGTACTGATACCGGGCCGAGCCCGCTGGAGTTGGTCTTGGCGGCGCTTGCGGGATGCTTCGGAACGATCGGTCGTTTCCTCGCCCACCAGCGCAAGGTGGAGCTGCGCGGCATGCGCTTCGAAGTTGAGGCGGACTACGATCCGGCCGGGTTGCTCGGGCGTGACACCAGCGTGCGGCCGGGCTTCGAGGAAGTGCGTCTTCGGGTGGATATCGATGCTGACATGACGCTGGAGCAAAAACAGGAATTCCTCGCTGAGGTAGAGCGCCGGTGTCCGCTGGCAGACAACCTGCTGCGTGGCACGCGTCTGCACAGCGAGTTGGCAGGCTGAGAGCTGAAGCCGAACACCCGCTAAAGCAAAGGGCAGCTGGGCGCGGAGGGCGCTGAAGCGCTTTGGCGTAGTGGGCTGGACGGTTAGTCGGCGCTGGCGTGCGCGCCCCGTGCGGCAGCACATAGGTAATCCGCGGCAGCGCCGTAGCTGCCTGGTCGCAGGACGGTTCGATGATCGCCGGCCCTGTTGATTTTCGATTCCATTCATCGCATTCGGCCGCTAGGCCGGCAAGGAGTTTTTATGCGCTATCTGTTGCCCTTGAGCTGTTTGGCGTTCAGCTTGTCTGCCCAAGCGGAGCCACTGGATCCGTTGATCAGTGAGGGGATGGCACTCATTCCTCCGTTTCAGCAGCAGCTGATGGCCACGGTGAAGTCCGCTGTGGAAAGTGGCGGACCGCAACAGGCGGTGCAGGCCTGCCAGCAATTGGCGCCGCAGATCACTGCCGAGCATAGCGAGGCGCCTTGGCGGGTGGGTCGCACGGCACTGAAGCTGCGTAACCAGGACAATGCGCCTGATCCCTGGGAGCGCGCCGTGCTGGAGCAGTTTCAGCAGCGCGCTGCGGAGGGGGAGCCGCTGCAAAACATGTCGCATGCCGAAATGGTGGACGGTGAGTTTCGAATGATGAAGGCCATTCCCACTGGCGAGGCGTGTCTGGCCTGTCATGGTGGTTCGATCAAACCCGAGCTGGCGGCGCTGATTGACCAGTATTACCCCGAGGACGAGGCTCGAGGCTTCAAGCTTGGGGAGCTGCGGGGCGCTTTCACGCTCAGGCGTGCTGTCGACTAGCCGTCTGCTTTACTGACCTGCCCGTGGCCGCCCGGCTGCGGCGCACGGAGAATGTAGTCGTGTATTTGGACAGCGCCTCCACATACAAGCTGTAGCATCCCGCCGCTTTGCTCATGCGCCGATGCGTCCTGCCACGCTGGCCAGTCCAGACGCCGGGTGTAACAAGGCTGATGCCGTCCACGGTCGCAGACGGCAACTCAGGTCGTCGCCAGCGCGATGGTCAGCCGATCAGCGTTTCTGCGAATCCTCTTCGTCATCTACGCGCTCGTCGTCTCCGTGAGCGTTTTCGATCGTGTCCTCGGTTAAACGTGGTTGCGGGTCTTCGCCGGTAGGGTTCTGGTAGCCATGTGCGCTTGCCTCGTTGTTGAGGTCCTGCTGGGCCTGGCTGTTTGTGTCGGCTGGCTCAGGCTCGGTCGCCTCCTGATTGGCCGATGCAGCGGTTGCTAGCAAGGCTAGTAACACTGTTGACGCGATGCTCAAGCTCTTCATTTGATTTCCCTCGACTGTTTGCGGGCTCCATGTCTCGGACCTGCTGCGGATGGCGTTCGTTCGTGTCTGCTGCCGGACGGGCCGCGAGTGGAGCGGCGCATACCGACAGGGGTCGGGCACCCAGTCGTATTTGGACTGTCTCAGCTGGGAATCACTTACCGAGACGCTACATGATCGATTGGTTAATGAAGAACCAGCAGCTCGTTTCGTTGCTGATCTCCTTGAGCACGCTTTTGGTATGGATGTTCTATGCGCATTTGCTCTTGCGAAACTTCAGACGGCAGCGTCAGCCGAGCCTGCTTATCAATCGAGGCGCAGGCAAAGGACTCGGCTCGCTTTGCATCATCTCCAACATGAGTGCCGAGCCGATGTTCATCAATCAGCTCGTGGTCTCGGTGGTGACGTCACGTGGGCCCTTGGAAGTCGATATCACCGACATTCGCCAGAGCATGGAAGATGACGTGTCCCCCGACCTCGCCATCCACCAGACCACCCACCAGGGGCCGTTAAGCAGTGGTGATTTCATTCACGTCGGGACCTTTCAGGGTATGTTGCGGCGAGTTGCTGAACTCAATGGCATCGAGCTTCAAGGCCATCAGCCAGTGGGTGACTGGCAGTTCCACTGCATGGAAATCCGCGCGGTGGCGTTTTACGGGCCAGAGCGCCACCCGCTGGGTGTGTTGCGCCGCTTCAAGCTGGGCGACCTCACCGATCCGGAATGCCGTCTGGTGCCGGAGAGCCCGTTCACCCACCAGCTGACCTCCTGGCGTGACCGTCGCCGGGTAAGGCGATGGCTATCGGAAGGGCTGGATGACTAGCCCTTCGCACGCATGGGCTTAAGCAGGCTGGAACTCCGCTTCGTTTCAAAGGTCACGTAGAACTGGCTTCTCAGCGCGTGTCGTAGCGATACGCCGGGTTTAAGCCGTGACATGCGCTGCGCAGCAGGACATTGCTGACGTGTAAACGATTGGACAGCTTGGTTTCGGCGAGGCTGCAGCACTAAGGGAATCGGTCGTGGAGATCAACCGGGTAAGCGCAAAGGACATCAACGAAGAGCACTATGAGTTGGTTGTAGTCGGGTCTGGTTTTGGTTCGAGCTTCTTTTTGACCGAAGCCTTGAAACACCTCACCGGGCGCGCATTGATCCTAGAGTGGGGTGACTTCCACCCCTGGGATTGGCAGATCCAGACCCAGAGCAGTTCTGCCATCAAGCCGGACTCCACCTACGACAACCGCGGCGAAAAGCCCTGGAATACCACCATCGCCTTGGGCGGTGGAATGAATTGCTGGTATTCGCAGACGCCTCGTTTGCATCCCAGCGATTTCGCCATTCGGACGCGCTACGGTGTCGGCAACGATTGGCCGCTGAGCTATGCCGAGCTCGAACCCTACTATTGCCAGGCCGAGCAGATCATGTCGATCGCGGGCGACCCAGACATGACCCGAGTGTTGCCTCGCAGCCAACCCTTCCCCCAGCCTCCACATAAAGGCTCCTCCATTGACATGTTGATGAAGGAGGCCATGCCCGACCATCATTTCATCATGCCGACCGGGCGTGCTCGGGTCGCGACCGGCACCCGAGGCGTCTGCTGTGCCAATGCCACCTGCAATCTCTGCCCGATGAACGCCAAGTTCACCGCGCAGAATGGCTTGGCCGAGCTGTACAGCCATCCCAAGGTAGATGTGTGCCTGAAGACCGAAGTGCGCACACTCGAATACCAAGGCAACATCATTAAGGGCGTCACGATCCGCTCCGATGGGCAGGAGTTCAAAGTATTCGGTGATCTGTTCGTGCTGGGCGCCAATGCCATTCAGAGCCCGGCGATCCTGCTGCGTTCGGATATCGACTTTGGCGAAACCGGTATGGGCCTGCACGAGCAAGTGGGGGCCAACGTCGAGGTGTATCTCGATGGGCTGGGCAACTTCGATGGCAGCACGATTACCACTGGCCTTAATTACTCGCTATACGACGGTGACTTCCGTAAGGAGCACTCGGCGTGCCTGGTCTACTTTGAAAATCGCTGGCCGTATGGGCTACGCCCAGAAATCGGACGCTGGAACCAGACGCTGCCGTTGATGCTGGTGAGCGAAGACCTGCCCAACGTCGAGAACCGGGTCGTCATCGACCCGCAGACAGGGCAGGCGATCATCGACTACCGCGGCGAGTCCGACTACGGCATGAAGGGGGTTCAGTACGGCCTCGATAGCCTGGAAAAATTGCTCGCGCCGCTGCCGGTTGAGTCGATCAACTTCAGGGAATGGCGTCTGACGGAGTCGCACGTGCAGGGCACGTTGCGCATGGGGCAGGTGGATGACGGTTCGGTCGTCGATGGGCATATGGTGCATCACAAGATGCGCAATCTTGTTGTCGTCGGTACTGCGACTTACCCCAGCTGCTCGCCGGCGAATCCCAGCCTGACGGCTGCCGCCTTGTCCATCCGTGCTGCCGACCTGCTTTATAGCTAAGGATTGCCCATGAAACGTCGTACGTTGTTGATTTCGTCCGCCGCCACACTGGGTCTGGTGGCAATCGGATCTGGCGCCTGGGTCTACGAGGACCGCCAGGTCTTCATTCCTCAGCTGCTGCAACGGCTGGTGGGAAACTTCCAGATGGATCCTGACGATCAGCGCAAATTCGTCGATGCGATGGCTGACCACTACGGCTCGGAGAAGCTGGCCGCATTGATGGGGCTCTACAAGATCCGCCAGCAAACCGGAGTGGGAACAGCCTACACTGATCTTCGGGTCGACAACTTCGAGCGCCGCTTGTTAACGGATTTCATGGTTTCGACTGATTTTTTGCGGCAGCAGAACAAGACCAATCCCAAGGTTAGCTTTCTTGGCTACCGGTTGCCCTGCAGCAACCCTTACGCCCGGTTCGACGGGCTGGCGTGAGGTCATACGGTATCCGCCTGCCTCGTTGAGCCCGTCGGTCAATGGCCTTTGCAGTGTCATTCGATGGATCAAGTGACAGGCTGGGTGGCCCCCTCAATCCGTCTTTCCGGAGGCCTGTTCATGCGCATCGCCGTCTTCAGTACCAAACCTTACGATCGCACATTTCTCGACCAGGCCAACCAGGCGCACCAGCACCACCTGGTCTATCTGGACGCCCGGCTGACCGCGGAAACCGCGCCGCTAGCGGCGGGTTTCGCTGGCATCTGTGCCTTCGTTAACGACAAGCTCGACCGCGAGGTGCTGCAGCGCTTGCATTCCAGCGGTACGGAGCTCATCGCCCTGCGGTCGGCCGGTTTCAATAACGTCGACCTCGCCGAGGCGGAGCGGCTGGGCATGACGGTGGCGCGAGTGCCGGCATATTCGCCCCACGCGGTGGCAGAGCATGCAGTGGCACTGGTGCTCGGGCTCAACAGGATGACCCATCGCGCCTATAACCGCGTGCGTGAAGGAAATTTCTCCCTCGATGGCCTGCTCGGTTTCGACCTGTACGGTAAGACGGTGGGCGTGATTGGGACCGGCAAGATCGGCCTTATCTTCGCTGACATCATGCACGGTTTCGGTTGTAGGGTGCTGGCCAGCGATCCCTTTCCCAGCGCCGATGCGAAGGAATTTGTCAGCTATGTGCCGCTAGAAAAACTGTTGGGCGAAGCGGACATCATTTCGCTGCACTGCCCGCTGACCCCGGAAACCAACCACCTGATCGATGCCGACGCGATTGCTCAGATGAAACCGGGCGTAATGTTGGTCAACACCGGCCGAGGCCGTGTAGTCGATACGCGCGCAGTCATCGAGGGCCTCAAGAGCGGAAGGATCGGTCGGCTGGGGCTGGATGTTTACGAGGAGGAAGAAAACCTCTTCTTCCAGGACCTTTCACAGCAGGTCATCAGTGACGATTTGTTCATGCGCCTGACGACCTTTCCCAACGTGTTGATAACTGGGCATCAGGCATTTTTCACTGCGGAAGCGCTGACTAATATCGCCGAGACTACGCTGGCGAATATCAGCGCCTTCGAGCAGGGTAGCGGTGCCCTGCATCGGGTGACCGCCGACAAGCTGGTGTAGCCATCACGGTTCGCTTTGGCGCCTGGATTGCCAGGCGGAGCCCTGGCCGGATCAGCGTGGGCTCTGCTCGCTGATTAGCATCCCGCATGCCACCTGATAAACCTGATTCCCACGTCTGATCGTCAGTGGCGCTCGTTCAGCAATCACCGCGCCGCTGTCGAGCATCCGTTCGATGTGGGTACGCAGTTGATGGTATTGCCTGGTGTATTCCCGATGCATCTAAGTCAGCCCTCTCAGCCATCTCGAGTTATTAGGCGTAGCGACCCAGTTACGACTCGCTAGAAGTCGATTTGTCCCTCCGTTCGTCGGAGAGTGGACGGGCAAAGCCTGGCTGCGACAGCTTAATGCAGCGATGGTATTCGCCCATTATCGCCGGTAGTATCAAAAGGCTATCGCTGCCGCGACGCTTTACTAAGGGTGAGCTAGACGCATGAACGAACAAGCCATACCGGTGCTAATCACATTTCTCGCCGTTGCCGGTATCGCCGCGCTGTTGCTGCGTCGAGCGTTGACCCTCTCGAGTCTTCAGCGCAACGCGAAGGAAGCACAACCAACCCAAGCGAAGGTTACTCGTCTCAACTCCGAGCCGACCAATAGTCCCATCGACAGGCACGGCGCGGCGATACGCCCGACCGGGTCAGCTCTGGAATAGCTGGCGCAGGCTACTGGGCGCTAGCCCGGTCCAGCGTTTGAACGAACGGCGGAAATTGGTGGTGTCGTTGAAGCGCAGGTAGCTCGCCACTTCATCATTGCTGTAGCCCTTCATTTGGTACAGGTACAGCGCTACATGCTTGCGTACCTGATCCAGCTGTTCCTGAAAGCCGGTGCCATGCTTGTGCAGTTTGCGCTTGAGCGAGGCGGGACTCATCTCGAAGGACTGGGCTACACGCTCCAGATTCAGCGGCTCTCGGATGTTCGCGTAGAGATGGTCGTACAGCTGATCGATAAAGCTGCCAGGCCAGCCAAGGCTCTCCAGCTGCGCGCAACTCGCCTGCTGCGCGACCTGCCCGGCGGTCGCCGAGGCGCCTGGCCAAGGCTTGTGCAGATATTCCAGCGGCAGGCTCATCATGGTCATCTGACTGGCGAAGGTCAGCTGCTCGCTCAGGTGCACCCAGTACTGCTCGACATGCCGCGGCTGCGGGTAGGCGAGGTGGAAGCGCCAAGGGAGGCGCTCGCCGGATAGCCGTCTGCTCATCGCCACCACGGCGGTCAGGCTGGCTTCGGTGAGGAACCGCTGCTGGTTACCGATACCACAGTTGTCGGTCCAGTACAGGTATGCCCTCCGCTCGTCGAGGAACAGCCGGGGCGTCAGTAGCGGACTGAGCAGGGCGCGGAATTGCTGCAGCTGTTCCAGCGCCTGTTGCAAGGTGCAGGCATGGGTCAGCGCGTGGCTGACCTCGCCGTAGTGGCCGGGTAACAGGCGCTGGCCGAACAGAAAGCTGCTGTCGTCAGCCTCAAGCAAGCGCTGCGCGTTTCCGATCAGCGTCAGGAACTGCAGGGGACTGATCCGCGCCAGGCCACCAATGACGTCTTCATAGAACAGCCCACTACCACGCAGTAGCTGGTGGTTGTCGATCCCGCGTGACAGCGCCAGATCGATCAGCACGGCCGGCTGGTGATGAGCGGCGATGAAACGAGTATCGCAATCGTAACCAGGGGGCATGGCCACTTCCTCAGGCGCAGCGCGGCAGCTGCTGCTTGGTTTTGGCCAGGTTCAAATTCAGGCGCTTGAGCAGCTGTTCAGCATCCTCGTCGAACGCCATCACGGTCCCTGTGCTTGCACGGAGGTGTACCCGTTCGCCGTGCTGTGCTGTTTTGTGCGCCAGGCTGGCCACGGCCTGTTGCAGTTCATCTGCGATCATTCGGGCCTGGGTCTCACCCGTGTTTGGCAACACCGCCACGAATCGATCCCCGGCCAAGCGGCAGAGTAGATCCTGACGGCGCAGATTGAGCAGCAGCAGCTGCGCCATGGCCTGCAAAACCGCATCCCCCTCTGCCTGGCCGTAGTGCTGATTGATTGTGTTGAAATCGTCCAGATCCACGACCACCAGTGACAGTGGCTGCTGTTCCGCCTGGGCGTGACCGAGCGCCAGCTGCACCTGCTGGCGCAAGTATTCCGCGGCGCCCAATGGGGTCAGCTTGTCGAACAGGCGGTGCTCGCGGAATCCTTTCTCACGCTTGCTCATCTGCTGGCTGATGGCACGCTGTTCTTGGTTGAGGTGATAGATGCCCAGCGTCAACAGCAGCAGGCCGATGGGCATCGGCGCGGTCTCCAGCCAATTGTCCCAGACGGCCAGCTCCGGCAGCTGGATGAACTCGTCCAGCGTGTCCATCCACCAGGAAAAGAACACGCAGCAAAGCCCCAGCGCGAGTAGCCGCGTTACCCGACCCGCTGGGCGGCTGTGCAACAGCATGATCAGCCAGGCGAGGGACAGCACGGCCGAGCCGCCTTCGCCGGCGACGTCCATCCAGTTGATCTCCGCCCAGGTTTTGATCTGGCCGGTCGCGAGATAGATCTGCAGACCGGCGTTAGCCGCGAAAGCGAGGCCGAGCAGGGTGAGGGTGTGGAGCTTGATCAGGGATTTCATCGGGTCTCCGTGGCGAGCCGCGCCAGTGCGTGAGGGCACGGAAACAGATGGATGTGACGGTTGGATGAATGGGGTGGGGGTTGAATTGGCTCAATGGTTTTTTTTGATTGGTTTGAAGGCAGCGCTGCATTGGTATTGGCGCTAGGTCTGTTTACGAGTTGTTTGGGGGCTTGGTTTCGCCCAACAGGTCGAAACCAGCGTTCCGAATCATGCCGAAACGTGCAGCGGCACGAACCGCGCTCCCACCAATGCTTCACCGCCGATCAGCAGAACAGGTCATATCAGCGGCGTAGGGTGGGCTTCAGCCCACCGTGACGGAGTCGCGATGTGCTTGTGGTGGGCTAAAGCCCACCCTACGGGTTGAGCGTTGCGTCCGAGCCGGAGGCGGGTCATATCGGCTCACCTCATACCCCAAGCCACCCCAATAACCCCTCTCTGGCGCCCCAGCAAAAACCCCTGTCACAGAACCGCCATATCCCGACCCTACCGTCCGCTCCAGTTCCGGGATGGACCCGGTAAACAGCGTTCGGGGGATTGTTCATGAGCACATACCGCAGCGGCATCCGTCATGCAGGGTTCCGCATCAGCCTGCTAGCCCTGGCCGTCAGCGCCGGTTCGGCCTGGGCAGAGGAGCCGCTTGTCATGGAGCACGTCGAGGTGATCGGCCAGGCCGTCAGCATCGACGAAGCATTGAGGGAACAGCGCAGCTCCGACAGCGTGAAAAGCGTCGTTCATGCCGATGGAATCGGCCAGCTGCCCGATGACAACGCCGCCGAAGCCTTGCAGCGAATCCCTGGCCTGTCGGTCGAGCGCGACCAGGGCGAAGGCCGCTTCGTCAGCGTGCGCGGCATCGCGCCGGACCTGAACAGCGTCACCATCAACGGCACCCTGGTGCCCTCGCCGGAAAGCGGCCGCCGCGCCGTGGCGCTGGATGTGCTGCCTTCGGAACTGGTGCAGTCGCTTTCAGTGGTCAAGACCCTCACGCCGGACATGGACGCCAACTCCCTGGGCGGCACCATCGAGGTGGAGAGCCTGTCGGCGTTCGACCACGACGGCCTGTTCTACAGCCTCAGTACCGAAGCCAGCTACGACGAGAACGTCGGCGAGACCAGCCCCAAATTTTCCGGTGCCATCAGTAACCGCTTCAGCCTGGGCGGTGGCGTCGACAACTTCGGCGTGGCCGCGGCGCTGAGTTGGCAGGATCGCGACTTCGGCTCGGATAACGTGGAAACCGGCGGCGCATGGGATTTCGAAGACGGCGCCCGGCTGGAAGAGTTCGAGCAGCGCGACTACGAGATCACCCGCGAGCGCACCGGCTTTGGTCTGAACTTCGATTACCAGCCGGACGACTTCAGCAGCTATTACCTGCGCACGCTGTACAGCCGCTTCAAGGACACCGAGACCCGCAACGCAGCCGGGGTCGAGTTCGAAGATGCGCAACGGGCCGGCGAGCTGGGCGATGCCGAGGGCTGGCGTGAGCTGAAATCCCGCGAGGAAACCCAGACCATTCAGTCCTATGTGTTCGGCGGCGACCGCATGATGGGCCTCTGGACCCTCAGTGGTCAGGTCGGCTACAGCGAGGCCCGCGAGCGCAACCCGGGCGGCATTTCCAGCGCGACGTTCGAGGGTGACTTCGCTGACGTCGGTTTCTCCAGCACCAGCAAACCGCGCCTGACCGTCGACCCGTCTTTCTACGATCCTGCGAGCTTCGAACTCGACGAGGTGGAGTGGGAGAAGACTGATGCGCGCGACAAAGAGAAAAACATCCGTCTGGATCTGGCCCGTGATTACGACATCCAGGGCTATGCCTCTCAGCTCAAGTTCGGTGGCAAGCTCAGCCGGCGCGACAAGACCAACGACGCCGAGATCTGGGCCTACGACGATTTTGACGACCTGACCTTGGCCGACTTCCAGAGCGGCAAGGTCGACTACGCGCTGGACGGCTTCGGTTCGGGCATCAGCGCCGGCGGCCTGGAGGGCCTGATTGGCGGCCTCGATGCGAGCGAGTTCTACGATCAAGAGGAGTCGCGCATCGGCGACTTCGACATGAGCGAAGACATCAACGCGGCGTATTTCATGAACACCCTGGACTTGTACAAGTGGCGCATCATCGCCGGCCTGCGCTATGAGGGCACCGAGTTCAGCGCCAAGGGCACCGGCCTGCGCGACGGTGAGTTCGAAGCCGTATCCAGCGACAACCGTTATGAACATTGGCTGCCGGGCTTGCATGCGCGCTATGAGCTGACGCCCGATACCTTCGTTCGGGCGGCCTGGACCAATACCGTGGTGCGCCCGACGTTCGAGCAGCTGGCGCCTGGCTTCGTCATCGATGGCGAAGATGCGGAGTTTGGCAACCCTGACCTCAAGCCACTGGAGTCGATGAACTACGACCTCGGCATCGAGCACTACATGGGCCGCGCGGGCGCTGTGTCGGCCTATCTGTTTTACAAGGACATCGACAACTTCATCTACAACACCGATCTGGCCGGCACGGGCCAATGGACTGGATTCGACGAAGCGCTGAGCTTCGAGAACGGCAGCAGCGCCAAACTCTATGGTGTCGAGTTGGCCTATTCGCAGAAGCTGAACTGGCTACCGGCACCTTGGAATGGCGTGCTGCTGGGCGCCAACGCCACCTTCAGCAAATCCGATGCAGAGATCGAAGGGCAGGGCAGCAGTCGCAGCATCGACCTGCCAAACCACTCCAATAGCGTCGGCAACCTCATGGTCGGTTGGGAGAATGACGTGTTCAACATGCGTCTGGCGGCCAACTACAAATCCGAGTACCTGGCCGAAGTGGCCGGTATCGACGATGAAGCCCACGATCTCTACGCAGACGATCAGCTGTTCGTGGACTTCAAGGCAGGCTACTTCATCACGCCGAACCTGCAGGTGACGCTCGAGGCGTTGAACCTCACGGACGAGTCCTACTTCGTCTACACCGGGCGCAGCAACTTCAACGCCCAGTACGAGGAATACGGCCCGACCTACAAGCTTGGCCTGACCCTGACGCACTTCTGACCAACTTCGACTTATTCGCCGCCCCGCCTCTGCTCTGTTCCCCTTTTCGGAATGGTGGCGGTCAGCGGCTGCTGATTGGAAAAACCATGTACATGACTTTGCATAAACCCATGCTGCTGAGCCTCTGCATTGCGCTTGCGGCCTGTCAGTCCGGAGCGGGCGTCGACTCCGGCAAGCAGCCGGCGCCGACCCTGAGCATCGTGGATGCCGCACCGCTGGAAGCCGTGAGCGCTCAGCTGATCGCCAATACAGATTTCTGGCCAAATGCGTCGCGACTGGTCGTTCGACCGGATTCGCGCGGGCTGCAGATACTCGACGCCAAGGGCGCAGTGATCAGCGATTTCAAAGGCCGCTTTGAAGGCCTGGATCATCGCGTAGGCAGGCAGGGCATGCTGATCGCCACCCTCGACCGCAAGCGACAGCAGGCCGTGTTGCTAGGGCTTGACCGCGAGCATCGCTGGAGCCAGCCGCTGTACATCCCGCGAACGGATTTCGCCATCGAGGGGCTGTGCTTGTTCCGCGACGCGGCGCGCAACAGCTTCCTGTTTTTGGTCGGTGAAGAGGGTATCGGCGAGCAGTGGCTGGTCGCCGCCGACATGCGCCCACTTGCGACGCCGCAGCGCGTACGCGGCCTGAGCCTGCCGCCGGAAAGCGGCTACTGCCAGGTGGATGATCAAACCGGCGAGCTGATCGTCAACGAAGAAGGCGTGGGCCTTTGGCGTTACGCGGCAGATGCGGAAGCACCACTCGTACGCCAACCCGTAGACATCGTCCAGCCGTTCGGTGGTATCGCCGAAGCAACTGCCGGCATGGCATTGGTGCCCGGCGGATTGCTGGCGCTGGACCCGGAAGCTGGCGCGCTGCACCTCTATAGGCGAGACGCCGACAGCTGGCGTAGCCATTCGGTAATACCGCTCGAAGGCTTCGACGAGCCTGAGCAGATCAGCGCCCGATTGACCGAGCGAGGCCTCGAGCTGCTGCTGACCGATGAGCGTGGTGCCCACGCGGCCCGTCTGGATTGGCAGCCTCCAACGCCCACCGCGACGCCTGTCATTCCGATGCTGCCGGCTCAGGCTCAGACCGATCCGGTGCCGCACCTGGGCGATGCTGCCGACGACCCTGCGATCTGGGTCAACGCAAGCGACCGCGCCAGAAGCCGTGTGCTGGGCACCGACAAGAAGGGCGGGCTCGGCGTGTACGACCTGACCGGCAAGCAGCTCCAGTACCTGCCCGTCGGGCGGTTGAACAACGTGGACGTGCGCACTGGCTTTGTTCTCGGCGGCAAGCAGGTTGACCTCGCCGTGGCCAGCAATCGGGATCACAACAGCCTGCACCTGTTCGCCATCGATCCAACGAGCGGGCAGTTGAGCGACATCGGCCAGATCGCCACGCCGATCTCCGAAATCTATGGCCTGTGCATGTTCAAGGATCGCCGGGGCGCTATCCATGCGATCGCCAACGACAAGGACGGCACCTTTCTGCAGTACCGCCTGGATGGTTCCAGCGGCTCGCCGCGTGGTGAGCTGGTGCGGCAGTTCAAGGTCGCCAGTCAACCCGAGGGATGCGTGGCCGATGACCGCACCCAGCGGCTCTTCGTCGGTGAGGAGGACGAGGCGGTCTGGACACTGGATGCCCGTGGCGATGCCCCGGCGAAGCTGGAAAAGGTCATCGGTGTCGGCGGCGCGTTGCATGACGACGTCGAGGGGCTGGCGCTCTACCAGGGTGCGAAGGCCGATTACCTGGTCATCTCGAGCCAGGGTAACGACAGCTATCTGGTACTGGATGCCGCCGCGCCTTACGCCGTTCGCGGCGCATTCCGCGTTGGTTTGAATGCCGAGCGCGGCATCGATGGCGCATCGGAGACCGATGGGCTGGAGGTCACTTCGGCCAACCTCGGCGGTATCTGGAGCCGCGGCATGCTGGTGGTGCAGGACGGCCGCAAACGCATGCCCGAAGGCGCTCAGAACTACAAATACCTGCCGTGGGCAGCGGTTGCTGACGCGCTAGGGCTGGACTGAGCCCGGTCGGCATAACCCCCTCTGGTAACGCCCGCAATCGAAGCGTTGCCCGAAGCGATCCAACGAGTGCCGTCCCACGGGGCGGCCGGAGGAAATACAGATGCAAAGTGAACATATGTCGGTCTGGGGCCTGGTCAGCGAGGCCAGCCTGGTGGTGCAACTGGTGATGGTGATTCTGGTGCTGGCCTCGATTGCCAGTTGGTACCTCATCATCCAGCGGGGCGCGGCCTTGCGCCGCAGCGAACGCCTTTTGAAAACCTTCCTGCAGCGCTTTCGTAGCGGCGCGGAACTGACGCAGCTGTATCGCGAGGGCAGTGATCAGCCGCTGCCCCGGGAGGCGGCCCTGCAGCACATCTTTCTCGCCGGTTATCAGGAATTCAGCCAGCTCCAGCGCCAGCCGGGCATTGCGCCGGATGCGGTGATCGAGGGGGTGGAGCGCAGCCTCTATGTCGCCATTTCCGAGCAGGAAGAGCGTTTGGAAGGCGGTTTGCAGTTCCTCGCCACGGTCGGTTCGGTCAGCCCCTATATCGGGCTGTTCGGTACGGTGTGGGGGATCATGAATTCCTTCCTTGGTCTGTCCATGGTGCAGCAGGCGACTCTCTCCACCGTTGCTCCGGGCATTGCGGAAGCGCTGATCGCCACGGCCATCGGCCTGTTTGCGGCTATCCCCGCGGTGATGGCCTACAACCGCTTTTCCGCCCGCGGCCAGACCCTGAGCGGGCGTTATTACAGCTTCGCCAACGAGCTGCAGGCGCGCCTGCATCGTCGCCTGCATGCCGGCTCGCCCAGCGTCGCCGCTGCTGCCTGAAGGAGCTTCGCCATGCCGGTCAAACCGCAGCGTAAACACGGCCCCAAAGCCGAAATGAATGTGGTGCCCTACATCGATGTGATGCTGGTGCTGCTGGTGATCTTCATGGTGACCGCGCCGATGCTGGTGCAGGGCGTGAAGATCGAATTGCCCAAGGTCGCCGCCGAGGCGCTGCCCACGGAGAATGAGCGGCAGATCCTGACCCTCTCGGTGAAGGCCGACGGCGGCTTCTACTGGCACCTGGGCACCGAGCTGAATGCCGAGGACCAGACGGACAGCGCCATCGACCTCGGGGAAATGCGCGAGAAGGTCGCCGCGATCATCGCCGAGCGCGGCGATACCCAGGTCTACGTACGCGCTGATGATGCTGCGGACTATGGCCGCGTGGTGGCCGGGATCGCCGAGCTGCAGCGCGGCGGGGTGGTGAACCTCGGTCTGATTACCGAGGCGCCACCTGGGCAGCCTACGCCATGAGCAGCCTGACCATGACGCTACCAACGAGCTTCCCGGTAGCGCGTCCGCAGTGGCGCAGCCATGCCGGTGCTGCGGCGGTCACCCTGGCGCTGCACGCTGGCGTGTTCGGTCTGTTGCTGCATGGCTGGACGCCCGAGCTGAGTGCTCCGAGCCAGACTCAAGTGCTCAAGACCCAACTGATCAGCCTGCCGACTCCCAAGCCGGCGGCGGAGGCTGTGATTGAGCCCGAGCCGACACCCGTCCCGGAGCCGCTGGTGGAGACGGTCATCGAGGAACCGCAGGTCGATCCGCAGATCGAACAGCAGCGCCTGGAACAGGCCGATCTGGCCTACAAGCGCGCCGAGCAGGAGCGACAGGCAGAGGAGGCGCGCGTCAAAGAGCAGCAACGAGCCAAGCAGCAGCGCAAAGAGCAGCTGGAGCGCGAACGGCAGGAACGCATCGAAGTCGAGCGGCAGCAGCGCGAAGCCCAGCGCCGCGAGCAGCTGGCTCGTGAGGAACAACAGCGCCAACAGGCGGCACGTGCCGAAGCGGCGGCCGCTGCAGAACGCGCGCGCCAAGCCGAAGCCGCAGCGGCTGCCAGTCGGCAGTACCTGCCCATCGCCAAGGATGCACCTGACTACCCAACGCGTGCGCTGGACAAGGGCATCGAGGGCACCTGCACCGTCAGTTATTCGGTCAACCCACAGGGGCGGATCGAAAACCCGAAAGCGCTGGAAGACTGCCACCCGCTGTTTATCCGACCGTCACTTACGGCTGCTAAAAGTTTTCGCTACCAACCTCGGATCATCGACGGACGCGCCGTGACCGTTCCCGAGGTCAAAAACACCTTTCATTACCGCATTCAGTGATGCGGACCAGACCCATTTGCTTAACGAGTTAATGATGAAACAGGATTTCCAAAGCTTTCACGCCAACCTTTCCGCGCTCGATGATCAGGCGATCAACCCGAGCGTTAACGTCTCGTTGGAGCAGCTCGTCGATCACAGCCGACGCAACCTGCTCAAGGGCGGGATGGGCCTTGCCGCACTGGGCTTTCTTGGCGGCAGTCTGGGCGCCTGTCGTAGCGCCGTACAGTCTGAGTCGCTGATCGGCTTCAAGGGCATCCCCACGCAGCTAGACCCAGCGTTCGACAGCGTGCAGGTTGCACCGGGCTACAGCGCGCGGACGTTCTTTTCCTGGGGTGATGCCGTCATGGCGGACGCTCCGGAGTGGAATCCGGACGCCACCGATGATTGGCAGGCCCAGCTCAAGCAGGCGGGCGACAACCATGACGGCATGCATTTCTTTCCCTTCCCGGAAAATCCGGACAGCCACGGCCTGCTGGTGATGAACCACGAGTACGTCAACCCGCCGCTGCATCCTAACGGCATGACGTTTACCGACGGCAAGCGCCCGCTGGATGAGGTGCGCAAAGAGCAGGCAGCTCATGGCGTCAGCGTCATCGAAGTGAAAAAGGATGCACAGGGCCAATGGCAACGGGTCATGCCGTCGCGCTACAACCGGCGCATCTCGGGCATGACGCCGATGGCGGTGGGCGGCCCGCTGGCCGGCAACGACGCGCTGAAGACCGCTTCCGACCCCAGCGGCCGCGAAATCATCGGCACGCTGAACAACTGTTCCAGCGGCTTCACGCCCTGGGGCACCTATCTGGTGTGCGAGGAGAACTGGCACAACTACTTCGTCAACCATGACGCCGAAGATATGGCCAAGCGCGTGTCGCACAAGCGCTATGGCATCGAAGGCAAAGGCCTGAGCAAACTCTACGGCTGGGAAACCGCCGACGCCCGCTTCAACGCCACACCGGACCCGACGCAACCTCACGGTGGCCACGTACATGAGCCGAACCGTTTCGGCTGGGTGGTCGAGGTCGATCCCTTCGACCCAGCGAGCAAGCCGGTCAAGCGCACCGCGTTCGGTCGCTACTGCCGCGAGTGTTCCGTTCTTTCGCTGGGTGACGACGGCCGCATGGCCTTCTATTCCGGCGACGACACCAAGGGCGAATACGTCTACAAATTCGTTCCAAGCGGCCGTTATGTAGCGGGTGATGATCAGGCCAACCGGCGACTACTGGACGATGGCACGTTATACGTGGCGCGGTTCAACGCCGATGGCAGCGGCGAGTGGCTGGCGCTGGTCCACGGACAGAGCGGCCTGACCGCCGAGAACGGTTTCGCCGACCAGGCTGAAGTGTTGCTCAACGCCCGCGCCGCTGGCGACCATGTGGGCGCGACGCCCATGGACCGGCCAGAGTGGGTGGCCGTGCACCCGCGCAGTCGCGAGGTCTATGTAACCCTGACCAACAACGACAACCGCGGCATCAAGTGGCCCACCGACAAGGCCAATCCGCGTCCCGTGAACCTGCACGGCCAAATTCTGCGCTGGAGCGAAGCGGGCGCCGACCCCACCGCGACCGCCTTCACTTGGGAAGTCCTCCTGCTGGCTGGCGAGCAGCCCGGCGCCAAGCATGCAGAGGGTGAGCCAGTACCGGCCAACCTCACCGGCACCATCAACGGGGATATCTTTTCCTCGCCCGATGGGCTGGCCTTCGATAACGCTGGCCGGCTGTGGATTGAGACCGACTACGGCGACGACGAGCCCGCGATGCAGGCCATGGGCACCAATCAGCTGCTCTGTGCTGACCCGCGCACCCGCGAGGTGCGGCGCTTTCTGGTCGGCCCTCGTGGCTGCGAGATCACTGGCATCACCTGGAGCCCGGACTACCGCGCCATGTGGATCAACGTGCAGCACCCCGAGCTGAGCTTCCCGGCCAGCGATGGCAAGACGCGTCCCCGGGCCTCGACAGTGCTTATTACCAAGGATGATGGCGGCATCATCGGGACCTGATGGCTGTTAGCGATGGGCAGGCCTGCCGGCGCACTCATGTTCGTGCGCCGCAGTCACGCTGAACGTTGCACCGCAACCCGGCTCTAACATCCTGATACATACTTCTCTGCATGTAACCAAGGAGTCGGGCTATGGCCATTTCGCAGCTGCGCACTCGCGTGTCCCTCGCCGTCGTCATTTCCTGTACACCGCTGGTGAGCCAGGCGGACCTCTACTCGCTGAAAATCGAAAACGATGTGTTTGCTTCTGACGATGGGCACTACACCAACGGTTTCGAATTGATGCGTTCGTTCGAGCCTGGCGCCGATCACTGGTCGCGGCGTTTCGCCGAGGCGATGCCGGGCTGGAGTGCCGATCAGGTTGATAACGTCGCCTATCGGCTGGGACATCAGCTTTACACGCCGGACGATATAACTCGAGCTCAGCTGATCGAGGACGACCGTCCCTACGCCGCGCTGTTGTTTGCTGGCATGTCGATTTTCTCGAATGATCAGCATGAAGGTTGGCGCGGCACCAGCGGTCTGCATCTGGATGTCGGGATCGTCGGCCCGGCAGCTGGGGGTAAAAAGATTCAGCGCCGGGTCCACGAAATCACCAACAGTGACGAGCCGCGCGGCTGGGACAACCAATTGCGCAACGAACCCTTCGTCAACCTTGCGTACCACTACCGCTGGTGGGGTCAGCAGCGCCTTGGCGGTCTGGAGTTCGAGTACGGTCCGAGCGCCGGCTTTGCGCTAGGCAATCTCTACACCTATGGCTCTGCGGGGTTCGGGTTGCGCATCGGGCAGCGACTAGAGCGCAGTTTCAGCATTCCGGCAGTGGCGCCGGCACAGAGCGGCAGCATGTTCTTCGATCAGGGCGGCGGCTTCGCCTGGAGTCTTTTCGCCGATGTCGAAGGGCGCTATATGGCGCAGAACATGCTGCTTGAGGGTAACACCTGGAAAAGCAGTCACTCAGTGGACCCGAACGAGTGGGTGGGCGATGCAAAGGCCGGTATCGCGCTCACCTGGAATAGCTGGCAGCTGGCCTTTGCCAGGGTCTGGCGAACACGTGAATTCAATGGCCAGGCCAATCATGACCAGTTCGGTTCGCTGACGGTCTCGACTTGGTTTTGAGGATCAAGCGGGGAGCGAGTGCCCCCCGCGAATGCTTCACTTACTTCTTAACCCAGCTGCCGTTTAGCAGGATGATCTGGCCGGGCGGGGTTTTTTCGATGGCCTTCTTACCGGCAATGGCTTCCACGTCTGCGACGCCGATGCCGTTCTTCTGCGCCAAGCGATAGTACTCGGCGCGTCGGGCCTGGTTGATCTGACTGGCGATTTCTTCGGCTTGCCCGCCGCTCTGCACGATGCCGAGATAGCCGTCGGGTTTCTCGCCGAGCTGACCGCTGGCCTTGGCCTGGCCGAGCGCGGACATGGCCTCGTTGAGCGACATGGCAGCAGCCGGCAGCGCAAGGCACAGCGCCACAAGCAGGGTTCCGAGTTTCAGATAGGTCTTCATAAGGCTCCTCAGAACAGACCGCTGTCTTCGTTGATGATCGAATCGAGTTGCTTGTCGACCTTGATGTAGATCTCGTGCTCGATTTTTACGTTGAGGTTGATGTTGATCGGCTCGTTGGGCACGGCCAGCTCAACGCGTGGGGTACAGGCAGTGGCCAGCAGGGCCAGCGCCAGAATGCTGATGGGATGGCACAACCGCATGACGGTGTTCTCCAGATCGAAGTCGCCGCTACATTGCCTCATCTGAGGCGCTCCTGCACGCGCCGTTGAATGGTTTCGCTGACACGATCAGACAATTGGAGGCTGGTTAGCAGGGCGGGAATGTCTTCCTCGAGGTTGATTGAAAAATTGATAGGGCGGCCGCCTTCCAGCGCGGGGTTGCGCCCGTGCAGCTTGAGGCCCAGATCGAGTGTGCCGTCGGCGGCATAGTGCACATCGCTGGCGAGCAGATCGTAGTGGAAGTCATCCAGCGCCTCGGTGACCAGGCGCATCGCCGGGTTGGCTTGGCCCAATGCCTGGATTTTCGGTGAACGGAATTGCAGCGCGCCGCCAGGTTCGCGTGCCTGCAGCGAGCCCTGTTCGATACTGATTCCGGCTTCACTGCGCTGCAGCTGCAGCTCGCCATCGATCACGCCTGTTCCGGATAGCCCTTCGGCGGGATAGGCTTCGAGCAATAACGGCAGTTGCAGCCCACGCAGGTGAGCTTTCAACTGCTGCGTGCCCGCCCCAAGGTCAGCCATACCCGGTTCCAGCCATAGCCGTCCGCCCAGCAGCCGCACCTCGGCGATACTCCAGGCCAGGCGGCCCTGATCGAGGTTGTCGAGCGGGCCTGCGTATTCACCGGCGAAGCGCAATGGGCCGAACGTGAAGCCCGGATTGGCCTCGCGCAGGGTCAGTTCCGTCACGTCCAACCGCAGCTGATCGCGCCGTAGCGCGGCCGAAATCTCTACGTCGAGCCCGCTCAATTCGGTGCGATCGTAAATGCCGCCGAGCCCCTTGGCGCTGAGCTTGGCCGACGCTGCGAGTGGGCCGCTGCCTGGCAGGTTGAGTTGCGCCTGCCCTTGCAGGCGTCCGTTATTCAGCTCCAGCAACGGCGGCCAGTCGGCGAAAGTCGCGGCCAGTGGGTTGCCGGCGCGCAGGAACAGCTCAGGCAGGGTGACGTTGAGGCGAGTCGCGCTGTTGGCCCAGGTGTGGCTCAGCGCCACCGGCAGGCTGAGGCCGCCATCGTTGCCCAGCGGGCCGTCGAGGGAGGCCTGCGATAGGTCCGCATTGAGCGTGCCGCTCCAGCGCCAGCCCTGCGGACGCAAGGCCGGCTGCTTTACTTCACTGGCCGCTACAGCGGGCTTGCCGGTGATCGCCAGGCGTCGAAGCTCACCCTCGGCAAAACCAGCCTCCACCTTGGCCCCCGCCAGCTGCAGCATCAGCTGGCTGACGGTCAGGCCTGACGCGGCTGACAGGCTATCTACTCGCAGCCTTGAGTTTTTGTCGAAGCGAATGGTGGCGTCCTGCTGCGAAACCCGCCCGCTCAGCCGCAGGTCTGCGTCGAGCCCCTGCAAGCTGAAGTCCGCCTCTGTCATCGTCGGGCTGCGCAGCTTGAGCTGGGTTTGGTCGAAGGTCGCCGCGTAGGGCGCAGCGGTTGCCAGTACGAGACGCGTATCCAGCGTCACAGGCGAGGGGCCGCTGGCAGACAGATGCACGCTCAAAGGCAGGGCCTGAGTCGCTTCGTCAGTCTCTGTCGGTATGATTTTGAGACTTACGGCACTGGGGCGCAGTTGTGCTGGCAATGCCGCGAACAGATCCGCGGCCGGCTGCAGGGCGACATCGCCGGCCAGCTCGGTTGGTATCCACAGGCCGTTATCGGCGAGAAGGCTCAAGTCCAGCTGACCCTGTAGCTGGCCAAGCCCGACCACGGGCCAGGGCGCCGGTAGATTTGCCGATAATCGCAGCTCGCCATTCAGTGCCTGCCAATCCCCCGCCAGGGTTTGCGTGTCAAGTTGCAGTGCCCAGCCGGCGCCGATCCGCATCTGCTCGGGTAATGTCGGCAACACCGGCGGCGTATAGGCCAGCCATTCATTCAACCAGGCCAACAGCCACGGTGCTTCCGGCAACTCGTTCATGGCCAATGTACCGCGCCAGAGCGTCGAACCGGTCTGGGCAGTCAGTTGGTTTTGCATGGTCAAGCGCTGCTGGCCGTCCAGGTGCAGACCGAAGTCCAGATGGGTGTCGCTGTCTTGTTCATACGCGTGCAGCGCCAAGGCCAGGCGATGCGGCTGGTGGTCCAACTGCAGGTCGAGGGTGGCGGGAAGCAGCTCCTCCCCGCCAAGCTGCCAGCCAAGTCGCCCCTGGGCCCGGCAGGTTCCGCTTGCACAGGGCACAGTCAAGTCCAGCGAAGCGATCTGTCCTCGTCGGGGCAGCCACGCCGACCAATCGTTCAGTTGCTCAGGATCGGGTAAAGAGAGGGGCTGGTTGTCGTCGTTGTTGCTGGCAGCGGGCCGCCATTGGGCGTCGAGGCGCTCGATGCTCAGTGACCGAAGCGGCAGCAGTCGCCAACCGTCTGCAAAGTCGAGGCGCAGATTGTCGAGTGTCACTGCGAGCCGTTCGTCGGCTGATGGCTGCCGGATGAGGACCATTTGCCGCACGGCAAAATGGTCGAGCGTCAGGCGCATTCCGCTCACGTCGAGCGTGACGATTCCGAGGTCGCGCTTGAGTTGCTGCCAGCGGAAGCCACCGTAAAACCCAAACCCCAGAACGAGCAGAGCCATGCCGGCAACCGCCCAGACGAGGATTGTCTGCCGCTTCGTCATGACCCGTTCCGCTGAAAATCGATGCGTAAGCATAGGCTGGTCGCTGCGCGCTTGCGACCGGCTTACGAAGCGAAGTCGTCGAGACCGAACTGGGAACGGAAAGTTCCTTGCCATGCCGCGAAACGCTGGAGGGACGCGCCCATGCAGGCGTTTTGAGAAGGTTGCGCCAAACTTGTGCACATTCGCTGTTGGGCCTTGTCAAGCGCTTATGACAATCTGTCGCAAATCAAGCGGAAGCTTATATCGGGAATAACATACTGAAAAATAAAGGTTTTTTACATTGGCGAAAAAACCGCCAGTTTAACTGCAACCCGCTAACCACAGGCGCTAGGGGAATTTGTAACCTGTTTGCCCACAGAGTTATCCACAGCTTCTGTGGATTAAATAATTGTGTGATCCAGATCGTGTATTTCGAATTTTTGCAAGACTTTAACTCTGTGAAAAAAGGAGTAGAGTGCGCGCCCTTGTCCCCCCGAACCATTCGGTGACCATGAGAACGCGTCCACTCGCCTCGAGCTCGCTCGAGAGCACTTCATCTTCTCCACGCCTGCCGATGCGCATGGCGTTGTGGCTGCTGGACAGCCAGCGTCTAGGACAGACCAAGAGTGTCAAACGCATCGCCGGTCGGATGCTCAAGCAGCCGGCACTCGAAGGTGTGGTTGAAGCGCAGAGCCGCCTGGGACGGTTGCTCTGCCACGACTGCGACAGCCAGCGTGATCGTCGCATCGGTTTCGAACTGCTGCGCCAGGCAGCACGGGCCGGCGACCGTCAGGCTCAGCTCGAGCTTGGTCAGCTGTACTGTCAGGTTCAGCACCGCGAGCTGTCCAAAGCACGCCACTGGCTCGAACAGGCGGCTGCACAAGGTTCGACCGAAGCCTCGCGGATCCTCTTGCTGCTTCCGGCCAAGCGCTAGATCCGGCGTCGCAGACGGGCCGGCCTGACCTGCACGGGCTGGCTGGCTATACTGCCGCGCAGTTCAGCCGGAGCCGTTCATGCCCCTCGATCCTCTCTATCTTGCAGCCGGCCTCGGTGCCCTCTGTTTATTGCTCGCCATTGTTACGTGGTCGCTGCAACGGCGCTTGACCCTGCAGCAGGCGGAGCTGTCGTTGCTCGACGAGCGGCTGAGCCAGGCGGTCATGGCGCAGGAAGGCCTCGGCGCGCAACTGGAAACCAGTCGCCAGGAGCAGGCCGATCTTCATGAAGCCCGCGCAGCGCTTCAGTCCGAAGCCGCTGTCTTGCGACGAGAAACCGAATGGCTGCAGGCCCAACGGTTGGAAAGCCGAGAAGCGCTCGACGATCTGCAGGCCGAGCGCGATGCGCAGCAAGCAGAGCTGCGCGCACTGAGCGCCGCTCACGCTGCGGTCACAGCCGAGCTGAACGAACAGCAGAAAACCCATGAGCAGCGTCTGGAAGATCTCCAGGGCGCCCGCGATGAGCTGCGTGCGCAGTTTGCCGAGCTGGCAGGCAAGATCTTCGAAGAGCGCGAGCAGCGTTTTGCCGAGACCAGTCACGAGCGTCTTGGCCAGCTGCTTGATCCGCTTAAGGAACGCATCCAGTCGTTCGAGAAGCGCGTCGAGGAGAGCTACCAGAACGAGGCGCGCGAGCGTTTTTCTCTGGCCAAGGAGCTTGAACGACTGCAACAGCTCAACCAGCGCCTCGGCGACGAAGCAACCAACCTGACCCGCGCCCTGCAGGGGCAGAAGACCCAAGGTAACTGGGGCGAGCTGATCCTCGAGCGGGTGCTCGAGCATGCCGGGCTTGAAAAGGGCCGCGAATACCACACCCAGGTCAGTCTCAAGAGCGCCGATGGCGAGCGCTTCCAGCCTGACGTGTTGATCCAGCTGCCCGGCGACAAGCAAGTGGTGGTGGACGCCAAGGTCAGCCTCACCGCCTACCAGGCACTGATCTGCGCCGAAGACGAGGGCAGCCGCGCGCTAGCCCTCAAGCAGCACGTCCTGTCGTTGCGTAATCACCTGAAAGGCTTGTCACTCAAGGACTACCAGCGCCTCGAAGGGCTGCAGAGCCTGGATTTCGTCCTGCTTTTCGTGCCCATCGAAGCGGCGTTCGCAGCGGCGCTACAAGCCGACCCCGAGCTGTTTCAGGATGCCTACAGCAAGCACATTGTGATCGTCAGCCCGACCACCCTGCTGGCGACGCTAAGGGTGATCGACAGCCTCTGGCGCCAAGAGCGGCAAAGCCAGAATGCTCGTGAGATCGCCGAGCGTGCAGGGGGGCTGTACGACAAATTTGCCGCGTTCATCCAGGATCTGGACGAGATCGGCAGTCGTCTGCAGCAACTGGACAAGGCCTATCTCGGCGCGCGTAACAAACTCACCGATGGTCGCGGCAATCTGGTAAGCCGCGCCGAACAGCTCAAACTGTTGGGCGCGCGGGCGAGTAAGCGGCTGCCGGCCGATTGGCTCGAGCGTGCCGGGGCCGAGCTGCCGCTAGAAGCTGAGGAGTAGCGCGCGCATTTAGCGTCACAGCAGCCACAGCACCGCCAGCCCGGCCAGCAGGCCGCTGAACATGAACGGTAGGGTCAGCATCGCCAGAGCGCGGCCGCCAATAAAGACGATCAGGCCTCCTTTGACCAGACTGTTGCTCAGCGCCGCGAGAAAGATGCCACGCACCGCGACCTGTTCAGCCAGATCGGTCCGGGCGCTGTTGGCCAGCGACAGGGTGATTGCATCCACATCGGTCAGCCCGGACAGCAGGGCAATCAGATAGACCCCCGCGTCGCCCAGTCCCCTTTGCGCGGCTTCGACAAGGAACAGGATGAGTACGAGCAGGCCGGCAAAACGCAGCGCCGGACCCAGTTCGAACGGGTTCTTCAACGGTGGCTCGGCGGCGTTGTCGGGCTGCTGACCGGCGCGCAAGTAGTAGAACAAGGCGCCGGCGGCGTAGATCAGGCCGGCCGTCAGCATTGGCGCGAGCAAGGCCGGCAGCAACGTCCTATTGATCACCCCAACTTCCAGCAGTACCCGCGGGAACATCAGCGCCGAGGTTGCCAGCAGGCCCGCGGCCAGAGCGTGGCGCATTTTCCCCGAGTCCAGGCGGGCGAGGGTGATGGTCATCGCCGTAGAGGAAACGATGCCGCCCAGCAGTGCGGTGATCATCAATCCGTGGCGGGTGCCCAGCAGACGGATGGCGACATAGGCAGCAAAGCCGATACCGGCAATCAGCACCACCATCCACCAGGTGGTATAGGGGTTGAACGCCTGCCAGGGCCCATACCCCTGGTTCGGCAGTGCGGGCAGCAGCACCACGGAAATGAACAACAGCTTTAGCACGCCGCTCAGTTCCGCTTCGTTTAGCTTGTGCAGCGCACCGTGCAGTCGCGCTTTCAGGCTCAACAGCAATGCCACCACGACCGCCACAGCGGCGGCCAGCAAGCGACTTTCGGCCACGGCCAGGCTGCCAAGCAGGAAGGTCAGCAGCAGCGCCATCTCGGTGGTCATGCCACGATCGGTATTGGTGCGGGACTCGATCACGTAGCCGGCGATCGTCAGCAGGGCCAGCACGACGAACATCGCGATCCAGGCGGGCGTACCGAAATGACTGGCGCTCAACGCAGCCAGGCCGCCGAACAGCCCGGCAAGGCCGAAGGTGCGGATGCCGGCCATCTCCTGGCCGTCTCTGTCACCGCCGCTCCAGCTGCGTTCTGTACCGATCAGTAGGCCCACGCCGAGAGCGGTTGCCAGGTTCAACAATAATTCGAGGGTCATGGGCAAAGGCCGTCGGCAACTTCTAATGAGTCCAGTCTAGCCGTCTCGCTGCGGCCGCGGTTTGCGTTGACGCAACGCAACGTCAATGCAGCGGAACGTGGCGGCTCATCAGTGCGCGCAACGCTGCCGGCTTGACCGGTTTGGCGAGAAAGTCCAGCCCCGCCGCATGGATCGCCGCGATCAGCTCCGGACGTCCGTCTGCACTTATCACCACTCCGGGCACCGGCTCGCCGAGGCGGGTGCGCAGCCAGGCCATCAGCTCCGAGCCGGTCTCACCGTGATCCAGGTGGTAGTCGACCAGCACCAGTTGTGGGCGCACGTCCTCACGCAGCAGTGCCTCGCATTCGGCCCGGTTACTGGCCGTCCAGACCTGGCAACCCCAGCGCGACAACAGGCTGTTCATGCCCACCAGAATGCTGTCTTCGTTGTCGATGCACAGCACCTGGATGCCGGTCAGAGCGGTTTGCTGCGCTTCGCCATTGCCATTGCTGGTGACCTGTCGGAGCACCTGGCTGGCGATCGGTACCGTCACGCTGAATACACTTCCTTTGCCGGGCCAGGAGCGCACCGCCAGCGGATGGTTGAGGACCTGACAGAAGCCGTCCGCTATCGCCAGCCCCAGTCCCAGGCCTTTCTCGGCGCGGGTCTGATGGCTGTCCAGCCGTTTGAACTCTTCGAAGATCACTCGCAGCTTGTCTTCGGCGATGCCTGGGCCGTGGTCCCAGACTTCGAGACGCAAGGAGGAGCCCTGACGACGCACTCCTAGCACCACGCGACCTTTGGCGTAGCGGAAGGCATTGGTGAGGAAGTTCTGCAGCACCCGGCGCAGCAGGCGGATGTCGCTGTCGACCCGCAGTCGGCTGCCATGCACCCTGAAATCGACGCCTTGCTCGGCGGCGAGCATGGTGAACTCCGTGGTCAGCGTGTCGAACAGGGTCGCAAGCGGGAAGGGGTTGCGGTCGGGGGTGATGCGACCATTTTCCAGGCGCGAGATATCGAGCAGGTCGGAGATCAGGTCTTCGGCCGAGCGCAAAGAGCTGTCCAGATGCCGAACCAGATCCCGCGCTTCCGCTGGCAGCGCATCGTGTTGGTGTGACAGGGCGGCGGAAAACAGTCGCGCCGCATTCAGTGGCTGCATCAGGTCATGGCTGACCGCGGCAAGGAAACGCGTCTTCGATTGGCTGGCTGCCTCGGCCGCGCTCTTGGCGGCCGTCAGCGCCTTGTTCAGTTTGGACAATTCGTGGGTGCGCTCGCTGACGCGCTGTTCGAGGCCTTCGTTGGCATCCTTGAGGGCGCGTTCGGCGTCGCGGTAGGCGGTGATGTCACTGAAACTCATGACGAAGCCGCCGCCCGGCATGGGGTTACCGATCAGTTCGACCACCCGGCCGTTAGGGAAGGTGCGCTCCGAGGTGTGCGCGCGCCCCTGGCGCATCCAGTACAGCCGCTTGGCTACGTGGGTGTCCGGGTCGCCAGGGCCGCAAAGCCCGCGCTCGGCGTTGTAGCGGATGATGTCGGCGATGGGCCGGCCAATGTAGACCAGCCCGTCCGGGTACTCGAACATTTCCAAGTAGCGGTGGTTCCACGCCACCAGCCGTAGCGACTGGTCGACCACGCTGATGCCCTGGGTGATGTTCTCGATCGCGCCCTGCAGCAGCGCGCGGTTGAACTGCAGCACTTCCGATGCTTCACCGACAATGCGCACCACATCATCGACCTGCATGTCGCGACCTTCCAGCGCGGCCTTGACCACGGCGCGAGTGGACGAGGCGCCCAGCACACCGGCCAACAATCGCTCGGTATGGGCGATCCATTGACCGTCGGCCTGCTGTCGGGGTGAGTAATCATGGCCGTGGCGCCGGGCAAAGCGCTGGAAGCTGAGTTCGGCGCGCTCGGCGCCGACGAAACGTGAGGCCAGCAGGAGCAGATCCTCGACCTGCACGGCCAGCAGCCGGCGGCTGCTGGCCGTGGGGTGGATTTCCTGTCCGATGAACCGGCTGGCCTGCCAGTGTTCGGCGACACGTGTCTGCGACAGGATTGACACCCAGAAAAACAGCGTCGCGTTGCCCACCAGCGACAGGGTGACGCCAAGTGTCAACGCGCTGGTATTGAATGGCAGATCGGTTGTGTACATCCACTGCAGGCCAGGAAACATTTCCAGCGGCCAGCCGAGCAGCGGCAGAATCAGCGTGTACAGCCAGATCAGTCCGCCTGCGGTGAGGCCAGCAAACACACCGCGGCGGTTAGCCTGCTTCCAATACAGCGCGCCGACCATGGCCGGGGCCAACTGCGTGAGCGCGGCAAAGGCGATCTGGCCAATGGTCGCCAGGCTCGCGCTGGAGCCCAGCAGGCGATAGCTGACATAGGCCAGCAGCAGGATCGCGACGATGCTGATCCGGCGCACCGAGAGCATCCAGTGGCGGAACACTTCGAAAGGTTGCTCGGCTTCCTTGCGACGCAACAACCAGGGCAGCAGCATGTCGTTGGACACCATGGTCGACAGCGCCACGCTGGCCACGATTACCATGCCGGTCGCGGCCGACGCGCCGCCAATGAACGCCAGCAGCGCCAGGGCAGGATGGGACTCGGCCAGTGGCAGGCTGATCACGAAGGAGTCCGGGCTGACGCCGCTGGGTAACAGCAGCTGGCCAGCCAGGGCGATCGGGATGACGAACACGGCGGCCAGTACCAGGTACAACGGGAACACCCAGCGGGCCAGGCGAAAATCGTGCGGCTCGATGTTTTCCACCACCGTCACGTGGAACTGGCGTGGCAGGCAAACGATGGCCATCAGCGCCACGGTGGTCTGCACCATCATGGCTGGCCAGTTCACCGTTTCCTGCCAGAACTCCGAGAGTTCGGGGGCGTCGTGGGCCCGGTTGAACAGGTCGCCAAACCCATCAAACAGACCAAAGGTGACGAAGGCACCGATCGCGAGGAAGGCAAACAGTTTGACCAACGACTCGAAAGCGATGGCCAGGACCATGCCGCGGTGGTGCTCGGTCACGTCCAGGTTTCGGGTGCCGAACAGAATGGTGAACAGCGCCAGCACCATCGATACGATCAGCGCCGTGTCCTGCGCACCGGAGCCGGCCGCGGCCTCGCCCTCGTTGCCCACCAGCAGGTTCACGCCGAGGACGATGCCCTTGAGCTGCAGCGCAATGTAGGGCAGCACGCCGACGAGGCAGATGAGTGTCACCACCACCGCCAGCGGTTGCGATTTGCCATAGCGCGCGGCGATGAAGTCCGCAATCGAAGTGATATTTTCCTGCTTGCTGATCATGATCATCTTCTGGATGACCTGCGGCGCCAGCAGCATCAGCAGAATCGGACCAAGGTAGATCGGCAAGAAGGCCCAGAGTTGTTCAGCCGCCTGGCCGACCGCGCCGAAGAAGGTCCAGCTGGTGCAGTAGACCGCCAGCGACAGGCTATAAACCCAGGCACGAACCCGCGGCGACAACTGGCTGCGGTTGCGATCCCCGTAGAAGGCAATGGCAAACAGCACGGCCATATAAGTGAGGGCGACCAGCGCGATCAGCCCACCGGACAACGACATGCGAACTCCAGAAACACATAAGTAAAGCGGGCTCCAGCCTGGCCATTTCCACAGAGTGGCCGAGTCATGCAGGCCGGCAGCGGTCACGTTCGCCGGTAGGTGGCCTGATTATGGTGGATGCGCGTCAGGCGCAGCCGATAAGAGGGGCGTACCGGGAGAGTGCTTGGGCTGCTCAAACTCAGCAGGTTTCGGATGGCTGGAAGCTGTCGCTCATTGATAGTTGATTGGGTAAAGTTTCGCAGTAAAACGGGGCGACGTGTTGCGGTTGCGACCATGGTCGCATGAGCCGCGCCGCACGACTGGATCAGGCGAAAAGCACTGCGCTAGACGATCTGCATGACGAAGCTGACGATTCGCAGGGCCGGCGCTGGATGTGTGCCGTTGATCCGATGCGAGCGGGCTCAGTCCCGTTTGGCCGCACCGCGCTGGTTGTCATGGCCGAAGGCAACTACTGTCGCCCCTGCAATCAAAACATTCCTCATTCCTCATTCCTTATACGCTTGGAGAAACGCCTGATGTTCATGCCGCGTCCGGTCACCCTGCAGCGCGGAGCCCTGCGCCTGGAGCCGCTTGTGGAGGCCGATATTCCTGCCCTTGTCGACCTGGCGACGCTCAACCGTGACGAATTGATCTACCTGAACGGGCCGTTGCGCCCGGATTGGTATCGACAGGCGCTTGCCGACCAGCATGACGGCCGCGCTGTAGTCTTCACCTTGCGCGTGGCTGAGCGCATCGTGGGCACGACCCGCTTCGCTGACTTCAACCCGGCGTTGCCAGCCGCCGAACTCGGCTGGACCTGGCTGGATAAAACCGAACATGGCAGCGGCCTCAACGCCTCGATCAAATACCTGCTGCTCAGGTATGCATTCGAGGACTGGCAGCTTGTGCGCCTGCAATTGAAAACTGCCGCAAGCAACCTGCGCTCGCAGCGTGCCATCGAAAAGCTCGGTGCACAGCGCGAAGGGCGCTTGCGTAACCACCGGCGACTCGCCGATGGCCGCCTGGATGACACCGTGCTGTACAGCATCACCGACCGCGAATGGTCGGCCGTCAAGCGCTTGCTCGAGCCCGCCACGCGCTGAAACCGCCTGAGCCGGTCGGGCCCGGGTCGGCCTTTGATTTCGGCCTGGGCAACCAAAACCCAATATGCCGGCCATCGCCCTCGGGGCTCGACTTGGGGTAATGTTGGGTCCCTTCAGGAACGCTGCGTCAGCGTTCATCAGCTTGTCTTCAACCTTTCCCTATGCTCCGGCCAAGACGGCGGTGCGTAGCTCATCATCGTTTGCGGTGCATATCTAAGGAGCCCCGATGTCCCGCTCGCAAGAGTTCTTGCATGGCTGCCGCGATATCCTGCCGCTTATCGTCGGCGCCATTCCCTTTGGCATCATTTTCGGAACGCTGGCTATTGGTGCAGGGTTGTCTAGCTGGCAGGCCATGGGTATGTCCGCACTGGTGTTCGCCGGCTCGGCGCAATTCATCGCCATTACCTTGATTACCGGTGGCGTGGGTGCAGCGGTGGTTTTACTCACGACCTTCGTGGTCAACCTGCGGCATGCGCTTTATAGCGCTTCGATGCAGCCTTTCGTCCGGCATTTACCGAGCCGCTGGCGCGTGCCACTGGCGTTCTGGCTGACCGATGAAGCCTTTGCCGTCATCCAGCATCGTTATGCTCGCGATGATGCTTCACCTTACAAACACTGGTTCTTCCTCGGCGCTGGCCTGACCATGTACCTGAGCTGGCAGCTGGCGACGCTCGCCGGTATCGCCTTTGGCCAGGCAGTGCCCAACGTTGCCAGCTGGGGCCTGGACTTCGCCATGATTGCCACCTTTATCGGCATTGCCGTACCCATGATGCGCACCCGCCCGCAGGTGGCATCAGCGCTGGTGGCAGCGGGCGTCGCGCTGCTGACTTGGGAGCTGCCCTACAAGCTCGGCCTGATCGCCGCAGCGCTGGCCGGCATTGTCGTTGGCGTCTGGCTCGAGCGACGGGCCGAGCGCCAGCTTCAAGCGGAGGCGTGCTGATGCAGATCTGGTTGCTGATCCTGGGAATGCTGGCGATCACCTTTCTGACTCGATACAGCTTCTTCGCCTGGCCCAACCTGCGCTTTCCTCGCCTGGTGGAGCAGGGGCTGCATTACGTACCCGTCGCGGTGCTGACCGCCATCGTAGTGCCAGGGATGTTGATGCCAGCCGGCGAATGGGCGCTGGACTGGCACAACGCCTACCTGCTGGCGGGTGTGCTGTCGATCCTGATTGCGGCCTTGACCCGAAACCTGCTGGCGACCATCGCGGGCGGGTTGCTGTTCTTTTTTCTGTTGCGCTGGGCGTTCGGGCAGTTACCCCTGTGACGGGCTGCCCAGTCCGCGATACGGGCATGGCAGTGCTGTGCCTTTACCGGACCCTTAAGACTCAAATAGCCGACGTCTTATCCATGGAAGCGGATCGATGACCAAGCCTCACTCGCAATTCACCTTGTTCGGCAAGCGGCGCTTCCTGCCGTTCTTTCTGACGCAACTATCGGGCGCTTTCAACGACAACCTGTTCAAGCAGTCGCTGATTCTGGCGATCCTCTACAAGATCGGCTCGAACGCCGACACTAGTTTGCTGATCAATCTGTGCGCGCTGCTGTTCATCCTGCCGTTCTTTCTGTTCTCGGCGCTGGGCGGCCAGCTGGGCGAGAAGTACGCCAAGGAGCGGCTGATCCGGGCGATCAAAGCTGGCGAGATTTTCATCATGCTCGGCGGTGCGGCCGGTTTGTTGTTGGGCAACCTGCCGTTGCTGCTGACCGTGCTGTTCTGCATGGGGACTCAGTCCGCGCTGTTCGGGCCGGTCAAATACTCGGTGCTGCCGAAGCTGCTTGAGAACCACGAACTGGTCGGCGGCAACGCGCTGGTGGAGATGGGCACCTTTTTGGCCATCCTCGCCGGCACCATCACCGCTGGCGTGATGATGGCCAGCGAAGGCTACGCTCAACTGGTCGCTGGCAGCGTCGTACTGGTGGCGGTCGCCGGTTACCTCGCCAGTCGAGCAGTGCCTGCGACCGGTGCGTCCTTGCCGTCGCTTGAGATGGACTGGAATCTGTTTCGTCAGACCGGCGCGATCCTGCGGATGGGGCTGGGGCAGCGCCTCTCGGTGTCGCGCTCGCTGATTGGCAACTCGTGGTTCTGGTTTCTTGGCGCGACGTACCTGACCCAGATCCCGGCCTATTCGAAGGATCTGCTGCATGGCGACGAAACTGTCGTCACGCTGATCCTGACGGTCTTCTCGGTCGGCATCGCTCTCGGCTCGCTGCTCTGCGAGCGGCTATCCGGCCACAAGGTGGAGATCGGGCTGGTGCCGTTCGGCTCCTTTGGTCTGACGCTGTTCGGCTTGCTGCTGTGGTGGTGGTCGGGCGGCTTTCCGCAGGCTGCGATGCCTCACGACTGGCTGGCGTTGCTGAGCATCGGTCAGGCCTGGTGGGTTCTTGCCTCGGTGCTTGGCATCGGTGTGTTCGGCGGCTTCTATATCGTGCCGCTGTACGCGTTGATCCAGGCGCGCACGCCGGAGCATGAGCGGGCGAGGGTGGTGGCCGCAAACAACATCCTCAATGCGCTGTTGATGGTCGCGTCGGCGCTGGTCGCCATCCTGCTGTTGAGTGTCGCGGAGCTGTCGATTCCGCAGCTGTTTCTCGTGGTGTCGTTGATGAACGTGGCGGTCAGCGCCTACATCTTCAGCATCGTGCCGGAATTCAGCATGCGCTTTCTGGTGTGGCTGCTCGGCCACTCCATGTACCGGGTTCGCCATCAGGGACTGGACGCGATTCCCGAGGAGGGTCCGGCAGTGCTGGTCTGCAACCACGTGTCCTATGTCGATGCGCTGCTGATCGCTGGAGCGGTGCGCCGCCCCGTACGCTTTGTCATGTACTACAAGATCTTCCGCATTCCGGTATTGAACTTCATCTTTCGCACGGCGGGCGCGGTGCCCATCGCTGCGCGTCATGAAGACGAGGCGATCTATACCGAGGCGTTCGAGCGCGTCAGCCACTACCTCAGCAATGGCGAAGTGGTGTGCATCTTTCCCGAAGGCAAACTCACCACCGACGGCGAGATCAACGAGTTCAAGGCGGGAGTCGAGCGCATCCTCGAGGCGAACCCGGTGCCCGTGGTGCCGATGGCGCTGCGTGGGCTGTGGGGTAGTTTTTTCAGTCGCGATCCAGACAAGGGCTTCTTCCGACGGATCTGGTCGCAGGTGGACCTGATCGCCAGTTCGCCTGTCGCCGCGAGCGAAGCCAGCCGTCAGCAGTTACAGGCGCAGGTCAATCTGTTACGCGGCGACCGGCGCTGAGCGCAGGTCGCCGTGGCGTGTGGTCTATTTGATCTCGATGCGTTCCAGCAGATAGGCCTTGGCGCTGGCATCGCCGACCCGCGCAGCCTCGTCGGCCAGGCGCAGCGCGCGCTCCAGATCCTTGCTCGCCAGCGCTGCGTCGATGCCCTGTCGGTAGTACGCCTGCGTTTCCGGCAGAACTGCCGGTGCGGGCACTGACGGTAAATCGTTACCCATTTCGCGGCCGATGCTATAGGAAGGCACATAAGTATTAGCCTGCTGGCCGGCGACCTTGTCCTCGATCAGCACCATCTTTACGACGCCGGTAGGTGAATGCTGCGCAACCGGGTCGGGCAGGCTCGGTGGCTCATTACCCAGCGCCCTGGCGTAGGCCTTGGCCGGGTGCTCAAGCGCCGTTTGGGCGTCTAGCTGGGCGCCGTCTGCATACAGCACCAGGTAGTACTCGTTGCCCGGGTTGTCCAGGTAGGTGCGATCGATGCGCAGCCGGGCGTCCAGGCTGTCGCCTTTAAGGCCGGAAGCGGGGGCATAGGTGAAGTCATCCGCATCCAGAATGCGGGTGGGCCGCAAGCGGCTGTCGAGCAGCATCACGCTGGGGGCCAAAACGCTCTTACCGGCTTGGCTGTAGAGACGGATCTCGAAGGACTTGCTGTCTTTGGGCAATGCAAAGGCGCGAAAAAAGCTCTTGCCACTGTCAAAGCGATACGCCGGCGCCGAGGCGTCGAGCGTCACGTTCCCGTTGAAGCTCGTGGGAAGTGGCTGGAAGGGAAAATCAGCGATCGTGTCGCAGCAGATCGATGCATTGGCCAGCGCCTGACGGGCAGTGCTCGCAGGCTGTTCCAGCGGCGCGGGTGTATGGGTCAGCGCGTCCACTCGGCGCAGGGGTTCGCTACCGCATCCGGCAGCCAGCGTAATGGCGAAGCCAAGCAGGGAAGTTCTCAGATAGCTCATAAGGGCAACTCCAGTCGCCAATCGAAAAAAGACCCCGACCAGCCACGGTCGGGGTAAAACACCGCCAAAACGGTGGGAGCGGAACATGCAGTGCATGCCGATAGCAGCGGGCGATACGGAAGGAGAACACCGCTACGCCTCGCGCACCTCAGGCGATTACCACCAGGCTTCGGCCTGGACGCCAAAGGTCAGACCGTCGTCTTCACCCGCGTCGATGGATTCGCTAGCGGCCTGATAGCGGCCGCCGTCCCACTGGGCATAGGTGGCAAACACGCGAATCTGCGGACGTGCCCAGAAGCTGCGGCCAGCTGACCACTGCTGGGCGAGGGTGAGTTTTTTCAGGTCGCGGCTGCGCTCGCCATCGGCCTGCGGGTCGATTCGGTCATAGCCGAATTCCAGCGCGGTGCTCATGACGTCGGTCCACTTGTAGACGGGGCGTACACCGAAGGAGAGCCATTGCTGGCCGGACTCATTGTCGAAGTCGCGGTCTTCATAAATCTGGACGTACATCATCTCGATGTCATCGGTGATGCCGACCACGCCCTGGTTGACCAGGCGCAGCATGTCGCCGTCGCTGTTGCCGGTGTTGTTGCGGCCGCTGGTGGCGATGATGCCGTCGGTGCCGTATTGAACGGCGAGCTTGTTGTAGCCACCGAACCACGCCGCCTGGGTGTGTTCGAGCGTAATCATGTGACCTTTCTGGTCCTGGTAGCCGTCGTCACGTTCCTGGAAATCGGTCAGGTTGGCCTTGCCGTAGTCGTAACCGATCTCCAGCTTGCCGTTGGGGTTGACGTCGATCTCGCCGATGCGGAAGTCCAGGGTGTCGTTGGCCAGGTTGGTGCCGGTGCCCGAGCCCTGATAAGTCCACTCACCGTCGGTATTGCGCATCCAGGCGATGCTGGCCTTGCCGAAGCCCAGATCAATGTCTTCGATGCCGGCGCCGGGGCCGGATACGTCCCAGTAGTAGTAGTCGTTGATGTGCACGTCGTGGCGCTTGTAATAGCGCTTGCCTGCCCAGATGTCGGCGCCCGGCAGACTCTCGATGAGGTTGTGGCCGACCACGTTGAACTGGCGGATCGCGACGTCGCCGCTCTCGTCGAAGGGGTTATTGGCATCGCCATTGGTGTCGGTGCGGGTCGCTTCCCAGTCATTCGCCTGCCGCGAGTTGTAGGCAATCATGGTGTCGACGTAGAAGCTCTGTTCGCCTTCCTTCCATACCTCCTGGCCGAGACCAATCTCGGCATAGGTCTCGCACTCGTTGCCCAGGCGGTACTTGGCGGGTGCGCCGGCTGCCTGAAAGCAAGCCTGGTCGCCACCGCCAACGGTGGTGCCGACGCCTGAGCGCAAATAGCCGTGAAAGTCCACCGCATGCGAGGGCATCGCCGCTATGAGGGCTGTGCAAAGCAGGGTCGGTTGCAGAAGACGTACGGATTGTTGGGGGTTCATCGCGAAGTCCTTTGTTTTTGTTGTTGGTCTGTGCGGCCGGCGAGCTGCGGCCGGCTGGTCCACGGCAGCTGTCGGTGTTTGCCACTGCCCGGGTTGCTGCGCCGAATTGGGCTGGTGGCGACCGAAAGCCTGCGGATCGGCGACATTCGCGACATCCTCCCGACCGATCTTTTTTGAGGCGGAGCGGTGGGGCGTAGCGGGGGAGGAGGGAGACGAGCACGCGCAGCAGTGCCCATTACGCCTGGCCACTAAGCCCGGGAAAAACCGTGGGGGGAGGTATGGTCAGCGCAATCACCGGCGCAGGCTGGACCGGCCAATGAGGTTCGCATTGGCCGTTGCATCCGGTTTCCGGGGTTGCCGGTAATCGCTGTCGGGTGCTCACAACAACTACAAAACTGGGGCTACTTCGATGAACTATTCCTTGCTTCCCACCCGTCTGGCCTTGGCGGCCACCTCCTTGCTGCTGACACTGGGTAGCGCTCATGCCGCTGATCTCGCTGGCAAGAGCCCGGCCGGGGTTCGTTACCACGGTGGTGACGAAATCATCCTTCAAGGGTTCCACTGGAACGTAGTCCGGGAGTCTCCCAACAACTGGTACAACACTCTGCGCGACATGGCGCCAACCATTGCAGCTGATGGCTTCAGCGCGATTTGGATGCCAGTGCCGTGGCGCGATTTTTCCAGCTGGAGCGATGGTGCCAACTCCGGCGGTGGCGAGGGCTACTTCTGGCATGACTTCAACAAGAATGGCCGCTACGGCAGCGATGCTCAGCTCAAGCAGGCGGCTGCTGCACTTAACGGTGCGCAGGTGACGGTGCTCTACGACGCGGTTCCCAACCACATGAATCGCGGTTACCCGAACAAGGAAATCAACCTGCCGGCTGGCCAGGGCTTCTGGCGCAACGATTGTTCCGATCCCGGCAACTACCCCAATGATTGCGACGATGGCGACCGTTTCGTCGGTGGCGATGCCGACCTGAATACTTCCAACCCGCAGGTATACGGGATGTTCCGCGACGAGTTCGCCAATCTGCGCAGCAATTACGGCGCCGGTGGCTTGCGTTTCGACTTCGTGCGCGGGTATGCCGCTGAGCGGGTGGACGCCTGGATGACCGCGGCGCACGACAATGCGTTCTGCGTGGGCGAACTGTGGAAGGCACCGGGCGAATACCCGAGCTGGGACTGGCGCAACACGGCCAGCTGGCAGCAGGTGATCAAGGATTGGTCGGATCGCGCCAAGTGCCCGGTATTCGACTTCGCACTCAAGGAGCGTATGCAGAACGGCACCATCGCCGACTGGAAGAACGGCCTCAACGGCAACCCCGATCCGCGCTGGCGTGAAGTGGCGGTAACCTTCGTCGATAACCACGACACCGGTTATTCGCCTGGGCAGAACGGCGGGCAGCACCACTGGGCGCTGCGTGACGAGCTGGTACGCCAGGCCTACGCCTATATCCTCACGAGTCCGGGCACGCCGGTTGTGTACTGGTCGCACATGTACGACTGGGGGCAGGCGCCGCTGATCCGTCAACTGATCAAGATCCGTCGTGCTGCGGGCGTTCGGGCTGATTCGGCGATTGAGTTCCACGGCGGCTATTCCGGTCTGGTAGCAACCGTTCGCGGCACGACACAGACACTCGTGATCGCCCTGGGCTCGAACCTGAACGATCCATCCCTGGTCAGCAGCGGCACCTTCAGTCCAGCGCTGAACGAGGACAGCGGTCAGCTGAAAATCTGGACGACCGGTGGTGGGGTCGGTGGCGGTAATGGCGGCCTGGTTAGCGTCAATTTCCGCTGCGAGAACGGCATAACCCAGCCGGGTGACAGCATCTATGCCGTCGGTAACCTGGCTCAGCTTGGTAACTGGGCACCGGCCAGCGCGGTGCGCCTCACGGACGTCAGCACCTATCCCGTCTGGAAGGGCAGCATCAGCCTGCCCGCGCAACAAGCGGTCGAGTGGAAATGCATCGTGCGCAGCGATGCCATCCAGACTCAGGTGAAAAGCTGGCAGCCGGGTGCCAATAACCGGGTGACCAGTGCCGAAGGCGCAACAACCGTAGGGCGTTTATAACGCTTACCTGCCGGGCCCGCTCGGGCCCGGCTTCCTATTCGGTTTTCCATGCCGGCGGCAGTTTGACTAGGCGATCTGCCAGCGCTCGGCCAGCTGTCGTGCCCGCCGCAGCTCCTCTACCAGCTGTCGTTGTGGCTCGACGGGTAGCAATCGCTGCAGGTCGCCATGCCGCTCGCGCGTGGTGCGCTCCAGCCAGCCAATGCGCGCAAGAGTCGAGGCGGTGCAGGTCTGGCCGCTGAGGTCATCGTGCAGATCGAGCCAATGCGAACGCCAGGCTTCCTTCAGGTACAGCGCTTCGAGATCACCGCGCATCGCGTGCTTCCATTCACCAATGATGCCGGCCAACCAGTCGAGTACTGTCGAACTGGCGCCGCGCGTCTCAAGCTCCATGTGCAGCTGCCCATATGCCTCCAGGGCAATGCGTTTCTCCAGCGCAAACGCGGCCAGCGCGAGCGATTCCTCGCGTTGCTCCAGTGTTAAAAGATGTGCGAAGTATTGGCGCGTCTCGAATCGCTCGGCGGCGTGAAATTGAGGCATTTCGGTGCCGTTGCTGTTGAACTGACGCAGTGGGTCAAAGCGGTACATATAGCCGAAGTCGAACAGCCGCACGTGGCCGTCATCCAGTGTATTGCCGGGACATAGATCCCATTCGAACAGCCCGCCGAGCAACAGCGCCACCAGCATCTCGAACAGCTGCGTCAGCTGTCGCTCGTTCCAGACCGCGATAGGTTCGCCCTCAATCCAGGGCGAAAGCAGTACGCCTTGGCGAAAGCTGCCATAACAGGTGTCGACGATGCCGACCAGCCGCTCGCCGAGAATCGGGTCGCGCTTGAGCTCGTGTAAGTCTGCACGGCGTTGCACCTCATTGAGAAAGGACGTCTGGCCATCAGTGTTCTGCACCAGGCACCTCTCGCGGGCGCGTTTGAGCGTCCAGCTCCGGCCCTGCGCCTCGATCCGGTAGACATGCGCTGTGAGCCCGCCGGAGATTACGCGGCTGACGTAGTCTTCGCTGCCATCGGTGATCGCCAGAGTTGCCAGCGGTAGCGGACAATCGTCCGGGTGCCCGACTTCCAGTTCGGCATTGCTGGCAATGAAAGCCAGCTGCGCTTGCTGGCGCGTGTTCAAGGTGTTCATGGCGAGGTCTCCGCACAGGGTGCGCTATGGATGAGATTGCATGGATCGGTCGCGGCGTGTCGGGGTCGATAGGAGAACAGACGTGGAGGTGAACATGGCCGATGTGTACAAGACTGAAACCATCACGCGCGCCGAGGTCGACTCGCTCGACGGGGTAACGGTGCTCGACTTCGGCACCAACTGGTGCGGACATTGCCGCTCTGCCGAGCCGCACATCGAGCGGGCACTGGCCGAGTATCCGCAGATCAACCACATCAAGGTCGAGGACGGTCCGGGACGCCCACTTGGGCGCAGGTATCGCGTCAAGCTCTGGCCAACCCTGATCTTCGTGCGTCTCGGTCAGGAGCTGGCCCGAGTGGTGCGGCCGACCGACGCCAAGGTGGTCGGCGATGCCGCTGCCCATGCCACCAACCCGCTCAGCGATTGACCAGAGCCCCCGACTGCACCACGACGACCTTGTCGATGCCCTGTACCCGCGAGAACGCATAGGGCTGATCTGAAAGCTGTTGGTGCCGGCCGGCGCCAATGGCTGGATGCCGTGCGCGGAACTGACCGATTCGTTGCCAGTGATCAATTAGCGCAGCGATCTCGGGTTTGGTGTGCTCGCTCCAGTTCATATCGGACCGTGTGCCCTGGTAAGGGTCGGAGCCGGTGGGGCCGAAAGCGCGGGCGCTCTCGTCGCCGTAGTAGATCTGCACGGCGCCGGGGCTCAGCAGAAGCGCGCTGGCAAGGCCGCGTTGGCGCTCCAGGTCGTGCTGCGCGCTGAACAGCGAGGTGTCATGGGATGAGGCATAGCTCATGAAGTTATGGCCGGGATTGTCCGCCAGCAGGCTGGCGTAATGCCCGTAGCTCTTGTCGGCCCGGACCAGGCAATCGCTGGCAGCTCCGGCGACCTCCTGCTGGAAGGCAAAGTTGATCAGCGCATCGAAGCCGTTGCTCTGGTAATCGCTGATTTCCGGCCCGTGGCCAAAGACTTCGCCCACCATCCAGAACGGCTCGCCCGCGAGCGGATCGTCTGGATTGGCTTCAGACCAATCGCGCCGGGCCTGGTCCGCCTGCTGGCGCAGCTGCGCCCACGCGGTCGGCTCGACGTGCATGACAGTGTCGGCGCGAAAACCGTCGACGCCGAATTCGCGCACCCAAGTCGTCAGCCACTCGTTGAGGTAATCGCGCACGCGGTAACCGTCGCGTTCGACGGCGCGGGTGGGTTGCTTGTGACGAAGAAATTCAGGCAGGCGAACTGGTGTTTCTGATTCGGTGCGAAAGTCAGGCAAGAACGCCAGCGACCCTTTGAGCGGGTCCACCAGAACGCTCGGTGGCACCGGGTAGTCGGCAATACCGGCGCGCACCCAGTCCTTGCCCCACCAGCGAGACCAGGCCGGGTGATCGTAATCGACCAAATTGTGGTAGGCGTGCAGGTGCTCGTAGGGCTCCGGCTGCCAGGCGGTCCAGCGTTCGGGCAGGTATTGCGCCATCCCGTCTCGCAGGCCACCAAAGCCAAACTGCTGCATGTCCGCCAGGGTGGAGTAGCCAGCGTGGTTGAGCACGACGTCGAACAACACGCGGATGCCGCGGGCATGTGCCTCCCTGATCAGCTCGCGCAGGTCGGCTTCGGTGCCCATGTTGGCGTCCAGCTGGGTGTAATCCAATGCGTAATAGCCGTGGTAGGCGTAATGGCGAAAGTCGCCTTTATCACCGCCACCGACCCAGCCGTGTATCTGTTCATAGGGTGCGCTGATCCACAGCGCGTCCACGCCCAGCTTGGCCAGGTAATCGAGCTTGCTGGTCAGCCCTTTGAGATCGCCGCCATGGAAGGTGCCGATTTCCTGAGCGCCGTCGGGCTCTCGGCCATAGCTGCGGTCGTTGTTCGGGTCGCCATTGGCGAAGCGGTCGGTCAGGGCGAAATAGACGGTCGCGTTGCGCCAGTCTCGCGCTGGTACCGGGCGCGCGTCGGCAGCTTCGATCAGCAGTAAGCCGGTGCTGCCGGGTGCCGGAGTCAGTTCGACCTTGCCGTCCTTCACGATGGTCGTGTTGCCGCTGTAAGCGTCGCGCAATCGCTGGCCATCCTCGAATACGCCAGCGACGGGAACCTGTACGGCTTCGCCATTCCATGGCTGGCAGGCTTGCTCGACCGGCTCCTGCGATTGGCGACTGGGCAACAACCGCAGGTTGGCGTCGTCGCCCGTCTGCACCAGCAGGCGGTAGCGCCCCGGTTTCACTACATCGAAATCGAAGCGATCGCCAGCGCTCAGCGCGTGGCGTTGAAACGGCTTGAGCGGCTTCTGTTCGGCCTCGCCAGTACCCAGTTCTAGGGTGCCTTTGGTTAGCTCCAGCTCCGCCGCGAAGCGATCCTGGGCTAGCGTTTCCCAGGCTGGCTGCAGAGGCTGACCGTTCAGTCTGATAGGGACTTGCGGTTCCGCTTGTATAACGGGTGCGAGCAGTCCGAAACAAAGGGCTAGGATAGATGGACTAAGGGGCGGCAGAGGGCGCATGTCCGGCTCCGGCTTGGCGGGGAAGAGGCGGTATTCAAGCCTGTTTTCGTCGGCCCGTGCAGGCTGAGAAAGGGCGATTCGAGGGCTCTGCGGGTGCAGTGCGAATGCAAAACTACGCCCTGCTTCTACGCCCCTCATCCTCCCTTCGGGGAGGATGTCTTCGCCCACTGGCGGGGCGAGTATGGATGCACTGCGAGACCGTCAGACGGCACGCAGAACGTTGTGGATCAAAAATAAGAAGCCACGAGGAAATACCTACATGAATAAAAAGCTGTTTGCAGCGGCCGCGATCGGTCTCTCCGCAACTCTGAGCCTGCCGCTGTCTGTCCAGGCCGCCATCGAAGAAGGCAAGCTGGTCGTCTGGATCAATGGCGACAAAGGCCATAAGGGACTGGCCGAGGTAGGCAAGAAGTTCACTGAAGAAACCGGCATTCCCGTCGAAGTGGCACACCCCGATGCAGCTACGGACAAATTCCAGCAGGCCGCCGCCACCGGCAATGGCCCGGACATCTTCATCTGGGCGCACGATCGCCTCGGTGAGTGGGCCCAGAGCGGCCTGATCACCCCCGTCACACCCAGCGCCGAGACCAAGCAGGAAGTCGCTGACTTCGCCTGGGATGCCGTCAGCTACAACGGCAAGCTGTGGGGCTATCCAATGGCGGTCGAAGCGCCTGCGCTGATCTACAACAAAGCCCTGGTGTCGACCCCGCCGAAGACCTTCGAAGAAGTCCTGGCGATGAACAAGGAGCTCGCCGCCGACGGCAAGCGCGCAATCCTCTGGGACTACAACAACACCTATTTCACCTGGGCCTTGCTGGCCGCCAACGGCGGTTATGCCTTCGAAGATACCGGCTCGGGCTATGACGTCAGCAAGACCGGCGTCAATAACGAGGGCGCCAAGCAGGGCGCTGCCGTTCTCAAGCGTTTGATCGACGAGGGCGTGATGCCCAAGGGCGCCGACTACAGCGCCGCAGAGGCCGCCTTCAATAAAGGCGATACGGCGATGTTCATCAGCGGCCCCTGGGCCTGGTCGAACATCAAGAAGAGCGGCATCGACTTTGGCGTGGCGCCGATCCCGGCAGTCGGCGACAGTCCAAGCAAGCCGTTCTCCGGCGTGATGGCTGCAACACTCAACGCAGCCAGCCCGAATCAGGCACTGGCGGTCGAGTTTCTCGAGAACTACCTGCTCGAGGTGGATGGCCTGAAGGCCGTGAATGCTGACGTACCGCTCGGTGCGGTGGTGAACAAGGAATACATGGCCGAGCTGTCGGAAGACCCGATGATCAAGGCCACCTTCGAAAGCGCCCAGCAGGGCCGTCCGATGCCGAACATTCCGCAGATGGGCGTGTTCTGGTCGGCCATGGAGCCTGCCCTGACGAACATCACCTCCGGTCGCCAAACTGTGGATGCCGCCCTGGATGACGCCGCCAAACGCATCGTCAAATAACGACAACCCACAGCCGCAGTTGGAGACGCCTGCGTCTTCGGCTGCGCGCCCTGAGGCCCAGATTCCGATGTCCGCCGTGAATGTTCCTGCCGAAATGCCCGGCCGCGCCGTGCCGAAACTGTCGATACCCAAGCTGCCAGCTGCGATGCGTTGGGGCCTTTGGCTGCTGTGCAACGCCTTTGCCCTGTACCTGATCATCGCACTCTATGCGCAGGGGCAAACCGTGTTCGCTCTGCTCGGGCTGGTGGTCGCCGGAATCGCCAGTTTCGTGTTCATCAACCGCCGTGCCTACGCCCACCGCTACATATTCCCGGCGGTAGCGGGGATGCTGGTGTTCGTGATCTTCCCGCTGCTCTACACCGTTGGCATCGGCTTCACCAATTACAGCGGCACCAACCTGCTGAGCTTCGAGCAGGCGCAGCGTTACCACCTCAATCAGACCTACCTTGCAGGCGAACGCTTCGGCTTCAGCCTGCACCAGAACGATGCCGGTGAGATGCGCCTGCGGGTTGACCGTGGCGAGCAGGGCGTCTGGGTTTCCGCTCCGCTGGCAGGTGAGCCGGTTGAGGGCGAGCCGCTTGGCATGAGCCGGGAGGCTGAGGTCGAAAACCTGGGTGCGGCCTTGCCGTTGCGTGATGTGATCCGCCAGCGCAAGCAACTGGAACAGTGGGTCATGCGCGGTCATGAAGGTCAGCTGCTGCGCCTTTATGGGCTGCGTGAAGTCGCCGCGGTGGAGCCGCTGTACCGGTTGCGCGACGACGGCTCGCTGGTCAACAACCAGACCGGTGAACGCCTTACGCCCAACGATGAGATCGGCTTCTACGTCGATGCCGAAGGGCTGCAGGTCGCGCCGGGTTACACGGTCTATGCCGGCTGGAGCAATTTCGCCAAGGTGCTGACCGATCCGAAGATTCGCGGCCCGTTTCTGCAGATCTTCGTCTGGACGGTGTGCTTCGCCGCGCTGACGGTGGTCTTCACCCTCGCGGTCGGCCTGGTGCTGGCCAGTCTGCTGCAGTGGGAGATGGTTCGCGGCAAGGCGTTCTACCGGCTGATGCTGATTCTCCCGTACGCGGTGCCGGCGTTTATCTCGATCCTCGTGTTCAAAGGCCTGTTCAACCAGAGCTTCGGTGAGATCAACCTGATGCTCGACAGCCTGTTCGGGGTGCGGCCGGACTGGTTCAGTGACCCGACCCTGGCGCGCAGCATGATCCTGATGGTCAACACCTGGCTCGGTTATCCCTACATGTTGTTGCTGTGCATGGGGCTGCTGCAGGCGATTCCGCGCGACCTCTATGAGGCATCGGCAATGGACGGCGCGACGCCACTCGACAACCTGTTGAAGATCACGCTGCCGCTGCTGATCAAGCCACTGGCGCCGCTGCTGATCGCAAGCTTCGCCTTCAACTTCAACAACTTTGTGCTGATCACGCTGCTGACCCGTGGCGGCCCCGACATCCTCGGCACCACAACCCCGGCGGGCACCACCGATCTGCTGGTCAGTTACACCTACCGCATCGCCTTCCAGGATTCGGGGCAGAACTTTGCCCTGGCCGCCGCCATCGCCACGCTGATCTTCATCGTCGTCGGCGCCATGGCCTGGCTGAACCTGAAGCTTTCCAAGGTCAAGGTCTGAGGATTACGCACATGGCCATGGTTCAACCGAAATCCGTCAAATATCGCCTCTGGCTGACGCATGCAGGCTTGCTCGCTTTTGTCGCGCTGATCGTGTTCCCACTGCTGATGGTGGTGTCGATCTCCTTCCGGGAGGGCAACTTCGCCACCGGTAGCCTGCTGCCCGACAATCCAACGCTGGAGCATTGGTCGCTGGCGCTGGGCATCCCTTACGTGCACGACAACGGTGAGGTCAGCAACCCGCCATTCCCGGTGCTGACCTGGCTGTGGAACTCGATGAAGATCGCGCTGATCAGCTCGCTGCTGATCCTGATGCTTTCGACCACCAGCGCCTATGCCTTTGCGCGGCTGCGCTTCGTTGGCAAGAGTCCGATTCTCAAGGGCATGCTGATCTTCCAGATGTTTCCACCAGTACTGACGCTGGTGGCCATCTACGCCTTGTTCGATCAGCTCGGTGAGCACATCAGCTGGCTGGGCGTTAACACCCACGGCGCCGTGATCATCGCCTCGCTGGGTGGCATGGCGCTGCATATCTGGACCATCAAGGGCTACTTCGAGAGCATCGACGGCTCGCTGGAAGAAGCGGCCATCGTCGACGGCGCCACCACCTGGCAGGCCTTCGTGCACATCTTGCTACCCATGAGCGTGCCGATTCTGGCGGTGGTGTTCATCCTCGCCTTCATCACCAGTGTCACCGAATACCCCATTGCCTCGGTGCTGTTGATGGATGTAGACAAGCTCACCTTGTCGGTCGGTGCGCAACAGTATCTCTACGACCAGAACTACCTCTGGGGCGACTTCGCTGCGGCGGCGGTGCTCTCCGGACTGCCAATCACCGCGGTGTTCCTGTATTGCCAGAAGTGGATCGTCGGCGGGCTCACAGCCGGAGGCGTAAAGGGGTAATCGACCCAGGACAGCTCGATGCGTCACGACACCCGAACAGGGAACGAACAACGGGAGACGACCATGAACGCCGCAATACCTGCACCCTTGCCGCTGATACCGGCGAAGCTGAACATGCCGCTGCTGCCGCGCGGTCTGTTGGCGCGGCCACGCCTTGACGAGTGGTTTCAGCGTCTTGGCGAGGTGCGGCTGGCTGTGCTGCACGCACCGAGCGGTTTCGGCAAGACGACCCTGGCGTGCCAGTGGGCAAGGGCGTTCGAGGGCCGTGTCGCCTGGTTGCAGCTGCATCCGGGCGACAATGATCCCCTGCAGCTTGGCCGCTATCTGCTTCACGCCCTCGACGCTCAGTTGGAGCATGGGTGTCCCCGCAGCCTCTTGCTGGCCGGTCAGGGCAGGGAGGCTTTCGATACGCTGCTTACGCATCTGCTGGCCGAATTGCCGGGCGAGCACGAACCGCTGCTGCTGGTACTGGATGATTTCGAAACGCTGTACACCGCAGAAGTCATCGCTGCGCTGCGCTTCTTCCTGCGCAACATGCCGAGCTGGATGACGCTATTGGTCTGCAGTCGCGGCCTGCCGGAACTGGGCGTGGCGGATCTACGGGTCAAGCATCAGCTGCTTACCATCGACGCTCAGCACCTGGCCTTCGAAACCGACGAAGTTCAGGCACTGCTGGATCTGGGCCTGCCGGTTTCGATCAACCGCGAGCAGGTCGAGCGCTTGAACCGGCGTATCGGCGGCTGGCCGTGCGCATTGCAGCTGGTTCTGCAGGAAGTGCAGACGGGCCGTGGCATGGATCTGTTTCTGGAAAACCTGCAGCTCGGCCATCCGTATATTCGCGATTACATGCGTGAGCAGGTCGTTGCCAATCTGGGCGCAAGCACGCTGGATTTCCTCCAGGCGACCTGTCTGCTGGATCGCTTCAACGCAGCACTGGCCGACCGACTGACTCAGGGCAGCAATGCTCGCGGGATGCTCGAGCAATTGGAGCGTAACGGGCTCTTCCTGCAGTCGCTGGATGGCCTCCGTCAGTGGTATGCCTACCACCCATTGTTCGCCACCTTTGTGCTGGGCGAACTGCGCACCCATCAGCCTCAGCGGCTATCCGATCTGCACCTGCGTGCGGCCGAAGCGCTGATGGCGGAAAACCTGCCGGAAGAGGCCGCGCGGCATGCGGTGCAGGCCGGCTGCCCGACCCGCGTCGGCGAAGTGCTGGAGCGTCACGGCCGGCAGTTCTACCGTCAAGGCCGCCTTGAGCTGCTGCAGCAATGCCTGGAAACACTGCCGGAGGCGGTTATCGCCGGCTCGCCGCTGTTGACCCTGCTGCAGGCCTGGGTGTCACAGAACTCCTACCAGTTCGATCAGGTCGAGCGCTGGTTCAAGGCCGGCGAAGAGGCCCTGCAGCAGAGCTGTTCGGAAGACGACTGGGCGCGCATCGTTGGCGAATTCAACGCCGTTCGCGCTCAGGTCGCCATGAACCGTGGTGATGAAGAGCAGGCAATCGCTCTGGCACGGGAAGCCTTGGTACGTGAGCCGTTGATCATGCGCACCTCGAAGGTCGCAGCCCTCTCGGGCCTGGCCGAGGCGCATTTCGTTCAGGGCCTGCTACCGCAGGCGCAGAAGCAGTATGAAGAGGCCGAACGCCGTGCCCGCGAGATTCGCGCCTCGCACCTGGTGGTATGGAATCTCGGCCAGCTTTCTGAAATCGCCATTGCCCAGGGCTATCTTCAGAAGGCCTATTCGCTGCAGGAACGGGCGATCCAGTACGTCGAACAGGCCGACCTGCAGGCGACCCCGATCATGGAGTTCATCTACCGCGTGCGTGGTCAGGTGCTGCTTGAGTGGCACCATCTGGATGCCGCCGAGCAGTGCGCGCTGCAGGGCATCCAGATACTTGAAGACGTCGGTGACCGCTGGCTGCTGCAGTGTTACGCGCTGCTGGCCGGGATCGCCCATGCGCGCGGCCAGCAGAGCGCCTGCGCGGACTACATAGGCAAGATCCAGAGCATGCTCGCTGACGACAATTACCATGTCGACTGGCTCGCCAATGCCCATGCGGTAATGCTCAGCTACTGGGACTCCACCCAGGACAAGACCGCGATCCAGCAATGGCTGCTGACGGCGCCAACCCTCGAGCGCGGCCTCAATCACTTCGCCCAGTACAACGGCCGCAACCACGCGCGAGCCCACCTTTCGCTGAAGCAGCCGGACAAGGCCCTGCCGATCCTCAGGCAGCTGCAAATCGATGCGGAGCAGCACGGCTTGATCATGGACTTGAACCGCAACCACATCCTGCTTGCGCAACTGCACTGGCTGCGGGAAGAGCGTCAGCAGGCGCTGGATAACCTGCAGCTGGCGTTGACCCTGGCGAGCAGCACGGGTGCCATCGGCAGCTTTCTGCGCGTCGGTAAGCTGCTGATCGCCATGCTCAAGGCGTTGCAGCATGAACGTCGGCTCGACGAACTCGAAGCGCAGCGCGCCGACCGGCTGATCCAACTGGCGCAACAGCAGCGCGACTTCAGCCGGGCGATCCGCATCACCCTCGACGAAGCGGTGATTCAGGACATCATCAACCGCCCGGATGTGCCGGAGCTGATCCGCCATTCGCCGCTGACGCGCCGAGAGTGGCAGGTGCTGAGCCTGATCCACGCGGGGCAGTCCAACGAGCAGATTGCGGAACACCTGAATGTCGCGCCGACGACGATCAAAACGCACATCCGCAGTCTGTATCAGAAGCTCAACATCACCCATCGCAACGAGGCCGTGCAGCTGGCCCGCAGCCTGCTGAGCAAAATCCAGGGCGAATAGCGGGTGGCATGCGAGCGATGGCGCATCCGGCCGGTCCAAGGCCGAATGCGTCATTTTCATTTCCAGTGGAGCCTGACATGCCGATGACCGAAAAACAGAAGATGCTCGCCGGCGAACTCTACCGGCCCGGTGACGCCGAATTGCAGGCCGATCAAGCCGCCGCCAAAGCCTGGATGGTGCGTTACAACGCTGCGCTCGGCGAAACACCGACGGTGCGCCGCGCCTTGCTGAAGGAGCTACTCGGGAACGTCGGCGAAGGCGCTGTGATCCGGCCGCCGTTTCATTGCGACTACGGCTACAACATTCACCTCGGCGACGATGTGTTCTTCAATTTCAACTGCGTGATTCTCGACGTGGTAGAGGTGCGTATCGGCAACGGCACTCAGATCGGCCCGGCTGTGCAGATTTACGCGGCGGACCATCCTCGAAGCGCGGAAGAGCGCCGCAGCGGCCTGGAATTCGGCCGTCCGGTGGTGATTGGGGAGAACGTCTGGATTGGCGGTGGCGCGATCATCCTGCCGGGCGTGACCATCGGCGATGACGCCGTGATCGGAGCGGGCAGCGTGGTGACTCGGGATGTGGCGGCGGGGACGACAGTCGTAGGCAATCCGGCCCGTAGTCGCTGATAGACGTGAGAATGGCAGCCGGCGCTGGGCCGGCTGCCGGCACTGCTTACTGCTGAGTCACGGTGGCCATGTTGCCTGAGCCCATCTGCGAAACGATTGCCGAGTCGCCCATGCCGCTCTGCATCAGCATCGCCTGGTTGCCTACGCCGCCCTGAAGCACGGTCGCCATGTTGTCCTGGCCAGCTTGCGTCAAGCTGACTTCGTTGTCCGAGCCATAGATCTGCTGGATGTCGGCCACGTTGAGGTCGCCGCCCTGCATCACGTCCACACGGTTGTTGTCGCCGTAGCTGGAACCGGTCAGCTCGTTGCCGTTGCCGCTCTGGTTGGCGGTGAGCAGGTTGTCAGAGCCGTCCTGGGCGAATTCGATCAGCTGATCGGTGCCTTCCTGAGTGACGTAAGCCTCGTTGAACTGCCCGTTCTGCTGCAGCGAAGCAGTCATCATGCTGCCGTCTTGATCGACGATGGCATAGTTGTTGTTGCCGGTCTGCTCGGTGCTGGCGGTGTTGCTATCGCCAACCTGGAAGATGTCGGCGCTGTTGGCGGTGCCGTCTTGGAAGATCGACGCGGTCTGCAGCGAGCCGCTCTGGTCGATGTAGGCTTCGTTCTGCAGTCCGTTGGACCGGATATCAGCGCTATGCTCGGCGCCTTCCTGGGTGACGGACGCGACCTGCATATCACCCTGCTGGTCGATATTAGCGACGGAGTCAGAAACGTCCATCTGATAAACAGTGGCGTCGTTGTCGTTGCCTTCCTGATTAACCACGCCGTCGTTGCGCGCGCCATTTTCCTGCCAGACCAGCGAGACGTTGTCATTGCCGATCTGGCGTTGTTCCGAAACGCTCAGCTCGGTGTTGCTCTGGATGGATTCGGCGAAGTTGTCGCTGCCGTCCTGGTCGATGACTGCGGTGCTCAGGTCAGCTGCGGTCTGCTCGGTGTACGCAGTATTGAAACTGCCCTCCTGGTACTGGCGAGCGGTGGCGCCGGTGGCGTCGCTCTGGACAATGCTCGCATCATGGTTGTCGCCACTTTGCAGCTGGATGGCTTCGCTCTGCACGGTCGAGGACTGCACGATGTCCGCGCGGTTCAGGTCGCCAGTTTGCGTCTGCACGGCATCGGACATCGTGGCCTGAGTCTGGGTCACCATGCCGTCGTTGCTGGCGCCGGTCTGGGCCTGGTAGGAAATGTTGTCCTGACCACCAGTCTGAGTCACTTCGACAATGTTGTCGGCACCGTTCTGATTCTGTTCTGCGCTGTTGTCTTGGGCGTGAGCCTGAGTGGCCAGAATCGCGATGATGGCGGCTGCGAGGGGCTTGCACTTGAACATTTCATCTCTCCATGGATTTTGGATGCGTGTCGCTCCTGACTGGGCGGCTGCGCAGGTCTGCTGGGCGGCGGCTACTGCGGATCAGTCCTGGAACTGCATCGATCCTAAATGCCGCTCGTGACAGATAAGTGTCGATTCGCTTGTTTGTCGACATTTTTATGACGAATGACAGGGGCGGCCATATGCGACTCCCGGCAGCCCGCTCTACGCCCCCCGCTCAGGCCACCTCTACGCCCGAGCCATACGCCTCGGTATTACGCTGCCGGGAGGATGTTGCGGCGGGATGACGCACCTAGAGTGGCGGCGTGTTCCCCCAAACATCGAAGGTTGGTTGTATGAATCGCAATGACTGGTGGCGCGGCGGCGTCATATATCAGGTTTACCCGCGCAGCTTTTTCGACAGCAACGGCGACGGGGTCGGCGATCTGCTCGGTGTGGTCGAGAAGATCGACTACATCGCCAGCCTCAACGTCGATGCCATCTGGCTGTCGCCGTTCTTCACCTCGCCCATGAAGGACTTCGGCTATGACGTGTCCGATTACCGCGGCGTAGATCCGCTGTTCGGCACGCTGGAAGACTTCAAACAGGTCATCGACGTTGCTCATGCGCGTGGCATTCGCATCCTCATCGATCAGGTACTCAATCACTCGTCCGATCAGCACGCCTGGTTCAAGGAAAGCCGCTCGAGCCGCGACAACGACAAAGCCGACTGGTACGTCTGGGCCGATCCGAAAGATGACGGCACCGTGCCCAACAATTGGCTGTCGGTCTTCGGCGGTGCCGCCTGGACCTGGGACAGCCGCCGCAAGCAGTACTACCTGCACAACTTCCTCTCCAGCCAGCCGGACCTCAACTTCCATTGTGAAGCGGTGCAGCAACAGCTGCTCGAGGACATGGAGTTCTGGTTGAAACTCGGCGTTGACGGCTTCCGTCTGGACGCGGCGAACTTCTATTTCCACGACCGTGAACTGCGGGACAACCCGCCGAACCATGACATTCGCGAAGGCAGCATCGGCGTTCGCGCCGACAATCCTTATGCCTTCCAGAAGCACGTGTACGACAAGACCCAGCCGGAAAACCTCGACTTCCTGCGGCGTATTCGCCAGTTGCTGGAACGCTATCCGGGCAGCGCCACGGTGGCCGAAATCGGTTGCGACCATTCGTTGAGCACCATGGCCGCTTACACGGGAGGCAGCGACACGCTGCACATGGCGTACTCCTTCGATTTGCTGACCGAACAGTGCAGCCCGGGTTTTCTGCGGCACACCATCGACTGCGTGGAACGCGAGTTGGTAGACGGCTGGCCGTGCTGGTCCATCGGCAACCACGATGTGGTGCGGGTCATGAGCCGCTGGGCGCTCGCCAATCAGCCGGATCTGGCGCGCGGCCGCATGTTCATGGCGATGCTACTGACCATGCGCGGCAGCGTGTGCCTTTATCAGGGCGAGGAGCTGGGGCTGGATGAGGCCGAGCTGCAGTTCGAGCAACTGGTCGATCCTTACGGCATTCGCTTCTGGCCAGAATTCAAGGGCCGCGACGGTTGCCGCACGCCGATGCCCTGGCATGATCAGGACCTGCACGGTGGCTTCAGCCGAGAGCAGCCCTGGTTGCCGATGGCCGATCGTCACTTGCCAATGTCAGTGGCCGCCCAGGAGCAGGACCCGAATTCGATGCTCAACATCTATCGCCGGTTTCTTGCATGGCGTCAGGACCAGCGCTTGTTGATCGAAGGCAGTATGCGCACCGTTTACCATGACGATGCGCTGCTGGTGTACGAGCGCCGCCTGGACGATGAGGTTTGGGTATGTCTGTTCAATATGGGCGATAGCGCACGGCACTTTGATCTGTCGGCTCCGGTCGAAGGCCTCGACGTGCCCTCGGCATCAGCCGTTTTCGAGGGGCACGGCGTACATTTGCCGGCGCATGGATTCGGATTTGCGCGCCGGCTTGGCTGAGCGAGTCGGTTGAGACGGGCATCTGGTCCGTCTCAACCGGGTTGCTGTCGCCCGTTTCGCTTGCCGCGATGCGTCGTGGCGGCTGTTTGAAGGAGAACAACAATAATGGCCAGCGTAACCCTGCGGAATATCTGCAAGAGCTTTGATGACGTCCCTATCACCCGCAATATCGATCTGGATATTGCTGACGGCGAATTTGTGGTGTTCGTGGGCCCGTCCGGTTGTGGCAAGTCGACACTGTTGCGACTGATTGCCGGGTTGGAAGACATCACGGACGGGGAGCTGCGCATCGATGGCGAGCGGGTCAATGAGCTGCCGCCTATGGATCGTTCAGTGGGCATGGTGTTCCAGTCCTATGCGCTCTACCCGCATATGAATGTCGCGGAAAACATGGCGTTCGGTCTGAAGCTGGCGAAGATCGACAAGGCCGAAATCAAGCGTCGCGTCGACTCGGTGGCGAAAATTCTTCAGCTCGATCAGATGCTTGATCGCAAACCCAAGGATCTGTCCGGCGGCCAGCGCCAGCGCGTCGCCATCGGCCGGACCATGGTGCGGGAACCGAAGGTATTTCTGTTCGACGAGCCGTTGTCGAACCTCGACGCTTTTCTCCGCGTGCAGATGCGTATCGAGATCTCGCGCCTGCACCAGCGACTGCAGTCCACGATGATCTATGTCACGCACGATCAGGTCGAAGCCATGACGCTGGCGGATAAGATCGTCGTGCTCAACGCCGGCCGCATCGCTCAGGTCGGGCCGCCGCTGGAGCTGTATCACTATCCGAAGAACCAGTTCGTAGCGGGCTTCATCGGTTCACCGCAAATGAATTTCCTGCCGGTAGAGGTGATACGCGCCGATGCGGAGTCGGTGGAGGTCGCGATGCCAGGGGGCAGCGCGTTACGGCTACCCGTCGATGGCAGTCAGGTTGCTCCAGGCGATGCCCTGACCCTGGGCGTCCGGCCAGAACATTTCGTTGACCCCGAGCAGGCTGATTTTGTCTTCCATGGCGAAATTGCAGTGGCCGAGCGCCTCGGCGACCACAATCTGCTGCATCTGAACTTCGAAGGCGTGGACGAGATGGTGGCGGTTGCCAGTGACGGTAACCGCCGCGTGGCGGTGGGTCAGGCCTACGCAACGGGGCTGGTGGCCAACAAATGCCACCTGTTCCGGGCCGATGGTCAGGCTTGTGACCGGCACTATCGGGAGCCGGCACTGTTCGGCTGAGCGCGGTATTTAGCTAATCGCACATGACAGCTGGCGGTCGGCCAGCTGTCATGCTGCTTCAATGACTGAGCTTCAGACCAAGCAGTCCGGTGCAGATCAATAGCACGCTGCCGAGGCGAAACAGGCTCATCGATTCCCCGAACAAGACGATGCCGGCGATCACCGTTCCCACTGCACCGACTCCAGTCCAGACGGCGTAGGCGGTGCCCAGCGGCAAATCCTTCATGGCAAGCCCCAGCAGGCCCAGGCTGGCGGCCATCGCAGCGACAGTAAGCAATGTGGGAAGAGGGCGGGTGAATCCCTCGGTGAACTTCAGCCCAACGGCCCAGCCAATCTCGAACAGACCGGCAAAAAACAGAATGACCCAGGACATACGCACCTCGACAGGACGGTAATTAGGCGGGGCCGTCCCCGGTGAGTGTGTACAGCCTGAGGTCGTCCTCAGCGGGCGTTATTGTCCACAGCGAGCCGGTCCGGGCAAGAGCGCCGGACCGGCGGCCGCGTCAGCGCGCGTCCGGGCCGTCGTCTTTCATCCTCCGATAGACCGTCGCCAGCAGTGCACCGGACAGGTTGTGCCAGACACTGAACAGCGCGCTGGGCACTGCTGCAAGTGGTGAGAAGTGCGCACTGGCCAGAGCTGCGCCGAGCCCCGAGTTCTGCATGCCTACTTCGATCGAAAGGGTTTTGCGCTGCGCCAGTGGCAGGCCGAACAGTCGTCCGACCAGGTAGCCGATGCCGAGGCCAAGGCTGTTGTGCAGCACCACAACCGCCATGATCAACAGACCAGACTCGGCGATCTTCGCCTGGCTGGCGGCAACCACGGCGGCGACGATGATCACGATGCTGACTACCGAAACCAGCGGCAGGATATCGACAACCTGATGCACCCGGTTGCCCAGAAAACGGCGTGCGATCAGGCCGAGGGCAATAGGCAGTAGAACAATCTGCACGATGGACATGAACAGCGCGCCAAAGTTGACCGGCAGCCAGGCCGAAGCCAGTAGCCAGATCAATGCCGGCGTTACCAACGGGGCGAGCAGTGTGGTCACGGCGGTGATCGCGACTGACAGCGCGACGTCACCACGGGAAAACCAGGCGATCACGTTCGAGGCGGTACCGCCCGGACAGCAGCCGACGAGAATCACGCCGACAGCGATTTCCGCCGGCAAGCCCAGCAAGGTGCAGAGCCCCCAGGCGAGAGCAGGCATGATCAGAAATTGCGCGCCGACACCCAGCGCGACCCAGAGTGGACGTCGGGCAACTTCAGCGAAATCGGCGGTTTTCAGCGTCAGGCCCATGCCGAACATGATCAGCCCCAGCAGTGGCACGATCCAGGCGGTGGCGGGCAGGAACCAGCTGGGCTGGAAGAAAGCGAGAACGGCGAACAGCAGGACCCAGAGGGCGAAGGTATTGCCGACAAAGCGGCTGAGGGAGGCGAGGGCGCGCATCGGACTTACCTTGTGGTTATGGAAGGAGCGCCGTCAGCATCAACTGCCGGCGCTGAGGCAGTTTAGATGCCTTGCGGGATCTCCTCTCCACCCAGGGCTTCGAACAGTGCGGGAAGGAACTCTTTAAAGGTCAGCATCATCAGCAGGAAGCTGGCGTCCTGCTGGCCGAGGTCGTCATCACCTCCGTCCTGTTCGGCCTGGTCCTGCAACAGCTCTTCGAAGCGCAGGCGCTTAATCACCATCTTGTCATCAAGCACGAAGGACAGCTTGTCCTGCCAGCCCAGCGACAGTTGCGTGACCTGCTTGCCGACTTCCAGGTGTTGCTGGATTTCGTCGCTGGTCAGGTCCTGGCGCTTGCAGCGCACGACGCCGCCATCTTCATGGGTGTCGCGCAGCTCGCACTCGTCGAGGACGAAGAAGTCGTCCGCGGCTTTCTGCGTCTTGACCCAGTCGGTCATGGTGGCCGAAGGGGCAATTTTCACAGTCAGCGGGCGAACCGGCAGCGAACCAATGGCTTCACGCAGTGTGGAAAGAAGGTCTTCGGCGCGCTTGGGGCTGGAAGCGTCGACCAGGATCAAGCCTTGTTCCGGCGCGATGGCGGCGAAGGTGCCGGACTTGCGGATGAAGGCGCGCGGCAGGAAGGCTTGGATGATGTCGTCCTTCAACTGCTCGCGCTCTTTCTTGTAGACCTTGCGCATTTGCTCGTTTTCGATCTCGTCGACCTTTTCCTTCAGTGCGTCCTTAACCACGCTGCCGGGCAGGATGCGCTCTTCCTTGCGCGTGGAGATCAGCAAGAAGCCCTGGCTGGCATGCACCAGCGGAGCATCTTCGCCTTTGCCAAAGGGGGCGACGAAACCGTAGGTGCTCAGTTCCTGGCTGGCGCAGGGGCGCGCGGGCTTGGCGGCCAATGCAGCTTCAAGTGTCTCGACATCGAAAGGGACGTTCTGGGTGAGACGGTAGACGAGCAGGTTGCGAAACCACATGGCGATTTGAAACTCCGGTAAAAGCAAAGCGCGCATTATTCCCCTCCGGCGAACGCAGGCCAACCCTGCGCAAGGGCAATGCCGATGGAAACCACAAAAACAGGGCTTAAACAGAGGGTTTCCTAAGTCTTTGTAAGTTCTTCAATTTTTTTTTCAAAAGGGGGTTGCCAAGGTCCAGATCCCTCTCTAGAATGCGCCCCACTTCGAGAGCAAACGGGTGATTAGCTCAGCTGGGAGAGCATCTGCCTTACAAGCAGAGGGTCGGCGGTTCGATCCCGTCATCACCCACCACTCGAGGTTTAGCGCAGCGGTAGTTCAGTCGGTTAGAATACCGGCCTGTCACGCCGGGGGTCGCGGGTTCGAGTCCCGTCCGCTGCGCCATATTTGCCATCAAGGACCACTGAACGCCTTGATGGTCCGAAAAAAGCGACCTTAGGGTCGCTTTTTTTTGCCTCGAATTTCACTTCCGCCTGTTTCGCCGTTTCGTGCGGCACTTCTGTACTTTTCACTGTCTTTACCTATTAGCGCGGTGTGCTCGGTAGCCACTGTCCGAGCTCGCTGCTAAGCTCCGGCAATGTTTTTGCACCACTTCTTGGGTAATAAGGAAACAGAATGAGACCTCAACGTTTGGCGTCGGCGATAGCTCTGGTTGGCCTGGTCCTGGCGGGCTGTGATTCGGAAACCAGCGCTAAGCTGGAAACGCCAGCGCAGAAAGCCTCCTATGGCATCGGCCTGAATATGGGCAAGAGCCTGGCACAGGAAGGCTTGGCTGATCTGGATTCGACGGCCGTCGCGCAAGGCATCGATGATGCTATCGGCAAGAAAGATCAGAAGCTGACCGATGAAGAGCTGATGGAAGCCTTCGCTTATCTGCAGACTCGTGCCGAAGAGCGCATGGTCGAGATGAACAAGGAATCCGTCGCCGCTGGCAAGAAATTCTTGGAAGAAAACGCCAAGCGTGAAGGCGTTAAGACCACCGAATCTGGCCTGCAGTACGAAGTGATCAAAGAGGCCGACGGCGCCCAGCCGGGTCCGGACGATGTCGTCACTGTCCACTACGAAGGCAGCCTGACTGACGGCACGGTCTTCGATAGCTCGATCAAGCGTGGCACCCCAATCGATCTTCCTGTCAGCGGCGTGATTCCAGGCTGGGTCGAAGGGCTGCAACTGATGCATGTCGGCGAAAAGTACAAGCTGTATATCCCGAGCGAACTCGCCTATGGCGAGCAGAGCCCGAGCCCGCTGATTCCTGCCAACTCCGTTCTGGTCTTCGACCTTGAGCTTCTAGGCATCAAGGGTGAAGAGGGTGAAGCGACGCCTCCACCGGAAGCTGTCGAAGAGGCTGTCGAGGCTGCCAAGGAATAACAGATCCTTGCGTTCCAAACGCCCCGCACATGCGGGGCGTTTTAGTTTCCAGTGTCAGCTTTGCGTGAGAATTGGTTCGCCGAGTACGCATTGTAGGAGCGAGCTTGCTCGCGACCAGTGGTGATGCGGTTCGGCATAACGGCTGTGTTCGGTTCGCCAGCAAGCGAGCTCCTACAGACCGTTGTTGATGGGGCGTGGGAGGTTAGCGGCTACAAAGTAAAGCCCGGGCACTGGTCTGAGGCTTTGAAGTTGGCTCCGCGACCTGGACTCGACTGCGCAGCAGAACGCGCTTCAGCGCGGCCCCGAAGGGGTGAGCGAAGCGAATCACCTGGGACATGGTCCCTGATGAGAGTCCGACGGAAACAAAAAAGCCCCAGATTTTCACCTGAGGCTTTGAAGTTGGCTCCGCGACCTGGACTCGAACCAGGGACCCAATGATTAACAGTCATTTGCTCTACCGACTGAGCTATCGCGGAACAGCGGTGCGTATCCTAATGATAACTAAGGGGAAGTCAACCCTCGGCAGCTCAGAGAACCTGCACGATCGCGTCAGTCACGTGGTCGAGATTGCTGTGGTTCAGTGCTGCGGCACAGATGCGCCCGGTGCCGATCGCATAGACGCCGAATTCGACGCGCAGGCGCTCGACCTGGGCGGCGGTCAGGCCTGAGTAGGAGAACATCCCGCGTTGCTTGGCGACAAAGCTGAAATCCTGCTTGGCGCCTTTTTCAGCCAGCTGTCGAACCATGGTCAGACGCATGTCCTGGATGCGTGTGCGCATCTCGCCCAGCTCGGTTTCCCACATGGCGCGCAGCTCAGGGCTGTTGAGCACGGCAGAAACCACGGTCGCGCCATGGGTTGGCGGGTTGGAATAGTTGGTGCGGATCACGCGCTTGATCTGTGACAGGACTCGGGCCGACTCGTCGCGGTTCTGGGTCACCATCGACAGCGCGCCGACGCGCTCGCCATATAGCGAGAATGACTTGGAGAAGGAGCTCGATACAAAGAAGCTCATGCCTGAGTCGGCGAACAGGCGCACGGCAGCGGCATCCTCCTCGATGTTGTCACCGAAGCCCTGATAGGCGATGTCGATAAACGGCACGTGATCATTGGCGCGCAGCACTTCGAGGATCTGCTTCCAGTCCTCCGGCTGCAGGTCGACGCCGGTCGGGTTGTGGCAGCAGGCGTGCAGCACAACGATCGAGCGGGGCGGCAGGTTTTTCAGGTCTTCAAGCATGCCGGCGCGGTCGATGCCATGGCTGGCCGCGTCGTAATAGCTATAGTTCTGCACGGGAAAGCCGGCAGCCTCGAACAGTGCGCGGTGGTTTTCCCAGCTTGGATTGGTGATGGCGACGACCGCATCGGGCAGCATGCGCTTGAGGAAATCCGCGCCGATCTTCAGCGCGCCAGTGCCGCCCAGCGCCTGCGTAGTAACCACGCGGCCATCGGCAACCAGCGACGAGTCGGCACCGAACAGCAAGCCCTGTACAGCCATGTCATAACTGGCGATGCCCTCGATGGGCAGATAGCCGCGCGGTGCATTCAGCTCCAGACGCGCCATCTCGGCGGCGGCCACAGCGCGCAGCAGAGGAATTCGACCTTCTTCGTTGTAGTAGACGCCCACCCCCAGGTTGACCTTGTTCTGCCGAGTGTCGGCATTGAAGGCTTCATTGAGGCCGAGGATCGGATCGCGCGGCGCCATTTCGACAGCGGAGAACAAACTCATGATGGGGAGGCTCGAAGAGAGGAGGTGACTGATGCAGCACCCTCGCTTCGCGCTGAGGGCGGTGCGCAAACGGGGCAAGAGTATAACGGGACTGGCCCTGTGCCGCGATATGCTAGGGCGGTTTTTCTGCCGGTTTAAGCCCAGCGGAGGCCGCGAGTTTTCGTGGCTTTGCCTGCTCGTCGCCCGAACACTTGATATCGCTGGGCGAGCCCGCATTGAAAGGGGTTGTGGTTGCTGCGCGCCGCGTCGCCAGTAGCACGTTGCACGTCTGGAAACACCGCCATAGCGGCTCGAATATTCATTTTCGAGTCGTCTCGCTATCTGAAGAGGTCGATATGTCGCAGTTCGAATTGGTCACGCGCTTCAAGCCAGCCGGAGACCAGCCTGAAGCCATTCGGCAGATGATCGAAGGCATCGAGGCCGGCTTGTCGCACCAGACGTTGCTCGGTGTAACAGGGTCGGGCAAGACCTTCAGCATCGCCAACGTGATCGCCCACGTGCAGCGGCCCACGCTGGTGCTTGCGCCAAACAAGACGCTTGCAGCTCAGCTCTATGGGGAGTTCAAGGCGTTCTTCCCGAACAACGCGGTTGAGTATTTCGTCTCCTACTACGATTACTACCAGCCGGAAGCCTATGTGCCGTCGTCCGATACCTTCATCGAGAAGGATGCTTCGATCAACGATCACATCGAGCAGATGCGGCTGTCGGCGACCAAGGCTTTGCTGGAGCGGTCGGACGCGATCATCGTCACTACTGTTTCGTGCATCTACGGCTTGGGTAGCCCCGAAACCTACCTGAAAATGGTGCTCCACATCGATCGAGGCGATCGCCTGGACCAGCGTGAGCTGCTGCGCAGACTCACCGGGCTGCAGTACACCCGCAATGAAATGGATTTCGCCCGTGCGACCTTTCGCGTGCGTGGCGATGTGATCGATGTCTATCCGGCCGAATCGGACCTGGAAGCGGTGCGCATCGAGCTGTTCGATGACGAAGTGGAAAGCCTGTCTGCCTTCGATCCCTTGACCGGCGAGGTAATCCGCAAGCTGCCGCGCTTCACCTTCTATCCCAAGAGTCACTACGTGACGCCGCGGGAGACCCTGCTGGATGCCATCGAGAACATCAAGGTGGAGCTCAAGGATCGCCTCGATTACCTGCGCAGCAACAACAAGCTGGTGGAGGCGCAGCGACTCGAGCAACGCACCCGTTTCGATCTGGAAATGATCATGGAGCTGGGCTATTGCAACGGCATCGAGAACTACTCGCGCTATTTGTCCGGGCGCGATTCTGGCGAGGCTCCACCGACGCTTTATGACTATCTGCCAGCCGACGCGCTGCTGGTTATCGACGAGTCCCACGTGAGCGTTCCGCAGGTCGGTGCCATGTACAAAGGCGACCGATCACGCAAGGAGACGCTGGTCGAGTACGGCTTCCGTCTGCCATCGGCGCTGGATAACCGGCCGATGCGTTTCGATGAGTGGGAGGCGATCAGCCCACAGACGATCTTCGTCTCGGCGACGCCTGGACCTTACGAGGCTGAGCATGCGGGGCGAGTGATCGAACAGCTGGTAAGGCCTACCGGACTGGTCGACCCTCAGATCGAGATACGCCCAGCGCTGACGCAGGTCGACGATCTGCTTTCGGAAATCAACAAGTGTGTGGTCAAGGAAGAGCGTGTGCTGGTCACGACGCTGACCAAGCGAATGGCTGAAGACCTCACCGACTATCTAGGCGATCACGGCGCGCGGGTGCGCTACCTGCACTCGGATATCGATACCGTGGAGCGGGTCGAGATCATCCGTGACCTGCGCCTGGGCGTGTTCGACGTCCTGGTAGGCATCAACCTGCTGCGTGAGGGATTGGACATGCCCGAGGTGTCGCTGGTGGCGATCCTCGATGCGGACAAGGAAGGCTTCCTGCGCTCCGAGCGCTCGCTGATCCAGACCATCGGCCGTGCGGCGCGTAATCTCAACGGCCGGGCCATTTTGTATGCCGACAGAATAACCGGCTCGATGGAGCGGGCCATCGGCGAAACCGAGCGCCGGCGTAACAAGCAAATCGCCTTCAACGAAGCCAACGGTATCGTCCCGCAGGGTGTGTTCAAGGATGTTCAGGACATTCTGGAAGGCGCTACCGTGCCGGGTTCGCGCAGCAAGAAGCGTCGCGGCGAAGCCAAGGCGGCGGAAGAAGCGGCGCGCTACGAGAACGAACTCCGTTCACCGAGCGAGATCACCAAACGGATTCGCCAGCTGGAAGAAAAGATGCTCGCCTATGCGCGCGATCTGGAATTCGAAGCCGCCGCGCAGACGCGCGACGAGATTCACAAGCTACGCGAGAGGTTGCTGCAAGTTTGATGCTTTCGGTGCGTCGCATGGCGACTCGGGCGAATAACTCGACTCTACATTGCGGGACCCGTAAGCCGCTCGGTCCTGTAAGGGCGAGTTTCACCCGAGACGCTTGGCGAAATACCACTTTCCGGCCTCAGTGGGCCGCGCCACCTTTGATGTCGTCAGGCAGCCGCCGCGTCAGCAGCACAGCAACCATGCTGACTGCTAGCGCGATGCCGACGAAGTGGAAGGCATCGTTGTACGCCATGATCATCGCCTGCTGATGGGTGATCTCGCTGATCCGCCCCAGTGCGGCTTGCTCGCTGCCCAGCTGCTGAGTCAGGGCGCTCAGCCGCTCCGCAACAGCAGGGTTGCTCGGCACCACCGACTCGCGCAGATAGTCAAAATAGATATTCGCGCGACTGTCCAGCAGCGTCGCCAACAAAGCGATGCCAATCGCGCCGCCGAGGTTGCGCAGAATGTTGAACAGGCTGGACGCTGAGCCGGCATCCTGCGGCTGGATGTAGGCCGTGGCGATCAACGAGATGGTGACCATGATCATTGGTTGGCCGAGCGCTCGGATGATCTGGATCGGATGGAACTGGTCGCCGCCAAAGTCCGGATTGAGTGCGCCGGAGGCAAAGCTGGAGATGCCGAACAGCGCGAAGCCTGCCGCGCATAACAGCTTTGGCGGAATAATCTTCATCAGCTTGGGCACCAGTGGAATCAGGAACAGCTGCGGAATGCCCATCCACATGATGACCTGGCCGATCTGCAGCGCGTTGTAGTTCTGGATCTGCGCCAGGTACAGCGGTAGCAGATAGATCGATCCATAAAGCCCGAGCCCCATGCCCAGGCTGGCGATGCTGGTCAGGCCGAAGTTGCGCTCACGCAGGATTCCCAAGTTGATCAGCGGGTTGGGCCGCGACAGCTGCAGGATCACAAAAAGAATCAGACTGACCACTGTCACCGAGCCCAGCTGGACGATCAGGGTCGATTCTAGCCAGTCCTTGCGATGTCCTTCTTCGAGAAACACCTGCAGGCATCCCAGCCCCATCGCCAGCGTGACGATGCCCGCATAGTCCGTGCTTTTGAGCAGTTCCCAGTGCGGCGGCTTTTTCTCCAGACCGTACAGCAGGCCCGCGATCATCAGCAGCCCGGGCGGCACGTTGATGTAGAAGATGTATTCCCAACCCCAGCTTTCGGTGAGCCAGCCGCCCAGCGTGGGCCCGATCGAGGGGGCAAAGGTCGCGGTGATAGCGAACAGCGCCATGCCCTTGGCGCGATGATGGTCCGGCAGCTTGATCAGCGTCAGGGTGAAGGCCAGCGGGATCAGCGCGCCGCCGGTGAAACCCTGTAGTGCGCGAAACACGATCATGCTTTCCAGGTTCCAGGCAAAGGAACAGAGCAATGACGAGATCAGAAAACCGATCGATACCCAGACCGCCAGGCGCCGCGCAGAGAGCAGCTGCACCAGCCAGGCGGTGAGCGGAATCATGATGATTTCCGCTACCAGATAGGAGGTGGAGATCCAGGAGCCTTCCTCCAGCGTGGCGGACAACGCGCCCTGGATGTCCTTCAGCGAAGAGTTGGTGATCTGGATATCCAGTACCGCCATGAAGGCGCCAAGCATGGCGCTCATCACAGCAATCCAGTCGCGTCGGCTAGGCTCGCCGACCGGCCGGATCAGGGCATCAGCGGCCACGGATGTCGATCTTCACGTCCACCGACATGCCGGGGCGGATACGGCCCTTTAGCGGGTTATCGCTGGCAAAGGTCAGCTTGACCGGAATGCGCTGCACCACCTTGGTGAAGTTACCGGTGGCATTGTCCGGGGGCAGCAGGCTGAACTGCGCGCCGGAGGCGGGGAACAGGCTTTCGACGCGGGCATCGATGGGCGTGTCAGGGTAGGTGTCGAAGGTCAGTTCGGCGTTTTGTCCAACCTGCATCCGGCCGATCTGGGTTTCCTTGAAATTGGCCTGCACCCAGATTTCCTCGTCGGGAACGATCGACATCAGGTAGGCACCGACCGGCACGTATTGGCCGTTGCGCGCCGAACGCTGCCCGACGATCCCGCTGATCGGCGAGCGAATTTCCGTACGGCCCAGGTTCAGCTCGGCTTGCTCGATTTCGGCTCGAGCGCTGCCAATTTGCGCGTCCAGACGTTTGACGTCCGCTTCCAACGCGTCGACCTGCTGGCGTTGCGCTGCCAGGTCGGCTTCGGCTTTCTGTCGCTGCGAGCGGGCGACCTTTGCGTCGGCAGACAGCGTGGTGACGCGTTCTTCCGAGATGAAGCCGGGCTTTCGTAGCGCTTCGACGCGCGACAGATCCGTCTGGCTGCGTTCGAGATTTGCCTGAGCCGCGCCAACCGATGCCTGGCTGGCGGCTATCAGGCTGCTCTGCTGCGCCAGGCGGCTGCGTGCCTGGGTGAGTTCAGCTTCACGAATCGCCAGGTTGGCCCTGGCCTGTTCCAGGGCGAGGCGGAAGTCGCCTGGTTCAAGGCTGACCAGCAAATCACCTGGTTGCACATGCTGATTATCCTGCACGTGGACCTGTTCGATACGCGCGGCGAGCTGGCTGGAAATCCGTGTGATTTCACCTTGTACATAGGCGTTGTCGGTGTGTTCGTAATGACGACCAGCGAAATACCACTGAGCGAAGAACCCGGCTGCAATCAGCAGTACAAGGGCAACGAAGATGATCAATCGGCGTTTCAGCTGGGCGGGCATGGGGTCGCTCGTTGGCGGAGTTAGCCGGGCAATCTAGCAGCGTTCCGCTTGAGTAATAACCCGTTACAATTGCGAAACTTTGTTGCAAATACGGAACAATGCAATGGGTTTGGATGACGCGCTGATCTTCACTCGTGTGGTCGAGTGCCACAGTTTTACCCAGGCGGCCTCGAGCCTGGCCATGCAGAAGTCAACGGTAAGCCGTCGTATCGTCCAGCTCGAAGAGCGGTTAGGCGTGCGGTTGATCAACCGCACCACGCGCCGCTTGCGGCTGACCGAAGTGGGGCAGGCCTACTACGAGCGCTGTCGGCAGATCATGGTCGATTTCGCCGAAGCCGAGCAGGCCGTCATGCAATTGCAGCAGGCGCCAGCCGGGCTGCTGCGAATCTCCGCGCCGATCGAATTCGGTCAGTGGATCCTGGGTCGAGTGCTGGGTGATTTCATGCGCTTGTATCCGGAGATCAATGCCGAAGTGGAACTGGCATCGAGGCACGTCGACCCGGTAGAGGAGGGTGTCGACATCGTCATCTCGGTGGGACAACCCCAGGACTCCAGTTTGATCGGGCGCAAGCTCTTCGAGACCCGGCGGAGACTCTGCGCCAGTCCGGAATATCTGGCCCAGCATGGCGTGCCCACTCGGGCGGAGGATCTCGCCAGCCACCGCGCGATCACTTTGTCGCGCGACCCGGTACGCTACTGGCCGATCCTCGAACAGAACGTCAGCTGCCGCCGAGTGCTGACCTGCAACAACATCACCTTTGCCCGCGAGGCTGCACTGGCCGGCGCGGGCATCGCGGCGCTACCGACCATGATCACCGACCAGGAGGTGCGTGAAGGTCATCTGGTCGAGCTTCTTCCAGATGTCGATCTGCCGATCGGCGAGGTGTACGCGGTGTATCCCTCGCGACGTTTTCAGGCGATGAAGGTCAAGGCGTTTCTTGATTTTCTGATGCAGTCGTTGCCAGTTGCGGAAGGCCGTCTGGTGGAGCCGGTGGATGCGCGCCTGTTAACATCGCGCCTTTACACGCGCTGACTCAGCCGGCCGAACCGGCTATCGCAGCTGCCGTGTCTTCCTGTGCCTTGATTCGAGAACATCATGACCACCGTTCGCACCCGTATCGCACCATCCCCTACCGGCGATCCGCATGTCGGCACCGCGTATATCGCGCTGTTCAATCTCTGCTTCGCACGCCAGCACGGCGGCCAGTTCATCCTGCGCATTGAGGACACCGACCAGTTGCGCTCCACGCGCGAGTCGGAACAGCAGATCTATGACGCGCTGCGTTGGTTGGGCATCGAGTGGGACGAAGGCCCGGACGTGGGCGGTCCACACGGTCCGTATCGGCAGAGCGAGCGCGGCGAGATCTACAAGAAGTATTCGGACGAGTTGGTCGCCAAGGGACATGCGTTCCCGTGCTTCTGCAGTGCCGAGCGCCTGGATCAGGTGCGTGCCGAGCAGATGGCCAACAAGGAAACGCCGCGCTACGACGGGCATTGCATGCACATCCCGGCCGAAACCGCGCAGCAGCGCATTGCGGCGGGCGAGTCGCACGTGATCCGCATGAAGGTGCCAAGCGAGGGCATATGCCAGGTCAACGACATGCTCCGCGGCACGGTCGAAATCAGCTGGGATCGCATGGACATGCAGGTACTGATGAAGGCTGATGGCCTGCCGACCTACTTCCTGGCCAATGTCGTCGACGACCATCTGATGGGCATCACCCATGTGCTGCGCGGCGAGGAATGGCTGCCGTCGGCGCCAAAGCTGATCAAACTCTACGAATATTTCGGTTGGGAACAGCCACAGCTCTGCTACATGCCACTGCTGCGCAACCCGGACAAGAGCAAGCTTTCCAAGCGCAAGAATCCCACTTCGGTGACCTTCTACGAGCGCATGGGTTTTATGCCCGAGGCGATGCTCAACTACCTGGGCCGCATGGGCTGGTCGATGCCGGACGAGCGCGAGAAATTCACGCTCGCGGAAATGATCGAACACTTCGACATCAATCGCGTCTCGCTGGGTGGACCGATCTTCGATGTCGAAAAGCTGTCCTGGCTCAACGGCCAGTGGCTGCGCGAGCTACCAGTCGAGCAGTTCGCAGCCGAGGTGCAGAGATGGGCGTTCAACCCCGAGTACATGATGAAGATCGCGCCCCACGTGCAGCAGCGCGTCGAGATCTTCAGCCAGATCGCGCCATTGGCTGGCTTCTTCTTTTCCGGCGCGCTGAACCTTGATCCAGCATTGTTCGAGCACAAGAAGCTCGATGCCACTCAGGTCCGTCAGGTATTGCAGCTGACGCTGTGGAAGCTGGAAGCCTTGCGACAGTGGGACAAGGAACGCATCACCGAATGCATCCAGGCGGTTGGGGCGCATCTCGAATTGAAGCTGCGCGATGTCATGCCCTTGATGTTCGCCTCGATCACCGGCCAGGCCAGCTCCGTGTCGGTGCTCGACGCCATGGAGATCATCGGGCCCGACCTGACCCGCTTCCGTCTGCGCCAGGCGTTGGAGCTGTTGGGCGGCGCTTCGAAGAAAGAAGTGAAAGAGTGGGAAAAGCTCTTCGCCGCGATGGCTTGATCCGCGATGGCTTCTCGGGACGCGGTTGGCGCCGTCCCGCAGCCGTCCAGCGTTTGCCACTCGTCGCCGGTAAGTATTTGTTCTGATGCCAAAAAATCTTCGGGGTCAGGCAAAAATATCGTTGACACTCCGAGAGGCCGCACCTAATATGCGCCCCGTCCTCGAGATGGGGCTATAGCTCAGCTGGGAGAGCGCTTGCATGGCATGCAAGAGGTCGACGGTTCGATCCCGTCTAGCTCCACCAATCTCGATTGCCACACCGGTTCACGCCGGTTGCCTTTGAAGGGCTTTGCGTCCCCTTCGTCTAGTGGCCTAGGACACCGCCCTTTCACGGCGGTAACAGGGGTTCGAGTCCCCTAGGGGACGCCATTATTCAAAATCGCAACGCGAGAGCGGGGCGAGTCGAGAGACATTAAATCCGGGGCTATAGCTCAGCTGGGAGAGCGCTTGCATGGCATGCAAGAGGTCGACGGTTCGATCCCGTCTAGCTCCACCAATCCACGACAGGTCGTGGCGGTTACGGTCTGTTCATCGAAGGTTTCGTCCCCTTCGTCTAGTGGCCTAGGACACCGCCCTTTCACGGCGGTAACAGGGGTTCGAGTCCCCTAGGGGACGCCATTTTTTTTGCCCGTTTTGGGCATCAAAGGGTCATTTCTAACGAAATGACCCTTTTTGTTTTGCCCGCAATTTGAGCGCCGTCATCAGGGCGACATGGTCTGGCATGCTGAATGGTGGGCCATAGATGCGGCCCGCATGCGTGACAATCGGGCGGCGGGTGGCTTCCAATAGGCGATTCGGCCGCATCTGCGGCGCACTGCACAGCGAGGGTACGCATGATCTGGGACCAGGCTGACTCATTCGTCATCGATATTGACGTGCAATCCGAGCATATCGACGAGCTCGGCCACGCAAACAATGCGGTTTATGTGACTTGGCTGGAAACTTGCGCCTGGCAGCATTCGCAGTATCTGGGGCTTGGGCTGGGCGACTACCGCAGGCTTGATCGAGCGATGGCGGTACTGCGACACGAAATCGACTACTTGGCTGCTGCGTATCAGGGCGATCAATTGCAGCTCGGCACTTGGATCGTGGACTCCGATCAGCGACTGAAGATGAAACGTAATTTCCAGCTGATCCGGCCGGCGGACGGGGTGACGCTGCTACGCGCGCAAACCACCTTCGTCTGCATTCAGTTGTCTACCGGCAAGCCCAAGCGCATGCCGGGCGAGTTTGTCGAGGGGTATGGCAAGGCGCTGGTGCAGCCTTATCCCCTCGAACTCTGACCCCATTTGTGATCAGCGCTGTTCCGGCTTGCTGACGTCTGCCTCGCGGCGCTCCTCGGCATCGCCGCGCCAGTCGTCTTGCACCTCGTTTTCCATCTTCTGCTTGAGGGTCTTAGGGTCATTATTGATGTTCGCCGTATTGGCGCGCTGGTGGTTTTCATTCATTGCGCTGCCCTGGGCGGTGCTTGACAAGCCAAGGTCTTCGTCGTCCTGCATGGCTTCCTGATTGGCCATTGCTCCAGTCGCAAGCAGGCTGGTGAAAAGGGCAGTGGCAATACTCAAGGTCTTCATCGGTAATCCTCCGGGTAGCTTGGAAGTGTTTGCTGCTCTACCTCTTAAATTCCGACTCGGTGGCCCGGGAATTGTTCGTGGGAAGCCGCATTGGCCCAGGCTTGCAAGCGTTAGCGCGGCCTCTAGCACCGCGCTTTCGTTCGTTTTACCTCTGGTCGGTTTGCCGCCCGAATGGTTCGTTCGGTTGAGTAAATGCAGCGAATTTCCAGGTAGGCGCCGGTTCCAAGAGGTTCCGGAAAAGTGACTGCCTCGAGTCGTCGGCTCGCTTATCCACTCATCCTCGCAATATCCTCGGGGCGACCCGGATCGGCCATAATGTCGCGCGGCCCGCTTCGCTCTTGATGGAGTTGTTCAAGGGAAGCGGCGGTTTAGTCCAGTCACGAGTTTCTTACCGTTATCCCGTCCAGAAAAATCATCCATGTCGATTGCGATTGCTTCTATGCCGCGATCGAGATGCGCGACGATCCCAGTCTTGCCAACCGGCCCATTGCGGTTGGTGGCTTGGCTGATCGACGTGGCGTTATTGCCACCTGCAACTACGAAGCTCGCGCATACGGCGTGCGCTCCGCGATGGCCTCCGGTCATGCGCTGAAGCTCTGCCCGGATCTGCTGATCGTGCGGCCGCGGATGGATGCCTATAAGGAGGCTTCACGCGAAATCCACGGGATTTTCCGAACCTACACCGATCTGATCGAACCCTTGTCGCTCGACGAGGCTTTTCTCGATGTGAGTGGCTGCGAGCATTTTGCCGGCAGCGCCACGCGCATTGCACAGGACATCCGTCGGCGAGTCTGGCAGCAGCTGCGCATCACGGTTTCAGCAGGCGTTGCGCCTAACAAGTTTCTGGCAAAGATCGCCAGCGACTGGAACAAGCCGGATGGTCTGTTCGTGATCACCCCGGATCAGGTGGATGATTTCGTACTCGCTCTGCCGGTCACCAAACTCCATGGTGTCGGCCGGGTGACGGCGGAGAAGCTGAAGCGCATGGGTATTCACACCTGCGCTGATCTGCGCAGCTGGAGGCGCCTTGATCTGGTTCGGGACTTCGGCTCGTTCGGTGAGCGACTGTGGGGGCTGGCGCATGGCGTCGACGAGCGCCTGGTTCAGGTCGAGAGCCGGCGCCAGTCGGTCAGTGTCGAGAACACCTACGAGCGCGACTTGCCAGACCTTGCCGCCTGCCTTGAGCGACTTCCGGAGTTGCTCGAGCAGCTCGCCGGCAGGATGGCGCGACTCGATAACGGCTACCGGCCCGGCAAGCCTTTCGTGAAGTTGAAGTTCCATGACTTCACCCAGACGACCCTCGAACAGTCCGGCGCTGGGCTTGAGCTTGAAGACTATTCCGACCTCCTGGCGGGCGCCTTTGCCCGTGGCAAGCGACCGGTGCGGTTGATTGGCGTCGGGGTTCGTTTGATCGACCTGCGAAGCGGCTTTGAGCAGTTGCGGTTGTTCTGATCGCCGTCCGTTGGTCATCCGTCAATGTCCATCCTGCTTTTTGGTACGTCTGTTGCTTCAGCTGTTGCGGCGTGGCCAAAGCTGCCACTTTTCCGGCGCGGGTTGTTCAGACGCGCACTGGCGACGAGTGGCCTAACTGAAGGGCAGCAGTGGCCGATACGGTTGAAGGTTTTTGACGCCTCATCGTGAAGAGCAGAGGTGTCGGTGATTGGACTAGATAACGCTTTTTGTTAGGCTTCCTATATAGATGGCAATCTGATATCAGATTAGGTGCGTGTGTTCCGTCTCGTGTTTTAGAGTTGTGCAGGTCGCGAAGCGGCAGGAGTGCCTTCCCTGATGGGGCTATTTTTCAAACGTCGCAAAGCCACCGCAATGGGGTTACTGGGTCTTGAGTTCGGGCCGCAAGGCGTCGCACTCGCGCAGGTTCAGCGTGCTGACGGCGAGACACCACAGTTGCTGCGTTGCGACTACCTTGAGGGTCAGCCGGAGGCGCAAGCTGAATTGCTCAAGCAAGCCGTTGCCGAGCATGGCCTGAACGGTATGTCGGTCAATCTCCTGCTGCACCCTTCGGCTTATCAGATGTTCCTGCTTGAAGCGCCAGAGGTACCGGCTGAAGAGCTGCGTGACGCCATGCGCTGGCGCGTCAAGGACTTGCTCAGCGAGCCGCTTGAGGACGTTGTCATCGATTGCTTTAGCCTTCCGGAGGACGCTTATCGTGGCCGCACGCGCATGGTCTATTGCGTGGTGCTGAAAAAGTCCCGGATGACTGAGTTTCGCTCACTCGTCCAGCATGCCGGCCTGACCCTGGCAAGCATCGACATCACTGAAATGTCCTTTCGCAACCTCGGGCTGCTGGCCGGTGCCGATGCCATCAATTTGGCGCTGTTGCGCCTACGTACCAGCGAAGGTTTGATCTGTGTACAGAACGGTGCCGATCTGTATATGGCACGGCGTATCGAACACGGTCTGGCGCGTGCCGAGCAGGATCTGTCCAGCATGACCCTGGAGATCCAGCGCTCGCTCGACTACTACGAAAGTCAGTTGGGTAAAGGCTATATCAGCCGCCTGTTGCTGTTGCCGATGAAACAAGACGGTGAGCGGACCCATCAGGCGCTGGCGGCCGGGCTGGCTGTCAATCTGCAACGGCTGGATCTGCGTGAGCTGTTCCCGGGGCAGCCGGCCGGTGACCTCGCCGAATCGAGCCAGGCCTTCTGTATCGGCGCTGTCGGTGCCGCCCTGCGTCAGGATGCTTGCTGATGCAGAACATCAACCTCTATCAACGCGAACGCCGTAGCGGCGGTGGACCACGCCCCAGGCAGATGCAGTTGGGCGCCGCGCTGGTTATCGCAGTGCTGACGATCCATGGCGCATGGCAGGGTTGGAAGCTGCATACCGCCGGCCAAGCTGCCGTACTCGCCGAACAACAGGCCGGGCAGGCAGAGGCCAGGCTAGACGTGGTCAAGGCTGATTTTCGCGAGCCGACGCTCGACCCGCGGCTTCCGCTGCAGTTGGCCGAGCGCGAAGCCGAGAACCGCGAGCTGCAACGACTCGCCGACCACCTCAAAACGCTGGATGCGCAGCGCAGCAGCGGCTTCTCGGGGTTGCTGCAGGGCTTGGCTGATCGCCACCCACCGCAAGGGCTCTGGCTGACCCGGATCCGCCTGCAGGCGGGCGGGGATGAAATGGCATTGCAGGGGCTGACGCAGGATCAGGAACTCCTCCCACTTTATCTGCAGAGCTTGGGTCAGAGCAGCGCGTTCAGCGGACGCGAGTTCGCCCGTTTCGATCTTCAGCGCGACGACAGCGATCTGCTGCAGTTCCGCTTGTCCTCCCAGGCCGTGACGGAGCCGGACGATGAATAAGCTCATCCAACACTGGCAGGGGCTGGCGCCGCGCGAGCAATGGCTGACCTTCGGGGTGGGGCTGTCGCTGCTGATCATGCTCTACGTGTTGTTGATCGCCGAGCCGCTGGGCCTGCGCATTGCCGCCGAAACCAGTCGGCAACAGGCTGCGCACACCCGTCTTCTTGCGGCTGAGAGCAGCCTGCTGGAAATTCAGGCCAAGCTTGCGGCCGATCCGAACCTGAGCTACCGGCAGGCACTGGCGGCTGCACAGGTCAGCCATAACGAGCTGCTGCAACGTATCGATCTGGAAACCAGCACGCTGGTATCGCCGACCCGGATGAAGGGGCTGCTGCAGGATCTGTTGCGTAACCAGACCCAGCTCAAACTGGTCGCCCTTGAAAGTTCGAGCGGGCCGCTCGCGGTGCCCGCTGCGGCAACGGCTGAGGGCAAGGAGCAAAAGACGCCACCGGTGGTGTTCTATCGCCATGGCCTGCGTCTGACCCTCGAAGGTGGCTATTTCGATCTACTGGCCTATCTCAACGCCGTCCAGGGGAGTGGCTGGCGTTTGCATTGGGACAGCCTGAACTACGAAGTCGGTGAGGAGGGCGCTGGCCGGGCTCGCGTCACCCTCGACTTGCATACCTTGAGTCGCGATGCGGGGTGGGTCGGTGTTTAGAACTGCAGTCAAACTTCTCTGCCTGGCTTCGCTGTTTGCCGCCGCGCCTGTCGTCGCGCTGGATCCCACGCAACCGCCAGCCGGGCGGGTGGCTGGTGATGCGCCGGTAGACGCGGCTGCAAGCTTGCACCTGCAGGCGATCCTGCGTGGCCCCGGGCGTGCCAGCGCCGTGATCAACGGAAACAGCCTGCAGGTCGGAGACCGCGTGGGAGATGTTCGCATCCTTGCAATTCACCGGCACGCCGTCCTCATTGATCGCCAAGGTCAGCAGCAAGAACTGCACCTCAGCGCCCCCATCATTCAAACGAGCCGTACCCAGCCATGATGCCGACCCAGATGTCTCGCTTCGGCGTGTTGAGCCTGATCTGCCTGCTTTCTGCCTGTCAGACCTTCGAAGACGGCGATCAACGTCTGTACGAGCAGAGCAACCGCCTGTTCGAGGAAAGCCTGGAACAGAACCAGCTGAAGGTGGTTCCGCCAGTTTCGGTGCAGGCGGGACTGATCCCACCTTTGGCTGCTGACAAGCTCGTCGTCTCGGGGCCTCGTTTCGACGTGGCCGTCAGCGACATGCCGGCCCGCGAGTTTTTCCTCAGCCTGATGAACAGCGCCGGGGAAAATCTGCTGGTGCACCCCGGCGTGACCGGCAACGTAACCTTCAGTCTGCGTAACGTCACCCTCGAAGAAACCCTGGCGGCGGTCCGGGATAGCTACGGCTATGACTACCAGCGTACCGCCTACGGCTATCAGATCCAGCCGAATGAGGCGATTACCCGCACCTACGATCTCGACTATCTGAACGTCCAGCGCCAGGGTATGACCGACACCCGCGTAAGCTCGGGTCAGGTCACCAGCAGCGATAGCACCGGCGTCGGCGCGGCAGGCACCACGACCAGCAGTACCTCCTCGACGGTGAATGCCAGCCAGTTGCTGACCACCAGCAACGTGGACTTCTGGAGCGAAGTGCGAGCCGTGATCGAGATGATGATCGGCGGCGAAGAAGGCAATCAGGTCGTCGTGAATCCGCAAAGCGGATTGCTTGTGGTGCGAGCCTCCAGCGCGGATCAGCAGGCTGTAGAGCGCTTTCTGATCCTGGCGCAGCGCAACCTGCAACGTCAGGTCATCCTCGAAACCAAGATCCTCGAAGTGAATCTGTCCGATGGCTTTCAGTCCGGTATCAACTGGGCTCAGCTCGGCAGCATGGGCAATGCCGATTTCAGCCTCGGCGTGCAGGGCGACGCGCTGAGCGGGCCGAACAGCGTCGGCGGTGTGTTCAGTGCTGCCGTGCAGGTCGGTGATTTCAGCGGCGTGCTGCAACTGCTGGAGACCCAGGGCGAGGTGCGTGTGCTGTCCAGTCCGCGGATTTCGACACTGAACAACCAGAAGGCGGTCATAAAGGTCGGCACGGACGAGTTCTTCGTAACCGATGTTTCGACTACCACGACGTCGCTCGTGGGCGGCACCACTGCACCGGATCTGGACATCACCCTGACCCCGTTCTTCTCCGGCATATCGCTGGATGTCACCCCGCAGATCGATGAGAACGGCCAGGTCACGCTGCACGTGCGCCCGACCGTCAGCCGCGTGCAGGACCAGAACAAGACCATCCAGCTGGGCGGCTCGGACAATGTCTTCAATCTGCCGCTGGCGCTCTCGACTACACGTCAGTCCGATTCCATCGTGCGTGCCCGCAGCGGTCAGGTGGTGGTCATCGGCGGCCTGCTGGAAAACCGCAACACCAATACCGATGCAAACATTCCCTGGGCCTCGAAGCTGCCGATAGTGGGCACGCTGTTTCAGCAACAACGCAAAGCCCTGCTGCAGACCGAGCTGGTGATCCTCATGCGGCCACAAGTGGTGGACGACCAGGTCTGGTTGGATGATCTGCGTAAATCCGCCGAATCCTTCCGGTCGACCAGGTAACCGCCGGTATGTACGAAGCATTTTTCGGCCTGCGCGAGAAGCCATTCGCGCTGACACCGAACACAGGCTTCATGGTTCAGCTGGCGCCGTATCAGGCCTGCCTCAATCTGCTGCGCGTGGCGCTGGGTGAGGGCGAGGGCTTCATCAAGGTCACCGGGGAAGTGGGCACGGGCAAGACACTGCTCTGTCGCGCGCTGCTCAACGAACTGGACGCCGCTCACTACCAGGTCGCCTGGTTGCCGAATCCGACGTTGACGCCAATGGCCTTGCGCCAGGCCCTGGCGCACGAACTGCACATTGCCGAGGCGAGCGAGCTGGACAACCACGGCTTGCTCAACGCCCTCCACGCACGCTTGATCGAGCTGGCCGCGCAGGGCAAGAGCACCATTCTGCTGATCGACGAAGCCCAGGCGTTGCCGACTGCGACGCTGGAAGCCTTGCGTTTGCTGACCAACCTCGAGACCGAACACAACAAGCTGTTGCAGGTGGTGCTGTTCGGTCAGCCGGAACTGGACGCGACCCTGGCCCGTGACGACTTTCGTCAGCTGCGTCAGCGCATCACCTTTTCCTACAGCCTGCGCCCGCTAGATGTGAGCGATGCTACGCGCTACCTGCAGGAACGCCTGGCCGTGGCGGGCTATCGGGGCGAGCCGCTGTTCAAGCCTGCGGCGGTACGTTTGCTGGTGCGAGGCAGTGGCGGAATTCCGAGATTGCTCAACATCCTGGCGAACAAATGCCTGATGGTGGCGTTCGGTGAAGGGGCACGTCAGGTCCTGGCGCGGCATGTGCGCCGGGCGTTGGACGATACCGAAGGTACGAAGCCGTTCTGGCGAAACACCTCACGTCTTTTCGGCTGGAAGATGACCGCTGGGTGCCTGTCGCTGGCACTGATCGCCGGTGCCTGGCCATGGCTGGCGCAACTCACCGAGGTGCTGCCGTGAGCCTGGTCAATGACATGCTGCGGGATCTTGAGGCGCGCCGCGCCGCGCCGGCCGAACGTGAGCAGCTGGGTAGCCTTTATGCCGTGGACGAAGCCGCTTCGAAACGGCGTGAGGGCTATGAGCGCTTGCGTCGCGGGCTGCTGATCGTTGCCGCAATCGGGGTGCTGGCCGTTGCGCTGTTCCTGCTTTCCGGGCGCCTGCAACCGGCCGCGCAGCCCATGGCTGCAGCGCCCGTCGTTGTCCCACCACCGGTCGTAGAAGTTGCGCCGATGCCAGAGCCTGTCGCGCTGACGCGACTGCTGGAGGTGTTGCCACAGAATGATGGTCGGCGTTTCGTCCTGCAGCTGCTACTCGATCAATCCGTCAGCTACCAGCGAATCGATACGAACGGCTCGGTCAGCTTCCGCCTCAGCGATGTGCAGTTCAAGGGCGAGGCCCGCACCGGGCGCATCGAGAAAGAAGGGCAGACGCTGTCCTGGCGCGTCGAGGCGCAGGACGGCGACGTTAATGTGTTGATCATCGGTTTCGGTGATCAGTTGAACGTGGCTGATCGCCTCGAAACGATCGGTGATCGCTCGCAGCTATGGCTGGACGTGTCGTTTGGCAGTGCGGCTGATGCCGACCCGCAATCGGTACCTATGCCGGTTGCCGAGTCGCCGGATATGGACGAGGCGCAATTGCCGGACTGGGTGACCCGTGACGTCGAGCCGGCTGAAACGCTCAACGATCCAGCCCGCACCAAAACGACACTTGAGCCCAAGGCCGTGCCCCGTGCTGCGGTTTCCGCAGAGCCCGTTGTTCCCGCAGGCGCTGGAAATATCACGATCGGTGCGCATCAGCCCGATGCACTGGCGCAGGCCCGCGACGCGCTGAGTCGGGGTGATCACCTATCGGCTATTCGGCAGCTGCAGGCACTGCACCAGGCACAACCGGACAGCGCAGAGATCAGCCGCTGGCTGGCTCGTGCCTACCTCGGCGCGGGCGATACCGCCGCGTTGCTGAAGTGGCTGCCGGCTCAGTTGCAGGCCCGCCCGTTCGATGCCGAGCTGCGTGAGCTGCTCGCGCGCGGCCAGTTGCAACTCGGCGATCAAGGCGCAGCCATCGCGACGTTGCAGCAGAACGCGCCGGCACTGCAGCGCAACACCGCCTATCACGCCTTGCTTGCTGCGCTGTACCAACAGGTCGGCGATTGGTCCGCAAGCGCTGCGACCTACCGTCAGCTAACCGCTATTCAACCAGGGCAGGGCGCATGGCAGCTCGGCCTGGCCATCGCGCTGGAACAACTCGATCAGCCGGCACAGGCCGGTCGGCATTATCGCCAGGCATTGCAAGGGCAGGGCCTGGATGAAAGCGCGCGTCAGTTCGCCACTGAACGTGCCGGTTCCCTCGGAGGGACGCAATGACTCAGGACATCCGCCAGCGCAAGATTCGCCTCGGCGACCTCCTGGTCCAGGCCGGGCTGATCAGTGACGCTCAGTTGCAGCTCGCATTACAGGACCAGAAGCGGACCGGCTCCAAGCTCGGCCGCACGGTACTGGATCTCGGTTTCATCGATGAAGGACGCCTGCTTCGGGCGCTTTCCGAGCAGTTGCAGATCCCCTTCGTCGAGCTCAAACACTACAAGTTCGACAATCAGCTGACTCAGAGTCTGCCCGAGGCAATGGCTCGGCGTTTCCGCGTCATCGTGCTGTCGCGCCAGGCTGAGGGTTTGCTGGTCGGCATGACCGATCCACTCGACCTCTTTGCCCAGGACGAAATGGAGCGGCTGCTGGGCAAACGGGTATTCCCGGCGGTGGTTCGTGAAAGCGAGCTACTGGGCGCGCTCGATCAGCTCTACCGACGCACCAGCGAAATCGCCTCGCTGGCCGGTGAGCTGGAAGGCGAACTGCAAGACAGCGACTTCGACTTGTCGCGCCTCGGCGCTGAGAGCAATAGCGACGCGCCCGTGGTGCGGCTGTTGCAGACGCTGTTCGAAGATGCCGTGCAGATGAAAGCCTCCGACATTCATATCGAACCCGACGAAGGCGTGGTGCGGATCCGTCAGCGTATCGACGGTGTACTCAACGAGCAGGTGATGAAAGAGCATCGCGTTGCTTCGGCGCTGGTCATGCGTTTGAAGATCATGTCCGGCCTGGACATCTCCGAGAAGCGTTTGCCGCAGGATGGTCGCTTCAACATCCGGGTGAAGGGCCGCAACCTCGATGTGCGTGTGTCGACGATGCCGGTGCAGTTCGGCGAATCGGTGGTGATGCGCCTGCTCGACCAGAGCGGGGCGATGTTTCAGCTCGACGGCACCGGCATGCCGGCGGCGATGCTTGAGCGCTTCCGTCGTCTGCTGCAACGGCCCCACGGCATGGTGCTGGTCACCGGGCCGACCGGCTCGGGTAAAACCACCACGCTCTATGCGGGGCTTTCCGAGCTGAACAGCCCGGAGAAGAAGATCATCACCGTGGAAGATCCGGTGGAATACCGCCTGCCGCGGATCAATCAGGTGCAGGTCAATGCCAAGATCGATCTGACCTTTGCGCGCGTGTTGCGAGCTGCACTGCGTCAGGACCCGGACATCGTGCTGGTCGGCGAGATCCGCGATCAGGAAACCGCCGAGATCGGCCTGCGCGCCGCGCTGACCGGTCACCTGGTGCTGTCGACGTTGCACACCAACGACGCCCTGACATCGGCCATGCGCCTGATCGACATGGGCGTGGAGCCCTTCCTCGTCGCCACGGCGCTGAACGCGGTGCTGGCCCAGCGCCTCATTCGTCGCGTCTGTGAAAACTGCCAGGAAGAGCACCAGCCGGATCCGCGTCAGCTGGTCTGGCTTGAAACGCTGCACGGCGGGTCGCTGGCCGACAAGCGTTTCCGTCGCGGCAGCGGCTGCCACCAGTGCCACAACAGTGGTTACAGCGGCCGGATCGGTGTCTACGAGTTGCTCGAACTCGACGAACCGATGATCGCCGCGCTGCGCCGTGGTGATCCGCAAGGCTTCGCCGAAGCCGCGCGCAAGCAACCGCATTACCGGCCGCTGGCCGAATGTGCATTGGATTACGCCATTGCTGGCATCACCAGCGTGGATGAAGTGCTCAAGGTGTGCGCCACCCTGGCGGATGACGAGGTGACGGTGTGAACGCCCGGGCTGCGCCACGCCGCTGCACCGCTACAGTAGGAGCCAGCTTGCTGGCGAGCCATGAGCGCGCTGCGGCTAATCACGTTCGTGAGCACGCTCGCGCCGATGGACGCATGCAAGGCATAGGCGAACCGACCATGACGCACGCGCAACCTGTAGAAGCCAGCTTGCTGGCGATCCATGGGCGCAGGGCGGCGCATTGCGTCGATGCTTGCTGGCATGCGTTGTGCTCGTCATCCCAGGCTGGTGAATGCGTCGGTGTGTATGCACCTCGGGGCGGGCGGTCCGCGCGGAGCGGTGCGCTGCTCGCAAGACTTGGATGGCAAATCTGATGCCTGCCTTCCGCTACACCGGCCGTAATGCCCAAGGCGTCAAAGTTAGCGGGGCGCTCGAGGGTGCCAGCGCCGATTCCGTTGCGGGCGAGTTGTTGTCACGACAGATCACTCCGCTGACCATCGAAGCCCGCGAGAGTCAGGCCGGCAACGGTGATGCATTGGCGGTGCTGCGCGAAAAGCTCCGGCGCAAGCGCGTCGATCTCGATGAGCTGATCATCTTCAGCCGCCAGATGTACAGCCTGAGCAAGGCCGGTGTGCCGATCATCCGCGCTATCGGCGGTCTGGCGGAGTCGAACCGAAACCTGTTCTTTCGGCAGATCCTGCAGGACGTGCGTGCCAGCCTGGAGAGCGGCCAATCCATGGCCGTCGCGCTGAACGCCCACCCCAAAGTATTCAACAACCTGTTCGTCAGTATGGTCAGCGTTGGCGAGAACACCGGCCAGCTCGACCAGGCCTTCAAACAGCTGTCGGCCTACCTCGAGCTGGAGCGCGAAACCCGCAAGCGCATCAAGCAGGCGACTCGTTATCCCATCTTCGTCATGGTCGCCATGGGCGTCGCGCTCGCGGTGATCAACCTGCTGGTGATCCCGGCTTTCGCCAAGGTGTTCGCCCAGTTCCACGCGCAGCTGCCGTGGGCCACCCGCGTGCTGATCGGCACCTCCAACTTCATGCGCGACTACTGGTGGCTGTTGCTGCTGGGCATCGTTGGCGGACTTTACGCCTTCTTCAAATGGATCGAGACCGATGCCGGTCGACTCCAGTGGGACCGCATCAAACTGCGCCTGCCCATTGTCGGCGGCATCTTCGAACGCATCGCCCTGGCGCGCTTCACCCGTACCTTCGCGATGATGTACCGCGCCGGTGTGCCGTTGCTGCAAACCCTCTCGATCAACAGCGCCAGCGTCGGAAATCGACACATCGGCGAGGCAATCCTCGGCATTCGTGAAAGCGTCGAACGCGGCGAAGCCCTGACTCGCTCGGCCCACAACTCTGGCCTGTTCACCCCGCTTGTGCTGCAGATGATGGCCGTCGGCGAAGAAACCGGCGCGCTGGACGACCTGTTCATCGAAGTGGCTGATTTCTACGAACAAGAAGTCGACTACGACCTCAAGCAACTGGCCGATGCCATCGAGCCGATCCTGATCGTCTGCATGGGCGTGATGGTGCTGGTGTTGGCGCTCGGTGTGTTTTTGCCGATGTGGGAACTGGGCAGTGCGGCGCAGGGGAGGGGGTGATGAGCTTCGAACAACTTGATTACAGACGTGATCCGACAGGCACGGCGGTTGCAGAGTGTCCACTCACAGGTAACCAGATGACAGAAAACCGACAGCGGACAAGCGGAATGCAGCGAAACAAGGGCTTTACGATGATTGAGCTGGTTGTGGTCATCGCTATCCTCGGCATCCTTGCCGCAGTGGCGTTGCCACACTTCATCGACTCGGCCAAGGACGCCCACCGCGCCAGCGTGCGCAGCGCAGGCGGTGCGCTGACGTCCGCCGTCTCGCTGTTGCGCGGCCAATACGAACTCAACCGCAACGGCGGCAGCAATGCCTGCCTAGCCGATAACTGCCAGATCAACGTGCAGGGCTACGGCAACGGCGCGATGGACGTAAACGCCAGCGGCTGGCCCATCGGTACGGAACGCAGCGGAACCCCGCTCGCCAGCGCCAGCATGTCCGCCGATGAGTGCCGCAACCTCTGGAGCAACCTGCTACAGGCGTCCTCCCTGAGTCTGACTGGCACCAATCCGGCATTCACCGCCACGGCCAACGGCACCCGCTGCCTGTACACCTACAACCTCGATGGCGGTGACGACGTCATCGAATACAACGCCAATACCGGCGAAGTCTTCGTCAAATTCAACTGAGTCAACAAGGAGCGACAACTATGAAGAAGCAACAGAGCGGTTTCACCATGATCGAGTTGATTATGGTGATTGTTGTTTTGGGGATTTTGGCTGCGTTTGCATTGCCAAAGTTTGTAGATTTGGGAGCGGACGCGCGTGGAGCTACCGTTCAGGCCGCCTATGGCTCGATGAAGTCAGCTTCCGCGATGGCGCACTCTTCTTGGCTCGCTAAGAATGGTTCAACGAACGATATCTCCGTCGAAGGGAAAACGTTTACGTTGGTGAATGGTTATCCGAAGGAGGACGATATTGCTGAGCTATCCGGCCTAAACGTCACTGCAAGTACCGGAGATTTCGTTCTATTGGCAACACAGCCGACGACTGGAGTCGCTTACACTCACAAAGGAGTTTCGGCGGGCAATCAGGCTACATGTGCTGTGACATATACAGCGCCAACAGCTTCGGGTGAAGTTCCTGATATTAAAGCGGTTACGAATAATTGCAATTAATAAGCCTGTAGAGTGGGTGCGCTCGGCCAACTAACCCCCGCATCTTTGATCTACGGGGTTCGCCGGCCTTACGATGCTCTTCCGCAACCCGGCTTTTGCCGGGTTGCCATTAATTCCTAGAGGCGAGATAAATCACTCCTCCGACGCGCTTGAGCAGAAGGGCCGGCTAATGGTTAAACAGCGCGGTTTTACGATCGTCGAGTTAATCATGGTGATCGTGATTCTCGGCATTATCTCCGCCGTGGCCGTACCGCACTTTTTCGACCGCAAGGTCTTCGATGAACGCTTTTATTTCGAGGAAGCGCTCTCGACTGTTCGCTATGGGCAGAAACTGGCTGTGGCGAGTGGTTGCCCGATTGCCTTTCAAATCGATGCTTCTGGATATTCATTGAGTTACAGCGGCGGCGATTGCGGTGTCATGTCTGTCGGAAACGACTACGTTAAGTCGCTGCCGGCTGGCGTTGCTATCACTAAAACACTCGCCATAAGTTTCAATTCTCTCGGCAGCGTAAACGAAGCCTGCCCGAGCGGGCGGTGTATGGCCACGATTGGCAGCCACACCTTCACCGTTCACTCCGCCACCGGTTTTATCGAGGTAGGACGATGACTCGATTCCGGACCGTAGGTTGGTTGAGCCTGCGAAGCGGTACGCTCTGGTCATTGCTTCGATGCGCATTAAACGTCGCCGCCATTTGCCTCCACCACAGCCTACCGGGCTTCAACGTAGGGTGGATGACGCTTCACCCATCCACGAACGTGCCTCATGCCATCGGTCACAATCCGAACCCGCGGTGGAAAACGCTGCGCGGTTTTCCACCCTACGGCCCCGCCACGGGACCGAGGTATCAGCCGTGATTCGACCACAACGAGGCATGACCCTGGTCGAGCTGGTCATCACCATCGTCATCATCGGCATCGCCGCAGCGGCATTGTTTTCCGCTATGGCTAGCATCACCGGACGCTCCGCCGATCCGCTGCTGCGCCAGCAGAGCGTAATGATCGCCGAAAGCTATCTGTCGGCGGCGCTGGCGCTGCCTTACGGTCAGCTGAGCAGCGCGGCGCAATCGGCCGCTGCACCCCGAAATCTTGCCGGCGAACCGGTTACCGAGCTGGTCGGCTACTCGGTCGCACTGACGGTCGATGGTGCTGCCAAGCTGAACGGTGTTGACGCCACCCGCATCGAGGTGACGGTTACCGATCCGCAGAGCCAGTCGTTACAGCTCTTCGGTTGGCGCACTTGCTACGGCGAGTACGACGCTTCGGGGAATTCCCTATGCCCCTGATTCGCCACAATGGTCAGCGAGAGGTGACGTCCGCAGGCGCTGCCTCGGCTCTCTCCCGTCTGGGCTTCGGGCAAGCCGCGGGTAGTAACGATGGGTTCACTTTGGTCGAGCTGATCATGGTGATCGCGCTGGCCGGCGTAGTCGCGGTGATGGTCGGCACGGTTATGTCGCGGCCGTTGCAAGGCTTCGCCGACAGTAGTCAGCGGGCCGAACTGACCGATCGGGCGGCGATAGCGCTCAACCGAATGGCGCGTGACATTCGGCTAGCTGTACCAAACTCCGTCCTTGTAGCCGACACGGGCGATGAAGTCAGGCTAGTCCCGATCGCGGCGGCGGGGCGTTATCGTGCCAATCTGTCGATGCCCGATGGGCCACGTCAGGACCCACCGGCCTGTACGCAGGCATCCGGCCGCTGCTTGATCGATATCCTCAGCCCGATGGAGCTGGCAGATAGCGGGAGCAACAAGCACTGGCTGATCATCTACAACACCGGCGCGCTCGTCGGGCGGCCCGAGCCCATCGATGGAGCGGTTTCGCCGGTTTCACCCAAGGCCTTCACCTGGGAAAACGGCGTGCTTGAGGCGGATCTCTCGGCTTTCCGCTTTGAGTTCGCCTCGCCGCAGCATCGGTTTTTTCTGGCCGACCGGGCCGTCGGCTATCGGTGCCGCAATGGTTCGCTGGTTCGCGCTGAATTCGACGAACTGGCCGCGTCTGATTATTCCGGCGCCGCCACGGTGGTCGATCGTGTCGATTGCGGCCGGAGCCAGTTCAGCTACGAACCTGGCAACAACACACGCAACGGTCTGGTCACACTCAAACTGATGCTGGTTGGCTCTGGCGGAACCGTCACTCTTCTGCAGCAGGTCCAGGTCGATAATGCGCCCTGATTCGTTCTGCCTACATCGGCGCCAAACGGGCTTCGGCCTGGTCGCCGCGATGTTCGTCATTATCGTCATCGCCGGCGCGGTCGCGGCCATGGCGCGGCTGTCCGAAACCCAGAGCGCCACCAGCAGCATGGCGATCCAGCAGGCCCGCGCCTATCAGGCGGCGCGGGCCGGGATTGAGTGGGGGATCCATCGGACGATGGTGGATCTTTCTTGTGAAGACCAGTTCACGCTGGAGGGTTTCAAGGTAGAGGTGAAGTGCGACAAGCCCGCTGCTGCCGTATCGCTGCCCGAGGAAGACCGTAGCCTGCGCTTCATCTTGCTGCAGGCCAGCGCACAGTACGCCTCGCCGGGCAGCCCAGATCATGTATATCGGGAGTTGAGTGCCGTGGTGGAAAAGGATGACTGACATGCGCGAGAGAATGCGCGGCAGCTGGCGGATCCTGGCGAGCCGGGTGCAGGTGAGGGCATCGTCGCTCGCGGTGCTCTGCCTGCTTGCTACTGTCTGTCTGGGCAGCCCAACCGCGTCGGCGGCGCTCTGCTCAAATGTCTTTCCCAAGGATGCGACGCCCAATACCGGCGCTACGCTTGACCTGTCCCTCATGGATCACGATCGTTACAGCACCTTTCCCTCCCTTGGCATGGCGTACAACTCAGCAGGTGATTATTTCTATAATGCCGGCAAGCTGGAAAACGGACAGACAATCTCAGTGACGGTAGGCCGGCCCGTGCGGCTCTTCGTTGACGGCGATCTCAAGCTCGCGCCACATAGTAGGATCAACCCGAACGGTTCCGCGTCCGACCTGCTGATTGTCGTGCGCGGCAATCTGGATATCGATACCGATAACGACATCAATGCCCTGGTGTATGTGACCGGCGATGTCGACGTCAATCCGAATACCAGTATCGAAGGTGCCCTGACAGCTGAAGGCAGCATCGACACCAAGGCCAAGGTCGCCATCACCTACGACGAGATGGGCGCCTCGGCCTTTGCCCGAGGCGACCTTTGCCAGGATTCGGAGAACATTCCTCTCTACCTGCGCTTCGACGAGGCGAGCTGGGGCGTACCGGCAAACACTGGGCGGGGTGCCTTCGACATCCAGGCGCTTGGTGGGGCGACTACCGCCGGAGCTGACCCGGCGCTCGCAACAAACCAGCAGGGGGAAGGGACTTGTCGGTATGGTGCGTTCAATGATGGGCGAGTATCCATCGCGCATGATTCGGCGCTGAACTTCACCGACAAGCTGAGTACCAGCTTCTGGTTGAAGATTGATTCCTTGCCAAAAAAGACCGTTACGCTGGTTGATAAGGGTACGAACTATAAGCTGCAGCTGACTAGCACGGGTACGTTGGTTCTGACCGCCAAAATCGATTATTTGCTAGACGATATCTTTGGGGCGTCGTATCTGGCGGTCGAGTCGGATGCGATTGAACCAGGTGATTGGGTGCACGCTGGGTTTGATCTTGAATTGAAGTCAAAAAGAGAGCGCCTTGTTTGGAGGAATTATATTGAAGGCTCGGTGTGGGTAAAGGATCTTCGTGAGCAAGGAATCTCTGCGGCATTTATCACTGGTCAAGCGTCGGACAACGAGCAGGACGCTAATGTTGGAGGCGAGTCGTTTAGTGGAAAGATTGATGAGTTTCGCCTCGGGCAGCTTATCTGGACGGCAGAGCAGCGTCTCGCACAGCGAGAGGCTGTGCATTGGTGCGGCGGTGTCATCGGAATTGATCACTTCGAGTTCTCCACCAGTGCCTTGGCACATACCTGCAGCCCCCAAACCGTTACGCTCATGGCCTGTACCAACGCAGCCCCCGGGGCCTGCCAGCCCTACCAGGGCGACGTATCGGTCGCGCTCGGAGGAGGTGGCTGGCTCGGCGGCAACCAGCAGACGCTCAGGAACGGAGTCGGGACCCTCCAGCTGCAGGGGCTGCAGCTGCAGATGCCTTTGGTCGTCGAGGCTTCAGAGCCCGATGCCTCTAGATCGACACTTTGCCGGATTGGCGATGCACCGCTTTCTTCCGACTGCCTGCTGCACTTCGCACAGAGCGGTTTCATCTTCGATGTTCCGGATATGCAGGCTGGTCGCGGGCAGTCGGTTGTGCCCATGCGTGCTGTCATCGACGTCGGTGACGAAGGAAGCCCACGCTGTGAGCCGGCGTTCACCGATACTACGCGTGAGGTGCGTTTCTGGAGCAGCTTCGTCACCCCGTCAGTCAACGAGCTGTCGGACAGCTCGAAACCAGTTCAGGTGAATGCCGAATCGGTCGGGCAGAACTTTGCAGAGGCTCGGTCGCTCGCGCTTCTTTTCAATCAGAACGGCGCCACCTCGCTCGACGTGAACTACGCCGAAACCGGCCGGATGCTGCTCAACGCTTACTATCCGGGCAGCGCAGAGGAGGGTGACAGCGGGCCGATGAGCGGCAGCGATGACTTCGTTTCCGCACCGGCGGGGTTCTGCATCGAGCCATCGCAGACCTGCTCGGCCGGAGACAGCAGCTGCGATGTGTTCCGGAAGGTTGGGCAGGTATTTTCAACAACGATCAGACCGGTAGCCTGGCGTGCCGATGGCGAGCTCTGTAAGGCGAGCACGACCAGAAACTATCGACAGGATCAGCTGCAGCTACGCCCGATGGTCCAAGCCCCCTCTCCAGTTATCGGTGGGGTGGCTGGGCGTGTAATCACACCGGTAGACGGGCGCTACGATCATCTGCCATCCGGCTCGCCGGCAAACTGGGATGGAGCTGTTATCCAGGATGTAGCGCTGTCAGAGGTTGGCGTGTTTCGCCTGCGAGTCGAGCCGCCTCCCTATCTCGGCGTGGCAGTGCCAGCCAGCGATTCGGCTCCGATCGGGCGGTTCATCCCTCGTTACCTGAAGGCAACAATCGAGGGCGCGCTGAACGCGGGGTGCGGCGTGTTCAGCTATCAGGATCAGCCAGTCGCCGTGGCTAAGCCGCCTGCGCTGACGATCACCGGCTACGGCGTTGTCGACGGGGTGGAGTACCCCACCGAGAACTACGATTTCGATGGCTTCTGGGGCTTCGCTAGTAGCCCGACCCCGAGTTGGTTAGCGGTTGGCGGGAATCCAGACCTGGCCCCTCGACTGGACCACGGAAAGGGCATCCCCGAGGCGCTGACCTGGCAGTCCATCAAAGACCTCGCTCCCAGCGAGAGCGGGAATAACGACGGTGACGGGCAGCGGACCTATACCTGGGGTGCGGATTGGCTACGCTACGGTCTCGCTACGCAACCGGATGCCGCTGATCATCCATTCCAGGTTCTCCTGCGCTTCACTGTGCAACAGCTGACCGATGGGGATGGTGTATGCAACGGCAGCACTTGCCAGGAAGTCGAGGCGGTGCTGGACCACAGCGAGTTCCGTCTGGGCCGGCTACGCATCGGCAACGGCCATGGCTCGGAGTTGCAGGACCTCAGCCTGCCCTGGGTTATTGAGACCTGGCAGGCCTCGAATATCTTTCTCCCTGAAGGCGGTGATACCTGCAGTGCTTCGGTTTGGGGGAACGCGCAGGCATTCGAACAGGTGGGCAACCTAGCGAGTAAGAGCCTTCAGATCGATGGCGGACAGACGGGGTATGAAGGCAGCCTGGTCATTACCAAGCCAGAAGCCACCGGCGAAGCTCGTATCGGCTTTCCAAATGTGCCGGAATGGCTCTGGTATGACTGGCAGGGCAAGGGGCGGGAGGCGAGTCGGGGGCTGGCCAGTTTCGGGATCTATCATGGCCCGAAGCCATTGATCTTCCGTCGTGAGGTATACCGGGGAATGTGAGTTCCGAAAGCAAAAAGGCCGCTCAATATGAGCGGCCTTTTCGTCTGGGTGTAAAAGAGGGGAATCCCTGGCCTGCCTGTACCAGGGTCCCCAAAACTGGTTTCCTGGGTTATTGCAGAGGGCGTGCCAATTCTGCCAATTCTGGCAGCTATGGCTGCGGTCGCGGCCGGTGACTGCTCAGAACGCAGCCCAAGGCTATCGGTGCGTGGCCTGGACAGCAGCGGCAACGCGGGTTTCAGGGGACTTATCTGTGAATGACTGGAGACGCCCCCGGCGATGCGTTTGATGCCGGCTGCGGGTTGAGGACTAAAAAACTGGCTTAGGACAGAGGCTTTACGCTTGCTCGAAGGGCACACCATAGCTGGCGTGCCCATCTTTGGCGCAGCTCAGTTCTGCTCTGGCCAGACTCTCAGCGGTGCGCCATCTGCGGGCCAGAAGCGCAGCTGATCGATCTTGGAGACGTCCCAACGTTCGATTTGCGAGAGCAGTTCGAGGAAGTGCTGTTCCTGCTTCATGATGTGTTCGGCGCACATCTTGCGCGTGCTGCCGATTTCGCTGAAGCGCAGCTTCTGGCCGTCGAGCTGGTAGCTGGCGAACCAGTGGTTACAACCGGCGTTGCCATAGGCGCGGTCTTCGCTAAAGGTCAGCGAGACAGGGTTACGGCCCACCACGGGCTCGTCACCGATCCATTCGGCGATATAGGTGACTTCGTTCTGCAGGGTTAAGGGTTCAACCGCACATCCCGATACGGACAAGATGGCCAAGCCGGCTAACAGGATCTTCTTCATGACTTTTCCCTCTGGCAGGCAGGGCAGAGGTGTCGGCCGGTGTCGTTCGTCCACCCCAGGTCGGCAATCCTCGCTTCGGCCGCTGGCGCGCGCGCGGCTTCGCCCTTGGCGGTGTCTACGGCGAATTCGAAATCCAGTTGCTTGCCGCAACCGTCGCAGTCGACCTGCCAGTTGATGATCGCCAGTTCCTTGAACACCGGCCCGTTCGCCACGGCCATCCACTGGCCTGGCGGGTTGATCAGGTGGCGAACCTTGTCGACGGTCAGGCGCTGGGAGAGGTCTCGGCTGCCTTTAAGCGTGACGATAAGGACATCGCCTGAGCGAACATTGCCACCGTTGCCGGTGACCTGGTAACGGCCTGGCGCCAAGGCGCGGCATTCGGTCAGGGTGTGTCCGGGGTTGAGCAGGGTATAGCGAAAATCGTGTTCGGCCATGACTCGCGATCGATTCGGAATGGGGGGAGTTGCGGTGGGCCGTAATGCTAGCACGGGAGCCGGGCAGAGGCTGCTTTGGGAGGCGGAACACCGGAAGAAGTAAAAGAAGCCAGCGGCTTGCGCGGGGTGCTTGGATGGCGGTGTTCGCCAGCCGTCACCCCAGCCTCTCCCCAAACGGGAGAGAACGGACCGTTAGATAGCTACGGTTGTTGACGGGTGGGGCCACGAAGGGCGCCCGTCAATGTGGAGCCATCAACGAACCCAAGCCACCAAGCGGTTCCATACGCGGAGCACCAGAACACGCTGCTCATCTAGCGTGTTCATGGCGTCTCGAACATTCCAGACAACGGAAGCATCCAGCCCCTTCGCAATCTTGGCCGGTGCGTCAAGCCATTGGGTTAAGGGCGGCTGCTGTCGAAAGTCTCGTCGAGGAAGCGTTGCATGTCATTCCATGAGCGCTCGTCGGCGGCTTTGTTGTAGGCCACATCGACGCCTTTATCCTGAAACTTGTCAGCTCCGGGATTGGTGAAGCCGTGTTTGGCGCCTGGCAGGTTGACGAATTGATAGTCAGCGCCGGCCTTGACCATTTCGGCGCTGAGTGCGGCGACGTCTTCGGCACTGACCATGCTGTCGGCGCTGCCGTGTTCGACCAGTACGCGCGCTTTGACACTCCCCGGCGCTGCGCGGGTTTCGGTGGCCAAGGCGCCGTGGAAGCTGACAACGCCTTCGAGTGGCACGCCCTGGCGGGCCATGTCCAATACGACCTTGCCGCCGAAGCAGTAGCCAACGGCGGCGAGTTTGGCGCCGTCGGTCTGCTGTTGCTGTTTGAGCAGATCCACACCGGCGTTGAAGCGGGCTTTGGCCGCGTCGGCGTCGGCCAGGGCGGCTTTCATGAAGCTCATCGCGTCCTTCGGATGCTCGGTGTTCTTGCCCTCGCCATACATATCGATTGCCAGGGCGCTGTAACCCAGTCCGGCCAAGTCACGGGCGCGGCTTTTGGCGTAGTCATTGAGGCCCCACCATTCATGGACCACCACGACGCCTGGGCGCTGGCCTTCGATAGCGTCGTCGTAGGCGTAGTAGCCAACCATCTTGGTGCCGTCGGCTGCGGTGTAGGGGATTTCCTGAGTCTGGATCTCAGCGTGAGCGACGGCGCTGGCCGCCATCAGGGCTGCACCGAACAGTTGATAACGCATGGTGGACTCCTTGTTGTCGTTGATATCGAGACGTTCCGATAATTAGCCGGAGTTCGACACAGGCGCAACAGGGTTGTTCAGCGGGTAAAGCGCGGGCAGGAGCCGGAAGCGTTTCGGAGGGGATGTGAATCAAGGCGGTCTGAGTACCTGAGCCCGTCCCTGGGCTCAGGTTCATCGATGATGATTCGGCGCTGCCCTTCAGGATCAGCGCCGCTCTTACAGTTACCAGCCCGGCACGCCGTGCATGTCTGGCAGTCGGTGGGCGATGCCCTTGTGACAGTCAATGCAGGTCGCTTCGCCTTTGCCTAGCGCTTTGGAGTGGAACTCGGCGGCGCGTTTGCTCTGGCGGGTGAAATCCATGAACTCGTAGTTGTGGCAGTTGCGGCACTCCAGCGAGTCATTGGCCTTCAGACGACGCCATTCACGCTCGGCCATTTCCCGGCGCATGCCGAGGAATTTTTCCCGCGTGCTGATGGTGCCGAAGATCTTTCCCCAGACCTCTTTCGAAGCCTGCATCTTGCGCGCGATTTTGTCTGTCCATTCGTGTGGCACGTGGCAATCCGGACAGGTCGCGCGGACGCCGGAGCGATTGGTGTAGTGGATGGTGTCCTTGATCTCCATGTACACGTTGTCTTCCATCTCGTGACAGGAAATGCAGAAGGCTTCGGTATTGGTCGCCTCCAGCGCGGTATTGAACCCGCCCCAGAAGATGATGCCAGCAAGAAACCCCCCGAGCGTCAGGACGCCCAGGCTGTAGTGCACGCTTGGGCGGCGCAGAACGGTCCAGTAGCGCTTGAGGAACGACAGTATCGACTTCATCCAGGCGTCCTCACTGTTCGTTCTGCTGGTTTTCGTGATAGAGCAGCTCGTCGATGTTCTCGAAGTCGTTCTCTACCAGCGGTTTCACGTCGTGCTGCACCACATGGCACTGGGTGCAAAAGTAGCGACGCGGGGCAACAGCGCCGAGCGTCTGGCTATCGCGGTCGGTGAAGTGGGTGATGCTGATCATTGGCGCTTGAGTGCGAGCACTGTTGGCACGGCTGTGGCAGGACAAGCACTTGTTGCCGTTTATATCGACCTGATAGCCGCGAATGGTGTGCGGAATAGTCGGTGGCTGCTCCGGATAGTTGCGCTCGCGCTTCAGATCCTTGTTTTCCTCATCCTTGAGCGGAGGCGGGGTGAACTCCTGGGTGATGGTGCCGCCCGGCCGGCGGCCATCCGGGGCGGGCGCATCCAGTGGGTAATCGGGCCCGGCTGCGACGGCCACGCCAAACACCGCGAGGAGCATCAAAGGCAGTAAACGAAATTTCATGGTGACTCTCCTCAGGCGATGCTGACCACTTCGATCTTCACGGCACACTTCTTGAAGTCGGTTTGCTTGGAGATCGGGTCGGTAGCGTCGAGGGTGACCTTGTTGATCAGTTTGTTGGCATCGAAGAAGGGCACGAAGATCAGCCCCTTCGGTGGCTTGTTGCGGCCACGGGTCTCGATGCGAGCCTGCATTTCACCGCGACGACTGATGACCTTGACCACGCTGCCGCGGCGGGCCTTGAGCTCGCGCGCATCGTCCGGATGCATGTACACCAGCGCATCCGGCACAGCCCGGTGTAGCTCATCGACACGCTGGGTCATGCTGCCGGTGTGCCAATGCTCTAGCACGCGGCCGGTACTGAGCCAGAACGGATATTCTTCATCCGGCATCTCTGCAGGTGCCTCGTAGGGCAGTGCGAAGATGATCGCCCGCTTGTCCGGATAGCCGTAGAACTGTACCTCTGAGCCTTTCTCGACGTAGGGGTCATGGCCTTCACGGTAACGCCAGAGGGTTTCCTTGCCGTCTACAACCGGCCAGCGCAGGCCGCGCTCTTGATGGTAACGGTCGAAATCGGCGAGATCGTGACCATGACCGCGACCAAACTGAGCGTATTCCTCGAACAGGCCTTTCTGGACGTAGAAGCCATAGTCCTCCGACTCTTGGTTCCGGTAGCCTTCTTCGATATCCGAAACGGGGAAGGTGTCGACCTGACCGTTCTTGAAAAGCACCTCGAACAGCGTCTTGCCCTTCAGCTCCGGTGATTTGGCCAGCAGCTCGGCAGGCCAGACTTCATCGGTGGTAAAGCGTTTGGAGAATTCCATCAATTGCCAGAGGTCCGAGCGCGCTTCACCTGGTGGGCTGACCAGCTGGTGCCAGAAATGGGTGCGACGCTCGGCATTGCCGTAGGCACCTTCCTTCTCCACCCACATCGCAGCGGGAAGGATGAGGTCTGCAGCCTGGGCCGAGACGGTGGGATACACGTCAGAAACAACGATGAAGGTTTCCGGGTTGCGCCAACCGGGCAGCACCTCCTGCATGATGTTGGGGCCGGCCTGCATGTTGTTCGTCGCCTGGGTCCAGTAGACCCTCAGGCCACCGTCCTTGAGCTCGCGGCTTTGTTGCACGGCATGAAAGCCGGGCTTTTCCGGGATGGTGCCTTCGGGCAGCTTCCAGATCTTCTCGGTGACGGCCCGATGCTTGGGGTTGGTGACGACCATGTCCGCAGGCAAGCGGTGCGAAAAAGTGCCAACCTCGCGTGCCGTGCCGCAGGCCGATGGTTGTCCGGTAAGCGAGAAGGGGCTGTTGCCGGGCTCGCTGATTTTTCCGGTAAGCAGATGAATGTTGTAGATCATGTTGTTCGCCCAGACGCCGCGGGTGTGCTGGTTGAAACCCATGGTCCAGAACGACATCACTTTTGTTTTCGGATCGGCATAGAGCTCCGCCAGCATCTGCAAGCGCTCTTCCGGAACACCCGACTCGCGAGCCGCTCGCTCCAGGGTGTATGGCTTGAGGAACTCGGCATAGTCTTCAAAACTGATGTCGGTCCAGCCGCCTGCCGCAGCGGCATTCTCGGCCTTCATCTCGCGCGGGTCGGTCGCTCGCAGGCCGTAGCCGATGTTGGTGTTGCCCTTGGCGAACTTGGTGTGATTCTTGATGAAGTCCTGGTTGACCGCGCCACTCTCGATGATGTGGTTGGCGATGTAGTTGAGAATCACCAGATCGGTCTGCGGCGTGAACACCATCGGTATGTCCGCAAGATCGAAGCTGCGGTGCTCGAAGGTCGACATCACAGCGACTTTTACATGCGGCGCGCTAAGGCGGCGGTCGGTCACGCGGGTCCAGAGCACGGGATGCATCTCGGCCATGTTCGAGCCCCAAAGCACGAATGCGTCCGCGGCTTCGATATCGTCGTAGCAGCCCATGGGCTCGTCCATGCCGAAGGTGCGCATGAAGCCGACAGCGGCAGACGCCATGCAGTGCCGCGCATTTGGGTCGAGGTTGTTGGAACGAAAACCGGCCTTCATTAGCTTGCTGGCCGCATAGCCTTCCCACACGGTCCACTGGCCGGAACCGAACATGCCTACGGCAGTGGGGCCGTGGTCTTTCATCGCGGTCTTGTATTTCTCTTCCATGATGTCGAAGGCCTGCTCCCAACTTACAGGTTGAAACTCGCCCTGTTTGTCGTACTTGCCATCCTTCATCCGCAACAGCGGCTCAGTCAGACGGTCGGAGCCGTACATGATCTTCGACAGAAAATAGCCTTTGACGCAGTTGATACCGCGATTGACCTCGGCCTTGACATCGCCATGCGTGGCGACCACGCGGTCGCCGCTGGTGGCGACCATCACGCCGCAGCCGGTGCCACAGAACCGGCACGGCGCCTTGTGCCACTTGAGCGCCGTCGCCTGCGGATCAGTAACGAGATTGCTAGCACTGGTAGCGATAGGCATGCCAGCCACGCTGGCTGCGATGGCCGCGGCGTTGGCTTTGGCGAATTGACGTCGTGTGAGGCTCATTCCGGCTCTCCTTCGGGGCTGAGGAGTTCGTGGTAAATCAGGGCAGCGTTGAGGACGCCAGGCAGTTGTTGGATGTGGCTGATGGTGTCGAGAATGCGGCTTTCATGCTCCGCCTCAAGAACCACCACCACTTTTCCGGCGGCGCTTTCCTGATGAAGCTCTGTGCCGGGCAATAGCAGCAGGTTCTGTTTCACCGCGTCGAGTAGCTCGGGGCGGCAGTGCACGAGCAGGCTCGCGATATGCAAGGCATTGGTCATTTTTTTCTTATGAAGCTCCGCCTGCCCTGAAACGAGCAAGCAATGAATGGAGGGGGTGTTCCGGTATCGAGCAATCAGCTCGGCGGGCCGGGTGGGCCAAAGAACAGCTGGCTTATCCAGACGATGAAGCCATAGCCGGATACGGTCAGGACGCTTAGAAGGGGGAACAGGAAAACCAGCAGAAAGACAAATAGCCGTGTTTCTTCCGGCTTTCCCACAGGTGCGGGATCGGTATGGTGCGGCACTACGTTCACCTTTAATCCGAGTGGCGTAGTGGGAGTCTAGTAAGCGTTCCCAGCTTAATCAAAGCCAGCTGTCTATTTGACTAAGGGCTATAGGGGCTAAAACCACTTATATTGATCTGGCGCAATGAACAGGCTCGTGCTGGATGCGTTTCGTCCATCGCGCTCGATAGCTGATTGCCTGGGTACGAGGCTCTGGGACGGTATGCAGGCAGCTTGCTGATACTAGGGTTGTGCTAGCCTGTGAGGCTTTTTTGGGCCCGTGTTGCGCGGGCGTAGAGATCGTTTTCATGTCTTGTGACTCGCTTGATTCCCACCTGAAACGCGGCACCGCTGATTACCGTCGAGCGACGCTGGCATTGTTCTGCGCAGGGTTCGCAACCTTTGCCATGCTCTATTGCGTGCAGCCATTGCTGCCGCTGCTGGCCTCGCATTTTTCAGTGTCGGCCGCCACCAGCAGCTTGGCCCTGTCATTGACCACGCTGTCACTGGCGCTCTGCCTGTTGATTTCAGGCGGCTTGGCGGAAAGCTGGGGGCGCAAGCGGGTCATGGCGCTAGCGCTTATGCTGGCTGGGCTGCTTGGTCTTGCCTGTGCAATGGTCGAATCCTGGACCCTGTTGCTTGTATTACGCGCGTTGTTGGGTCTTGCACTCAGTGGCCTGCCGGCTTTAGCGATGGCCTACGTGGGGGAGGAGTTCGATCCCGAGTCGTTGCCTGCGGCGATGGGGCTGTATATCGGCGGGACGGCGCTCGGTGGCCTCCTGGGCAGACTGTTGTCGGGCCTGCTGAGCGATCTTGGCGGTTGGCAACTGGCGCTTGGCGGAATTGCCGGCTTGGGTCTGGTGGCGCTGGGCGCCTTTGTCTGGCTGCTACCCCCATCTCGCCATTTCCAGCCACAACCGCTGTCTCTGCGCGGACTGCTGAGCAACTTTGCTGAGCATCTGAGCAACCCGATCCTGCGCAATCTTTTCCTTCAGGCATTTCTGCTGATGGGTGGCTTCGTCGCGTTGTTCAACTACATCGGCTTTCGTCTGGCCGGCGCGCCGTTCGGCCTTTCCTCAACGGTTATCGGTCTGCTGTTTACTGTTTACCTGGCCGGCATATTCAGTGCGGGTTGGGCCGGGCGGCTGGTGCCACGCCTGGGTGCGAGAAGCGTACTGCAAGGCGGTATCGCGCTGATGCTGTTAGGCGTAGGGCTGTGTTCGACGCCCTGGCTGATTGCAATCGTGATCGGACTGGCGTTATTCACCTTGGGCTTCTTTGCTGCACATGCCGTGGCCAGCGGGCAAGTCGGCGTGCATGCCAAGGGCGCCAAGGCGCAGGCGTCGGCGCTTTACCTGTGTGCCTATTATCTCGGGTCGAGTGTGGTCGGCTATGCCGCCGGCTACGTATGGGAGCATGCGGGATGGCTGCCTTTGATGGGTGCGCTCGCTGCGCTGTTCGCGATCGCGGCCTGGCACGCCAGACGGCTATAGCGCGGCGGCGAATCGGTCAGTCGATTCGCTGCTCCCCGCTGAACGCCAGGGTGGCGCGGCAGGTGCGGCAGAAGTAGCGACGGCCTTTGCGGACCAATGCGTGGCGCTGGGCGGTAAAGGGAAAATCTCGCTCGGGACAGGCACACCGATAGATGTAAGCGCTCGTCTGCCGGCGGGTGATCTCGTAGCTGTGGCAGCGATCAGGGGTCAGCTCGTAAACGCCGCGCATGATCAATTGCCACTCTTCACCATGGGGGCGAATCCGGCCGCCGAACATCTGGTGAGCGACCAAATGGGCCACCTCGTGAGCCACGGTCTGCTTGAGGAAGTGCTCGCGGTTTTCCTGATACAGCTGCGGGTTGAAGCGCAGCAGGTTGGTGTTCAGATGCGCAACGCCGGCTTTCTGCCCGCGCAGTTTGAAGCTGACTTTCGGTCGTTCGAAGCGCTTGTTGAAAAAGGCCTCGGCCTGTTCATAGCAGGCCTCGACTCGGGCGTGTAGCTGGTCGGGCATAGGGGCCTCCGAAGAAGCCCAGAATTATGCCGCAATCCGCCAGGCTGACAATCGCTCAGAGACCGCCGGGCTCCTCCTGAGGACGTTCTTCCTGGGTGCCGTAGCTCTGGTTCGCTTGTACGGTGCGTTCGTAATTGGGTTGCAGGAACTGAGACCAGAACAGAATCATGGATACCAACACCGTCACCATCACCAGCAGGGCCACACCCCAGATCGAACTGGCATAGAGAAAGCTTTGCGAGCTGCGCTGGCGCATGAAGGCTGGTAGGCCAGTGAATAACAGGTAAGTGGAGTAGATGCCTGCTATGAGCAGAACGATCGCTGCGAACCAGCGATTCGGGTATAGCCCGGTCACGCCGGCGAGCAGGAACGGGGTGATGACGTAAGCGATGAAACCAATGCACTGGTTCAGATTCGGGCGTACCTCAAACGCGCGCGCCATCCACCTTACGAAAAAACCCATGATCACTGTGCCGACAATGATGGTGATGTACAGCAACAGGCACAGCTGAAAAGCGCTGGCAAAATCGAGTCGTACACGTTCGGCGTCCACCAGGCTCCATCCTACGAAGGTGACCCCAATGAACAAGCACACAGCAGGAATCAGCGCCAGCAGCAGCAAATGCATCAGGTAATGCAGGCTGTGGGCGTCTTCCTTCTGGCGGATCGTTTCCCAGGCTCGGTCGGGCCGGGTGAACAAGCTGATGAATTCTGGGGTCATGGGGGCCTCCTAATGCCGATGCTTGAGCGCAGGTCTTGCTGGTATAGACGCTTAAGCGCGACAGGGATTCAACGCCACCATGTCGCAGGCAAAAACGGGCCGACGCGGAGGCCACCGCGCCGGCCCGTATCGTGGCAAGGCTAGCGTACGTAGATCGGGCCAACCCCCATGCCCCACATGATCACTGACAGCGCGAGGATCGCCACCAGCACAACCAGCCCGACAGCCAACACTGAACTCGAGAACAGGAAGCCCTCGTCGGAGGGGATGTTCATGAATGTTGGTAGGCCAACGTAGAGCAGGTAGGTCGTGTAGCAGATTGCCGCCGTGCCCACGATCATGCCCAGCCAGATGTGCGGGTAGAGCGCGGCCAGGCCGCCGACGAACAGTGGCGTGGCGGTGTACGCGGCGAACACGATGCACTGCACCAGCGTCGGGTTTGCGTCATAGGTGCGTGACATCCAGTGGATGAAGGCGCCCATCACGGCCACACCACACAGCATGGCCAGGTAGGACAGCAAAGTGAGTTGCAATGCACTGCTTTCGGTGAGCTTTACCGCCTCGCCACCGCCAATGCTCCAACCGACCTGGGTGGTTCCGATGAACGCCGATATCGCCGGTATCGCTGCGAGTACCAGCACCTCTCCCAAGTGCAAATGCCCGACCTCACGCTCCTCTCCAGTGATTTCCTGCCATTCCTGGCCCGGGTGTGCAAACAGTCCCCAAACGTGATTGATCATGCCAGCGTCTCCTCAGTTTTGGAGGGTCGCTCCGCCTGGCTTTCCGTCGGTGTGACGGGCGTGCGACCTTAAGTCGCAGTATAGGGAGCGGACGGTACGGCGCACTGGGCTCGATTAGAGCAATTGGAAGCTATGAACCTATCGGTAATAGCGTTGCAGTATTTCCATCGCCAGATTGATTGACTGGAGCCGGGTCGTACTGCCGCCACGGTCGGGGTGGTGAATGCTGACCAACTGGCGATAGCGCCGTTTGATGGTATGCAGGCTGAGCGAAGAGGCCTCCTGGTCCAGCTCGAACAGCTCCAAGGCTGCGCGTTTCTGCTCCGGATCCCAGCTTTCGTTACGCTCGCCAAGATGGTCGCCGCGCATGCGCGACCAGAAGCTCGCCAGCAGGCGTTCCACTTCCTGTTCGTCGGTGTCGCGCAGATTGGTTATGTCCAGGTAGTAGTCGCGCAACGGATCGTTTTCGGCGACTCCGCTCGCACCAGGCACATAGGGTTGAAGCTGGACGTTTAGCGGCGAAATCTGGAGGTTGTAGCGGCTCTCGCCCCAGAGTTGGTCGCGCAGCTGGTACAGCGCGTTAAACACCAGGAAATGGGTGCGGAACAGCACCAGCTTGTCGAGTAGCGGCAGGTTGGGGATATGGGTGCTGTGCCGGGCCTTGAGCTGTTGGATCAGCTGGTATTCGCTGCAACCTTCCGGTTGTTCGCGCAGCAGCACGAATGTTTGCTCGGTCAGGTCCATTTCGGGTTCGAGATCATCGTTCATGTCGCAAAGCCTAGCATAAGGCCAGCGTTACAAACGGCTGGATGGATGGGGTGGGGCGCCGGTACATTTTGCGCGTAAAATGCGCGCCTTTCGCATCTCACCGGACTCTGAAATGGGCAACCTCTCGGTCAACCAGAACAAACTGCAGAAGCGTCTGCGTCGCCTCGCTGGCGAGGCCGTCACTGATTTCAACATGATCGAGGAAGGCGACAAGGTGATGGTTTGCCTGTCTGGCGGCAAAGACAGCTACACCATGCTCGACGTCTTGCTGTATCTGCAGAAAGTGGCTCCGGTCAAATTCGAGATTGTCGCCGTCAACATGGACCAAAAGCAGCCGGGTTTTCCTGAGCACGTGCTGCCCGAGTACCTGAAGTCCAATGGCGTCGACTACCACATCGTCGAGAAGGACACCTATTCGGTCGTCAAAGAGAAAATTCCGGAAGGCAAGACCACCTGCTCGCTGTGTTCGCGTCTGCGTCGCGGCACGCTCTACACCTTCGCCGATGAGATCGGTGCAACCAAGATGGCGCTCGGTCACCATCGCGACGACATCCTCGAGACGTTCTTCCTCAACATGTTTTACGGCGGCACGCTCAAAGCCATGCCGCCCAAGCTGCTGTCTGACGACGGCCGCAATGTGGTGATCCGGCCGCTGGCCTATTGCAGCGAGGCAGACATCGAAGCCTATTCGCAGATGAAGGGGTTTCCGATCATCCCCTGCAACCTCTGCGGCTCGCAGGAGAACCTGCAGCGCCAGGTGGTCAAGGAGATGCTGCAGGAATGGGAGCGCAAGTCGCCCGGTCGTACCGAGATCATGTTCCGCGCCTTGCAGAACGTGGTGCCCTCGCAGCTGGCCGACCGCAACCTGTTCGACTTCACCAGCCTGCGCATCGACAACGACGCCACGCCGCGCTTCCTCGATGTGATGAGTTTGTAATTTGTAGGGTGGGCTTCAGCCCACCGTGGCAGTTGTAACTTAGTGACTGGCCGGGCGGCGCTCCGCTTCAGCTCCGTACTTCTGACGCCAGCGATTTACGCTGTCGTTTGAAGTGAGGTTTGCCCCAGCTCGCCAACCGAGCCAGGGCTTAACCCATTGCAGCTGATATCAGCTCGGCCGAACCTGCTTCAGCGTTTCAGCGATCATGAACGCCATTTCCAGCGACTGGTCGGCGTTGAGCCGAGGGTCGCAGTGGGTGTGGTAGCGGTCGGAAAGCCCGTCCTCGGTAATGGGGCGCGACCCGCCAATGCACTCGGTGACGTTCTGCCCAGTCATTTCAATATGAATGCCGCCGGGGTAGCTGCCTTCGGCGCGGTGCACGTCGAAGAACTGCCGCACCTCCGCCAGCACCTTGGCGAAATCGCGGGTCTTGTAACCGCTGGAAGCCTTCATGGTATTGCCGTGCATCGGATCGGAGCTCCACAGGACCTGACGACCTTCCTGTTGCACGGCCTGGATCAGGCGCGGCAAGCCTTCCTCGACCTTGTCGGCGCCCATGCGCACGATGAGATTCAAACGACCCGGATCGTTCTCAGGATTAAGGATGTCGATCAGGCGGATCAGCTCGTCGCTGGCCATGCTCGGTCCAACTTTCACGCCGATCGGGTTGCCCACGCCGCGCAGGAATTCCACGTGTGCCCCGTCCAGCTGCCGCGTGCGGTCGCCAATCCAGAGCATATGGGCAGAGCAGTCGTACCAGCCGCCGCTGAGGCTGTCCTGGCGCACGAATGCCTGTTCGTAGTTCAGCAACAGTGCCTCGTGGGCGGTGAAGAAGCTGGTTTCGCGCAACTGCGGCGCGTTGTCCATGCCGCATGCGCGCATGAACCGTAGCGCCTGGTCGATCCGTGCGCCGAGCTGGTGGTATTTCTCAGCCATCTGCGAGTTGGCGATGAAATCCAGATTCCACTGATGCACCTGATGCAAGTCGGCGAACCCGCCCTGGGCGAAAGCGCGCAACAGATTCAGGCTGGATGTGGATTGGTGATAAGCCTGCAGCAGCCGCTCCGGGTCCGGCACGCGGCTTTTTTCATCGAAGCCAATGCCATTGACGATATCGCCGCGGTACGCCGGCAGGGTGACGCCATCGATAGTCTCGTCCCCGGAAGAGCGCGGTTTGGCGAACTGCCCGGCCATGCGGCCGACCTTCACCACAGGACATCCAGCGGCGAAGGTCATCACGATCGCCATCTGCAACAGCACCTTGAAGGTGTCGCGGATCTTCGGTGCGGAAAACTCGGCGAAGCTTTCTGCGCAGTCACCGCCTTGCAGCAGGAACGCGCGGCCTTGCGTCACCTCGGCGAATTGCCGGCGCAGCTCCCGTGCCTCGCCAGCGAACACCAGCGGTGGAAGGCTCGCCAATGTGCCCTCGACCCGCTTCAGATGTTCGGCATCGGGGTATTCGGGCTGCTGCTGGATGGGTTTGGCTCTCCAGCTAGTGGGGCTCCAGGCGTGGCTCATGGAAGTCGTGTCCGTCCGCGAAAAAGTGCGCAGATTTTACCTGATGCGCAGGCTCTGCGCTGATAGCCCTTACCAATCGGGCTGTTAAGATGCACCGACAGGTTTGGGAGAAGCGCAGTGGACAAGCAGGAAGTGTTGCTGGCCGAGGTGCATGATGCGTTCGGTCTGATCCGTGTGCTGGAAGTGGGGGACTACCGGTTTCTCGAGTTTGGCGCTGCGGTCGAGCAAAGCTGCACGTTCACCCGCGACCCGAGCTGGCTTGAGTATGACTACACGCGTGCCATGTTGATGGGCGGTCTGCTGCACGCGGCGCCGGAAACTGCCCTGTTCCTCGGGTTAGGCGCCGGCACCCTGACCCAGGCATGCCTTGAATTCCTGCCGCTCGAGGACGTCGAGGCCATCGAATTACGCCCGGACGTGCCTGAGCTGGCGATGCGTTATCTGGGCTTGGCGAACGATTCACGGCTTTACATCCGCATTGGCGATGCGGTGGAACTGCTCGATTCGGCCGAGACCGCTGATCTGATCTTCGTCGACCTTTACACCGACGTGGGCCCGGCCGCCGCGCACCTGGCGTGGCGTTTTCTTGAGCGCTGCCAGCAGAAGCTGAATCCGGATGGTTGGCTGATCATCAACCAGTGGGGCACCGACGAGGACAAGCCGCTAGGTGCGGCGCTGCTTCGTGGCCTGTTTCATCGTCACTATTGGGAGTGCCCGGTAAAGGAGGGCAACGTCGTCTTGTTCGTACCTGCGGATCTGGATCAGCTACTCGACGAGGCGAGCCTGCGCGAGCGCGCCGCAGCGCTGGCCCCGCGATTGGGCTACACGCTGGACTCGTTGATCAATGCGCTACGACCGGCGAGTTGAGCGAGCAGTGAGCTGTCTATCAGCACCGCTTCGTTGCCTGGGGCATCCAAGGCAACGGCTAAGCACGACGCTCTTGTAGGAGCGAGCTTGCTCGCGAAGACTGGCTCGACCCTTCGCCATTTGTGGCGCGCGCTGAGGTCACTCCAGGAACATTCGCTAGCGGCGAGACACCGATAAATCCGCTTTGTGGAACCTAACTTCGAAGACAAATTGCACGCACAGCGTCACAGAAATCCGGTATAGTACGCGCCGGCTGAAACACAGCCTGCGTTCAGGTACTGCAACACACGAAGCGCTGCTTCGGCTGCTGTCCGCTTCTCGCGGCTGTCCTTGACGATTCATCATTCATTACGTTTTCGCAAACCCCGCCGACCAGGCTGCCAGGGTGACCTTCGGGTTTTGCATGGCATGCGCAGCTTCGGAACATGGGTCTTTGCGGAGCATCAGGAAAAGACCCATGACCCAGGAAATCGGCAGCTTTGCTGCACTCGGTATTCATCCTTCCGTACTCGCCGCTGTCACCGCAGTGGGCTACGAAGAGCCTTCGGCAATCCAGAGCCAGGCTATCCCGGTAATTCTCGGCGGCCACGACATGATCGGCCAAGCCCAGACCGGTACCGGCAAGACCGCCGCCTTCGCGCTGCCCATTCTGTCGAAGATCGATCCCGCTCGTAAGGAAGTGCAGGCGCTTATTCTCGCGCCAACCCGCGAGCTGGCGCTGCAGGTTGCCACCGCGTTCGAAACCTATGCCAAGCAGATGCCTGGCTTGACCGTGGTCGCCGTCTACGGCGGCGCTCCGATGGGCCCGCAGCTTAAGGCCATCCGTCAGGGCGCGCAGGTCATCGTCGCTACACCTGGCCGCCTGGTCGACCACCTGAGCCGCAACAGCGCACTGCTCGGCACCATTCAGTACCTCGTACTCGACGAAGCTGACGAGATGCTCAAGCTGGGCTTCATGGACGACCTCGAAGTCATCTTCGAAGCCATGCCGGAAAGCCGTCAGACCGTGCTGTTCTCCGCGACCCTGCCGCATTCCATTCGCGCCATCGCCGAGAAGCACCTGCGCGAGCCGCAGCACATCAAGGTCGCTACCAAGACCCAGACAGTGACCGCCATCGAGCAGGCACACCTGATGGTCCATGCTGATCAGAAGATTGCTGCCGTGCTGCGCCTGCTCGAAGTTGAAGACTTCGACGCACTGATCGCGTTCGTGCGTACCAAGCAGGCCACCCTCGACCTGGCGGCCGCGCTGGAAGCCAAGGGCTACAAAGCTGCCGCACTGAACGGCGACATCGCCCAGAACCAGCGTGAGCGCGTCATCGAGTCGCTCAAAGACGGTCGCCTGGATATCGTTGTCGCCACCGACGTCGCCGCTCGTGGCCTCGATGTTTCGCGCATCACCCATGTCTTCAACGTCGACATGCCTTACGATCCGGAATCCTACGTGCACCGTATCGGCCGTACCGGCCGTGCTGGTCGCGAAGGCCGCGCGCTGCTGCTGGTCACGCCTCGTGAGCGCCGCATGCTGCAGGTCATCGAGCGCGTCACCAACCAGAAGGTTGCTGAAGCTCGGCTGCCAAACGGGCAACAAGTGCTCGAGGCGCGAATCAAGAAACTGACCAACAGCCTGGCTCCGCTCGTGGCCGATGCCGAAGCCAGTCATGGCGAATTGCTCGATAAGCTAGTTGCCGACTCCGGCTGCAGCCTGCGTGCCCTGGCCGCCGCCTTGTTGCGTAAAGCCACTAATGGTCAGGCGCTGACCCTGGCTGAGGTGGAAAAAGAGCAGCCGTTGGTTCCGACCAGCAGCCCGCGCGAGCGCTCCGATCGTCCTGAGCGTAGCGGTGACCGCGAGCGTCGTGCGCCGATCCCGTTGGCCGAAGGCCGTGCCCGCTGCCGCACCGCATTGGGTGCCCGCGACGGCATCGCTGCGCGCAACCTGCTTGGCGCCATCCTCAACGAAGGCGGGCTGGCCCGTGAAGATATCGGCCGCATCCAGGTACGTGACAGCTTCAGCCTGGTAGAGCTGCCGGAAGAAGGCCTCGAGCGCCTGCTCGGTAAACTCAAGGACACCCGCGTAGGCGGCAAGCAGCTCAAGCTGCGTCGCTATCGCGAGGATTGATCGTTCTTGGTTGACCAAAAGGGTGGGCTTGATAGCCCACCCTTTTTCGTTTCAGTCGCGTAATTCTTCTAGCGGAAGGCGAGCCCCGCGGCGAATGCAGGCCGAGGGCCTGCCAGCTTCTAAAGCTTCGCCCCGAGGTCGGGCCTCCCACAAGTCCCAACCGCCACGCCGCTTCAACTGTTGTGGGAGGCGCGCCCCGCGGCGAAAGCGAGCCCCGCGCCAGCTCAGAAAGCCAGCAGCTTCACCCCGAGTCGGGCCTCTACAAAGCCAAAGCCAAGGTCAGCTCCCGCACCGTCCTGCCTTTGTGGGAGGAGCGCCCCGCGGCGAATCGCGCCGAAGGTGCGAACAACAAAGTCACAACCAAACCGCATCCCAGTGCGGGTAATCGCCGATCCGCTCCACCAGCCCTGCCCGTAGCGGATTAGCCACCACATACCGAGCCATTGCCTGCAAATCTTCCTCTTTACGCAATGCCCGATCATGAAACCCGTCTTGCCAAACCCGTCCGCCGATACGTTTCGCTGAAATCGACTTCACTCGCCCTACAAGTTGCGACAAAGATCCGTTTCGTAACTCCAACAGCCAATGAAGGTGATCCGGCATCACCACAAACGCCAACATCCTATGCGAGCCCCGTGCCTCATCGGCCCGCATTACACGTATCAACTCACGGGCGGCAAAGAGATCCTGGAAGACCGGCCGACGATGTTTAGTTACCGTGGTGACCAGATAGATTTGCCCCTCGCCAGACCAGCGCCCCGCCCGTAATCGGTTTGACGAAAAACGAGCATCCATACTCCTAATGTTCCTCCTGTTTGACTCAGCAGCCTAACGCCAAAAGCTTCGCCTCGAGGTCGAGCCTCCCACAAAAACAAATCGCTATACCGCTTCAACATTTGTGGGAGGCGCGCCCCGCGGCGAATACAGACCGCAGACCTGCCAGCTTCTAAAAGCTTCGCCCCGAGGCCGGGGCCTCCCACCAAACCCCAGCACAACCGCGCCGCTTCTCGTGGGAGGCGCGCCCCGCGGCGAATGCAGGTCGCAGACCTGCCAGTTTTCAAAAGCTTCGCCCCGAGGCCGGGGCCTCCCACCAAACCCCGGAGCAACCGTGCCGCTCCAGTGGGAGGCGCGCCCCGCGGCGAATGCAGACCGCAGACCTGCCGCCTTTAAAAGCTTTGCCTCAAGGCCGGGCTCCCACCAAACCCCAGCACAACCGCGCCGCTCCAGTGGGAGGCGCGCCCCGCGGCGAATGCAAGCCCCAGGCCTACCAAGCGTCACAGCCTCGCACTCTAAGTCAGGGATTCCCGCACCAAACCCCAGCCGCTTTCGACCACTCCCTCCAAAACCTGACCCAAATGTTCAGGCTGTTCAAACTCTGAACAACATGCTACAAACGAGCGCAACCTAATTGATCTAGCCGCTTGAAAACGAAGGGAAAACCATGACCAAGTCGGAGTTGATCGAACGTATCGTCACCCAACAAGGCCTTCTTTCGTCCAAGGATGTTGAGCTGGCCATCAAGACCATGCTCGAACAGATGGCCCAGGCACTGGCCACCGGTGACCGCATCGAAATCCGCGGCTTCGGCAGTTTCTCCCTTCATTACCGCGCGCCCCGCGTCGGGCGTAACCCCAAGACAGGCCAATCCGTCCCGCTCGACGGCAAGTTCGTCCCGCATTTCAAGCCGGGTAAAGAGTTGCGGGATCGGGTTAACGAAGACGAATGAGCACTTCTCCGCTATCTACAGGTGGCGGCGCCTTCCGCTAGTCATGCGATACAAGTCTTTCTCCGAAAAGTTCCCCGAACCCCTGATATATTTCAAGGCCGCACTTGGTGTGAGGTTAAACACATGGCAAAATGCGCCGCTTTGCGAAGCCGCTCACACCGCCAGGTTAAGGGAACTAACCGATGCCGTATCCCCAAATCACCCACCACGGCGCCGTCAACGGCGTGACCGGCTCGTGCCACGAGTTGCATGCCGATACCGCCCATAGCTACCTGGTCGACTGCGGCCTGTTCCAAGGGGCCGATATTTCCAAGGATGGAAGAGCCGGGCAGGGCAGCCTTGACATCGAATTCCCGCTGGATACCGTGCGGGCACTAATCGCAACACATGTGCACATCGACCACGTCGGCCGCATTCCTTATTTGCTCGCCGCTGGTTTCGACGGCCCAATCCTTTGCAGCGAGCCCTCAGCCAAGCTGCTGCCCATCGTGCTGGAAGACGCGTTCAAACTCGGCGTTAGCCGCGACCAGAAAAAAGTCGAGCGTTATATAGAGCTGATTGAGCAACGCATCATTGCCTTGCCCTACAAGACCTGGTTCAACCTGCGTGACACGGACGATCTCGTTTGCCGTATTCGTCTCCAGCGGGCCGGCCATATCCTCGGTTCTGCCTACGTTGAGTTCGATCTGCAGTATCCACAGGCGGGCGAGAAAAAACGTGTCGTTTTCTCTGGCGACCTCGGTGCGCCACACGCTCCGCTGCTGCCGGCACCGAAGCCACCTCACCGCGCGGACATCTTGGTACTCGAAAGCACCTATGTTGGCCGCAATCACGAAAATCGCCGCACTCGCCAGCAGCGCCTCGAAGCTGTAATAGAAAAAGCGTTGAAAGACCAGGGCACAGTTTTAATTCCGGCCTTCAGCATTGGCCGCACCCAGGAATTGCTCTACGAACTGGAAGCGTTCATTCACAGCAAGACCAAACGGCTTCCAGCTGTAGGAGCGAGCTTGCTCGCGAATAGCCCTAGTGATGCGGTAAACCCAATCAACTGGCCCGAGCTCCCCATCATCCTAGACTCGCCGCTGGCGAGCCGCTTCACCGCAGCTTATCGAGAACTTCAGCCTTTCTGGAATCAGGAGGCGCTTAAGCGTGTAAAATCCGGCCGCCGCCCACTGGGGTTCGAGCAGCTGATAACCGTCGATAGCCACAGTGACCATGTGCGCATGGTCCAGCACCTTGCACGTACCGCTCGTCCGGCAATCGTGATTACTGGTAATGGCATGTGCTCAAGCGGAAGGATTGTTAACTATCTGAAGGCTATGCTGGGCGATTCGAGGCATAACGTGCTGTTCGTCGGTTACCAGGCGGCAGGGACCCCCGGCCGAGCAATTCAGGCCTATGGCCCGGTACGTGGTTATGTCGATATTGATGGCGAGCGACTGGATATAAAAGCCGGTATCTCCAGCATTGGCGGCTATTCGGCACATGCGGATCAGAAAGGGTTGGTTAAGTTTGTGACTGGAATGCGGGACTGGCCAATTGAGATACGGGTGGTACACGGGGAAAAGGGAGCGAAGCGCGCTTTGGCCACCAGCCTCTTTGAGAAATACGGAGAGCGACGGCTAGACATCCGAACACAAAGCGAAAAAACCGAAATGGCATAGCTTGGGCACAAAGCCCAACTCGCAACGCCCGAGTTTTATCTTATTTAGCGCCGTTTCGGCGATTGATGTTCAGCGGAGAAAGTAATAGATGTCCGAGCAAAAAAGAACTAGCGTAGCCAAGTTTAAAAGCAAGGAAGCGCTGATAGGTATCGTCGGTCTTGGTTATGTTGGCTTGCCGTTGATGTTGCGATACAACGCGATTGGCTTCCGAGTGCTCGGGATCGATATTGATGAGAGCAAAGTTGCTAAGTTAAGCTCTGGGCAAAGTTACATCGAGCATATTGCGGGTGAGCATATCGCAAAGGCTCGCCAGAGTGGCTTCGAAGCCACTACCGACTTCAGACGGGCTAGTGATTGTGATGCCTTGATTCTTTGTGTGCCCACCCCGTTGAACAAGTATCGAGAGCCCGATATGAGCTTCGTGATCGATACGACAAATGCCATCAAACCCTATCTACGCGCTGGTCAGGTTGTCTCGCTGGAAAGTACTACCTATCCCGGCACTACTGAAGAAGAGCTTTTGCCGCGGGTTCAAGAAGGCGGTCTGGTTGTTGGTGAGAACATCTTTCTCGTCTATTCACCCGAGCGTGAAGATCCAGGCAACCCCAATTTTGAAACCCGCACTATTCCGAAGGTCATCGGTGGCCATACTCAATCTTGCCTTGAAGTTGGCATAGCTCTCTATGAACAAGCCATCGATCAAGTGGTTCCGGTCAGCTCAACCAAAGCTGCAGAAATGACCAAGCTGCTGGAAAACATCCATCGCGCCGTTAATATCGGTCTGGTCAATGAAATGAAGGTAGTGGCTGATCGCATGGGCATCGATATTTTTGAGGTGGTTGATGCCGCCGCGACCAAGCCGTTCGGCTTCACTGCTTACTACCCAGGCCCTGGTTTGGGTGGCCACTGTATCCCGATTGACCCTTTCTACTTGACCTGGAAAGCCCGGGAGTATGGTTTGCATACGCGCTTTATCGAGCTTTCCGGCGAAGTCAACAAAGCGATGCCTGAGTATGTATTGAGCAAGTTGATGGATGGTTTGAACGAGAGCGGCAAAGCGGTCAAAGGTAGCCGTGTTCTGGTATTGGGTATCGCCTATAAGAAAAACGTAGACGATATGCGCGAATCGCCTTCAGTGGAGATCATGGAACTGATTGAGGGCAAGGGTGGTCGGGTGGCCTACAGTGACCCCCATGTCCCGGTATTTCCGAAGATGCGCGAGCACCATTTTAATCTGAGCAGTGAAGCGCTAACCGCCGAAAGCATCGCCAGTTTCGATGCAGTGGTGGTCGCGACCGATCATGACAAGTTCGATTACGAACTTATTCAACAGCACGCCAAGCTGATCGTTGACAGCCGTGGCAAATACCGTGCGCCGGCCAAGCACATCATCAAGGCCTGATACGGTCATTAAACAAATAATAATATCCAACAACGCCCTTTTGGGCTTGTTGGATAAGTGTGTTAAGGATCATCCATGAAGAACTTTGCCCTGATTGGCGCCGCCGGTTATATTGCCCCGCGTCATATGCGTGCGATCAAGGATACCGGCAATGTGCTGGTTTCTGCTTACGACATCAACGACTCGGTCGGTATCATCGACAGCATCTCGCCCCAAAGCGAATTCTTCACCGAGTTCGAGCGCTTTCAGGAACACGCCCATCGCATCAAGCGCAACCCGGCTACTGCGCTCGATTATGTGTCAGTCTGTTCGCCTAATTACCTGCACCATGCGCATATCGTCGCCGGCCTGAGGTTGGGTTGTGATGTGATCTGTGAAAAACCGCTGGTGCCAACACCAGAAAGTCTCGACGAACTGACCTTGGTCGAGCGAGAAACCGGCAAACGTCTTTACAATATTCTGCAGCTGCGACATCACCAGGCCATCCTCAACCTGAAGAACAAGGTGGCTCGCGAAAATGCTGAGCACAAATACGACGTGGATTTGACCTACATTACGTCGCGTGGCAAGTGGTACATGGAGAGCTGGAAAGGTGACCCTCGCAAATCGTTCGGCGTGGCAACCAATATCGGCGTGCATTTTTACGACATGCTGCACTTCGTTTTCGGCAAGCTACAGCGCAACGTCGTGCATTTCGCTTCGGAATACAAAGCCGCCGGCTACCTGGAATATGAAAACGCTCGCGTCCGCTGGTTTCTTTCCATCGATGCCGACGATCTTCCGGATTCTGTTAAGGGCAAGAAACCGACCTATCGGTCCATCACCGTAAATGGTGAGGAGATGGAGTTCTCCGAAGGCTTTACTGACCTTCACACCACCAGTTATGAAGAAATTCTTGCCGGTCGCGGTTATGGCATCGAAGACGCTCGCCATTGTGTCGAAACGGTTAATACCATCCGTTCCGCTGCCATCGTCTGCGCAAAGAATGCTGAAGGCCATCCGTTCTTGACCCGGCTAGTCTGATCCGTCTAGCAACCAGCTTGCTGGCGACCATTCATATTTGGCGAAAGGCCACATTTATGACTCACTCTCAGCACCCCAGCGCCATCGTCGATGAAGGCGCCCAGATCGGCGAAGGTTCTCGTATCTGGCATTTTGTACACGTTTGTGGTGGCGCACGTATTGGCAAGGGCGTTTCCCTAGGACAGAACGTATTCATCGGCAACAAGGTCTTGATCGGCGATAATTGCAAGATCCAGAACAATGTCTCGGTGTACGACAACGTCACTCTGGAGGACGGTGTGTTCTGCGGGCCAAGTATGGTGTTCACCAACGTTTACAATCCCCGCTCCCTTATCGAGCGCAAGGAGCAGTATCGCGACACGCTTGTGAAGAGAGGTGCCACCCTCGGCGCCAACTGCACCATCGTCTGCGGCGTGACCATCGGTGAGTTCGCCTTCGTCGGCGCCGGCGCGGTGATCAACAAGGACGTTCCTGCCTACGCCCTGATGGTCGGTGTCCCGGCACGGCAGATCGGCTGGATGAGCGAGTTCGGCGAACAGCTGGAACTGCCGCTGCAAGGCGAGGGCAGCGCGCCCTGCGTTCATACCGGCGCGCGTTATGTGCTGCGTGGCAGCGTATTGAGCAAGGAGAGCGTGGCGTGATCGAGTTCATCGACCTCAAGGCGCAGCAGACGCTGATCAAGGAAAAAATCGATGCCGGCATCCAGCGCGTCTTGGAGCACGGCCAGTACATTCTCGGCCCGGAAGTCAGCGAGCTGGAAGAAAAGCTCGCGGCTTTCGTCGGCGCGAAGCACTGCATCAGCGTGGCCAATGGCACCGATGCCCTGCAGATCGCCCAGATGGCGCTGGGCATCGGTCCGGGCGATGAGGTCATTACGCCAGGCTTCACCTACATTGCCACTGCCGAGACCGTCGCTCTGCTGGGTGCTAAACCGGTGTACGTGGACGTCGATCCACGCACCTACAATCTCGATCCGCAGTTGCTCGAAGCCGCCATCACCCCGCGTACCAAGGCGATCATCCCGGTCTCGCTGTATGGCCAGTGCGCTGATTTCGATGCCATCAACGCCATTGCTGCCCGACACGGCATCCCGGTCATCGAGGATGCCGCGCAGAGCTTCGGTGCCACCTACAAGGGCACGCGCTCTTGCAACCTGACGACCATAGCCTGCACCAGTTTCTTCCCCAGCAAGCCGCTGGGTTGTTATGGCGACGGCGGCGCGATCTTCACCAACGATGAAGAGCTGGCCAAGGTTATGCGCCAGATCGCCCGCCACGGCCAGGACCGCCGTTACCACCACATTCGCGTGGGTGTTAACAGCCGCCTGGACACCCTGCAGGCTGCCATCCTGCTGCCGAAGCTGGAAATCTTCCCGCGCGAGCTGGAACTGCGGGAGCAGGCTGCCCAGCGTTACGCGCATCTGCTCGGCAAGTCCGGTATCATCGCGCCCTTCGTCGAGGCCCACAACTTCAGTGCCTGGGCCCAGTACACGGTACAGGTCGAAGCGCGTGACCAGGTGCAGGAGCACCTCAAGGCCGCAGGCGTACCCACGGCCGTGCACTACCCAATCCCACTCAATCGCCAACCGGCGGTTAAGGATGACACAGCCAGCTTGCCTATGGGCGACGCTATTGCCGAGCGAGTTATGAGTCTGCCGATGCATCCATATCTAACTTTTAGAGATGCGGATCAAGTAGTTAGAGCTTTGGCTGCAATACACCTCAAAAACTAATAGAGAAGATTGTTGGCGGCGTAGAATGATTCTAGCCAAAGTTACAAGGTTTTGTGTGGCCTTTAGCTAAGTCGCGCCTGGCTCAATAAAACTTCCTAGTCGACATTTATAGCCATCTAGTTTTCAGTGGTTGTGCTCGTGAGTGTAGTGTCATAGATGTGAAAAATGATGCTGTAAATACACGGCGGCGAAATAGAGATAAGAGGCGGCGAATGAAGGTTTTAAAAAAATATACTAGTTTACCTTTGCGCGTCATCCGTAAGATTAAAGGGTGGGCCATAACAGAAGCGTGTTCTCCCTTTGAGATGCAAGCCAAAGAGCGCGCGGAGCTTTTGGTTGTTTTGCAGGAGCTCGTGGAGGTTAATTTAGAGCTTGGGTTTTCACAAAGTAAAACCGCCTATAAACTTGATTGTCTTCTGGCTTCTTTAAGTGAGCCTTCAAGTTCCAGTGAGAACGGTTACTGGCTGGTTCCAGATAATGTTGAAAAGTTCTCTAAAGTAGATGACTTGATTTTGCAGGAGGAAACTTTTCAATATTTTCCACTCATGAAAGGTGCTAAACGGGCGAGACTTCTGAACGTAGGTAACATTGCGAACGTTGCATATAATAATAATAAGCTGCAGCAGGCGGCTGGTTGGGATTCCACACTCTTAAGCTACGATTTCTATCACATCATGTCCTCTCCAGAATGGGAAGACGCTGAGTTCGATACGCCGCCAGCTAATCAATATTATCCAGACTGGTGGGGGGTGAATTTTCGGATGCCCTATCAGAGGCCCGATTGGTTTATACAAGGACCGGCTGAGTTAGCAATAGAGTTTTTAGTGGCAAAAAATACTAACTACTCATGGCTCGAAAACCTCGCTCATAAAACCGAGCGGGGGCGCTGGATGGCGTGCTCCGATTCGCTGACGGCAAAAAAAATAAGAGAAATAATTACTGCGCGGCCCGAAATCGCACCTGCGGTCAGCCGCGTAGTAGACGAGTGTGTAGATAACGCTGCGTCCAAAGTTCTTTGTTATGAGGATGTGGCTGAAGATTTCCGAAGGTGCTTTCCGCATGACAAAAGGGAGATCACCGTCGATGACTATTACGCCTACTCTTTGCATTTAAAACGCTGGGCTAGATTGTTTGATCAGTATGATTTGGTAACGGGGTATGCAACAGATCCTATTTTGCCTTATCTATGCGGAAAGCGCCCATATGTCGCGCTCGAAATAGGTACGGTTAGAGATCTGCCATTTGAGGATACCTCGACCGGCAAAATGCTGGCTCTCGCCTATAGAAATGCTGATTTGGTATTCGTTACGAATAGTGATGTTCTCCCGCAACTGAAAAAACTGGGAATTCCTACATGTCGGCAGGTCTTTCTCCCGCATCCGTTTAACGACGATAAAATCAAGCGATTTATAAATTCTAGGATTAGTACGATACCCTCGTTTCCAACGAAAGCACCATTTTACTTCTTTCACCCTTCGCGTCATCACTGGCGAGAAGGGATATCCTCTATGCTAAAAGGGAACCACCTAGTATTTGCTGCGGTAAAGCTTCTCAAGGAAAAGGGTTATCATTTTTCAGTGACTCTAATCGAGTGGGGCGAGGATGTAGCCCGTAGTCGTCTACGGATAGCTGAGCTCGGCGTTGAGGACTTTTTCAGTTGGGTACCGCCGATGAGAAAACAACAGCTCTGGGCTGAGTATATTCGGTCTAACGCTGTTATCGACCAATTCGTCCTCCCGGCATTAGGGAATGTTGGACTGGAAGCTTTATGTCTTGGGCGTCCTCTAATATCCAATATTGATTCAGAGGCATGTGCAGCTTTTTTTGGAGAATGTCCCCCTGTACTGCGTGCTGTTAATGAATATGATATTGCGAGTCATATGGAACGTTTAATGACAAGGCCTCAATATACATCAGAAGTTGGGGCTGCAGGTCAGGAGTGGTTCGAACGCTGGCATTCGGCGGATCGGATACTATCGCTGATGAATAAAGGCTGCCAGCAACTACTCGAAAGCGAAGGAATAAAGGGCTCCTATGGAAAAGCATAAGCCGTTCAGTTATGCGTATTATCGAACCATGCTCACAGAAGCAAAGGATTCGGGGTATGTAGTTTCAAGTTTTGCTGACTTTAATGCTTGCAATAGTAAAACAATAATTCTGCGTCACGATATTGATTATACGTTAAATGGCGTATTGGAAATTGCTCGTATAGAGCAAGAGCTTGGAATGACTGCTACGTATCTGTTCCGGGTGCATGCAAATGAATATAACCTTTTTGCGCCTTATGTTTACGCTCTTGTTCGTAAGGTCGCATCCATGGGGCATGAGATAGGTGTGCATTTCGAAGCGCACTCTGTTGGGCGCGCGATTAGTCATGATTTCGAGGGATTATTGCGCAAAGAAATTTCGATATTCGAAACTATATTCGATGTCAAGGTCAAGACATTTACGGAGCACCGTGACTTCACGCACACGATTGATGGGCTTGGTTTTTTCCATGAGACCCATGATATGGATAAATTTGGAGTTTCGTTTTACGCAATGGCACCTGAATGGGCGAAAAATATGAAATATATTTCGGATTCGAATGCTAGTTGGCGCGAAGGCGATATTTTGATGCATCTAAATCAATGGAACAGACTGCAAGTACTCGTGCACCCCGATTGGTGGAGTGAAGACCATCTGTTATTGAAAGGTCCCTATTTTCATGGAGCGGGAAATGGCTAGTACCTCAGGTTCATGGTTAGCGCGCACCGTCTATGTTACATGCACGGATAGCGGTGAGTTGACATTGCGACGAATGCTTAAGGCAGGGGTGCCTGTTGCTTTAGTTGTTTCATTGCCCCCCGAACTGGGAGCCAAGTACAATGTTTCTGGATACTGCGATCCCGGCCCTTTGTGCGCCCGTTACGGTGTAAAGGTCAGATATCTGTCTAGTTATGCCTTTGTATCCAGTGATTTAAACGATATCTCTTTCGAAGTACTGATCGTCAACGGTTGGAACAGACTTATTCCCGCCGAGGTATTCTGCCTGGCATCGATGGGAAGTCTAGGACTTCATGCTGGGCACCCTCCTATAGGTTTGGGAAGGGCGCCGATTGTTTGGAACATCTTGCTTGGTTATCGTGATATTGAGCTATACGCATTTAATCTTACAGAAAGGGCCGATGACGGAGAAATTTTTGCGGTAGCTCCTATTGAGATAACAAGATTTGATACTGCCAGGACCCTTTACGAAAAAGTTGGGCATGTAGCTTTCGATCTTTTTTTTAGAGCCGTATTAAAGCTTCAAAATAGTGAGCAGGGGGCGCCGCAGGAACATAAAGCCCTTCGTTATTACAAGAAGCGAACCCCTGAAGACGGTTTGATTGACTTTAGTCAAGACGTCAATGAAATTGTAGATTTCGTTCGCGCGCAAAGCAGGCCTTATCCGGGTGCTTTTTCGTTTATTGACGGACAAAAGTGGATATTTACAAAGGCCATACCATTCGACCAATTTGCGTACCGAGAATACCTCAGGACGCCAGGAGAAATTCTCGCTGCACTGCCTTCAGGTTTAGTTGTGTCAACCGGCAGTAGTCCGCTCTGGCTGGTAGAGGCAGAAAATCAGCAAGGTGTCACTGTGCCTACATCTCTGGATGAAATGGAGTGTTTTGTAGGTCGAATATTTTTAGGAAGCAGTTTTGCTAAGGTCCGTGACCCATATGAACAAAAGCATGCTTTATGAAAGTTTATGAGTACAGTTGTTATGCTCGGCAGTACTTTTCGACTGACGTTTAAATAAAACTAGCTATTTTTGTTGAGCTCCCTATGAGAGCTGTGCGGTTATTAGCAACACGTATTTATTTTAGGTGTAAGTTGCAGCTTGAATACACAGATTTCCGCCACTTTAAGGCGGGCTTGAAAAACGGTCAATTTTAACTGGTGGATTGTTTTGAATAGCTTACATATCTGCAATATCGCAAACGTGGCATATGGGTACTGCAAAATACTAAAAAGTAGCGGCCACAATGTAAGGTTAATATGTCATGATATAAATCATCTTATGAGTCAGCCTGAGTGGGATGATCAAGATCTTGATTTTAATAATTTCCCTGATGAAAACAATTTCTTTGTTTCCCACAAGCCGGTTGAGTTAACTAGGCCCGAATGGTTTGAGAGAGTAGATATACAATATTATCAAAGCTCCAGGCTGAAGCTTCTTGCTCGTATTTCTCCGCAATTCATAAAGGAATGGTTAAGGCCATTCTACTATAAGATTTTTTACTCTCGAAAGCAGCTTTCCGAAGTGAAGATGGAGGTTGTGGGGCGCGCCAGTGGAATCTCCGCGCCAAATAATTACCAGGATGATGCGTTAAAGTTTTCTCCTCATGTGGCATGGTTAAAGAAACTTGTATCGCCGGAAGATGAGGTTTTATTTTCATACGTATTAAGTCCAATTTACGCAATGTTTTGTCACGATCGACCGGTGGTTGCTGTGGAAATTGGAACTATGCGTGATATTCCTTTCGAGGATACTTCTAATGGAAGAATGCTTGCTGCGGCTTATGCGGCTGCGGATCACGTAATTATAACTAACCCAGATGTTAAGGCTCAGGCTGATGTGTTAGGTCTGGCTAGTTATACATTTTGTCCGCATCCAGTTGATGAGGATCGATATGCTCCATCTGAGGGTCGTGAGTATTATGAAAGTATGAGGTCATCTATTCCTGATACCGACTGGCTGGGGGTCGCGCCCGCAAGGCAAAACTGGAAAATAAAAGGAAACTATAAGTATATAGACGCTTTGAGGCTTTTGCGCGCAGAGGGTAAAAAGGTTTCATTGATAATCCCTGCTTGGGGGCAAGACATTCAAGAGTCTAAATCTTATGCTGCAAAGCTCGGTGTTAATGAGTATATCCGTTGGATTCCGCCGGTTGCAGAGTCCACTCTAATAAAAATGTTCAGTAGCTTCGATTTTGTATTAGACCAATTTGAGTTGGGCGTGTTCGGTCTGATTACCCCCAAAGCACTAGCGTGTGGAGGTGTAGTGATCACCTCTTATGATGAGCATGTCCATGACTGGTGCTTTGGGGAGCATCCTCCGTTACTTTCAGCGAATTCGGCCGATACAATTGCCGAGCGGATAATTTCTGTGATTTCTGGTTTGGGAGGTTCGGCCCGAAGAACGGCGTCAAGAAATTGGTTTATGACGTATCATTCGAAGCGTGTAGTGACGGAGCGGTTAATTGAGGCTGCCAATCTTGCTAAGATAAACTTTAAAGCAAAATCTGATTTGTTGAAAAACTCTTCACTGTCGCATTATTAAATTACTCCTAAGTAAGAGGTGGTTTATGATTTCTGGAAAGAAGATTTTTATTACCGGTGGTGCTGGTTTCATTGGTTCGACGCTAGCTTCAAAACTCTGTGATAAAAATGAAATCGTATTGTTTGATAATATGGATCGAGATACTGCGAGTGGAACAGGGATTCTTGATCATGGAAACGTAACCTTAGTCAAAGGGAATATTCTTGATAAAGATTCTCTAAAATCTGCAATGAATGGCTCTAATATTGTTGTGCATGCTGCCGCGATTGCAGGTATTGATAACACCGTACGCAGCCCGGTTCGTACCATGACGGTTAATATGATTGGTACCGCAAATGTCCTTGAGGTTGCTTCTGAGCTTAGCGCCCTCGAGAGGTTCTTAGAATTTTCTACTTCTGAAATTTTTGGTAGCCGAGCTTTTAAGTCGGAGGAAATCGATCATAGCGTGATGGGTGCTGTTGGAGAGGCGCGTTGGACATATGCGGTTAGTAAGCTTGCGGGGGAGCACCTCACTCATGCTTACAATCGTCAGTGTGGTATGCCTACCGTCACCGTTCGCCCTTTTAATATTTATGGGCCTGGCCAAACTGGAGAGGGCGCCATCTCCATCATGATCCGAAAAGCGTTGAATAACGAAGATATTTATATTTTTGGAGATGGTACCCAAATAAGGGCGTGGTGCTATGTGGACGACATGGTTGAAGGGCTGATGCTGGCTTTGGAAAAGCCGGATGCAGTTGGAGAGTCTTTCAATATTGGTAACTCTAGGGCTGTTACTACTGTATTCGGCCTTGCAGAAACCATTTGCCGTGTCTTGAATTCGAAATCGGAGATAGTTTTTAGGGACGCCTTGTCTGCTGATATCGAATTGCGTATTCCGAGCGTGGAAAAGGCGAAGGGTCTTCTCGGTTTTCAAGCGAAGGTGGATCTTGAGGAGGGGCTGCGGCGGACCGCTGCCTGGATTTCCCATAACATCCATTCAATGCCCAAGATGCCCGAAATATTTCTTAAGAAGTAGCTAGTTAGGAAATGGCTGGGCGTATTTACGCTCAGCTTTTTTTTGACTGATTATGAGGATGAGGTGGAGACGATGCGGGAGTCCTATCGATTTTTAGGCGCCGGAGGGCAGGATATTGTATCTGCACTTCAGCGCATATCTTTGGTTGGTGTTCTAGGTTGGGTAGATGTAAAACAACGTTATCGGCGTTCTGCGTTGGGGCCGTTCTGGATCACTGTTAGCATGGGCGTTATGATTGCTACTATCGGCTTGGTATTCGGTCGTATATTTCAATCCTCGCTAGATGAGTTTTTACCCTATCTGACGATTGGTATGATTTTCTGGATGTTTATTTCTTCCACCCTCACGGAAGGATGCCTTTCTTTTATAAATGCGGAATCTGTGATCAAACAGCTTCCGATTCCGTTGTTTGTACACGTTATGAGAGTCATCTGGAGAAATACCATTATTCTCGCTCATAATCTGGTGATAGTGCCGATTGTCTTTTTCATATTTGGTAAGTCGTTGTCGTTTGACGTATTGTTCTCATTAGCTGGTTTTTTTCTTCTCGTCCTTAATTTGGGTTGGGTAACCCTTACCTTGGCACTGTTTTGCGCTCGCTACAGGGACATGCCCCAAATCGTGGCAAGCTTGCTGCAGGTTGCTTTTTACTTGACTCCTATTATATGGATGGCATCTATGTTGCCTGTTGGGGTAAGGGGTTTTTACCTGGAATTTAATCCTTTATATCATTTGATAGAGATTGTAAGAGGGCCAATGCTGAGCATAGAGGTTGATCTTGAGAGTTGGTTGGCTTGTACGGTTATGTTATTGGTTGGTTGGGGACTCGCCATAGCTCTTTATAATCGTTACAAGTGTAAAATAGCTTACTGGGTTTAAGTAATGGCATATATTAGATTTGATAACGTCTCGGTTGAAATTCCAGTGTTTAATGCCAGTGCCAGATCATTAAAAAAAGCTTTGATAAGTGTTGCGACGGGCGGGCAGCTTGGCAGCTCCGAAGGGCATGTGGTGGTCCGTGCACTTAACGACATCTGTTTTGAGGTTAAGGATGGCGATCGCGTAGCCCTGCTAGGTCATAATGGGGCAGGCAAAAGCACCTTCCTTAGGCTATTGAGCGGCGTTTATGCTCCTACAAGCGGGGCAGCCGAAATAAAAGGAGAGGTGAGCTCTCTGATTGATGTTTCTCTTGGGATTGATCCTGAGGCCACAGGGCGAGAAAATATATTCATTCGTGCGAGCCTGCTGGGCATGAAGGCTTCGGAAATCAGGTCACATATAGACGATATAGTTGAGTTCAGTGGGCTTGGTGACTTTATCAATATGCCCGTCAGAACATACTCCTCGGGTATGCATTTAAGGCTTGCCTTTTCAGTATCAACCATTCTGCAGCCAGAAATTCTGCTTATGGATGAATGGCTGTCGGTAGGGGACGAGGACTTCCGCCACAAAGCGGAGGCGAGGATGAACAGTCTGATAAGTTCGACAAGAATTCTTGTTATTGCTACGCACTCTCGCGACTTGGCTATGAGTGTATGCAACAGAGCTATTTTGCTTGAGCACGGTAAAATCGTCATGGATGCAGATCCTGAAAAGGTCTGTACGACTTACTTTTCCCCGAAACTATAAGATCCGCTGTCATATGGTTACTTTTTTTAAACTCAGCAGGCAGAAATAATGGCCCAGAGCCGTCGCCCTGATTATGACGCTTTCAGGGCTATAGCCGCAGGTATGGTGGCGTATTCGCATTGGTTTCCCGAAGCTTTGACGGCTCAGTCCTTTATGTGGGGCAGAACTGGATTGGTATTCTTTTTCGTACTAAGTGGAATGTTCATTGGCCGTTTACTTGAAAAACTGTCTGTTGGGGAAGTAGGCTCGAGGCTAACGCTTTATTATGATTTCATGTGCGCGCGCCTCTTGAGAATAGTGCCGCCTTATTTTTTCTTGATTATGGTGGTATGGCTTTCTGGTTATATCTACATGCAAGATAAGTTGACCGAGCTTCTTCTATTTTTCTCTAATATAGATATTCTGAGTGGAGCGCTTTATGGGCACTCGGTGCATCTGTGGAGTATTGCTGTTGAGGTTCATTTTTACGCGCTTTGGGGATTTTTCTATATAGCGTCCTCACAGCGGCGTCGATGGATTATTCTTTTTTCGTTTGTTTTGACCGGGCCTCTTTGGCGGTTCTATGCAGCTGGCATTGATTCCGGCGGATGGGTCTTGGCATCTTTTGTTCTGCCAGGCTGCATAGACTCTTTTGCTATAGGGCTGCTTTTGGTCAGGTCTCGGCAAGTTCGGTTTCCTGAAATAGTGCTGTTGGCTTCGGCCTTCTGCGCCCTGGCATTTACTTTCCTCGTTGGGTTCAGACCTTTAGAAGCGCTTGATACTCCTTGGTTCGTTACCTTTTACGATATCTCGGTGGCTTTTTTTGCGGCAGGGGTAATTTTGACACTTGATAAATATCGTCTTCGGGTATGTAGTGCTTTTATTGTCACCAAGGTCTTGGGGCCTCTCGGACTTATTAGTTATGGCTTTTATTTGTGGCATTATTTCGCCATTCCATTCTGGGATGGACTGGATATTTCGGTTGCTGATTTCATTAGCAGGGCGATACTTTACACTTTATTCACTCTTTGCCTGGCAGTCGTCTCGTGGCTTTTAATTGAGAAGCCCAGTAGCCTGCTTAGGCATCGTGTTTCTCCGTAATTTGTATAGCACAGGGGCTCTCAATGTACATGGTAACCGGTGCTTCTGGTGCTGTAGGCTCGGCGATTGTTAATGCGCTGGCTGAAAAGAATGCAGTCGTTGGCTTGTCGCGCCAGATAAAGAATAACCAACAATGCATTTGGGTAAATTGTGATTTAATAGATGACGTTCCAGATATATGTTTAAAAGGAGTGGTTGTTATCCACTGTGCAGGAGAAATTCGTTCCGCAAGCTGGGATGACCATTGGAATGGTAATGTAAAGACGACGAAAAATATACTTGATTGGGCGGTTAAGAACAAAGCCTTGCGCTTCATATATATTTCATCTGGCGCTGTTTACGGAGAGAAAAAAGACTTTTGTTTTTCAGAGACGGATGAGATCTCGCCGCGTAGTAGTTATGCAGTTACAAAGCATCTCGCTGAGCAGTTGTGTCGTGCTTACCAGATGCGCTTCGGGTTGCCAGTGGTTATCCATAGACTGTATTTTCCGTACGGACCTGGTCAGACATCTGGTCTTATCAGATTTCTCAGTGATGCCGTTGCGGAAGGTCGTGAGGTTACTATCAATAAGGATGGCGGTCCGGTTTTGTCGCTCACTCCGATTGACGATGTGATTTCAGCCGTTATGATTTCTTGTAAAGATGGTTTCCCTCCTGGCACATATAATCTCTGCGGGCAAGAGGCGTTGAGTATTACTCACATAGTTTCTTCGTTAGAATTCTATTTGGGGAAAAAAGCTATAGTTAAGTTAGGAAGTGATTTTTCTCAAGACATTCTGGGTAACAATGCGAAGCTCATGTCGTCGGGTTGGAAGCCCGTTGGTAGTTTCGAAAAGTACTTGGACCAGTTTGATCTGCGCCGCAGAAGCGGATGCTGAGGGTTGATAGTTGACGTTGAAAGTACTTCACGCTCCCACTTCCGTGGCGGGGCAACCTCAGGCACTGAGTCGTGCGATGCAATCGCTCGGAGTGGACAGCCATTCTCTCGTCATCTCGCAGAATTATCTTCTGTACCCTGTCGATTATGCTCTTCATCATCCTGGGCAGAGTTTCTTGCTGCGCGAAATTAAACGGATCATGGCAATTCTGTTTATGATCCCGCGTTTTGACGTCATCCATTACAACGCAGGCACGACTATCGCTACAGCTTTTGGATTTAGTCCATTATCAAGCCGCCGCCCGGGCCGTTATTTAAGATATCTATATTCTCTCTATCTCCGTTTTCTACAATGTATAGAGATTGGGTATGTTCGTTTGCTTCGTAAGAAAGTTTTTATTAGTTATTTCGGAGATGATGCGCGCCAAAGTGATTTCTGCTTGCAGAACTTTTCGATATCCATAGCTGCTCACTCTGATGATGGCTATTATTGCGAAGCATCTGATAAATTTAAGCGTAGAAGTATTCGTAGCTTATCTAGAATGGCGCATGGTATTTATGCAATTAATCCTGACCTGATGCATTTGCTGCCTGCGCGCGCGCAGTTTGTTCCCTATCATCACGTTTTTCCTTCTGATTGGGCTCCGGCTTATACTCAAAATGAGGGCAGGCCCCTGCGCTTCCTGCACGCGCCAACCAACCGAAGTGTAAAGGGTACCCAGCTGGTTTTGGATGCTTTTAACGCGCTGGAAGCTCAAGGTTTCGAGTTCGAGCTGATCCTAGTAGAAGGAAAAAGCCATGATGAGGCTCGTAGAATTTATGAGTCTGCTGATGTTCTAGTGGACCAATTATTCGCAGGCTGGTACGGCGGGTTGGGGGTTGAGTTAATGGCGCTTGGCAAGCCTGTTATGGCTTATATAAGAGAGCCAGATCTCGTCTTTATACCTGCTGAAATGAGAAGCGAGTTGCCGGTTCTTCATTTGACTCCTATCTCCATCGAAGATGACTTGAGAGGCGTGATTCAGATGCCCCGTGACGAGCTTGTTGCTTTAGGGAAAAGGAGTCGTGCCTTTGTTGAACGATGGCATGACCCTAAGCGTATAGCGCAAGATATATTGTCTGACTATAAGCAGGCTCTAAAGCCACAAAAAACGGGCTCTTATTAGTATGTGTGGTATTACCGGCGGATTTTGGCGCATCTCCCCGCGCGAGTTAGAGCGGCGAGTACATGGTGCGCTTTTGGCTATGCGTCATCGGGGGCCTGATCATCAAGGTTTCGATCGCCATGCCGTTGGTGAAGGGGCGGTCATTCTCGGTCACGCGCGCCTTTCCATAATCGATCTTTCAACTGCTGGCCAGCAACCCATGTATTCGCAGGATCAGCGTTTTGGATTGGTATTTAACGGCGAAATTTACAACTATCTGGAGCTAAGGGCTGAGCTTGAAGCTTTAGGTGCTGTTTTACTGACACGCTCTGATACCGAGGTACTGCTGGCTGGGTGGGCTTATTGGGGGCAGGCAGTCGTGCCCAAGTTAAAAGGAATGTTTGCTTTCGTTGTATTTGATCGTCAGCAGGGCACGCTCACTTGCGTGCGTGACGCTTTTGGGATCAAGCCTTTCTTTTATGGGTTGGAAGATAACGCTTTTCTTTTTGCCTCCGAACTGCCAGCGCTGCATGCTCTCAAGCACGAAAAGCCCGAGCTCAATTGGCAAAGGGCTTATTACTATCTGGTGCACGGAGAATACGATTTCGGTGATCAGTGCTTTGTTCGGGGTGTGCGCTCGCTTCAGCCTGGTCATTTATTTACCGTTGATCTTTCCTCGCTTCAGGTTTCTGACCCAGAGACGTGGTGGCGGCCTTCCATTGCGCAGGATGACTCGTGGTCATTCGCGGACGCGAGCGCCTGCCTGAGGGAGATGTTTCTCGACAACATACGTTTGCACATGCGCAGTGATGTCCCGCTTGGGGCTGCGCTGTCTGGAGGAATCGACTCCTCTGCTATTGTCTGCGCCATGCGTCATTTGGAGCCTGATGCGGCTATTCACACGTTCAGTTATATCGCCCGCGATAGTCTTGTTTCTGAAGAGGGTTGGGTTGACCGGGTTAACCAACACGTTCAGGCGACCCCCCACAAGGTGGTGGTGTCCGCTAATGAGCTGGCTGAGGATCTGGAAGATCTGATATCTACGCAGGGTGAGCCTTTCGGTAGCACCAGCATCTACGCTCAGTACAGGGTTTTCAAACTTGCAAAGGAGCATGGCGTCACCGTTACGCTCGAAGGGCAAGGGGCTGATGAGGTTCTGGGTGGGTACAATGGATATCCTGGGCAGCGTATTCGTAGCCTGATTGAGCAGGGAAGTTACAGCCAGGCTTTGGATTTTCTAAATGCTTGGTCGCGTTGGCCGGGGCGCAGTCGTGTAGATGGGTTGAAGAGGGTAGTTGGCGAGTACAGTGATGGTAGGCTCCATGATCTGTTGCGATCGCTGAATGGGATGAAGAGCGTACCGGAATGGATCAGGCCTGGACCACTGTACGAAAGCGGTGTTCATCTCGGATATCCGACTTCGTCCACGCTTGAGGTTTTGCCAGGGCGGCGGATGGTGGCCTCGTTGGCTGAATCGTTGACTCAACGTGGATTGCTTGGATTGCTCAGGCATGGCGACCGCAATTCCATGAGGTTTTCGGTCGAAAGTCGCGTGCCTTTCTTAACCACGGATGTGGCTGATTTCATGCTCTCGCTGCCGGAGAGTTATCTGGTTTCGCCCCAAGGTGAAACCAAACATCTGTTACGTTCCGCATTGCGCGGCATAGTACCTGATGCAGTACTGGACCGGCGCGACAAAATCGGTTTTGCAACGCCTGAGCAGAAGTGGCTGATGGAGATGGCTGACACAGTGCGTCTTTGGCTTAAGGAAGATTTGGACTTGCCATTTCTTGACCAAGCCAAATTGCTCGAGCATTTCGAGCAGATTGTGACGGGCAGACGACCTTACTCGTGGCAGGTCTGGCGCTGGATCAATTTCGCTCATTGGTACAAGAGGTTTCTTTGAGGTTTTTCTGATGCGCGATACTTCGCTGCGCGTTCTTTACCTTCATCCTGCGGCGGCATTTGGTGGGGCGTCGAAGAGTCTGGTTGAGTTGTTTAGCTGCTTGCAGGCGTCCGGCGTGGAGGGCGTCGCTTTAACATCTTTAGGAACTGCCAGTGCGGCCTTTGTCCGAGCCGGTATGGCGATCCGTCCAGTTAAGGGGTTGAGTCAGTTCGACAATACGCGATACGGCTACTACCGCAGGCTGCGCTGGATAATCCTCCTGCGCGAGTTGTTCCTGCTTCCGTTTTCGCTATGGGGTCTCTGGCGCCTGCGCCGAGAGTCTTTTGACCTTATCCACGTGAACGAAATTACATTGTTGCCTTTAGGGGTAATCGGCAAGTGGCTGCTGCGCGTTCCGCTGATAGTGCATGTGCGGTCGTTGCAGCGAATGGAGATTAGCAGCTGGCGCTCCCGCTGGATAAACGGGTTGCTGCGCCTGCATGCTGATACGGTTGTGGCGATAGACCATACGGTTGCGGCCACCTTGGCGTCAGATCTACCTGTACGCGTGATTCACAATGGTTTGAAAGTTGATCAGAAGGTTGCCATCTCCCGCCTCAAAGGCGATCACGAGCCAGTCAGAGTTGGGTTTTTAGGTGTGCTGATTCCTCTCAAGGGGATTTTCGAGCTAGTTGAGGCCATGCGTTTGCTCAAGCAGAGAGGCGTGCCGCTCGAGTGTGTGATTGCAGGCGAGAATGCCCGTCAGCTTTCGGGCGTCAAAGCGTGGATTCTGGGCAAGTTTGGTTTCGCTCGAGACGTAACGGCAGAGCTTGAAGTCTTGATCCAGCGGGGAGGGCTGGAGAGTCACGTCAAACTGGTCGGCTTCGTGAGCGATGTCCGCGAACTTTATCCACAACTGGATATTCTCTGTTTCCCATCCCATCTGGACGCGGCAGGTCGGCCGGTTTTCGAAGCGGCATTCTATTCGGTGCCCAGTGTGGTGGCGGTGACCGATCCGATGCCGGACGCGCTGTTGCACGAAGTCACAGGACTGGCAGTGCCGGCCCCCGATCCCGTGCTGATTGCCGATGCGCTGCAGCGTCTTGCGGAAGACCCTGAGTTGCGTCGCGAGCTTGGGCGTCAGGCGAAGATCTGGGCGGAACAGACCTTCTCCATTGAGGCCAATGCAGCGCGCATGCTAGAGCTCTATCGCGATATCCAATCAACGCAGGCGAGTCGCTGATCCATGCGCATTCTGGTGCTCTCCCAGTACTTCTGGCCCGAAAGCTTCATCATCAACGACATAGTGCTGACCCTTCACGAGCAGGGGCACGAAGTGGTGGTCGCCACCGGCAAGCCCAACTACCCGGGTGGCAAGCTGTTCGAGGGTTATCGCCTGTGGGGGACGCAGCGCGAGCATCACCAGGGCAAGGTGGAGGTGTTTCGCGTGCCCCTCTGGCCGCGTGGGGAAGGCGGCACACGCCACTTGGTCTTCAACTATCTGTCGTTCGTGCTCAGCGGACTGTTGTTTCTGCCTTGGATGCTGCGTAGTCGCGAGTTCGACGCGATCTTGGTGTTCGCGCCATCTCCGGTACTGCAGGCCATTCCGGCCATTCCTCTGAAGTGGATAAAACGCGCAAAGTTGGCTTTATGGGTGCAGGATTTATGGCCCGAGAGCCTCGCCGCGACCGGATTTGTCAAGTGTCCACATGTATTACGCATGGTTGGTTGGGTGGTAAAAGGAATCTATCGGTGCTGCGATAAACTGTTGGTTCAATCACAGGCTTTTTTCGTACCGGTTGCGCGTTATGCCCCGAAAGAAAAGATTTACTACTTCCCCAACTCGATAAAGGACGAGGGCATTATTGATGAAACACCCGCTGTACCTCTAGAGCTAATTGAGGTGCTTAGCAATTATTTTTGTATAGTATTTGCAGGTAACCTGGGTACGGCGCAAGGATTGGATACTGTCGTACAGGCTGCTATCGAGTTGCGTGATGAACCTGATCTGCGTCTGGTGCTAGTCGGGAGCGGAAGTCGACTGGCATGGCTGCAATCGCAAAAGCGTTCCCTGGGGCTGGATAATCTAATTCTTCCAGGGCGATTTCCTATGCACGCAATGCCCTATATCTTTGAACGCTCCTCGGTTTTGCTCGTAACGCTAAGTGACCAGGAGATTTTCTCACAAACGGTTCCGAGCAAAATTCAGGCATATCTGGCCGCAGGCAAGCCTATCCTCGCAAGCCTCAATGGAGAGGGCGCGCGTGTTGTTCTTGAGGCCGGCGCTGGCCTTGCTTCGCCAGCGGAGCATGTGCACGAATTGGTAAAAAATATTCGCGCGTTCCGATCCATGAGCCGCCTACAGCGGGAGCAGATGGGCCGAGCGGGGCGAAACTATTTTGAAAGAAAATTTGAAATGCGTTCGCAAGTTAAAAGATTGGTTGAAATGTTACAGTAATTTTATTGGTTTCAAACGTTATTCATTATAAGTTTAAAGGATAAGGTGCGTTTCGGTGGGAAATTTAAGTTGGGCTGTTAAAGGTGTTCCTATTTTTATAATGCTGACTATTTATCTTCCAGCGAGCCTGCTTGGTTTGTTTGTATTGCGCGGGCAGAGTGCGGTTGAGTTTTTTTCTCTGTTGATTTTGTTTTGTATTATTTACTTTATAAGTTTCGGTTTTTTTTCGAAGGTATATGTGTTGTTGGTGAGTAATCTGAGGGCGCTTTGTGGTATTTCTTATAAAGGCTGGGTTTTGCTGTCTCTATTTGCATTAATTTCTTACATTATCACTCTCGCTTATGCTTCATGGATTGCTGATACGGTTCCGCTTTTCGTCGCTTTGAAAGGTGGGCGGCTTATGGATATTGCGCACTCCAGGAGCCAGTTCCTCGCAGGGCTTGTAGGATACGAGAGTTTACTGCGTTATTCTGCGTTCATATTGGGGCGTTCAATAATGCCATTGATATTGGTTGCAGCTTTTACATTGAGGGTGCGCTCTAGGTACTGGCTGTTGATGCTGCTACTAGCTCTTTCGATGCTCGCTATGGAAAAGGCGGCTCCCATCTTTGTACTGCTCCCATTGGCCTTTTACTATGTAATGTTGCGTCGTTGGAAGGCAGTAGTTACGACCACCTCCATAATGCTGGGATGTATTGTGATACTGGCATTTCTAGCGGGGGGTGGTAATGCTGATTCAGCCGCCGATGGAACGAAAGCGGCAGCGGTCAATGATTCCGCAAAGGTGTTGATTGTTCCGCCTGGCATGCCAATTCAAGAGGCGATGGGGGATCCATCGCGCGCATTACTTCCCTATTATTTACGTAAGCATTTTACTGAGGAACAGTACCAGTTTGATCCGGATAAGTTGTCAGCCAAATTGACGCTTTTGCTGAATAGGGTTGGTTGGGTTCCTTATATAACGGCTTATGATTGGCTAGAGTTTCAGCGTATTGTGCTAGATAATCAGTTGACGCTGGGGCGTTCGATTAGTTTCGTGCACCTGCTTTTTGGTGAGCCCAAAATGGAACTTGAAAAGATGATTTATGTTTATGAGTATGGGGCGTCTCCGGGAGGAGAGGGCGCCTCCAATACCGTTTTTTTTGTCGACGCCAAGTTGGCCTTTGGTTGGTTAGGGGTGATTGTCTATTGCCTGGCGTTTACCTTCTGTGCTGCATGTATTTTTACATCGGGCAGCCAGACGCTTATTGTGTCTAGTATTGTTTGCTTCATCGTTGCGGCGGTTAGCTCACTCACTGCGACTCTTCTGAGTGGTGGACTGTTCATTTATTTGGTGTTGTCGCTGCTGCTTGGTAAAGGTGAGGAGCCTGCCCATTTGTGTAAAGGCTTCTTCAAATGAGGCCAGGAATGGCTGTATCTACATTCAGGACAGCCTTCGGCCAATTTTTCGGTTTGCTCTTTGGTGCAATTGCCATCAAGCTCTTGGCCGTCATCACCGGGCCGGCGGGGGTGGGCTTATATTCGGTTTTGCGGCAGTTGCAGCAAATGCTCTCATCGATGGCCTCGATAGGCGGTCAGAATCCTGTCGTGCAAGGGCTTAGTAGCCAAGTGGGCCCAGCCCGTGAAGAGTTTTTTATTTCAACCTTGTACTTGTTCATCGCGATGAGCTTGGTTATGTGCGGCGTAGTACTAATGGGTGCTGATCTGATTGCCGCTTTAGCCCTCGCCGGGAATCATGCGTCGGCGGTGCGCTGGTTGGTTATACCTATTACACTCGGCACCCTGCTGTTTTTCCTCCGCGGAGTCTTAACCGCAGACATGCAATATGGGGCAGTGGCGCTAATTAACATGCTCGCAGGCCTTGGCGCTGCTGTAGCGGCGTTGCCAGCTGGGCTCGCATTCTCTCGTGGTTATCCGGATATGTTAGTTCTGGCTGTGGGGGGTGGAATTATGCCCGCGCTGGGGGTCGCGTTTATTCATGTGCGCCGCCTAGGTTATCTGGTAAGCCTGAGCGCGCTGGCCCCAGGCAGTATAGGCTGGGGGGCGGCGAGACGTTTTCTCAGTGTGGCTTTGCCGTCGCTACTTTCTTTGATGTTTACGCTGGGTTGCGTACTGGTCGTTCGTGCTCGAGTCGTTCACCTGTATGGATTAGAGGGTGCAGGTCAGTTCGATGCCGCCTGGAGCATCAGTGCCATGTACCTGGCACTTTTCCTCGCCTCGTTGCAAAGCTATCTGCTGCCCGAACTTAGCAAGCTTACAAAGGGTGTCGCATTGCAATCGGCCCTATCAAGGGCCTTTCACTTCGCACTGATGTTATCCTTGCCACTGATCGTATGCTTGGTTGTGTTCAAGCCGCTAGTCATTAGCTTGCTGTTCAGCAAGGAGTTTGTGCCCGCCCTGGATGTGCTGCGATGGGTCCTGCTAGGTGATTTTGTTCGTGTGCTCGGCTGGATTATGTCTACAACGTTGATCGCGCGGGCCGATATGAAGGGCTTCGCTCTGGCTGAGGCCCTGTGGAGCGTTATTTTTGTATCGCTCGCTTGGGTGCTGCTGCCGCTGGGAATCGAGTGGGTCGGCGTTGCTTATTTGGTAGGGTATATAGCTTATCTGTGCTTATTAAGTCTTCGTTTGTGGCACGTGCATGGCGCACGCCTGGAAGCGCGCCGTGTAGGACAGTGGCTCGTAGGCTTATCGATAGTCGCTGTAGCTTCGTGGTTATGTTGGGATGAATATCAGGCGCTTTCGTGGACTGTCATCATGATCGTGCCTGCCGTGTTTTTTAGTTTTTACATCATGCAGTCAGACGAGCGTCAGTTCGCGTTACATTTGGTTAATCGTTGTTTGGGATCGTTAAAGCGTTATTTTTATCGGCGGTGAGTGTAAGTTTGAGGGATGTAATGAGAGTTTTGGTTCTGGGTGTCACTGGGATGCTGGGTAATGCGGTTTTTCGTGTGTTCGGCGCGGATTCGGCTTACGAGACGTGGGGTACATTACGTAGCCATGCTGCCCTGCGACATTTTCCGCAGCAAAGTCATGCGCGTCTCGTCAGCGGAGTGGACGCGCTGGATCAGGATGCTCTGATAGCTGTTTTATGTAAGGTGCGTCCGGATGTGGTGATCAACTGTGTGGGCTTGATTAAGCAACTTGCAGATGCAAAGGATCCGCTCACCGCGCTGCCTATCAATGCCATGCTGCCGCATCGTCTTGCGCACCTGTGCGTCCTGAGCGGCGCCCGGTTGATTCACGTGAGCACCGATTGCGTTTTCGCAGGCCGTAAGGGAAGTTACGTGGAGGGTGATCTCTCCGATGCGGAAGATATCTACGGTAAATCCAAGTACATCGGCGAAGTTCACGATCTTTCTTCCGCAATTACCTTGCGTACTTCAATTATTGGCCACGAACTGAATTCCAGTCATGCGCTGGTCGATTGGTTCCTGTCGCAGGAAGGCGCAATCCGAGGTTTCAGGAAAGCAGTATTCTCCGGCTTACCTACCGTGGAGTTGGCACGGGTGATGAAAGATTTCGTAGTCCCCCACGCAGCTCTAAGCGGTCTGTATCATGTCGCAGCCGCGCCAATCGACAAGTTTCAGTTGCTTAGGTTAGTTGCTGCGCAGTACGGCAAGCGAATCGAAATTCGCTCTGACGATGCGCTGGTGATCGACAGATCTTTGGATGGCTCGCGTTTTCGCGAAGCTACCGGTTATATCGCCCCGACCTGGCGGGAGCTTATCCAACGTATGCATGAGCAGCGCTAGGGCGCGCTGACGAAAGAGATCCACGCTGCCGTTTGGCTGCGTTCACGTTCTGGAAGGTTCTATGTTCGACGACAAGGTATTGATGATCACCGGTGGCACCGGTTCCTTTGGCCATACGGTGTTGCGCCGCTTCCTCGATACCGACGTGCGCGAGATCCGCATCTTCTCCCGTGACGAGAAAAAGCAGGAGGACATGCGCATCGCCTTGGCAAACGATAAGGTTAAGTTCTACATCGGCGACGTGCGTGATTACGACAGCCTCAAACAGGCCATGGTCGGCGTGGACTACATCTTCCACGCGGCGGCGCTCAAGCAGGTACCGTCCTGCGAGTTCTATCCAATGGAAGCTTTACGTACCAACGTCAACGGTACCGAGAACGTCCTCAATGCCGCCATCGCGAGCGGTGTTAAGCGCGTGGTGGTGCTCTCCACCGACAAGGCGGTGTATCCAATAAACGCCATGGGCATCTCCAAGGCTATGGCCGAGAAGCTGATGGTGGCCAAGTCGCGAATGATTCCCGAGGGCGGCACCGTGGTCTGCGCCACCCGCTACGGCAATGTGATGGCTTCGCGCGGTTCGGTGATCCCGCTGTTCATCGAGCAGCTGCGTAGTGGCGAGCCGCTGACCGTGACCGACCCCAACATGACGCGCTTCCTGATGTCACTGGAAGATTCCGTGGATCTAGTACTGCATGCTTTCGAGCATGGCGAACAGGGCGACCTGTTCGTGCAGAAGGCGCCGGCCTCCACCGTCGGAGATCTGGCCCAGGCGCTCAAGGAATTGTTCGGCCACGACAACCCGGTTCGGGTGATCGGCACCCGTCACGGCGAGAAGCTCTACGAGTCGCTGGTCTCGCGTGAAGAAATGGCCAAGGCCGAGGACATGGGCCGCTACTACCGCATCCCGGCCGACAATCGCGACCTGAACTACAAGAAGTACTTCGTCGAGGGCGAGGAAAAGATCGCCGAGTTCGACGACTACACCTCGCACAACACGGAGCGCCTAGACGTGCCGGGCATCAAGCAGCTGCTGCTCAAGCTCGACTACATCAGGGAGCAGCTCGATGCTTAAGGTCATGACCCTGGTCGGCACCCGCCCGGAGCTGATCAAGATGAGCCGGGTGATCGCCGAGCTGGATCGCCAGGTCAATCACGTGCTGGTGCATTCGGGACAGAACTACGATTTCGAGCTGAACCAGGTGTTCTTCGACGACCTGGAGATCCGCAAGCCGGATCATTTCCTTGGCGCTGCCGGCGACACCGCCGCGCAGACGATCGCCGAGGTGATCGCCAAGGCCGATGCGGTGTTCGAGCTGGAAAAGCCCGACGCGCTGCTGCTCTATGGCGACACCAACACCTGCCTTGCGGTGATCGCCGCCAAGCGCCGCAAGATCCCGGTGTTCCACATGGAGGCGGGCAATCGCTGCTTCGACCAGCGGGTACCGGAAGAGCTCAACCGCAAGGTGCTCGACCACCTCTCGGACATCAACATGGTGCTCACGGAGCATGCCCGCCGTTACCTGATCGCCGAGGGCATCCGTCCCGAGACCATCATCAAGACCGGCTCGCACATGCACGAAGTGCTGGATTACTACCGGCCGAAGATCGAAGCCTCCGACGTGCTCGCCCGCGAGGGGCTGGAGGCCGGCAGGTTCTTCATCGTCAGCACCCACCGCGAGGAGAACGTCGACACTCCGGACAACCTACGCGACCTGCTCGCCACCCTGCGTGCGCTGGCTGACGAGTACGGCTTCCCGGTGATCGTCTCGACCCATCCGCGCACCCGCAAGCGCCTGGAAGCGCTGGGCGAATCGCTGGAGCATCCGCTGATCCGCTTCGTCAAACCCTTCGGCCTGCTCGACTACATCAAGCTGCAAATGGCTTCGTTCTGCGTACTCTCGGACAGCGGCACCATCACCGAGGAAGCCTCCCTGCTCAACCTGCCGGCGGTGACCCTGCGCAACGCCCATGAGCGTCCCGAGGGGATGGATCAGGGCACGCTGATCATGAGCGGCCTGAAGAGGGAGTCGGTGTTGGCGGCGGTCAAGGTCATCACCAGCCAGCACAAGGCCGGCGGACGGGTGATTCCGGTGGTGCCCGACTATGAGGGTGGTCCGGTATCGCTGCAGGTGGTGCGGGTGGTGCTCAGCTATACCGATTACATAAACCGCACCGTTTGGCGCAAGGGCTGAGTATGCGCGTCCTGCTCACCGGTGCCAGTGGCTTTGTTGGCCAAGCCGTGTTGGATCGATTGGTCATCGATGCTGGGGCTGGGCATCAGGTTGTGGCCAGTTACCGCTGTCTACCGTCAGCCCAGCGTGAAGGCGTTGAATATTGTCTAACGCCGACGCTTGGTCCTGAGGCAGATTGGCACTCTGCGCTTGTGGGTGTTGATGCGGTGATTCACTGCGCTGCGCGCGTACACGTGATGGACGATGCGTCGGCTGATCCACTTGCAGAGTTCAGGCGGGTTAATGTCGATGGAACATTGGCGTTGGCGCGGCAGGCGGTATTGGCAGGTGTGCGCCGGTTTATTTTTCTCAGTTCAATCAAGGTCAATGGGGAAGGCACTCCCTTGGGGCAGCCCTATTGCGTTGACGATACCCCCGCGCCTCAAGACCCTTATGGCATCTCGAAGCTGGAGGCTGAGCAGGCATTGTTGGCCTTGGCGGAAGAGACGGCTATGGAGGTGGTGATTATTCGACCGGTTTTGGTCTATGGCCCGGGCGTCAAGGCCAACTTCCGCAGCATGATGAATTGGCTCTGCCGAGGGGTGCCGTTGCCGCTCGGTGCGATCAGTAACAAGCGTAGCTTGGTTGCCTTGGATAATTTAGTCGATCTGATCGTGACCTGTGTCGAACATCCCAAGGCCGCCAATCAAATCTTTCTGATCAGCGATGGAGAGGATCTCTCCACGACTGAACTGTTGCACCGTATGGGGCTGGCGCTGGGCAAGCCTGCACGACTATTGCCGGTACCGGCAGCCTTGCTTGAGGCGAGCGCATTGCTATTTGGAAAGCGAGCTACAGCACAGCGACTCTGCGGATCGTTGCAGGTGGACATTTCCACGACGTGCGAACGTCTGGGGTGGACGCCCCCGGTACGCGTGGACGATGCATTGGCGAAGACTGCCGCATACTATCTGACTCACAAGGCGTGACTCGCCTTTGCTAGCTCCGGCTACGCGTGATTGCTAGCAATCTTGCTCGTACCGTGAGCGTTTTGCGCGATATGGGCCTAAGAAATGTCCGAGGAACACAAGTGCTGATCTGGTTGCTGCCGGTTGTTGCCGGCTTTTCGTTTTGCCTGACCTTAGTGTTGCGTCGTTACGCCTTGGCGCGCAGCATCATCGATATCCCCAATGCCCGCAGTTCTCATTCGGTTCCAACACCCCGTGGCGGCGGTGTGGCTATTGTGATGTGCTTTCTTATGGCACTGCCGATGCTTGAAATATTCAATGTTATCGGCTTGCGCTCAATGTGGGCATTTCTGGGCGCAGGTGCAGGCATCGCGGTGCTGGGTTTCCTGGATGATCACGGCCACATTGCTGCACGATGGCGTCTGCTTGGGCATTTTGCCGGTGCGATCTGGGCAATTTATTGGCTAGGTGGCTTGCCTCCATTAATGTTCCTGGGTTTTAGCCTGGACTTGGACTGGTTAGGACATGCCTTGGCGGTGATCTATCTAGTGTGGCTGCTGAATCTCTACAACTTCATGGATGGTATCGATGGTCTCGCCAGCATTGAGGCGATTTGCGTATGCATCGGCGGTGCCTTGCTGTATGCAATAACCAGCGAACAGGGCATGGTGCTGGTGCCTCTTCTGTTGACTGCAGCGGTTGCGGGGTTCCTATTCTGGAATTTTCCTCCGGCCCGTATATTCATGGGAGATGCAGGTAGCGGTTTTCTGGGTATTACACTTGGCATCCTTTCAATACAAGCGGCTTGGGTTTCGTCCCAGTTACTTTGGGCTTGGCTGATACTGCTGGGCGTGTTTGTTGTGGATGCGACCTTTACCTTAATCAGGCGCTTAATACGCGGGGATAAGGTTTATGAGGCCCACCGCAGTCACGCCTACCAGTACGCGTCTCGCCAATATGGTCGCCACTTGCCTGTGACCGTGACGGTTTTGTTTATCAATCTGTTTTGGTTGTTGCCTGTGGCGCTGTGGGTTGGCCTCGATGGTATTGATGGCGCACTGGGATTGGTTATTGCCTATATCCCATTGATAGTGCTGGCCGTGAAATATCATGCCGGCGAGCTAGAGTCCGCTCTATGAGCGATCGAATATTATTAATTGTCGGTGCGGGCGGGCATGGTAAATCGGTAGCTGAGGCGGCTCTTCTTAGCGGACAGTGGGGGAGTATTCTATTTGCGGATGATCGTTGGCCTCAGTTGCAACAATGCACAGGTTGGCCAGTGGTCGCGAATACTGCGGGGCTGGTCACTGTCGCGGACCGTGTGCACGGGGCGATTGCGGCTATCGGGAATAATGAGATGCGTGAGCGCTGTGTGAAGGCTATCCGCGACTCGACGATTCCGTTGGTATCTGTCGTTCATCCACAAGCTTTTATAAGCCCCGCCGCCAAGATTGGAGCCGGCACGGCTGTGTTGGCAATGGCTGTAGTGGGAACCGATGCGCTGATTGGCATAGCGGCTATCGTTAACGCCAACGCAACTGTTGATCATGATGTTGTACTCGATGACTTTGCCCACTTGGGTGTTGGCGTACAGCTGGCCGGAGGCGTGCATATAAAGGGTCGCGCCTGGTTGCAGGCTGGGTGTAGTGCCGGTTATGGCGTGGTGGTTCCTGAGCGGGCTGTGTTGGCGCCGGGTGCGGCGCTAGCAGCGGATCGTACAGGTCGCTTCTGATAGAGCCCGCAAGAATAGGATTTCTCTGTGTTAAGACTTGCTGAAAAACTGCGCACCCGCCTGGTGCATTTGCGTCGGCGTTATAAGCGCGCTATCCAGCTGTCCACCGATATATTGTTGGTTTGGGCCGCGCTATGGTTGGCGTTTTTCATTCGTCTTGGTGACGCCGATTTTGTTGAGCCACTCGGTGGGCACGCTTGGTTGTTTGCTGTTGCGCCTGTGCTATCGATCCCATTTTTCGTTCATTTCGGATTGTACAGAGCTGTGATGCGCTACTTCGGCAACGATGCGCTGATGGCCATCGTCAAGGCGGTTACGCTCTCGGCACTGCTACTTTCCTTGGCTGTTTATTGGCGGAGCGATGCACCCAAGCTGATTCCGCGCTCGATGGTGTTCAATTACTGGTGGCTGAGCCTGGTGTTAATTGGCGGTTTGCGCCTAGTGATGCGCCAATACTTTATGGGTGACTGGTTTTCTGCGGATTCGCCCGGCAGTTTCAAGGGTCGCGATATGGGATTGCCCAAGGTGGCTATCTACGGAGCGGGTGCCGCTGGTAACCAGCTCGTCGCGGCTTTGCGTCTGGGACGGGGAATGCGCCCCGTCGCCTTCATAGACGATGATCCTAACCTCTACAATCGCTCCATCGCTGGCCTACGCGTTTATTCGCCCAAGCATATTCAGCAGATGATCGATGAGACCGGCTGCAATGAGATTCTCATGGCGATCCCATCTGCCTCTCGGGCGCGGCGGCGTGAGGTGTTGGAGACGCTGGAGCACTATCCGCTGCACGTACGCAGCGTGCCGGGCTTCATGGACTTGGCCAGTGGACGCGTGAAGGTAGAGGACATTCAGGAAGTGGACATCGCCGACCTGCTAGGGCGCGATGCCGTGCCGCCGCAGCAGGCGCTGTTCGAGAAGTGCATCCGCGACAAGGTGGTAATGGTGACCGGTGCTGGCGGCTCGATTGGGTCGGAGCTGTGCCGGCAGATTCTATTGAACAAGCCCAAGGTATTGCTGCTGTTCGAGCACAGCGAATTCAATCTCTACAGCATCCATATCGAACTGGAGCGGACCCTTGAGCGGGCTTCGCTGCCGATCAAGCTGGTGCCCATCCTCGGCTCGATCCGCAACCCTGATCGCTTGCTGGATGTGATGCGCACCTGGCACGTAGAGACGATCTACCATGCGGCGGCCTACAAGCATGTGCCAATGGTGGAGCACAACGTCGCCGAAGGGGTGCTGAACAACGTGTTGGGCACTATGAACACGGCCCAGGCTGCGGTGCAGGCTGGCGTAGCGAACTTCGTACTAATCTCCACCGACAAGGCCGTCCGGCCCACCAATGTGATGGGCAGCACTAAGCGTGTCGCGGAGATGATTTTGCAGGCGCTAAGCCGTGAGACGGCGCCGGTGCTATTCAATGCGGACGGGGCGGTGCATCACGTCAACAAGACGCGCTTCACCATGGTTCGCTTCGGTAACGTGCTGGGCTCGTCGGGGTCGGTGATTCCTCGGTTCTATCAGCAGATCCGCAGCGGTGGGCCGGTTACGGTGACCCATCCGAAGATCACCCGTTACTTCATGACCATTCCCGAGGCGGCGCAGCTGGTGATCCAGGCGGGCTCTATGGGGCAGGGCGGCGATGTGTTCGTGTTGGACATGGGCCAGCCAGTGCGGATCGCCGAGCTTGCCGAAAAGTTGATTCACTTGTCAGGCCTGAGTGTACGCTCGGAAAAAAGCCCGCACGGGGATATTGCAGTGGAGTTCACCGGGTTGCGCCCGGGCGAGAAGCTCTACGAAGAACTGTTGATTGGCGATAACGTTAGCCCCACCGAGCACCCGATGATCATGCGGGCCGATGAGGAGCACTTCACCTGGGATGTGCTGCGCCGGGTGCTGACGAAGCTGCTCAAGGCCGTGGAGCAGGACGATTACCCACAGGTGCGAATCTTGCTGCGTGAAGTGGTGAGCGGGTATGTGCCTGAAGGGGAGATCGTCGATCTGATTTATCAGCAGCGGCGGTTGGGGCAGCTGGAATAATGGCGTTTGCCCACCGGCATGGGTTGCCTTTGCCGGGGCGGACGAAGAGGTGTCACGGTTCTCTATTCCGCTTGGCAGAGCTGCAGACACCGTTTCCACCGTTAAACCGAGGACTCGTTCTAATTGGGTTCGCAAGCAAGCTCGCTCCTACGTGGCAGCTGGCGCTTGGCCTATTTACCGTAAAGGCCGCATGGTGGATGAAGAGAGCGTCATCCACCCTACGCAGGCCGCGGCGGTTCAAATAACTCCGCGCTCACGCAGTCCTCTGACCTGTGCTTCGGTCAGGCCGAGGCCTGCCAGAACGTCCTCGGTGTGCTCGCCAAGCTGCGGGCCGCCAGCTCCGATGCGGCCAGGGGTGCGGCTGAGTTTGGGGAGCACGCCCGGCACTTTTAGCGGCCCGGCGAAAGTCTGCACCTGCTCGATCATTTGCCGGGCCATATAGTGTGGGTCGTTGACGATATCGGCGGCGGTGTAGGGATAGCCGGCCGGGACGCGGGCTTCCTTCAATGCTTCGATGACCTCATCGCGACTGTGTTGAACGGTCCACTCGCCAATCGCCGCATCGATCAACTCAGCCTGCAAGGCGCGACCATCGTTGTGGGCGAAGCGTGGGTCGTCGGCTAGGTCCTGGCGGCCCATCAGCGTCATCAGGCGCTTGTAGATGCTGTCGCCATTGCCAGCAATGAGTACATAGGCACCATCGCTGCAAAGGTAGGAGTTGGACGGCGTGATGCCGGGCAGGGCGCTGCCGGCCGGCTCGCGGATGTAGCCGAAGGCGTCGTATTCGGGCACCAGGCTTTCCATCATGGCGAATACCGATTCGTAGAGCGCCACGTCGATTTCCTGGCCTTTACCGCTGCGGTTACGCTCTAGCACGGCGAGTAGCACCCCGATCACGCCATACAGCGACGACAGCGAATCGCCAATGCTGACGCCCACTCGCACTGGGGGCTGACCAGGGTAGCCAGTGAGGTGGCGCAGGCCGCCCATGGCTTCGCCAATGACGCCGAAGCCGGGCAGGTCACGATAGGGGCCGGTCTGGCCGTAGCCGGAAATGTGCAACATGATCAGGCGCGGGTTGAGCGCCGACAGCTCGTCCCAGCCAAGGCCCCAGGCTTCTAGCGTGCCGGGGCGGAAGTTCTCCACCACCACATCGGCTTCGGCGACTAGCTGACGGACGATCTCCTGGCCTTCTGCGGCTTTCAGATCCAGCGTCAGGGACTGTTTGTTGCGCGATTGGACGTGCCACCAGAGTGACGTCCCGTCCTTGAGTTTGCGCCATTTGCGCAGCGGGTCGCCAACGCCCGGCGGCTCGATCTTGATCACCTCGGCACCGAACTCGCCGAGCATCTTGCTGGCAAAGGGGCCGGCAATCAGCTGGCCCATTTCTATGACCTTAAGGCCATGAAGGGGCAAGCTGTTGTCATTCTGTTCGTTCATCGCAACACCTTATGCCCGGTCGTTTTGTCTTCGAAGGATGACCGAGCGGCACCCTGGGGGCAATTACGGAATAGCCATGGAAGGCTTTCGAAACGGAGGAGAGACGATCGAAACATCGCGTCGCTTGCAGACCGGTAAACGGGCAAGTCGGTCCGATCTGGCTAGGTAGCCGAAGAGGCCAGCCTGCCGCACCGGCCACTCGCTCAGTCCGTGGAGCTCCAATACCAGCCTTTGACACTGGCGCCCGCCGAGCCGAACGAAGCTGTGCTAGTCAGTTGGTCTCGTTTGGCGCTCCCGGTCGATCGGCAGAAGCGCTACGGCCGGTTGTCTGATCTGAAGTTCCGCCACCCGCTCGATCACTTCGTTTACCGCTTGACGGTCATGCGGGTTTCCCACCTTGGCATCGGCGTCGTCTCGCAGGGCTCGAATTTCGTCATGAAGCGCTTCCCGCTGCGCGTCGCTTGGGTTGCCATGTAGCGCGTTCTTCAGGCACTGCAGCAGCGTGACCAGTACTTGCGGATCATGGCCGCCGTAGATGCGGATTGGCGCGATGACCGTCTGCAGCATGCGGGGCATGCCCAGTTGCGGATAGAAGAGGCGCGGACGCCCTTCGTCAATGCAGCCCAGGTCGTAAGCCGGCAGGCCACCGAGCCGTTTCAGCAATACGCCGAGCAGGTTGATCGCCCGCATAGCCGTGCCCGGATCGTTGATCGCTGGGCTGATCGCTTTGACCGCTATTTCCGAAATCTGCCGCATGCCGTAAGAGACGTTGGCGCCGGCGAATTCATTGTCGTGAAAGTCGAAGCAATCGAGCATTTCGTTTGCCTCTGTGTCGCTTAGCCGGGTGCTGAGCTTGATCAGCGGATGCCCTTCGATCAGGAAGAAGCCCGGCTCTACCTGAATCATTGCGGTCAGGTTGTGCTTGCGCAGCACCTTCCCCAGGCGGCGTTCGTTTACCTCGCGCAGATAACCCGGTCGAGCTGCGGGCAGGCACCACCAGTCGGTGGCGTCGGGAATGTCAGCGACGCCCGCGATGCGTTTTTTGCGCTTCTTTAGATTGGCCGATGCGTCGTTGTAGAGCTGGCTGAGGATCCATTCGACTTGAATTGACTGCGAGACCGAGCGAATGAACACGACGAATAGCGCCATACAAAACATGCCGAACACCAGTGCCAGCAGTAGCCCGAGTGCAGGCACGCTTGCTGGAGCTTTGCCGTTCAGCGTGCCGATCATCATCAGGCAATAGACGATGCTGCCCAGATAGATGCCCAGTATCACTTGGTTGCGCAGATCGCTAACGAGGCCGGGCAGCACTCGAGGTGACAGGCGCGCCGCGGCACCATTGAGCACGACCATCACCATGGAGAAGCTGAATACGGTAAGGGAAATGATGCCGGTAATGAGCGTGCCTAGAACCTCCCGGCTGTTGTCTGCATCGACCAGCCCGGGTGGCAGCCTGTCGCGCAGGGCGGGAGCAAGGCTGGTCGACTCGAACGCCAGAACCAACATTGCCAGCACCGCATAAACCGCGGGAATCAGGACCGGGTAGAAGGCGATGCTGTCGGTTACGCGTTTGACCGCACGAAAGACCATATTAGCTGGCGCAGACATGACTGAGACCTGGCGTGACGGGCGTTTGGCCCTGGCAGGTATATGACCACGGAGCGGGAGGGAGTACGCCTTGGCCGAAGCGTCTATGCTCTATAGCAGCGTGGTGTTCCGCGACGGCTTAACGTCTTTGGAACGCTGTTAGGCCCGTGTAGCTCGAACGTGAAGTCGCTCAGGCGCTTGGTTTGGTTCGTATGGTTCGCCTGTGAGGCAGGGTTATTCGAGACGATAACAAGACCGACGAATGAGGTGTTCGCCATGAGTGCTGCGTCCCTGTATCCGGTAAGTCCAGAGGTGGCGGCCCAGTCGCTGACCGATGAAGCCACCTACAAAGCCATGTATCAACAGTCGGTGGTCAATCCTGACGGCTTCTGGCGCGAGCAGGCCGAGCGCATCGACTGGATCAAGCCGTTTACCCGAGTTAAACAGACGTCCTTTGACGACCACCATGTCGATATCAAATGGTTCGCCGACGGCACCCTGAACGTTTCGGCCAATTGCCTGGACCGCCATCTCGAAGCTCGGGGCGATGAGATTGCGATCATCTGGGAGGGCGACGATCCGGCAGATCACCGCGAAATCACCTACCGCGAGCTGCATCACGAGGTGAGCAAATTTGCCAACGCGTTGCGCGGACAGGACGTGCATCGGGGCGACGTGGTCACCCTCTACATGCCGATGGTTCCGGAGGTCGCCGTGGCGATGCTGGCTTGCGCGCGCATCGGCGCCATCCACTCCGTGGTGTTCGGTGGTTTTTCGCCGGAAGCCCTAGCCGGAAGGATTATCGACGGCAATTCCAAAGTAGTGATCACGGCCGATGAAGGGCTCCGTGGTGGGAAAAAGGTGCCGCTGAAGGCCAACGTGGATGAGGCGTTGACCAACCCGCAGACGCACTGCGTGCAGAAGATCATTGTGGTGCGGCGCACTGGTGGCGACATCCGCTGGCACCCGCATCGCGACATCTGGTACGAGGACCTGATGCGCGTGGCTGGGGATGTTTGTGCGCCGAAGGAAATGGGCGCGGAAGAACCCCTGTTCATCCTGTACACCTCGGGCTCCACCGGTAAGCCGAAAGGTGTGCTGCATACCTCCGGTGGTTATTTGCTCTACGCGGCCCTGACCCAAGAACGGGTATTCGATTACCGCCCTGGTGAGGTCTATTGGTGTACCGCCGACGTCGGTTGGATCACCGGGCACAGCTACATCATCTACGGTCCACTGGCCAACGGCGCCACCACCCTGATCTATGAGGGTGTACCCAACTATCCGGATGTCACGCGGATCGCCAGGATCATCGACAAGCATCAGGTGAATATCCTCTACACCGCGCCGACTGCGATTCGTTCGATGATGGCCGAAGGCCCGGCTGCGATGGAGGGGGCCGACGGGTCGAGTCTGCGCTTGCTCGGTACTGTGGGGGAACCGATCAACCCTGAGGCCTGGCATTGGTATTACGAGACGGTCGGCAAATTGCGTTGCCCGATCGTCGATACCTGGTGGCAAACCGAGACGGGCGGCATTTTGATCAGCCCGCTGCCAGGCGCGACCGCACTGAAGCCAGGCTCCGCAACTCGCCCCTTCTTCGGCGTAGTGCCCGGCCTGGTGGACAATCTCGGCAACCTGCTCGAAGGGGCAACGGAGGGCAATCTGGTCATCCTGGATTCCTGGCCTGGGCAGATGCGCAGCATCTATCGAGACCACGATCGCTTCGTCGATACCTACTTCAAGACCTTTCGCGGCATGTATTTCACTGGCGATGGCGCCCGCCGTGATGAGGACGGCTACTACTGGATCACCGGGCGGGTCGATGATGTGTTGAACGTTTCCGGACATCGCATGGGCACTGCGGAAATCGAAAGTGCGATGGTCGCGCACCGCAAAGTGGCCGAGGCGGCGGTGGTTGGCGTACCGCATCCGCTCAAAGGGCAAGGCATCTATGTGTACGTGACGCTGGTGGCGGGTGAGGAGGCTTCGGATCAGTTGCGCCAGGAATTACAACAATGGGTCCGTAAGGAAATCGGGCCGATTGCGGTGCCCGATGTCATCCAGTGGGCGCCGGGCTTACCCAAGACGCGTTCAGGCAAGATCATGCGCCGCATTCTGCGCAAGATCGCCACAGACGAACACGACGCACTAGGGGATATTTCGACCTTGGCTGATCCGGGCGTAGTGCCGCAGCTGATCGAAACCCACAAGCAAATGCGTCCGATGAGTTGAGCGGTCGGCGGTGATCGGCTCTCGGCCGGTCGCCGCCACCGACTGTCAGCCATTTGTCAGCGAGCGTTGCGACTCCTCGTTGGCGGCCGGTTTTTCCTTCGGGACACCGGCAACCGTCACCTCGGGAAAGCTGCCACCGATGAACTCGACACTGCGGGTCGGGAAGGCGAATTGCAGGCCCATCTCGCGGATGCCGTCGAGCAGCTGCAGGTTGATCTCTTGCTGGGCGTCCATGTAGGCGTTGTAGTCCGAAACCTGCATGATGTACACGACTTCGAACGTCAGCTGGCTGTCATCGAAGGCAAGGAAATGCGCCCGGTCAAAGTTCGCATTCTCCACGCCATCAACGATCCGCCTCACCAGCGCTGAGACTTCGCGCACCTTATCCGACGGCGTGCTGTAGGTGATGCCGAACTTGAACACGATGCGGCGTGTGTTCATGCGCTTGTAGTTGTGCAGGATCTGCTTGAGCAGATCGGCATTGGCACAGACGATCTGTTCGCCGCTGAGGGCGCGAATCCGTGTCGTCTTCAGCCCAATGTGCTCGATGTTTCCCGCGACTGCACCAAAAACGACGAAGTCGCCGATCTCGAAGGGCTTGTCGACGCCAATCGATAGCGAAGCAAAAATATCGCTGAGCAGTGTCTGTACGGCCAGGGCAATAGCGATACCCCCGACGCCCAGGCTGGCGACCATCGCCGTGATGTCGACGCCGAGGTTCGCCAAGATCGAGAGCAACATCATCGTCCAGATCACGATGCGGATCATGATCCCGATGATCGTCGTAGTGACTGGGTTTCGAGCTTTGCCGTCGTGGGTCAGGCTTTCCATCCACAGGCGAACGGCCGTATCCATCCATAGTGCAATCTGGAATGCTAGCGCGATGAACCAGCCGTGGGACATCGCCGTTTCCCACCGTTCTGGCAGCTCAACGACCTTGAGGGCGATCAGCAGCGATAGGGCAATCAGCAGTATGTGGCTGGTGCGGCTGAGCATCTCCGCGGCAAGACCAACGAAACCGCTTCTGGAGCCCTTTGCCATCTTGCGAAGGCGGTTGGTGATGATCCGCAGGATGGTCTGCAGGATGAGATAGCTGGCAATCGTGATGCCAGCAATTATGGCGATGTTGATCCAAAGGCCTTCGTTCAACACCACATCCCAATTCATCAAGTGGTTTCCTCCCGGTATGCGCGACCAAGCGCTTAAGCAGTGGCTCCTTTTTCAGTAGCCACTGCGGCGCATTAGTTCCCACGATAAGGGTAGGCGAAACGAGGATGGGGCGCGGTGAGGGCGCGTGCTCTCAGCGAAGCGGCACGAGCCCGTTCAGATCCTGATAACCGCCAGCGTTGATCACTTGGCTATAGCCCAGCTCCTGAAGCAGATCCTGCGCGGCTTCCGCTCGGCGGCCGCTACGGCAGTAGAGGACTACGGGAGCATCTTTGTCCGGAGCAATCGCGGCGATGCGCTCGGCAAGATTCTCCGTCTCGATACGTGTTGCACCGGGTAGGGCACCTTCGGCGAACTCCTGTTCGGTGCGCACGTCGATCAAGACGGTGTTCGTGTGCTGCAAGGCTTTCAACGCGGCAGACTGATCGACCTGGGCAGCAATGGCTGCAGTGGTCGTTACCGTTGCCATCAATGCAATCAACAGTCGGTACAGGTTTTTCATTGGTTCCCTCATTCTTGCAGTCTTAGCTGATCAGTCGAGTGAGGTTCGGCAGGATCAGAATCACCGCGGTGGCGAACAGGATCATCGTAGCCTGCCTGACCTTTTTGTGTTTAAACATGATGGCGGCCTTTTGATTTTTCTGATTGTTCTGGCGGAGCAACTTAGCTGTTACAGAGCGGGTTAGCTTGGCGAGTTCTGGTCTAAGCTCCAGCGTAAACAAAGCAATATGCGGGCCATGAGAAAATGATGAGGATGTACCGAACGTTGTCGTTCGGGCGAAGGTTCGCGGGCGAGCGGGCAGGTGCCCTGGTTTCGCCGCGGGGCACTCTGCCTGGCCGGGCGGTTCGGTTTAGAGCGCTGGTGCACCTGGTCTACCACTGACGCTGGTTTTATTCGGGTCGTCGTCGAGACGAGGCTTTTGCTCCATGGCCTGGCAGAAGCCACTCGGGATGTTCGCTTGCCGCATCGCCAAACTCAAATGGCTACTGACTCGATTGGAAACGTCTACTTTTTTGCAGCTTTAAATACGGGTGGAATCGAAACACTAAGGTAGCGGTGGGGCCGTTCAGCGCTGCGCTCATCCTGGTGAAGGGCGCGGCCTATGACCGGCGGCTGAGCGCGATTCTGGACGGATTCTTTGCGGCAGAAACGACAAAGCCCCGACAGGCGGGGCTTTGTGTTTGATCTGGCGGTGAGGGTGGGATTCGAACCCACGATACGATTTCTCGTATACACACTTTCCAGGCGTGCTCCTTCAACCGCTCGGACACCTCACCGGGTCTCGAAAGACGCGATGTCCTTCGAGGCGCGCTAATGTAGCGGAAGAGCATGCGGATGGCAAAAACTTTTTTAGTTTTTTCATGCGCTTAAGGGTTTGTTGGAAATCCCGACAGGCGCGCGTGGCAATGAACCTATCGTTGCTCTAGGGTTCGAACTACAAAGAAATGCTGTGCCTGTGCGCAATCATGCGTGGTGAATATTGAGAGCCAGGAAAGGCTTTGATGAAGTTATTCAAAACAAAGCGTAAACGGCCGGAGGTGGTAGAGATCGCCACCAAGCGTCGTCTGCACGTCAGCCACTTAGAGCTCGGGATGTATATCTGCGAGCTGGATCGCCCGTGGCGGCAGACAGACTTTCTCTTTCAAGGCTTCCCCCTGCTTAAGCTGGAGCATATCCACGCGGTGCGCGAACGCTGTGATTACGTGTTCGTTGACGACACACGGCGCGTGCTGATCGATCAGGGCCAAATGATTGTGCCAACGGCGACTCCGCTGCGCGTGACGCGCAAGATGACCCGCATTCCGCTCTCGCTTGAGGTGCAGGAAGCACGAGAGGCCTATCTCAGCAGCAGCTTGGTTCTGGATCAGGTGCTACTGGACGTCCAGCAAGGGCGGGCGATCGATACTAAGGCCTGTCAGGCACTGGTTAAGCGAAACCTCGAAAGCATGCTGCGTAACGAAAGCGCCATGCTCTGGCTGACGCGTCTGAAGTCACAAGATCTCTATACGAGTCTGCATTGCCTTTCTGTGTCCATACTTGCCATGGGATTCGGTACGCACCTTGGGTTGGCCGACGATAAGATCGAACTATTGGGCATCGCTGGGCTGCTGCACGACGTGGGCAAGATGAAAATCGACCCGACGATCCTGAACAAGCCAGGCAAGCTGACCGAGGAAGAATTTCAGCACATCAAGCTGCACCCGACGTTTGGTTATCAGGCCTTGTGCAGCCAGGAAGACATTCCTGCCGCTGCGATTCAGGCGGCGCACGGCCATCACGAACGGTTGGATGGAAAGGGTTATCCGCAAGGGCTCGCGCATTACCAGATCCCGTTCACGACCCGGGTGATTACCATTGTTGACGCCTTCGATGCGATTACCAGTCATCGAGCTTACGACGACGCACGCCCGATCCAGACGGCGTATGACGTGTTGCGCAGCAGTGCCGGGCAGCAGTTCGACGAAGCACTGGTGCATGAATTTATTCGCTGGCTCGGCGTGTTTCCGGTCGGAACTTTGGTGGAACTGCACACGGGTGAGGTTGGGTTGGTGCTTGAGAAACACCCACATTTGCACCTCAGGCCGAAGGTGGTCGTGTTACGGAGTTCGAACAAGACGCCTTGCGAGCCTCGTTATCTGGATCTGTCCCAGTTGACTGTCGATGCCGATGGGACGCCATATCGGATCAGTAGCGGGATCCCGGATGGGTCCTATGGACTGTTTATTGCTGATCCGCAATTGCAGAGGATCCTGCATCCCGAACTGCTTGCCGTCCTTGAGCTCGAGCCGGAGCCGGTCGACGACTAACCGTGCTCGCTTTTCCCGCTGACGCCCGTCCAGCGAAGGTTGCGAACCATGACTTGCCGGTCAGTCACGATGCTTTACCTCTTGGGTTCTGCTGGGTAACGTCTGCGAACTTTTAACAAGGAATATTCATCATGAGTGATCTGGTTTCCTACGAACTCGAAGACGGTATCGCCACGCTGACGCTGAATAACGGCAAGGTCAACGCTCTGTCTCCGGCCATGTTCGACGCGCTCAATGCGGCTTTCGACCGTGCCGAGCAGGACCGCGCCGTGGTGATCCTCACTGGCCAGCCGGGCATCCTGTCCGGTGGCTATGATCTCAAGGTCATGACCTCAGGGCCAGAGAACGCCATTGCGCTGGTGACCACGGGCTCGAAGTTCACGCTGCGAATGCTGGCTCATCCTTTCCCGATTGTCGCGGCCTGTCCGGGGCACGCGATTGCCAAAGGCGCCTTCCTGCTGCTTTCGTCGGATTACCGCATCGGTGTCGAAGGCGCGTTCAATATCGGCCTCAATGAAGTACAGATCGGTATGACCATGCACCATTCGGGTATCGAACTGGCTCGAGACCGTTTAACCAAGCCTGCCTTTCAGCGATCGGTGATCAACGGTGAGATCTTTAATCCGCAAGCTGCAGTCGAGGCGGGTTTCCTCGACAAGATAGTCCCGGCCAATGAGCTGATGGATGCCGCCAAAGCGGCGGCGGCCCAGTTGAAGAAGATCAACATGACCGCGCACAAGAACACCAAGCTCAAGGCACGCAAGGCCTTGCTCGAAACCTTGGAACGGGCCATTGAACTCGACCAGCAGCATTCAGTCGTGTCCTGAAGAGAATTTTCGCCGGGCCGCCCATTGCTGGCGGGCCTGCGTTTAAACTGCGCATGCAACGCCCCGCTATGGCGGGGCGTTTTATTTCCTATCCGTGTCGCATCCCAGGAGAGTCCTGATGTCCGCCCCGCACACCCCGGTAGAACGCGCTGATTTCGACCAGGTCATTGTTCCCACTTTCGCACCCGCCGCTTTCATTCCCGTGCGTGGCCAGGGTTCACGAGTCTGGGATCAGAGCGGGCGAGAGCTGATCGACTTTACCGGTGGCATTGCCGTCAATGTGCTCGGTCATGCCCATCCGGCGCTGGTAGCAGCGCTGACCGAACAGGCTGGCAAACTCTGGCACATCTCCAACATCTTCACCAATGAGCCGGCGTTGCGTCTGGCCAAGAAGCTCACTGCAGCGACCTTTGCCGACCGGGCGTTCTTCGCTAACTCCGGCGCCGAGGCCAACGAGGCGGCCTTCAAGCTGGCGCGCCGCTTCGCGCATGACAACCACGGGCCGGAGAAATGCGAGATCATCTCCGCAATCAACAGCTTCCACGGCCGGACGTTGTTTACCGTGACGGTGGGCGGCCAGCCGAAATATTCCGATGGGTTCGGGCCCAAGATTCAGGGGATCAGCCACGTCCCCTATAACGATCTCGAAGCACTCGCCGCGATGATTTCGGACAAGACCTGCGCCGTGGTGCTGGAACCGATTCAGGGCGAAAGTGGTGTTGTGCCCGCTGATCAGGCTTATTTGGAAGGTGCTCGCAAATTGTGTGACCAGCACAACGCGTTGTTGATCTTCGATGAAGTCCAAACCGGTATGGGCCGTACCGGCGAGTTGTACGCCTACATGAACTATGGCGTCACGCCGGACATCCTGACCAATGCCAAGAGCCTTGGCGGCGGCTTTCCGATTGGCTTGATGCTGACCACTGATGAGATCGCTGCGCATTTCAGCGTGGGTACTCATGGCACCACCTACGGCGGCAACCCGCTGGCGTGCGCCGTGGCCGAGGCGGTGGTCGATATTGTCAACACGCCGGAGGTGCTGAACGGCGTGAAGGAACGGCACGAGCGCTTCAAGCGTGGTCTGCTGGAGATCGGCCAGCGGCATGGCCTGTTCAGCCAGGTCCGCGGCATGGGCATGCTGATCGGCTGTGTACTTGATGACGCTTGGAAAGGTCGCGCGCGCGAGATCTTCGATGCGGCTGAGCGCGAAGCGCTGATGATCCTGCAGGCCGGACCCGATGTGATCCGCCTGGCCCCGAGCTTGATCATCGAAGAGGCCGATATCGCTGAAGGGCTGGCCCGTTTTGAGCGCGCTGCGGCAAAACTGAGCCAGGCCTGAGGCATAGGCTTTGAAACCGGCAGGGCAGTGATTTGTCCTGCCTTTTTTCCTTATCGAGAGTGTTGAGTATGAGCGACAGCCTGCAATTGATTCTTGAAGACGTAGACGGCACCCAGCTTGAGACGTCGTGCACCCGTTTTGCCGTGATGTGGCAGGGTCGGGAGGTCTGGATCCAGCAAGTCGGCAACAACCAGCTGATGATCGGTGTCGACGTGGAGGACGGCGACACTGAGTACGCCAATCTGCTGCTGCGTCCGCTGGCGACCAACTTGGTCAGCCTTGAGCTTGAGATGGAGCCGGTTGAGTCCGGCGAGGATGAGCACGTTCATGGTCCAGACTGTAACCACGACCACTGACGGCTCCGAAATGCCGACGCTGGGTCGGCTATTGGCGCTGACGGTTTCGGGTGACGTGCCGGCGGAGAGCGTCCAGTTCACTGATGGCGGGGCCCGGCTGCAATGGCTGGGAGAGGGTGCCTTAGAGGTTACTCCGGCGCGCGGTCAGGATGTGGGGCTTGATCTGGTGCTATCGGCGGGCGTGCATGGCTGTGAAGCCATTCCGATTGAGCTACTGGATCGCTTGATACGGGCGATCGCGCGCAACGAGATTCGCCCCCGCGCGCGGCTGTTGTTGCTGTTCTGCAACCCGCCCGCCATGCGGCAGGGCGTGCGTCGTTTAGGCCAGGATCTGAATCGGCTTTTTTGTGGCAAGCACGCGGCGAGCGAGCTTGGCGACGAGACGCGCCGCGCGGCGCAGCTGGAGGAGTGGGTTGCAGCGTTTTTCCAAGAGCCTGGCCGTCGGCGCTGGCATTACGACCTGCACTCGGCCATGCGTGCATCGGTGCTGCCGCAGTTCGCCGTCTGCCCTTGGGTAGACGGTCGCGAAGTCGCCCCGCAAAGCCTGACACGTCTTCAGCACGCTGCGGTCGATGCAGTGCTATTTCAGGAAAAGCCTTCCGGTACCTTCAGTGCTCACACGGCGACGCGACATGGGGCTGAGGCTTTTACACTGGAAATGGCCGAAGCCCCAGAGGGCGTATGGCCTCAGTGTCTGGACGAATTCCTGCAGACCGCTCGGGGCTGGATCGAAGCGGTTGAACCGGTACGGGACGAGTCGCACCATCGGCCCTTGCTGAAGTTTCGGCTGGCGCGTGAAATCATCAAGCAGAGCGATCAGTTCGTTCTGCGGCTCCCTGCTGACATCCAGAACTTTACCCCGCTGTTGCCCGGCACTCTGCTGGCGGAGGACAAGCAAGGTGTGCACTGGCTGGCGGACGAGCAGGATGCGCGGATCCTGTTTCCGTTATCGGATGTTGCGATCGGCGAACGTGCCGGGCTGATTGTCGTCCCGCGCGAGTGAGCTGCAATCTGTTTGATCTCTTTGCGGCATACCTGTCTCAAGGCGAAGCGTTGGCTTTTGCTTCGAATCGACGGGAGCCGCTCTTAAAGACCTACCGCCCCAAGGCGCGCCTTTTACACAGGGCTCGGGAGCGGTTCTGCTTTTTGATTAGTGTGGGGGGATGCTGGCTCGGGGCGCCGCTTTCGTTTTTGGCCAGCAAGACGGCCCGCTTTCGCTGGCGGGGCGAGCTTTCCATGCGAGCGGATTTGGAGCAATTACCGCTCGCGTAGCAGAAGCCCGATCAGACACCCGCTCGCGGATTGTCGAGCGAGTCGTTGCCGGTCACCGTCGCAGTGCCGGTGGCCGCCTGGGCATTGGTTTTCAGGCGCACGTCATCTGCCTCACTGCGCTCGAGCGGCATGCTTCGTGAATTGCCCTCGGCCATTCTGGCTTGTTCGTTCACCTCACTGAGCATGCGCTTGGCTTCGCACTGGCCGGAAACGCCTCTCGCCAATGCCATCCCGCCTACCGCCAGCTGCAGGACGCCACCCAAGCCGCCGCGCCCAAGGCCTTTACCAAGGAAGTACAGGCCGCCAATGATCGATGCTGCGCGCTCCCAGCCGTGCACGTTCTGTGAAGCCTGGTCAGATGTCCTGCTCATGGGTAATCACTCCGAAACGATGGTGTGATAGATGACCCCCGGGCGCGGGTCTCGTTCCTACCGCAAGTCGGCAAGGCCGCGCCGCCAGCAAGGAGCGGCGGCAACTGTGCAGCACCGCTGCTAGCGGGTTGTCTTGTCAAAGACCTTGAGCACAAAGGCATATTCCAGCGCTACGTCCTTCAACGCCTGATAACGACCGCTCATGCCGCCGTGTCCGGCACCGAATTCGGTTTTCAGTAGCAGTAGGTTGTCGTCAGTCTTTTGGGCGCGCAGCTTGGCGACCCACTTGGCGGCCTCCCAGTACTGCACTCGGCTGTCGTTGTAGCCAGCTACCGCAAGGATTGCCGGGTAAGGCTGGCTGCCTACGTTCTCATAGGGCGCATAGGCCTTGATGCGCGCATGCACCTCGGGCTGATTCGGGTCGCCCCACTCGTCGTACTCGGTCACTGTCAAAGGCAAGTCGGCGTTGAGCATGGTGTTCAGGACGTCGACGAATGGCACTTCGGCGATCGCCGCACCGAAGAGGTCCGGCCTCAGATTGAGCACGGCGCCGATCAGCAGACCGCCGGCGCTCCCGCCGCTGACGGCGAGTCGAGCCGGTTCGGTGTAGCCGTCGGTTATCAGTTTCTCGGCACAGGCAATGAAATCGCTGAAGGTGTTCGGCTTGTGCTCCAGCTTGCCGGCCCGGTACCAGGCCTCGCCAAGGTCGCCACCGCCTCGGACGTGGGCAATGGCGAAGATAAAGCCGCGATCTAGCAGTGACAGTCGGGCATGGGAAAACCAGGGGTCCAGGCTGTGGCCGTAGGCGCCGTAGCCATAAAGATACAGCGGCGCGGGTTTGCCAAATCGCTCTCGACGTCCGACCAGGCTGATCGGCACCTGACTGCCATCGTCGGCTGTTGCCCAGATACGTCGGCTCTCATAGGCATCGGCATCGAAGGGGCCTTCGACCGGAGTCTCCTTGAGTACCTCCTGCTTACCGTCGGAGAGGTTCAGCTGGCGAATCTGAGCCGGGCGGTTCAGTGCTTCGTAGCGCAGCCGGATAACCGGGCTATCGAATTCAAGCGTGTTGTGTACATGGAGGCTGTAGGCTGCATCCGGCAGTTGCAGCCGGTAGGGCGCGCCGGTTGATGGGCGAACCTCGATGATAGGAAGCCCGGCCTCGCGCAGGCTCAGCGTGACCGCATCGGCGTTCAGGCTGATGTCTTCCAACATTACCGAGTCACTGTGGCCGATCAGCTCGTTCCAGTGCTCGCGCTGCGGCGTGCACCCCGGGGCCTGATACAGCGCGAAATTGATCCCTGCCTGGTTGCTGCGAATCAACCAGCTCCACTCGTCATCGAGAAGGCCATGGTCGGGGTAGTACTCGTGGTCGTCTTGGCGCGGAGCAAGACAAAGCCAGTTTCCCTCGGGCTCATCCGCAGACAGCACCCAGGCTTCGCTGGTTGTTTTGCTGTTCGAAAGGATCACCAGTTGGCGTTCGGAGCTGGTCCGGTAGCAGTGCACGAAATAGCGCCCGTCCGGATCGTGGTAGACCTCCGTGCGCTCCTTGTCGCCCAGCCGGTGGCGGTAGATCTTGTGGGGTCGATGGGTGTCGTCCAGCTCGCCGAAGAACAGAGTACTGCTATCGTTAGCCCAGGTCATGCTGCCGTCGCAGTCATCAAAGGGCAGGGCGGTCACTGCGCCTGTGCTCAGATCCTTGACGAACAGTTGATAGATCTCATCGCCCTGAGTATCGAGGCTGTAGGCCAGTTTGCAGTGATCTTGGCTGACACTGAACGCACCTAGCGAGAGGAAGCCACCTGCGGCCAATTCGTTGGGATCAAGCAGCAATTGCTCCTGATTTTCATCGACATTGAATGAGCCATCTGCCGGCCGTGGGCATCGGTAATGACGCGGATACTCATCACCCGCAGTGGTGCGCTGGTAATACAGCCAGGGGCCCCAGGGCGACGGCAGCGAAAGGTCGGTCTCACGGATACGGCCTTTAATCTCTTGAAACAGCGATTCACGCAGTTGAGCTTGGTCAGCCAGCTGTTCTTCCAGATAGGCGTTCTCTGCCCTCAGGTATTCGAGTACCTCGGGTGCGTCGCGGTTCTCCAGCCACTTGTATGGATCCTGGCCTGTTTCGACGCGGGCAATGGGGGCAGACATGCGTAACTCCTGGAGCGCGGCCGCGAACTGGCGCAGCTGTACGAAATTTGGGTAAGAGCACCGAGTGTACAAGGTGCCCAGAGAGTTGTGACGGTGCGTGAAGGCGGTGGTCTATCAACGATGTGGCTGGCGATCAGCTGCATGAATGACCGTCCATGCAATAAAAGCTGGGCCTGCTGGCCGCGTGAGGGCCTGGTCTTGGCTAGGCTTATTGGTCTTGGTCCGGGTGAAGCGTCTTTGCAGCTTGGCCTGTCGATTGACATTCCGGTGCTTTTCAAAGAAGGTGTGCTCACCCAAATCAAACGGGCGTATGAATCGAGCGTTTGCCACGCAAATGCCGTCAGCCCGGTTTATCGTGTCGGTGGGTGTCGTTTCACCGGTAACGGTGACGGTCTTCGGACCGATGACGTGCGACACGTAACGTTCAGCTTCCATACCGTGGAGATCAGTTGATGATTTACGAAGGTAAAGCCATCACGGTTAAGGCTCTTGAGAGCGGCATCGTCGAATTGAATTTCGACCTCAAGGGTGAGTCCGTCAACAAGTTCAATCGCCTCACCCTCAGCGACCTGCGCCAGGCAGTCGACGCCATCAAGGCGGACGCTTCGGTTAAGGGCGTCATCGTTACCAGCGGCAAGGATGTTTTCATTGTCGGCGCGGACATCACCGAGTTCGTCGATAACTTCAAGATGTCCGATGAGGAGCTGGTCGCCGGTAACCTCGAAGCGAACAAGATCTTCAGCGATTTCGAAGACCTCGGTGTCCCGACCGTCGCGGCCATCAATGGCATCGCGTTGGGCGGTGGTTTCGAGATGTGCATGGCCGCTGACTACCGCGTCATGTCCACTGTTGCCAAGGTCGGCCTGCCAGAAGTGAAGCTGGGCATCTACCCAGGTTTCGGCGGTACCGTTCGACTGCCGCGTCTGATTGGCGTGGACAACGCTGTCGAGTGGATTGCCTCTGGCAAGGAAAACCGCGCTGAAGACGCCCTCAAGGTTCGCGCCGTAGACGCCGTGGTTGCCCCCGAGCAGCTGCAGGCCGCCGCGTTGGATCTGATCAAGCGCGCCATCTCCGGCGAGTTGGACTACAAGGCCAAGCGTCAGCCGAAGCTGGACAAGCTCAAGCTCAACGCCATCGAGCAGATGATGGCTTTCGAAACCTCCAAGGGTTTCGTGGCCGGTCAGGCGGGTCCGAATTATCCGGCGCCGGTCGAAGCGATCAAGACCATTCAGAAAGCCGCCAATTTCGGACGCGACAAGGCGATCGAAGTGGAGGCCGCCGGCTTCGTCAAGCTTGCCAAGACGTCGGTCGCGCAGAGCCTGGTCGGTCTGTTCCTGAGCGATCAGGAGCTGAAGAAAAAGGCCAAGGCCTACGATAAGCAAGCCCGTGACGTGAAACTGGCTGCCGTGCTTGGTGCCGGCATCATGGGTGGTGGTATCGCCTATCAGTCGGCTGTCAAAGGCACGCCGATCCTGATGAAGGATATCCGCGAAGAAGGCATCCAGATGGGCTTGAACGAGGCCTCCAAGCTGCTCGGCAAGCGCGTCGAAAAAGGTCGCCTGACTCCGGCGAAGATGGCCGAAGCCCTCAATGCCATTCGTCCCACCATGTCCTACGGCGACTTCGGGCACGTCGACATCGTCGTCGAAGCCGTTGTCGAAAATCCGAAGATCAAGCAGTCCGTGCTGGCTGAAGTCGAAGGCCTGGTACGTGATGATGCGATCATCGCCTCTAACACTTCGACCATCTCCATCAGCCTGCTGGCCCAGGCGCTCAAGCGTCCGGAAAACTTCTGCGGCATGCACTTCTTCAACCCGGTGCACATGATGCCGCTGGTGGAAGTGATTCGTGGCGAGAAGACCAGCGAAACCGCGATCGCCACCACCGTTGCCTACGCCAAGAAAATGGGCAAGAGCCCGGTCGTGGTCAACGATTGCCCGGGCTTCCTGGTCAACCGCGTGCTGTTCCCGTACTTCGGCGGCTTCGCCCGTGCCATCGCTCACGGTGTGGACTTCGTCCGTGCTGACAAGGTGATGGAGAAGTTCGGCTGGCCCATGGGCCCGGCGTATCTGATGGACGTGGTCGGCATGGACACTGGCCACCACGGCCGTGACGTGATGGCTGAAGGCTTCCCAGATCGCATGAAGGACGACACCCGCACGGCTGTCGACGTCATGTATGACGCCAACCGCCTCGGCCAGAAGAACGGCAAAGGCTTCTACGTCTACGAGATGGATAAGAAGGGCAAGCCGAAGAAGGTGGTCGATCCGCAGTCCTACGAGCTGCTCAAGCCGGTGGTCAGCGAGACTCGCGAGCTGTCCGACGAGGACATCATCAACTACATGATGATCCCGCTGTGCCTGGAAACGGTCCGCTGCCTGGAAGACAACATCGTCGAAACCGCTGCCGAAGCTGATATGGGCTTGATCTACGGCATCGGTTTCCCTCCCTTCCGTGGTGGTGCACTGCGCTACATCGATTCGATCGGTGTCGCCGAGTTCGTGGCCTTGGCCGACAAGTACGCCGACCTGGGCCCGCTGTACCAGCCGACTGCGAAGCTGCGTGAAATGGCTGCCAACGGCCAGAGCTTCTACGGTTAATTGAGGAATAAAGAGATATGAGCCTTAATCCGAGAGACGTCGTCATTGTCGACTTCGGCCGTACCCCGATGGGTCGTTCCAAGGGCGGCATGCACCGCAATACCCGCGCCGAGACCATGTCCGCGCACCTGATCGATGGCTTGCTGGCACGCAACTCCAAGGTCGACCCGGCCGAAGTGGAAGATGTGATCTGGGGCTGCGTCAACCAGACCCTTGAGCAGGGTTGGAACGTGGCCCGCATGGCCTCGCTGCTGACCCGCATCCCGCACACCAGTGCCGCGCAAACCGTCAGCCGCCTGTGCGGCTCCTCCATGAGCGCATTGCACACCGCCGCTCAGGCGATCATGACCGGTAACGGTGATGTCTTCGTCGTTGGCGGTGTCGAGCACATGGGCCACGTCGGCATGATGCATGGTGTCGATCCGAACCCGCAGCTGTCGCTGTATGCCGCCAAGGCGTCCGGCATGATGGGCCTGACTGCAGAAATGCTGGGCAAGATGCATGGCATCACCCGTGAGCAGCAGGATGCATTCGGCGAGCGCTCGCATCGTCTGGCCCACAAGGCCACCGTCGACGGCATGTTCAAGGATGAAATCATCCCGATGGAAGGCTACGACGAAAACGGTTTCCTCAAGGTCTTCGACTACGATGAAACCATTCGTCCCGAGACCACCCTCGAAAGCCTGGCGGCACTCAAGCCGGCCTTCAACCCGAAGGGCGGTACCGTGACTGCAGGTACGTCTTCGCAGATCACCGACGGTGCGTCGTGCATGATCGTCATGTCGGCGCAGCGCGCACAGGATCTGGGCATCCAGCCGATGGCCGTGATTCGCTCCATGGCCCTGGCGGGCGTGGATCCGGCAATCATGGGTTACGGCCCGGTGCCGGCGACTCAGAAGGCGCTCAAGCGTGCTGGTCTGACCATGGACGACATTGATTTCGTCGAGCTCAACGAAGCCTTCGCCGCTCAGGCGTTGCCTGTGCTGAAGGATCTCAAGCTGCTCGACAAGATGGAGCAGAAGGTCAACCTGCATGGCGGCGCCATCGCGCTGGGTCACCCGTTCGGTTGCTCGGGCGCTCGTATTTCGGGCACCCTGTTGAACGTGATGAAGCAGAACGGCGGTACGCTGGGCGTTTCCACAATGTGTATCGGCCTTGGCCAAGGCATCACCACAGTGTTCGAACGCGTCTAAGCTAGTTGGCGACACGAAAACCGGGGCCTCGTGCCCCGGTTTTCATTTTGATGAGCGATTTTTTTTCAGAGGCAGCCGCGATGCACGTCACGCCAGGCCGTTACCGCCATTACAAAGGCCCCGAGTACCGCGTATATGCAGTGGCTCGGCACTCCGAAACGGAAGAGTCGCTAGTCTTCTACCAGGCGCTATACGGGGATTACGGCTTATGGGTGCGCCCGCTTTCGATGTTCACCGAGACGGTGGAGGTCGACGGTGAAACGCTTCCCCGTTTCGCCCTGATCGAAGCCGAGTCCAGCCGTTTTTAGGCGTCGCCCGGACGAGCTGGCTTAAGCCCTGCGCTTGACCTCGGCTCTATCGCCACTATATATAGCGGTGCTTTCGAACCGAGTGAAGACGACTCCCCTCGGTTTCGGACGATAAAACCCCTGCCAGGCAGTTAGGCTGCCAATGGATTTGGGTACGGATGATTCTGGAGCAATTGATTGCTCTTCGCAGGCTGGCTAGGCTGCTTCGCTTCTTAACCGGCAGGCCGGGTGACGTTTCGACGTCGGGCTGCGGCCGGTTCAACACTCTCAGTTCACCTCTCGATTCAGGAACTCTCCTCTCCATGGGTAAATCGCTGGTCATCGTGGAATCACCGGCCAAGGCCAAGACAATCAACAAGTATTTGGGCAACCAATACGTGGTGAAGTCGAGTATCGGCCACATCCGCGACCTTCCCACCAGCGGCTCTGCCAACAAGGAGCCGGTCAAGCGCGGCAAGGCCGCAGCGGCCGAAGCCCCGGCGCTTTCGCCGAAGGAGAAAGCCAAGCGTCAGCTCTTCACCCGCATGGGCATCGATCCCGAGCACGGCTGGAAGGCGAAGTATGAAATCCTGCCCGGCAAAGAAAAGGTCATCGACGAGCTTCGTCGCCTGGCCAAGGAAGCCGACACTATCTATCTCGCGACCGACTTGGATAGAGAAGGGGAGGCCATCGCTTGGCACCTGCGCGAATCCATTGGCGGCGACGACAGCCGTTACAAGCGCGTGGTATTCAACGAGATCACCAAAAAGGCGATCCAGGAGGCCTTCTCCAAGCCGGGCGATCTGGACATCAACAGGGTCAATGCGCAACAGGCGCGGCGCTTTCTCGACCGGGTGGTGGGCTACATGGTTTCCCCGCTGCTCTGGGCAAAGATCGCTCGCGGACTCTCTGCAGGACGCGTGCAATCGGTTGCGGTGAAGCTGGTAGTCGAGCGGGAGCGCGAGATCCGTGCGTTCGTGCCTGAAGAATATTGGGAAGTACACGCCGACCTCAACACGAGCGGCAATGCCAAGGTCCGCTTCGAGGTTGCTCGCGAAAATGGCGAAGCCTTCAAGCCGCTCAACGAAGCGCATGCAATGGCGGCGCTCGAGCAGCTCAAGGATTCCACTTACAGTGTCACCAAGCGTGAAGACAAGCCGACCAGCAGCAAGCCGTCCGCGCCGTTTATCACATCGACCCTGCAGCAGGCCGCAAGTAACCGCCTAGGCTTCGGCGTGAAGAAAACCATGATGATGGCGCAGCGGCTCTACGAAGCCGGCTACATCACTTACATGCGTACCGACTCGACCAACCTGTCGGCTGATGCTCTGAGCATGGTTCGTGGCTTTATTGAAGACGAATTTGGCGACAAGTATCTCCCTGAGAAACCGAACTTCTATTCCAGCAAGGAAGGCGCTCAGGAAGCGCACGAGGCGATTCGTCCTTCGGACGTCAATTTGCGCCCGGCACAACTGACCGGCATGGAACGTGACGCCGAGCGCCTCTATGACCTGATCTGGCGCCAGTTTGTCGCCTGCCAAATGCCGCCGGCTCAGTATCTTTCAACCAGCGTCACAGTGACCGCCGGAAATTACGAGCTGCGCGCGAAGGGTCGGATCCTCAAGTTCGACGGTTACACCAAGGTCATGCCGCAGCAGAGCAAGAGCGGTGAAGACGACGTCCTGCCGGACATGAATAAGGGCGACGGGATGAAGCTGATCAAGCTCGACCCGAGCCAGCACTTCACCAAGCCACCTGCGCGCTTCTCCGAAGCGAGCCTGGTCAAGGAGATGGAAAAGCGCGGAATTGGTCGGCCGTCGACCTATGCGGCGATCATCTCGACGATCCAGGATCGCGGCTATGTCTCTCTGCATAACCGCCGCTTTTATTCCGAGAAGATGGGCGACATCGTTACCGAGCGTCTCTCGGAAAGCTTCAACAACCTGATGGACTATGGTTTCACTGCCGGCATGGAAGAGAACCTCGACGATGTCGCACAGGGTGAGCGCGAGTGGAAACATGTACTCGACGAGTTCTACGGCGACTTCAAGAAGAAGCTGGAGGTGGCTGAGGCGAGCGAGAACGGGATGCGTGCCAACCAGCCCACGCTGACCGACATTCCGTGCAAGGTCTGCGGACGTCCGATGATGATTCGCACAGCCTCCACTGGGGTCTTTCTCGGTTGCTCCGGCTACAGCCTCCCGCCTAAAGAGCGCTGCAAGTCCACAGTCAACCTCATTCCGGGCGATGAGATTGCCGCTGATGACGAAGGGGAGTCCGAATCTCGCGTGCTCTTGGGCAAACATCGTTGCCCGATCTGCAGCACGGCGATGGATGCTTACCTGCTCGACGAAACCCATAAGCTGCATATCTGTGGCAACAACCCCGATTGCACGGGTTACGAGATCGAAGAGGGCCAGTACCGCATCAAGGGCTACGAGGGGCCGAGTCTGGAGTGCGACAAGTGCGGCAGTGAAATGCAGCTCAAGACGGGCCGTTTCGGCAAGTTCTTCGGTTGCACCAACGGCGAATGCAAGAACACGCGTAAGTTGCTCAGAAGCGGTGAGGCGGCTCCGCCGAAGATGGATGCGGTGAAGATGCCTGAGCTTAAATGTGAAAAGGTCGACGACACCTATGTACTGCGCGATGGCGCTTCCGGTTTGTTCCTGGCCGCCAGCCAGTTTCCGAAGAATCGCGAGACCCGGGCACCGTTAGTACTGGAGTTGATTCCTCACAAGGATGAGATCGACCCGAAGTATCACTTTCTGCTGAGTGCGCCTCAGAAGGATCCGGAAGGCCGCCCGGCTGTGATCCGCTTCAGCCGCAAGACCAAGGAGCAGTACGTGCAAACTGAGGTCAACGGCAAGCCGACTGGCTGGAAAGCCTTCTTCGATGGCAGCAAGTGGAAAGTAGAGGACAAAAGCACCGGTAAGTAACTGGCAGCCTCGGGTCGGAGCCAGGTTTGTAGCGGGCTTCGACCTGTAGCGTTTCAAGTCTTGGGAGAGCGTCGCCATGGCTCATGAGCTGTACACCCGTACCAACCAGAAAATTTACTTCGCCGGACTCGCACTCGAGAATTGGCGGCGGGCCGAGGAGAAAGGCGCGCTGAATGCGCCAGGCCTGATCCAGGCCGAGCGCGAGGCTAGTCTTTTTCATCTATATGGCGCGCTGCTGGGGCTATGTCACGAGATTGCTGGCTACTACCGCCTGCCTGGCGCTAGCGCACCGCGTCCAGAGCTATTGCTGATGCCATCAGTGCAGGGCTCGTCATCGAGCCCGGAGCTCGCCGAGCTGATTGAGTTGGCCGAGCATCCTGAAACCTGGCTGGCACAACTGCTGAAAGCGTACTCAGCACTCTTCGAGCCGCCTCGTGCGCCTGCTAAGACCAAAACCGATCCAACCATGCCGTTGATCGAGGCGGTCAGTGTAGATGCGCAAGTCCCGGCGCTGGCGCGTGAAGAGCTGGAGGCTTGGCGAAGCAGCCTGAAAGAGCTGGCCTTACGCTTTCGCGAGTCGCTTACCGAGTGGTAAGCGACTAGACATGCAACGTTGCTGTGTCTGTACTGGATCAAGTACTTGGTTTAAGGCGCATGACCAGCGCAATGCCTCCAAGAATCGCAAGGCCGGCGGCCAGCAACTTCCCGGTCAAGGGCTCCTCTAGCAGCAGGCTCCCCGCCAAGGCGGTAAGAAGTGGCACGCTCAGTTGCACGCTGGCCGCCTGGATGGCCCCCAAGCCGGGGAGCGCTGCGTACCAGATGGCGTAACCGATGCCAGAGGCCAAACCGCCAGACAGCAGCGCATAGATCAATCCGGCGCTGTCCCACTCCAGCGTGTTCAACGCAAGCAGGCATAACAGGACGGCGATTGGCAGGGTGCGAATGAAATTGCCCGCAGTAGCGGCAAGTGAGTCCGGCGTTCCTTTACCCAGTAGCGAATAGACCCCCCACGCCGCTCCTGCCAGCACCATCAGAAGTGATGCCGATAGCGGCGGTGTGTTTGTTCCTGGCAGCAGAAGCACAAGCAGCCCTGCTCCTGCCAGGAGCATCCCGGCTGTCTGCCCCCGATGCAAGCGTTCACCGTGCAGCATCCCCCAGGTGATCATGCTTAGCTGCACGGCTCCGAACAGCAGCAGCGCGCCGGCGCCAGCGTCAAGGTCGAGGTAGGCATAAGAGAACGAGGCCGCATAGGCGAAGAGTACGAGAGCGCCCCGCCAGCTGCCTGAGCTTGAAGAGGACCTCGCACGCAGACACAACAAAAGCCACAACACCAGTGCACCGGCAAATAGGCGTAGCGCAGTGAAGCTGGCCGGATCGATCTGGCTGTCCCGCAGAGCTGCGCGACAAAGCAGCGAATTGCCGGCGAAGGCGAGCATGGCCAGCGCGGTCAGTAGCAAGGTTCTTATTGTCATCCTGCGGTCCGGTCTCAATAGGCAGCCATCCTACTGTGCCGTCGCGTTAACGCGCATCTGCTTCCTGCCTGCGCGAGACTATGTAGCAGTTCAGCATCGTGTTTTGGCAGCTAAACCCAAAGGCTGCCGCCTGGGCGGTCGGCTGTTACAATGCGCCGTTTCAAGGGGAGCATGCCAATGCCAACGTCTTTTCTGGAAATCGTCGAGCTACCCGACGGCAGCATTGTGCTGCGTCGTGCCGAGGACGAAGGCGTGTTGGTCACGCTGGATTTTTCTGACGATGCCAAGGCGTTCCTGCAAGGTCAGCATGTTGAAGTCGCTAAGGCCATGTTCAACATTGGCGTGCAGATGGCGGGGCGCGTATCGGAGGGTGATTTCGAGCGGGAGGAAGAAGGGCCGCGCGTGTTGCATTGAGGGGTAAAGACGCCTGGTCGCCTTTGCGGCTCCTGGCGGGTTTCGGCACATCCTTATGCCAACCGGTTGGGGCGTATTAGCTACCCAGACGTATGTTCAAGCTCTGTGCATTGCCTTGGGCCGCCGCCACGCGCAGCTTCAGGCGGCCCGCCTTGTCGATGCGTGGGAACCAGGTAATGACCGTGTGGCTGCAGCCTGATACCAACGCCTTGCATGCCAGCTCAAGCGCAGTCTGGCTATCGCGGGCCTGGAGCAACAGAATGCGGTCACGATTCAGTCCGGTTTCTCGCAGCCAACTCTGTGAAAGCGATACAGGCGGTGCGATCAACGTGAGCCAGCGAGTATCCGCTGCCTCACTGAGCTCGCGCAGCATGGGAGCCAGCAACTGGCGGCAGTGATCCCCGCTACCGGTCAGGGTCATTTCACTCAGGCAGTCGTCGGCGGGCTGTGGGGCGTGCGTTATCTCTGCGAAGGGTGTCAGGCGATGCGCGATCAGCCCTTCGAACAAGGAAAGCTGCGGTGGTTTGCCTGCGGTGGGTTGGGGATGGTACTGCATGAACCTCTCCTTAGCGGCGTATTACGCCGACGCTCAAACCTTCGATAACCAACTCTTGCTGTTCAAGATCAACTTCAATAGGCGCAAACTCGGCATTTTCGGCAAGCAGCCAGACCTTGCTACCTTCACGTTTAAAACGTTTAACAGTTACTTCGTCATCGATTCGGGCCACGACAATCTGTCCATTCCGTGCTTCACGCGTGGTATGGACCGCTAGCAGATCCCCATCAAATATGCCGATATCCTTCATGCTCATACCGTGGACGCGCAGTAGGTAATCAGCCTTCGGCTGGAAAAATGAAGGATTGATCTGGCAAGATTCTTCGACATGTTGCTGCGCCAGAATTGGCGCACCGGCAGCAACCCGGCCGATTACCGGAAGGCCGTTGTCCTCGGTAGCCGGTTCGAAGCCTGGAATACGTATCCCGCGAGAGGCGCCGGGCGTCATTTCGATGGCGCCTTTGCGAGCCAAAGCCTTGAGGTGCTCCTCTGCGGCGTTGGGCGATTTGAAACCCAGCTCCTGAGCGATCTCGGCACGTGTCGGCGGGTAGCCGTTGTCTTCAAGGCAGCGCTTGATGAAGGCGAGAATTTCCGACTGGCGAGGGGTCAGCTTGATCATCAAAAGGGTCTCTGTTCTTTTATACAGTGACTGGGATTATATACAGTACCGAATGCTTGGCAATCGTTGTTTGACTGGGCGACAGGTAGGCTGTGCGCGCGCAGTAAAGGGGCGCCGAAGCATTTCGGCGCTATGTCGGTTGACTTGGTGTAGGTTGAAACGTAAGTTTCAAACAGATGTTTGTCGGGGGAGAGGGCATGGCGCAGTCCGAAACAGTCGAGCGTATCCTGGATGCGGCGGAGCAGCTATTCGCTGAGAAGGGGTTCGCCGAGACGTCGCTGCGTCTGATCACCAGCAAAGCCGGCGTCAACCTGGCCGCAGTGAACTATCACTTCGGTTCGAAAAAGGCACTTATTCAGGCAGTTTTCTCGCGTTTTCTAGGGCCGTTCTGCATCAGCCTTGAGCGGGAGCTGGATAGGCGCGAAGCGCAGTCTGACAGGAAGGAAAGCCTCGAAGAGTTACTGGAGATCCTGGTCGAGCAAGCGCTGGCAGTGACGCCGCGTAGCGGCGATGACCTGTCCATCTTCATGCGTCTGCTGGGGCTTTCCTTCAGTCAGAGCCAGGGGCATCTACGTCGCTATCTCGAGGACATGTACGGCAAGGTGTTTCGCCGTTACATGCATCGAGTGCACGAGGCCGCGCCGTCGATCCCGCCGATCGAGTTGTTCTGGCGTGTGCATTTCATGCTGGGCGCTGCGGCTTTCAGCATGTCGGGTATCAAAGCGTTAAGGGCTATCGCCGAGAACGATTTCGGCGCAAGAACCTCGATTGAGCAGGTCATGCGCATGATGGTCCCGTTTCTTGCGGCGGGTATGCGGGCCGACTCGGGTGTCGCAGATCCAGGCCTGGCGCAGGCCCATCCAATTGCCCGACGCAACGCCTTGGCAATGCCAGCCAAGGGCTAGGGTGCATCCTCAAGGGGCGATCGGCTAAGCTAGCCGCCCATGAATGACCTCGATTTCCTCCATATCTCGATCGCTGACCAGACGCTCTACGGGTTTGCCAACTCCTGCCTGCGCCTCCGTTTCCCAGTTTCTACCGCGCTTAATGGTGCTGGTGAACGCAATGGCACCGGTTGTACGCCACGAGGCCGTCATCAGGTGCGCGTGCGCATTGGTGAGGGCTTACCTCCGGGAGCCGTTTTGCGCGGACGGCGTTGGACCGGGGAGGTATGGGATGCCGATCTGCATGAACGGTTTCCTGGCCGTGACTGGATTCTGACCCGGATCCTCTGGCTCAGCGGTTGCGAGCCGGGGTACAACCGGATGGGGCCAGTCGATACTTTTCGCCGCTACATCTATCTGCATGGCACGCCGGATTCGGAGCCTATGGGAATTGCGCTCTCCCACGGCTGCATCAGGTTACGCAATGCCGACCTGCTCGAACTCTTTCCCCGTGTGCCCGCTGGCTGTGCCGTGTATATCGGCGAAGCTGCATGCCCGGATTGGTCAAGCGCAACGCTGATATAAGGATTCGCTCGATAACATGCATGGCTCTTTGATGCTGGATATTGCCGGTACTTGGCTGACCGCCGAGGACCGACAATTGCTACGCCAACCGGAAGTAGGCGGGCTTATTTTATTTGCCCGGAATATCGAAAACCTTACTCAGGTCCAGGAGCTTTGCCGAGCGATTCGAGCGGTGCGGCCTGATCTGCTGCTAGCGGTCGACCAGGAAGGAGGGCGCGTCCAGCGGCTGAGGCGTGACTTCGTCCGGTTACCGGCGATGCGCGAATTCGCCTCCCGTCCCAATGCGCAGGAGCTGGCAGAAATTTGCGGGTGGGTGATGGCGACTGAAGTGCTCGCAGTCGGTCTCGATTTCAGTTTCGCGCCAGTGCTGGATCTCGATTACCAGCGCAGCGCTGTGGTTGGTTCGCGTGCATTCGAGGGTGATCCACAACGGGCCAGCGAGCTGGCCGGCGCTTTCATCAGGGGCATGCACAGCGCCGGAATGGCGGCCACTGGCAAGCACTTCCCAGGTCACGGCTGGGCCGAAGCGGATTCTCATGTCGCAATACCGGTCGATGAGCGTGGGCTGGATGAACTGCGCGGCCAGGATCTCGTTCCTTTCCGCAAGCTGGCCGCCGAGCTTGATGCCGTGATGCCCGCCCATGTTATCTACCCGCAAATAGATGACAGGCCCGCTGGTTTTTCTCGGCGTTGGTTGCAGGATGTCCTTCGCGATGAGTTGGGATTCCGCGGCTTGATTTTCAGTGATGACCTATCGATGGCTGGTGCGCATGTCGTCGGTGATGCCGCGAGCCGCATCGAGGCGGCGCTGATGGCGGGTTGCGATATGGGGCTGGTGTGTAACGATCGCGGGGCTGCTGAGCTTGCATTGTCGGCGTTGCAGCGGCTTGGGGCGCAGCCATCACCGGCTTTGGGCAGGATGCGCAACCGGGCTTGCGGCTCCCTTGAATACAAACAGGATCCACGCTGGCGCGCATCCGTCGCTGCACTCAAAGCGGCCGAACTGATCGCTTGACCAAGGAAACACAGATGACTGTCCATGCCATTATCGGCGGCACGGGGCTTACCGAGCTGCCTGGGCTGACCCTGCTTGAAGCGATACCCATGGAAACGCCCTACGGTCCGCCATCGGCCGAAATCTTGCGTGGAGAGTATGCCGGTCGCGAAGTGCTGTTTCTCGCTCGGCATGGTCACCCGCACCGGGTTCCGCCACATCAGGTCAACTATCGCGCCAATCTGTGGGCGCTGAAGCGTGCCGGCGCGCAGGCCGTTATCGCAGTGAATGCGGTCGGAGGCATCCACTCGGCCATGGGGGCCGGTCACCTCTGCGTGCCGCATCAGTTGATCGACTACACCTACGGCCGCGAGCACACGTTCTTCGAAGGCGACATCGAGCATGTCACCCATGTCGACTTCAGCTATCCCTATGACGAGCCCTTGCGCCAGCGCCTGATCGCCGGTCTGGCTGCTGAACGTTACCTGTTCAGCAGTCATGGCGTGTATGGCTGTACTCAGGGGCCGCGGCTGGAGACGGTCGCTGAAATCGCCAGGATGGAGCGCGATGGTTGCGACATCGTCGGGATGACCGGTATGCCCGAGGCGGTGCTTGCGCGTGAACTGGAGCTGCCCTACGCCTGTCTGGCGCTGGTGGTCAATCCGGCTGCGGGCAAAAGCAGTGGGATCATCACCATGGCGGAAATCGAGGCTGCGCTGGCTGAAGGGATCGTGAAGGTACGTGCGGTGCTGGCTCGCGCGCTGGCTAGTTGATTGCAGTCCCGCCAGCTGGTGCCGTGGCTAGCCAGTGGCATGCTGGCGCTAACGGCGTTGACGGCTTCGCCAGGCGTCGTCAGAACGGTCGCAAAGACGTAGCACGTCACTGCTAGTTTCGCCAAACAACCCATTGCGGGCGATTCGCTGCTTGCTACACTTGGCCGTCCTTTGGAGTACCGGAATGCTTTGCCACGCACCCATAAGAAGAATATCCAGAACGGTGATGTTGTTGAGTCTGCTGGCCGGCCTTGCAGGCTGTTCCACCTGGTTCAGCAGTGATTTCCGGGATCCCCGCGTCCAACTTAAAAACGTCGAAATCATCAAAGCCAGGCTGCTCGAACAGGAGTTCATGCTGCGCTTTCGCATCGACAATCCCAACGAGCAGAGCCTGCCGGTTCGCGGTTTGGTGTATACCGTCCACCTCAACGACATCGAGCTGGCAAGCGGAGAGTCTAGCGGCTGGACAACCGTTCCAGGAAACGGCTTCGAGTATTACGAGGTGCCGATACATACCAATCTCTGGCGGCACATGAAGTACATTGTGCGTCTGTTGGAAAAGCCGGATCGCCCGATTGCCTATCGTCTGGATGGTGAGTTGAAAACCGGTCTAATGCTCGGACGGCGCGTGCACATCTCAACCAATGGCGAGATAATCCCCGGCAACTTTATCCCGGAGTAGCAGTACCGATGAACCACGAAACACACGTGCACGGTCCCGATTGCAATCATGATCACGCACACCAGGACCACGGGCATGTACACGGCCCGCATTGCAACCACAGCCACGATCCGGTGCGTAATCCGCTGAAGGATGTCGGTCGGAACGATCCCTGCCCATGCGGCAGCCAGAAAAAATTCAAGAAGTGCCACGGAGCCTGATCCGCGCATGACACCCTTCGCCATAGTGTTGCTCATAGCTGCCCTGCTGCTGATCGCGGCCCTGGCGGGATACGCCCTGCATCTATGGCGCAGGGTATGGCGCAGAGAGCAACAGCTAGCGGAGATGCAGGCGCAGCAGCACGCAGCGCTTGCCGCAGACCTGCGCGTGCTCGCGAGCAGCCTGCTCGAAGAACAGGTCCCTCTGATCGAAGGTGCTATCCGGATCAAGGTGCTGCTGGATAACTTCGATTCCGCGCTGGGTCAGGACCCGCGCTGTCAGGTTTTTCAGGTGCTCTTCGAGGAGACCTCGCAAGTCCCTACTCATGACGCCTGGAAAGCGCTGGATCGTTCTGAGCGTCGCCATCATGAGGCACGCTTCAGTGCGCTCGAACTGCAGCACAAGGCCGAGGCGCGCCGCTCCGCCCGCTGGCTGCTTGATGAAGCACTGCCAAAGAATCACCAAGCCGCCTGAGCGCGACGGCAGACCACATCCTTTTTCATATCTCTACTGCCCTGCCCGCAAGGAGCCGTTGATGCCACTGCGCCTGCCGTTTTTTCTGGTTCGCCTGACGTTGGGCGCCGTATTTGTGGGCGGAGCCCTTAGCGGCTGCCAGGCCTATCTGGACAGTCGCTACAGCGACAGTCTGCCGCCTGCCCAGGGCGTCCAGGCGATTACGGGGCTGGACAAGAGCGTAAGCATCCGTCGCAACACGCTGGGTATGCCGCTGATTGAAACGGCGAGTTTTCATGATGCGCTGTTCGGGTTGGGTTACGTACATGCCACTGACCGGCTGAGTCAGATGGTCAGCATGCGGCTCATGGCCCAAGGGCGCTTGGCTGAAATGGCCGGGCCTGGAGTGCTTGAGGTCGACCGCTTCATGCGTGCGGTAAACCTTCGGCAAAGCGCTGCGGTGCTGTATCGGGAAAGCTCGCCGCGGATGAAGCGCTTCTTCGAGGTGTATGCCAGAGGCGTTAACGCCTACCTGTTCCGTCATCGCGACAAGTTGCCGATGGATCTTGCAGTCACAGGCTATACGCCCGAGTACTGGAAGGCTGAAGATTCGGCACTGGTGTTCTGTCTGTTGAACTTCGGCCTGGCGGTCAATCTTCAGGAAGAAATCGCATCGCTGGTCATGGCGCAGAAAGTCGGTGCGGACAAGGTCGCCTGGCTGCTGCCCACCTACCCAGACGAGGCGTTGCCGTTTGAGGAGGCCGACAAGCTCAAAGGCTTGAAGCTTACCGGCGATATTGCTGGGCTTGCTGCGCTTGAGAGCGCTGCCGCCCAAGTTGCCTCGCTCAACATGCTGGGGGTCGCCGCTTCGAACAATTGGGCCATTTCCGGCAGCAATACGCGCAGTGGCAAGCCGATCCTGGCCAATGACACGCACTTGCCGCTGTCCATGCCGTCGTACTGGAACTTCGTGCAGATTCGCTCGCCGAAGTTTCAGGCTGCGGGCGTGACGATTGCTGGCGTGCCTGCTGTGGTCGCCGGGTTCAACGGCAAGCTGGGGTGGGGCATGACGATGGTCATGGGCGATACCCAGGACCTCTTTCTCGAGCAGGTGCGGCGCGAGGGTAGCCGTTTGCTGTATCTGGCCGATGGCAAGTGGGTGCCGGCTCGCGAGCGAAATGAGACCTTCTTTATCAAGGGCGCGCGCCCTGTCCGAGAAACGATCTATGAGACACGCAACGGGCCGTTGCTCAATAGCGTTCTAGGGGAGCGCAAACACCCCTTGCAGCCGCTGCAGTTGAGCAGTGGTTACGGGCTGGCTCTGAAGACCAACCAGTTCGAGGCTGATCAAACGCTGGATGCATTTTTCGACCTGACCCGTGCGCAATCCGTCGACCAGGCGTTCGAGGCGACCCGCGATATCCGTGCTGTGGCGCTGAACATCGTGTTTGCCGACCAGCAAAGTACCGGCTGGCAGGTCACCGGACGCTATCCGAACCGGCGTGAGGGGTTGGGCCTGCTTCCGTCGCCCGGTTGGGAAGGGCGTTATGACTGGGACGGTTACGCCGATCCCATGCTTCACCCCTATGATCAGGATCCGATACAAGGCTGGCTGGGGACCGCCAATCATCGCACCGTGCCTAAGGGCTATGGCATGCAGCTGTCCAATTCCTGGTACTACCCGGAGCGTGCCGAGCGTATTGCCGAGCTGCTTGGTCGGGGCAAGCAGGACACCCGCAGTGTGATCGCAATGCAGTATGACCAGACGACAACCTTTGCGGCCAAGCTGCAGACCATGCTGCAGGCGCCGGGAATGGCGGAGCCGCTGAAAGCCGCCATCGATACGCTTGCCGAACCTGAGCGGCGCCGGGCACGTGAAGCGCTTTCGACCCTTCTGCGCTTCGATGGCAAGCTCGCTGCTGGCTCTGCGGACGCAGCGCTGTATGAAACCTTCCTGATGGAGGCGGCACGCCAGACCTTTCTCGACGAGTTGGGGCCGGAGGGTAGCGCCGCTTGGAAGGCCCTGGTCGAGGCCGCAAACGCCTCCTATTCGGCACAGGCCGATCATCTGCTCGGCCGGGACGACAGCCCGTTCTGGGACGATATCGGTACGCCCCAACAGGAAGACAAGCCGGCCATTCTGGCGCGCTCACTTGCCGCTTCGGTCAGTCGTATGGAAACTGCCCTGGGTGCTGACCGAAGTGCCTGGCAGTGGGGGCAGCTGCATACCTACACCTGGAAGAGCGGCACTACTCAACTGGCGCCTTACATGTCGCCCAGCCAGCGTGCCGGCATCAATGCGATCAACGGCTATCTGGATCGGGGGCCGGTAGCGGCTGGTGGCGATCACAGCACGCTGAACGTGTCGGCCTACCGCTGGGGCGACAATTTCGATACCTGGCTGATCCCGGCAATGCGGATCATTGTCGACTTCGGTCGTGATGAGCCGATGATCGGGCTAAACAGCACCGGTCAGTCGGGCAACCCGGCCAGCCCCCACTACGCAGACGGCATCGAGGCCTGGTTGAAAGGCGGCTACATGAGCTTCCCATTTAAGTCGGAGAATCTCGACAAGGTCTACGGCACCCAGCGATTGCTGCTCACGCCGGCGTCTAAATAGCCGCTGATCGGTGGACGAAGCAGTACTGGTGCTGTTTCGGGTCAGCTGTTCTTGCGCCAGTCGAAATCCATTTGTCGGGCGGTGGCTTCGGCCAGTTCGCGGCCAGCGATACGCTCGACCAAGTGCAGGCTCATGTCGATACCGGCCGAAATACCTGCCGAGGTTACGTAGCGGCCGGTATCAACCCAGCGGCAGCCTTCGACCACTTTGAGCAGCGGGAACATCGCTTTCAGTTCGCTGATGTCTTCCCAGTGCGTGGTCACCTTATGCGCGTAGAGCACGTTGGCTTTCGCCAGCAGGAATGCGCCCGTGCACACCGAGGCGGTGAGTCCGGCCTGCGCGGCGGTTTTCTCGATCCACCGAACCACCTCTGGGTTCTCCAGTTCGTTGGTGACCACTCCGCCCGGAACGATCAGCAAGTCGATGGTGGGGTGGTTGGCAAAGTTGTAGTTGGGTTGGACGACCAGGCCCGCCCTGGCGCGCACGAGCCCCTTGCGCGCAGCGATGGTTGACGTCGAGAAGGGCGGTGGCTGACCGTCGCGCAGCGCCAGCCGCGTCGCGGTGGTGAATACCTCGTAAGGCCCCGTAAAATCGAGCACCTCGACGTCGGGGTAAACGTAGATACCGACGAATGTGGGCATGACGGGCACCTGTCGTATGCGCTGAGCTTAAGAGGCGATTACTCGAGCCGGTATGCAGGATATTCCTGAATGGTCTTGCGAAGGTCTAGGTCAGCCTAGCTGGCTGCTCGTGTCACTTCCAATACCGTGATGGTTGATGGCTCTGGGTAGTGCCATCGGACCTCGACATCCCAGAGCTGGGTGCCGTAGCGGCGTTCCGGTGCTGGCGTCTGATAGGCCGGTCGTGGGTCCTGTGCCAGGCATTGTTCGATCAAGGCTTGCAGCGGCTCGCCCAGCCGCGCCGCTTCGCAGTGCGCCTGTTGCAGGCTGGCCTCGGTCCAGCTCACTGCAATGAGGTTGGGTGCGTCCTCGGCCAAGCCGTTATGGGCATCCGTCACCACGTCGGCATAGGGGACATAAGGCTTGATGTCCAGCACCGGTGTCCCATCGAGCAGATCGATTCCCGACAGATAGAGACGGCCTGGCTCGATCCGGTCCAGTTTCACCACCGACTGCCCGATGCCGTTGGGCCGGTGCGTCGCCCGTGTCGCGAATACGCCAACCATTCGGTTGCCACCTAGACGTGGCGGCCGTACTCGCAGACGGGGTTCGGCCTCCAAGGCTTGATGAAAAAGAAACAGCAGCCAGACATGGCTTACCTGTTCCAGTCCCTCCAGCGCATGAACCTGATCGAACGGTGCGACCAGTTCCAGTACGCCTCGAGCCGCGGGTGCCAGTTGCGGCTGGCGTGGAATGGCGAACTTTTCCTTGAAACAGGAGCGGACGAAGCCGACGGGGGAAACGAAGTAGGACATGGTGATCAGCCAGGCGCGGAGGGGCGCCATCTTACCCGTTGCGGTGGCGGATCGCGCCTACGCGCAAGGCTGGCGCAGCGATCTGCAATAGCTTCAAAGCCCGACCCGTGCGTACGCATGCTCCCGCTTTGCCCCCGCTCGCTATCTGCGGCCCCATGCAGAGTTTCGATAATTCGTGTAGGATAGCCGCCCTTTTTTCGAACATAGGCTACGTTTGTTTTACGGCTGTACGCTTCACACTTTTCCAGTGCCGCGCTCGCCAGAGCTTTACGGCAGTTTTTGGCGCGTCGCCCCTGACGCAGCCCCGCATACAGGCAGCAGCAGTGCAGCCGCTTGGGCAGTCGCAAAACGTGGCAGCCGCATTTCGTCGCGTCGCGATGTCCTAAAAGCCAGAACAAGTTCAGGAGATAGAACTGATGAACGAGGCTGAGCTCTCACCCAGTCACACTGACCCAACCCGAGATCGTATCAATCCGGTCGTTTTCTACAGTTCGGCGGTTGCCATCGTACTGTTTGCGATCTGGACGATGTTTTTCACGGAGCCATCCCTGACGGTCATCAATACCGTCCTAGGCTGGATTTCAAACACCTTTGGCTGGTTCTACTTTCTAGCCGTACTGGTGTACCTACTGTTCGTGATTGTCATTGCGACCACGCGCTACGGCAAAATCAGGCTAGGCCCTGATCATTCGAAACCGGAATTCAATGTCGTTACCTGGGCGGCGATGCTGTTCTCCGCCGGTATCGGCATCGACTTGCTGTTTTTCTGTATCGCTGAACCGATCACTCAGTATCTGGAACCGCCGGTAGGCGTAGGCGGCACCGCGCAGGCGGCAAGGCATGCCATGGAGCTGACGTTCCTGCACTGGGGGCTGTCTGGCTGGGGTGTCTACACCCTGGTGGGCATGTCGCTGGCTTACTTCAGCTTTCGCCAAGGGCTTCCTCTTTCGATCCGCTCGTCGCTGTACCCGATTTTCGGCAAGGCCATCTACGGCCCCATCGGGCATACCGTGGACACGGCCGCAGTGCTAGGCACCGTGTTCGGAATCGCCACAAGCCTCGGCATTGGCATCATTCAGCTCAATTTCGGCCTCAACTACATTTTCGGCGTGCCTGAAAGCACGCTGACCCAGTCGGTGTTGGTCGTGTTGATCGTGGTGTTCTCCGCGATATCGGCGGCGACCGGGGTGGAGCGGGGCATCCGTCGGCTCTCCGAGTTCAACATGCTCCTCGCAGTGTTGCTGCTGCTGTTCGTGTTGTTCGCCGGCAAGACCACCTTTTTGCTGAACGCGTTGGTGATGAACATTGGCGACTACTTCTCCAATTTCATCAGCCTGTCGTTCGATACCTACGCTTATGACCAGCCCACCGATTGGCTGAATGCCTGGACGGTATTTTTCTGGGCTTGGTGGATTGCATGGGGTCCCTTCGTCGGGCTGTTCCTGGCGCGTATCTCGCGGGGGCGCACCATCCGTGAGTTCGTGATTGGTACGTTGCTGTTGCCGCTGGCTTTCATGATGGCGTGGATGTCGATCATGGGTAACAGCGCCATCGACATGGTCATGAACGGTGCCGTTGAGTTCGGCGCGCAGGCGGTGAGTAATCCGGGGTCTTCGATCTACCTGTTCCTGCAAAGCCTGCCCTGGGCCGGCCTGACGACCGCCGTGGCGACCATCCTTGCCATTGTGTTCTTCGTGACATCCGGTGATTCGGGCTCGCTGGTGCTGTCCAATTTCACCTCGATTCTCAAGGACGCCAACAGCGATGCGCCGGTCTGGATGCGCATACTCTGGGCCGCGATCATCGGCGTGCTGACCCTGGCGCTGCTGATTGCCGGCGGGCTGAGTGCGCTGCAGGGCACCGTGGTCATCATGGGTCTGCCGTTCTCCATTGTGCTTTTGTTCATGATGGTCGGCCTGTTCAAGGCGCTGCACGTCGAAGGCGTGATGGCGGACAGTTATCAGAAGAGCCTCTCAGGACAGCTGTCCGGCCGTGCGACGCTTGAGCATGCTCACATGAACTGGAGTCAGCGGCTGTCCCGGGCGATGAGTTTCCCGAGTCTGTCGCAGATCCGCCGCTATCTGAAAGAGACATGCCGGCCAGCGATGGAGGAGATCCAGAAAGCGCTCGGCGAGAAAGGCGTGCCGGTGGAAATCATCGAAGGCGAGGCTGGCAACGAGCACCTGATCCTCAACGTACATCTTGGCAGCGAAATGGACTTCACCTACCAGATCTGGCCTGTTCGCAGCTCGATGCCGTCTTTCGCGGTGCGCACATCCAGCAGCAGTGCGCACTATTACCGGCTTGAAGTGCACCTGCGACAGGGGAGCCTTGGTTACGACCTGATGGGCTACTCGAAGCGCCAGCTGATCGAAGACATCCTCGATCACTACGAGCACCACATGCAGTTCCTGCACCTGCAGCGCGAGAAAGGCAGCCTGGCGGACGGCTCGTCCGAACCCGGTACCGCAAGCGCCACCTGAGTGCGACCACGACGGACCTACAGGTTCGTCTTGGTACCTGAAACGTGGCAATGGCCTATCCGGTCGTTGCCACCTGGACATCCGAAGAGGTAAATCATGGCCCGTTACCCACGGCAACAACTCTATATCGATGGCGCTTACGTCGAGGCCAGCGGTGGAGACGTCTTCGAGAGCGTCAACCCGGCCAACGGCGAGGTTCTCGCCGAAGTGGCGCAGGCCTCGCGTACCGATCTTGAGCGCGCGGTGGTCAGCGCTGAGAAAGGTCAGAAGATCTGGGCAGCACTGACCGGCATGGAGCGCTCGCGTGTGCTGCGCAAAGCGGTCGACATCCTGCGTGAGCGCAACGATGAGTTGGCGCTGCTGGAAACCCTCGATACCGGCAAACCGCTGATGGAGACCCGTAGCGTCGATATTGTCACCGGTGCTGATGTGCTCGAGTACTACGCAGGCCTGGCGCCGGCCATCGAAGGCGAGCAGATTCCACTGCGCGACACCAGCTTCGTCTATACCCGCCGTGAGCCGTTGGGTGTGGTGGCCGGAATCGGCGCTTGGAACTATCCGATCCAGATCGCATTGTGGAAAGCCGCACCCGCTCTGGCTACCGGCAACGCGATGATCTTCAAACCGAGCGAAGTGACCTCGCTGAGCGCGCTCAAGCTGGCAGAGATCTTCACCGAAGCCGGCTTGCCGGCGGGCGTGTTCAACGTGCTGACCGGCACCGGGGCGGAGATCGGTGCGTTGCTCACTGAGCATCCGCGCATCGCCAAGGTTTCCTTTACCGGCGGCGTGGCAACGGGCAAAAAGGTCATGGCCAGTGCGGCCAGCTCATCGCTCAAGGACGTGACCATGGAGCTGGGTGGCAAGTCGCCGCTGATCGTCTGTGACGATGCCGACCTGGACCGTGCCGCCGACATCGCTGTCATGGCCAACTTCTTCAGCTCCGGTCAGGTCTGCACTAACGGCACCCGCGTTTTCGTGCCGCGCGCCTTGTTGAGCGAGTTCGAGGCGAAGCTGCTCGAGCGGGTCAAACGTATCCGCATGGGCGATCCGCAAGACGAGCAAACCACCTTCGGCCCCATGGTCAGCTTCGCCCACATGCAGAACGTGCTCGGTTATATCGCCAAGGGCAAATCGCAAGGTGCGCGCCTGCTCTGCGGCGGTGAGCGCGCCACCAATGGCGAGTTCGGCCGTGGCGCCTACATCGAGCCGACCATCTTCAGCGACTGCACCGACGACATGATCATCGCCCGTGAAGAGATCTTCGGCCCGGTACTCAGTCTGCTGGCCTACGACGATGAAGACGAGGCAGTGCGCCGCGCCAACGACAGCGACTACGGTCTGGCTGCTGGTGTTGTCACCCGTGATCTGGCGCGTGCCCACCGCATCATTCATCAGATGGAAGCCGGAATTTGCTGGATCAACACCTGGGGTGAATCCGCCGCGCAGATGCCCGTCGGCGGCTACAAGCAATCCGGGATTGGCCGCGAAAATGGTATCTCGTCGCTGGCGCATTACACGCGGTTGAAGTCCGTACAGGTAGAGCTGGGCGAGTTCGCGTCGGTTTTCTAAGCGAGCAGGCTGAGACGAGCGCAGGACAGCGCTCGCCAACGCGACAGGAGGATTCATGGAATACGACTACATCATCATCGGTGCCGGCTCTGCGGGTAATACGCTGGCTGCACGCCTGACCGAGGACGCGGATGTCAGTGTCCTGCTGCTGGAGGCCGGCGGTCCTGACTATCGCCTCGATTTCCGCACTCAGATGCCGGCAGCACTGGCCTACCCGCTGCAAGGCACGCGCTATAACTGGGCTTACAAGACAGACCCAGAACCCCACATGAACAACCGCCGCATGGACTGTGGCCGCGGCAAGGGCCTGGGCGGCTCGTCGCTGATCAACGGCATGTGCTACATCCGAGGCAACGCGTTGGACTATGACAACTGGGCGACCATGCCCGGTCTCGAGGGCTGGTCCTACTTGGATTGCTTGCCATATTTCCGCAAGGCCGAAACCCGCGACATCGGCCCCAACGACTATCACGGTGGCGATGGGCCGGTCAGCGTGACCACGCCCAAGCCCGGCAACAATATTCTGTTCCACGCCATGGTGGAGGCGGGCGTACAAGCCGGCTATCCCAAAACCGAGGATCTGAACGGCTACCAGCAGGAAGGCTTCGGCCCGATGGACCGCACCGTCACGCCCAATGGCCGTCGTGCCAGCACGGCACGTGGCTACCTCGACCAGGCCAAGGATCGCCCGAACCTGACGATCATCACTCACGCCGTGACGGATCGCGTGCTGTTCGAAAGCAAGCGCGCTGTTGGCGTGAAATATCTGCGCGGCCGTGAGCAGGCGACCACTGCACGAGCGCGCCGCGAGGTGCTGCTCTGCGGCGGTGCCATTGCCTCGCCTCAGGTGCTGCAACGCTCCGGCGTCGGTCCGGCAGCATTGCTCAAGGGGCTTGGTATCGAGGTGGTTCACGACTTGCCTGGCGTCGGCCAAAACCTGCAAGACCATCTCGAGATGTATCTGCAGTACGAATGCAAGCAACCGGTTTCGCTGTATCCCGCTTTGAAATGGTGGAACCAGCCGGCAATCGGCGCTCAGTGGCTGTTCGGTGGCACGGGCATCGGCGCCAGTAATCAGTTCGAGGCGGGCGGCTTTATTCGCAGTCGCGATGAGTTCGAATGGCCGAATATTCAGTTCCACTTCCTGCCGGTGGCGGTCAGCTACAACGGCAGCAACGCCCACGACGGCCACAGCTTCCAGGCGCACGTCGGTTCGATGCGCTCGCCCAGTCGCGGGCGGGTCCAGATTCGTTCGACCGACCCGAACGTCGATCCCAGCATCCTCTTCAACTACATGGCCCACGAGCAGGACTGGCAGGAGTTTCGTGATGGCATTCGCCTGACCCGCGAGATCATCAATCAGCCGGCGCTCGATCCCTTCCGTGGCAAGGAACTGAGCCCTGGCATTGATGCTCAGAGCGATGCGGATCTGGATACTTTCGTCCGTGAGCATGCGGAGACGGCTTATCACCCGTCCTGTTCCTGCAAGATGGGCACGGACGACATGGCAGTCGTCGATGGGCAGGGCCGCGTGCACGGCGTGGAAGGCTTGCGTGTAGTGGATGCGTCGATCATGCCGCAGATCATTACCGGCAACCTCAATGCCACCACCATCATGATCGCCGAGAAGATCGCTGACCGGATTCGTGGCCGTCAGCCATTGCCGCGCAGCACAGCGGCTTACTACGTCGCCAAGGATGCACCGGTGCGCAAGGCACCTGTGCGGGGCTAAGTATCGCCGGGGTTGGTACGGGCTGGCGGGCACGTGATGTGCCCGCCAGTTCTTTGCTGGACCCTTGAAAGGCGTTCCTGCCAAGGATGCTTGCGGCTCATCCCCGTGGTGCAGTGCGGTCAATTCACTGCAGCTGAAGCTTCCCGGCGATAGGCGTAGGTCTCGGCGAAACGCGAAAGCATATAGGCACTACAGGTTGTGTCCGGATACTTGGGCGGATTGTCCTGGCTCTGGCAACCGGGCAGGCAACTAATGATCGTGTCCGGGTTCGGCTCGGCAAAGAAGGGCATCGAGTAGCGATCGACGCCCAGCGGGCTGATCACTCGATGCGGCGTTGACTTGTACCGGTCGTTACTCCAGCGCGCCATCATGTCGCCGATGTTGACTACGAAGGTGCCCTCGATTGGCGGCGCATCGATCCACTCTCCGCGCACGTTCTGTACCTGCAAGCCGCCAGCCTGATCCTGGTACAGCAGCGTGATACAGCCGTAGTCGGTATGGGCGCCGGCACCTTGTTGCTCGGGCGCCGTTGCGGTCTGGCGTGGCGGGTAGTGGATCATGCGAAACACGCTGATCGGCTCGATGAAGCGCTCATCGAAAAAGTTTGATTGGACGCCTAGTGCGTTGGCCACGGCGCGAAGAAGGGTACAGGCCAGCGCATGCATGTCTTGATAGTGCTGTTCGAACAGCGCCGGCCATCCTTCGAGCTCGGGATGGCGATTCGGCCCCCGCAACGGCTTGCTCGCCAGCACCTCCGGATGATCGGGAGGCATATGGAAACCCATATCGAAGGTTTCCTTGAGGTCACTTGGCTTGGAGGGGTCGAGTTGTTCGGTCGCAATCGCTCCGTAACCGCGGTGATGGGTGCTCTTGGTGATATCGATTTGTAGTTTCTGCTCGACGGGCAGTCCGAAGAACTGTTCGGCAGCACCCTTCAGCTGGGCGATACGCTCGGCACTGATCGGATGGTTGCGGATATAGAAAAAACCCCAGTCACGGCAAGCCGTGTCGATTTGACGGGCCACTTCGTGCCAGCCCTTAACATCCGAGGCGTAGAGCGGCGCGATGTCGATAATGGGGAGTGGTGTGTGCATGGATAGCTCCGAGGAATGCTCGCTGCGGTCTTCTCGTACCGTCAGCCATATAGGGTTTCACCCCTTGCCAGCGGTTCTCCGGAGGGAGGGACGGCACGGCAAATTCCAGGTGCCGCGCCTGTTCTGGCGCGGCTAGCGCAGCGGCCGCTGGGTTACTTCGGCAGATCGGCAGTGATGCCGTTGACGTAGTAGTTCATCGAGGCCAACTCGCCGTTGCTGGCGGTGGCACCCTCGGCAATACGCACGGTGCCGGTCTGATCCTTGATCGGGCCGGTGAATGGGTGAAACGCCCCGCTGCGGATGCTGGCGATGATGTCTTCTGCCTCGGTTTTCACCTCAGCGGGTACCAGATCGCTGATCGGCAAGCTGATGGTTTCCTCTGCCAGACCACCCCAGAAGTCCTGCGGCTTCCAGCTGCCGTCGACGACTGCCTTTGCCGATTTGCTGTAGTGCGGGCCCCAGTCGTTGACGATGGACGTCAGCACGGCCTTCGGGCCGAAGTGGGACATGTCCGATGCATAGCCGACCGAATAGACGCCTCGGCGCTCGGCGGCCTGGATCGGCGCCGGGCTGTCGGTGTGCTGGAAGACCACATCGACGCCCTGGTCGATCAGTGCGTTGGCAGCATCCGCCTCCTTGCCCGGATCGAACCAGGAGTTCACCCACACCACCTTGATTTCGGTGCCGGGGTTGTACTTATCGAGCGCTAACTGGATGGCGTTGATGTCGCGGATCACTTCAGGAATCGGGAAGGAGGCGATGTAGCCGACCTTCTTGCTCTTGGTCATCTTTGCCGCGAGGAAGCCCCCGACGTAACGACCTTCATAGGAGCGCGACAGGTAGGTGCCAAGGTTCTTGTCCTGCTTGTAGCCGGTGGCGTGCTCGAAGGTCACCTTGGGGAATTGCTTGGCGACCTTGAGCGTCGGGTTCATGTAGCCAAAGGACGTGGTGAAGATCAGGTCATAGCCACCCTTGGCCATGTTGCGGATCACTCGCTCGGCATCGGCGCCTTCGGCAACGTTCTCGACGAAGGTGGTCTCGACCTGCTCGCCGAGCTCTTTTTCCAGATACTGGCGGCCCATCTCATGCTGGTAAGTCCAGCCGTGGTCGCCGATCGGGCCTACGTAGACAAAGCCGACCTTCAGCGGATCAGCGGCGAAGGCTGCGCCAGTGGAAAGGGCACTGGTGAAGCCGATGGCAACGGCAAGGCTGCGCAGCAAGGCGCTCCGTGGTTTCTTCTGCATGTGAATGACGCTCCTGTGTGTCATGACGCGAGGGCCGTAGCGGCTGCCTGTCCGATTGCAAAAAGCTGACCAGATGGACAGATCGCCGTGTTGCCGGCTCGCGGATGTCAGGAGGTGCCCACCAGCGCTGTGCACTGGAGCGCTAGTGGTGCGTCATTCGTTCGGGCTGCCCCAGGGCAGTGCACTGCTTGCTCGGCAGGGGCTACCAGCTCTCAAGCGTCAGCGCCGGCTGATGCAAGTCGAGCAGCCGACGCACCTTGTTGCATTACCAGGGCAGTTGATCGCCTTTGTAGTCGAGGTAGTGATGCCCGCCACGGCCCAGCGCCAGGGTGACCTGCTCGACCATTCCGCGTGTACTGGTCTGAACATCCAACGGCGCTTGGTCACCGCCCATGTCGGTCTTCACCCAACCGGGGTGCATGGACAATACGGTCAACCCGGTCTCGCCCAGCTCGGATACGAAAGTGCGGGTCATATGGTTGAGCGCGGCCTTGCTCGCGCCGTAGAGCGACATGCCCATGCCGGGACCGGTCCCGACGCTGCCGAGGATGGAGCTCATGAACACAATGACGCCTCGCTCGGGATTGACCGCTGGTCGCAATTTTTCGGCCAGGCGCAGCGGCGCGACAGCATTGGTGAAGAACAGCTGACCCACTTCCGCCTCGGTGGCCTGAGTGGCCGGCTTGTCTTGCGGCCCGGCAATGCCAGCGTTGACGAACAGCACATCCAGCTGTGTGCCCTCTAACCGCTTGGCCAGCGCATCTACGCTTGCCGCATCGTTCATGTCGAGTGTTTCCACGCTCACTCGTGGAATCTGGCTGAGCGCGTCGGCCTGCTGCGAGTTGCGAACCGTGGCAATGACCTGCCAGCCTTCGCTGGAAAATTGCTTGGCGAGGCCTAGGCCCAGACCGCGGGAAGCGCCAATCACGAGTACGGTTTTTTGCATGAGAGATCCTTGTGGTGAAGGGGGGTTCAAGCATAGCGCGGCGCAACGACATCAGCGCGTGCGGGGCGGCTGCGACATTCGACCGCTGCCTCTGTGTTGCAACGCGTGTCCCCGCGATAGCTATGTTGATCTTTATTGGGCTCTCATGAGACCACTGCGTTGCCGGATTTGGCACCGCAAATCAACACCAGGGGGATCCAATGCCCGAACAGCAAATCCAATCGCGCCGCTGGCATGCCTGCGAGGCTGACGAGACGTTGTGTGAGCTTGAATCGTCGGCTACCGGACTGACCCGCCAAAGCGTAGAGGAACGGCTCTCTCGATACGGAGCGAACCGTCTCGACGAAGCCAAACCTGCAAGCGTGCTGCAACGGCTGATGCGTCATCTCAACAACGTGCTGCTGTACGTGCTGATTGCTGCCGCGGTGGTGACCGGTTTGATGGGGCACTGGGTCGATACCTTCGTGATCCTGGTCGTGGTGGTGCTTAACGTCGCCATCGGGTTCGTGCAGGAAGGCAAGGCGGAGAAAGCATTACAGGCGATCCGCCACCTCCTGGCGCCCCATGCGGTGGTGCTCCGCGACGGACATCAGCAGGATATCGATGCGGCTGAACTGGTCCCCGGTGACGTGGTGCTGCTGGCGTCCGGCGACAGCCTGCCGGCAGACGTGCGGCTGCTGCAGGCGCGCAACCTGCGTATCGACGAGTCGGCGCTCACCGGTGAATCCGTCCCGGTGGACAAGCAAGTCGACACCGTGGCCGATGACGCGCCCATCGGCGATCGGCTCTGCATGGGCTACGCCGGTACGCTGGTAACCCAAGGTCAAGCGCGCGCCGTGGTCGTTGCCACCGGGGCGGCTACCGAGATCGGCCGCATTGGTCGCATGCTGGAGTCGGTCGAGCAGGGCACGACGCCGCTGCTGCGCAAGATGGAGCAATTCGGCCGCATCCTGACGATGGTGATCCTCGCGACCAGCGCCGTGCTCTTCCTGTTCGGCACGCTGGTACGCGGCATGGGCGCCGGCGAAATGTTCATTGCGGCGGTGGGGCTTGCGGTAGCGGCAATCCCGGAAGGGCTGCCGGCGATCATGACCATCACCCTGGCCATTGGCGTACAGCGGATGGCGACGCGAAACGCGGTGATTCGGCGACTGCCTGCGGTCGAAACGCTGGGTTCGGTGACGGTGATCTGCTCCGACAAGACCGGCACCCTCACACGCAACGAAATGACCGTGCAGGAGGTGATCTGCGCCGGCCAATCGCTGGAGGTCGAAGGTGCCGGCTATGCACCGCATGGCGCGCTGCTGGTCGATGCTGTGCCCATCGAGCCGGCTGCGTTGCTGGCCCGATCGCCAGCGGTCAATGCACTGATGCATGCGGCAGCGTTGTGCAACGACGCCAGCCTGCACGAGAAGGATCAGGTGTGGACGCTGGCCGGCGATCCCACCGAGGGCGCACTGCTGACCCTTGCAATGAAAGCGGGGTTGTCACCGACCAATCTCCATGTCGATCATCCTCGGCTGGATGTGATTCCCTTCGAGTCCGAGCACCGCTTCATGGCGACGCTGCACGCTACCGATAGCGGCAGCGAGGTGCTGGTCAAGGGCGCGCCGGAGCGCATTCTGGCCATGTGCTCACATCAGCTTATGGCCGATGGCGAGGAGCTGTCGCTTGAACAGGCTCAGTGGCATCAGCAGGTCGAGGCGCAGGCGCAAGCCGGTCGCCGCGTTCTGGCGCTCGCTCGGCGCCAATTGCCCGCCGACAAGGACATGCTCGAGCACGCCGACGTCGCCAACGGACTCACTTTGCTCGGGCTGGTCGCCATTATCGACCCGCCGCGCGAGGAGGCGATACGCGCAGTTGCGGAGTGTCGCGCTGCCGGAATTCGGGTGGTGATGATTACCGGCGACCACGGCGTCACCGCGAGTGCCATTGCCAGACAGCTCGGGATGGGGGATGACATCAAGGCCATCACCGGACCTGAGCTGGAACGGATGGGCGAAACGGCGATGCGTCAGGCAGTGGCCGAAGCCCGGGTGTTCGCGCGCGCCAGCCCGGAGCACAAGCTGCGCCTGGTGCGGGCGCTACAGGCCAATGGCGAAGTGGTCGCCATGACCGGCGATGGCGTCAACGACGCGCCGGCGTTGAAGCAGGCCGATGTGGGCGTCGCCATGGGCATGAAGGGGACGGAGGCGGCCAAGCAGGCCGGTGCGATCGTGCTGGCGGACGATAACTTCGCCTCGATCGCGCATGCCGTGGAAGAAGGCCGCACCGTTTACGACAACCTGCGCAAGACGGTGACTTTCCTTCTGCCCATCAATGGCGGCGAGTCGTTGTCGTTGCTGCTGGCCGTGCTGCTCGGCATCGCCTTGCCGATCACGCCGGTGCAGGTGCTGTGGGTGAACATGGTCAGCTCGGTGGCGCTGGCGATGGTCTTGGCGTTCGAACCCACCGAGGCGGATGTCATGCAGCGTCCGCCGCGCCGGCCGGACGAGCCGATGCTGTCGCGATTCGTTATCTGGCGGATCTTCTTAGTCTCCGCGCTGTTCCTGGCGGGCATTTTCGGCATGTTCGAGTGGATGCGCGCTCAAGGCGCTACGGTTGAGGCAGCGCGTACCGTGGCGGTCAATACGCTGGTCTGCATGGAAGTGTTCTACCTGTTCAGCGTGCGCTACCTGAAGGCGCCCTCGTTCACTGCGGAAGGCGTGAAGGGCACGCCGCGGGTGCTGATGGCAGTATTCGGCGTTTTCCTCCTGCAACTGATGTTTACCTATGCGCCGTTCATGCAGTCACTGTTCGCCTCCGAGGCGTTGTCGCTGACCACTGGCATGTTCGTGGTACTTGCCGGGGTGGCGGTGCTGGTCATTCTGGAGATCGAAAAGGCGCTGCTACGGCGTTTGGGCCTCGGCCTGTAGGGACGACGTATTGCGCAGGGAGCGCATGGAAACGAATGGCCGCAGATGGAAAGCGAGGCCTGGAAGGCCCGCTTTCCTGGCCGATCAATGACCGGCTTTCCAAGGTTGCCCCAGCGACACCGGTGCATACAGGCGGGTGCGAATCGCGTCGCGTGAGAGCAGCACCAGCACGACGATGGTTGCCACATACGGCAGCATCGCCAGCAGGTTGCCGGGGATCGACAAGCCGATCCCTTGAGCCACCAGATGCAGGATGCTGGCAAGGCCGAACAGATAGGCGCCAAGCAGCACACGCCCTACACGCCAGCTGGCGAATACCACTAGCGCCAGGGCGATCCAGCCGCGCCCGGCAGTCATATTTTCGGCCCACATCGGGGTATAGGCCAGCGACAGATAACCACCCGCCAACCCGGCCATGGCGCCTCCGAACAGCACCGCCAACGCCCGAACCCGCAGGACCGGCAGGCCCATGGCGCTTGCCGCGTTGGGGTTCTCACCGACTGCTTGAATGATCAGGCCGACGCGGCTTTTCAACAGCACCCAGGCAACCAAGGCGAAAAGCGCGAAGGACAGGTAGACCAGCAGGTCCTGGGCGAACAGCATGCGACCGATCAACGGAATGTCGCTCAGGAAAGGAATGGCGATCGGTTCGAAACCGGCCAGCGGCTTGCCGACCCAGCCGGCACCGATGAATGAGGACAGGCCGACGCCAAAGATGGTCAGCGCCAGGCCGGTAGCCACCTGGTTGGCATTGAAGCCCAGCGCCACCAGCGCGAACAGCTGCGACAGCAGCATGCCGCCCAGGCAGGCAAACACCACGCCCAACCAGAGGTTGCCAGTGGCAAAGGCGGCGATGAATCCGGCCACTGCGCCGAACAGCATCATGCCTTCCTGACCGAGATTGAGGACGCCGGACTTTTCGCAGACCAGTTCGCCGAGTGCGACCAGCAGCAGCGGCGTGCCGGTCCGGATCATGGCGTAGAAAATGTTGGTGAGTAGGTCGATATCCATCAAATCAGCCCTCGAGCTGTAATCGGCAAAGCAAAAGAGAAGTGGGGCATGAGGGTCATGCGGCTGGCTCCGGCTCGAGCGCCGAAGTGTGCGGCTTGCGGCTCCAGCCTTTCAGACGCGGCCGATAGAGAATCAACACGTCGCAGGCCAGCAGGAAAAACAGGACCATGCCCTGGAACAGCTGAGTGATCGACTGCGGCAGGTTGGCCGCCATCTGGGCGTTTTCGCCACCCAGATAGAGCAGTGCCATCAGCAGGCTCGCAAACAGAATCCCGATGGGATTGAGCCGACCGAGGAAGGCGACTGTGATGGCGGCATACCCGTAGCCAGGCGATACCTGGGGCACCAATTGGCCGATCGGGCCGGTGACTTCCGCAACTCCGGCCAGTCCAGCCAATGCACCACTGATCAACAGGGCAATCCACACCAGGCGCTTTTCACGAAAGCCGACGAAGCCAGCGGCACGCTTGTCGAGGCCAAGTACCTTGATCTGAAAGCCGAGAAAGCTCCTGTGCAGCAGCACCCATATCACCACCAATGCCAGCAGGGCGAAGTAGAAACCGCCATGCACGCGCAGATCTTCGAACAGCTGGGGCAGACGGGTGGCGTCGCCGAACATCGCCGACTCGGGGAAGTTGAAGCCTTCAGGATCTTTCAACGGCCCATGCACCGCGAACAGCAACAGGTTCAGCGCGATGTAGTTGAGCATGATGCTGGTGAGGATTTCGTTTGCATTGAACTGAGTACGCAGCCAGGCGCAGAGACCAGCCCAGGCGGCGCCACCGAGGGTGCCCGCCGCGAGCGTAAGGGGCAGCGCCCAGCGCGAGTCCCAATCGATGATGTTCACCGCCAGCGCACTGCCGGCCAACGCGCCGATGAGCAACTGACCCTCGGCGCCGATATTCCAGATACGGGCGTTGTACACGACAGCCAGGCCCAGGGCGCAGAGCAGGATCGGTAACGCCTTGACCAAGAGTTCGGAGACGCCGTAGAGGTCACTGACCGGATCGATCAGCAGCACCCGCAGCGTCTCCAGCGGCGGGTGACCCAGTGCGACGAACAACAGCGCGCCGCTGATCAGCGTCAGCAACGCAGCAAGCAGTGGCGACAGCCAGAGCATTGGTCGCGATTCATAGCCGCGGGGTTCTAGGGATAACAACATACGAAGGCTCTCAGGCAGCGGTGGGCGTGGGTTGATCGAACTGACCGGCCATCCAGCGACCCACGTCCGTGGGGCTGGTCTCGCGTGTGGCACGCAAGGCCGACAACCGGCCGTGGCTCAGGGCGGCGATGCGATCACTGATCTGGAACAGCTCTTCGAGGTCTTCGGATATCACCAGGATGGCGGCGCCGGCGTCGCGCAGCTCGATCAGTGCGCGGTGGATCGCGGCCGCGGCTCCGACATCGACGCCCCAGGTCGGATGCGCGGCGATCAGCAGCTTCGGTTGCTGGAGAATCTCGCGGCCGAGAATGAATTTCTGCAGATTGCCGCCGGACAGGCTGCGTGCCGGGGTGTGGCTGCTTGGCGTCTTCACTGCGAATGTCTCGATGATGCGTCGCGCGAACGCCTCGACGCGGCTGTGCCGGATCAGGCCACCTCGCACCATTCCGTCCTGCTGGAAACCGGTGAGCAATGCGTTGTCGGCCAGGCTCAGTTCAGGCACCGCACCATGGCCGAGCCGCTCGGCTGGAACGAAGGCCATGCCATGACGGCGTCGCGCATCGGGGCGCAAATGCGCCACCGGAGCGTCGAGAAAGCGGATGTGCTGACCCTGCTGTCGGCTCAGCCGCTGCTCGCCGCTCAGCAGGGCCAGCAGCTCATCCTGACCATTGCCGGCGACACCGGCGATGCCCACGATCTCCCCGGCACAGACTTCCAACATCAAGTCCTGCAGCGAGACCCCGAACGGATCGGCGTTGTGCCAGGACAGCGATTCGACGCGCAGGAACGGCGTGCCACCGCGGGCTTTCGGGTATTCGGCTTCAAGCCCCTCGGCATCACCTACCATCAGCCGCGCCAGATCCATATCGGTGCACTGCGCCGGTACGCAATCGCCGGAGACACGGCCGCCACGCAGCACCGTCGCGCTCTCACAGAGCGCGCGCACCTCGTTGAGCTTGTGGCTGATGAACAGGATGCTGCAGCCTTCGGCAGCAAGCCGGCGCAGCACGACGAACAGATCATCGGCCTCTTGCGGCGTGAGGACCGACGTCGGCTCATCGAGAATCAACAGCTTGATGTCCTGCATCAGGCAACGAACGATCTCCACCCGTTGGCGTTCGCCGATCGACAGGCTGTGCACCAGCCGCTGCGGCTCCAGCGGCATGCCGTAGCGCTGCGACACCTCGCGGATCTTCGGCTCCAGCTGTCTTGGCGTCCCCGCGCCGGTGCCCAGCGCCAAGGCAATGTTCTCGGCCACGCTCAGGGTTTCGAACAGCGAAAAGTGCTGGAACACCATGCCGATCCCCCGGTCGCGCGCCTGCGCCGGGTCGCGCATGATCACTGGCTGGCCTTCCCAGCAGATCCTGCCGGCGTCGGGTTGCGTCACGCCGTAGATGATCTTCATCAGCGTGCTTTTGCCTGCACCGTTCTCGCCCAGCAGGGCGTGGATTTCGCCGGCCTGGATCGAAAGGTCGATGCGGTCGTTGGCCAGGCAACCTGGGTACGCTTTGGTGATACCGGTCAGTTGCAGGCGTGCGGTCTGTGGTTCGGGCATGTCGGCGTCCGCTGAAATTCTCATGGCATGGCAGTAGCAAAAAGCTGGCCAGCCAGTCAGGAAATGCCGAGAAGAACGGGGTAGCGAAGATGCGCCGCTGGACGCTGGTCAACCGAGCGCTGTGGGTGCTTCGCTTTGGTGCTTGCTTGTCGGATGGGTCCGGCATGTGCACCGTTGCAGGGCGTGGCAACTGATGCACGTGAAGCATGCCGCGCCGGCAGGCGCGGCGTTTGCGTGCTACGGCGCGACTGGGTCAGGCACCTCGCGCAACGCCTGCGCCGCATCGATGGCTCGAGGAAAGCCCGCGGTGACGGTGGTCAGGTACACCACTTCTTTCAGTTCATCCCGTGTAACGCCAAGGCGCAGCGCGTAGCCGGCGTGAACTTTCATATAGGGCAGGTTGCCCTGTGCGGCGAAGGCTGCGACCACCGCCAACTGACGAGTGCGATCATCCAGGCCGTCGCGCCGCCAAACATCGCCCAGCGCGTACTCGGTTATGCCGTCGGCAAGAAATGGATAGTCCTCGCGCAGCGCCTCGAGGACGGGTTGACCGGCACCGCCAGACAGATGATTGATGACGTCGACACCACGATCGTGGCGCTCGTTGCCGACCGCATCCAGCGAGGCGAATGGTAGCGAGCCGAGCAGGCCGAGGCAGGCCGCGCTCAATGTGTTTCCCGTGAGCAGGGGCATCGCGGCGTCCTCAGTAGGGGCTTGCGGTTGGCCGGACCACCAGTTCGCTGACATCGACATCAGCGGGTTGCTCGACGGCATAGGCGATGGCCCGAGCGATGGCCTCAGCGGGAATGGCAATCCGGCGGAAGTCATCCATGGCTGCCCGCGCGCCCTCATCGGAGATGCTTTCGGCCAGTTCCGACTCGGTGACACCGGGCGACACCAGCGTGACGCGGATATCGCCGCCGACCTCCTGGCGCAGCCCTTCGGAAATGGCGCGAACCGCGTATTTGGTGGCGCAGTAAACAGCAGCGGTGGGGCTGACTGCATAAGCGCCGATGGAGGCGATGTTGATGAACTGACCTGAACGCTGGCGCTGCATCAGCGGAAGGCCGGCCGCGATGCCATGCAGCACGCCACGGATGTTCACGTCGATCATCCGGTCCCATTCGTCGACCTTCAGGGCATCGAGGCGCGACAAGGGCATTACCCCGGCGTTGTTGATGATCACGTCGACCCGACCAAAGCGCTGCTCGGCGAAATCGACGAAGGCCTGGGTATCCTCGCGGCGGGTCACATCCAATGCACGACAGGCCGCGATACCGCCTGTTTCGGTGATGCTGGCGACAAGTTTCTCTAGTCGTTCGACGCGTCGTGCGCCCAGTACGACCGTGGCGCCTTCGGCGGCCAGCAGCCGCGCCGTCGCTTCGCCGATACCACTGCTGGCGCCGGTGATGAGTACGATTTTTCCGTTGCTGTTTGACATGTGCAGCACCTCCGCTAGGTCATTCGAATCGACGCCCATGCGCCGTGATTTGAATGCTAGGCAGAGGGTCGCACCTGGCGTTATGTCGATCCTGCCGAGGGCTTGCCTGATTCTGGCCCTGTGCAGCTCACCAGATACCGTCGTGCAATGCAGCCGCTTCCTCTTCAAGCAGAGGACCGATCACTTCGACCTTGCGTTGGCCGGCTTCGAAGACCACGCGGCAGGGCAGATCCAGCGTCGGGTTTTCCGGATGATTACCGGTAATGGCTTTCAGGCTGCGTTCGGAGAGGCCGTACACCACCCGCCCAAGGCCCACCCAGTACGCGGCACCGGCGCACATGGCGCAGGGCTCGGCGGAGGTATACATGGTGCAGCGGGAGAGGAATTCCGGCGTGTAGCGGGTCGAGGCGCGCGTCATCAGCACGCGTTCGGCGTGGCCGGTCATGTCGTGATCCGGCATGTAGGCGTTGCCCTGTTCGAGCAGGGTTTCACCGTCGGGGCCCACCAAGATGGCGCCGAAGGGATGCGTGCCCTCGGCCAGGGCACGACGGGCGACATCGAAACTTTTGCGTAGCAGGGCGGCGTCGTCTAAGGGCATGTCGAAATGTCCATGGATAGTAAAGAGGCGGCGGGGTCAGCCTTCGTTCTTCGGCACGCTCCAGGTGAACAGCAGGCGCTGCACCAGGCCGACCGTTTGAAACAGGCCCAGGCTGATGATCACCAGCATCATCAGAGCGGCGAACGCCTGCGGAACCTGGAACATCGACGTCGAGAAGTTGATGAAGTAACCCAACCCTTTGTCCGCCGCGACGAATTCGGCGACCACTGCGCCGATCACGGCCAAGGTGATGGAGATGCGCAGTGCCGAGAACAGGTGAGGGATGGCATAGGGCAGGCGGATGTTGCGGAACTCGCGTGCCCGGGATGCGCCCAGCGAGCGCGACAGTTCGATCAGTTCCGGCGGGGTCGCCAGCAGGCCGGTTACCGTCGACACCACGATTGGGAAAAAGGCGATCAGAAAGGTGATAAACACCCGTGGCATGTCTCCTGCGCCCATCACCACGACGATGATCGGCGCCACCGCGACAATCGGCGTCGACTGGACGATAACCAGCAGCGGGTAGAGCGTGCGAGACAACAGCCTGGACGAGGCGAGGGCGATGGCCAGCGGAATGCCGATCAGAATCGACAGGCCATAGCCGAGCAGGGTGACACGCAGGGTCGCGAAAATGTGCTCGGCCCAGATCGTTGGGTCGAGTTTCCAGGTGGCGGTGAGGATGGCGCTGGGGGAGGGCAGCACGAAAGCGGGCAGGCTGAACGCCCAGCAGGCCGCCTCCCAGAGTAGTAACAGGCCGAGCAGCGCCAGCCCTGGGGCGAAGCGTTCGCCCATTGCTCGATTAAAGGCCATGGCGGCTGAACACCTTGCGACGGATGTGATTGGCGAGCTCGTTGAAGCGGGGCTCGGTAAGGGTGTCAAGGGACCGTGGCCGTGGCAGGTCGACGTCTATGATTTCGGTTATCCGCCCTGGGCGCGCCGACATCACCAGAATGCGGTCAGCCAGCAGCAGCGCTTCGGGGATCGAATGGGTGATGAACAAGACCGTCTTCGGACGCTGGGTCCAGATGTTTAGCAGTTCCAGGCTCAGCTCGTCGCGGGTCAGGGCATCGAGCGCCGAGAAAGGCTCGTCCATCAGCAGGATTTCGGGGTCGTGTAGCAGCGCACGAGCAATGCCTGCGCGCTGCTGCATGCCACCGGACAGCTCGTCCGGGCGCTTCCCTCCGAATTCCTTGAGGCCGACCAGCTCGAGCAATTCTTCGCCGCGCTCACGCTCTTGAGCGGTGACCCGGCCGTATTTGTGCTTCATCGGAAAGGTCAGGTTGTCGCGGATCGTCAGCCAGGGCAGCAAGGTTGGCTTTTGGAACACGATGCCGACTTCGTCACGCGGGCCATCGAGTTTCTTGCCGTAAATGCTCACCTGGCCGCTGGTGGGACGAATGAGGCCGGCGAGGATGCGCAGCAACGTCGACTTGCCGCAGCCCGAAGGGCCGATCACCGCGATAAACTCGTGGCGATCGATGGCGAAGCTGGTGTCGGCGAGCGCCACTACTTCGCTGCCGTCCGAGGAAGTGAACACCTGCCGAACCTGCTCGAAGGTGATGCTCGGCCGGGCAGCCGAGCGGGTTTCGATCTGATTCATGCGGTTACTCGACGAAGCCGTTGGCAATGACCTGGGCCGGGTCGAGGCTGTCGCTCGGCAGGTTCTGCGCGCGGGCGACCCATTGCCAGGTGGTCTCCAGGCGCTTGGCATCGAACTGGGCAGTGCCCTCGGCTTCGCTAATGTCGTTCTGCATCAGCGGGACCGACGCGGTGAACTGCTCCACGGCCTGCTGCTCGTCGATCTCCGGGACCATTTTCTTGAGCGCAGCCGCGGCTGCAGCCGGGTCCGCAATAGCCATTTCTTGGGCCTGGCGGTAGGCCTTGATGAATTTCTTGGCGACCTCGGGTTTGTCCTTCAGGAAGCGCTCGGAGGCGATCAACGACAGGCCATAGCCGTCGAAGCCGTAGTCCGACCACGGGATGACCTTGAGCTGTTTCCCGGCTTCCTGCATCGAACGGGCAAAACCGGGCGCTACGGTGACCCAGTTGATGGTCGCGTCAACCTTGCCGGTGGCCAGCATGGGCGCTAGCGCGCCGGGGTCCAGCTTGAGCAGCTTCACCCCATCGCGAGCGATGCCGTTGGCTTCCAGGACCAGCGGAAACACCACATTCGAAGCAGAAAACGTCGGGGTGGCGACAGTCTTGCCGGCGATGTCCTTGAACTGATTGATGCCCGAGCCTTCGGCGGTGAAGAAGGCGTCTGGTTGTTTGTTGTAGATCGGCGCCACGGCGACCACCGGTACGGGCCCTTGCGCTCTCGCCTGCAGCACTGACGCCAGCCCAGCGCTGCCAAAGTCAGCGCTGGCGGTTGCCAGTTTGGTGACCACGTCGCTGCCGCCGCGTGCACTGGCGATTTCCACTTCAATGTCCTGCTCGGCGAACAGGCCCTTGTCGACACCAAGATAGATCACCGCCTTGTCGCCAGCGGGTAGCCAGTCGTTCAACCAGCGCACGGTATCGGCCGCAAGCGCCGCTTGGGAGAACAGGGCCAGCAGTGAACTGGCGATCAGGGTTTTCTTGAACATGGGGCGTCGCTCCTTGATAGGCGTCACGAGAGGGTGTCGATCAGAAAACGGGGTTGGGATGACGTGAAAAGAACGGCAGCAAGCTGGCGAGCAATAACTCCGGGGCGGCCAGTTGCGGTGCATGGCCACAGTCGAGGGTGACCCGCTCTGCGCCCGGCACCAGCTCTTGCATCCAGCGCTGGACGGCCGGGACTACCGAGCGGTCCGTACCGCATTCGATGTACAGGCGTGGCAGGCGACCAAAGCGCTCGGCTGTCCAGCGCGCCACGACTGCGCGCCCACCGTCCGGCTGTGAGCCCAGCCGTTGCGCGGCGGCCAGTGCTTGGGGCAGCTGTACGTCATGGAAGAACAGCGCACAGGCAATCTCGGCGGGAACGCGAGTGCCGAGCCCGTCGACGCTGCGTTGCAGAAAGGGGCCCACTCCAGACACTTCTGGCGCTGTGCTGACCAGCTCTGCGCAGGCATCGGCAAAGGACAGGCCGCTGGGCAACATCATGCCGGCTACATAGGTGACGCCTGCGATGCGTTCGGCGCGCTTTTCGGCCACGGCTGTCGCCGTCATCCCGCCACCGGAGTGCGCCACCAACTGCACGGGCCCTTCCAGCTGATCGATCAGGGCACATACGTGCGCGGCGTAGATGTCGAGGCTTACCGCGGCGGCTGGCGTGTCATCGCTACCGTTTCCGGGCAGGTCCACGGCGTGAGGCCTGAATCCGGCAGCCCGCAGCCCGTCGAGCAAACGGTCCCAGACCCAGCTTCCGGCCCAAGCGCCGTGAATCAATACGACATGACGGTCAGGCATACGTCCTCCTGTACATCTCGCGGTAGTGTTCTTCCACCGTCACGCCGGGGTAGCGCGGCGTTTCGCCGGCTTCGAGGCAGGTCGGGATGCAGCTCACCTGATGGTCAGGGTTGCCGCCGTAGAAAAAGGGCACGCTGTAGCGCTCGTGCCCGGATAGATTCACCACGCGATGCAGGGTCGAGCGGTAACGGTCGTTGGTCCAGCGAGCGATCATGTCGCCGAGGTTGACGACGTATGTACCGGGCAGCGGCGGGGCGTCCATCCAGGCTCGCGCGCTATGGCTCCAGACCTGCAGGCCAGGATTATCGTCCTGCAGCAACAGCGTCAGGCCGCCGAAGTCGGTGTGCGCGCCGCACCCCTTCTCGCCAGGTGCTGCCATTTCGGGTTGCGGTGGATAGTGCAGCAGGCGCAGGGTGGCCATGGCTTGATGACAAAAGCCGGCGAAGTAGTTCTCCGGCAACTCAAGCGATAGCGCCAGGCCTGCCATCAGACGCTCGGCGAGATCGGTCATGGCGGCGTGATAACGCTCCATGGCGGGGCGGAAGCCATGCAACGCCACCGGCCACTGGTTCGGCCCGTGATTGAAGCGCCCGGCTTGCACGCGCGGATCGTCTGCCGGCAGGTCGCGGCCGAGGTAGAAGCCTTCCTTCAGGTCAGCCGGCGCGCCGGGCTCCAGGCACTGGCCTCGCAGCGCTTCATAGCCGCGGTTGGCTGGTGACGTGGCCTTGTCGAGTGCTCGTTTGGCCTCGTCAGGCAGGTCGAATAAATGCCGCGTCTGCTCGAGCACGGCCGCTTGTAACCTCGCATCGATGCCATGCTTGTATATGTAGAAGAAGCCCCACTCACGGCAGGCCTGTCCGATCTGCCCGGCGACGGCATTGCGTTGCTGTGAATCGCTGCTGAGCAATCCGGTCAGGTCGATCAGCGGCAGGTAGCACGCTTGGGCTGGGTCTGAACTAAGTGGGTAGGCCATGACATGGCACCTGCAACGGAGGGGCGGGGGCCCGTTGTGGCGCAGTATCCGGTGCGTTAGCTGTACGCAAAAGAAGAGAATATCGAGCATCCCGATGCCGTTTCGGCATCGGTTGTGACTGCCTCTTTTGAGGGCGGGAAACGCTCTAATACGGGGCTTATGACACCCTGCGCCGGCGTTGGGTTGGGTTGCTTGGCGTCATTGTTTGGCGAGGCGCTGCGCCCCGGAATGGAGCACTCAGGGTGCCTGCCAATGAGGTTGAAAAATTTCACATGCCAGGGTTGGCGCGTCGAATACAGAGCGCGCCGGCGATTGAAATCTGAGCGCGCAGAGAGATAAGGCGAGGAGGGGGATCGGACGGTGCGGGTAGAAGGTGAACAGAGGGAATCAGGTGCACTCGGTCTCGGCGCGCTCGTATTGTTCGCGGCGGGTGATTTCCTCGCAGAGCGCGCGAACGAACGCGTCCACCGCCACCGGGAGGTAGCGCGAGCTGCGCACGTACACACCGAGATCACTGAGCACCTGACCATTGTCGTTTAGTGGCAAGTGCACAAGCGTGCCAGTGGACAGTTCCGCTTCGATGCCGATGCGCGTCTGGAACGCGATGCCGGCGCCACGTTTGGCCATTTGCGCTGCAAGCTCCACCGAGCTGGTTTCCAGTGCGGCTTTCTGCGGCGAGCGGGTGCGCGCCAACACCGGGGCGAGCAAGTGATGAATCGAAAGGTCGCTTTTCGCCAGGATCAGGCGGTGTTCGGCACAGGTTGAGAAACTCACCTCGCGGCGTCCCGCCAACGGATGATTGGCAGGCACAATGGCACCGAGTCGAAAGTGGCCGACGCCCAGTTGCTGCAAATCAGCGGTTCGCCGCAGCGCAAAGGCGATCCCGATATCGGCCTGGCCGCTGGTAACCGCCTCGGGAATGGCTTGCGAGCCCAAGCTGGTCACCCCCACGGTGATATGCGGATAGCGCGCTGTCATGCTTTCGAGCACCGAAGGCAGCAGGTCGACCGTGACGCCCGAAACGGTGGCGATTTCCACATGGCCGGTGCGCAGCCCCTGCAGTGCGTCCAGCTCGGAGCTGGCCCGCGCAGCGTCCTGCAAGACCACGAGCACGTGGCGAGCGAATACCTCTCCTGCAGCGGTCAGACGCAGCCCGGCCGGCAGCCGCTCGAACAGCGGTGAACCTATTTCGGCCTCAAGTTTGAGGATCTGCCGGTTCACGGCAGAGGAGGCCACGTTGAGCCGACGCGCGGCTTCGCGGATCGACTGACAGCGTCGCACCATGTCGAAGTAATGGATCGCGGGGGAATGAATGCGCAGACGACGGGACATACAGATTGGCGGCTCGGGGTGGGCGGCGGAATGGCGCTGGGATCAGGGGGGCGGCGTCAGGCCACAGCCTTTGAGAATCACCCTGATCAGCGTCTCGGTGCCACGTTCGAAATCGTCCTTGGTGATGCGGCGCTGGCCAGTGATGCGCCGTATCTGGTCGGAGAAATCAGCGTAGTGCTGAGTGCTGCTCCAGATCAGGAAGATCAGATGCATGGGGTCGATCGGGTCCATCTTGCCGGCATCGCTCCAGCCCTGCAGTACGGCGGCGCGACCGCGAAACCACTCGCGATAATCCTCGTTGAAGTGTGCGGACAGGCATTCGCAACCGCTGATGACTTCCATGGCAAAGATTTTCGAGGCCTGTGGCTGTTTGCGAGAGAACTCCATCTTGGTGCGGATGTAGTCCGCCAGCGCAATGGCTGGGTCGTCTTCCACGGTCAGATGATCGAATGCGCTATCCCAGAGCTCGAGGATATGGCGCATCACTTCGACATAGAGGCCGAGTTTGTTGGTGAAGTAGTAATGCAGGTTGGCCTTCGGCAGCCCGGCGCGAAGCGCAATCGCATTCATGCTGGTGCCCTTGTAGCCGTGGCGGGCGAATTCTTCGGCTGCGGCTGAAAGGATCAGCTCCTCGTTCTTCTGACGAATCCGTCCGGTGCGTTTACCATCGGTGGGCGTCTGCGGCAGCAAAGCGTCGAAAGTAGTCATAAGGTCCTTTCCCTGTGTCGGCGGCATCAGGCCCGATGCGCTATCGAATGCTAGCCTACGCGGGCTACGGAGAAGGTGGCTACAGACCTTCGGACGGGTCGTGTACCCACGCCGAACTGAAGCGGGGGTCGAGAAAGCACAACAGCGGCACCGTTTGGGCGCCGCTGCTGGTGAACAAGACCGTTCAAGGCGGCATGCCGCCCGTGGAACGAGCGGCTGTGCATATTAGAAATGCACCTTCACGATGGCGTTCCAGGCGCTCTGGTCGGTCGGGCCGACAAAGTTTTCGCTGACGAAGCCGCCATCTTTGATGCCGTACTTGTTCGACCAGTAGTCATATTCGATACCGACATAGAGCTGACCGGCCTTCTGGTACACGGCCTTGCCGAGGTCGTATTTAACCTGCGGGTTGATGTGCAGGTTCTTCGATTGGAAGTCGTCCGAGCCTTCATTCCCGGCGTCATTGACCACCCAGTCGATATAGCCATCGATGAGAATGTCCGAGCTGCCGACGGGAATGGTGATGGCCCAAGTCGGGGTGATCTGCCACTGGCCGGAGGCCTTGTTACGAATGCCGTCAGGCTTGCGGTAATAGGTGTTGATGGCCAGACGGTCGAAGCCCGGGACTGCTAGATCAACGGCGGGGCCGAGCAGGTAGTTCTGCACTTCGTTCTCGCCGCGCTCGTAGGTGAAGGCCACCAGCACATCCTTGATCGGGCCGTACGAGAAATCCATTCCGGTGGTCTTGCCGAGCGACAGACGCGGGCTGAACTCGCCGTAGTAGGTGCGTGCGGCCTCGCTGTCGTCCTGGCTTTCATTCCACTTGTAGTCGACGAACAGGAACACGTCGCCATAGGTCCAGCCACTGGCATGTTCAAAGGTCAGGGTGTGCTGGGTATCGGGGTCGACCTTGAAATCGTTCCCGTACAGATAGGTCAGGCTGTTGTTTTGCCAGAGCATCGGTGCGGCGATTGCCTGGCCAGCGAGCATCATGCTGCTTGCGAGTGCGGCAGTGGTCAGTATGGATTTCATGTGGCGCTCCTGTTGCGTTATGTGTGCTTTTTCTTGGCCGAACGGTCAGATGAATCTGACATAGCAAGTCTTGAGCCAAATGCTATGGGCTGCCCGTATTTTCGGCTTATTTGTTATTTTTCAATAGGTTGTAGTTATCGGTTAGCGGCGATTCCGGCATCGTGCGCTCGCGGGTTATCTTCCTGCCCCAGAAAGAACCTGACCGAACGGACAATGCTTCATCTCGATGCAAGCCTTTCGCCATCCGCCCGGCTCGGGCGAGCTGGTATTCATTGACGGGCTGCATGTTGAACCTGTCGTTAGGGCCATCTAGAAGTGTCGGGACGGTGGCGCGTTGCTGAACACAAAAAAGCCCCGCGGGTACGGGGCTTCACGTTTCGCGCGGTAATGATCAGATCACTTCGGCCCAGAGATCGTATTCGTCGGCGTTGGTCACGCGGACGCGGACCTTTTCGCCCGCCTGAAGTGGACGCTCGCTGTCGATGTAGACCATGCCGTCAATTTCAGGGGCGTCGGCCCATGAGCGACCGATGGCGCCGTCCTCGTCCACCTCGTCGATCAGCACGTCCAGTTCTTGTCCGATCTTGCGTTCCAGGCGCGCCGCGCTGATGGCTTGCTGATGGGCCATGAAACGGTCCCAGCGGTCCTGCTTGACGTCGTCCGGTACGGCTTCAAGGTCCATCGCTTCAGCGGGCGCGCCCTCGACCGGCGAGTACTGGAAGCAGCCAACACGGTCGAGCTGGGCTTCGGTCAGCCAGTCGAGCAAGTACTGGAAGTCCTCTTCGGTCTCGCCGGGAAAGCCCACGATGAAGGTGGAGCGGATGGTCAGCTCTGGGCAGATTTCACGCCACTTCTTGATCCGGGCCAGGGTCTTGTCTTCGAAGGCTGGGCGCTTCATGGCCTTGAGCACCTTCGGACTGGCGTGCTGGAAGGGAATGTCCAGGTACGGCAGGATCTTGCCCGCAGCCATCAGCGGGATCACGTCGTCGACGTTCGGGTAGGGATACACGTAGTGCAGTCGCACCCACACGCCCATGCTCGACAGCGCCTGGCACAGCTCGAGCATGCGCGTCTTGACCGGCTGGCCATTCCAGAAATCGGTCTTGTACTTGACGTCAACACCATAGGCGCTGGTGTCCTGGGAGATCACCAGGATCTCCTTCACGCCGGCTTTGACCAGGCGCTCGGCCTCGCTGAGCACGTCGCCCACCGGACGGCTGACCAGCTTGCCGCGCATGGAGGGGATGATGCAGAAGCTGCAGGTGTGGTTGCAGCCTTCAGAAATCTTCAGGTAGGCATAGTGACGCGGGGTCAGCTTGATGCCCTGCGGCGGCACCAGATCGACGAAGGGATCGTGATCGATGTTCGGCGGCACCACTTGGTGTACGGCGTTAATCACCTGCTCGTACTGCTGTGGGCCGGTTACCGCCAGCACGCTGGGGTGCACGCTACGGATATTGTCTTCAGCAACGCCCATGCAGCCGGTGACGATCACCTTGCCGTTCTCGGCGATGGCTTCACCGATGGCATCCAGCGACTCGGCCTTGGCGCTGTCAATGAAGCCGCAGGTGTTGACCACCACCACGTCGGCGTCCTCGTAGGACGGCACGATCTGGTAACCCTCCATGCGCAGCTGGGTGAGGATGCGTTCAGAGTCGACCGTTGCCTTGGGGCAACCCAGGCTGACGAACCCGACTGTTGGCGTTTTGCTCATCGACTTTGAACCTCGAAAACCGCGCATGAAAAAGGCGCGCGAGTATATAGAGCTGGGCATTTTTTAGCCATGTCTGCCGTCGCCCGGCGAGACCAGAACGCTGTGAGCACCGAGCAGTGGATGCTCGCAGAGGTCAGGTGCCCGGTTCGGACTCTTGCGGCGAGAATTTGTCCGGTTCAGCGATCTCGGAGCGATTCCGACCGTTTTGCTTGGCCCGGTACAGCGCAGCATCGGCCAGCTTGAGGGCACGCTCAATAGCCTGCGCATGCACGGGCCAGACCGCGATTCCCAATGAAATAGTGATGTGTTCGACCACGGGGATTCGTTCCTGCTCGACGCTACCGCGCAGCCGCTCAGCTACCCGCGTGGCGGACTCGATATCGGCATCGGGCAACAGCATCAGAAATTCTTCGCCACCGCTGCGACAGAGGATGTCGGCGTCGCGTGAGCACGTCTTCATTAATTGAGCCATGTGGCGAATTACCTCATCGCCTGCATCATGGCCAAAGGTGTCGTTGATTCGCTTGAAGTGATCAATGTCCAGCGCGATCACACCAACCGGTCGGCCTGCAGCGCTCAGCAAATCCAGGGCGAGGGCGAGTCCTCGACGATTGTGCAACCCTGTCAGCGGATCGGTCTGTGCATCCAGCTTGAGCTTGCCGATGCGCTGGTGGAGCAAGGTAATACCGACCTGCATGGCGCGCTTGAGCTGCGCCGCTTCGAAATACCAGGAGCGGATACGCTGAATGCGCTCAGCGCTATCTGGGGCATCCATTTCGCTGGCGCGCTGGGCCAGCTGAGAAAGCGGTCGCGTTATCAACGTCGCCAGTCCCCAGATGCAAAGCAGCGTCAGCAGGGCGAGCGGTGCCGTCTCACGGATGACTTTTAGCATCAGATCATCGAGCGGCTGCAGCGTGTCGGCGGTTGGTCGCTGGGCCACGATGCCCCAGCCTGCTGCCGGGGAGGCCGCATAGCCAGCCAGCATATCCACGCCTTGACTGTTGATCACTCGAAGGCTGCCGGACTCCCCTTGCAGCACCCTGTCGATGACTTCGTTCTCGGCCACTACTGTACCCAGGCGTTTCGGCTGCGGGTGATAGAGGAGCCTTCGTGACTGGTCGACGGCATAAAGGTAGGAGCCGTCCTGATAGAAGTGCTCGCCCAACATGCTATGGAGGATGTTGCGCTCGCGCAGAGAAATCACCCCGCCTATGTAGCCGAGGTAGGTACCGTCACGGGCGACGATAGGATGCGAAATAAGGATTACCAACCTACCTATTGCCGACGTGTACGGGCTGCTGATCAGCGGCTCGCGCTTAGCCAAGGCTCGGAGAGCACCCTGTGAGTTCAGTTTCTGCCCAACCAATAGGCCGGTATTCGGAGCGGTCGCCAGCACTTCGCCCTGTGCGCTGACAACGACGATGGCATTGAAGCTGTCTGTCTGCTGCCGAAGCCGTCTGGCTTCCTCGTGCAGTACATCGTTGTCAGAAAACTGGGCGGCAATATTCTCAGCGCTGACGGCCAATTGCTGCTGGGCAGAATGAAAGAACAATTCTGTCCCGTCTGCCAGTTTTGCCGCATAAGCGCGGTTGGCAGCCAGCGTGCTGCCGATCAGCGAGTCACGCTGGACGTTATAGCTGGCGTAGAAGCCGATACCGAGCGTGATCAAGCCACTCAGCATTGCCAACAGGATGATCAGTCGGCGCAAGTCCAAACGGGGTAGGCGAACGGTTTGCATAGATCTAGCTGTAATCAGTCTCGGTGAGCGGCGTGATGTTAGGGGTTTTGTTGATGTGTCTCCAGCGCTGCCGGCGATCAGCCGGATATAGGCCTGGTTGCACAGGCTTGAACGTCTAGTTCGCGAGACCGTACCACGGCCATAGCTTGGGCGAGCAGGCTGTTAGCTTATTTCGGATCAGCGCCGTGTATGGAACATGAACAACCGAGCGCGGCAGGTGACCAATGTTCACCGGCAAGTAATTAGGTCCGGGGTCCCTTTGCTACCATGCGCTCATTGATCGAAACGGAAAGCTGCTGTGACCGACAACTCTACCTATTCGCCAACCGCGCCGACTCATGTTCCGACCGGCGTGCCAGGGTTGGACGCTGTCCTCAAAGGTGGGCTGCTACCCCGAGCGGTCTATATCGTTCAGGGTGGGCCTGGCGAGGGAAAGACCATTCTTGCCAACCAGATCTGTTACAGCTGGGCGGCTCGTGGCGAGCGCTCGCTGTATGTCACCTTGCTGGCTGAAACCCACCACCGTCTGCTTCGTCATTTGCAGAACATGCGATTCATGGACAACCAATTCGCCGGAACTTCGGTGGTCTATGAAAGTGCTTTCGACATTCTGCGTACCGACGGATTGGAAGGCATCCTTCGCTACCTCACGCGCAACGGCAAGCGCCAGCAGGCTTCGCTGATCGTGATTGACGGCCTGTTCGCGCTGGAAGAAAACGCCGCCTCAGAGCGAGCGTTCCGTGAGTTCATCAACGACTTGTCGATCTACGCTGACGTGGTTGGGTGCACCATTCTGTTGCTGACCAACAGCAAGCGCGACTCCGGTAGCCCTGAGTTCACTATGGTTGATGGTTGGTTGCACCTGGGGAGCGACGAGGACCAGTTCCGCACCTACCGCTATTTACAGGTGCGCAAGTTCCGCGGCAGCGACTTCATCTCCGGTCGGCACATGACCTCGATCACCAGCGACGGTTTTCGCGTGTTTCCGCGGCTCGAGGCGGTCACTGGCGATTTACAGTCGGCAAACATGCGCGACGAGCGCTTGAGCACAGGCGTCGCCGGTCTCGACGACATCATTCAGGGCGGCATTCCTTTTTCCTCGACAACCTTGCTGGTAGGCCCGACAGGGGTGGGCAAGACCACCTTGGGACTGAGCTTCATCTGCGAGAGCAGCGAAGCCGAGCCTGGGCTCATTTTCGGCTTCTACGAGGACGCGCACAGACTGCGACGTCGTGCGAAAGCGCTGGGCCTTGAGCTAGGCGCGATGATCGACAGCGGCGTGGTTGAGGTGGTCCATCACTCCCCGACGGAGCTGTTACAAGATCAGCTCGCTGAAGAAATCATCGAGGAGGTCCGCCGTCGGGGCGTCAAACGGCTGTTCATCGACGGCATCGACGCGTTCAAGCAGGCGGCGGTGAACGAGCAGCGGCTGGGCCGTTTTGTCAGCACGCTCACCGCTATCCTGCGTTGCGAGGGCGTGACTACGGTATTTAGCGCCGAGCTGGCCGAGATCGTCGGTGGCGAACATGGGCTGCAGTTCGCGGCGGTCTCGGCGATAGCGGAGAACATCATTCTGCTGCGGTACGCGGAACTCGAGTCGAGGCTCTACCGTACTCTAGCCATTTTGAAGATGCGTGAAAGCGGCTTCGATCCCTATGTATATGAGTTCTATCTGGGCGAGGGAGGATTCAAGCTCGGAGGGAGGATGGAGCGTACCGAGGGGGTCGTGACGGGGCAGCCCCACCGTCAGACCCTAACGGGAGGGCGGGATGCGTGACGAGCAGCCGCAAGAGCTCGACCCGCTCGTGTTGCTGGTCGAGGACGAACTCGGCCTCAGCAAGCTGATGGTGATGATTCTCGAGGACGAGGGCTACCGAGTCGTTGAAGCGGCAAATGGCGCGCAGGGCTTGGCCAAGCTTGAGCAGGAAAAACCGGCGCTGATCATCACTGACTATATGATGCCCGAGCTCAATGGCTACGAGATGGTTTGCACGATACGCAAGAACCCGGCGTTCGACGACGTGCCGATTCTGATGATGAGTGCTGCCTTGCCTCAGCAGTTGCCGGTCGACGATCTGGTCGATCATTTTCTGCCCAAGGGCACCGGGCTTGAGAAGCTGGTGACCACCATTCGCCATCTCATCGAGACTGGCGGCAAGCCTTTAGAGCCGGCTCCCTAATGGCCGGCCGGCTGCTGCGCTCAGGGCGCCGGGGTTAGGCCCGCACCGCTGATACCTGGGCGATTGCTTGGCAGGAAGCGCTTTAGGCGCAACGCTGGCGACTCGATCAGATGCCAGGACAACGCAGCCATGGCGATGCTCGCTGCCAGGCTGATCGCCATGAACATTGGCAGCGAAAGCTTCGGGTCCAGCCAATGAACCAACAGCTGCTGTACTGGGAAACTGAAAATGTAGATGCCATACGAAAAGTCACCGTATCGGCCGAAGCGTGACAGTCGCGGAATTCTCAGGTGCGCCAGGTAAATGGTCAGGTAGGGCAATGTCAGCACATGAACGAGGAACCACCACTCGGTCCTCGCGCTGATCAGCGAAAGCGTAAGCAGCACGACCGCGATCTTCCAGTTCCAGGGCAGGATCTTGCGATACAGATAGAGCGCTGATCCGAGAAAGAAAAACATGCCCAGGCGAGTCACCTTGCGCAGCATGTCGCTCTCCAGCCCAAGGTTAGGCGCCAAGTGGAAATGGATGAACATAAGCGCGATTGGCACTGCCAGTACGGCGATTCGTCCGAACAGTTTGAGCAGCCCCAGCAACAACAACATCGTGTACATCAGCACTTCATAAGGCAGCGTCCAGACTGATCCATTGACCGTCTCGGGGAACGGGTTTTCGGTGAACACGCCAGGCAGGTGGAACTGGGTGAACAGCGCCACATTCGTGAGATAGCGGACGGTCTGGCTATTGAGCAGGTACTCGCTCAGCGACAGTTCGGTGGCCAGCGGGCCGACAATGAAAGCCGTGAACAGCGTCGATACCGCCAGCGCCGGAAATATTCGCAGCGCTCGTTTGCCGGCGAAGTCCAGGCTGCTGCGGCTGTGAATCCAAGATGCGGCAATCAGAAAACCGCTCATGACGAAGAATAGATTCACCGCTATGTCGGCCGTATCCATGGAACCGGTGAACAGCCGCACCGGTTCGACAGCGCCCAGTCCCGATAGCCAATAACAATGGCCAAGCACCACTGCGGATGCAGCGAAGAAGCGTAGGAAGTCAAAGTTGTTTTCGTCGCGTTGCACCGATGCGATATCCACACGCGTCTCCTAATCAAGTCCACACTCGGGTGGACCGAGTCAACGCAATGGGAAGGTCTTGTTCATGCCCAATGCACCGCTCTCGCCGTCATGGATGGCCTGCTCGAGAAGCGCCAGGCGCTCCCGGCTGTTACGCAAGCGCGCAAAGAGGCGCAACAGGGTGAGAAAGACCGCTCGGTTGAGCCAATGGAGGCGGGGCGAAGCGGCCCAGACGTTTTTGTCGAACCATGCTTGATTGCGCGCGGTGTAGTAGGCGCGGAAATCGGATTCACCGAGCAGGAAGGTTTCGTAGATGTTGCTGGTGCGCTCCTTGATGTTCCAGGACTGCTCCAGCTCCTCGATCACGGCTTCGGTAAAGAGATACAGTCGTCCACCGCTGGCGGTAATACGCCGGGTGTACTCGGTATCGTCAACGTAGAGGACCAGTTCCTTGAGCGGCAGACCTATCCGTTCATACAGGCTTCGATGGGCGAGCATGCCGCCGTAGGGGGCGAATGGCAGGCTGATGCTCGTGGGTCGCCTACTGGGCCGCTTGCCCCAGGGCAGCCGACGCCAGAGTTTGTAGGGCAGCTGGGCGATATGAAAACCGAAGTAGCTGGAGCGCGGTTGGCGGATGTACCGCGGGGGCACGCCTTGCGCAACGTCGGCTTGTTGCGTTGCCCGATAGCCCAGCACCGCGACCCGATCCTTGCCGAGCAGGCCAGTGAGGCGCGCAAGCTCGCGGTGCAGAATCGATACCGCGGCAGCCGTGGGCGCGTTGTCGTCGTCCATCATCCAGATGTAATCGGCATCCGTAGCCAAGGCGGCCTGAAGGCCCACCGCGTAGCCATTGGCCGAACCGGTGTTCTCTATCAGCTCGATCAGGCGGACCTGGTTCGGCCAGCGCTCCGTCAACTGATCGAGTGGTGCCAGCGCCGCGTTGCTTACCACCACCACGTCGCTGATGGCGGTAAAGCTCAGGGCTCGTTCGATCAATTGCTGGAGATAGGGCAGCCGGTCGCCGTAGGTCACGGTAACCACAGTGGTTTTCGAAGTCATGGTTGTCTCGGCGTGAATCCTGAGGATGCCCGCTACCTTGATAGCGTGGCTCCATCTGGCAAGGCCCTTGCGGCGATGCGGTGGGAGCGATAGCGGGAACTCGTTGAGCGTGGTCTACAGCTGAATCAAACGATCTTGCCGGATGCGTTGCTGATTGCTAAATACGGTCCATTGGCCGATTGATCGGCGGAAGAGGGGCTATCCTCCTCTGCGGTAAAGAACGCGTGGAAGACACTGATCAATGGGTTATTACCGGGCATGCCGGCGATTGCCGGAGCCTGGAATATTTCCGTATAGGAATACCCGTCTGCATACACCAGCGTTTTCTTGGTTTGGTCTGCACTGTCCATGGCGTCTCCAAATAGGTCGCGGGTTAAAACGAGTAACGAATGCTTTCGCCTGAGCGGATGTACTGGCTGCCGGAAAGCGGCTTCGCCAAGCGAATCGGGGCAGGAGATGGTGTTTCGGCGTGGTTGACACCGATGCATGGGCTAACGCTCTGGCGTGGCCCGAGGTTGTAGGAGTTTTTTCCAGCCGTACAGTGGGACGTGCCCTGCGCAGCACTTTCATACTCGTGCAGGTGCTGCTCATCGTATGCTGAGCCGGATTTGTGGCTGGCGTTTGTCGTCCCGCTGATCAGCAGCGCGAGGCTTAAAGCCGATAGGGTCTGAATGCGTTGTGTTGCGGTGGTTGTGCTCATCCTTGAAGCCTCGCAATGGGGAATGAGGGCTCGGTCAGGCGTGCTTCATCGGTACAGCCGTCGGGTAAATCTGAGCCACGCTCAGAGGGGTTACCGTTGGTCGATGCAACAGCGCGTCCTGCCCTTGAAGCAACGAAACCTCTCGAACCTTAGTATCAACGAACGCCTTAATCTCCTGCCTGAATCGTTCGGTTGAAAATCGCTCTGCGCTTGTGCGGCAAGTCTCAGGCAGGATCAGATGCGCTTGCGCCTCGAATTGCCCCACAGCGGCTATCAGTGACTCCGGCGTCTGTTCGGTATAGAACACGCCCGTCGGCTCGGGGTGGTCGATTCCTCGTACGGTTTCCAGTACACCCCCCCTGCCATAGGCGATAACGGGCGTGCCGCATGCCTGAGCTTCGATGGGTGCTATGCCGAAGTCTTCTTCCGCTGCAAAGACGAAGGCGCGGGCGCGCTGCATGTGGTGCAACAGCACCGCGAAGCTCTGATACCCCATCAGCGTTACGTTCGACGTGGCGAGCTCCTTGGCCTTTTCCATCTCAGGTCCGCTGCCGATCACGACCAGCTTCTTGTCCGGCATCCGCGAAAACGCCTCGACGATCATCGGGATGCGCTTGTAAGGCACCATTCGCGAGGCGGTCAGGTAGTAATCCTCTTTCTCCGCGTGGAGCGTGAACTGGCGCGTGTCGACCGGCGGGTAGATCACCGTGGATTCGCGTCGGTAGCTCTTATTGATTCGCCGCCCAATGAAGTGCGAGTTGGCGACGAAGTCATCCACGCCGCTGGCGGTGCGCTGATCCCACATGCGCATGTAGTGCAGGAGCATGCGTGCCAGCTTGGCCTTGAAGCCATGGTCCAGGCTCGCTTCGTGCAGGTATTGATGTTGCAGATCCCAGGCATAGCGAATCGGCGAATGCACATAGCTGATATGCAGTTGGTTGGGGCCGGTCAATACGCCCTTGGCGACGGCGTGACTGCTGGAGATCACCAGGTCATAACCCGACATGTCCAGCTGCTCGATGGCCAGTGGCATCAACGGCAGATACTTCTGGTAGTGCGTCTTCGCCTTCGGCAGTTGCTGAATGAAGGTCGTGGTGGCGCGCTTGCCGCCGAGGTTGGCGCGGTCCTCGTCAGAGAGGAAGTCGATCACGGAATACAGGTCGGCTTCCGGCCAGACGTCCAGCAGTCCGGAAAGCACCCTCTCGGCACCGGCGTAGGTCACTAGCCAGTCATGAATTATGGCGATTTTCATTGCGATGGCCTTTTGTAGGTTGGGGAGTGGCGGCCGTCACCTCAGTTGCCGTGACGGGAATCGCAGTCGCAGCCGATGGCTTTACTGCTGTACCGGCGGGCGGGGTGGTGCGTCGGAACAGTCAGGTGGCGGACCGGGCCTCGGGCTAGTGCTTTGGCTGGCTGAATGGCAGCGAATGGATGCCCGCAACATTGGTATTTCGTGCTCCAGTGAACGCTTTGTCGATGAGCCTGGAAACCTGACGAGCCGAGGTGTTCCAGCAATACCGCGCGACGTTAGCCTTGCCTCGTCGCCGCAGGTCCTGACGTAAGGCGGCGTCGTTGAGGATTCGCTGCATGCTCTGTGCGATGTCCTCGACGCTCAGGGGGTCGAAGTACAGTGCGCTGTCGCCCAGAACCTCCGGAATAGATGCGGCGCGCGCAGCGATGACTGGGCAACCGCAGGCCTGGGCTTCGAGCGGCGGGATGCCGAACCCTTCATACAGCGAAGGAAACACGAAGGCAGTCGCACCCTGATAGGCCTCGACCAGTTCCTCATCGGTTAGCCTGCCCAGCATGCGAATGCGCCGACTACCTGGCACATCGTGAAGGCTGCCCGAGAAGATCCGGTTCGAGTCGCCAATGATGCGTAGCTCGACTTCACTCCGACCTTCCATGCTGAGGAATGCCGCCACCATACGGGCGAAATTCTTGTGTGCACTGGGTGACGACACCGCCAGCAGGTAAGGCGCCGCCTCGCGTGGGCATTGCTCTGCGCAAAATGGTTGGAAACGCCCGTCCACGGCGTTCGGCACGACACATATGCTGCTTGCCGGATAACCGTAATGGCGGGCTATTTCCTTTTTGGAAAAATCGCTGACGGTGATCAATGCTTTGGTTCGTCGAAGCAATAACGGGGTCAGGTTTCGGTACATGGCTCTGAATGTCCTGGAATAGCTTTCCGGGTGCCTGATGTAGGTGATGTCGTGGTGCGTTGCGATCTGGTTGCCATAGAACAGAGGGGCGGTGTTGCACAGCGAGACCAGGGGGGGGTAGCCGTTGCGTGCCAGCCACAGCGGGAGGTCCAGCTGCTCCCATACATGCCCTCGGTGTCGGCCAATACGTCGGACCTGCAATTGCTCCGCGCTTTCGTGCAGGCGTATGTCTTCGGGTGCGACGAAGACCAAGTCGTCGCGCAGGTCCTTAAGCTGCAGGGAAATCTGTTCAGCGAACCGCTGTACGCCCCGCATGTCCTGGGTCAGGAAGCGAGCATTGATCACGATCATCTTGAGTTCCTTCTGTTCAACGAGTCGAGATGGGTTGCAAGGGCTCGGATCCGACCGAATCAGGCCCGAGGCTGAGGATTTTCGGAAACGCGCTGAGTTCGACGCGGGCGGCGCAGTGGTCCGCGTTGCTCGGGCATTGCCAGGCGATAGCGGTGGTCCATCCCTTGTCGGGCTGAGCGGTATCCAGCAGTTTCAGGTTGCTGGCTGACTTGCCTGCCGAGGTGATGGTGACGGGGCGGGTCTGGTCTGTAGTGCTCCAGGCCACCAGAAGCTGTTCTTCGTCGTTGCCGAAGCGCAGCAGAACGCTGTTTCTGGATTCCTCGACCCGCCCTAGGAACTGGTAATCCTTGATGATCGGACTGATCGCTTCGAGCACCCGGTACGCAGGTTTTGGCGAGTAGTCCTGCCTGAGCAGGCCGAAGTTGTGTTCCCGTTCGCGCTTTTCGGTGCCGTCGTTGCGGAAGTCGTACCACCAGTATCCGCGCACGTTGGCTAATGTTCTGGCGAGGAAAAAGCTCCGTGCCAGATAGGCTGCCTGTAGGGTTTCGTCGATGCCGCAGGCACCTTGGTGCGCAGGCCAGGCCATTTCCGTCAGGTAAAGCGGCACCGGTTTATTGGCGGCACGGGACAGTTCCATGTCGACGCCGGCGAGCCATTCGATCCAGGCTTCCGGTGTGTTCTCCCCTCGACGCCTGCAATGAACGTAGGGGTGCAACGAGAGGCCATCGACCGATTGCATGATTCCGGCTTCGATCAGGCGCAGCGCGAAGCCGGATTCGATGCCCTTCGTGGTCACTGCACCGGCCAGTACCTTGGCGTACGGGTCATGCTGGCGGATGATGCCCGCGGCATCGGTGATCAGCCGGGCGTAGTCCGCGGTGAACTGCGGATCGACCGGGTCCTCGACGTCCCATTCGTTCCAGATCTCGTAGTGCTTGATGCGGCCGCGAAACTGCTCGGCGGTGAACGCCACGTAGCGGTTGAATGCGGAGCGTACCGGTTCGCTGCGTGGCTTCTCGCCGTCGCCGTGAAAGCGATTGCCGTAGCCAAGAATGAACAGGCTGTCGATCCCCTGCGCTTCGTTGCCGGCAAGATACTTAGGCCAGTGCGGTTCCACCTTGAGCTGATCGCGCCTGCGCTCGAGGAAGGCCCAGTGCGCATCGGTGCGCACGGACTCGATGCCAGCTTGTTTCAGCATCTGCACGCCCTTGCTGGTGCTGTCGCGCAGGTGCAGATCATGCGAGCAGACCCCCAGGATGAACGGGTCCTCAGCTGGCTGTGCCGGTGCCTGCATGGCAAAGACGGTCACAGCGGCGGCAAGTGCCAAACGGTGCAATGGATGGCGACATTTCATGACCGGTCGTCCCTGTTTCTTCGCTTGTCGAGCTCAAGGCCGTAGCGCGTTGATACCGAAGCAATCGGGTGGTGACGCTCACGCGGTGTCAGGGCATGTGCGATGGCCATGCCGAGGAATAGGGTGGCCGTAGTGACTTCCAGTACGTCGGTTGCCCAGCCAATCAGGATGGTGCAGAAAACGATCCCCAGCAGCGCGTCGCGAATGCGCGGGCCACGGTCATGCAGGCGCAACAGCAGCGGAAACAGCAACAGATACAGCAGCACGCCGAATACGCCGAGCATTCCCCATAGATACAGCGCGGTGTTGTCGGCGATGCTCAGCAATTCCAGCCAGGCCAATGGAAAGGCTGCCGCGCTGCTGCCTACTGCACCGAAACCCGCGCCCCACCAGCCCCAATCTTCATTGGTTACGACGTCGATGAAATTCGGCCAGCTGTGAATCAATCGATCATTGAAGGACGCCAGCAGGCTGGCGCTATAGGCCTCGCTTTGTGGAATGTTCAATAGCAGGCTGGCGATCGGCAATGCCATTCCGGTCAGCACGGCAATGAAAAATGCCGTGGCGCTGGGCAGGCGATAGCCGGCCAGAAACAGCATCATCAGGGTCAACAGGTAAGCCGCCGCGGTGGACTTATTGGTCGTCAGAAAGATTGCGCCGAAGGCCAACGGGTACAGCGCCATCCGTAACAATCGCGACTGCAGGAACGCCGCCAGGAACAGGCTGTACAAGGCGATCATCACGGCCAGGTTGGTCGACATCCTGGCGAACCCGGCGAGACGGTCGGTACTGCCGAAGGCCCATGATTTGTTAGCGGTCAACTCGACGTCGCCCATCATGTAGCTATAGCCCTTCCACGGCACGCTGGTGAACATGTCCAGCGCAATGCCGAGCAGGGACGCGATCAGGCACAGGCCGATTACCCAGCTGAGCAGGCGGGTCCTCTGTTCCAGGTAGCCGCCGCAGAACAAGCCGAACAGCAGCGGAATGTAGATGAACAGACTGAAGCCGACATTGCCGAGCGTGGCGCCGTGCAGCAGCGCGAACAGGCTCGAGACCAGCACAGCAAACAGCACCAGCCACACGCCGGGTTTGCTTTGCGTCCTGGGTAATTCCAACGCAACTGCGGCGACGCAAGCCAGCTTTGGCAGGTAGAGCAGGGCGGACACGCCAGCAACATCCAGGTAGTAGCGAAGTGCGCCGGCAAAGGTTTCGCTGATCAGCAGCGAGGCCGCGATCAGCGTGAGCACAGTGGGTTTGTCAATCGCCAGCGGTCTCGACCTGCGGTGCGAAATGGTCAGCGAACTCGGGTTCATCGTGGGCGCTCCGGCCGTGCAGCGTGGAATACAGGATCGACTGGTACTGATCGAGCATTCGTTCCGTATCTAAGAAGGTGGCGACGCTATCGCGTGCCTGGCTGGACAATCGATGGCGCAGGCCACTGTCCAGATAGAGCTTGAGCATGGCCCTGCCGAGGGAGTCGGGATCGGTCGGCTTGCACAGCAAGCCATTCAGGTTGTCCCGGATGATCTCCGGCAGGCCGCCCATGTTCGTGGCGATGACGGGCAGATGCTGTGCGCAGGCCTCGACCGCCACCAGCCCGAAAGGCTCAGCCCAGATTGACGGTACGACCAGAACATCGATCCCCTGCATGAAGCGTTCTGAAGGCTGATAGCCGACGAACCTCACTTTGGAAGGGTCGGCCAGCTCGTTGAGCTTCGCTTCGTAATCCAGCTTGCCGCGACCGGCGATTTCCAGCGTGGCGTTGATGGACAGCGCCTGGAACTGCTCGATCAGCCAGCCCACCCCCTTGTTTTCAGACAGCGTGCCGATGTAACCGAAGCGCAGCAGGCCGCTGTGATGCAGGCGTGGCTTGGCCGAGTGGCTGTGGCTGGAGTCGACGCAGTTGTGCACTACATGCTGGCTGGCCCTGCTGAAGTAGCCCTCGGCCGTTATTCGATCGAGGACGAAACGACTCACTCCGATGACCGCTGCGACCTGAGCCGACGCAGCAGCATGCGGCTGGCGAAAGGCCGAACACATGCCGCACTGGCGCTCGCAGCTTCGGCCCTTGCTGAACATGGTGTCCTTGGGGCAAAGCAGGTAAAGGTCGTGCAGCACCTGAGCGATCGGCAGCCCGGCCGCGCTGATCTCATCCCAGGCCGATATCGACCACCCGGTGAGGTTGTTACACACCACAACGTCAGGCCGTTCATGCTCGATGACGTGGCGCACATGCCGCCGCATGCTTCGGTTGTAACGGTCTCGATAGTGCCAACCGAGCCGCAACAGTCGGCTGGGACGGGACTGGGTGAAATGCCAATAAAAGTTATCCAGCCCGGCTCGGTAGATCCGCACGCCGTCGAGCTCTTCTTCGTGCAGCCCGGCCTCTGGTCCGGTCGCCAGTACGACTGTGTCGCAGCCGCGTCGCTGGAGCCCTTCGGCGATCTGGCGGACGACGATTTCGGCGCCGCCGCCGATATGGGGCGCATACAAACTGTGTAGAACTAGAACTTTCATGGTGTGCCCCTCAATGAGCCGTCAATCCGATCGACAGGCCAGCGCTAGGCCAGAAGGGCGGCAATGCTGCAGAGGTAGCGCGTGGGCACACGGACCTTTTGTTCACGCTGCAGCAGGTTCAGCAAGATCACCGAACGCTTCTCGCCGTCAGCGCTGACAAAGATCGCCTCGAGCTCGTTGAAGCTGCCGCCGTGCAGCTGCACCTTTTCGCCGGGTTCGAACTGCGGCTTCTGGGACGGGGCCGCCAGGCGTTGGCGCAACTGCTCGATCAGCTCGTCTCTGACCGGCGTCGGCTCGCTACCGAAGGCCACCACTCGGGCGACGCCGCGAGTGGAGCGGATCGGATACCAGTTATCCAGCTGCCGATCGAGACGGATGAACAGGTAGCCCGGAAAGAGCGCTTCGTCCGCCTTTCCGTTCCCTGCGGCGTTTGGCTTTACTGGCCGGTAGCACTCGAAGTGCTGACGTCGAAGATTGTCTTCGGCGCGGCTTTCCTGGCGGGGTTTGGTCTGGATCAGGTACCAGCGAGCGCTGCTGAGCGAGGTCATATGAACTGCCTTCCGTAGTGAAAATTTCAATGTCCGTTCTGTCGACGTCATGCGCCTTGCAACGTGGCCGACTGCTCTATTCCCTCGACCAGAGAAAAGCGTTTGAGCAGTGCCTGCGCTTCGCTTCGGCTGTTGAACATCAATACGTCGATGATCGACAGCGAGGGCACGAAGGGATGGTTGAACTGCGGATAGCTCAAGTCATCCATGCGCAAAAAGCGCAGCACCAGTCCGTTCGATCTGAAGTAGGCAGGACAGTAGAGCGCCGTGCCGCCAATGGGGTTGATGTATAGCTCGGCGTTCATCTTGTGGGCGATGGTGACGACGCGTTCCTGCTTGTCCATGCGTGCCGGCAAGCCCAACTCCGAGCCGATACGGATCGGTGTGGCGATCTGCAAATAGGCACAGATCCGCCGAATGGAGTTTTCGATGAAGCGCGCCAGGTTGCGTTCCGGATGAGCCAGAATCTGGCGCACCAGCGTTATCACCTCGGTCTTGTGTGGTGCGCGTGAGTAGCTCAGCTCCAGCGTTTTCAACAGTTTCTGAGCTTCCTGCTCGAACTCGTCGCATAGCCAGCGCTGGTTGATCGGGGAGAACTGGCTCGCTTTGCGCAACGGGAACGTGATCAGTTTTGGCTGCCCGTTCGCCAGCACGCGGTTACGGTTAATCCAGGAGCCCTTGACGTACTGAAGGTCGTCGCCCAGCACAAAGACATCGCTGCGCGCGATCAGCTGGAAATAGCCAAGGTAGGGGAACAGGTAGGGCTGCATCATCGAGACGGTTCTGAGCACGGGCTTATCCCTCGCGTGTGTCAGGCTTTTTGAGAATAGCTGTAGTAACCGTAGGCCCCGGTCTCGTAGGCGGAGCTCGAGGCCCGGCGTTTGACGCCGTTGAGGATGGCGCCCTTGAGCAGTACGCCGTTCTGCGCCAAGCGTCGCTTGGAGGCTTCGACCTGGCCGGCGGTGCTCAGCCCATAACGGGCCACCAACAGGCAGGTGCCGGCTTGTTGTGCAACCAGGACGGCATCCGTTACTGCCAACACCGGTGGTGTATCGACGATCACGAAGTCGTATTCACGCTCGGCTTCTTTCAGCAACCGGGCGAAGTTCTCGTGCATCAAGAGTTCCGAGGGGTTGGGCGCGGAATGCCCGCTAGCGATGAAATGCAGGTTGGCCTGATCGGTTTTGTTGACGACGGCGGCGAGTTGCAAACCGCTGGCTAGGGCGTCGGACAGCCCGTTGCGTGGCGCCAGGCCGAACATGCCGGCCAGATAGCCTCGCCGCATGTCGGCATCGATCAGTAGTACGCGCTGACCGGCCTGGGCGATGACCGAGGCCAGATTGCTGGCGACGAAGGATTTGCCCACCGAGGGAGTAGGGCTGGTGATGACCAGCACCTGATTGCGTGCCTCGAGCATGGCGAATTTGAGGCTGGTGCGCAGGCTGCGGAGAGATTCGATCGCCAGGTCGGCCGGATCGGCGCGACCCAGCAGCTTGCTTCGGCCATCGCGGATTTTCCGCAACCGGTACAGGTGCTCCTGTTTCGGCGAGAAGGGCAGCGCCGCATACACGGGAGTACCCAGATTTTCGATGGTTTCGGGGCTTTCAATACCGCGATAGAACACCTGTCGCAGCAAGATCACCATCGCCGACACCAGCAGCCCGACGAAGATCGCAACCAGTACCACCAGGGGCTTGATGGGCTTGGCCGGTTTTTCCACCACCGCGTACGCGCTGTCGATGACCCGCACGTTCCCGATGGTGCCCGCACGCAGGATGTCCTGCTCCTGTGCCTTGTCCAGCAACAGCGTGTAGGTGCGCGTGGTGACCTGCATGTCGCGGTTCAGGCGCAGGAGTTCCTGCTGCGTCATCGGCAGGGTGTCGATTTTCCCCATCAGCGCGGCTTTCTGCGCCTGCAACTGGCCGATCTTCTTCATCAGCGTCTGGTAGGTCGGGTGTTCCGGCGTGTAGAGCTGGTTGTATTCAGTGCGCTTGAGGTTGTGCTCGGAGATCTGGGATTCCAGCGCGACGATCTGATCGAGCACGCCCTTGGTCTCGATGCTGATATCCACCGACTGGGCGCTGGTCTGATAGTCGTTGAGGGCGGCTTCGGCCTTTTCCAGCTCCTTGCGCACCAACGGCACCTGAGTCCGCAGAAACTCCAGGCGCTGGGCTGCTTCGGCGGAGCTGCGTTCGATGTTCTGCAGCACGTACAGACGACTGATCTTATCGAGGACGCGATTGGCTTTCTCCGAATCCGGGTCCTCGAGCGTGAGATAGATAATTCCGGAGTCCTTGCCGGCTTCCCCCACTTTCAGTCGCTTCTGGTAGTCCAGCGCGGTGGTCTGCGGGCGGCTGCGCACGACGATGAACTCGGTGCCGGGACGGGCCTTGAGTTCGGCGACCTGTACCCGAAAACCGTCGTGCTGCACGGCCTCGTTGGTCTTGCCGGTCAGCAGCAACTTTTCATCAGCGTCGTACAGACGGTATGAGCCGGCAGTGCCTGCACGTAGCAGCATTTTCTCGCCCAGGTAGGCTTCCGGCACGTCCAGCTGGAAGATGTCCAGCTTTTCTCCGCCCCAAGCGTAGCTGTCCATTCCCAGTATCGGAGCAGCCAGCTCGCCGTCTTCCACGGGATCGTGTTGGCGGGCCAGGTAGCTGCCAAGCAGCGGGACGTACTTGGGCCGTGCGGTGATGTACAACTTCAGATCATTGACCGTGCTTCCCAGCACAGCACGGGATTTGATCAGCTCTATTTCGGTAATCGCCTGGGATACCGAGTTCGGTCTGGGCACGGCTTCCGGAATGCCGGTGATACCCGCCTTCTTCGGCTCGATCTGGATCATCGCGGTGGCTTCGTAGATGGGGGTGGCGACGATGGCATAGGCGATGCCGAGCAGCGCGAAGAGGGTGGTGATGGTGAAAATAAGACGCTTGTGATCGAACGCCACGCGCAGAATGCGCGCCAGATCGATCCGGTTATCGCCGTCGTAGTCCAGCGAAGAGCGGGCCATTGCAGTCATTGCGGGTTCCTTCCTTGAGTGTTGCGCCATCGGTGCAGCAGCGGGCGTGACGGCCAGGTGTTCGTCAGACACCTGGGGTCAGCCTGCGCAAAAGATTGATGCTGATGTTCTGGAAGACCTGGCCCAGCGCCTGGAGCTTGCTGAGTGGGGAGATCGAAGCGAGTACCTGAGCGAACACCTGAATCATGAAGTACTCGTAAAGCGACGGGTCGCCGATGCGCTGGTAGTAACGAGCGAGGTTGTAATAGGCGTGCGTGGTCATCTGGATGCGTTGCTTGCTGCTGCGCATCGAGAAGATGCCGCCTTCGTGCACCCGGTAGGCCGCAGGTTTGATCTCTTCGATGAACTTGCCCTTGCCATGAGCACCAAGCAATGACCACCAACAGATGTCCAGAACCTCGACACCGTGCAGCTCCGGCGGAAGCTCATGCAGCAGATTGCGAAAGCAGACGGTCAGGGTTGAAATCGGGCGCGCCTGTTTCAGCTGTAGAGCGCTCGCGTCCTTTCGATATTTGCCGGTCAGATGAGGGGTACGGACGACGCCCTGACTGTTGAACATGAATGCATCGTGATAGGTCATCACGTAGTCGCGATGTTTTTCGAGGAAGTCCACCTGTAGCTGCAGCTTGCGCGGGTCCGTCCAGTAATCATCCCCTTCGCAATAGGCGATGTACCTGCCGCCGGCCTGAGCGAACAGGCGCGTGCTGAACGGCACCCCTAGGCTGTACTGGTTCTCCCGCTGATAGATCGGCTTGATCAGGTTCGGGTAGCGCGCGGCGTATTCACGGATGATTGCCGTGGTGCTGTCCGTCGAGGCGTCGTCATGGACGATCACCTCGAATGGGAAATCGGTTTCCTGCCGGATGAATTCTTCCAGCGTTTCCTTTATGAACGCTGCATGGTTGTAGGTCAGGCAGATGATGCTCAGCAGGGGAGATCGTTGATTGCCCCACGCTGCCATGACGTCCTGTTCGGTTTTCGATTGGGTATCCATTTCAAACGCTCGACTTGGTCATCATTACGTAAAGCCGCATCACTACCGGCCTGGAGGTGAAGGCCACCAGCGTCAGGCAGATCAGTCCGCTGACGGCCAGCCCTAGAAGAATGTCGAATCGGTTTTCGCTGGCGATGGCGGCGAACACCGGTTCGCCGATCAGCAGACCCAGGCCGGTCATGGCCGTGATACGCAACAGATCTTGTAGCCAGGGTCGATGCAGGCCGGCACCGAAGCGCTTGTGCACCATCGACGGCCAAATCAGAAAGGTCAGCATGCGTAGCCCGAACCAGGCCAGCGCTGCGCCGTACACGCCATGCTCAAGGGTTGCGTAAATGACCACGGGAATGCTCAGCACTGCACTGACCAAGCTGAACCACACATGGAGGCGCAGCTGACCGTAGGCGTATTGCAGATAGAACTGAAAGGCGGTGACGGCCATGATCGCGCTGCCGACCACGTACCAGGGCAGTATCTGGCGGCTCCATTTCGCTGCCTCTGCGTCACCGGTCCAGGCGAAAACCAGATCGGCGGCGTGAAATGCGATCACGCCGGCCAAGGGAAACAATAGGCTGCAGACGAACCGGGTCGCGTTCAGGTAGAGCGCCTGCATATCGGCGATCCGGTCTTCAGCGACGAGCATCGTCATCCGCGGCAGCAGCGTCTGCACCAGTGGATTGGTCAACGTCATGATGCCGGTCGCCATCAGAGCGACCAGCGAGAAATAGCCGTACTCTTTAAGCGGTAGCACGTTGGACAGCAGCACCTTGTCCAGCTGCGTCAGGACGATCCACAGCACCGAGGTCAGCGAAATGCCAGCAGCGAAGGGCAGAACCGGCTTGATCACTGCCCAGTTGAAGCCGGTCAGCAGCTTCGGATTGGGCATCAAACTGTACGCCTTGACGGCGAAGATAAGCGTTTCGAGCAGTCCGACAGCGGCCTGGAATACAAAGAAGTCCTGTGGGTTCTGGCTGATATTGGCCACCAGAAACAGCCCACCGAAATAGCGCAGCGTGGCGACGATGACATTTGCGCTGTTCAGCCATGCATGTAGCTCAAGGCCTTGCAGGCCACTCTTGTAGAGGGTGGCGTAGAGTTTGAGGCCGATCATCAAGCCCATCAGGCTGATGCAATGGACGATCGTGGCGCTGCTCAGCTCCTCTGCCTGCAACCATTGGTGAGCGATCCAACCACTGGCGAAATGGATGCTGAGCGCGGTGAGCAGTGCCAGCGGCAGAAAGATGAGTTCGAACGAACGCAGCAGCTGTCCCGGTTCGTAGCGTTGCGCCGCGGAGCCGTTACGACCGCGAAAATGCGCTATTTGACGAACCAACGAAGGGGACAGGCCGGCGTCCAGCAGCTGCAGCCAGGCCTGCAGGACTGCGAAAAAACCGATCAGGCCATAGGCCTCGGCGCCCAGGTGCCCGAGATAGAAGGGCAGGATCAGAATCCCGATGAGCATGGCGTACGCTTGGCCTGCGTAGCTAAGGCCGGTGTTGCGAAGCATCGATAGATTTCGATCGGACATGTCGTCAGCCGTTCTGATTGAGTCAGTAAATGCGCTTGTACGCTGGGGCTGGCGCGCTTAAACGGTCTTCCAGCAACAGACTGGCAGCGACCTGAGGCCAGACGCGTTCGGTGGCCAGGCGTCTGCCCTGCGATGACTGATTCAATAGCGTTTCGATAACCGTGTTCTGGACGTGCCGTGGCAGGCCCGGGTAGATCGGCAGGCACAGCACCCGGCGACTCAGGGCGCGGGACTCGGTTTGTGGGATCTGCGGCTGCACGTAGCTGAGCGTGTCTAACGAGGGGTAGAAGTAGCGCCTCGGGTTGATACCCTTGTTCTTAAGCGCCGCCCGGCACTGCAGTAGTTGGTTTTCATCCGTCAGGGCTATCGGGAAGTAGCTGTGGTTGCGTTGTGAGTACGGCTGCTGGCGCTGCAAGTCGAAATGATCACCGAGCTGTTGTTCGTAGCGGCTGGCGATTTCCTCGCGTTGCTCCAGAATCAACGCCATCTCGTCGAGGATGCACAGCCCCATTGCGGCGGCAAATTCGTTGAGTTTGGCGTTGATACCGATGCCGTCGATGATGTCGGTGTCGACAATGCCGAAGTTGCAGAGCAAGCGAATCCTTTCCGCCAAGGCGTCATCATTGGTGACGATGGCGCCGCCCTCGATGGTGTGGAACAGCTTGGTAGCGTGAAAGCTGAGCGTGCTGATGTCGCCCCAGTTGAATACCGACTGGTCCTTGTAGCGGACGCTGAACGCGTGGGCGCCGTCGTAGATCACCTTCAGGCGATGCCGCTGCGCAACCTGCGAGATAGTCTCAACGTCGCACGCATTGCCGAAGACATGGGTGGCCACGATCGCTTGGGTGTCGGCCTCTATCCTCGCTTCGATCGCCTTGGGATCCAGGTTCCAGGTGGCCTTGTCGATGTCCGCGAATATCGGCCGGACGCCCTCCCACTGCAGCGAACTGGTGGTGGCGACGAAACTGAACGGAGTTGTGATGGCGCTGCCGGAGAGATTCAGAGCCCGATAAGCGATCTGCAGCGCCAAGGTCCCGTTGTTGGTCAGGATGATATTCCTGACACCCAGGTAATCGCGCAGCCGCTCCTCCAGCTCAGTCACCAGCGGACCATGATTGGTCAACCAACCGGATGCGTAGATGCTGTCGACGTAGCCCAGGAATTTGGTTTTATTGCCCAGATACGATTTGGTGACATTGATCATCTCGATGTCCTTATCGGTCGTCACGTCGGATAGCAGACGCAAAAAAGTGCGTCTGTCAGATCACGCAGTAGGTTGCGTACCCAGGGCTGTTGCGCGTCGTGCCCGACGCTGGTTCAGCTTGAGGATCATGCGGGTCGCGAAGCTACCGGCGTGGGGATCGCCATAGTGGAAGATGGCTGTTGCGCGGCGGTGGGAGGGATCGCAGGGTTCGTTCGCATGCAGTGTGCGGTAGCCCCAGAACAGATAGAGGTTGCCCGGGACAAGTTGAAGCTTTTCGGGTCGCAAAAGCTTGTGGCGGATGGCCGCGCTGATCAGTTTTCGACTCAGTGCGTTCTGCAATAACGCTTTTTCCACAACGTTAACCAGGACATTGGAGCGTATGCGGCGACCGTTGGGGAACAGAATGAGATCACCCCGATCGACCCCGTCTTGAGGAATTTCGATGGGCAGTAGTGCGGTGACCAGACTGGCGTCGTAGTGAAAGCAATTGGACTCGCGCCGGCCTGAGGTCCCCTGCACACAGCGCAGGACTTTAAGTATTTCATCGCTATAAGCGGCTTGCCCTGCGCCCGCCTGATAGACACTTGCCAACATATTCCGAAACTCTGGCGAAGCGCCTAGCGCGCCCAATAGACAACTCTCTATTTCGCCGCCACCATGATGAGCGAAATAACTTCCCTTATGTTTTTCGGCCTCGACCCGGACGCTTTCTTTAAGCGATGCCAGTTGTTCGCTTGATAGGAAGTTGGTAATGCAGGAACTTCCTTTGTTATTTATTTCGCTGGTAATTAACTGAAGGGCTGACGCTTCCAAGTTGCGAAAAGATGTATTCACGATGCACTCCAGTTGGATAATACAGTCGAGTAAGCGTTTTAGTCAGGTATTAGGAAAGTCAAATCTTCTCGACAACGGTATTGGCTGGTGCAGGTGGCATTACCGTTGAGAAAACTATGAGCCCAAGTAGCGCTGCATAGACTTCCCGCTAACGTAATTCGTCCTGGCGAACCTACCGCCACCAGCCGCTTAGGCGCCTGTGGCCCTGTCTGCGTTGTTGTTGAACCAGAGTTGCGGGCTCCGCAGTAGGCTTCAGGCAGAGCTACCGCACTCGGCTAGAATTCGAGATAAGCATCAAAGTATTTATTGTCGCAGGCAGCCCAGCTACAACTGGGGAAACGCCATCCATGTGCATCAGCGCAGTACCGGCTTCCTTTGGTTTGCCGCCCTAAATGAACTGCTGCTGATTTATGTGATGTAGTTAACATTCAGAACCTGACGGCAGTCAAGATCCGAAAAAAAAAATAAATGCACCAACAGGGTGCTTTGTCTCAATTCATTGATAGCAAAGGGAGTTATTACTCTGATAGGCAGGCGAAGGTCGGGAGGGGCTTAGTTTGGCTCAATCTTCGGAACTAATCCGTTTGATCTACGACCATTTGCGCAACAAATAGATGTGCGCTGAAAGCTTCTTCATTTATTCCGAAAAATTAAAAGAAGGGGCGGGTTTTATATGCGAGATAAGTTATTTATGTGGCAAAGCGAACAGCAAAAAAAAGGCCACTCAATGAGTGGCCTTTCTATTTGGTTGCGGGAGCCGGATTTGAACCGACGACCTTCGGGTTATGAGCCCGACGAGCTACCAGACTGCTCCATCCCGCGTCTGTGGGCGGCATTCTACAGGCTGACGAACCCGTGTCAACCTTCCGCGGCGATAAAGCGTTTTATTTTCAGGTGGTTAGCCAGGTTGGCTGGCTTGGCACAACGAGCTGAGCGTATCCGCTCAGGCGTCATGCGGCGATACAAACGAAAAAGGCCACTCGATTGAGTGGCCTTTTCGTATTTGGTTGCGGGAGCCGGATTTGAACCGACGACCTTCGGGTTATGAGCCCGACGAGCTACCAGACTGCTCCATCCCGCGTCTGTGGGCGGCATTCTACATCTTTCGGTTGATCTGTCACGGTTTTATTGCCAAACGGACAATCTTTCGTCAGGCAGTTAGCGAAACATGCGCGGCGTGGGGCTCGGCCGAGGCGGGCTGGTGTCGAGCTGGTCGTGCGCTAGGGGACGCTTTGTGATGGTGACGCGCGATTCGCAGCATGCCCCAAAGCATCGCCAGGGCGGCTGCACTCCAGCCAATCACTATCAGAAGAATTACCAGTGGCGGTGTGATCATCGTTGGATTCCTTTCTAACTAGACATCATCTGCTCTCGATGTAGTGGACCGCGAAATGCAAACAACGGTTCCGCTTTCCATCTGTCGGCAACGTGGACCTATGCCGGCAGCCGGCTGCCTAAATAGCTGGGAGCGCTCGAATAGAGGAGAAGGGTATGCGGAGCTATTTGCCTATCGCGCTGGTAGCGGCGCTTGCAGCTACAGCCACGGCTACAGCTGGCGTCACAATGCCAGGCACCGTTCAGCTGGCGCAGAACTCGGGCTCGGTCGATCGAACCCTAGGTAATGGGTCTATGGGCACCGGTGCGGGTATCGAGCGACTATCGGAAGATTCCGAGAAGGATCGCAAAGTACCCGACCAGCGACCGCAGCAGGCGTATGAGCAATCCAATCATGGCGACACGGATACCGATATGGAGCATCGCCCGCGCCGGACGTTGGGTGATCGAGATCAGGATTAATCGAACCCGTTTTATGAGCCGATAACGGCAAAAGGAAAATGTCGTCGCCCGATGCTGCCTCCACTGCTGCTAGCTTCGACGAGATCATCCATCGTCAGTGGTGGCGCTGCTGTGACAGGTCGCCGGACAGCAGCTGTTACTTACGTTGAAGCCCACTTGCGTGTCGCGCTGCGATGTTCAAATTTGCCTGTTGATGGAACAGCTACAACAGGCTGCCCGAATGGAAGGGAAGGAGCGCGCTTTGCTTGGCTGCCAGAGCGCCCAAGCCGGGTGGTCGTCCCCTAATGGCTTGCCATGGTTTTCAAAATTGGGCAAACGAAGGCTAGCACTGGCGCTTGGCTCCTCCTCAGGTCGCCCCAACAGATAGCCCTGAACCAGGTCGATGCCCATATCTGAAAGGACGTGCAGTTCTTCACTCAGCTCGATGCCTTCCGCGATGACCTGAGCCTGTGACGCTCTGGCTATCTTCATGATCGATTCGACAAACTCGCGCTTCACGGCGTCGCGGTGAAGACCGTCTATGAAGTAGCGGTCAATCTTGACGTAATCGGGGCGCAGCTCCGACCACATGCGCAGGCTGGAATAGCCAGCACCGAGGTCGTCCAGAGCGATGGAAAAGCCCATGTCACGGTAGTGATGCAAGGCTGCACGCAGCAGCTCGAAATCGTCGGTGGGCGTCTGCTCCGTAAGTTCGATCACCACCTTGTCGGCAGAGATGCCGTATTGATGCAGTAACTCTAGAGTGCGGCCCGGCTTGTGCTTAGCATCCAACAACGTTTCCGGAGACACGTTGAGGAACAGTTTGCTCTGCAGCTGCTGCTGGCTGTAGCGACGACAGGCGTTCTCGCGACAGGTCATTTCCAGCTCATTGAGTCGGCCGGCATGTCGAGCTGCTGCGAGCAGGTTGATAGGGGAGTGTAGCGAGGTGTTCGATGGCCCTCGTGTCAGCGCTTCGTATCCAAGGATCAGTCGTTCGGAAAGCGACACGATGGGCTGGAACAGGCTGGTAACGCTGCCGTGAGCAAGGATGGAATCCAGCGTGCTCAACTGCTCGGTAACGGTCATGATGGTCTCGTGCGGCCTTAAAATGCGAAGGGCCGCACAATGGCGGCCCTTCGCATTTCACGACACTACGATGTCATTTTGATGACATCTGTTGTTTAGCGCTCGACAGGCTGGTTCTTAGCCATCGTCTCTTGCAAGCCCAGGTAATCCAGCAGAATTCTGCCGCTTTCTGACAGATAGGCATCGTCCTCGGGTTTGATTTTTTTATCTTCAACGTGCGGCGTCGTCTCATCTTCTTTTTCGAGCTTGGCCAGTGGCTCCTCGCCCTTGGCCTTGCGCAAGGTGTTTTCCAGTGTCAGCTGACGCTTCTCGATCCGCTCCTGCTGCGCCCGGCGCTTTTCCTCGTTGAGACTGATAGTCGTCTCGTGAGTAAGCTCCTGCGTCAGTGCGAGGCGATCCCGAGTAAATACAAAGTCTGGATTCTCATTGGTCCGCCCCTCATGACGAGCCTTGAGTTCGGCGAGGAACGGCTTGAACGGATTCATGTCCGGGCTGACCGCTGCTCGAATGCTGTCCCATGGCATCGCTTCAGGCAAAGCGCTTTCGCCAATTTCCTTGGTATCAACCTCGGCGGGGTAGGAGATGTCCGGGATGACGCCTTGATGCTGAGTGCTTTGTCCGGAGACTCGGTAGAACTTGGCGAGCGTCAGCTTGAGTTCGCCGTGATTAAGCGGTTGGACAGTTTGTACGGTGCCTTTGCCGAATGTCTGTCCACCGACGATCAGTGCCCGGTGGTAATCCTGCATGGCGCCAGCGAAGATCTCCGAGGCCGATGCGGACAGTCGGTTAACCAGCACTGCCAGCGGGCCCTTATAAAACGCGCCTTGCTGCTCATCAGCCAGAACGTCGACGCGGCCATCACTATTGCGGACCAGGACCGTAGGGCCTTGATCGATGAACAGACCGGTCAGCTCAGTGGCTTCCTGAAGGGAACCGCCGCCATTGTTACGCAAGTCGATGACGACTCCATCGACGTTTTCCTTCTCCAGCTCCGTGAGCAGTTTTTTCACATCTCGGGTCGTGCTCTTGTATTCCTTGTCGCCGGCACGCAGGGCCTTGAAATCGAGATAGAACGCCGGAATTTCAATGACCCCGAGCTTGTAGTCACGACCGTCTTGATTGAGTTTAAGCACCGACTTCTTAGCCGCCTGCTCCTCAAGCTTGACCGCTTCGCGGGTGATTGCGACGACTTTGCTGCTCTGGTCGTTTGGCGCGTTGCTCGCCGGGATGACTTCGAGTCGGACAACTGATCCTTTGGGACCGCGGATCAGTTTGACGACTTCGTCGAGCCGCCAGCCGATCACATCGACCATCTCTTCGTCGCTCTGACCAACGCCTACGATCTTGTCGGCAGGCGCGATCTGCTTGCTCTTCTCGGCAGGGCCAGCCGGGATCAGGCGCACCACCTTCACGTGCTCGTTGTCGCTCTGCAGTACAGCCCCGATACCTTCCAGAGAAAGACTCATGTTGATATCGAAGTTTTCGGCATTGTCAGGAGACAGATACTGGGTGTGCGGATCGTAGGATTGCGCGAAGGCGTTGATGTAGGTCTGAAATACGTCTTCGCCACGGGTTTGCTCAAGCCGCGCCAGCTGATTCTTGTAGCGCTTGGTGAGCAGTTCCTCGATGGCCTTGGGCTCCTTGCCGGCGATCTTCAATCGCAGCACTTCGTCTTTCACACGCTTGCGCCAGAGGTCGTCCAGTTCCTTTTCGTTCTCGGGACGCGCTGCGTTCTCGCGATCGACCAGCAGCTCCTCGTCGAGGGAAAAGTCGAAACTGTCGACGCCTTGGTCCAAAAGGCTCAACGCGTACTCCAGCCGGCTTTGCAGCCGCTCCAGATGCACTTTGTAAATGATGAACCCAGGCTCGAGGTTGCCGTTCTTCAAGAAGTCATCGAACTGGTTGCGCCAGGCTTCGAATTCGGCGACGTCGCCTGCGGTGAAATAGCTGCGTGAGGGGTCGAGCATCTCGAGGTAGCTGTCGAAGATCTTCGCTGAGCGGGCGTCGTTCAGCGGGGGCTTGTTGTAGTGATGGCGCTTGAGCAGCTCGACCACGTTGAGGCTGGCAATGACCTGATCACGGTCAGGCTGCAGATAGTCCCATGCATTCGAGTCGGCAGGTTTGGCGAAGGTGGCAGTGGCCTGAAGGCCAACCAGCAGGGCTAGAAAGCCTGCGGTCAATGATCGTTTCATATCGAGGGGGCGACGCGAGGCTGAGTAATAACGCATATTAGGCCATCAAATCAGGCGCCAGGACGGAATCCGCCCGGCGGGAAAAACACAGCCCGATGTATCTGGCGGCTGGCATGCCGCGATGCAGATCGCACCGAGGCGGCAGGGCGGTTCGCCGCACCAGAGGATACCGAAAAGGCAATCCTTGGTTTTAGACGGGCGTATCGCTATGTAGCCTTGGTAGAACTTAATCAGCGGCCTGCACTGCCGGAGTCACGGTTTAGCGGGCGCAGGTGTGAACCACTATGGAGGCAGCATGAAGGCATTGCAAGGCGTCGAGGGACAGGTGGCGTGGGCGGAGCGTACCGCTGCGAAGAGCGGCGATGGAGAGGTCAGGATCCAGGTAGCCGCAGCAGGCCTGAACCGTGCCGATTTGCTGCAACGCGCAGGACACTACCCGCCGCCGCCCGGCGTGACCGATATCCTTGGTCTGGAATGCGCTGGGGTGATCAGCGAGGTGGGCGCTGGCGCTTCGTACCAGGTCGGTGACCGTGTCTGCGCGCTTCTGGCAGGTGGCGGCATGGCCGAGGAGGTTGTCGTCGATAGCCGGCATGTTCTTCCCGTACCGCAAGGCCTGTCGTTGACGGAGGCGGCGGTTATCCCTGAGGTCTATGCCACGGCATGGCTGAATCTGTTCCGCCTGGGTGGGCTGCAGCCTGGTGAAAAGGTCCTGCTGCACGCTGGCGCCAGTGGTGTCGGTTCGGCCGCTATCCAGTTGTGCAAGGCGTTTGAAAACCCATGCTGGGTCAGTGTTGGGTCGGCCGATCGCCTGGCCTACTGCGAGTCGCTGGGTGCCCAGGGCGGTGTGCTTAGGGATGAATCACTGGAAGCGCTTCGCGACTTCGGGCCGTTCAATTTGGTTCTCGATCCGGTTGGCGCAAAGTATGTAGCGCTCAACACTCAGCTGCTTGCGGCGGACGGGCGTTGGGTAGTCATTGGCCTGATGGGCGGGCGCAAGGCCGAGGTCGACCTGGGAGTCCTGCTGAGCAAACGAATCCAGCTGATCGGCTCGACGTTGCGCAGCCGCACGGCTGACGACAAAGCCGGTTTGCTAGCCGAAATGCAGGAGAGGGTCTGGCCGCTTTTCGCCAACCAGAGCCTCTCGCCGCGGTTGGAGCGCAGCTTCCCGGTCGGCGACGTGGAAGCGGCCTTTGCCGCGTTGGCGAGCAACCAGGTGTCCGGCAAGGTTGCGTTGATCATCGACAAAAGCCTCGTGTGAACAATCCAGGCGCATGCGCCTGGATGCCTCGTCTCAAGGCAGTTCGGCGCTGGAATAGAAAGCGCTGAGTACCTTCACCAGATGCGCCAGATCCTGGCTGCCGGCCAGCTCGCGGATCGAGTGCATGCCAAACGTCGGTAGCCCGATATCCACCGTGCGCACGCCCAGCTGGCTGGCGGTGATGGGGCCAATGGTCGAGCCGCAGCCCATGTCGCAGCGGGTGACGAAGCTCTGCACCGACACTTCGTTTTCCAGACAGAGATGGCGGAAAAAGCCGGCGGTTTCGCTACTGGTGGCGTATCGCTGGTTGCTGTTGACCTTGATCACCGGCCCAGCATTGAGTTTCGGCCCATGATTGCCGTCATGTTTGTCGCTGTAGTTGGGATGCACCGCATGCGCGTTATCGGCCGAGATCATCAGGGAGCGGTTGATGCTGCGCTGGAAGGATTCGCCGTCAGGCAGTACGCGGCGCAGTACTTGCTCGAGAAACGGCCCGTCCGCACCGCACATCGAAGTGGAGCCGACTTCTTCATGATCGGTGCACACCAGCACACAGGTTTCTTCGGGCCCGGCGCGCAATAGGGCCTGCAGGCCGGCGAAGCACGACAGCAGATTATCCAGGCGGGCACCGGCAATAAAGTCGCCGTTCAGGCCGATCACCGCAGCGCTTTGGGTATCGTAGAAACTCAACTCGAAATCCAGTACGACGTCGGCAACCAGGCCATGCTCGCGGCTCAGCTGGTCCGCCAGCAGCGCCCGGAAATCCGGGCTTTCTTCACTGGCGACTTGCGCCAGGATCGGCGGCAGCTCGTTTTGCGGATTGATTGCCCAGCCCTGATTGGCTTCCCGATTGAGGTGAATTGCAAGGCTCGGAATCACTGCGATGGGCAGCTTGAAATCGATCAGCTGGCTTTCGATCCGGCCGTCGCGGCTGTAGGTCACGCGCCCCGCCAGCGACAGGTCACGGTCGAACCATGGAGCAAGCAGCGCACCGCCGTAGACTTCCACTCCGAGTTGCCAGAAGCCCTGACGCTGCAGTTCCGGCTGGGGTTTCACCCGCAGGCAGGGACTGTCAGTGTGCGCACCGACCAGGCGCATGCCATGTTCGATGACCGATTGGCTGCCCAGCTGGAACGCGATGAGCGCGGAGTCGTTGCGGGTAACGTAGTAGCGACCGCCGGGTTCGGTATGCCATGTCTCGCTTTCATCCAATGCTTTGTAGCCGGCGGTCTGCAGGGCCTGGGCGAGGCTGGCGGTGGCGTGGAATGGGGTGGGAGAGGCCTTGAGGTAATCAATCAGACCCTGGTTGAGTTCTTCGCGCATGGTGGGCTCCGGACGGCAATGGCTCGGAGTTTATCGCGGAACAAGGTGCGAGCTACAGGCCGCAAGCTCCAAGCGGCGAAAACCCTGCCCTGTGCTTTGCTTGCAGCCTGAGGCCTTGCGCCCCTTCTTTCTAGAACGGCGCTGGGCAGTCGAAGCGCATCCGTTCGCCGCTTTGAGGATGGGTCAGGGCGAGCATGCTGGCATGCAGGCAGAGCCGGTCATGCGCGGTGAGCGCCTGTTCGTGCGCATACAGGCGGTCGCCCAGCAGGGGATGGCCGATCGAGAGCATATGTACACGCAGCTGATGGGAGCGGCCGGTGATCGGGGTGAGTTCGACCCGGCTGTAGTCACCGCAGCGTTCTAGGACTCGCCAATACGTCAGCGCATGCTTGCCCAGTTCAGGGTCAACCACATGCCGCGGTTTGGTCGGTGGGTCATAACGCAGCGGCAGATCAATGCTTCCGCTCTCTTGCTCCGGCTCGCCCCAGCACAAAGCGGTATAGGCCTTTTCAGTCTCGCGGTCGTGGAACTGTCGAGACAGCTCGCGGTGGCTGTCGGCGTCGCGCGCCAGCACGATCAGGCCTGAAGTTTCCCAGTCCAGGCGGTGGACGATGCGCGCCTCCGGATAGCCGTTTTCCTGCAGGCGAGTGACCAGACAGTCCTTATTGTCTTCCGCGCGACCGGGCACGGACAGCAGCAGGGTAGGCTTGTTGATGACCAGCAGAGCGGCGTCTTGGTGAACGAACTGGATGTGACTGAGGGGCATTTTTCAAATTCCGCAAACGACATCGGCGACCGAAGTCGCCGATGAATCTGTCGCTACACAAGAGTGCTGGCGACTACCCGGTCGATCAACGATCCGGCAAGGTGATGTTCAGCTCAAGGATCGAACAGCTGCCCTGATCCTCCAAGGCGACCTGAACCTGGTCGCTGTCAATGTTCACGTACTTGCGAATCACCTCGACCAGTTCTTTCTGCAGGGCCGGCAGGTAGTCCGGCTGGGTGCGCTGGCCGCGCTCGTGGGCGACGATGATCTGCAGGCGTTCCTTGGCGATGTTAGCTGGCGTTTCCTTCTTCTTGCGTTCACGAAAGAAGTCGAGAAGGTTCATTCGCGGCCTCCGAACAGGCGTTGCAGGAAGCCCTGCTTCTTCACGTCGAGGAAGCGATGATTCACGTCCTTGCCCAGCAGTCGATCGACCGCGTCGCTGTAGGCCTGACCGGCGTCGCTCTGGTCGTCGAGAATGACCGGAACACCCTGGTTGGAGGCTTTCAGTACAGCCTGGGATTCGGGGATGACGCCCAGCAGACGGATCGAGAGGATTTCTTCGACGTCCTCGACACCGAGCATTTCGCCTTTGACAACGCGCTCAGGGTTGTAGCGGGTTAGCAGCAGGTGCTCCTTGATCGGATCATCGCCGTTCTCGGCGCGGCGGGATTTGCTTGCCAGCAGACCCAGCATACGATCGGAGTCGCGAACAGAGGAGACTTCCGGGTTGGTCACGACGATGGCTTCGTCGGCGAAGTACATCGCCAGATGCGCACCTTTTTCGATGCCGGCCGGGGAGTCGCAGATGACGAACTCGAAGGTCTTGGCCAGCTCGTCGATGACCTTGCCGACGCCTTCGAGCGTCAGCGCATCCTTGTCGCGGGTCTGGCTGGCGGCGAGGACGTAGAGGTTTTCGAGACGCTTGTCCTTGATCAATGCCTGGGTCAGGGTGGCATCGCCCTGAATGACGTTGACGAAGTCATACACCACGCGACGCTCGCAGCCCATGATCAGGTCCAGGTTACGCAGACCGACGTCGAAGTCGACGATGACGGTCTTGTGGCCGCGCAAGGCGAGGCCGGTACCGATGGCGGCGCTGGAAGTGGTTTTACCGACGCCACCCTTGCCGGAAGTGACTACGAGGATCTTGGCCAAGGTGATTCACCCTAAATATGAAGTCGGGACCGTAGCCGAGTCGGCTTACAGTGCGCCCGTTTTGGTGCTTGAAAATTCGCGGCAGTATCCGTTAAAGGCGGGTGATGTTCAACACGTCGCCGGATAGCTTCATTTGCACGGCTTCGGCCCATAAAGGGTCGCGTCTAAGGTCTTCGGCGACCTTGTAATGCCCGGCAATCGAGACCATTTCAGCAGCTAGCTGCTGACAGAAAATACGTGCGTTGGCATCGCCCTTGATGCCTGCCAGCGCACGCCCGCGCAGCGGGCCGTACACATGGATGTTCCCATCGGCGAGAAGTTCCGCGCCGGGGCTCACCGCGGCCAGCACGATCAGATCGCCACCCTGGGCATAGACCTGCTGGCCGCCGCGGATGGGGGTGGTGATCACGCGGGTGGGGCGGTAGGCGGGCTCTGCCGGTTTGGCGGGTTCGCTTGGGGCCTTGCTGGTGACGTCGAGCTTGCGTTCACGAGCGCCCGACGGCGGTAGCACGGGCAAATCGAGCCGGCCGGCGGCGTCGACGATTTGCGGGTCGGCTGAACGCAACGCAAGAGTACGCAGGCCATGCTTTCGGCAGAGCGCGATAAGGGCAGGCAGGTCGAGGTTGCAATCGCTGGGAAGCTTGTCCAGCGCTAGCACCAGCGGCGTGTTATTAAAAAAGTCCGGGGCCTGTTCGACCTTGACGGCGAGCTGCTGATCCAGACGCTGCAGGTCGTTCTGTGTCAGCTCCAGCACGGTGATGGCGAGCATGCTGCCCTTGAGCTGGAATACGGGGGCTTGGTCGGTAAGATCGGCTTGGCTCATGGTCTGCCTGCTGCGGTAAATGGCGAGGACTTATAGCGGGGCGAACTGCCGCCTGCAAGTCTCGCCCACACTCTCGGACGGGTGCCGTGCATCGCAACGCTGCCGCATTGGCGGATGATTTATCGCTAGAATGCGCGCTTTTATCGGTTCGGACTGCCAATGGATCGTCCTCGTTTTCGCGCATCATTTCTTCATCCTCGCTTCTGGTTGCTGTGGCTTGGCCTCGGTCTACTGTGGCTGGTGGTGCAATTGCCCTATCGGATTCTGCTGTTGCTTGGGCGTGGACTGGGCGCAGTTATGTATCGGGTTGCCCGCTCGAGACGGCAGATCGCCCGGCGCAACCTGCAGCTGTGCTTTCCGGAGTTGAGCGAAAAGGAGCGTGAACGACTGCTGCGCGAGAACTTTGTCTCGACCGGGATTGCCTTCTTCGAAATGGCCATGAGCTGGTGGTGGCCCAAGTCGCGTTTGCAGCGACTGGCGCAAATCCAAGGGCTTGAGCATCTGCAGCAGGCGCAGGCAGAAGGGCAGGGCGTGATCCTGATGACGCTGCATTTCACCACGTTGGAAATCGGCGGAGCGCTGCTCGGCCAGTGGCACACCATCGATGGAATGTACCGTGAGCACAAGAATCCGGTGTTCGATTACGTGCAGCGGCGTGGCCGGGAGCGGCACAACCTGGATGCGACAGCGATAGAGCGTGAAGATGTGCGTGCCATGCTCAAGGTTCTGCGTGCGGGCCGGGCAATCTGGTATGCGCCAGATCAGGATTACGGCCGCAAGCAAAGCATCTTCGTACCCTGGTTCGGCATTCAGGCGGCAACCGTGACCGCAACGACCAAGTTCGCACGCCTGGGTCGGGCTAGGGTGATCCCTTACACGCTGGAACGCCTGCCTGAAGGAAGAGGCTATAGCCTGGTGGTGCATCCGCCATTGGACGATTTCCCCGGCGAAAGCGAGGATGCTGATTGTCGCCGCATCAACGAGTGGATTGAAGACGCGGTCAGACAGCACCCTGAGCAGTACCTGTGGGCTCATCGGCGCTTCAAGACCCGACCGGAGGGGGAGTCGAGTCTGTACCGCAAGCGCCCGAAGAAGCCGGTTAGTCTGTAAACACACCGTCGCGGAAATCACGCAGCGCCTGTTCGATCTCTTCGCGGCTGTTCATCACGAACGGCCCGTACTGCACAATCGGCTCGCCGATCGGGCGGCCTGCCAGAAAAAGGACGCGGGCGCCGCTGCTGGTTGAAAGCGCCAGTTCACCCTGGTCGGAGAGTCGAGCGAGCTGATTCTTTGCAAGGCGTTGCCCACCCACCATCAGCTCGCCGTCAAACACATACAAGATGACTCGCTGCCCGTCGGACAGCTGCGGCGTCAGCCGCGTGCCGGCTGGAAGGCAAAGATCGAACAGCTGCGGCTCGGTATCAGGGCGTTGCACAGCGCCGGCTTGTGTGACGCCTTCGGCGAAGAGCTGGCCGGCAATCACCACTGCTTCGACACCGCTCGGCAGCGTTATTCGGGGGATTTCGGCGGGAGAGAAGTCGCGGTAGCTCGGTTCGTCCAGCTTGTTTTTCGCCGGCAGGTTGAGCCACAGCTGAAACCCGCGCATCGCGCCGTGTTCTTGCTGAGGCATCTCGCTGTGAATGACGCCGCGTGCGGCGGTCATCCATTGCACACCGCCGCTCTCTAGCAGGCCGACATTGCCGAGATGATCCTCGTGGCGCATGCGACCTTCAAGCATGTAAGTGATGGTCTCGAAGCCACGGTGCGGATGCGCCGGGAAACCGGCGATGTACTCGTCCGGGTTTTCCGAGCCGAACTCATCGAGCATCAGAAAGGGATCGAAGCGCTCCGGCGCGGCGCCGCCGAACAGCCTTGTCAGGCTGACGCCGGCGCCATCGGAGGTGGCGCGCCCGGTGCTGACAGAAAGGATTTCACGCGTGGTCATAGCATCGCTCCTAGAACAGATGGGCTAAGACTACGACCAGCAGCTCGATGCGTTGACGCGAAATTCGAACCTTTCGTATCGATTCAGCCGATCATTCCTCGATCTGCAACTCCCGCGCGCGGGTGTAGACGTAGCGGACCTTCTCGTATTCGAACGGCGAATTGAGCTGGCCGTAGCGCAGGGGCGTCGTGTGACGGATATCGATCAATCGCAGCGCGGTGAGACCGAATTCACCACCGCTGGCTTCGGCATAGCTGAAGTAGTCGACCTGTCGCTCAACGCCAAAATCCACTGCCTGGCCAGCGGTGTCCCGCAGGTTCGACGGGCCGAGTGCGGGCAGGATCAGATACGGGCCGTGAGGTACGCCATAGAAGCCGAGGGTTTGGCCGAAATCCTCATTGTAGCGGGGCAGGCCCATACGCGTTGCAGGGTCCCAAACACCACCGACGCCGAGAATCGTGTTGAACAGCAGGCGCGCAGTCGTGGTCATGGCCCGCTCGCCCTTAAGTTGCGCGATGCTGTTAAAAAGCGTCGGGATTTCACCGAGGTTATCGAAGAAATTGCTGACGCCGGTCCTCACGATCTTGGGCGTTACATAACGGTACCCGCGGACGGCAGGCAACATCACAAACTGATCCAGGCGGTAGTTGAAGTAGTACATGCGCCGGTTCAGCGACTCCCAGGGGTCGTAAATGTTCAGCGCGTCGAAGGTCGCGCGTTCAAATTCGCGCTGGTCGAGACCGGGGTTGAACTCCAGGTTACGCAGCGGATGGGTGAAACCATCCTCATCGACAGTCCCCGTCTGGGCATGGGTCACGCTGCTGATTAGCAGCATGACGGCAAGCAAAGCGCGTTTAGCCACGGAAGAACTCCAACATATCGTGGGCGTTGACCCGGTAGGTGAGGTTGCCGCAGTGGCCACCGCGAGGATAGAGCGTCATGCGATCACCGAAGGTGCGGCGAAGGAACCCCAGATCTCCAGCGCCGAGAATGATGTCGTCGGCGTTATGCATGACGGCGATTTTCGGACTGTTGCGCATGTAATCCTCGAGCGCATACAGGCTCACTTGTTGCACCAGTTGCGCCATGCTGCCGCCGTCCTGCTGTGCGCGCCACATGGGAATCAGCTGCTCGGTGATATAACAATCGAAATCACAGAGCAGCGCGCGCCGGAAGAACGGCTCGAGACTGGTGCCTTCATCGATTGGGTATTTCGGTGGCACGATCAGGCCGCGTCGGTTGATCAGGTCGGAGGTGAAGGCAATATCGGCCGCCGAGAAGCGGAAAACCGAGCCGATCAACATGGCCATCTGCTCGTCAGTAAGTCGCAGCGCCGATTGCTGGAAATCGAAAAGCATCGCCTCGTCCAGGTTGATCGTGCCTTGCTGGCGGTAGTACCGAGTAAGCTTTTCCAGGACGACTTCGTAGAAGGTAGTGGTGCTGTCGATGGCATCGACCTGTGTCTGCACCAGCTTGTCGAGGTTGCTGATCGAGGTGTATAGGTTCACAGGGGGGTTGATCATCAGCACGCGCTTGAAGTTGAAACTCTGTCGCGTCTCGTCGAGCTTGCTGACAAATGCAGCGTTAAGCGCCCCCAGGCTATAACCGACCAGGTTGAACTCAGTGACCGGCAGCTCATGCTGCTGCGCGCGAACGGCTTGCATTACCCGATAGAGGTCTTTGGCGTCACCCGGGCTGTAGCCTGGCGTCGCGTAGCGCGAGGCAGCGGCGATGAAGTCGAAGCTGGTGGGAGAGGACAGTTGCACCACGTGATAGCCAGCCCCGTAGAACAACCGCTTCAGCGACTCGGTCTTGCCGGCTGAGTAGCTCGCGCCCGTGCCAGAGATGATGAACATCAGCGGAGCTGGACCAGGCTGTTTTGCTAGCCGATATGTGAGTCGTTTTACCGCCCAGAAGTTATCGGGCAGGGTGAACTCCCGCTCGGGACGTAGCCGCAGGCTGTAGTCTGCCTGATCAATGTCGTCATCTTCAGGCAAGTCGACGCGAAATGGCGCCGGTGTCGTGGCTATCGTCGCCTCGAATGGGTTGCTTAAGGGATAGCCATATTGCTCGACGCTGATGTCTGCCGCGTGGGCAGGCGTAACGACCAGTGCAAGCAGTGCGCTCAGGCACAGCAGCAATCGCATATGAGGTGATCTCCGGTGACTACGGTGGGGTTTGGCTGGTTGATATTCGGTTTTCCGGGGCCGGCGGCGGGGCCGTGGTCCGTTCGGTGCACTCGACGATGATTGCGACACCGGTTGGCGTGTCGGCAGCGAGTTTGGCCTGATCGCGGTGCAATGCATTTTCGCGCTCAGATAATGCCTGGAATTGCCCGCGCTATGTGGTTTCGCTAAGCATTGACCGCAATTAAGCCGGCAGGTTGCGTCGCTTTTAAGGAGTGATAGCAAAAGCCGGTTGCGAACTGGCTGGTGTGGATTAGTGACCGCTTGGTCACCGATCGGCAAACGCCAAACGTTTGAGTCGAGAATCATTGCGCAAGGCTGCCGGGGCGCTTCTTAACGGCCCAGGTGCTTCGTGGGATTGCAGCTGTAGCGCTGGATGAGAGCGGTAGCGCTTACGCCTGGTGATGCAGCCAGGCGTGAGCGGGAATGTGACTCTGGAAAGCCTGACGCTTGTCCAGACGCTGCCAGACCTTCTCGTGAAAGTAAAAGCCCACCGAGTTGCACAGGGGCTCGATAGCGGCAACCAAGCCTCCTGCTGCTGCGCTGCCGGTCAAGGCGTAGGTGACCGAGAACGCGATGCAAAAGTGCATCAGGGTAAAGGTAACGGTCTTGGTCATATTCGATTCTCCGCAGCGATCGAGAATTATTCTCTGTTGCTGTGAAGTGTGCTCGTGCCTGCGAAGCGTAGGAAATCGCCGTGTTCGATGGACCAGATAGGCCAGCGCTATAGCCTTCCGTTTGCGTAGACCTGATCGGCACCAACGCCTCTGGCACGGGCCTCCCACGAAATAAAAACAAGACCATGGTCGAGTGGCGTTAACACGGGCCGGCCCTAAAGTAGCCGCCCTGCCTTCATGTGTGGGCAGAGACCGTGTGGAGACCCCAATGAACAACGAGACAGTTATTCAGCAGATCAATGCTGATCCACGATTCCACGACCTGGTTGCCAAGCGTGGTCGTTTCGCCTGGATGCTGGCGACCATCATGCTGACCGCTTACTTCGCATTTATTCTTGTCATCGCGTTTGACCCTGCGGTGCTGGGAACACCTCTGAGCACTGGCTCCGTCACCACCTGGGGTATCCCGGCGGGTCTGGGCCTGATCTTCCTGTCGTTCGTGCTGACCGGAATCTACGTGCAACGCGCCAATGGCGAGTTCGATCGTATCACCCAGGACATTCTCGACGAGGCCCAGAAATAATGTTCGCTCGCCTGCTGACTGCAGCTGCTCTGATGGCAGTTGCTCCGGTGCTGTTTGCTGACGCCCTAACCGGCGATGTACAGAAACAGGCCACCAACTGGACCGCCATTTCGATGTTCATCGTATTCATCGTGTTCACGATGGGTATCACCAAGTGGGCGGCCAAGCGCAACACCTCCACTTCCGACTACTACACCGCTGGCGGCAGCATCACGGGTTTCCAGAACGGCCTGGCGATCGCGGGTGACTTTATGTCGGCTGCCTCGTTCCTCGGAATATCCGCGCTGGTCTTCACCAGCGGCTACGACGGCTTGATCTATTCGATCGGCTTCTTGGTGGGCTGGCCGATCATTCTGTTTCTGATGGCCGAGCGACTGCGCAACCTGGGTAAATTTACCTTCTCCGACGTAGCCTCCTACCGCCTGGGACAAACTCAGATCCGTATCCTCTCTGCATGCGGTTCGCTGATCGTGGTGGCCTTCTACCTGATCGCGCAGATGGTCGGTGCCGGCAAGCTGATCCAGCTGCTGTTCGGCCTGGACTATCTGGTCGCGGTGGTGATGGTTGGTGTGTTGATGGTCATGTACGTGATGTTCGGCGGCATGCTGGCGACCACTTGGGTGCAGATCATCAAGGCTGTGCTGCTGCTGTCTGGCGCAACCTTCATGGCGGTCATGGTGATGTACAACGTCGGCTTCGATTTCAGCCGTCTGTTCTCCGAGGCGGTGGCGCTGCATCCGAGCCATCAGGCGATCATGAGCCCGGGCGGCCTGGTTTCCGACCCGATTTCCGCGATCTCGCTGGGGCTGGCATTGATGTTCGGCACAGCTGGCCTGCCGCACATCCTGATGCGCTTCTTCACCGTTGCTGATGCCAAAGAAGCGCGTAAGAGCGTGTTCTATGCGACCGGCTTCATCGGGTACTTCTATATCCTGACGTTCATTATCGGTTTTGGCGCGATCCTGCTGGTCAGCACCAACCCGAGCTTCAAGGACGCCACAGGCGCCATCGTCGGCGGCACCAACATGGTCGCCATCCACCTGGCTTCGGCAGTCGGCGGCAATCTATTCCTGGGCTTCATCTCCGCGGTGGCCTTTGCCACCATCCTTGCGGTGGTTTCGGGCCTGGCGCTGGCGGGTGCTTCCGCTGTCGCCCATGACCTCTATGCCTGCGTGATCATGAAGGGCAAGGCCAAGGAAGAGGACGAGATGAAGGTGACCAAGCGCACCACGCTGGCCCTCGGCGTGCTGGCCATCCTGCTTGGTGTGGCCTTCGAGAACCAGAATATTGCCTTCATGGTGGGTTTGGCATTCTCGGTTGCCGCGAGCTGCAACTTCCCGATTCTGTTCCTTTCGATGTACTGGAAGAACCTGACTACCCGCGGTGCGCTGATCGGTGGCGCGATGGGCCTGGGCACGGCGTTACTGCTGACCATTCTCAGCCCGACGGTATGGGTCGATGTGCTGCACTTCGAGAAGGCCATCTTCCCGAACAAGTACCCGGCATTGTTCGCCATGATCGCGTCGTTCGCGGGTCTATGGTTCTTCTCGGTTACCGACAAGTCGAAAGCGGCTGCTGAAGAGCGCGCACGTTTCTTCCCGCAATTCATCCGTTCGCAGACCGGTCTAGGCTCGAGTGGTGCGGTCGCGCACTGACCTCACAGGTCACCCAAAAAAAGCAGCCTTCGGGCTGCTTTTTTTATGCGCCTTCGCCCGTTTATGGGCGGCTCAGAGGCCGGTCAATCGGGTGCGAGGTATGCCAGTCATTCAGCATTTCGATAGAGGCCGGAGCCTGCAGCGGCTTTCGCTAGACTCGTGGCAACTCCACGAACAAAAGGTTACAAACGATGCAAAATCGGATGATGGTCACAGGGGCCGGTTCTGGCCTGGGTCGCGAAATTGCGTTGCGCTGGGCGCGCGAGGGTTGGCAGCTGGCATTGTCAGATGTCAACGAGGCCGGCCTGGCCGAAACTCTGAAGATGGTCCGTGAGGCGGGCGGCGATGGTTTCACTCAACGCTGTGACGTGCGCGACTACAGTCAGCTAACGGCGCTGGCACAGGCTTGCGAGAGCAATTTTGGCGGCATCGATGTAGTGGTCAATAACGCTGGCGTCGCTTCGGGTGGCTTTTTCGACGAACTGTCGCTGGAGGACTGGGACTGGCAGATCGCGATCAACCTGATGGGCGTGGTCAAGGGCTGCAAGGCGTTCCTGCCATTGGTGCAGAAGAGCCAGGGCAAGATCATTAACATCGCGTCCATGGCGGCTCTGATGCAAGCGCCAGGAATGAGCAACTACAACGTCGCCAAGGCCGGCGTAGTGGCGTTGTCCGAAAGCCTGCTGGTGGAGCTGAAGCAGCAGGAAGTCGGGGTTCATGTGGTCTGTCCGTCGTTCTTCCAGACCAATCTGATGGATTCCTATCGTGGGCCGACGCCCAACATGAAAGCGCAGATCAGCAAGCTGCTCGAAGCGTCGCCTATTTCTGCTGCCGACATCGCCGACTACATCTACCGTCAGGTTGCCGAAGGCGTGTTTATGATCCTGCCGCATGACGAAGGCCGGGCGGCTTGGAAAATCAAGCAGCAGAACCCTCAGGCGATCTATGACGAGATGGCGCTGCTGGCAGAGAAGAAACGTAGCAAGAGCAAAACCTGACCAGTCGGTCCGTTTTGCTTGCCCTGATCCAGGGGCGGGAGTAGGGTTGCCGGTCCTACCCAGTCTGCCTCTGGACTCACTGTGAAAAATCCGTCTCGCTGGCTGCTCATGCTGGCTCTAGTGCTGGCCGCGATCAATCTTCGGCCCGGTATTACCTCGTTCGCACCCCTGATCGAACGCATCGCCGAGGAGCTCAGTCTCAGCCGCAGCGTTATCAGCCTTACTACCGCCTTGCCGGTGCTGCTGATGGGGTTGCTCGCGCCGTTGGCGCCACGTCTGGCGGTGCGGTTCGGACTGGAGCGCACCATCAGCCTGTGCCTTGGCTTGATCGGCCTGGCGCTATTACTGCGTCTGTTCGGTAAAAGCGCGCCGGTGTTGATCGGCACGGCGGCCATGGTGGGTGCCGGAATCGCGGTTGCCGGGCCGTTGTTGTCAGGCTTCATCAAGCGTTATTTCCTTGAGCAGATGGGTAAGACGGCCGCCTACTATTCGTTGAGCATGGCTGTTGGCGGCACCATCGGCGTGGTGCTTACCGCACCGGCGGCCGAACTGCTGGGCGATCGCTGGACCTGGGGGCTGGCGTTGTGGGCTATTCCCGCAGTGCTGGCGCTGTTGATCTGGCGGCTCCTGCCGAACCAGTCGGAGCCGGCATTCGAGAGCCGCGCCGGACTGCCGTGGCGTGAGCCACGCGCCTGGTTGGTGAGCATCTATTTCGCCTTGCAGGCCGGTCTGTTCTACGCACTGGCGACTTGGCTGGTGGCGCGTTACCACGAGGTTGGCTTCAGCCTGCTGCAGAGCAATGCATTTTTCAGTGGCTTCATGCTGATCGGTTTACCCAGCGCGTTCATCATGCCGTGGCTGGCGCAGCGCTTCGGTCGGCGGCACCTGCTGATGGCTTGCTGCGGCGTACTGGCGACGGTGTGTCTGCTGGTCATTGCCTGGCTCCCTCAGGTCAATCCTTTGCTGGTCTGCATGCTGCTGGGCGTGGCTTTGAACGGGACCTTTTCGATGTCACTGGTATTGCCGATGTACGAAGCGAACTCACCGCTTGCGGTTAGCCGCCTGACGGCGATGATGCTTTGCACCGGTTACTGTCTGGCCTGTTTCACGCCGGTGCTGACCGGGTTGGGCCGCGATATCGCCGGGGATTATCGTGAGCCCTTCCTCGTGCTCGCGACCATGTCAGCGGCAATGTCGCTGCTTGCCTTGCGGCTGGCGCCCCGCCGAGATCTGTCTGCTGCGACGACGCCCTAAAGGTGCCGCTATTACCTTAGGTTGTGGTCTGCGTCACCTCTGCGACTCGGGTGCGGGCCATGTCCGCACGGGGCGCTGGAAGGCCGAGCGGATTTGATCGAACATGTCGGACTTTCGCCTGGAGTGTTCCTGTGGAGCCGGAATCCATCGTCTACGGCAGCATTCGTGACTGGCCTTCGACCGACCCCGAGCAGTGTCGGCTGCGCCGTGCAGTCAACCGCCGTGCGCTGTACAGCTTGCCGCAAGGTGAGGGTTGGCCTTTTCTCGGAAGAGAAATGTTTTCCTGCTGCATGGATGAAGGCGTGTATCAGACCCAGATCATTCACTTCGGCGCCAGCTACCGCGCGGTCGAATATGAATGGGCGCTCTGGGTGCGTCACTTCGAGGCACTGCTGAACGAACTCTACTGGACCAGCGCGGTGGTTCACCTCGAGACCGAACTCAACGGCATTCATACCTTCCGCTGGGAAACCGAAAGCGGTTCGCACAGCCCCCATCAGCGCGATTTGCGTATGCGCTGTGCCTGGGAGCGTGACGGCGGGGTATTCAGCTGAAATCTAGTCTTCCAGCCATTCCTTCGGCACCTCGCGCCTGAGCGCGAGCTGGCACTGCTGATGATCAACATCGAACACGATAACCGCGGTGCCTTTGCGCAATGCTTGGCGTACCCGCTCGACGCGGGTTTCCTGCGGCGTCTCGTCGCCATTATCGGTGCCCTCGCGGGTCACGAAGTCTTCGATGAGGCGGGTCAGGGTGTCAGGTTCGAGCTGGTCGTAAGGGATGAGCATCGGCGTCGGATCAAGTGGGATGGTGCAGGTCGGGTTCGCTAATCGGCGCGTTGAGGAACCGATCCAGGTAAGCATACAGCTGCTCGCTGTCCAATGGCTTGCCAATGAAATCGTCCATGCCGGCCTCGCTGCCAGCGCGGCGATGCTCCTCGAGCACATGAGCGGTCAGTGCGATAATCGGCACGGGGCGCAGCTGCAATTGCGCTTCGAGTCGGCGGATCTGTCGGCTGGCCTCGAATCCGTCCATTTCCGGCATCTCGCAGTCCATCAAAATCAGCTGCACAGCGGCCGGGTTCTCGCTGTACGCACTGATTGCCCTGTGCCCGTTTTCAGCAACCATGACCTCATAGCCGCGTTTGCGCAGCAGGCTGGACACGACCATCTGGCTGACCGGGTTGTCCTCGACTACTAGGATGAGCGGCTTGCGGCCTGTCAGGCTGTCGGCGGCCACCATCGCAGCGCCATTAGGCGTTCGGGTTCCTTGATAGAGGCGATGCAGTGCTTCGCGCAAGGGGCCGAGCAACAGGGGCAACGGCAGGCTTGCCAGGTGCAACGATGACGACGCAGGTGAGGGCTCGCTTTGTGGCGGGTAGAGCAGCATTACGCGTTGATTTGGTTCGAGCTCGTCGGCCACGGCGTTGAGCCATGCCTGTGGTTTGCCAGGCCAGGGTGCCATGATCACCAGCAGCGGGGCTGAAGCCTGATCGTCGAGGTAGCGGCGCAGTCGTTGCGGCTCCTCGCAACGGACGATTCGCATGCCCCAACGGTGGAGCAGATTGCCCATCGCATCCAGTGCACAGATATCCCGAGACGCGATAACGGCGGTTCGGCCTTCGAGCAAGGTCGTGAGTGGGTCAGAGTTATCGCTCGCCTCCCGCAGCGGAATGTCGAAGCTGAATTGGCTACCCTGGCCAGGCGTGCTCTGCACTTCGATCTGGCCGCCCATCATTTCCACCAGTTCCTTGCTGATGACCAAGCCCAGGCCGCTGCCACCGTAGCGTCGGGTTGTACTGGAATCACCTTGTGCGAAGGACTCGAACAGCTGGGCCAGCACCTCGGCGCGCATGCCGATGCCGCTGTCGGTGATCGAAAATACCAGGCTTCGGCCGCCCTCCGGTCCCTGACAGACGACCTGCAGCACCACGCAACCCTGTTCGGTGAACTTCAACGAATTGCTCAGCAGGTTCATCAGGACTTGCTTGAGACGGGTCGGGTCGCCGCGAAGACGGCGTGGCACACCGGGCGCAAGGCTGAGATGCAGGTTCAGCTGCTTCTGCAGCGCTTGGGCTGTGAACAGGCTGATGGTTTCGGAGGCCAGCGCTTCCAAGTCGAACTCGATGTCCTCCAAGACCAGTTTGCCGGCGCCGATCCTTGCGTAGTCGAGGATGTCGTTGATGACCGTCATCAGCGAGTTGCTGGAGCTGGCAACCGTATCGAGGTAGAAGCGCTGGTTACGATCCAGCGGGGTCTCACGCAGCAATTGCAGCATGCCCAGTACGCCGTTCAATGGCGTGCGGATCTCGTGGCTCATTTTCGCCAGAAAGCGACTTTTTGCCTGGTTCTCGCTTTCTGCCCGCTCGGCTGCCTGGCGCGAACGGAAGCCTTCTTCCTTGAGCAGGTTGATACGGTCGGCGAGCCCGATCGACAGCGTGATCAACTCGAAGGCGATGCCAACTTTGACAATCGACGCGCCATACAGGCCCAACAGGTTGAAGCCCAGTGAACCAGCTGTGACGATGACGAACGTCGCCAGCAGGACGCCCCAGGCCAGCGTGTAATAAAGGCCATAGCGCACGCCGCGGCTCCAGACGAAAGCGCCAGTCAGCAACAGGCCGATCGAAGAGCCGATGACCATCACACTGGCGAGCACGCTCCAGACCTGCGTTTCCAGAACGAATCCGGACAGCAGCGCACCCATCGACAGGATCAGCACCACACGCAGGGCGAAGTCCAGGCGCGGGAAGTACTCTCGGGTATGCAGAAAATGGCGGCTGAATTGGACTGACACCAGGCAATGGCTGAACATCAGCGCGTAGATGCCTAACGCGACCACGCCGCCTGCATCGTTCAGCCATTTGACCAGCAAGCCATCGAAGCTGAGTGCGAACAGGCCCACGTTGAGGTTGTAGATCAGATACCAGAAATACGCTGGCTCACGCAGCGAGAGGAACAGGAAGAAGTTGTAGCAGAACATCGCAAACAGCACGCCATAGAAGGCCCCGGCCAAGCCCATTGAGTCTTCGGTTGCTTCGGCGTTAGCGGCGTAGGTGCTGAAATACAGCGGGACGTACAGGGTGCTGGTGCTTTGCACACGCAACAGCAAGGTCGAGGTGCCGGGCGCGAGCTCTACTGGAAACAAGAAGTTGCTGACCCTGACCGAGCGCTCACTGAACGGATGGTTGTCCCCCGAGTGCTGTCGGCTGATACGACCGTCCGGGTGACGGAGATACAGCTGGATATCGTCAAGCAGCGGGTAGTTGATTTCGACGAAGCCGCCGAGAGGGCCGTGGAGTTGGTTGTCCAGCTCGACACGGAACCACCAGACCGAATCGTTCTTCCCCTTATTGGGGTGTAGGCCTGACACTGGCTCGAAGGTTTTTTCGGGTAGCGCGAACACCTCGGCCACGCTCAGTTCGGCGGCAGGGTCTCTCAGAAAGTAACTTGAGCTGCCCAGTGCTTGGCGAAAATGCTGTGAATCCACAGGCACGGGCTCAAAGGCCGATGCCTGAGCGGTCAGACAGAATAGGAAGACGGCCAGAAAAAGACGCGGCAGCATGTTATTGACCCAAGGCGTGCAAACTCGCAAAACGCAGTTTCCAGTCGCGCGAAGGACAAATCCCTTCGCTTCATGCCTGACTGGCCAAGCATCCATATATTTCAGAGGTTTGCGACTTTGCCCGGATCAGCGCCGCCCCGCAATCGGCAATTGCCTTAAGTTGGCGGCGCATCATGAAACGTGGCCATCAACCGGACGAATCATCGGTTTGCTTATCGAAGATCGAATCGACTGCCGGCACGCGCGTGTCGTTCTCCATTTGAGTCACGTGTTCGAGTTGATGGCTGAAGTTTTCCAGCGAATCTTTGCTCGTATGGGCGTCACTGGTGAAGACCGGTGGGCTCAGCAAGTAGGCTGAAATCAAGCGGCTCATGGCCGCCAGGCTGTCGATGTGGGTGCGCTCATAGCCATGCGTCGCGTCGCAACCAAAGGCCAGCAAAGCGGTGCGGATGTCGTGACCGGCTGCAATCGCCGATTGCGCATCGCTGTGGTAATAGCGGAACAGATCCCGACGCACCGGTACCTCATTGGCTTCCGCCAGTTTCAACAGGTGCCGCGACAGGTGGAAATCATAAGGCCCGCCTGAATCCTGCATGGCTACGGTGACGGCGTGTTCGCTGGATTCTTGACCCTTGGCCGTCGGAGCGATGTCTATGCCGACGAACTCGCTGACATCCCAGGGCAGGGCGCCGGCTGCACCAGAACCGGTTTCCTCGGTAATGGTAAACAGCGGATGGCAGTCGATCGGCGGCTCACGGCCGCTTTCAACCACGGCTTTGAGCGACGCTAGCAAGGCTGCCACTCCGGCCTTGTCGTCCAGATGGCGGGAGCTGATGTAACCGCTGTCGGTGAACTCGGGCATCGGGTCGAACGCGACGAAATCACCCACATTGATTCCTAGCGCAAGCGTGTCGGCGCGGCCTGCGGTGTACCCGTCCAGGCGCAGTTCGACGTGGTTCCAGCTGATTGGCATCTCGTCAACCGCAGTATTGAATGCATGTCCCGACGCCAGAAGAGGCAGCACGCTGCCCCGGACCACGCCGGTGTCGGTGAACACGCTGACGCGGCTGCCTTCGGCGAAACGACTCGACCAGCAGCCCACCGGAGACAAGCCAAGTCGGCCATTGTCCTGGATCTCCCGGACGCTGGCGCCGATGGTATCCAGGTGTGCGGCGATGGCTCGATCCGGGCTGTACCGACGACCTTTAAGTGTGGCGCGGATGGTCCCGCGACGGGTCAGCTCGAAAGGAATGCCAAGCTCCTTCAGCCGCTCCGCCACGTAGCGAACAATGGTGTCGGTGAAGCCGGTGGGGCTGGGAATGGCGAGCATTTCCAGCAGCACACGCTGCAGGTAGTTGAGGTCTGGTTCTGGAAGCTTGGCAGTCATGATCATTCCTTAGCGGCAAAAAACGGGCTGCCGCCATTCAGGTGAGTGAAGTTGAGCTGCGGTAGTGCCGCAAGCGAGGCGGCTGGGCCATTCCGGCACCTGAGGGCGCCGGAGCCAGGCCATCAACGGCCTGGTTGCCCCGCTAATGGGTGCCGTAGCTGAGTGGAAAGAGCAGGTCGACGAAGCGTTCGGCGGTCGGTTGCGGATGATGATTGGCCAGGCCGACTCGCTCATTCGCTTCGATGAAAACGTACTCAGGCTGGTCTGCCGCCGGCACCAACAGATCGAGACCAACCACCGGGATATCCAGCGCACGGGCCGCGCGGACTGCAGCGTCGATCAGCTCGGGGTGCAACTGATCGGTTACATCGTCGAGCGTGCCGCCAGTATGCAGATTGGCGGTACGACGAACCGTCAAATGCTGGCCACGTGGCAGCACGCTGTCGTAATCGAAGCCGGCTTCACTGATGCACCGATGGGTTTCCTCATCCATCGGGATTTTACTTTCGCCACCCGTCGCGGCCTGGCGACGGCGACTCTGGGTTTCGATCAGTTCTTGGATGGAGTGGCTGCCGTCGCCAACCACTTCAGCCGGACGACGAATTGCCGCAGCGACCACCTCATAGCCGATCACCACGATGCGCAGATCGAGGCCGGGATGGAAGCTTTCGAGCAAGACGCGTTGATCGAAGTGGCGTGCTCGGGTAATCGCTTCTTCCACGTCCTCAGAGCTACGCAGATCAACCGAGACCCCGTGGCCCTGTTCGCCATCGAGCGGCTTGACCACGACACTGCCATGCTTTTCCAGAAACGCCTCGTTATCCTCTGGTGTCCCTGCGAGCTGCTGCGCTGGCAGTTTGAGCCCAGCGCGGGCGAGGGTGCGGTGCGTCAGGCTCTTGTCCTGGCACAACGTCATGCTCACCGCTGAAGTAAGGTCCGACAATGACTCGCGACAGCGAACCTTTCGGCCGCCCTGGGTCAGGGTGAACAGGCCCGCTTCGGTGTCGTCGATGGTGATTTCTATGCCGCGGCGCCGTGCCTCGTCGACGATGATCTTGGCATAGGGATTCAGCTCGGCTTCCGGGCCAGGCCCTAGAAACAAGGGCTGGTTGAAGGTGTTCTTGCGTTTGACCGTGAAGGTCTGCAGGTCACGGAAACCGAGTTTGGCGTAGAGCGCCTTGGCCTGCTTGTTGTCGTGCAGCACCGACAAATCGAGGTAGGCCAGCCCGCGCCCCATGTAGTGTTCGATCAAATGGCGAACCAGCGCTTCGCCAACGCCAGGGCGGGTGCAGGTTGGCGCAACCGCCAGACACCAGAGGCTGGAGCCGTTTTCCGGATCGTTGAAAGCCTTGTGGTGATTGATGCCCATGACACTGCCGATGATCTGGCCGGAGTCGTCGTCTTCGGCCAGCCAATAAACCGGACCACCTTGCTCTCGTGGGGTGCACAGCTCCGGGTTGACGGGCAGCATATGGCGGGACTGGTACAGGCTATTGATCGCTTTCCAGTCCTCCTCGCTCTGGGCGCGCCGAATGCCGAAACCGCGGAAGCTGCGGCGGGCCGGGCGGTAATCGGTGAACCAGATGCGAGAGGTGTCCGAGGGGTCAAGGAACAGCTGCTGCGGCGCATAGGCGAGCACCTGGTGCGGCGCGGCAACGTACAGCGCAATGTCCCGCTCTCCGGCCTGTTCATGGAGCAGGTCGGCAGCGAGCTTTTCAGGGTCGGAGTAGGTGTGTCCGATCAGGATGCGGCCCCAGCCACAGTGCAGGGTTACGGGCGCCTGAGGTTCCGCCTGGCCATCTTCCGCGAGTCGTTGCTGCAGGCGCTCGTAGGTCGGTGTCTGGCCGCGTAACAGCCGCTGTCCATAGGCTTGAGACTTCTGCATGGTACGTTCCTTGGAGCTTGTCACGACGTCACGGCATTTGTCGTATCAACCGGCCTGGCGCCGTGCCGTCATGATCGGGTTCTTAAAGGCCTTGTTCGCTCAACCATAGATTGACCGCTGCCAGCTGCCACAATTTCGAGCCGCGTAGGGGCGTCAGTTGGCCCTCGGGGTCGTTGAACAGCTTGTCCAGCATTGCCGGGTTGTACAGCCCCCGATCCTGGCTCGGGTCCGTCAGCAGCTCGCGCACCCAGTTCAGCGTGTCACCCTGCAGGTGCTTGAGGCCCGGCACCGGGAAATAGCCCTTGGGGCGGTCAATGACCGCGGCCGGGATGACCTTGCGCGCGGCTTCCTTGAGCACATATTTGCCGCCATCGGGCAGCTTGTACTTCGCAGGTATTCGTGCGGAAAGCTCGGCCACGTTGTGATCGAGAAACGGCACCCGTGCCTCGAGGCCCCAGGCCATGGTCATGTTGTCGACGCGCTTGACCGGGTCGTCGACCAGCATCACCGTACTGTCGATTCGCAGGGCCTTGTCGACCGCCGCATCGGCGCCCGGCTGCGCGAAGTGCTGACGAACGAAATCACCGGAGAAGTCGCCCTTGACCCACTGCTGCTGCACGGTGTCGGCGTACTCCTCGAAGCTGCGGTCGCGGAAGGCGTTGAGATAAGCCTCTACAGGGTCCTCGGCACCGTCCACCTGCGGATACCAGTGATAGCCAGCGAACAGCTCATCGGCACCTTGACCGCTCTGAACCACCTTGCAGTGCTTGGACACTTCCCGTGAGAGCAGGTAGAAGGCGATGCAGTCGTGACTGACCATCGGTTCGCTCATCGCGCGGAAGGCAGCAGGCAGCTGTTCGAGGATTTCCTTCTCTTGAATCCGCAGCTGGTGATGGCGCGTCCCGTAATGCTGTGCAATCAGATCCGAATACTTGAATTCGTCGCCACGCTCGCCACCGGCATCCTGAAAGCCGATGGAGAAGGTTTGCAAGTTATCCGCAGCGCCGGCTTCGCGAAGCAGGCCGACCAGCAAGCTGGAATCGACGCCACCGGACAGCAGGACGCCCACGTCGACCGCCGCGCGATGACGCAAGGCGACGGACTCGCGCAAGGTTGTCAGGGTGCGCTCCTGCCAGTCTTCGAAGCTGTAGCCTTGTTCCTCTTCTGATGCCCCGAACTCCAGCGTCCACCAGCGGTGTTGGCTGGTCTTGCCGTTGGCATCAATACGCATGAAGGTGCCGGGAGGCAGCTTCTCGATGCCTGCAATCAGAGTGTCCGGTGCCGGCACCACGGCATGGAAGCTCATGTAGTGGTTGAGTGCCACCGGGTTCAGCACACCGGCAATGTCACCGCCCTTGAGCAACGCCGGGAGCGTCGAGGCAAAGCGCAGGCGCTCGCCAGTGCGTGACAGATAGAGCGGCTTGATGCCGAGGCGATCACGGGCGATGAACAGTTCCTGTACGTCGCGCTGCCAGATGGCGAAGGCGAACATGCCGTTGAGGCGCGGCAATAAGGCTTCGCCCCAGGCATGAAAGCCCTTGAGCAATACTTCAGTGTCACCCTCGGAGAAGAAGCGATAACCCAGTGCCTCGAGCTCGGCGCGCAATTCCGGATAGTTGTAGATGGCGCCGTTGAAAACCATCGACAAACCGAGTGCCGAATCGACCATTGGCTGACCCGAGGCCTCGCACAGGTCCATGATTTTCAAGCGTCGGTGACCGAGCGCCAGGGGGCCTTGGCTGTTGAAGCCACAGGCGTCTGGGCCGCGAGCAGTCAGGGATTGAGTGATGCGTTCAACCGCGGCCAGATCGGCCGGTTGATTATCGAAGCGAAGTTCGCCAGCTATGCCGCACATAAGATCCTTACCGGTGTTGCCGTTGGGGAGTGTGACTGATGCTCGGATCGCGAAGTTCAGGTTTTCAGACCAGCGTATAGCGCTCTGGCTCGCCGGCTGCGGTGATCATTCAGGTGCGTCCCGCACAGGCTGAATCGCGCCCTGCTGCGTCAGTCAGGTTTTACAGGGAAACAAAGGAAGTGCTTTCATGTCAAACCGTGACCCAGCTGATTATGTTGTTTATGAACGAAGAAAATATTCGAGCTGAAACTGTCGAAAAGCCGGAGAGCAGGCTTGAACTGTCGCTGTTTCAGGCTCTGCGCCGGTTGCAGCAGGACGCCGAAATGCATGCCAAGCGGCTGGCACGTTACGGTGGACTGAGCCCGGTGCAGCTGATGATTCTGCAGGTGCTTGCGAGCGAACGACAGCTCACCGCGAGCGCGCTGAGCAAGCGCGTCAGCCTCACGCCTGCAACCCTGTCCGGGAAGCTCGACCGGCTCGCCGAACGTGGACTGCTGTCGCGCCAGCGCGATGATCAGGACCGCCGCCGCCAATGGTTGCTGTTGACTGACGAGGGTCGCGCACTGCAGCAGCAGGCCCCGTCTTTGCTGCCGCCGGAGTTCGTCGCACGTTTCGCGGCGTTGCCGGAATGGGAGCAGCACGGAATCACAGCGGCGCTGCTTCGCGCCGCCTCGATATGCGGATCTAGGGAATAGTCAGCAGCCCGGCTGAGCCTGCCGTCTGCTATAGGCGAAAGCCTTCGACGATATGCTCGGCCAGTGTTTCGCTGACTTGCGACTGACTACGTTCGTTGCGCAGCAGGACAATGCTGCTCAAGGGTAGCTCCGGCATGCCCTCCGCTTCGCCCAGCAAGCGCATGTCCGCCGTGACCAGGCTCTGCAGCTGCGCGGTCACCGCGAGTCCGGCGTTAACCACGGCCATCAGCGCTGAAAGACTCGGGCTGGTATAGGCAACCCGGTAGGGAACGTCCAGGCTGTCGAGTGCGTTGCAGGCCCAGGCGCGACAGAAGCAATCGGTATTGAACATGGCCAGTGGCATGGGCCGTTGTTCATGGGTGTTGAAGCCAGGGGCTTCAGCCCAGACGAAGCGTTCGCGGCGCAGTAACTGCCCGATCTCGGTACCCGGCTCGCGGGTGACGATGGACAGATCCAGGTCGCGTCGCTGCAGCAACTGGTAAGACGGTTCGCAATGCACCTCCACCTGCACCAGCGGATAGGCCTGGGCGAAGCGCGACAGGATGCCCGGTAGGAAGCGCATCACATAATCGTCTGGAGTGCCGATGCGCACCGAGCCGACCATGTGCGGCTCACGCAAGGTGGTCAGCACCTCGCCGTGCAGCTTCAGAATTCTTCGCGCATAACCAAGCAGGATCTGGCCCTCTGCGGTGAGCTTGACCTGGCGCCCGTCGCGCTCGAATACCGAACGTTGCAGTACGTCCTCTTCCAGCCGCTTCATCTGCATGCTGATTGCCGACTGCGTGCGATTGACGGCTTCCGCAGCACGGGTGAAGCCGCCGTGGTCGGCAATTGCCACAAAGCTGCGCAGCAGCTCGGCATCGATACTCGGGTAGTTGGCCATTCATCAATCTCCGAGATGGACATCATCATAAACATTCGTTGGATTGATCATAAGCCCGGCGGGACACTGGCGCCATCCACTCGGAGGTGTACCCGATGAAAAGCCATGCTGAGTTCGTTCAATCTTGCGCCCGGAGCGCAACGCCCCATTTCTCGCTCGGACGGTCGCTGCGTGCGGCCTGGCAGCAGTTCGGCCGCTGGCACGCGCTGTATCGCCAGCGCCAGCAACTGGCCTCGCTGAGTGATGAGATGCTCAAGGACATCGGTTTGAGCCGGGCCGATATCGAAACCGAAATCACCCGGCCATTTTGGGATGAGCCGTTTCGCCGAGGCTAACCTTTGGCAGCTTGGTCACGAGGCTCGAATAGGCAGGCGCTCGATGAGACGCTCAGTCAATCCGTCGAATGAGCTTGCGCAGCAGGAATCGATTGGGGTGGCAGGCTTCGGCGATGGCGCGCGGTACGGGCAGCGGTTCGTCATTCAGCCACGCGGCGAGCAGCTCGCCCGACAGTGGCGCGGTGATCAGGCCGCGCGAGCCGTGTGCGGTATTGACGTACAGCCCATCAAGCCAGGGACACGGCGTATCAGGCACTTGCCGAGCATCCTTCGCCAGCACGGCATAGGCGTCGGCGAAGCGTGCTGGATCGGCCAGCGCGCCGATGATGGGTAGATAGTCAGGGCTGGTGCAGCGGAACGCGACGCGTCCATGCAGCTGGTCGATATCGACGGTGTCGGCCTCGAGGCGCTGATGCAGATCAGCGGAAATCTCCGCGAGCATCTCCAGGTTGGAGTGATGTTCCGCTGCGCTCGGAGCTGGGTCGGTTTCGGCGAAATTGAAGCTCGCCCCCAACGTGTGCTGACCCTCACGGGGCGGGGCGACGTAGCCCTTCGCACAAAGCACGGTGCGCAACGCGCTGCTTTGTTCGGTCACCGGCAGGGCGGTGATCTGTCCGCGGATTCGCTTGAGCGGCAGCCAGGCACTTTGGCTGAATTGCGCAACGTCGGCGGCGCCAGCCAGAATCACTACCGGCGCCTCGGCCAGCAGCTCATCGCCGATCAGTGCCTGCCACTGCTCGCCGGCGCGACGCAGCTCGACCGGGTGCCGGTGGCGAAGCAGCTCGATGGCGGGGTGCGCGATCAGCCAGCGACACAGCGCTGGCGGGTGCGCCCAACCCGCGTCCGGATAGAACAGCCCGCCATGGTCCAGCACCACGCCCGCTAGTTGCTCGGCTTCCTCGCGCTGCACCGCGCGCAGCAGACTGGGCGGAAAGGCATCGGACAGTGCTGCTTGGCGGGCGCTTTCCTTGTGGTCGAAGGCAAGCTGCAGCACGCCACAGGCATCCCAGTCCTGGCCTTGCTGCAGGTTCTGCAACAACCGACGGGTGTAGCCAAAGCCGTTGGCGACAAGCTGCGAAAGCGCGGTGCCGTGCGCTGACAGCTTCAGATAGAGCACACCCTGGGGATTGCCAGAACCCTCTCGGGCGACGTCGTCATGCCGCTCCAGCAGTGTCACCTGCCAGCCGCGCGCCGCCAGGCTGGCGGCGCTGGCGCAACCCGCCAGGCCTGCGCCGATGATCAGTGCCTTGCGCTGCGTTGGTTGATGCGACGGGCGCGCGAACCACGGGCTCTCCAAGGTTTTTGGCGATGCGGCAAGGTGGCCCTGGAGGTTTTCCCACTTCTGGCCGAAGCCCGGTATCCGCTTGATCTCAAAGCCCGCCTCCTTGAGGGCTCGTCGCACACTGCCGGCGCTGCTGAAGGTCGCCAGCGTGGCACCCGGGGCGGACAGCCGCGCCACCTGCTCAAATAGCTCGGGCTGCCACATGTCCGGGTTTTTCGGCGGTGCGAAACCATCTAGGAACCAGGCGTCTACCTGGGCATCCAGTTCTTTCAGCCGGTCGAGTGCATCGCCTACCAATAGCGTCAGCGTCACCTGGCCGAAACGGAACTGCTGGAATCCCGGATTGATCGCCACATACTGGTCCAGCAACTGGCGCGCCTGCAGCTGTAGCTCGGGCCACAACGTCAGCGCGCGACCCAGGTCGTCGCGCGTGAGTGGATGCTTTTCAACACTGACGAAGTGCAGGGCGCTATTGGCAGGCGCAGTGCGCTCGAACAGCGCCCAGGCGCAAAGGAAACTGAGGCCAGTACCAAAGCCCGTTTCGCCAATCACCAGGCGTTCCCCTGCCTGAAGAGCGGCGAAACGTTCGGCCAATCGGTTGGGTTGCAGAAATACGTGGGTGGTTTCGGCCATGCCTGAGCCACGAGAAAAATATACGTCACCATAGCGCCGCGATTGCGGTTGACCGTTCTCGTCCCAGTCGAGCTCGGCATGTTCAAAACCGGGTGGGATCGCGGCGGACATCGGCGTTTCCTGCGGAGAAAAATCGCGATTCTAGCAGCAGCGTGAAACCTGCTGCGGGCGCGCTTTGTCGCATCGGTAAGCGCGCAGGCCAGCGCACCAAGCGCTAACAGGCGGAGCTGCATCAGTACTGCAGCTACCTTGGCCTGCTAGGGTTCATCACAGCATCCATTCTTGGAGTACACGATGTTCGAGTCCGCAGAAATCGGCCACACCATCGACAAGGACACCTACAACAAAGAAGTGCCCGTTCTGCGTGAAGCGTTGCTGCAAGCGCAGTACCGCCTCAAAGAGCAGGCGCGGTTTCCAGTGCTCATCCTGATTAATGGCATCGAGGGTGCCGGAAAAGGCGAAACGATCAAGTTGCTCAGCGAGTGGATGGACCCGCGGCTAATCCGGGTCGACAGCTTCGATGTGCCGACCGACGAAGAACTCTCGCATCCGCCCGCCTGGCGTTACTGGCGTCGCCTGCCCCCGAAAGGGCAGACCGGCATCTTTTTCGGTAACTGGTACAGCAAGTTGCTGGAGGACCGGGTTCATGGGCGCATCAAGAAAGCCGAGCTGGAGCTGGCCATCGACCGTGCCCAGCGGTTCGAACGCATGCTCTGCGCAGAGGGCACGCTGATCTTCAAATTCTGGTTTCACCTGTCCAAGGACCGCATGCTGCAGCGCCTTGAGTCGCTAAAGGATGATCCGCTGCACAGCTGGCGCATCAGCCCTCTGGATTGGCAGCAGTCGAAAACCTACGACCGGTTCGTCAAGCACGGTGAATTGATCCTGCGCCGCAGCAGCCGGGACTTTGCACCCTGGTACGTCATCGAGGGCAGCGACGAACGATACCGCAGCCTGACCGCCGGCCGGTTGCTGCTCGAGGGGCTCAATGCTGCGCTGGACGCGGCGGACCAACCGCTCTCGCAGCCGCACACGGCGACGATCGAGCTGAAGCTCGATCAGGCGAGCCTGCTAGGCAGTCTCGACATGCAGCAATCGCTCAGTAAGGACCATTACAAGGAACAGCTGGGGCATGAACAGGCAAGGCTGAGCCAGCTGCTGCGTGATCCGCGGTTGCGCAAGCGTGGGGTACTGGCCCTGTTCGAGGGCCACGACGCGGCGGGCAAGGGCAGCGCCATTCGCCGGGTCACGGGCGCGCTGGATCCGCGGCTGTATCGCACCATACAAATCGCCGCGCCCAGCGAAGACGAACTGGCGCAGCCATGGTTGTGGCGCTTCTGGCGCAACGTCCCGGCGCGCGGGCAGTTCATCATTTTCGATCGATCCTGGTACGGCCGCGTGCTGGTCGAGCGTGTCGAGGGCTTCTGCTCGCCAGACGAGTGGCTGCGGGCCTATACCGAGATAAACGAGTTCGAGGAACAGCTGGTCGACGCAGGCGTGGTGGTGGTCAAGTTCTGGCTCTCCATCGACAAACAAACGCAGCTGGAGCGCTTCAAGGAGCGGGAAGATACGCCGCACAAACGCTTCAAGATCACCGAGGAAGACTGGCGCAATCGCGAAAAATGGGACGACTACAGCAATGCCGTGGCGGACATGGTCGATCGCACCAGCACCGAAATTGCGCCCTGGACGTTGGTTGAGGCCAACGACAAGCGCTTTGCCCGGGTCAAGGTATTGCGCACGCTCAACGACGCGCTGGAAGAAGCGATCAGCTGAGTTCAAGGGACGGCGGACAATGGCCAACCATATCCCTGCTGAATGTTCGTCGCCTTTGGTGAAGGGCCGGAACTATGCTCGGTCCATCGTCAACAGGCCGGCCGCCGCAGCGGCCGCCCAACCATTCGAGGTATGCCATGCGTGAAGTAGTGATCGTCGACAGCGTACGGACCGGCTTGGCCAAGTCCTTCCGCGGCAAGTTCAACATGACCCGCCCTGACGACATGGCGGCTCATTGCGTCAACGCGCTGCTGTCGCGTAACGGGCTGGACCCCAAGCTGGTCGAGGACTGCATCGTCGGTGCCGGCTCCAACGAGGGCGCACAGGGCTACAACATCGGTCGTAACGTGGCAGTGCTTTCGAACCTGGGTATCCAGTGCGCGGGCATGACACTCAATCGCTTCTGCTCGTCCGGCTTGCAGTCCATTGCCATCGCGGCCAATCAGATCGCGTCCGGCTGCAGCGACATCATCGTTGCCGGTGGCGTTGAGTCGATCACCATGACGGCCAAGAGCCGCAACAGCGATAACCTCTTCAATCCAGTCCTGCAGGAGCGCGTTCCTGGGCTGTATCACAGCATGGGCCAGACCGCCGAGCTGGTTGCGCGCCGCTACAACGTCACCCGTGAACAGCAGGACATCTACTCCCTGCAGAGCCAGCAGCGCACTGCACGAGCTCAGGCGGAAGGCCTGTTTGACGATGAGATCGTTCCGATGAACGTTCGCTACTTCACCGAAGACAAGAACACCGGTGAGCGCACCGAGCATGAAGGTGTGGTCGATCGTGACGACTGCAACCGCCCGGACACCACACTGGAAAGCCTGTCGGGTCTCAAACCTGTGTTCGCCGATGATGGTTCGGTGACCGCGGGCAATGCCTCGCAGCTCTCCGATGGCGCCTCGATGACCTTGGTCATGAGCCTGGACAAGGCGCTTGAGCTCGGCCTCAAGCCGCGTGCCTTCTTCCGCGGCTTTACCGTGGCCGGTTGCGAGCCTGAGGAGATGGGCATTGGCCCGGTGTTCTCGGTGCCACGCCTGCTCAAGGCGCGCGGTCTGCAGGTCAGCGACATCGACCTGTGGGAGCTCAACGAGGCCTTCGCCTCGCAGTGCCTGTACTGCCGCGATACGCTGGAAATCGACAATGAGAAGTTCAACGTCAATGGCGGCTCGATTTCCATCGGCCACCCATTCGGCATGACCGGCTCGCGTACCGCGGGCCATCTGGTTCGCGAGCTGCAACGCCGGAATCTGCGTTACGGGGTTGTGACCATGTGCGTTGGTGGCGGCATGGGTGCGTCTGGGCTGTTCGAAGCGGTGCGCTGATCAGTCGTCGCAGGGACGCCTAAAAGAAACCCGCGCCAGATGGCGCGGGTTTTTCATGCCTGATCACTATTTGGTCGCTCGTTGGCTGGGCTTCAGCTCGCACCAGATGCTTGGCGATCCGTGCTGCGTCTGGCTCCAGGTTACCGATGTAACGGCTATTGAAGTTCAGACGTCTGCCAGCAGGTGCCACAGTCTGGCCACTGAGGCCAGTAGGGTGGGCTTCAGCCCACCACCCCGCGGCTAGGTTGCTACCTCAGCTCAGTTGCGGCTGGATTCCAGCATGGTTTCCGGTCGCACCCACTGATCGAACTCCTCATCGGTCAAATAGCCGAGCGCCAGTGCCGCTTCGCGCAAGGTAGTGCCTTCGGCATAGGCCTTCTTGGCGATCTCGGCCGCCTTGTCGTAACCGATGTGCGGGTTCAGTGCTGTCACCAGCATCAGCCCCCGCTCCAGATGCTCGGCCATGCGTGCCGCGTCCGGCTCGAGGCCGACGATGCAATGTGTGTTGAAGTTGCGGCAACCATCGGCCAGCAGTCGGATCGACTCGAGCATGTTGTGCACGATCACCGGCTTGAACACATTGAGCTGTAGATGGCCCTGGCTGGCGGCGAAGCCGACCGTCACGTCGTTCCCCATCACCTGGCAGGCAAGCATGGACAATGCCTCGCACTGCGTCGGGTTGACCTTGCCTGGCATGATCGAGCTGCCCGGCTCATTGGCTGGCAAACGCACTTCGGCGAAACCACCCCGCGGGCCCGAGCCGAGCAGGCGCAGGTCGTTGGCGATTTTCATCAGCGCCGTGGCCAGTGTTTTCAGGGCGCCGGAGAGTGCGACCAGCGGCTCATGGCCGGAAAGGGCGGCAAACTTGTTCGGCGCAGACACGAACGGAAGACCGGAGAGTGCCGCCAGTTCAGCAGCAATCGCTTCGGCGAAGCCATGCGGGGCGTTGAGACCGGTGCCCACTGCGGTGCCGCCCTGGGCCAGTTCGTAAACGGCGGGCAGGGAATGTCGAATCGCCTGTTCGGCGATATCCAGCTGGGCCACGAAGGCCGACAACTCCTGGCCAAAGGTCACTGGGGTTGCATCCATCATGTGGGTGCGCCCGGTTTTGACCAGCTGACCATAGCGTGCCGCCTGTTCGGCGATGCCGCCAGACAGCTCGGCGATGGCGGGCAACAGATCGTCTTGGATTGCTCGCGCAACGGCGATGTGCATGGCGGTGGGGAAGCAATCGTTGGAGCTCTGTGCGCGGTTGACGTGGTCGTTGGGGTGCACCGGGCTCTTGCCGCCACGTGCTCCGCCAGCCAGTTCATTGGCGCGCCCGGCAATGACCTCGTTGACGTTCATGTTGCTCTGGGTGCCGCTACCCGTCTGCCAGACCACCAGAGGAAACTGATCGTCGTGCTGGCCGTGGAGTATTTCGTCGGCGGCCTGTTCGATCAGACGCGCGATGTCCGGCGGTAGATCGCCTATGCGGTCGTTGACCCGCGCCGCGGCTTTCTTGATCAGCGCCAGCGCATGGCAGACGGCAAGAGGCATGCGCTGGTCGCCTATGGCGAAATTGATCAGCGAGCGCTGTGTCTGGGCGCCCCAGTAAGCCTGTTCCGGGACTTCCACTGGACCCAGGCTGTCGGTTTCGGTGCGTGTCATGCCGTGCTCCATCGATGAGGTATCCCTGTTAGGTTGCTGGCTGTGGGCACAGGTTCAATCTGGCCTGCAGCTGTTCCTTGAGCGCCGGGAACTCCGCGCGCAGAATGTGTCCATTGAGGCTCACTTAACGATCGCCAAGGATCATCTCATGCACATTCTTCGTACATTCGGCCTTTGTAGCGTTCTGTCGATGGCGCTGCTCAGTGGCCAGGCCAACGCTGACAGTGCGGGTCACCAGGCCCAGGCCGAGCGTTTCCTGGAGCTGGTCAACGCTGATCGACTCGCTGTGCCGGTGTATGCCCAGGTGCAGCAGATGTTCGCCGAGCGCTTCGAGCAGACCCAAGCGCCCGCGAGCAAGCGTGCACTGCTCGAACGCTACCAATCGAAGGCCGATGCTGCGCTGGACAAGGCCATCGGCTGGGAGCAGGTCAAGCCGGACCTGATCACGCTCTACACCGAAACCTTCACCGAGCAGGAGCTCAGCCAGTTGAACGACTTCTACGAGTCGGCGCTTGGCAAGAAGATGCTGACCAAACTGCCGGAGCTGAATGCGCGTTCGGCGCAGGTTACCCAGGCCAAGCTGCAAAGCGCCGTGCCCCAGGTCAACAAGCTGCTGGCAGAGATGACTGCCGAACTCGATACTCAGAAAAAGCCCTGACGGAGCCGCCCGGATGTCCAAACTCGAATCCATCGAACAGACGCTGCAAAGCGCACTGCAACCTCAGCATCTGCAAGTGCTGGACGAAAGCCACATGCACAGCCGCGGCCAGGAAACCCATTACAAGGCGGTGATCGTTAGCGAGCAGTTCGCCGGCCTGAATGCGGTCAAGCGCCACCAGCGCGCCTACGCTGCAATGGGCGATCTCATGCAGCAGATTCACGCACTCGCCCTGCACACCTATACCCCGCAAGAGTGGGCCGAGCAGGGCGTCGCACCGGCGTCCCCGGTCTGTGCTGGGGGACATAAGTAGTCAGATGCCGGGCGGCTTGAAGCCTGTCCTGCAATTATTGCTAGAATGCGCGCCGCGCCGGCTCACGCCGGCGCTGTCGTTTTCGCATTCCCGGTCCGCCCTTTGCGTGGGTGACCACTGGAGGAATTATCCCGCATGACCCAGAAGATCGTCGTCGCGGCGCTGTACAAGTTCGTCTCCCTGCCGGACTACGTCGCGTTGCGTGAACCACTGCTCGAAACCCTTGAGGCCAATGGCATCAAAGGCACGCTGTTGCTGGCTGAAGAAGGTATCAACGGCACCGTGTCCGGCACCCGCGGAGGGATCGATGCCTTGCTCGCCTGGTTTGGCAGCGATGCGCGCCTGGCCGATATCGATCACAAGGAATCCTACTGCGACGAGCAGCCGTTCTACCGCACCAAGGTCAAGCTGAAGAAGGAAATCGTCACCCTCGGTGTGGAGGGCGTTGATCCCAACCAGCGCGTCGGCACCTATGTCGATCCGAAGGACTGGAACGCGCTCATCGAAGATCCGGAAGTGCTGCTGATCGATACCCGCAACGGCTACGAAGTGTCCATCGGTACGTTCGAAGGCGCAATCGACCCGAAAACCAAGTCGTTTCGCGAGTTTCCCGAGTACATCAAGGCTCACTACGATCCGGCCAAGCATAAGAAGGTCGCGATGTTCTGCACCGGCGGTATCCGCTGTGAGAAAGCGTCCAGCTACATGCTCGGTGAGGGCTTCGAAGAGGTCTATCACCTCAAGGGCGGCATCCTCAAATACCTCGAAGAAGTACCGCAGGAAGAAACCCGTTGGCGCGGCGACTGCTTCGTGTTCGACAACCGGGTGACCGTCCGTCATGACCTCACCGAGGGCGACTTCGACCAATGCCACGCCTGTCGTACAGCGATCTCGCTGGAGGACCGCCAATCGGAGCACTACGCTCCAGGCATCAGCTGCCCCCACTGCTGGGATAACCTCAGCGAGAAGACGCGTCATAGTGCGCGTGAGCGGCAGAAGCAGATCGAACTGGCGCTCGAGCGCAACCAGCCACACCCCATTGGCTACAACTATCGCAAGGCGGGTGTGTAACCGAGTACAGCCATGAAGCGCGCTACACGCGCTTTACCCTGATAGAACCGGAGCGCCGATGAGCAGCCGACTGATCTATGTGATGGACCCGATGTGCTCATGGTGCTGGGGCTTCGCGCCGGTCGTGCAGGCGCTGATCGAACAGGCCCACGCGCGTGGGGTGGGTTCGGATCTAGTGGCTGGTGGACTGCGTCAGGAACGTACCGCGATGGATCAGGCCGCTCGTGACCGCACTGCCTCCTACTGGCACGCAGTACATGAGGCGAGCGGCCAGCCTTTCAACTTCGAGGCGGGCTTGCCCGACGGGCTGGTCTACGATACCGAGCCGGCTTGCCGTGCGCTGGTTGCGGCACGTGATCTCGACAGCCAAGCCGCGTGGCGACTCGCTGGGCTGATCCAGCGGGCCTTCTACGTTGAGGGGCGCAACGTCACGCTGCCGCCGGAACTTGTCGAGCTGGCCGAGACCGCTGGAATTCCGCGTATCGAGTTCGCCGACCGCTTCGATTCCCAAGCCGCACGTGATGCCACCGTTGCGGACTTCGAGTGGTCGCGCAATCTTGGTATCGCGGGGTTTCCTACCTTGCTGGCTGAACACGATGGCCAGCTGGCATTGGTGACGAACGGATTCCAACCGCTCGAAGCGCTATCACCGCTGCTGGCGCGCTGGCTGGATCACAATATCAATGCCTGATCAGCTCAGCTGGGCCGAAATCCGCCGCCTCGCCCTTCACCATCGCAAAGCCCTGGTGCTGGCCAATCTGGTCGCGGTGCTAGCCACGCTGTGCAGCGTGCCGATTCCCTTGTTGTTGCCGTTGCTGGTCGACGAGGTGCTGTTGAAGCAGGGCGACGCCGCGGTGGAGGTCATGAACAACTTTCTTCCGGTGGAGTGGCAGACCGCCGTCGGCTATATCGGCCTGATGCTTTGCATAACGCTGTTGCTGCGCGCATCGGCTCTGATTTTCAACGTTCTGCAGGCGCGTCTGTTTGCCCGATTATCGAAGGATCTGGTCTATCGCATCCGTGTACGGCTGATCGAGCGGCTCAAGCGTATTGCGCTGAGCGAATACGAAAGCCTGGGTGGAGGGACCGTTGCGGCACATCTGGTCACCGATCTCGAGACTATCGATAAATTCATCGGCGAGACCCTCAGCCGGCTGTTGGTCGCCGTGTTGTCCATTGCCGGTACGGCGGCGATCCTGCTGTGGATGCATTGGCAGCTGGCGCTGTTGATCCTGTTGTTCAATCCTCTGGTGATCTACGCCACGGTGCAGCTGGGCAAGCGCGTCAAACACCTGAAGAAGCTGGAGAACGACAGCACGTCGTTATTTACCCAGGCGCTCACCGAAACGCTAGATGCGATCCAGGAAGTGCGCGCCGGTAACCGCCAGGGTTTCTTTCTCGGACGCCTCGGCCTGCGGGCGCGGGAAGTGCGTGATTTCGCGGTGGCCTCGCAGTGGAAGACAGACGCCTCCAACCGCGCCAGTGGCCTGTTGTTCCAGTTCGGTATCGACATCTTCCGTGCCGCGGCCATGATCACGGTGCTGTTTTCGGACCTGTCTATCGGACAGATGCTCGCGGTGTTCAGCTACCTGTGGTTCATGATCGGCCCGGTGGAGCAGCTGCTCAATCTGCAGTACGCCTTCTACGCGGCGGGCGGTGCGCTAAGCCGCATCAACCAGCTGCTGGCGCGTGCCGACGAGCCGCAATATCCCGGTGGTCAGGATCCGTTCGTTGGCCGCGATACCGTCGACATTCAAGTCCAGGGGCTGCGTTTCTCCTATCAGGATGAGCCGGTCCTGGAAGGGCTGGATTTGACCATCGCGGCGGGTGAGAAGGTGGCCATCGTCGGTGCCAGCGGCGGCGGCAAGAGCACCCTGGTGCAGTTGCTGCTGGGGCTCTATCAGCCGCAGGCCGGACATATTCGTTATGCCGGGGTCGAGGTGCAGGATATCGGGCTGCCAACGGTTCGCGACAACGTCGCCGTAGTACTGCAGCATCCGGCCCTGTTCAACGACACGGTGCGCGCCAATCTGCTGATGGGGCGCGAGCGGGACGATCAGGCATGCTGGCGTGCGCTGGAAATAGCTCAGCTGGCCGATACGATCCGGCAGCTGCCAGCCGGACTGGACAGCATCGTTGGTCGTTCCGGTGTTCGCCTCTCAGGGGGACAACGACAACGACTGGCGGTGGCGCGCATGGTGCTGGCTGAGCCCAAAGTGGTCATCCTTGATGAAGCTACGTCGGCTCTGGATGCCGCCACCGAGTATGCCTTGCATCAGGGACTCAACCGTTTCCTGCAAGGGCGCACGACGCTGATCATCGCTCACCGTTTGTCGGCGGTGAAACAGGCCGATCGGGTGCTCGTTTTTGATGGAGGGCGCATTGCGGAGCAGGGCGATCACCAGCAGCTGATTGCTGACGGCGGGCTCTACGCCAAGCTTTACGGGCATCTTCAGCAACATTGAGCTAGGCATCGGTCACAACCCTGAGCGCGCAGATCCAATCGGCTCAGAGCGTGCTGGCAAATTGACGTCAATTCCTGATTAAATTGCGCCGCTTTCGCATTCAACTTTAGTCGCGACCTGCCGACTCCATAAGCGCGCTTACTTTTTAGGGATTCTCTGATGCAGTCCGTCGATTTTTTCGCCAACCTTTCTGTCGGCAAGAAGCTGCTGCTTGGCTTCGCCATGGTCCTGCTGCTGACTTTGGGTGTCGCCGGGACCGGCTTTTACGCCGTGGACTCGATCCTGAATCGCTCATATCAGATGAATCAGCTGTTACGGATCAACGCTGCGATTCTGGAGGCCCGTGGCCTGGAGCGCGACTTTGCACTGACTCGCAGTGACGAATCCGCCGCGGCCTTGCGCAGCACCCTGGCCAAGCTCAATCAAGAGCTGGACGAGCTTGCGCAAAGCTCGTCTGAAGAAGACCAGCAGAAGCTGCAGCAGATTCGCAGCGATGCGGCCGTCTATGCCGATAACTTCACTCAGTACGGTGAGCTGATCAGCAAAGGTGTGGCGCTTCGCGAGCGTATGGCCGATGCCGCACAAAAAAGTCGTGAAGAGTTTGAATACATCGAACTGGATATGTACGACGCCGTGCGCGTATTGCGTCTGGAAGGTGACCACTTGAAGGGCAGCGACCCGCTGACCATCGCCGAAGCGGCGTCCGGGCTGACCAAGCGCATCCTCGATCTACGCACTTTCGAAAGCATGTTCATCGCCCATAGCGCGCAAGCCGCGGTGGACAGCTGGAACGAGTCCTATGCGGACGTGACCACCATCGGCAGCAGTCTGAAAACCTGGCTCAACGACGAGCAGAAAGCCACCATGGATGGTGCGCTCACTGCTCTAGCGGCCTATCAGCAGGCGTTTGGTGAGTTCCGCAACAACCGCGCCGAGCGCATCGCGCTCGAGCAAGCGATGGTGGGCCAGGCTCAGCGCATCCTGGATACGGCCGATCAGGCATTGGCGGGTGCGACCGAGGCCATGCAGGAGCAGCGCCGCAGTGCCTACACGTGGCTCGGAATCATCAGCGTTCTGGCCGTGGTAATTGGGCTGGTGGCCGCGACGGCGATCTCCCGCATGATCGTCGTACCGCTGCGCTACACCGTACAGCTGGCGCAGCGCGTGGCCGAAGGCGACCTGACCCAGTCGCAGAAGGTGACCCGTCGCGACGAACTCGGCCAGCTGCAGAAAGCGATGTCCGACATGACTGAGAGCCTGCGCACCTTGATCGGCCGCATCGGTGGTGGCGTCGGTCAGATTGCAACCGCTGCGGAGCAGTTGTCCGCGGTGACGGCGCAGACCAGTGCTGGCGTTCAGAAGCAGCGGGTCGAGACTGAACAGGTCGCTACCGCCATGCACGAGATGGCAGCGACCGTTCAGGAAGTCGCACAAAACGCGGAGCAGGCATCGCATGCAGCCCGCGACGCCGACCAGCAGGCGCGCCAGGGCGACCGCGTCGTTCAGGAGGCTATCGGTCAGATCGGCAGCTTGTCTGGCGAGGTCGAGCATTCCGCTCATGCCATCGAAGAGCTGAATACCGAAAGCGGTCGTATCGGCACCGTGTTGGAAGTGATTCGTGCGGTGGCTGAACAGACCAACCTGCTCGCACTCAACGCGGCGATCGAAGCCGCCCGCGCCGGTGAACAGGGCCGCGGTTTCGCCGTGGTGGCTGATGAGGTCCGCGCCCTGGCTCGCCGCACGCACGACTCCACCGAGGAAATCGAAGGCCTGATCGCCAACCTGCAGCGCGTAGCGCAAAAGGCCGTTGAGCAAATGCAGACCAGCCGTAACCTGACCCAACGCACCGTCGATCTGGCCAGCGAAGCAGGCATCGCGCTGGGCCGCATCACCGAGTCGGTTTCGACCATCGAGCAGATGAACCAGCAGATCGCGGCGGCAGCTGAGCAGCAGAGCGCCGTCGCTGAGAACATCTCCGAGAGCGTGACCCGTGTTCGCGACATTGGCGAGCAAAGCGCCAGCGGCAGCGAGCAGACCGCTGCGTCCAGTGCCGAGCTGGCGCGCCTGGGCGTCGAACTGCAAGGGCTAGTGGCGCGCTTCCGCACCTGAGTTTTTCTCTGCAGCAGCGAAGCCCCGGCTCTTGCCGGGGCTTTGTCGTTTATGGCGCTGAACTCCGGTGAGACTCCACCTATCTAGAAAGGTGACGCGGCTGCGGCTGCATGCTCGGGAGAAGAAGATTGAACGCCTTGTCGCTCGCCGGTTTCTGCTGCCTCGAAATCGAGGCTGCCCAACGATGAAAACCAACGTATTCGCCGCGGGCGAGTCTCGGCTGAAGCAAGCGATCACTGGCCCAGCGCTGTTTCTGTTCATCCTCGGTGACGTGCTGGGGGCCGGCGTGTATGCGCTGGTCGGCAAGATTGCTGGTGAAGCAGGCGGGGCAGTTTGGGTGCCGCTGGTGGTCGCGCTGGGTTTCGCCATGCTCACCGCGGCGTCTTATGCAGAGCTGGTCACTAAATATCCAAAGGCTGGCGGCGCGGCCGTGTTCGCCGAGCGGGCATTTGGCAAGCCATTGGTGTCCTTTCTGGTGGGCTTTTGCATGTTGGCTGCGGGTGTGACAAGCGCGGCGGGATTGTCCCTGGCGTTCGCTGGCGATTACCTCGGTGCCTTTCTCGACACCCCGGCGGTGCCGACTGCGCTGGTGTTTCTGGCGATCGTTGCGCTGCTGAACGCTCGTGGCATCAAGGAGTCGCTGGGAGCCAACCCGGTAATGACAGTGATCGAAGTGTCCGGCCTGTTGTTCGTGGTGGTGCTGGCCGCACGCTTCCTTATGAGCGGGCAGGGCGAGCCGTCGCGGGTATTGGAGTTCGCGCCTGGCGTGTCGCCTGCGATCGCCGTACTTGGCGCGGCGCTGATCGCTTTCTATTCATTTGTCGGTTTCGAGGTGTCAGCCAACGTGGCCGAAGAGGTCAAAGATGTGCGCCGCAACTATCCGCGCGCGCTGTTCGGTGCTTTGTTGGTGGCGGGGCTGGTCTACGTGGGCGTTGGTATGGCAGCCACGGCGATACTTCCGCCAGCGGCCTTGGCGGAATCATCCGCGCCCTTGCTCGACGTGGTGCGCGCCACCGGTTATGCCGTGCCGCACTGGCTATTCGCGGCGGTAGCGCTGGTGGCGGTCGCCAATGGCGCGCTGCTCACCATGATCATGTCCAGCCGGTTGGCCTACGGCATGGCCGACGAGGGGCTGCTGCCCTCTGTTCTGACCCGAGTACTGCCTGAACGGCGCACGCCTTGGCTGGCAATCGTGCTGACCACATTGTTAGCGATGATTCTTACCGTAACCGGTACGCTGACAGCCCTGGCGGAGACAGTAGTACTGTTGCTGTTGTTCGTTTTCATGAGCACCAATGTCGCGGTGCTGGTGTTGCGCAAGGACAAGATCGACGCGCCGCATTTTCGCACGCCGACCCTTCTGCCTGTCCTGGCGATCATCTCCTGTCTGGTGTTGCTGTCCCAGCAAGGCGCCGGCACCTGGTTGCGTGCCGGGTTGTTGATGGCGCTGGGTGCCTTGCTCTATGGAATCGGGCATTGGCGCAAAGGGCGCGCGGCGGTTAGCGTCGATTGAGCTCAGCGGCCCATTCAGCCAAGCGCAGCCCCGGCTGTTGATGCCAGATGCGCTGCCAGATCTGCTTGAGTCGGCTCATATCGCCGCGTTCGGCTGGGAGCCGGTCGACAAAAGGGATCAGCCTCCAGTCAGCGCTGTTTCGCTCGGCCAGGGCGAAGCGGAAGGGATGGAAGCCGGTCATGCCGAGGCGCACGTCGGTTACCAACAGCTGGCCCGCAACTTCGTCGTAGCGCAACACGCCGCCCGTGAACCATTGCAAACGAGCATGCTGCGGCGACTCGCTCAGTACCGCGGCGAGCCGTTTGCCACGTGGAATGGCTACCAGTTCGGGTGGTCGGTCATCGAACCAGCTCACCAGCGCTTCATGGTAGCGATCGTCGTCGATGACGATGACCCGCCATAGCAGGCTGTTGAACGGCGTCGGTGTGCTGAACATCTGACTCGCCTGAATGCCTTGCTCCGCCATCACCGTTTCGACGCGCTGTTCGGCCATTTGCTTGCCTGCCAAGGTGAAGCCGAGATACGCCGTCGACAACGCCAGCGCGACACCCGCCAAACGGGGGCTGCGACCCTTCAACCCTGCAATGGCACCGACCAACACCACCAGCAGCAACGGGATGCTGTAGAGAGGGTCAATGATAAATACGCTGGACCAGGCCACCGGCGGCGTGTCCAGCGGCCAGAATAGCTGGGTGCCATAACTGGTGAAGGCGTCCAGCAACACATGCGTCACCAGCACCAGCCAGACCGTGAGGAACAGGCGCATGCCGCTGTAAGCTGGATCAGGTCGTATTCGTCGCGCCAGCCAGGCCAGCACAACGGCCAGCGTGCTGAGCACGAAGAGTGAGTGACTGAAGCCTCGGTGGTAGGTCATGTCAGCGATTGCATCGCCATAATCGATGACCACGTCAAGGTCGGGCAGCGTGCCGAGCACTGCACCATAGAGCAGGGCCTTGCGGCCTTGCCAACGGCCCAACAGTGATGCCTGAACCGTGGCGCCGAGAAGGGCTTGGGTTATCGAGTCCATGCAGGGTTCCATCTGTTTCGAGTGCGCTACGGTAGCCGAACCGGCTGACCCGTAGCGGCTCCAAATCATATAAAAACATGTCCGCAACGCTCCGGTTGTGGACAATGACCTTTCCATCCCGATTGTTGAAGGACCGATGCTCGACATATCCAGCAATGTGCAGCTAGCCGACAGCGAGATCGAACTGACCGCCATCCGCGCCCAGGGTGCCGGCGGGCAGAACGTCAACAAGGTGTCCAGTGCGTTGCACTTGCGCTTCGATATCAACGCGTCGTCATTGCCACCGTTCTACAAGGAGCGCTTGCTGGCGCTGCGCGACAGTCGCATCACCAGTGACGGTGTAATCGTGATCAAGGCGCAGCAGTATCGGACCCAGGAGCAGAATCGCGCCGATGCCTTGGAACGTCTGGCCGAGATCATCCGTAGCGTGACGAAAGTGGAAAAAGCGCGTCGCCCAACGCGTCCCACGCTGGGCTCGAAAAAACGGCGCCTGGAAGGCAAGACCAAGCGCGGTGCGATCAAGGCTGGGCGTGGAAAAGTGGATTTCTGAGACCTGCCAGCGGCATTGCACCGCTGGCAGACACGACTCGCCTGGTTCGGGCTTGCTCTGCAAACCTGTAATCGCGAGTCGCTAAGAGCTCAACGACGTAGCGAACGCCAGGATCAGCCCAGCATCGCTCGCCTAAGAATGCGTGCCGGTCCGCGGTTCGACGGCCTCTTCTTCGTCGACGGGCTGCTGGCCATCGTCGAGGATGTCCGCCTCGGCGATTTCGCCCTCCGGCGTATCGGGCATCAATTCGAGCACGGTATGGCTGGTGCGCAACATCGGTGTGAAATGGCCGTGCGGCTCGGTTACCAGATCGAATACGCGGCGCGAGCGGAAGTAGGAATAGAGGGCCAGAAACGCCAGGGTGACCGCGAAGAACACCGGCAGCGCCTTGGGTCCGAAAAAGCTCATCAGGCCGCCTGCTATCACCGGGCCAAAGGCAGCGCCGAAACCGTTTGCCAGCAACAGGCCGCTGGAGCCCGACAGGATCTCGTCCGGGTGCAGCTGGTCAACCATCTGAGCCACGGCGATCGAGTAGATGGAAAACGCCAGCCCCCCCCAGACGAACATCATCCCCAGCAGCAGGGGGCCGGAGGTCAGGGGGGTAATCAGACCGCCAATCACCGCAGCGATTGCCACAACCCAGAGCAAGACCAGTCGACGATCATGCTTATCGGAAAACAGCCCGATGGGCCATTGCAGAACGGCACCCCCGAGAATGGTGATACTCATCAGCAGACCTACGCCCGAGGCGTCGAAACCGCTCTGCGAGGCGTAGACCGGCGCCAGCCCCCAGAAACCTCCAAGCGTCAGGCCGGAGATCCCGGCGGCCATCAGCGGCAGCGGGGCGATTCGAGCCAACTGCAAGAGGTCGGTCGCCGGCATGTCGGGCTGCGCGGGTTGTGCCTGGCGTGTCAGGGTAATCGGCATCAGCGCGGCGCAGATCAAGATTGCAGCCAGCGCAAAAAGCGTGAAGTTCATGGGGCTGTCCAGGCTCAGCAATTGCTGAGCGGCGGCCAGCGAGCCAAGGTTGACGGCCATGTACAGCGCAAACACCTGACCGCGTTTTTCTCCGCTGACCTGCGCGTTGAGCCAACTTTCGATAACCATGTACAGCGTGACCAGGGCGACGCCATACATCACGCGCAGCACCAACCACACCCATGGATTCACGATCAGCACGTGAAGCAGCACGGCGATCGAGGCGAGGGCGGCATAGAAAGCGAAGGTTCGGATGTGGCCGATACGCCGGATAAGCGAAGGCGCCAGCCAAGTGCCGACGAGAAACCCGGCGAAGTAGCCGGACATCAGCAGGCCGATCAACCCAGTGGAGTAGCCTTCTTCGATGCCGCGCAGCGTCAGCAGCGTGTTCAGCAATCCATGGCCGAGCAGGAGGAATGCAACTCCACCCAGCAGCGAGCTGATGGGGGCTAGTAACGACGTCATAACAAAACAACCTTGAGCAAATTTATCCGTGAAGGCAGGCTGCCATGTCGCGAGCGGCGTGCCGTTATATCCATAAGTGACTGAATCACTTGAGTATCTGATTGTCGACGCATTGGCCTATGCAGCTTGGGCAGCATCTTTGGCCGAGGATTCAAAACGAAGCGGAATTTCCTTGAAGCGCTTGTGTCGGCTGCTCGTCCAGCCTGAAACCGGTACCCCCCCGGCCGTGCTGAGTGACGCTCTGGTCAGCCAAACACAAACCTTGAGCTACAAGCTTGGCCCAAAGTTTCCGTTTTGTCCCGGCATCATCCCCGCGACCAATGCCCGCGCATTACCGAGCAGGGCGTTTGGACGATGCACAGCAATTCGGCAGGCTGCTCACAAGCGTCACGCCGTCCAGCGTTGGCCGGGTTGATCCATTTCGTGAACCGGAATGCTGCGCTCGCGAACTGCCCAGGGTTAGCCCTGCGTCACCAACGCTGCTGCATGGTACGGCTCTGCCGGAGTACAGCCGATTCGGGATGCTGCGAACGCCAGCTTCGATCATCCGGCACACGACTTCGAAACTTGAAAGCTAGTTGCGCAGCGATAACTGGCGACGTCCGGCAAGACCGAAACCACCACAGCACCGCGGAGTGGCGCCGTGGCCAATGTGAAGGACGTCTGGCGTGAATTTGGTACAGATCCGAACCTGGCTGCCGTGGCCGCTAACCGGCTTTAACCAGCTCGGGTCGAGCCTTCTGAACGGCAGCTGGGAAGGGTGGTGCCAAGGGGGCGCTAACCCTTCCCGGCAGTAGTAGGCCCCGTCTTACGGGACGCCGAACGACTGCTAGCGGTTCAGTGCCGTGGGCTCTCTTCCGGCATGCTCATGAGTTGTCTTTCCATATTCCAGTCGAACGGTTCGTCGTTCTGCTCCGCTTCATAGCGACGCTCTTCCAGCCGCTGGAAGATTTCGATCTCTTCGTCCGGCATGAAGTGAAGGCAGTCGCCGCCGAAGTACCAGAGCAGATCACGCGGAACCAGATGTGCAATCTGCGGGTAGCGGTGAAAGACCTGGCAGATCATGTCTTGGCCCATGTGCCGTTCTTCCGGCACGTTCTGAAGGTTCATGATCAGCTCGTCGAACCGCTCGAGAAACAACGCATGGCTTTCTTCCGAAACCTGTTCGGTTTCACCCATGGCAAGCAGGATGCCACGCAGATGGGCCAGAAGCGCCAGGTTGTGATCGTGATAAGGGTTGGCCATGGTTCACCTGAGTCGATTGGGCGCGCGATTATAGAGGTGCGCGGGTTAATTGGGGGCGTGTCTAGTTGACTCGAGTCATGGGACTGGGTTCGGTACGCAGGTCGGATTGCTGCGGCGGGGTCACGTGTCTTGAAGAAGGCGGGGCGCTCTCACGTGGAGCAGGCATTAGCTGAGGGTGCTGCCTGCAGGGCGACAGACATTGGTTGGAAAGGTGGCTTGCCAAGCGCCGCGTGTTGCGCGCGACGCTTGGCAGGGACCATCGGGTTGGTAGTAAACGAGTCGCCAGCAGTTGCTAGCGAACCTTGCCTTCGGTTAGCTCCAACGGCTCCTTGTCGAAATCATCCACGCTGATGACCTTGCGGCGTGCCGCCTCTGCAGCGGTGAGCTGCTGCGCTTCGGCGGCATCCAGTACGCCAGCCGCGAGGGCGGCGCTGATCGGATCCTCGCCGGCAGTGGGCTTGAAATCGCCCGCCTTGAGCGCTTTGTGCAGCTTCTTCTGCAGTGGCTGCGCGGCCGCCAGGGTATCGAACGCGTCTCGCAGCGCACCCAAAGCTTCGTCGCTGCCATGTGGGCGGTAGACGCCCTCCAGGATCTGCTCCAAGGCGGGATCGCCTTCCGGACGCCCGAGAATGCCAGCGACTTCGGTATCCAGCTCATCTGACGGCCCTTTGTGGCGAGCGCCAAAGGGAAACACCAACACCTTCAATAGGCCGCCAAGCAGGCGGTTGGGGAAGTTGGCCAGCGTGTCGGCGAGGGCCTGCTCGGCTTTGCACAGGCAGTCTTCCATCGCCCAGCGCAGTAGCGGCGCTTGCTCGGCCGGATGACCAAGATCGTGGTAGCGCTTGAGCGCTGCCGACGCCAGATACAGGTGGCTTAGCACATCACCCAGGCGCGCCGAGAGCCGTTCACGGCGCTTGAGCTCGCCGCCTAGCAACATCATGGAAAGGTCGGCGAGCATGGCGAATGCCGCTGCAATCCGATCCAGGGATCGGAAATACGGTCGGGTCAGTTCGTTGCCTGGCGCCTTCCCGAACAGTCCGAAGGTCAGGCCAAGTACCAGTGTGCTAGCTGTGTTGCTGACGGCGAAACCGATGTGCTGCATCAGCAGCGTATCGAACTTCTTGATGGCAGCATCGCGGTCAGGCTCATGAACCAGTTCCATTTCGCGAAGCACGAATGGATGGCAGCGGATCGCGCCTTGGCCGAAGATCATCAGGTTGCGCGAGAGAATGTTCGCCCCTTCGACCGTGATCGAAATGGGCGCCGACAACCACATGCGGCCGAGGTAGTTGTTCGGTCCCATGATGATGCCCTTGCCGCCGTGGATATCCATGGCGTCGGTGATGCACCCGCGGCCGCGCTCGGTGAGGTGATATTTGAGGATGGCCGAAAGCACCGACGGCTTTTCTCCCAGGTCGACCGCGTTGGCGGTCAGAATCCGCGCGCTGTCCATCAACCAGGCGTTGCCGCCGATTCGCGCAAGCGGTTCCTGGATACCTTCGAATGCTGACAGCGGTACGTTGAATTGCTCGCGGATCTGCGCGTATCGCCCGCTGACGTAGCTGCAGGTTTTGGCCGCACTGGCACCGGTAGCAGGTAGTGAAATCGAACGCCCGACCGAGAGGCAGTTCATCAGCATCATCCAGCCTTTGCCGATCATGTCGCGCCCGCCAATGATCGCTTCCAGGGGCACGAACACATCTTTACCCCAGTTCGGGCCGTTCATGAACGCGGCGCCAAGGGGCAGGTGACGGCGACCGATTTCGACGCCAGCGGTATCGGTCGGAATCAGCGCCAGGCTGATGCCCAGTTCTTCCTCGTCCCCTAGCAGGTGCTCCGGGTCGTAAGTCTTGAAGGCGACACCAAGTAGCGTGGCGACCGGACCGAGGGTGATGTAGCGCTTCTCCCAGTTCAGACGCAGCCCGAGCACTTCTTCGCCTTCCCATTGGCCGCGACAGATCACGCCACTGTCGTTCATCGCGCCGGCGTCGGAGCCAGCGTAGGGCCCGGTCAGGGCGAAGCAGGGTATGTCCGTGCCATTGGCCAGACGTGGCAGGTAATGGTTGCGCTGCTCGTCGGTGCCGTAGTGCATCAACAGCTCGGCCGGGCCGAGAGAGTTGGGCACCATCACGGTGGTCGCCAGGTCGCCGCTGCGGGTGGCCAGCTTCATGACGATCTGTGAGTGGGCGTAGGCTGAAAAGCCTTTGCCGCCGTATTCCTTGGGAATGATGAGCGCAAAGAAGCCTTCTGCCTTGATGTAATCCCACGCTTCCTGAGGGAGGTCCATGCGCTGGCCGATCTCCCAGTCGCTGACCATGGCGCATAGGGTTTCCGTCGGACCATCGACGAAGGCTTGTTCTTCCTCGGTAAGCACGGCCTTTGGATAGCCGAGCAGCACGTCCCAATCCGGTTTGCCGCTGAACAACTGTCCGTCCCACCAGACCGTGCCAGCGTCAATGGCATCACGCTCGGTGTCGGAGATAGGCGGTAGGACCTTCTTGAACCAGTCGAACATGGGGCCGCTGAAATACTTGATGCGCAGATCGGCCACCAGTAAAGGCACCGCGAAGGCAATCAGCACCAGCCAGAGGATGACCATCAGCCAGGCCGGCGTCTCCTCGGCCGCGCCCATAAGAATCAGATAAGCCGCAACGATAGCCAGCGCGGGGACGGGGGAGACCCGTAAGTGAGCAATCACGGCGATGCCGATGAGTAACACGAGCAGCCAGAGCAGGGTCATGTGGTTTTCCTTGTTAGTCGAATGGCGTCCTTCTTGAGCATAGGCTTTTGAGGAGTGCAGGGTGAAGGGACAGGACGACGCGTTTGGTTTCAGATAATGACCGGACTGCAACAGGGGAGTTCGAATGTGACCGCTCCGTGCGACCCTGTTTATTCGCCAGTGCGCATTGGCTACCAGCCGCCGTTTTGGTTTCGGCGTTGCAATTACCCCGGTGTGCCCTTATCTATTCTGAATCTCTCTGCGTTGTGTGCACTCTTATATGACTACTGCTCTGTCCATTCGGCAGTTGACCAAGGTTTACGGAAACGGCTTCGAGGCCCTCAAGGGCATTGACCTGGACGTGGCTGAAGGCGATTTTTTTGCCTTGCTGGGCCCCAACGGCGCCGGCAAGTCCACCACTATCGGCATCCTGTCCACGCTGGTGAACAAGACCGGCGGCACAGTCAACGTGTTCGGTCACGACCTTGACCGCGACCCGTCCGGGCTCAAGCGTTGCCTGGGTGTGGTGCCACAGGAATTCAACTTCAACCAGTTCGAGAAGGCATTCGACATTCTCGTCACCCAGGCCGGTTACTACGGCATTCCGGCAAAAGTCGCCAAGGAACGCGCCGAGCAGTACCTCAACCAGCTGGGGCTGTGGGACAAGCGCGATGTGTCCTCGCGCATGCTGTCTGGCGGCATGAAACGGCGTTTGATGATCGCCCGCGCGCTGATTCACCGGCCGCGGCTGCTGATTCTCGACGAGCCGACCGCGGGCGTCGATATTGAGCTGCGCCGCTCGATGTGGTCGTTCCTCACCGAACTGAACCGTGAAGGCATCACCATCATCCTCACCACGCATTATCTGGAAGAGGCTGAACAACTGTGCCGCAATATCGGGATCATCGATCGCGGCAATATCGTCAGGAACACCAGCATGCGCGAGCTGCTCAAGCAGCTGCATGTCGAAACCTTTCTGCTCGATCTCAAGGAGTCACAGCTGGTGCCGCCCGAGTTGGGCAACTACCCGGCACGCCTGGTCGATCACCACACCCTTGAGGTGCAGGTGGACAAGAGCCAGGGCGTGACCGATCTGTTCCGTATGCTTTCAGCGCAAGGGATCGAAGTGTTGAGCCTTCGCAACAAGACCAATCGGCTTGAAGAACTGTTCGTCTCCATGGTGGAAAACAACCTGCCGCAGGGGGCCAAATGAACGCAGAATTTCGGCCCAATCTGGTTGCCCTGCAGACCATCGTCCATCGCGAAATCCGCCGCTACACGCGGATCTGGCCGCAGACGTTGCTGCCCCCGGCCATCACCATGGTGTTGTACTTCGTCATCTTTGGAAATCTCATCGGCGCGCGGATCGGCGAGATGGATGGCTTCACGTACATGGAGTACATCGTCCCAGGACTGATCATGATGTCGGTGATCACCAACTCCTACAGCAACGTGGTTTCCAGCTTCTTCAGCAGCAAGTTCCAGCGATCCATTGAAGAGTTGCTGGTGTCGCCGGTATCGCCTCACGTAATTCTCATCGGATTCGCTCTGGGCGGCATTACACGCGGCCTGGCCGTGGCGTTCATCGTGACGCTGCTGTCGATGTTCTTCACCGATCTGCAGGTCCATCATCTTGGCGTCACGCTGCTGGTGATCACCCTTACATCGACGATCTTCGCCTTGGGCGGTTTCATCAACGCGGTTTTCGCGCGCAACTTTGACGACATCTCGATCATTCCGACTTTCGTGCTGACCCCGCTGACCTATCTGGGTGGCGTGTTCTACTCGATCAATCTGCTCTCGCCGTTCTGGCAGACGCTGTCGCTCGCCAACCCCATCCTGCACATGGTCAACGCGTTCCGTTACGGCATCCTGGGCGTCTCGGATATCCGTATCGGCATCGCCATCAGTTTCATGGCTGTGGCGGCAGCATGCATGTACCTGTGGTGCATTCACTTGCTCAAGAGTGGCCGAGGCATGCGCCAGTAGTTTTACGTTAACGGCCGACCGTTTCGGGAGCGAACGGCGGCCGGGTCATGATAAACCGGGCGGGAACCGATACACTTGCGGCCGTTTTTCGCACAGGTTTCCGCCATGCAGCACCCCGCCGAACTATCCCCGCTGGGCAAATCCAGCGCCTATGTTGCGACCTACAGTCCTGAGCAACTCTTTCCCATCCCCCGCGCACCGAAGTGGGCCGAGCTGGGGCTGACAGCCGAAACCTTGCCCTATGGTGGCGTCGATATCTGGAACTGCTACGAGCTGTCCTGGCTGTTGCCGTCTGGCAAACCGGTGGTGGCCATTGGTGAGTTCAGCATTCCTGCCGACTCGCCCAACATCATCGAATCCAAGTCCTTCAAGCTCTATCTGAACTCTCTGAACCAGTCGGTTTTTGAGAGCCGGCAGGCGCTCGTGGACGTTATGGCGCGGGATTTGTCAGCCGCTGCGGGTAAACCCGTCGGCGTTCGCCTGCGGACGCTGGACGAAGTGGCTGAAGAGGGGATTGCAGCGCTAGACGGGCTCTGTATCGATGATCTGGATGTCACCATCGAAGACTATGATTCACCGCGCCCCGAGCTACTACGCAGCGACTCAGGGCGTCAGGTCGAAGAGCGCGTCTACAGCCACCTGCTGAAATCCAACTGCCCCGTCACCGGGCAACCGGACTGGGGCACAGTGGTGATCGAATATCGGGGCGCCGCGCTGGACCACGGCAGCCTGCTCGCCTATCTAGTGAGCTTTCGCCAACACGCGGACTTTCATGAACAGTGCGTTGAGCGGATCTTCCTCGACTTGCAGCGCGTGCTGACACCTGATCGACTGAGCGTTCACGCACGCTATGTGCGTCGCGGCGGGCTGGATATCAATCCGTACCGCAGCACTCACGACGTATTGCCAGACAATGGCCGGCAGGTTCGGCAATAAACGCTGCGGTCGGAGAGCGTGGACCCTTCCACGCTCTGATAGCTCGAGCAAGTTTCGCTCAGATACCCATGTTCGCCAATGTTTGCATGATGTTGCGCAGCGTCATGGCGGTATTGGGATGGCTGACTTCGAAACGCTCGACCGCCAGGTTGACGCCATCGACCAGTGAGTCGTTCTGGTGATCGACTACGCCCTGGTTGGCTAGGCGCAGCTCGATGTCCTGAGCAATCAGCTGGAGCGACGCGCGCTCTTCTTCCGTAAGCGGTGCGTCCGAGGCTAGTTGACTACGCAGCTCCGCAAGCTGTGACTGCAGATCATGTTCCGGCATATTTCATCCCTCTGTGATTTTTTCGGGGCCAGCTTCCGCCAAGGCACTATGAGATCAGGTTAAACCAGCGGCCCAGCCTTGTCGTTGATTTGATTGGGTAGAGTGCGGTGAAGTTCGCCGCTACTGATCCGCATGTCCGCATGTCCGCATGTCCGCCTGCTGCCGGGAGCGGTGTGATTAGATTTATACTGCTGCGCTTTGATGGGCAGCCACCCGCATACGAATAAAGGAGAAGCCTGCGATGCGATTGATCAGCAAGGATTGGGTAGAGAACTTCACTGTTGCCTTCGTCGTTGTGCTGGGGATGTTCGGCGCTTCGTCAGTGCAGGCAGCCGAGGAGGATCCTTGGGAAAATGTCAACCGGGCGATCTTCACCTTCAACGACAAGGTCGATACCTATACGCTCAAGCCGCTTGCGCAGGGCTATCAGAAGATCACGCCAAACGTCCTCGAGGATGGCATTGGCAACATATTCAGCAATCTAGGCGACGTCGTGGTGCTGACCAATGACCTGCTGCAGGGCAAGGTCCGTGACGCAGGGATCGATACCAGCCGCATCCTTTTCAACAGCACCTTTGGCGTACTGGGCTTCTTTGACGTCGCGACCCGTATGGGCTTGCAGAAGAATGATGAGGACTTCGGACAGACGCTGGGCGCCTGGGGGCTGGGCAGTGGGCCGTATGTGGTGTTGCCACTGCTGGGGCCGAGCACCGTGCGCGATGCGGCAGGACGCGTGCCCGATTCGTTGCTGCAGCCATATCCGTACATGGACCATGTGCCGACACGCAATGTGACGCGAGCCGTCAACGTTGTCGACCTGCGTGCCGATTTGCTCTCGGCAGAAAAAATGATCACTGGCGACCGGTATATCTTCGTGCGCAACGCTTATCTGCAGAACCGCGAATTCCGCACGCAGGATGGTCAGGTCGAAGACGACTTCTAACCGTCGCTCGGACCGCATTGGCTCGGCCAGTGCGGTCCGTCCGCCTCGTCACGCCACGGCCATGCCAAGGCGTTCGCGTCAAACGATTCTCAGCTCATCGAAAGGATGGCCAGGCCTAGACTTTGCCGTCCATCCTCCTGCGTGCCGACCCGTACCACTTCTGTTTCAGCGTCCAGGCCCTTCAGTTCGCTGTGCTCCGAGGGGATATGCACATGGACTTTGTCACCCATCTGCAAGCGGGTCGCTGCGACCACCTGCATCCCCGTGCTGGAAAGGTCCAGGCAGGTTGCCTCGTAGCGCTGGTCACCCTGCGTCAGGGTGATTGCGGTCTCGACATTCATGCGAATGAAGTCGCGTTTTTCACTGTAGTCTCGATCTCGCTGAGTCATTGTTTCGTCCTCTGAGTTCTTGTTTCGTCGGTTCTTATAACGCCCGTCAATTCCGCCTGTAAAGGACAGACGCAGGGACCGCGCCTGGCTTGAAACACAGATCGTATGGGAGTACCGTCTGCGCCTTGAAAAGATCCCATGCCCAGCGCGCGCGCAGGGCCGATGCTTTCGCCAATCATCCTGGCGATACCGCCTGGTAGGAACATGCATAACCCAAGCGCGACGCTGCTGATCATAGATGACGACGATGTGGTACGAGCCAGCCTGGCTGCCTATCTGGATGACAGCGGTTTCAAGGTCCTGCAGGCGCCTAACGGACCGCGTGGAGTGGAGCTGTTCGACGCGGAACACCCTGATCTGGTGATTTGCGATCTGCGCATGCCGCAAATGGATGGTCTTGAGCTGATCCGGCTGATCAGTGAGCGCCAGGCTGACCTTCCGGTCATCGTGGTCTCAGGTGCAGGTGTGATGAGCGATGCCGTCGAGGCTCTGCGATTGGGCGCAGCTGATTATTTGATCAAGCCCCTCGAAGATCTGGCGATGCTCGAACACTCAGTCCGTCGAGCGCTCGATCGTTCGCGCTTGCGTCTGGAGAACAGGCGCTACCGCGAGCAGCTGGAAACGGCTAACCGCGATCTGCAGGCGAGCTTGCATCTGCTGCAGGAAGATCAAGATGCCGGCCGCCAGGTGCAGATGAACATGCTGCCGGTCACGCCCTGCAACCTCGACGAATTTCAGTTCGCCCATCAGATCATCCCCTCGCTCTACCTCTCAGGTGATTTCGTCGACTATTTTCGCGTCGACGAGCACCGCATTGGCTTCTATCTGGCGGATGTGTCTGGCCATGGTGCCTCCTCTGCATTCGTCACGGTCCTGTTGAAGTTCATGACCACGCGCCTGCTCTACGAATCCCGGCGGGGCAGAGCGCTGCGCGCGTTCAAGCCGTCCGAGGTGCTTGACCACATCAATCGTGGGCTGATCAATTGCAAACTCGGCAAGCACGTCACGATGCTGGGCGGCGTGATCGATCAAGAGCGCAACGTGCTGCATTACAGTATCGGTGGCCACCTTCCGATGCCGGTGATATACGCCGACGGCGTCGCCAAGTATCTCGAAGGGAAAGGTCTACCGGTCGGTTTGTTCGTCGAAGCGACCTATGATAATTACGAGATAGAGTTGCCTGAATCTTTCAGCCTGACGTTACTTTCCGATGGCATTTTGGACCTTTTGCCGGGCGATACCCTCAAAGATAAAGAGGCTGGGCTGCCCGGTTTGATTCGCGAAGCAGGCGGCACGCTGGGCGGGCTACAGCGGGTTTTGGGCCTAGCCGATCTAGAGGATATGCCCGATGACATCGCGTTGTTGGTACTGAGCAGGAACCTTGCATGAGCACTGGTAAAATCCAGTTTGCTGAGCAGAACGGTACATTCGTTCTTAAGTTCGTCGGTGAGATTCGCCTGACACTTTGCTCGGCGCTGGACGCAACGATCGAGAAGATCTTTTCGTCACGCAATTTCTCATCGATCGTTATCGACCTCACCGAAAGCCGTAGCATCGACAGCACGACGCTAGGCCTGCTCGCCAAACTTTCCATACTTTCGCGGCAGAAGATCGGAATGCTGCCAACATTGGTCACCACCCACGCAGACATTACGCGTCTTCTGCAGTCGATGGGCTTCGATCAGGTCTTCAACATTGTCGACCAACCGCTGCCGTCGCCTGAGCAATTGGCCGACCTGCCAAGCCAGGATCAGTCTGAGGAAGTCGTGAAAGACAAGGTACTTGAGGCGCACCGGATTCTGATGAGCCTCAACGAATCCAACCGCGAGGCCTTTCGCGACCTCGTGACGGCGTTGGAGCGGTCCTGAACTACAGCTTCGTTGGTAGGAGCGCTTCGAGCTTTTCCTGATCCCTCGCGAACTGCCGAATCCCCTCGGCCAGCTTCTCAGTCGCCATTGGATCTTCGTTCAATCCCCAGCGGAAGCTGCGTTCGTCCAGCGTAATGCGTGGCTCCGATCGACGGCCCGGTGACAGCTTGCGCTCCAGAGTGCCTTCCTCCTGCGCCAACTGGCTCAGCAGCTCGGGACTGATGGTCAGTCGATCACAGCCGGCAAGCGCTTCGATCTGCCCCGCATTGCGAAAGCTGGCGCCCATCACGACGGTCTCGTAACCGTGTGCCTTGTAGTAGTCGTAAATCCGGCTGACCGACTGTACGCCTGGATCTTCGTCACCGACGTAATCACGACCTTCGGATTTTTTGTACCAGTCATAGATACGACCGACGAAGGGTGAAATTAGAAATACACCGGCCTCGGCACAGGCGACTGCCTGCGTGAAAGAGAACAGCAGCGTCAGGTTGGTCTGGATTCCCGACTTTTCTAGCTGCTCTGCGGCACGAATGCCCTCCCAGGTCGAGGCCAGTTTGATCAATACGCGGTCGCGGGATACACCGGCCTCCTCGTACAGGCCGATCAGGCGTTCGCCGCGCTGAACCATGGCCTGTGAATCGAAGGAAAGCCTTGCATCGACTTCCGTGGAGATCCGACCCGGGATCAACTTGAGCACTTCTTGACCAACCGCGACGGCGAACAGATCGCAGCCCAGGCCAATGTCGCCCTTGCAGTTGGACATAGCCGCCTGCAAGTGATCGGCGTAGCGGGGCAGGGCGGCGGCTTTGAGCAGAAGCGATGGGTTGGTGGTCGCATCAACCGGTTGGAGGCGGGCGATGGCTTCGAGGTCGCCGGTGTCGGCAACCACGGTGGTGAATTGCTTGAGTTGTTCCAGCTTGGACGTCATATGGGCGCTCTATCCTTTGGTTGACGTAACTTGAATCCGTGGCCATCGCGCCATTTGGATCGGATGGTCCGGGTGGGGCAGCTGTTGGATCAAAAATGCGGTCGCGTGTTCCCGGCGACTGAATCAGTGTCCTTCGAGCAGCGCGGTCGCTTGATCGAGCAGCGCCAGTGGCTCCTTGGTTTTGTGGATGTCGACCGATAGCAACTGGCGAAAACGTCTAGCTCCGGGGAAACCCTGGCCCAGGCCTAGAACATGACGGGTAACGTGATGCATCGAGCCGCCGCTATCAAGATGATTCTGAATATAAGGGCGCATCCGTCGCAGTGCATCGGCGCGGGTGATAGTCGGCTCTTGGCTGCCAAACAGCCTGGCATCAACCTGCGCTAGCAGGTAAGGATTGTGATAAGCCTCGCGTCCGAGCATTACCCCATCGAACTGCTCAAGGTGGGCTTCACATTGGTCCAGCGTCTTGATGCCGCCGTTGAGGATGATTTCCAGATCCGGGAAGTCGCGCTTCAATTGTTGCGCAACGTCATAGCGAAGGGGCGGCACCTCCCGATTCTCCTTCGGTGAGAGTCCTTCCAGAATCGCAATACGGGCATGAACGGTAAAACTGCGGCAGCCTGCCTCTCGGACCTGTCCAACGAAATCACAAAGTTCGGCATAGCTGTCGCGTCCGTTGATACCGATGCGGTGCTTGACTGTTACATCGATATCGACCGCATCTCGCATCGCTTTCACGCAATCGGCGACCAGTCCCGGATAGCCCATCAGGCACGCGCCGATCAGGTTGTTCTGCACGCGGTCGCTGGGGCATCCGACGTTGAGATTCACCTCGTCATAACCAGCCGCTTCGGCCATCTTTGCGCAGATAGCGAGATCACCGGGCACGCTGCCGCCAAGCTGTAGCGCCAACGGATGCTCCGCTTCATCATGACGGAGGAAGCGATCGGCATCGCCGTTGATCAATGCGCCGGTGGTGACCATCTCGGTATAAAGCAGGGCGTGCCTAGAAAGCTGGCGCAGAAAATACCGACAGTGCCTGTCAGTCCAATCCATCATTGGCGCAACGGAGAATCGGCGCGGTAGTTGAGAGGGTCTGGTAACGGGCTTGTAGCTAGCGTTCATGCGGCTTTCCGGCTGAGTCTTTCGGACGCGCTCTAGCTGTTTCAACACGTTTATGCCGGGTGGCTGTGGCGAAATAGCGACCATCAGAGCGCGTTGCAGGCCGACTGGAGTATCTGTTCGACCAGTCGCCTCGAAAAAAGGCTGGCAAGTTTATCAGGAGAGCGAGCGCTTCGTGCGCCAGGCTGCCATGCGGCGCTACCGAGTGAGCTCTGCAAGAGTCAGACGCCGCGGCATTGTCCCGTCTGTCTTTGCTGAGCAGCTGCTCTGCGATGCATTTGAAAGTTGACCACCGACCCTGCTTCGGTCACTGAATGGTGGCGGTGGAGCGTAGGAGGTGACTGAGGACGTCTGCGAAAAAGCCCCGTTGATTGACGGGAGTTTCACGCCTGACGCTACTACATGCGAGCTTGATCAATTTCTGCGCTGCGCCAGCACCTTTAGTACGTTACGCAGCAGCTGGTGGGGCCGACTGGCGGACACGCACGATCCGCGCTCGTATGGCTCGAAACTCTAGGTCACTGGCGGCCTGTAGCGAGGTGAGTCATGCGAGACGAAATCTTGTGGGGAACACAGGGCAATATTGGAAGGCTAGTAGCTGCGAATGATGCGAGCAGCGACGAGCCCCTTCCGGGCGATCCGGACGGCGCTAGCATCAACGATGCGCCAATGTCCGATCCAGAAGAAACGGAAGTCAACGATGACGACATCGATATGTTCGAAGACGACCCGACGATCCCAACTGAGTAGTTGAAGGAGGGTTAGGTATGGCGGCTCGGGCGGGTTCGATAGCGTAAAAAAAAACCGCAGTCGCTCTGGGGCTGACTGCGGTTTTGATCAGGCCGATTCAGGCCTGATGATTACTTGTGTTACCGGTTGAACGCAGCGCCGGTACCGATGACGCTAGCTGACGGCAGCAGCTGGCTGATGAAACGGTTCCAGCGAGTGATACCGGCCGGTCCAACGAACACGACGTCCTGCGGTTGCAGTGGGAAGTGTTGAGCCAGAGCGAAGGCCGCAGGGGATTCGGCATTCAGCTGGAACACTGTGGCTTTTTCAGTGGCGATATTCTCTGCGCCACGAATAACGTAAACCGCTTCGCCATCGGCGGTGTCCTGACGGATGCCGCCTGCGGTGCCGATAGCATCCATCAAGTTGAGACTGGTTGCCTTGAATGTCATGGCTTGCGGATTCACCACCTCGCCCAGAACGTAGACCTTTTTCTGATCGTTGTACGGCAGATGGAGCTGGTCGCCGTCCTTCAGATAAACCTTGTGCAGCCAGGAGTCCGGACGGTTCAGATCGTCGAGATCGAGCATGTACTCACGGCCGTCACGCTTGAGCATCAGACCGGACAGATCCGCCGTTTCGGTATCGACACCGGCCTGACCAATAGCCTGCATGATGGTCATCGGAGCGGTAGTCACTTCGACTTCGCCAGCCGTATTGAATGCGCCGGAGAGCACGATGCGCTGGCTACCGAAACGCAGCAGGCTGACGTCGACTTGAGGGCTGTCGATGTAATTGGCCAGCCTTTTGGAAATATCGGAGCGAAGTTGCTCGATGGTTTTGCCTGCTGCTTCGATGTTCCCGATGTAGGGGTAGAACAGGGTGCCATCCGGACGAACCAGGCGACCGTTAGCATCCAGCTGCTGTTGCGGGCCCGAAGGAGCGGTCAGTTCAGGATGGTCCCAGACGGTGATGTAGAGAAGGTCATTGGCGCCGATGCGGTAAGCCTCGGGCTTAAAGCTCAGTAGCTCTTGCTTGCTGGAGGTGCCTTGGTCGGAAGAGACTTCGCCCTTGAGCATTTCAGGGGTAATGCGCATCAGCTGGACGGTGCCATCTTCCGTTTCTGCGCCGTCTTTGAACTGATCGGGATCCAGGTGCTGACCAGGAGAGAATACGCATCCCTGCAACACCAGCACGGAAGAGAAAGCGAGAGCAAATAGTGGTTTCATGGTTTCTTCATCCTTGACGGAATAGTTGTTTTTACGAAGTGAAACAGCGCAATTCACCTTTAGCTGAAGGAGCAAGCCGACACTGACTCGTCTATCGTCAATCGCCGAAGCTCTTTCGGCGGTGCTACAAACGCATCCAATCTCAGCTGTTCCTGATGCCGCTACTGCAAGCTCTGAGAGGTATACCTTCAGACTCTTTGTGAGATCGATGCTGGATGAGCCACTGAATAGGTTCCGCTCAACCTTGGGTTAGCGTCTTTCCCCTATAGGAAGAAGGCGCTGCGTTGCTCACAGTAGCCATAGACCGCTCCGTTTCTCTGCGGTTCACGACGGATGTGCATAAATGAGGCGGGGCTGCAACGCTGCTGTCGGCAAGCGAATAGAAATTAAAAAACATGCGAGTGACGGTTTCGGACATTGTTATTGCCTGGCCAGATAAGGTTAATTGGCCCCACTAAGCACGGTAGGTCGCCGAGCAAGGCACTTTTAAACTCACTGTTTGGTGCACTTAGGGGGCGAGTACCGCCATAGACCGAGATCCGCCACCTCGATGCTGGTAGTAAAAAGCTGATTAGGTCATGCGCTCGCTGCGGAGGGATGCTCGATCATCCATCGCAGCGTTTCCTTCAATTCGATTCGGGACATGTCGCCAATCAGTGAGTCCAGTTTGGCTCTGCTGCCGAACAGGTTCTTCACATCCGCGCTACGCACGAACGCTGGATTGACCCGGACCTCCATGCGGTGACCGGAGATGGCCGCTGCCTGTTCGAGTACGTACTCCAGCGTATAGGCTGATCCAGAACAGATATTGACGGTTTGGCCAATCGCAGCCGGTGTTTCGAGCAAGCGTCGATAGGCTTGGACAACCTGACGGACATCGCAGAAATCGCGGGCGATATCCAGATTGCCGAGCTCAATGACCGCGGCCCGCCGGCGCGTGTGCGTCACGATTTTCGGAATGAGAAATTGCTCAGCCTGTCCGACGCCCGTGTAGTTGAACGGGCGGCTGACTATCAGCGGTAAGCGATCCTGGTAGAGCCTCGCGAGGAACTCCATGGCAGCTTTGCTCACAGCGTAATCATTGGCCGGAGCAAAGGGCGACGACTCATCCAGGACGCCTTCGGTAGCGTTTCCATAGACGTTTGCGCTGCTGGCTAGCAGCACGCCTTCGAGTTCGGTCGCAGCGGTGGTACGTAACGCTTCCAGCAGATGGCGAGTGCCGAGCAGGTTGGCTGTGTAGATTGCATCCGCATCGCTGTGTGCGACGAACGAGACCGCCGCCAAGTGCACAACATAGGTTGGGCGTATTTCCGTCAGCAAAGCTCGTAGCAGCTCTGCATTGTTCAGTGCGCAGCAATGGACGGCTGAAATAGCCGCAGGCAGTTCGCCGACGGGTTGACGATAGCTGAGGCCATGGACCTCGTAGCCGCAGCCTGCCAGCTCTTCTGCCATGTAGCGGCCAGTAAAACCAGTGGCGCCGGTAATCAGCACTTTACGCATGATCTTCCCGATAGGATGAAATTCCAGTTTCTACGGCGATGCAAAGCCTTGGTATAGGCGTGGGATATGGCGTTACGGTTACCGTCAACGGCTCCATTTAGGGCGAGCGGTGCCGTAACGCCAACGCGGGCTCGGTGTGCCAGCAGAGCCGGCCCCAACCGCTGGGACCACGAACAGGCCGCTCCGGATCGGGTATCGGCTGGCTATCCTGCGTGGCTACCCCATCTGGGTAACCTGATCTCAGCCGAGTGCCTGATCAAGAGCGGTAAGCCGCCGGTCGAAGGCCCTAGAACGAAAAGCCCTGCTGATTGCGGCGCATATCGGCGTCAACCATCATGCGGCACAGTTGCTCGAGTGTCGTTTTAGGCTCCCAGCCCAGCACGTCCTTGGCCTTCTGCGGATCGCCGATCAGAAGGTCGACTTCTGCCGGGCGATAGAACTTCGGGTTGACCCGTACAACGACCTTGCCGGTTGCCGCGTCGGTGGCTTGCTCCTGTTCGCCGGAGCCTTCCCATTGGAGTTCGACATCAACCGCCTTGAATGCCAGTGTCACGAAGTCACGCACGGTTTCGGTTCGGTTGGTTGCAAGCACAAAAACATCGGGTTCGTCCGCCTGCAACATGCGCCACATGCCTTCGACATATTCCTTGGCGAAGCCCCAATCACGCTTCGCATCGATGTTGCCGAGCTCTAGCACGTCGAGTTTGCCCAGTTTGATCTTGGCCACCGAATCGGTGATTTTCCGAGTCACGAACTCACGTCCGCGCAGGGGAGATTCATGATTGAACAAGATGCCGCTGCAGCCGAATATTCCGTATGACTCGCGGTAGTTGATTGTCATCCAGTGCGCGTAGAGCTTGGCAACACCATAAGGGCTGCGGGGATAGAACGGTGTGGTTTCGGCTTGCGGAATGGCCTGCACCTTGCCGAACAACTCCGAGGTCGAAGCTTGGTAGAAGCGGATCTTAGGATTGACGATCCTGATAGCTTCCAGCAGGTTCACGGCGCCTGCACCGGTGATGTCCAGAGTGGTCAGCGGCTGCTCGAAGGAAACCCCTACGAAGCTCTGGGCGGCGAGGTTGTACACCTCGGTTGCGCCAGTGTTCTGAAGCAACCGGATGCTGGAAGACAAGTCGGTCAGGTCATACTCAACAAGATGCAGGTTGGGGTGCTTGTCGATGCCCAACTCTTCGATTCGCCAGAAATTGACTGAACTGGTGCGACGAAACGTGCCGTAGACGGTATAGCCTTTTTCCAGCAGAAGTTCTGCCAGGTAGGCGCCGTCTTGTCCTGTGATACCCGTGATGATTGCTTTCATTTTCTTCCCTGTTCGAAGGTTGGTTTTCTTAAGTGCTCTTGCTTCGCTCCTGCCTGGCACGTGGCGCTGAACGGCAGCGAAGTTTTTCAATACGCTTCCAGAACTGCCGACCACTGCATTCAGTGACCGGTGTGTCCGGAAGATGGCTTGCAATATTGGTCAAGACTCCTGTTTTGCCGGGCTGCCTTTTTGCCTGGAGCTTTTTTCCCGCAAAAAGGCTGGCACGATATACACCGCATCCGCCCAATAGCGTTTGGCGAGCCTGCGCGGTTCCATGCACATGCGATGAAGCCATTCGAGTTTGTATTCGCGCATCCACTTCGGGGCCCGCTTGATGGTCCCCGTCGCAAAAGAAATGGAGGCGCCGATACTGAAGCCCATACCCGTGCGCTCATAGGGTTGAGTGGCTGCGGCCAGGACTTCTCCGCGCGGCGTACCCACGGCATACAGAACCAGCTCCGATGGATTTTCACGAATGAACTGCAGGCAACGCTGCACTTCTTCCGGCTTCTTTATGAAGCCCATCGGCGGGTTGTAGTGATAGAGGGAAATGCCGGGATAAAGGGCTCTGAGTTTGTCGGCTTCGGATGCCGCCGAGCCGATCAGTACAATTCGCAGCCGATCCCGGTCCGCCCATTTGAGCAGATCGAGTGTCAAATCACTGCCGGGAATAGCTTCATCCAGATGCACGCCCAGGCGACTCAACAGCGACAGCAAAATTCGGCTGTCGCAGACTCTCCAGCGCGCTTTGAAATAAGCATCACGCAGCTGTTCGTCATGTTCCAGTTGAACGAGGTGGTCAACGTTCGGCGTCACCACAAACGAATAGGGTTGCTTGACTCCCTCGCGTATGCAGGTCAATAAAGTTTTCTTATTGCCGGAAAAGAAATCTATTCCGAACGCATTAGTATCACTCGACACTCATTGCTACTCCCTTAAAGGCGCCCTTGATACCTGACCAGGCGAGGGTGGGATTTTTGTATTCCTTGACAGTTGTAACGGCCGAAAGCAGGAACGCGGAGACAATCGCGAATGCCGGGCCGTAGAAACGCTTGTTGAAACGGGTGGCTGCTCGGTTGCGGTAGTAGTGATAAAACGCTGAGCGGTTGCCCAGACTGAGTGAGCCGTAGTGATATAGGCGGCTTTCAGGGATCACTCTCGTTGAAACACCAAAGCGTTTCGCACGGTATTGCCAATCCACTTCCTCGAAATACATGAAGTAATCTTCATCCATCAAACCGATTTCTTCAGTCAAAGCGGCCGAAAACGCCAGGCTGCAGCCCATGATGTAGTCTGGAACGTGCTGAGGATTCTGTCGCTGAGACGCTTCGATGCTCTGGTCTTTTCCGAGTAATCGAGCCTTGCCAAGAATCGGATAGAGCTTTCCGCCTCCGTAGCACTCCAGTCGGCCCGTGTCTGCGCTCAATACGAGCGAGCCGACAAACTGGCGATCATTGCGCTGCAATGCTTCCAATAGCGGTGAGAAGGCATCACTGTCTACATAGGTATCGTTATTGATAACCCAGAAATACTCGGGCTGCAGGTGCTCCATTGCCCAGCGCAACCCGTAATTGTTGCCACCCGCATAACCGCTGTTGTCTGGATTACAAAGCAAAGTCACATTTGAATAAGCTCTTTCATCCAGCCAGTTTTGAAGAGCGATAGCGGAACCGTCCTGCGAATCATTGTCGATGATGACGATATGGCCAATCGTCGTGCAATGCTCGAGCAGGCTTTCAGCGCAGCTGATCGTCTCAGTAGCAGCTTTGTAGTTGAGAATAAGCGCGACGTTCATGTACTCGTTCCTTGCTGCGAAGATGGCGTGCCCGTAGAGCATGTAATACGAAAAGCATACAAATAACTGGTTGGGTATATTCGAGTAGACCGTTAAGTGGCCATATCACGAAGAAGGCAAGCATCACTGCGTAGGTGAACTCCATTTCGGTGTTGATACTGCGGGCGATCCATCGGTAGACAAACAATGTCAGGGGGACCAGCAGAAAAGTGAGAAAACCGAAGCGAAACAGCGTTCCAATGATGCCAATGTCGGACAGGAAGAAATGCTCACCGAAATAGGGGATGAATCCGTCCTGCCACATCAGCGATAACGATCCGCTGGGTAGCCAATTAACCAGGCTCAAGTGACTGAAGACGGAGGCGATCGTATGAGGGCGCACACTATCTTCCACGTCGCCGTCTAGGCTGTTCTCGTAGAACTCGATGTTCAGGCCGAGGATTTCAAGAAGCTCTGGATAAAAAAACAACGGCGACAACAGCACGCCCAGCGAGGCAGCCCAAATAATTGCCTTGGCCCTCAATGAGAACAACGTGAATGCTAGGCATAGCACAATCAATTGACGTGTTTGAGTGGCGAAGACCAGCGTTAGCAACAGTACGGCGGCAATGAGGAGGTACAGCTTTCGCTGTCGTTGTTCGCCATTGATAGGCGACTTGCCTTTTGCCCATACCTGAATGGAGTAGAAATAGGCGAAACAGATCAGGAACGGCCCGATGGATGAGCGGTCCGGGCGGTCCCAGGATGTTTGCTCCTCGCGCAGATCCGGGACCAGACCGAACTTGAAACCCCAGGATAGGATTACAGCAATCAGTGCCGCATAGATTAATGCATGCTCGAACTGGCGGGTGCTGATGTGCTTTGCGAGTAACAGCAGCGGTACGAAGCCAAATGTAAAAAGAATCCGACGTTCTTCGATTAGGCCGTAGGTGATTGGCTGGCCAAAGGTATAGAACGAGAAGATTGCAGGCAGCACGGTGAACACGAAAACGCTGTAAAAAGCGTAATACATCAGGATGCGAAATTCTCTGGAAGCTTCCTCGGTACTGGCGAGGATCAACAGAAGCGAAAGACCTAGGCAAACAGCCAGATAAGCTTCGTTGAGGAACTTGAAGCCGATTGGGTTATGCGTGCTGTCGCCAAATACCGAAAAGTGCAGGGCGATCGCCAGCACGGTCAACGGCAAAAAGAAAAATTTCGAGCTGATGTTTGTCATCACCTGGGTCCTTAGGTGCATTTCCATTCCAGATTAACTACGCCGCAACAAACTCAAGCTTCAGGATTGCCACATCAACGGCTTCGGTGCGCCGCCACCTTTCGTACCGCTAAGCGGTGGTAGGCTAGCTGACTCCAGCAGTGGTTCAGTATCCAAACCAATTGGATTGCGCAGGGGCATTTGAGTTCCGCCCGCATTAAGCCGCTCGATGTAAGGTTGAATTTGGACAAGCGAGGGATGGCAGGGTTGCGTGTGATTTTCAGGTTTCGCTGAAAACTTTCTGAACGGCTTCACACCATTCGCCGGGAACCATGCCACAAGCCTGTCAAGGCTGCGGGGTAGGGCCATACTCCTTGCAGCTATTGGGAATATGCTTTTGCAGGACATCCATCTGAGGCCTGTCCTTGCCGTTGAGCGGTTCAATAGCCAAAACATATTTGCCCCAGCCTGGTCCGCCCGCCCAGTAGGCGCTGGGCATGCAGTTTTCGTTGAGGTAGCCGAGCAGGTTGTCCATGGCGACCAGCATCGAGTCGGAATGGCCAGGTACACCGTACTCGCCGAGAAAACCCTTCAGGTTGTTTTCCCTCAGCCACTCGACGAACGGCCGAACGCGCTCCACCCCTAACATTGGATCGACCACCTCGTCCTTCGCATAGCGCCCGGAAAAATCCTTGTCGAGGTACAGGTGTCCCTCGTAGATGATCTTGTCTGCCGGATCTTCGATCAGAAAATCCTCATTGACGTAGCGCCAGTGAAAGGTGCTCGCCCAGCGGTCACCTTCGACGAATATCAAGCTGTCCATATCCACCTTGCGGATGGCATCGACCGCTGCCTGCGCTGCTCCAGGCCACAACCCATCGGTGGAGTGGGGCTCGTTCATGATGTCGTAGCCCAACAATGCAGGGTGGTCCTTGAATTCTTCGGCAAGCTTGCGCCAAACAGTTGCGTAAGCTTCGTAGGGTACTTGTGGCGAACCGATCAGCTTGCCCTTGTATCGCCCATAGTTGTGCATATCCAGAATGACCTTCTGGTTATGTTGGGCAGCGAAGTCGAGCGTTCGTTTAAGCAGCCGCATCTGATCGAAATTCACGCCTTTGTACAGATCATGTTGCAGGCGCTCCCAGATGAAGGGGAACCGAATCAAGCGAATGTTCTTGTCCGCGTAATATTTGAAGTATTTCTCTTCTGGATAAAAATAATTGGTGCCCAGTTTTCCAGGCGTGATATGCGGAGCAAAGTTCGCACCAGACATATTGATGCCGATCAGGCCGATGCCTTCATCTTCGCTGGGCTTCGCTTGGGCAAACGACACGCATCCGGCAATCGTCAGGCCGGCTATTAACCTTGCGGTGCGAAACAAAAGAGAAAGGGGGCGACGTTCCATGATGACCTTTATCTCCAGAGGGCCAGCTGTCAACTCGACGGCCCTGTTGATGTTCAGCTAAGCACTCGATCCGAACCGTTCTCCTTGATAATCAGGAGAGCGGTTCGGATAGCATCATTGGGTAATGTGCCCGGGCTTACTTAGAGTCAGAGAAGCGTTACTTGCTCTGGTACTCGTACTGGTAATAACCGTACTCGCTGTAAGTCGACGCCTTACGCACCACGGCATTGAAGATGACGCCTTTGACCAGAATTCCGTTCTGCTCAAGGCGTCGCTTGGCAAACTCGATTTCCTTCACGCCGTTCATCCCGTAACGCGTCACCATCAGGGTGGTGCCGGCCTGGCTGCCGACCAGTGCGGCGTCGGTCACGGCCAGGATCGGCGGAGTATCGAAGATCACCAGGTCGTACATGCTGCTGATCTCTTTGACGAAGCGCGAGAAGTTCTCGTGCATCAGCAGTTCCGATGGGTTCGGCGGTAGCTGGCCGTGGGTGATCACGTGCAGGTTATTCAGCTGGGTTTTCTGTATTGCGTCGAACAGCGTGATACGGCCAGACAGGATGTCGGAAAGGCCTTTTTCACCCTGACAGCGCATGACCTTGTGCAGATACCCCTTGCGCATGTCGGCGTCGATCAGCAGCACTTTCTTGCCGGACTGCGCGATAACTGCGGCGAGGTTGCTGGTCACGAACGACTTGCCCACCGCCGGGCTCGGGCCGGTGATCATCAGGATGTTGTTCTTCGCCTCGATCATCGCGAAGTGCAAGCTGGTGCGCAGACTGCGCATCGCTTCGGTCGCCAGATCGGCGGGATCATTGATCGAGAGCAGATACGAAGCGCTGCTCTTGTCCCGTTTGAAATTGGCGAGGCGCTTTTCCAGCAAGCCCTGCTTCTCGCTGAACGGAATCGCCGCGTACACCGGAATGCCAACGCGCTCGATCTCTTCTGGATTTTCCACGCCACGCTTGAGTGCTTCGCGGACATATACGAAGGCGACCGCAAGAATCCCGCCAAGCAGCGTGGCGACGATGACAATCAACGGCTTGTTCGGCTTGATTGGCTCGTCGATGTCTGCCGCAGCGTGGTCAACGATGCGCACGTTGCCCACGGTCCCGGCACGAATGATGTCCAGCTCCTGAGTCTTGTTCAGCAGCATCGAATAGGTTTCAGAAGAAACCTCTACATCGCGGTTGAGGCGCAGCAACTCCTGCTGAGTAGACGGCAGGGTTCCGATCTGCTTTTCCAGTTCAGTCTTTTGCGCTTGCAGCTGATTGATCTGGTTCATCAGCGCCTGGAAATTAGGGTGCTGACGGGTGAAGCGGCTTTCCATCTCGGTGCGCTTGAGGTTCTGCTCGGAAATCTGGCTCTCCAGATCGACGATGCGATCAAGCACCGACTGGGTTTCCGCCGAGATATCCACCGAACGATTGCCGGTTTGGAACTCGTTCAGGGCTGTCTGCGCGGCGTCGAGCTTCTTGCGGACCTCCGGCACCTGCTCACTCAAAAATTCAAGGCTCTGAGTCGCTTCCGCCGCGTTGCGCGCAATGTTCTGGTCGACATAGCGTTGCGCTACTGCCTCAAGCACCGTGACTGCTTTTTCTGGATCGGTGCCCTCCAACGTGACGTTGAGGATGCCCGACTGCTTGCCGCGCTCACCGGCATTCAGGCGATTCTGATAGTCCTCGGTGGTGGCGTAGGTGCGGTTCTTGATCACAGTAAAGGTGGTGCCCGGCCGTGCGTTCAGCTCTGCCACGGTGATGCCGTAATCCGGGGTCTCGATGGGCTCGCCGACGACCCCTTGCACGACTACCTCGCCTTCGGGGTCGCGCAGGATGAAGCCGTTGTTTTCGGCGGCTTCTAGCGTCAGCTCTTCGCCATGCATTTTGTCTGGCACGATCAGCTGCGTGACGCGCAGTGATTCGCCACCCCATGCGTAGGATTCAAAGCCTTCGGGATACCAGCCCAGCTCACCTTCCTCGGTGGGCTCGAATCCACGGAAGATATAACCACCGAATACCGGGAAGTGGTGAGGCTCGATGATGATGTCGAGGTTCAGATCCTCGACCGCTCCGCCAACCACCGAGCGCGACTTGAGCAGTGCGATCTCGGTCTGCGCCGGCGAAACGGCTGGGGCGGTGCCAACCACATCGGTAAGGCTTGGCAAGCCACCTTTCGCCTGGATCTGAATCATCGCGCTTGCCAGATATACCGGCGTCGCGAGCAGGGCATAGGCAACGCCCAGCGCGGCGAAGAACCCCGTAATGGTGAGTATCAGCGCTCGGTTATTTAGAAACGTGTCAAAGAGGTGGGCCAGGTCAATGTCCTTGTCCTCTTTTGTTTCATAGATGGGTCGTGGCATGGTGGTCATTGAAGTTCCTTCTTCTTATTTCAGGTAAGGAAGCCAGCTTTCGACGGACTGAGTCAGAAGGCTGTGAACATGTTCGAATGCGGGCTTGGACTGGCGGTAGGGATCAGGGATTTCCGTATCGTCCAGCCATTTACCCAGCAGGAAGGTTTTGCCATGTACTTCGGGTGCGATCTGACGAATGTGCTGGACGTGGCTTTGTTCCATCACAAGGATCAGGTCTGCGCGATGCAGCATTTCGCTATCGACCTGACGGGCACGGTGGGACGTGTGTTCCACTCCGTGGTCGTTAAGCACCTCATGTGCAGTCTTGTCCATTGGGTTGCCTACTAGAGCACCTATGCCTGCCGAACTTATCGTCAGGCCTTTGCCTTCAAGTTTGTGGGCTAGCAACGCTTCGGCTGCGGGGCTTCTGCAGATGTTGCCCACACAGACAATCAATATGTTCTGGAACATTTCGCTCAGCCTCGTAGCCCAGGTGTCGTGGGCATACAGGTCTGCCTGTTGCAGAACGCAAATCTGATATTGGCTCGCTTCATTAGTTCAATCTTCCTGCTGCGCTCGCGCATGAATGTGGCTTGTTGCCAGGATGGAGCTAGTCAATGCGTGTGCAGTCAGTAGACATCCTTGTTGAACAGAAGGGCGGGGATGGTGCGGGCAAGGATGTAGATGTCGAACCAGACCGACCAACGCTCGATGTAATCGAGGTCGTATTCGACGCGCTTCTCGATCTTCTCCAGGGTATCGGTCTCGCCGCGGTAGCCATTGATTTGCGCCCAGCCGGTGATGCCCGGCTTGACGCGGTGCCGTGCGGAATATTCCGATACGGCGTCTTCGAACAGCACGCCTGCGGCCTTGGTCGCGGTTGCATGGGGGCGCGGACCGACCATGGACATGCTGCCAAGGAATACGTTGAGCAGTTGTGGCAGCTCGTCGAGGCTGGTTTTGCGAATGAAACGACCCACTCGGGTGATGCGGTCATCGTTGCGCGTCGTTTGCTGTTCGGCGTTGGCATCCGACTTGGCGTGGTACATCGAGCGGAACTTGAACACTTCGATCAGCCGGTTGTTGTAGCCGTAGCGCTTCTGCTTGAACAACACAGGGCCGGGCGAGTCGAGCTTGATGGCCAGCGCGAGGAGGAGCATGACCGGGGCAGCCGCCAGCAGAGCGAGGCTGGAGAGCACGATGTCTTCGATGCGCTTGAACATTGGCGACCAGCCACGCAGCGGCAGATCAGAAGCAATCAGCGTCGGCAGTCCACCGACTTCGGTGATGCGCTTGTTGGCATGGCGGAAAGCGACCATGTCCGGTACCAGCAGAACGTTGACGGGGAGTCGGCGCAACTCGTTAATCAATTGACCGATGCGGCTGTCGGCAAACCAGGGCAATGCGACCAGTACCTGGGTGACCTTTTCCTCCCGGATCATCTGTTCCAGGTCGCGGGTATTGCCCAGGAGCGGCAGATCGGCCAACGTCTTCGGCAGGCGCTCAAGGCGGTCGTCAATGAAGCCGAGCACGCCGGTGCGGATATCGCGGTGATTAGCCAGATACTCGGCAACGCGCACGCCGTTGTCGGTGCCACCAAGGATTACGGCATTCTGCAGGTACACGCCTTTCGACATCAGGCGGCGGAACAGCGCGAGCATCATCAGTCGCTCGGCGCCAAACAGGATGCCACTGGTGACGAACCAGAAGGTCAGATGTTTGGCTTCGAGGTAGCCGAACATGCCCAGGCCCTGGTGCATGAAAATCATCAAGCTGAAAGCCGCGGCCCAGGCAACGAGCATGGTGCGAAAGCGCAGCAACGTGCTGAACACTTCCTCGCTGTAGATGCCTACCGACTGAAAGATAACGACACTGATCACGCCGAAAAACATCAGGAAGGTGCTGAACGTGCCTCCGCCTGCGGGCAGGTCGAGGGGCAGAAACAGCAACAACAGAACGCCCGGCAGCACAGAGGTCAGCCCGTGAATCAGGCGAATGCTGGCAAGAAAGTAATCGACGAAACTGGGGTGGGCGTACTCAAGGGTTCCAACGGACTGTAAGCGCATACAAGGCTCCTTCCTATGGCTATTGCTAGCTCAATACTCGTTTTGATCGCCGCGATCCGCGGTTCTGATGGCAGGCCGCTATTGCAACCCTCACCTGGACAAGTGCTCCGACCGCCCTTCAAGAAATGAGTTCACCGGAATCGTGCAAAGAGCCAATTGCCGCAAAAGAATTAAATGCGCCACGCAACTCCTTGATATGTAAGTGATAAGGCAATAGAAAAAGTCGGCTTGCGGTCTTTTTTCGCTTCTTTCGCTGACCGATGGTCAGTGTTTTGCGTGGTCGGCTTAAGCCTGCCGGCGTGGGGCTCTTCACAACTTTATGTGCCTGGAGCGTGTCTATCTGCGCATACTGAAACGGATGACTGGAACGACCTGCATGAATGAACCCAAGGCATTGCTCGTCCTTCATGGGAAGCAAGGGCTCAACGAAGAACTTAGGGCGGCCGTAACCGAATGGCGTCAGCTGGGTAACGAGCTCGCCGTCCGGGTGACGTGGGAGCCGGGGGACACCGAGCGCCTGGTCAAGGAAGCGCTGGCGGCGGGTTATCGGACTCTGGTGTCGGGCGGCGGTGACGGGACCTTACGGGAGATGGCACAGGCTCTGATCGACAGCGGTACTGACGCGAGTTTGGCGGTGTTGCCGCTGGGCACCGCTAATGACTTCGCCCATGCGGCAGAGATACCGCTGGAACCGTTTGACGCGCTCACCCTGCTCAATCGTGAACCTGTCTGGGTCGACGTCGGTGAAATGAACGGCGAGCTCTTCATGAACATGGCAACAGGTGGTTTCGGCTCCAAGGTGACCGCCACCACTTCGTCAGAACTGAAACGGGTTCTGGGCGGGAGTGCCTATCTGTTGACCGGCCTGTCGCGCTTCAGTGAGTTGCGGGCTACCTGGGGGCGCTTCGTGGCGCCCGGTTTTACCTGGGAGGGGGAATTTCTAGCGCTGGGCATTGGCAACGGTCGCCAGTCGGGTGGCGGCCAGCAGCTCTGCCCTCAGGCCTCGATCGTCGACGGGTTGCTCGATATCTGTATCGTCCCCGCGCCGGCTGATGCGGTCGGGACGCTCGGTACCTTGCTGAGTGGCGGATTGCTGGGCATCGATACGGTTTCGGTAAATGCCCGTGCGCCATGGTTCGAGGTGGAGGCGCCCGAAGAAATCAGCATTAATCTTGACGGCGAACCGGTGGCCGCAAGGCAGATGCGTTTCTCCGTGAAACGCCGAGCTCTGCGGTTGCATCTGCCTGCGGACAGTCCGCTGCTGCGTGACGAGCCACTGATCGAGCACGATGATCCATCCGCCTGATCCTTTGCGGTTCAGATACGAGCGCAACGAGCGGGCAGGGCTGACAAAATCTATCGCCAGCGGATAAAGCATGGGCACTTGCGGCCGATAGCTCCTAAGTCCCCTATTCGCCAAAGGAGCCCGCAATGGCCGGCATTCTGGAGTCAGTCGATCAACGCACCCGTTTGGTGGGGCAGAATCGCCTGGAAATTCTCATGTTCCGTCTGTCCGGACGGCAGCAGTTCGCGATCAACGTGTTCAAGGTGCAGGAAGTCGTGCAGCTGCCGAAGATGACGCTGATGCCGCACCGGCACGGCTCGGTATGCGGCGTGGTCAATCTGCGCGGCCAGACGCTGCCGGTCATCGACCTGTCGCGTGCCATTGGCTTGCGACCTTTGGTCCCGGATGAGCGCAGCACCATCATCGTGACTGAATACAATCGCTCGATTCAGGCGTTTCTGGTCGGCGGCGTGGACCGCATCCTCAACCTGAACTGGGAGGAAGTGTTGCCGCCGCCGACCACTGCGGGACGGCAGCACTACCTCACAGCGATCACCAAGGTCGAGGACAGGCTGGTCGAAGTCATTGACGTGGAAAAGGTCTTGGCTGAGATCGTGCCCTACAACACGAGCATCGCGCCGGAGCGCTTGACTGATCCGGTGCTCGAGCGCGCCAGAGGGCGCGAAGTGCTTTGCGTCGACGACTCGACCGTTGCCCTGGCGCAGCTGCGAGAAACCTTGAGCCAGCTGGGTATCACCGTGCACTCCGCCAGCGATGGCATGAAGGGCTTGAACAAACTGAAGGCCTGGGCAGATAGTGGGGAGGCGCTCACTGATCGTCTGCTCATGGTGTTCACCGATGCCGAAATGCCGGAGATGGACGGCTACCGGCTCACGACCGAGATCCGCAACGATCCGCGCCTGCGTGATCTCTACGTGGTGTTGCATACCTCCCTCTCCGGGAGCTTCAACCTGGCAATGGTGCAGAAAGTTGGCTGTGACAACTTCCTTTCCAAGTTTCAGCCGGAGAAACTGGTGGACGTCGTCCGCGAGCGTTTGTTGCTGGACGAAACACGCTGACCTGACCAATCGCTCGAGGGCCCCGCATGCACCTTTCCTCGTTGTACCGTTTTCCACTCAAGTCCGGTTCGGCTGAGTTACTGGAACAGGAACGATGCGACGAGTTGGGTGTGTATGGTGACCGGCGCTGGATGGTGGTCGACGCCGCAAGCGGAAAATTCCTGACCCAGCGAATGCTGCCCGGCATGGCGTTGCTGAACGCTCGTTGGCAAGGTGACGCCGAGCTACTGTTGACGGCGCCGGGGATGGATCCGTTGGCTGTTGCGGTTCCGGAGGAGGGTGGCGTTGAGCGTGGCGTGCTGATCTGGCGCGAAAGTCTACAGGTGCCCGATGCTGGCGACGCTGCAGCTGAGTGGCTGACGCGCCTGCTTGATAGTCCTTGTCGACTGGTGCATCTGCCCACATCGCGGGGCATTCAGGTCGATCAGGATTATGGCCGGCCAGGCGAACGCACTGCATTCAGCGATGGATTTCCGTTTCTGTTGATCGGCCAGCGGTCACTCGATGATCTTTCGGCCCGGGTTGGGCAAATACTCGATGTGCGCCGGTTTCGGCCCAATCTGGTGATCGCCGGGGCGGCGCCCTACGCCGAGGATGGCTGGCGGCGCATTCGCATCGGTGATCTGGCGTTCCGCGTGGTCAAGCCCTGCTCACGTTGCGTCATCCCGACAATCGATCCGCTGAGCGGTGAGCGGAGTCCCGTCCGCGAGCCACTGGCTACGCTGATGAACTACCGGAAGGGCGATGGCGGCGTATTCTTTGGTCAGAATCTCATCGCCGAAGGCACTGGCCAGTTGCAGATTGGCATGCCTGTTGAGGTGCTCGAGTAACCTCGGCTGGGGCAAGCCACCGCACCTGGAACGGCGCCACAACTAAGCCTTTCTGCGCCTGCTGCGGCGCCAAACATGCGCCGCAGCTCATCCAATCCTTACGCCTTATCGCTGATTATCGAAGTAGCGCTCGTGCCATTCCACCAGTGGTTGTGGCGAGTTGAGCTTTTGCCCGTAGATGACCGAATAGGTCAGTACGTTCTGCACGTACTGGCGGGTTTCATCGAACGGGATATTCTCGACCCACACGTCAAAGGGAAGGTGGTCTGCATTCTTCAGCCATTGGCGAACCCGCCCGGGTCCGGCGTTGTAAGCCGCCGAAGCTAGCACTCGGTTACCGTTGAACTGACCGTAAATCTGGCTGAGGTAGGCGGCGCCTAGCTGAATGTTGATGTTGGGGTTGAGCACTTGCTGGGGCGACGACAACGGAATGCCAAAGCGCTTGGCCGTTTCTTTCGCCGTAGCTGGCATCAACTGCATCAGGCCTGTGGCGCCCACATGGGAGCGGGCGTCGGCCATGAATGCGCTTTCCTGGCGAGTGATCGCAAACACCCAACTCGGGTGGATTTCACGCGCTTTCGCGGCGTTCACCAGGCTGCTGCGATGGGCCATGGGGAAGCGGATGTCCAGGTCGTCCCAATACTTCGCCTGGCTAATGGTGCGAATTGCAGGGAAGTACCATTCCATTTCATAGGCCAGTCGCGCCTGTGCAACCAGCTCGTCGCGGCTGAACAACCTGCTGACGTGATACCACTCGCGGCGCCCATCAACGATTTGCCCGCGAGCATGGAATTCCATGGCGCGGCGAATCCCAGCGGTATTGCGGACCTTCTGGACCAGCTTTGGGTCAAGCGCGAGGGGCTGATGGTTGAGCTTGTAGGGCGCCTGGATGCGGTCAGCCGAAAGGAAACCGTAAAAATCCCGTTCGCCAGCGACCGGTTGGTAGAGCTGGGCGGCTCGCTCATCTTTGGGCTTCGCCAGTTCCAGGCTGCGCGCTTTCCAGTACCGCCAGCGATTGCTGTTGGCGAGCTCTTCGGGGAATCGCTGAGTCAGCGCATAGACGTCATCCCAGCGGCCCAGGCGGAGCAACAGGCGAGCCCGCCATTCACTGACCGTGTCATCACGCAGCTCTGGGTCGTATTCAGCCATGACTTTGAGTGCGCGGGGGTCGAAACGCTTGGCCAGGGTGAGGCCGATCTGACGTGCGATGGAAACCTTTTCCTCCGCCGAAAAGGACATCCGCCTGGCGTAGCTGTCGAGCAGTCCAAGAGCTTGCTCCGGGTTTGCTCTGGCCAACCGGCGCAAGCCGATCGAGACGACATCACCCATGGTCTCGGTGGCTGGCGAGAAGCGTTCAGGCTGGCTGAGCAACTGTGGCTTCTGGGCGACATCGAGCAGAAGCTCGCCCTGTGCTTTCAGCGTCGGCAGGCTTTTGACCAAAAACTTGGCCAGGCCATAGTTGCCGATCTCGACTGCCAGCTTGGCCCGTTTCCAGCGTAGAGCCTCGGTAAGCTGCCCCGCGTCGTCCCAGCGTTCGAACAGGGCATCGCAAGCGTTGTGCTGGGACTTGCCCACCAGCCAGAGCTTTTCGGCGGTGGCATAGCCCTGTTCCTTCTGACCGCTGATGAGCTGGTATTGACCATACAGGCAGTCAAGTTCGGTGAAGTTCATTTTTGGGTCGTAGTGAGCGACGAAGGGCCGCCAGTCGCCGCGTGCCGCCAGCAGCCGCAGCCAGCGCAACTTCATCCAGCTCGCCTGTGGCAAATCACCATGCTCGGCGAGAAATTTCTCCACTTCGTCGTTGCTGGCAGTTTTCAACCGTGCGGTCAGATCGTCGTATGCCAGATAGGGCTCGAGCGGATAGTCACGTAGGGCGCTGGCATGGCGCCGGTATGGCCCGCTATCGCCCTTGGCCAAGGCCCGCTTGGCTTCGTCGTACAACTGACGCTGCTGCTGCAAACTCGCAGCTTGGGTGGTTTCAAGGGTGATGACGGAGAGAAACAGAGACAAACAGATACTGGAGAGTCGACCGCGCATGAGACTTCCGAAAACGGGGGGAGGTACGGGAATTTCTGCGGCTAGCTTAGCTTGGCCGCTCAAGCAGTTAAACGAGGATTAAGCGCTTGAAAGGCTCAAAGCGAAACTTCCGACGAGCGTCATGTCCGTGCCGGGTTAGGGCTGTCCTGGTCCGCTCGGGCAGAAGCTGACGCGCCGGCGGAAATTTATCGTCAAACAGGCCGCCAGGCGTCCGCTGCAGCCCGGCGGGGCGATGCCTTCTGTTAGAATGCGCGCCCTGTTTTCCGGAGATAGTCATGACCCTGCTCAAGTTGACCGATGTGTCCCTCGCCTATGGCAACAATCCATTGCTCGATGGAGTGTCCTGGCAGATTGCGCGGGGTGAGCGGGTTTGTATTATCGGGCGTAACGGCACCGGCAAATCCAGCATGCTCAGCCTGGTCAAGGGCAGTCAGCTCCCAGATGACGGCGAAATCTGGCGAGCGCCAGGGTTGAAGATTGGCGAGTTGCCGCAGGAATTGCCGATTGCCGATGAGCGTACGGTCTTCGATGTGGTCGCCGAGGGGCTGGCCGGGGTGGGGCAGTTGCTTGCCGAATATCATCATCTGAGCCAGAACATCCAGAACGAAGCCGATCTCGACAAGCTCATGCATGTCCAGCAGGCGCTCGAAGCCAAGGATGGATGGCGCCTGCAGCAATTGGTGGACAGCACCTTGAGCCGCTTGCAGTTGCCAGCCGATAAAACCCTGGCCGAATTGTCTGGTGGCTGGCGACGGCGCGTGCTGCTGGCCCAGGCGCTGGTGTCAGAGCCCGATCTGCTGTTGCTCGACGAGCCCACCAACCACCTGGATATCGGCGCTATCGCCTGGCTGGAAGAAGCGCTCACCGGGTTCAACGGTGCGGTGCTGTTCATCACTCACGACCGCGCGTTCCTGCAGAACTTGGCAACCCGCATTCTTGAGCTCGATCGCGGCCATATGATCGACTGGAACGGCGACTACGCGAGCTTTCTGGTGCACAAGGAGCAGCAGCTGGCAGCCGAAGAGACGGCCAATGCGCTGTTCGACAAGAAGCTGGCTCAGGAAGAAGTGTGGATTCGCCAGGGCATCAAGGCGCGGCGTACCCGCAATGAAGGGCGCGTGCGAGCGCTGAAAGCCCTGCGTGCTGAACGTAGCGAAAGACGCGAGCAGCAGGGTAAGGCCAACATTCAGATTGACGCCGCTGAAAAGTCTGGCAAGCAGGTCATCGTCGTCGAACATGCGAGCTTCGGACATCCGGGGGGCGAGTTGTTGATTCGCGACTTCTCGACGGTGTTGCAGCGTGGCGACCGTATTGGCTTGCTCGGCGCCAACGGTACCGGCAAGACCACGTTGCTCAAGCTTCTACTTGGCGATTTGCAACCAACCAGCGGCACGGTAGAACCCGGCACCAAGCTGGAAGTGGCATATTTCGACCAACTGCGTCACCAGCTGGAACTGGAAAAGACCGTCGTCGACAACGTTGCCGAGGGACGCGATTTCATCACCATCGACGGCCAGAACCGACATGTCCTGAGCTACCTCGGAGACTTCCTGTTCAGTCCCCAGCGCGCCCGTACGCCGGTTAAAGCGCTCTCGGGCGGCGAGCGGGCACGGCTCTTGCTCGCCAAGCTATTCAGCAAACCCGCCAACCTGCTGGTCCTCGATGAGCCCACCAACGATCTCGATGTGGAAACCCTCGAGCTGTTGGAGGAAGTCCTGCTGAATTTCCAGGGTACGGTTCTGATGGTGAGCCACGACCGGGCATTCCTCGATAACGTAGTGACCAGCACGCTGGTATTCGAAGGCAATGGCGTGGTTCGTGAATACGTCGGTGGCTATCAGGATTGGCTGCGTCAAGGCGGCTCGGTAAAGTTGCTCGGCGTCGGTGAAGGTAAGGAGAGCAAAGAGGCGAAGGCCGAGGCGGCTCAGGCCAAGCCGGCTGCACAGCAAGCGCCTGCTGAGCCGGCCCCTGCGAAAAAAAAGCTCAGTTACAAGGTTCAGCGCGAGCTGGAAGCACTGCCGGGCAAGATTGACGCAGTGGAAAAGGGCATCGCTGCGCTGCAAGAGGAGATGGCACAGCCGGCGTTCTATCAGCAGAGTGCTGAGCGGACCGGCGAAACCCTCGCCAAGCTCGAAGCGATGCAGCTGGAGCTCGATGCGCTGCTCGAGCGTTGGGCCGAGTTGGAGGGCTGAGCCGTCCGCAACGACGCGACCCAGCCTGCAAGACCCGCACGTTCGCCGATAGAGCGTGCGACTTACGAGTCTGCGTTGAGCGGGACTTCGTGAAGATAACGATATCTGCCAGCAGACGGAGCATAGATGGCAATCGAATACCGAATCACCCTCGATGACGAGCATGAGTTCTGCTACCGGATCGAGCCGGACCGTGTCTTTGATCACGAGACTGCGAAGCTGGCGCCGAGATGGACGCGCCTGGATCATCAGCAGTGCAACAATTGCCCGTTGAGTCGTAACGAGTTCAGCCATTGCCCGGCGGCGGTTGACCTGCATCGAGTCATCGAGGATTTCCAAGGTCTGCCCGCCATTCGTAAAGCGCAGGTGCATGTCCGTACCCCTGAGCGGGAGTACAACAAGCTGGTCGGGCTGGAAGAGGGATTGCGCGCGCTTCTGGGTGTGATCATGGCCACCAGTGCATGTCCGATACTTGGCCGGCTCAAGCCGATGGCCCATCAGCATTTGCCGTTCGCGAGCAATCAGGAGTTTGTACTTCGGGCGGTATCGCTGTACCTGGCGAGACAGTACTTCAACCTGCGCGAAGGACGGCACGCCGATTGGGAGTTGCGGGGATTGGTGAGGTCGTTCCAGCAGTTGCAGCTGGTCAATCAAGCGTTCTGGCAGCGCATCCACGATACCTGTCACGAGGACTCGAACCTAAAGGCCTTCCTGACCTTCTTCTCCATGGCATCGAGCCTGACCTACTCATTGGAGACTCAGCTGCAAAAGATTCGGCCACTTGTGATGAGTGCGGGGGAGGGTGTCGAAACGGCCTGAGCCAGCTGACTCAGGCCGGGCGACGGATCACTCGGGTTTTTTCAGGCGTACGGCGAGCACATCGCAGGGCGCACCATGCAGGATGTCATTGGACGTGGAGCCGAGCAGCAAAGCGAGGCCGTGGCGGCCATGGCTGCCCACCACTACCAGATCACAGCCTTGCTCCTTGGCCAGTCGGTGAACTTCCTGACGAGGCTGACCGTAGGCTAGGTGGCGTTGTTCCGCGGTTAGCCCCGGATAACGGTCGGCGAACCCGGCCAAGCGCTCACGGGCCTGGTCGAACTGCTGTTGTTGCAGCATTGAAAGATCCATTGGCACGTCCCCACCGAAGGCCATCGCCATGGGTTCGATGACATGGACCAACGCCAGTTTCGCACCGCTGGCGGTCGCCAGCGCCTGAGCGCGCGCGACCACTGGATGGCAATCGTCGTTCAGGTCGGTGGCGACCAGAATATGCTGGTAGATCATGATGAATCTCCTGAAATGTCGGTTGCTACAAGTATGGCTTCTAGGCACGCGATATGGGCTGCAACGCGTTTTTTTTCAGGGTTTATACGGCGTTGGATGCGCAATGGCCAGCTGCATTGCATCAGTTGGCTAGCCGTGCCGTCGCTCACGACTGTTATCATGCCCGGCGTTAATGCCGGGGCTTCCTCCGGCCTGTACAGAGATCGCCATGTTCCTACCCGCCAATGAATATTTGCTTGCCTGGTCTGCCTACGGTATCGCCGCGCTGGGCTGCTTGCTGGTCTGGTTGCGCATCACCCGTCCCCTGTGGCGCTGGCTGCGCGAGCCGTTGCGGCTGATCATGGCCGTGTTGCTGCTGACGCCGACCATCGTCGATCCCGCCAAGGATCTGTTCGCCCCGGCGGTCGCCATCACAGCTCTGGATCTGCTGTTCAAGGTCGGCAGTAATGCCTGGCGTGCCGTGGCTGACCTCGCGCTCTACGGCTTGATTGCATTCGCCATCTATGCGGTTTTTGTGCTTATACGTTGGCTGATCGAGCGGCGGGCGAAACAGCACCCGAGCGAATCGCGCCATGAAGACCCTCGTACCCTGCGCGAACGACTCGAGGATGATGACGAAGAGGACTACCGTCCGATGAACCGCTACGAGGCGCGGACCGAACCCAGACTCTGACACTGAACCTTTCTCGCCCAAGGCGCAGCAGAACCTATCGGGAGATAGCGCATGTGTGAACTGCTCGGCATGAGCGCCAATGTACCCACCGACATCCATTTCAGCTTCACCGGGCTGATGCAACGCGGCGGCCGCACTGGACCACACAAGGACGGCTGGGGTATTGCGTTCTACGAAGGTCGCGGTCTGCGACTGTTCCAAGATCCGGTGGCCAGCTGCGAGTCGGAAGTGGCGAAGATGGTTCAGCATTACCTGATTAAAAGTCATGTGGTGATCGGCCATATTCGTCACGCCAACGTCGGCAAAGTCGCGCTGGTCAATACGCATCCTTTCGTCCGGGAGCTGTGGGGGCAGCATTGGTGTTTTGCCCACAATGGCCAACTAGCGGATTTCAGCCCGGCGCGCGGCTTCTATCAGCCGGTAGGGGATACGGACAGTGAAGCGGCATTCTGCGATCTGCTCAATCTCATACGCGGCGACTTTCCCGAGCGGGTCGCTGCGGAGGATCTGGTCCCGCATCTGCTCGATGCCTGTGCCAGTTACCGTACCAAAGGCGTATTCAACTGCTTGCTCAGTAACGGTGAATGGCTGTTCAGTTTCTGCTCAACCAAGCTGGCGCAGATCACCCGGCGCGCCCCTTTCGGCCCGGCGCAACTGAAAGATGCCGAACTGACGGTGGACTTCAACGCGGAGACGACGCCAAACGACGTCGTAACGGTGCTGGCAACCGAGCCATTAACCGACAACGAGCAGTGGGATATTCATCAATCGGGCGAATGGACGCTTTGGCGGTTGGGCGAGTGCGTCGCGCGCGGGCAGGTGCAATGATGTTGAGAAGCTATCTGCGGCTGACCTTGTTTGCCCTTGGGTTGCTCATCGGTATTCAGGTGCCGGGCTTCATCAATGCGTACAGTGATCACGTCGAGGCGCGTCGGCTAGAGGCGCAGCTGGGTCTGGCCGGGTTCCAGGAAACAGCCGGGCGATTTTTCAAAGGTGATCTGAGCGCCTTGGTCGAGCATTACCGAGCCAGCGAAGATGCGGTGTTTCAGAGCGATGCGCGCAGCGTTTCGGCATTGGTCGAGCGCGCACGGTTGCTTGATCGTGAATGGCGGATCATGGAAGGGCCTTGGTACGCACAGGCCTGGCACGTGTTGGTCGGGGCAAACAGTGAGATAAGACGCCAGGTATGGAATAGCTACCGCTTTCAGGTACTGCTGGCGCCCGAGGCCATCGCCTGGGGCCTAAGCTGCGCGCTGTTGCTTGCATGGATCATTGAAAGCCTCTTCGTCTTGCTTCGCCAGGCTCTGTTTCCACAGCGTTATCGACGCCGCCGTCGTACGGCTAGCCCGCTTCCGTCGAAGCGATAGTCCGGACGCCTTGGGGGATGTGCTACTCGCGCGGTGACGCGGTAAGCCCATTCCCCCAAACCTAACTGAAGGATAGGCAAGCAGAAGGTCGACGGGATTAGCCATCTGAGCGAAGAGGCCCCAATGATCAGTAAGGCAGCTTGAATAGGCTCTCCATCGGGTAAACCTGACACCTGTTGAAGAATGCCTAAGACAGCCGACCAGATCACCAGCATCTGGACCAGTATCCAACTACCGAATGCAGCATTTGCCAGCCTCAACCCTGGTCGGTGGGTCGGCTTGGCCGTTGCGGCTAGCCACCAAATCAGTAGCAGAGCCGAAGCGGCTAGATTCACGATGATGATGGTCTGCTTATAGCCCAACGCAAAGCGGGCTATCGCTGGCGCATTGGCACCGATGCTATGTATGGCACGCTCACCTGATAAGCCAAAGGCTACTTGTAGCGCACCGGCCATGGTGATTGCCGTCACGGCTGTGACGGCCCAAAGGGCCAATCGTGTTTTCATCGGTGCGTCCCTGCAGCTGAAGGTCGATAGCGACCTATTTCGACAAAAACTTCATGCCTTCTTCCAGTCCGCTCAAGGTTAGTGGGTACATGCGGTCCTCCAGCAAGTCGCGGACGATGCCGGTGGAAGAGGTGTAGCCCCAGGTATCCTTCGGGTAAGGGTTGATCCAGATGAGCTTCTTGTATTTTTCCATGAAGCGCTGCATCCAGACGTAGCCGGCTTCCTCGTTCCAGTGCTCTACGCTGCCGCCAGGCTGGGTGATTTCGTAGGGCGCCATGGCCGCGTCGCCAACGAAGACCACCTTGTAGTCGGCACCGTACTTATGCAGCAGGTCCAGGGTCGACGTGCGTTCGGAAGTCCGGCGGAAATTGTTTTTCCAGACCGACTCATAGATGAAGTTGTGAAAGTAGAAGTACTCGAGGTGCTTGAACTCCGTCTTGCAGGCGGAGAACAACTCTTCGCAGACCTTGACGTGCGCATCCATCGAACCGCCAATGTCGAACAGGATCAGCAGCTTCACCGCATTGCGACGCTCGGGGCGCATCTGGATATTCAGCAGGCCGCCGTCTTTAGCGGTGTGGTCGATGGTGCCGTCCAGGTCCAGTTCGTCTTGCGCGCCCTGGCGAGCGAACTTGCGCAAGCGGCGTAGCGCGACCTTGATGTTGCGCGTCCCCAGCTCGACCTGATCGTCGAGGTTCTTGTATTCGCGCTGATCCCATACCTTCACCGCCTTGCCTTGACGCTTGCCTGCGTCACCGATGCGGATGCCCTCGGGGTTGTAGCCGCCGGAGCCAAACGGACTGGTACCGCCCGTGCCGATCCACTTGTTGCCGCCGGCATGTTTGCCTTTCTGCTCCTCGAGACGTTTCTTGAACTCCTCGATCAGCTTGTCCAAGCCGCCTAGGGACTCGATCTTGGCGCGCTCTTCATCGCTCAAGGAACGCTCGAACTCCTTGCGCAGCCACTCTTCTGGAATCAAGGCTTCGATATGCTGATCCAGATTTTCCAAGCCTTTGAAATAGGCGCCGAAGGCACGATCGAATTTGTCGAAGTGCCGCTCGTCCTTTACCAGAATCGCCCGGGACAAATAATAGAACTCATCCATATCGGCGAATACGACGTTGTGTTTCAACGCATTGATCAGATCGAGCAGCTCGCGCACCGACACCGGAACCTTGGCGGCGCGCATCTCATTGAACAGGCCAAGCAACATGGCAGAACCTCAGGCGTGCCGTCATCGCGGCACCTTGTATTAATGGTCAGCGGTCTTCGTCGTGCGTCGGGAGTCCGTCGCGGATCTCGTACCAGTCCGCCTTCGAGCCCACAAAAATGTGTTCCTGAGGCGGGGCGGGCAACGGCGAATCGAGCGTGCCGGCAGCAACGCCGAGCTCATGCTCGCGGTTGTCGACGAATTGCAGGTTGGAGCCGCAGCGAATGCAGAACGTCCGAGTCACATGGTCGGACGAGTGATAGACACCCAACTGATCCTTGCCGGAGAGAAAGTGAAACGCATCCAGCGGCACGCCCGCATAAGTGGCAAAAGCCGCACCGTGGGCTTTACGACACATCTTGCAGTGACAATGGGTCAGCTCGTTGATCGGAGCGTCGATGCGATAACGAACGACGCCACAGAGGCAACTACCGGTATGCGTTTGCATGGATCTTTCTCCAGTAAGTGAGGCGTCCGGCTCCTGTGAGCCGCCGCCGGTCAGCGACTGGCGCGACGACTCATGAACGCCAGACGTTCAAGCAATTGCACGTCTTGCTCGTTTTTCACCAGGGCGCCGGCCAACGGCGGGATCGCCTTGGTCGGGTCGCGCTCGCGCAGGACGGCTTCGCCGATGTTGTCGGCCATCAACAGTTTCAGCCAGTCGACCAGCTCGCTGGTGGACGGCTTCTTCTTCAGGCCTGGCACCTTACGTACATCAAAGAACACATCGAGCGCTTCGGCCACCAGATCCTTCTTGATATTGGGGTAGTGCACGTCGACGATCCGCTGCAGCGTGTCGCGATCAGGGAAGGCGATGTAGTGGAAGAAACAGCGGCGCAGAAAGGCGTCGGGCAGTTCCTTCTCGTTGTTCGAGGTGATGATGATGATCGGCCGCTGCTTGGCCTTGATGGTTTCGTTGGTCTCGTAAACGTAGAACTCCATCTTGTCGAGTTCTTGCAGCAGATCGTTGGGGAACTCGATATCGGCCTTGTCGATCTCGTCGATCAGCAGGATGACGCGCTGCTCGGACTCGAACGCCTCCCACAGCTTGCCCTTCTTGATGTAGTTGCGTACGTCGTGGACACGGTCGGAGTCCAGCTGCGAGTCACGCAGTCGGCTGACGGCATCGTACTCGTAAAGCCCCTGATGGGCTTTGGTGGTGGATTTGATATGCCAGGTGATCAGCTGCGCGCCAAATGATTCAGCCAGTTGCTCGGCCAGCATGGTTTTACCGGTGCCCGGCTCGCCTTTCACCAGAAGCGGACGCTCCAGGGTGATGGCCGCATTAACGGCAAGTTTGAGATCGTCTGTGGCGACGTAGGACTGGGTGCCTTCGAACTTCATCGGAGTTTCCTTGGATCGGGCCTGGCACGCAGGCACTTCATGTTGATTTAGACGACCGACTATAAGTGATGGGCGCGCGAGTGTGAACGTGAGCGGATCATTCAGTCACTGAATGGGCAGCCGTTCCGTCGGTGTTCGCGCTTACTCCTCATCTTCACCCAGTGAACGCTCGAAACGCGCCGAGAAGGCCTCTACGAAGGCGTTACGCAGAATTGCGATGAATGCCTGGAAAGGGCTTACGTCGGTGTTCTTGGTACTGCCGTCCAGCTCTACGCGCGTGGCGAATTGGTCCTTGCGCTGGTTCTGTAGCACTTCCTCACCACCGCCAACAACCGCTTCCCAGATGCCGCGAAAGAAACCTTTGTCTTCGTTCTTAACGTCTTGCTCGAAGTTGAATACTTCGACGTTACGCAGCAGCGGCTTGATATAGCCGTCCAGCTGAGCGTCGGTGGCCTCGGCTTCAATCACCAGATCGCCAGTGCCGCCTGCGAAATCAAAGCTTCCGTAGGCGTTGCTGAAGTCATTCAGTTTGGTCAGATCGACGTCTGTAACACGCAGGCTGAACTGGAAGTCTTCCCAGTCTGTATAGGGATCGAACTGTGCGCTGGCTTCCATCGGTGCCTGATTGAATAACTGTGCTGTGCCCTCGAATCGCGCGACGCGCCCTTGCTTCTGATCCGCTGTATTGGTCAGGTTGAAGAGGCTGGCGTCGATCGCGCTGGCATAGACATGAACGGGCGGGTCTGCCTGGAAGTTGCGAAACGAGACTTGCCCGTCGACGACTTTCAGTTCATTGAGCGTAAACGGCATCAAACCATTGAGACGATCACGCCAATCGACCCCATCGCCCGTTTGCGAGCTTTCCTTTTCCTCACCGTCGACGAAGTTCAGGTGAGGCTGTTCCAAAATGATCTCACCAACCAGCGCTTGATCTTTCCACAGCGCCCGCCAACTAAGACCGATATCGACAGCGTTTGCGGTAAACAGCGGCGCCTGGACTTGCTGGTTTTTTTTGTCAATCACCAGACCATCGAGCCGATAGGCGCCCCGCCACCAGGCGAGGTCGACGTCTTCGATGTGGCCTCGGTAGTCTCCCAAATCCGCAAGTTTGCCGTTCAGGTAGTTAAGTACTACGTAGGGCAGTGCCAGATGAATAACCAATAGCAGTAGTGCAAGTGACAACAAGACCCACAGCGGGCGGCGATAACGTGTCTTCATTGGAGGCCTGATCGAGCGGAAACATGGGCGGCTCTGCTTCTGGATGGACCCTTGTCGCCAACTATGAGTTCGGCTGGACGAGTCGAGAGACTGCGCTTAGGCTGATCAGTCTTGGTTTTTTCATCGCAGGGATACCGTCATGAGCCGCATCTTCGCTGACAACGCGCAAACCATCGGCAACACGCCACTGGTAATGATCAACCGTCTGGGGCCTAAGGGCGTCAGCATCATGGCCAAGATCGAGGGTCGAAACCCGGCTTATTCAGTCAAGTGCCGGATTGGCGCGGCGATGATCTGGGATGCCGAAGAAAAGGGACGCCTGAAGCCAGGTATGACGCTGGTTGAGCCGACCTCTGGGAACACGGGCATTGGCTTGGCCTTCGTTGCGGCGGCGCGTGGCTACAAGCTGATGCTGACCATGCCGGCCTCGATGAGTCTGGAGCGCCGCAAGGTATTGAAGGCGCTCGGCGCTGAGCTAGTGCTCACTGAACCGGCAAAAGGCATGAAAGGCGCGATCGAGAAAGCCGCCGAGATTGCAGCATCCGATCCTGACAACTATTTCATGCCTCAACAGTTCGAAAATCCGTCTAACCCTGCCATTCACGAAAAAACCACCGGGCCGGAAATCTGGAACGACACCGAAGGCAGTATCGACGTGCTGGTGGCGGGCGTGGGAACGGGTGGCACCATCACTGGCGTTTCGCGCTATATCAAGAACACCAAGGGCAAGCAGATCCTGAGCGTTGCGGTGGAGCCGGTCAGCTCCCCTGTAATCAGCCAGACCCTGGCGGGCGAAGAAGTCAAACCGAGTCCGCACAAGATTCAGGGGATCGGTGCCGGTTTTGTGCCGAAGAATCTGGATTTGTCGATCGTCGATCAGGTCGAGCGTGTCGATGATGATGAGTCAAAGGCCATGGCGCTGCGCCTGATGCGCGAAGAAGGCATCCTCTGTGGGATCTCCTGCGGTGCTGCGATGGCGGCGGCGGTCCGTCTGGCCGAAAAGCCGGAAATGCAGGGCAAGAACATCGTGGTGATCCTGCCCGACTCAGGTGAGCGTTACCTGTCGTCCATGCTGTTCTCCGATATGTTCGGCGAGCAAGAGCTACAGCAGTAATCCGCCCTGCGCCAGGCTGTTGCAGCCTGGCGCAGCCATTAGGCGCGCGGCGCCAACCCCGCCTAGCTGCGTTGGGGTTGGGGCGCAGCTTCAACTGCGGATGGTGCCTGTTTCAGCACGAGCCAGAGCGCCACGGCGATCAGCGCGCCACCGTAGGCGTAGGCCCAGTCCAGCGGTTCTCCCAGAAACAGAGCTCCCCATAGCACCCCAAACGGCGGAATGATGAACGTCACCGTCAGCGTTCGAACCGGACCGATATCGGCAAGCAGGCGGAAGTAGAGAATGTAGGCAAAGGCCGTGCAAACGATGCCGAGGCCAGCAAGGCTTAGCCAGACGGTGCTGCCACCCCAGGAAACAGGCGGTGCTGTCAGCAAAGAAATGGCGAAAAGGGGCAGCAAACATAGTGCTGCTCCGACCTGGCTTCCAAAAGCGACCAGTTCGCTGGTCAGACCGCCATGTTGATTGATCCAGCGCCGGGTCAGGAAGCCGCCGAATCCATAGCACGCGGTTGCCCCCAAACACGCGAGTGCACCGACTAGCAGTTGCAGGTCGAATGCGACAGGGCCGGTGCGTGTCAGCAAGGCTACACCGCTCAGGCCAAACAGCACGCCGACCAGCTTCGCTGCAGTCAATGCTTCGGCGAAGAACAATGCACCGATGAGTACGCCCATCATCGGTGTGGTCGCATTGAAGATCGCCGAATAGCCAGTTGGTAGGAATTGCGCCGCCAAGGCATAGAGAGCGAACGGAATGCCAGAGTTGATCATACCCAGGATCAGGCACAGCTTAAGTTTGCCGCGAAAATCCCAGCGGGTCCGCATGAGCGCCAGAATCGCCAGCAGGCCAATGCAAGCGAACAGCACACGGAAGAAAGCGGTGGGAAAGGTGCCAAGCTCCGGCGCGATGATTCGCATGAAGAGAAAGCTGGCACCCCAGATAGCGGCAAGACTGAGCAGACGCAACAGGTCGAGAAGTCGCATAGCAGAGCTCCGGCGGTCGAGTCGTCAGTGTTGGTGAGGCGGGCTCGCCTGACAACTCTAAACTCGCTTTCAAAACGCCCGTTGAGCTGACTCGCTTTCATTGACAAGTTGCTGTGGATAAGCTCGACGCTTTCATGCAGCGGGATAAATGATATGGCGCAGCATTCGCCGAACCTCGAGATCGCCCAGCAGATCCTTCTGGGCTTCGATGACTACCGCGAACATTTCAGGTTGATCACTGAGGGCGCCCGGGCACGCTTCGAGCAAGCCCGGTGGCAAGATGCCCAGCGTGCATCGGCGGCCCGTATCAACCTGTACGAAGAAAAAGTCAGCGAGACAGCGGCAGCCTTGCGCTCTGCTGTGGAACCAGGGGTTCTGCTCGACGTGAACCGTTGGCCACAGGTCAAGGATGAATACATTGGATTGATCAATCCACGCTTTGACGATGAGCTTTCGGAAACTTGGTACAACTCGATCTTCTGTACCTTGTTCAGCCATGACTGCATCAATGACAGCACCATGTTCATCCACACCACGCGGCCGGCTAACCGCGCCCAGCGAATGGCGCAGACGCGGCGCTACCAACCCAGTGGTGATCTGCACGGTGTGCTCGAACAGATTCTCAGCGATTTTGCGTTCGACGTGCCGTACGCTGATCGGGAAGGAGATTTGCAGCGGCTCGAGACTCAGCTGCAGGTGTCCTTACCCGATTGGGTCTGCAAGGATCCAGAACTCGTCGTCGAGCTCTTCACCTCGGTGCTGTATCGCAACAAAGGCGCCTATCTTGTGGGGCGCATCTTCACCTGCGACGAGCAATGGCCGCTGGTTATCCCGCTGTTGCACCTGGAAGGCGATGGATTGGTTGCCGATGCCCTGATTACCGATGAGGCGGAAGTTTCGATCATCTTCTCCTTCACCCGCTCTTACTTCATGGTGGAAGTTTCTATCCCGGCGGAGTTCATCGGCTTTCTCAAGCGGATCATGCCCGGCAAGCACATCGCCGAGCTCTATACCTCAATCGGCTTCTACAAACACGGTAAATCGGAGTTCTACCGGGCGCTGATTAACCATCTGGCTAGCACTGACGACCGCTTCATCATGGCGCCCGGCGTGCGCGGAATGGTGATGAGCGTGTTCACGCTGCCTGGCTTCAATACCGTGTTCAAGATCATCAAGGATCGCTTTTCCCATACCAAGAACGTTAACCGTGCGACGGTGGTGGAAAAGTACCGCTTGGTGAAAAGTGTCGACCGGGTAGGGCGCATGGCGGACACGCAGGAGTTCGCCGATTTCCGCTTTCCAAAAGCTAAATTCGAACCAGAGTGCCTCGCTGAATTGCTTGAGGTTGCACCCTCTACGGTCGAGGTCCAAGGCGATACGGTACTGGTGCGTCACTGCTGGACCGAGCGGCGAATGACTCCGTTGAACCTGTACGTGGAAAACGCAAGCGAACAGCAGGTCCATGAAGCGTTGGAAGACTACGGACTGGCTATCAAGCAACTGGCGGCTGCCAACATCTTCCCCGGTGACATGCTGCTGAAGAACTTCGGTGTAACCCGCCATGGCCGCGTCGTGTTCTACGATTACGACGAGATATGCTTTCTCACCGAGGTCAATTTCCGCTACATACCCGAGCCTCGATACCCCGAAGATGAAATGGCATCTGAGCCCTGGTATTCCGTCGGGCCCAACGATGTGTTCCCGGAGGAGTTTCCTCGCTTTCTGTTTGCCGATATCGGGCAGCGCCGGCTGTTCGCGAAGCTGCATGGAGAGCTCTACGACGCTAACTATTGGAAGGGCCTGCAGCAGGCAATCAGCGACGGCAAGGTGATCGATGTCTTTCCGTATCGTCGCAAGATGCAGACTGCCCAGTAGTCGCGACAGGCGAACGCTTTCGGACAGTGCGGGTCGCTATTCATAAGAGCCGGACGAACGGCGCGTTGGCTGAATACTCTGCAACACCTCTCGCAGGCTATGTTGCGATTGTTGGGTTATGCTGATCTCGAAGTCCCAGGGCTCCACCAAAAACCCGTATCAAGCAGGAGGGGTTAGTCATGAAAGCATTGCTCAATAGTGTGTGCTGGAATCTGGCAGTGGCGCTTGGGTTTGTCGAACCGCCTCGTTTGCAGCCGATCCCGGTACGAGCGCAACGAGACAAAGCAGCGGCCCAGCGTCGCTGACCTCGGCGGGCCGGGCGCGGTAGCTCTAGCGCCCCGGCATTACCGGACCACCTTTTCCAACGGCGCGCTGATAAGCGGGTCGCTCTCTTATACGTTTCAAGAATGCCGTCAGGTTTGGCCGACTGGCGTCCAGGCCTGCGCGCGCCTGAGCGGCTTCTAGCGGAAAGCTCATCTGAATGTCCGCGACGGTGAAATCTTCGCCCGCGAACCACTGCGTCTTGGATAACTCGCTTTCCATGTAGTCCAGATGCAGCTTGAGCTGCGGGCCGATGAACGCTTGATTGGCACCTTTGGCGATCGCTCGGGCCACGGGCCGGATGAAAAATGGCATCGGTCCGTTGGCGACGCGATCGAAGATCAGTCGTAGCAGCAGGGGCGGCATTGCCGAGCCCTCCGCGTAATGCATCCAATAACGAAAGCGAAGGTAGTCCGGGGTACCGGCAGCGGGCGCCAGCCGGCCTTCGCCGTAGCGTTCGACCAGATACTCCAGAATGGCTGCGGACTCGGCGAGGGTGAGGTCGCCGTCAGTAATCACAGGGGATTTGCCCAGCGGGTGCACCCGCTTCAGCTCGGGCGGCGCCAGCATGGTTTTCGGGTCCCGGGCGTAACGCTTGATTTCGTAGGGTAGCTGCAGCTCCTCTAGCAGCCACAGCACACGTTGCGAGCGAGAGTTTTCCAGATGGTGGAGCGTGATCATTGGCGACTGCCTCCCAGTTTTCAGTGAGTGGGACCAGCATAGCCTGCCGTTGCGTGCGATATGGCAGACTTCGCCGACCACAGGAGAAGTCATGTCCCGTCCGCAATGCCAATACTGTCAGCGGCCTTCCAGCCACTGCTTGTGCCCGTTGATCCCCTCGCTGACTAGCGAGACGCAGGTACTCATCCTGCAGCACCCCAGCGAAACCGCGCATGCGCTCAACACGGCTCGATTGGCCGCCTTGGGGCTGCGCAGTGCAAAGTTGGTGGTGGGCGAAGTCGTCAGCGTTCCAGCCGATGAGCGTAACAACTATCTGCTATTTCCGGGGGACGATGCCATTCCGCTGGAAAGCCTGGCTCAGGGTGAGAAACCGTTGCGACTGGTCGTCCCCGATGGCACCTGGCGAAAGGCGCGCAAAATGCTGCATCTCAATCCCGAGCTGGCGACCTTGCCTCGCGTTTCACTGCCCACGGGGCTTGTCTCCCGTTACCGCTTGCGGAAGGCGCCGGCGCCAGGTGCGCTTTCAACCCTCGAGGCAATTGTCACGGCGTTGAACATACTGGAGGGCGAAGGGCGGTTCGATAAATTGCTTCGTCCGTTTGAAGCCTTGATCGAGGCGCAGATAGATGCGATGGGCCAAGAAACCTACCAGCGTAATCATGGCCGTGAGGCCTGAGGTCTCTCAGCGGGCAGGGAGCGTTTTCATGCGGAGGATATAGAGGCTGACTAGCGTTGCGCTGGTCAGCATGCCGATACGCGCCCAGAACATCGGTACCAGCCAGCAGGAGACGCCGATGCTGATCCACATGGTCGTAATAGCGTAAACCTTGCCCTTGAGTGGAATGCCTTTACCTTCCAGGTAATCGCGGAACCAAGGACCTAGCCGGGGGTGTGTTACCAACCAGTCGTAGAAACGACGAGAGCTACGGACGAAGCAGGCAGCAGCAAGAAGAAGAAAGGGCGTGGTTGGCAGGACCGGCAGGAAGATTCCGATGATGCCGAGCGTGACGCTTATCCAACCGATCACCAGCAGCACATAACGTGCTACTGGATTGCGATACGTTGGAATATCGCGGTGAGCCAAGAGGCTGTCCGGCGTCAGTGCTTGCGAGGTTTGAGAAGAGCGGGCTTCTCTTCAGGTGCATGACAGATCAGGTACAGCGCCGTAAGGATCTCTGGAATCTGCTCGACCATCTCCGCGACCAGGTTCTGATCTGTGGCGATATCGCTGAATTCGGGTTGCTCGTCGAAAAGACCTGATCCGACCATGATCGGCAAGAGCAGCTCGCTGACTTCCTCCTCGGAATCTTCGAACCACACCGACTCGCGCATGAACACGCCTTCCATGAAGCCGATGCACCAGCCGCGCAGGTCGGACTCGTCAGGCTCGTCGCCCATGTCGAGTTCGCAGGGGAGCTCCATGTCTTCATCACTGGCCAGTTGCCGTGCAATGTGTGCCTTGAGCTGGATCAGCGTCGCCTCGATGGCTTCGCGCTCGGTGTCGTCCGCATATTTTGGCGGCTCGGCAAACAGCGCGTCGATCCATTCGCGTTCCGGCACTTGCTCCGAACAGATGCACAAGGCGGTGAGATAGCCATGGGCGGCGATGTAATCGAGGGCTTCTTCGTGCAGATCATCTGCATCCAGAAACACTTGCAGGCGGGCGAGTTGCTCGGCGAAGGACATCGATGGCTACCTTGGAGAGAAAACAGCGCTGATTCTAGACGAGCCGCAGGCCTCCGGCTACCGCGCGCTTTGACGCTGCGGCGGCTGCGGGCATTTCCTGCCACTGCGTCTTCGACTGATTGAAAATTTCGCCCGGAGTTCCGCCGTGCCGCCGTGGGTCACCCAACTATCGCAGGAGCAGTGTTCTGCCTGAACCGGACGGCTGTGTCGCGTATACTCGCGCGTCTTGTTTCGGAGACCGGCATGCTCGATCAGGCACAGCGCATTCTCAAAGATGTATTCGGCTACGACGCGTTTCGTGGCAACCAGGGTGCGATCATCCAGCGCGTGGCCGACGGCGACGATGCGCTGGTGCTGATGCCGACCGGCGGCGGTAAATCGCTTTGTTATCAGGTGCCGGCGTTGCTTCGCGACGGTTTGGCCGTAGTGGTGTCGCCGCTTATCGCGTTGATGGACGATCAGGTGGCTACGCTCGAGGAACTGGGCGTTGCGGCGGCTGCGCTGAACTCGACTTTGACGCCCGAACAGCAGCGCGACATTGCCGACCGTTTACGTCGTAACGAAATCAAGATGCTTTATCTCGCGCCCGAGCGGCTGGTTCAGCCGCGCATGCTGGCGTTCTTGCAGCGCTTGCAGATTGGTTTGTTCGCCATCGATGAGGCGCACTGCGTATCACAGTGGGGGCATGATTTTCGTCCTGAGTACCTGCAGCTCGGCCAGCTGGCTGAATTTTTCCCCAGCGTCCCACGAATTGCGCTGACTGCCACCGCTGACAAGCGCACGCGGGAAGAAATCGTCCAGCGCTTGCATCTGGGGAATGCCGAGCGATTCCTTTCAAGTTTCGATCGGCCAAACATCTTCTATCGCATCGTGCCGAAGGAACAGCCTCGCAAGCAGCTCATGGCGTTCCTTGCTGAGCGCCGCGGTGATGCCGGAATCATCTATTGCATGTCGCGCAAGAAGGTTGATGACATTGCTGCCTTTCTTACCGAGCAGGGCTTTCCGGCGTTGCCCTATCATGCAGGTCTGCCGAATGATCTTAGGGCGTTTCACCAGAGGCGCTTTCTCAATGAGGAAGGCCTGATCATGGTTGCGACCATCGCGTTCGGCATGGGCATCGACAAGCCCAACGTGCGTTTCGTTGCCCATCTGGATTTGCCGAAATCGCTGGAAGCCTATTACCAGGAAACCGGCCGCGCGGGTCGCGATGGTTTGCCCGCCGACGCCTGGATGGCATACGGGCTGCAAGACGTGATCTTCCTCAAGCAGATGCTTAACAATTCCGAAGGCGACGAGCGACACAAGCGCATCGAGCAGCACAAACTCGACGCGATGCTCTCGCTTTGTGAGGAAACTCGTTGCCGTCGTCAGGTGCTGCTGGCGTACTTCGACGAGGATATGCCGGACCCCTGCGGGCATTGCGACAATTGTGTCGACGGCGTGCAGACATGGAACGCCACCGAGCCGGCACGACAAGCCCTGTCGGCGATCTACCGCAGCGGCCAGCGCTACGGTGTTGGTCACCTGGTCGATATCCTCCTTGGGCGAGACAACGAAAAGATCCGCAGCCTCGGTCATCAGCACCTGTCGGTATTCGGCGTAGGCAAGGCGTTGTCCGAAGGGGAGTGGCGATCACTGTTTCGCCAGCTGGTCGCCCGCGGGCTAGCCGACGTCGATCTGGAAGGTTTCGGTGGCCTTCGCCTCAGCGACAGCTGCCGTACTTTGCTCCGGGGCGAGGTCACCCTGGAGCTGCGTCGAGAGCTGTCCACCAAGGCGCCGAAGTCCGCCGCGAGCGCAGCGAGTCAGCTGGTGCGCAGCGAAGAGCGTGAGACCTGGGAAGCACTGCGCACCCTACGCCGTAAACTGGCTGAGGAGCATGGTGTGCCGCCTTACGTCATTTTCCCGGACGCGACGCTTCTGGAGATGCTTCGCAGCCAGCCCGGCACACTCAGCGATATGGCGCGCATCAGCGGCGTTGGCGCACGCAAGCTCGACCGTTACGGCCAAGCGTTTCTTGAAGTGCTGCAAGGCACGGCACCAGCGGCCAAATCGCCAGCCGATGTTCGCCACGAACTGATCACTCTGGCCCGCGCGGGCATGACGCCGGCGCAGATCGCACGGCAACTCGACTGCAGCGAAAAGAACGTCTACGCCATGCTTGCCGAAGCCATAGGCCAGCAGCAGTTGAGCCTTGAGCAGGCGCTAGACCTGCCAGAGGAGTTGCTCGGGGAAATCCAGGAAGCCTTCCTTGATGGCGAAGGGGAATTACCTCCGGTTGCGGCCGTTGCTGAACAGTTCGCCGGACGAGTCCCCGAGCCTGTCTTGTTCTGCGTACGAGCATCGTTGCAAGCCGAATTCGAGCTCTAGCGGTCACCCTCAGGGGTGCGGCGTATTGCCGCCGCGCTTGTTCGCTATACGGGCTAGCGCGGTGCGCCGCAATACAGGGTTACGTACCGGGCCGATGGTAGCCTTGCCAGCCTCTCGGAGCTGTGGTTAGCTCGCTAATAATTAGTTTTTCCGGAAAGACCGCTCCATGTATCCCGACCAACATCGCTTCGCCATGCAGTTGGCTCAACTTTCGCGTGGCTGGCGCGCCGAGCTGGACCGTCGTCTAGCAGACCTCGACCTTTCTCAGGCGCGATGGTTGGTTCTATTGCATCTGGCCCGATTCGACCACGACCCTACACAACGGGAGCTTGCACAAAGTGTTGCAGTCGAGGGGCCAACGTTGGCGAGGCTACTGGACAGTCTCGAAGCACAAGGTTTAGTCCATCGCCAGCCGGCTCCCGGTGATCGCCGCGCCAAACTCATTACGCTAGGTGCCCCAGCGCGCCCGCTCATCCAAAGAATCGAGGCGATTTCCACTCAGGTTCGCCACGAACTCTTCGACGGGATCGACGAAGAAGATCTGCGCAAGTGCCAGCAAGTACATGAACGCATCTTGGCGAACCTTGTAAAAGCCAAGCGTTAAGGCAGCCCTGCCATATACGTTCCTACGCACAGGCCTGCGCGCGATCTGGCTATGGCTAGGTTGGCGCGCCGGGCGTCTACGCAACATTCTAAAGCGCGTGCATAAGCCGCCTGATTTCAGGCACTGCCTTCAGCTGCCGTTTGTCTTTTGACGCTAGGCTATGTTTTGCAAATGATGGCACAATGCCTTCGCGCGAGCGCCGACGAACTGCCTCTAATTTTTTCCGCATCAGTCGATAACCGCGTCACAGTTCAGTAATCGAACCGTGGACCGGCGAAGAAGCACGCCGAACGCCACCTGCGGAGGTTTCATGGCACTCGGTCGTCGAGTCTTGTTAACGGTGGCCTCTGGCTCGCTGATCTATTCGGGTATGGTTTCCGCCCTAGGTATGGGCGACATCACGCTCAACTCTGCCCTGAATCAACCGCTGAGTGCCGAAATCGACCTATTGGACGTAGGCGATCTGGGCGTCGATGACATCCGCGTGGTGTTGGCTTCTAACGCAGACTTTGCGCGTGTGGGCGTCGAGCGCCTGGCGTTTTTGCAGGATCTGCGCTTCACGCCGGTTATCGACGGTAACCGGAGCCGGATCCGCGTTGCGACCAATAAGCCCGTCCGCGAGCCTTATCTCAACTTCCTGGTCGAGATCACCCGGGCGAAGAGCCGGATGCTCCGTGAATACACGGTTCTGCTTGATCCGATGCCAAGTTCGCCCGAGGGTTCGAGCAGTTTCGTCGTGAATGATCTGCAAGCCGAGGCTCGGCCGGCGCGTGTCGAACCAGCGCGTTTCGTGCCGCCTGCCGAGCTGCCGCAAGCGTCTCAGCGTAAGCGTCACCGGGTGGCTAGCGGTGAGAGCCTGTGGGCTATCGCCGGCGCCTACGCAGATGGCACCCAGGCGTCACAGGCGCAGTTCATGCGCGACATTCAGGCCTTGAATCCCGATGCCTTTGCCGATGGTGATGCGGCACGTCTCAAAGCGGGGGCAGATCTGCTGTTGCCAGATGCAGCCATACAAACCACTGCAGAGTTCGTAGAGCCCGCTTCGCCAGCGCCGATCGCCGAGACCACCGCGCAGAGCCAGCTGACAGCTGATGCCAAGCCAACTGCACCGGCGCCTGCCGATCCGACACTCGTTGACGATCAGGTAGCCATGTTGCGTCGTCAGCTGTTCGAAGAGCTGGCCGCCAGCCGTGAAGAGAATCAGCAGCTCAAGCAAATGCTGATCGACATGCGGCTTCAGCTCGAAGCTGTTACTGCACAATTGGTCGAACAGGGGCGGCCGCAGGCGCTTGCTTCGCCAACTGTGGAGCAACCGGCACCGGCGGTAATGCCGGAGGGTCAGTCGATCGTGCTGCCGCCAGCTGAGGCGACCCCAGCCGAGGCTATTCCGTCGTTTCGATGGCAGGACTGGACGTTGCCCGGCGGCGGAGTGTTGATTTCCATGTTGTTGGGTGGCCTGTGGCTCAGTCGCCGCAAAAAATCCGAACCCAAATATCCAGATGCGGTGCCCGTTGCCGTTGCCGCTCCCCAGCCGACGCGTGTGCCGCCGGTGGCCGTCGCAGCTGCGCCGGAAATGCCTCGCCAGCCCGCGCATGCCTCTGTCAGCGAGACTGACGTGCTCGACGCGGCAAATATATACATCACCTATGGCCGCCGCGATGAAGCGATTGACGTGCTGTCGCGCGGAATTGAACGGGCGCCGACACAACTCGATATTCGCCTTCGCCATCTCGGGCTTCTTGCTGAGGTCGGCAACGTTGCCAGTTATTGCGTGGCTGCCGACGCCTATCTGCAGGCGGGGGGCGAGCGTGCACAGCTCGATCAGCTGCTCGCGTTGCATCCCGCTCTGGCTTCGGCGGTTTCTGTCGCCAAACCAGCAGTAGCTGAGCCGTTCCTGGATCCGGATATCACCTTTGTTCTGGACGAGTCAGTGGCGGCAGACTTTCTGGACTCTGCATCTGAACCCGTCCCGCAAACTTCGGCGGTGGAAGCCGGACAGGCGTATGCCGCTCAGCCATTGATCGATGGGTTCGATGAGGCATTGACGCTTGGCGAGCTAACATCGTTGCTCGGCAATGCGGAGCCGGTCGAATCGAAACCGACAGCGGAAGAACTTCGCCAGCTCGAGCCGAATCCCGAACACCTGGTCCGTCTCAACCAGGCCGTTGCGTATATCAAGCAGGGCGACATGGAGAATGCTTGCATCATTCTCGAAACCCTCGCGACTGAGGGAGATGCAGCGCAGCGGCAGCAGGTCAACGAGTTGCTTGCACTGATCGCCTAACGGAGCAGGGTTAGAGGGGGGCGCAGCGGTCAGAAACTTCGCCCCAGATTCAGGTACAGGGCGCGCTCAGCTTCGTCGTTCAGACCGTAGCTGAAATTCAGCGGCCCTAGCGGTGTCTCGTAGCCGATAAAGATGCTGCCAGCGTTGATATAGCCGCTATCGAACGCGTTGTCGTTGTTCCAGGCGCGCCCACGCTCCAGCGACGCACCTAGATAGAGCGGGAAATCCAGGGGCAGAAACGAGCGGGGTGTCATTCGGCGGTAATAGATCATGCGTGCCAGGCTGATGTTCTGGCCGGACAGGGCGTCTTGCCGGAACCCCGACAATTGCCGCGCGCCGCCGAGCAGAAAGCTTGAGGTGACGATCTCGGCATCATCCAGTGTTCGTCCGTAGCGTCCGCCAAATACCAACGTATCCAGGCCGAAGCTGACGGCCTTGTCCAGGCGAAACTCCCACTGACGATAGCGCCTATCGGAGCCCAGACTAGGATCGTACTGGCGAAGGGTAAGTCCGATGTCCTCGCCCTCACGAGGGAAGTCGACGTCGTCCACCGTGTCGAACGAATACCGCAGCTGGTAGTAACCTTCCTCGAATGAGAAGTCTGGCAGTTGTTGGTCACCGACGCGAACATCAGCTTCACCCCAGGCTTGCCCCACACCAAAGCGGATTTCGCCGTTATTGGCAATCTGTCGACCCAGGCTTAGCCCATAGCCATAGCGCTGCAGGCGGTATTCGGCGATAGGGTCGTTATTCAGGATAGCCTCGACGTTCTGCGCTTGCGCAATGAGGTTCGGGGCGACGAACCAGCGGGAGCCAGCGTCTAACGGCTGGTAGAACTCACTGAAGAATTCTTGACGATCGCCCAGTTGCAGACGCGTCAGCCACTCGGCACCCAATTCATTGATGCCGTTTTTGCGGAAGCTTGCGCCGATGTTGAATGCGCTGTCGCCGCGAAAATCATCAGAAAGGTTGATTCCAAAACGCAAGTAATCGGTGCCGGAGCGCTTTTCTCGGGCTGTGACGACCAGCGTATTGCCGGATTTACCGTGGACGATTCGGTACTCGACCTGTTCGAAGTAATCGAGTCCGTACAGCGTACCCATATCCTTTTGCAGGTCCTGCACATCCAGCCGCTCGCCGATCTGCTGGCGGATGTGTCGGCGTATCACTGCATCGCCGACCTTGGAATCGTTCTCGATGCGAACGGCGGTAATCAGTGGGGTGCGCGGTTCGGCCGAACGGGCGAGGCTCAGCGAAAGGTTGCCGCCGCTTTCGCTGCGCATGGTAGCCAGCCGACCACCCAGCGCATCGGCAGCACGATAGCCCGCATCGATCAGCTGTTCGGCTCGTCCGAAATCGGTCGACCCAAACGCCGCCAGCATCGGCTGCACCAGCAGGTCTTCCGGTCTCAGGGTGGCCAGCTGCGCTTCGGAGTTGCGCCGGGTCATCATGGTGATCGACTGGTTGAGCACATCGACGACGGTCAGCAGCTGTTCGCGCGGCAGCAGTGGCGTGCCGATGTCCACTACGATCAGACGGTCTACACCCATGTCGCGAGCGACATCCATCGGAACGTTGTCGACCATCCCTCCATCGACCAGTAGCCGGCCATCTAGTTCGACCGGGGCAAAGACGGCCGGGATCGACATGCTGGCGCGGATGGCCTGGGGTAGGTGGCCGCTACGGAAAATGACCTTCTTGTCATTGGCGATATCGGTCGCCACAGCGCGGAACGGGATTGGCAAACGGTCGAAGTCACGGATGTCACTGGCATGAACCAATAGCCGTTCGAGCAGCAGCGCCAGGTTCTGCCCCTGGATCACACCGAGAGGAAGGCCGAGGCTACCATCGTCGCGAAAGCTCAGCTTGCGTTTGACCAGAAAGTCCCGGTCGTCCTGCTTGCGCCGGAAGGGGATGTCCTCGCGCGGAGGATCATCGGAAAGCACTTGCTGCCAGTCCAGTCCGAGTGCCAGTTTTTCCAGTTCATCGACACTGTAGCCAGCGGCATACAGGCCGCCGATCACAGCACCCATACTGGTGCCAGCAATTGCATCGATCTGCACGCCTTGTTCTTCCAGCGCCTTAAGCACGCCGATATGCGCCAGGCCCCTCGCGGCGCCGCCGGAAAGGACCAGGCCAGTGCGCGGCTGGGTTTCGGCAAAGCCTGCCAGGGGGACGAGCAGGATCAGCAGAAAGAGGAGACGAGACATGAAGGCACACCGGACGGACTGACGTGAAATGGCGGTTATTATAGGGTCCCGTCAGCTACCCGAGCGCCTCGACATGGCCGATACCAAGCCCGAAATTGTGATCACCTATTGCACCCAGTGCCAGTGGATGCTGCGCGCGACATGGCTGGCTCAGGAGCTGCTTTCAACCTTTACGGATGACCTTGGCAAGGTGTCGCTCGTGCCCGCAACGGGCGGGACCTTTCATATCACCTGCGACGGTGTGCAGATATGGGAGCGCAAGCTGGACGGCGGCTTTCCTGAAGCCAAGATCTTGAAACAGCGGGTGCGGGACCAGATCGACCCGGAGCGAAATATGGGGCATAACGATCGGGCCTGAGCCTACTCCAGCGGCGAACCGATCAGACCGACAGCTGCTCGGTCTGCAATTTTACCAACAGTGAACCGCTGCGCCGCTGCTTGAATGGGCATTCAGGCACTAGCGGCGACCATTCCGACCTTTGTAGAGCTAGCGACGTTCTCCTCGGTAGCCGCAGCGCGGTTGCACCAGGTCGTCGTCGAGCAACAGTGACTGCCGGGACAGGCGGCCACATCCTTCTAGCGCCGTTCTTGCACTTCGGCTGCTTTTGCCAGTGGCGTAGCCGCATTGGTGACGGCCGGTGTTTTCAGCCGGCTGGTGATGACCGAGGCGAGGATGATCAGAGCCCCGCCGGCGAGCATCCCCAGCGAAGGTTGTTCGTTGAACAGCCACCAGGCGATAGCGATGCCATACACCGGCTCCAGCGAGAAGATCACCGATGTCGTCCGAGCCTTCAACACTTTCAGGCTCGCCACGAACAGGCTGTGTGCGAGGCCGGTGCAGAGCACGCCGAGCAAGGCCAGCCACAGCCAGTCCATGGCCGGAACGGCCGGCAGTGACGACCATGAAAAAGGCATGAGACACAGCAGAATGATGCAGTTCTGCCAGAGCGCAGCCTGAACCGGGTCCACGCCGCGGGTAACCGCGCGATTGAGCAATGAAAGCAGGGCAAACATCAGCCCCGAGAGGATGCCGTAAATCAGCCCCAGCGTGCTTTCGCTAGCCAGGTCGAATTGTGGCGTAACCAGTAGCAGTCCGACACAAACCAGGGCCACCATGCCGAACTCAATCGGTCGGGTGCGCTCGCGGAACAGGACCCCTTCCAGCAATACGGTAAAGGCCGGAAAGCTGGCAAAACCCAGTGTGGCGATACCGACACCGCCGATCTTCACGGCGATGAAGAAGGTGAGCCAGTGGCCACCGAGCAACAGCCCACCGAGGAGCAGTCCGGCCCGCTGGCGTGGGCTTGGGGCCGCGCCACCGCTACGCAGGAATCGTGCGGCCAGTAAAAGCGCCACGACAGCAAAGCCTGCCCGGCCAAGGGTAATGATCAGAGGCGTACTATCGGCCAGCTTTCCGAAGACACCGGAGAGCCCGAACATCAGCGCGCCGAAGTGGATCGCCAGCAAAGCGTTGCGATGGGTCATGGCCTGGCGTCCATCGGAGCAGATATTTGGAAACCTGATGAAGGGGAGTCGAAACGGTCCATGAGCCCTACTGGTGGCGTGCGTGCGTTTGCGCATCTGCAACAGTGAGTGCTCATGGTACGGCGCGGGATGCGGTGGGTCTGTCGCGTTACTCTCGCGATTTGTCGTGCGCCTCGCGCCGGACAGCCCGTGGAGTAAGGCCGTAGTGGCGGTTGAGCGCTGCGGTAAAAGCACTTTGCGAGGCATAACCGACCCGCGCAGCGATCTCGCCGACCGCTAGATGGGTACTGATCAGCAATTCTCGACCCTGATGCAGGCGCCGCAACCGGACAAATTCTTGAGGCGTAAAGCCCGTTTCGCTGACAAAGCGTGCGTGGAAGCGCTGCACGGAAAGGCCCGCAACTCTCGCGAGGTCCCTGACTTCAAGTGGATGTGACAGGTGTCGGTCGACATACGCATGCAGCGCCGTCAGCGGGAGCGGATAGTGCTGATCGGCTGGCTCGCAACCGGAGGCGAGGCTCGCCAGCAACAATGCTACGCCTTGCTCGCTGATAATCGGATCGTTGATTGGACTGGCCGCGAGCCAGCCGACCAGCTGGCTTTGTGTCGGGCTCAGGCGCAGCGCCGCGGGCCGTTCGAGCAAGCGCTGAGCGGAATCTGCGTGGTGGCCCAGACGTTGCCGCAGCCAGTTCGAGTTGGGGATGTCGACCACCAGACAGAGGCTACCCTCGGCGCTGCCGCAGGCATGGCGCGCATCGCTGGGCACGACGGCCAAAAGCTGCTGCTGGATGCGACTGCCCTGGCCGTCAATCTCGAAATCCAGCTGCCCGCGCAAGCCGAACACCAGCTGCGTGTGCTCATGGCTGTGGATGATCTGGTCGTGGCTGTAATGACGCAGGGAAAGGATGGGCGGCAAGGTAGACCTCGACTGCATGCGGAACGCCGGCAGATAGCGATGGGTGATGACCCTTTGACCCGAGCCGGGCCAGGCGGTGCTACATGATGACCTTGTCGCGCAACTTGTCGGCAGCCTGATTGAGCGCCTGGATGACGCGCTCTTTGTCGAAGTTCTGCACGCCGTTGGTGTCGAGATACATCGAGAAACCGGGCAGTTCGTGCTCGACGAAGCTGTTGGTAGCACCGAGGTCGCGACGGAAGTCCACCACTTGGTAGATCTGCACCGGACGGGTGAAGCCTTTGACGGTGATCTGGCCTTTGTCGCGGCACATGATGACGTCTTTGACCAGCGAATAGGTCTCGTGGGAAATGAGGATTTCCCCTGCCTCGGCGGAGCTTTCCAAGCGGCTCGCCAGATTCACTTCGCGACCGATGATGGTGTAGTCCATTCGAGTGTCGGCGCCAAAGTTGCCGACTGTGCAGTAACCGGTGTTGATGCCCATGCGGATCTCCATCGGTTTGGTAATGCCTTGGCCGCGCCACTGTTGGCGAAGGACTTTCATGTGCTTGCGCATGGCGATAGCCATCGAAACGGCGGCCACTGCATCCTTTTTCGCACCCTGGCTGGCAGGGTCGCCAAAGAACACCATGACGCAATCACCGACGAACTTATCGATTGTGCCGCCGTACTTGAGAGTGATCTTCGACATCTCGTTGAGGTAGGTATTAAGCAGGTCGGTGAGGGCTTCAGCTTCCAGCTCTTCGGAAAGTTCGGTGAATCCCTTGATGTCGGAAAAGAACACCGTGAGCTTCTTGCGTTGGGTTTCCAGTCGCACGCTGCGCTTGCCGGAAAAAATCGATTCCCACACCTGCGGAGACAGGTACTTGGCGAGATTGCGTGCTAACCGCGCAGCTTTCGCCTGCTGGGCTTCGACTTCGCTGCGTGCCTGCGCCAGTCGGATTCCCTGTTGGTGCACGTAATAAGCCGTTACGCACACGTAAAGGGTGGTGAACAGGATGCTGACTGCCGATACCAGAACCGAGCTGACCCCCTCGAAGCGCAAAGGCACCAGCAAGCTGGTCAGTCCGACGCCGATGCACACCATCAATAGCGTCATCAATAGATGACGCAGACTACCGACCACCAGCGCGCTGAAACTCAGCGTCAGTAGAAACATGAGGCTCGGCACAAGGCTGCATCCGAGCAGCACGATACCGGCGCCCGCGTTCAAGGCATCGAGGCACAACAGGGTCTGGGAGGTTTTCTCCGGGTGTTCGCGCTTGAAGCGGTAGCTCAGGTGATAGGCAAAGTGCGGATACAAGAGCGTATAGGGCACCAACCACAAAAGGTCGAGTGCGAACTGCTGGCTATAGACACCGGCGGCGAGCGTGGCGGCGCAGATCAGATAGGCGAAGACCCGCGCGTAATATTCACGCAGTGGACGAGTCGCGAGCCCGTTACGTCGTTCACCGGTCACGGTAGACATTATGGTTGCTATCCCTGAAAGAAACCGGCGCTCTGGAATGCGCCGTTGGAGGCGACAGCGCATCGGTCGGCGCTGGCTCGGCGATCATAACCAAGTCGCCACCACTGCGCCAAACCGCCGGTCCATTCCGTGACCGGCAGCCGTTGCGGCGCGGCCCGGATGACCTAGTTGGATCAGAATCGAATCTTGCCGGTGAGCATGTCCTTCAGCATCACCCAATCACCAAGAAAGCTGTACAGCGGGTACTGAAACGTCGCTGGACGGTTCTTCTCGAAGATGAAGTGTCCGACCCAGGCAAACCCGTATCCAGCCAAAGGCATCGCCAGCAGCCATAGCCACTGTTGACTGATCACCGCATAGGCCAGGATCGCCAGTACCAGCAAGCTGCCAATGTAATGCAAGCGTCTGCAGGTGGGGTTGCTGTGTTCGGCCAGGTAAAACGGATAGAAATCTGCAAAGCGGGTAAAGCGTTCGGCGGTTTGCGTGCTCATGCCGCACCTCCTGTCATTGTGGTCGTTGGAGTCTAGAACCTTAGGTATGGCAGGCCACTGACTCCAGGTGCCAGTTTAGTACCCTTGTGTACCATCGATCAGCGGTTGAAACTGCGCAGATCGCTGTGGTGACGGCGTGCCACGTACAGTCTGAGCATGAGTGAATCGATTGATGACAGAACGCACCACGTCCTCGAGCTGGGCCTTGAGTATTGTCCAGGCGCTCGAGCTCGACGGCCTCGACTGCCAGGACCTGTTCGTCAAGCTGGGGCTCGACTATTCCGCGCTGAACGACCCCGACGCGCGTTTTGCCCAGGATGGCATGACCCGGCTCTGGCAGCGTGCGGTGGAGATTACCGGCAATCCGGCGATCGGCTTGAATCTGGCGAAAGTGATGCGCCCCGGCGCGATGCATGTGGTCGGTTATGCACTGATGTCCAGCAGTACGCTCAGGGACAGCTTCCAGCGCTTGGTGCGGTACCAGCGCATCATTGCCGAAGGCGCGGATTTGCAGTTTGGGTCAACCAATCGCGGCGCCTTGTTAACCTTGGCGATCCATGGCGATCAACTGCCTCCGGCCCGCCAGAGCGCAGATGGCTCGTTGGCCAGTACGCTTGCATTCTGTCGGTGGCTGACCGGTAAACCGCTGGCTCCGATCGAGGTCTACTTCCGAGGCCCGCCACCGGCGGATATCGAACCGTACCAGGCCGCGTTCCAAGCGCCGTTACGCTTCAATGCCGAGTACCACGGCATGCTGATACGCCATGTCGATGTAGATATTGCGCTACCTACTGCCAACACCGAACTGGCCCAATTGCATGACCGGTTTGCCGGCGATTACCTGGCGCGCTTCTCGGACAGCCGCGTGACCCATCAGGCACGGCAGGTGATCTGCCGCCTGTTGCCGCAGGGAGAACCGCGGCGCGAAACGGTGGCGCAGTCGCTGCACCTGTCTGAACGTTCCTTGCAGCGGCGCCTGGACGAGGAGGGCACCAGCTTCCAACAATTGCTAGACGACACGCGGCGAACGCTTGCCGAGCAGTACTTGGCGCGAGCGGATCTCGCCTTGCTGGAAGTGGCCTATCTGCTGGGCTTTGCCGATCCGAGTAATTTCTTTCGCGCCTTCAAACGCTGGTTTGCAATGACTCCCGGCGAATACCGGGCGCAGCGTTGACGTGGCCCTGCCGGAACTTGTGCTCTGCCGCTATAGCCTTAGCTTGCGTATATATGACCGCGGCGCCCTCGCGCCGCTTTTTGATAAAAACCAATAGGATGACCCGCATTGGCCAGTAGCCTTCTTGCCTTGATCGACGATATCGCTTCGGTCCTGGATGACGTATCCCTGATGACTAAGGTCGCGGCGAAGAAAACCGCCGGCGTGCTGGGAGATGACCTTGCACTCAATGCTCAGCAGGTCACCGGCGTCAACGCGGACCGCGAACTGCCGGTGGTTTGGGCCGTGGCCAAAGGGTCCATGCGCAACAAGCTGATTCTGGTGCCGGCTGCGTTGCTGATTAGCGCATTCATCCCGTGGGCTATCACACCGTTGTTGATGCTTGGCGGCGCGTTTCTCTGTTTCGAAGGTTTCGAGAAGCTGGCGCACCGGTTCCTGCATCGCGATGAGGACCACCATGCCCAGCAAATCGAGGCGTTGGCGGACGAGACTGTCGACATGGTGGCATTCGAGCGCGACAAGATCAGTGGGGCGGTGCGTACCGATTTCATTCTGTCTGCCGAGATCATCGCCATTACGCTGGGTACGGTCGCCGCCGCGAGCTTCGTCGAGCAGATCGCCGTGCTCGCGGGCATCGCGATCATCATGACCATTGGCGTCTACGGTTTGGTTGCCGGCATCGTCAAACTCGACGACGCGGGCCTGGCGCTGAGCAAACGCAGCAGTTCTGCAGCGCAGTCGCTGGGCCGCGCCATTCTTTCGGTCGCGCCCTGGTTGATGAAGTCCTTGTCGGTGATTGGCACGGCCGCCATGTTCATGGTCGGCGGCGGCATCCTGACCCACGGTTTCAAGGCTATCCACCACTTCATCGAGAACAGCGCGGAGCACACTGTGACGCTGCCATACATTGGCTCGGTTCTGGCCGGGCTGTTGCCGACGCTGCTGGATGCCGCCTTCGGGATATTGGCCGGCGGTCTGGTGTTTGCAGTGGTCGAGCTGAGCAAACGCCTGTTCAAGCGTCGATCCGAAACCGCTTGATGGCGATAACACCATCTACCAAGACAGAAGGGGCAATGTAAATGGACGAATTCATGCAGGCAGCGATAGATGAAGCGGAGAAGGGACTCGCCGAGGGCGGCATTCCAATCGGTTCGGTAATCGTCCATCGGGGGCGAATCATTGGCCGCGGCCACAATCGGCGGGTTCAGCAGGGCAGCGCGGTGCTGCACGGGGAGATGGACGCCTTCGAAAACGCTGGTCGGCAACCGGCCAGCGTCTACGCCGAGTCGATCCTCTATACCACACTGTCGCCGTGTCCCATGTGCAGCGGGGCGATCCTGCTGTATGGCATACCCAAGGTCGTGATCGGTGAGAATCAGACCTTTATGGGCGAGGAGCTGCTGTTACGTGGTCGCGGTGTTGAGGTCGAAGTGCTGCAGGAGGCACGCTGTGTCGAGATGATGCGTCGCTTTATCGCCGATAGCCCTGACCTGTGGAACGAGGACATCGGCGAGACGTAATCCGGTCAATGACGCCAGAACGAAGGGGTCAGCATTACCAGCACCGTGATGATTTCCAGCCGGCCGAGCAGCATGCCGAACGACAGGAGCCACTTTGCCGAGTCTGGCAGAGTGGAGAAGTTGCCCGCCGGACCGATGATTGGACCGAGTCCTGGGCCCACGTTACACACTGCGGTCGCTGCAGCGGTGAGCGCGGTGAGCATATCGAGCCCGAGTAATGCCAGCGCCATCGCCAACGCGCCGATGGTAATGGTGAAGAAGAACGAGAAGGTCAGGATCGACCGCACGATTTCTTCGTCGAGGGTGTGCTTGTTGTAGCGCTGTTTGATGACGGCGCGCGGATGCACCAGCTGCGCCAGGTTGGCGCGAAGCAGGGCATAGGCGACCTGAAAGCGGAAGATCTTCAAACCACCCGAGGTCGAGCCGGAGCAGCCACCGATGAAGGTCAGGTAGAAAAAAGCCAGCACGGCGAACTCGCCCCACTGCGTGTAATCACCTAGCGCAAAGCCGGTCGTGGTCACCACCGATACGACGTTCAGCGAAACAATGCGCAGGGCGTCGAGAAAGACATAGTCGGAGTTGAAGGTCAGCCAGATCGCAAACGAGATGCAGATGATCAGCAGCATGCCAACGAAGCCCTTCACCTGCTGATCATGGAGCAGGGCGTAGCGGTTACCGCGAACCGTCGAAACCATCAGAATGAAGGGCAAACCACCGAGCAACATGAACACCACGGCGACCCAGTGCGCCGCGGGGGTGAACTTGGCCATCGAACTGTCGGATGTCGAGTAGCCGCCGGTGGAAATGGTGGTCATGGCATGGTTGATCGCCTCAAAAGGCGTCATTCCGCTCAGCCAATAGGCCAGCCCGCAGAGTAGGGTGAGCGCGAGATAAACGATCAGGATCGACTTGGCCATGACGTGCGAACGCGGCATGGCTTTTTGCGACCAATCCGATGATTCAGTCTGGAACAGCCGCATGCCACCGATGCGCAGCAACGGCAGAATCGCCACGGCCATGCCGATGAAGCCGATGCCCCCGAGCCACTGCAGCATCGAACGCCACATCAGCAAGCCGGGCGATGCCGAATCCAGGCCGGAGAGTACCGTCGAGCCTGTCGTGGTAATGCCCGACATGGTCTCGAAAAAAGCATTGGTATAGCTGATGTGGTGAATCAGCATCATCGGCAATGCGGCGAAGCAGCAAACGATCAACCAGCTTGCGGTGGTCAGGAAATACATGTCACGAGGACGTAGTTGGGTAAGCTCAGGCCTGCCGGGCGCGATCAAGGCGATACCGCTGCTGAAGGTGATCAGGCTGGCCCAGAGGAACGCTTGCAAATCGTCAGTGCGATCAAATGCGAACAGCGTGATCATTGGAATGACCATGCTGACAGCGAGTGTGATCAGAAAAATGCCGAGAATGAAACCGATGATGCGCAGGGTCGGCAAGGCCATGTGTGTTTGCTGCTCGGCTCGAAAAATGAGGTCGCCATTCTACGCCTGTCGCTGCGGCAGTAAACCGGCTATCGGCGTGTAGGAAAATCTTTTACCAAGCGCCCTGTAGGCCTCTTCCCAAGTTCGCTGCGATGAATAGAATAGCCGCCCGGTGCCGGCCCTTTGCCGGTTTCTGAGTGTTCAGCTCCCATGTCCATCGACAATCCCTGCCTCACGTGCGGCGCCTGCTGCGCGTATTTTCGTGTGTCTTTCTTTTGGGGCGAATGCGCCTCATCCGGTGGTGCAGTTCCCGACAGCGCAACCGTGCAGGTCAGTCCGTTTCACGTCGCCATGCTCGGGACGGAAGCCAAGCCGGCGCGTTGTGTCGGCTTGATGGGCGACGTGGGATGTGGCGTTCGCTGCACCATGTATGAGCAACGTTCGAGTACCTGCCGCGAATTCGAGGCCTCTTGGGTAGATGGTCAGCACAATGCGCATTGCGACACGGCTCGGGCCGCCCATGGATTGCCACCGCTGATGCCGCCGCTGGAGCCGCAGCTTTCGCCTGATCGAGTGGCTTAAGACGAACTAGCCAACATGGCGATCGCCACGCTTCCACTGCCAAACGAACGGCTCGGGCCTCTAGAATGTCCGATTCGTTTTGGAGGTAGTCGGATGGAAGCTCTCGACCTGATGCTCAACCGCGTGTCTGTCACGCGACTTACTGATCCAGCGCCGACGTCGGCCCAGCTGGACCTGATGTTTCGTGCGGCCTTGCGTGCGCCCGATCATGGTCAGCTGCGCCCTTGGCGGTTCCTGACCATTCAAGGCGAAGCCCGGGAGCGGTTGGGGAAGTTGATGGCTGAGTCGTTGCGTGTGCGCTCGCCTGAGGCGAGCGATGATGCCGTGCTGAAAGCCCGCAAGATGCCGTTGCGCGCGCCGCTCCTGGTGGTCGTCATTGCCCGCGTGCAGCCGCACCCGAAGGTGCCGGGTTCGGAGCAGGTGCTCGCGGTGTCTTGTGCGGCGCACGCCTTGTTGCTGGCTGCGCATGCACAGGGTCTCGGCGCCGTATGGCGTACCGGTGAGTTTTCCTACGATCCGTACCTGGCAAAAGCCTTGGGGCTGACCGGCGACGAGCAGATCTTGGGATTCATCTATATCGGCACCCCTGAAGGAACCCCGCGGACCCCGCCGGCATTGGAGCCCAAGCAATTCGTCAGTGAATGGACCGGGTCGAACTAGGTCACTCCGCTTGTAGCCGGGCCTCGTCAGCTGGGTTAAGTGGCAGCTTCAATGTGGCGATGAAACCGCCGTCCGGGTGATTGCCCACCAGAAGCTCGCCGTTATGCCGTTCCGCGGCTCGGCGGGCAATCGCCAGCCCTAACCCGTGTCCAGCGGTGGTTTGTCCCGGTGCGCGGAAGAAGGGTTCGCTCAGTTGCGCGAGATGGGCCTCGTCGACCCCTGACCCTTGGTCGCGGATGCTCAGCAGCAGGTGCTGTGTGTCGCTGCTGGCTCGTAGTTCTATCGGCGCGCCTTCGGGGTTGAACCGCAGAGCGTTGCGTAACAGATTGTCCAGGGCACGCTCGAGCATGTCCGGCCAGCCTTGCAGCTGGGCTTCGGTTTCGACTTGGCTGTCGATTCGCTGATTCGGCGAGACGATGCGGGCGTTCTCCTCAAGCTGCTCGAATATCGAACGCAAGTTGATGGGGTTCGGCGCCCCTGGGTCGGCGTCCAGTCTTGCGAGCTCCAGAATCTCGCTGATGAGGGCTTCCAGACGATCACATTCCTTGGCCAGCCGAGGCCAGATGACCTCACGTTCGGCCGGCGTGGCCCGCTCCGCCAGTGCGAGTGCGATTCTCAGGCGGGCGAGCGGCGAACGCAGCTCGTGAGAAACGTCACGCAGCAGTTGTCGCTGGCTGCCGATCAGGCTTTGCAGCCGGGCGCCCATGCGGTTGAAATCCTTGGCGAGCACGCCCAGTTCGTCGCGTCGCGTTGCTAGGCGCGCCAGAGAATTCTGCTGGTAGGTGGTTTGGCCAAGGTCGTGAACAGCGCCGCGAAGTCGATCGAGCGGACGGGTAATGGAAAGGGTCAGTAACAGGCTGAATCCAGTCAGGACGATTAAAGCGATGGCCAGCGCACTCAGTGGCCAGAACAGGCTGCCTCGGTGCCAGGCTTGTAGCTCCTGATTCGGGATGCGATAGATGAAGAGGTAAGTATTGCCGGTCTCGGGGCTGGTGTAATCGGTGGTCAGCCGCCGCCAGGGTAGACGACCGTCGCGGTGTTCCTGTCGCGCTTCGAACGCGGCGGCGCGAGCCGGGAAGGTACCGCGGATGATGGGCTGGCCGTTCTCGGCCAGCACTTGGACATCGACACCGTAGCGGTTGCGATGCCGCTCGAGCAGAAACTGTGCAGTGATCGGCCCCTGGCGCTCGTAGACTTTGGTCCATACTTCGGCCAGGCCATTGACGCCCGGGTGACGGTTGAGAATCCAGGCGTCCTGGTTGAGCGCATGCCCCAGGAGCATGGCCAAGCCTGCCACCAGCGCAATGGCTAGCCAGAATGTCGCAAGAATGCGCCAGAACAGTGATCGCACCGGTCAGATACTCCAGGGAAAAGCCCGGCGCGTGTAATCCCTAAGGGGCGAACCGGGCAGGTTTGCTGTTTGAGTGGATCAGTTGGTCTTATCGCGCTCGGCTTTCCACTGCGCGAACTCAGCACGGTCGGCACGCTTGGCCGCCATCTTTTCATGCAGCTCGTCGAACTTTTTCTGCTGTTCCGGCTTGAGCAAGTCACGCACCTGCTTCTGAGTTCTTTCCTGGTTGGCTTTCAGCTCTTCCTGCATCGCTTTGCGTTGGGCTTCGGGCAGTTTGCTCAGGTACTGTTGGGTGATCTCGCGATGATTCTTCATCTGTTCACGCATCAGTTGGCGCATCTCGGTCCGTTGCTCCTTGGTCAGATCGAGCTGCTCGAAGGGCGAGTGCTGGCCGCCATGATGGCGCTGGCCCCCGTCTGGCATGGCCATCGCAATGGTGGGCAGGGTGGAGGCGAACAGTACGGCGATGAGAGTCTTGCGCATCATGAGTTTCTCCTTGATATGGAAACCGGTTGCCAGTAAAGCGCCTGTCTAGGGCGCCTCAACAGGCTTCGACCGGATGACTTCAGTCTAGGGCGCGCAAGGTCAACGGCGGTCAGGGCTGGGTAAAGGCTGGGTAAAGGCTATCAGGAGGCGTAAAGGTATCCGCGGCTGCGCAAGGCAACGATGCGCTGACGGCCGTCTGGATGGGGGCCAAGCTTGCGGCGCAGGTTGCTGACGTGCATGTCCAGGCTGCGGTCGTAGAGGGTGAGTTTTCGACCGAGCGCCAGCTGCGCCAGGGTCTGCTTTTCCAGTGGTTCGCCTGGCTGACTGAGGAGTGCTTCGAGGATGCGTCCTTCAGAGAGGGTAAGGGTGACTTCATGATCGCCGATGCTCGCCACGCCGCGTGCGGGGCTGTACCAGAGGTCCCCCAGCGCCAGCTGTGTCGGTGTGCTGGCCGGCTGGCTGCGGCGTAGAACGGCCTTCAAGCGAGCGGTCAGTTCGCGCGGATCGCAAGGTTTGGCAAGGTAGTCGTCTGCACCCAGCTCCAAGCCGAGTATGCGGTCTAGCGGCTCGCCGCGGCCGGAAAGCATCAACACCGGCAGGTCAGGATGCTCGCTGCGCAGTTGCTTTAGCAGGTCCAGACCGCTGCCGTCGGGCAGCATCACATCGAGCACGACGGCAGCAGGTTGGTGTTCTGCAAGTGCAGCGCGGGCGCTCTTGCCGTCATGGCACGCGCGGGCAACAAAACCTTCCTGGGCCAGCCAGCTAACCAGTAGCTCGCAGAGCTCTTGGTCGTCGTCTATCAGCAGCAGTTCGCTCATGGTTCGCTCGTGTCGATTCAGTTCAGCCATTGCCGGCGACGACGTCCCCGCGTGGTCAGTACGCCAAGCAGAAAGCCCAGCACGCCAACCCCGCCCCCGACCGCGAACCACTGTTGCTGGTCGTTAAGCAGCGGTGGCTGCAGCTGCGTCTGCGCTTGCTCCTGTTCAAGCTGCAAACGCAGGCGCTGGTTTTCCTGGCGCAGTCTCAACAGCTGGGCCTGGCCCGCCGCACTGGCGGCTGCGTCGAGGTTTTCCTTGAGCGCCTCTCGTTGCTGTAGATTTTCACTCAGACGGTGCTCCAGCTCGACCTGCCGTTCGGCGGGCGGATCGATGGGGGCTTCTTGAGCCTGCAGCAAGGGTGTTGCAAGACCTAGAACAAGCAGCAGGGACAGCGGACCTTGGCGCATCGGAACTCCTTTTTCCTCAACGGTTTTGTCTCTAAGTGGCCATGACGAAACGACGACCTGGAGTCAGCAGATCGACTCAGGGGTAGACCTGTTTGAAAGGTTTGACGACGACATCACCATAAACGCCCGCCGCTTTGTATGGATCGGCCGCAGCCCATTGTTCAGCCGCGATCAGCGAATCGAACTCGGCGACAACCAGGCTGCCGGTAAAGCCGGCTGCTCCCGGATCGTTGCTGTCCACCGCCGGGTGCGGGCCAGCCAGCACGAGCCGGCCTTCGCTTTTGAGCTGGTCGAGACGCGCCAGGTGAGCGGGGCGCGCAGCCAGGCGGTCCTGCAATGAGTCGGGTACATCGGTAGCGATGATGGCGTAGAGCATGGTGAACTCCTATGATTCTTCAGGTTCGGGTTGCATGTGGCGCACCAGATAAAGTGCCTGGCCAGCCATGAACAGTAGCGTCAGACCAAGGCTGCCAAAGACCTTGAAGTCTACCCAGATCGCGGGATAGACGAATGCAACGAAAAGATTGGCGAAGCCGCAGACGAGAAAGAACAGAATCCAGGCGACATTGAGCTGCGACCACTGTGCCGCCGGCAACCGGACCGCGTGGCCCATCATTCGCTGAATAAGCGGCCTGTCGCCATAAAAGTGGCTGGCAAAGAACGCCAGGGCAAATAGCCAGTTAAGAACGGGCGCTTTCCACTTCAGGATCGTTTCGCTATGCAGCGCCAGCGTCAAACCGCCGAATAGCAGGCAAGCCGCCAACGTCAGCCACTGGTTTTTTTCAAGCCGGCGCTGATGGACGAATAAGGCTCCGTAGATCACGACAGAGCTGGCGATCAAAACGGCTGTTGCGCTGAAAATGCCACCCACACCAAGGCTGAAGCCGGCGATCTCGACCGTAGTAGGCTCGATTTTGTACGTGATGAAGAACAGCAGTAGCGGAACGAAGTCGATGATTTGTTTCACGAGGCGCGCCAGAGGGCAGATGTGCCCGGCATAATAACAAACCGCGCTTTTGGCGGAACGCTGTCCGCCTGCCGTTTCCACGACATTGCGCAAGCTTTGGCAAACTGGACGACGGCACGAGCGCTGGCGCTGGCGGTCACACGCTGCGAGCTGCCAAGCCCCCTGGAGAATCTGTCCCGAATGATTGTTGATCTGCATTGCCACAGCACCGCCTCTGACGGTGTGCTCGCGCCTGATGTACTGGTGCAGCGCGCCCATGCGCGTGGAATCGAGCTGCTTGCTCTGACCGATCACGATACCCTCGAGGGTCTCGATGATGCTCGCGCTACGGCTGATTCGCTTGGCGTCCGGCTGGTCAACGGCATCGAACTGTCCTGTGTCTGGAGCGGCGCCACTATCCATGTGCTTGGCTATGCGTTTCGCCGTGATGCGGTTGCATTGCAGCAAGCCATTGCCGATTTGCACGCCGGTCGCTGGCAGCGTGCCGAGACGATCGCGCAGCGCCTGGAGGCCAAGGGCATGCCGGGTGCGCTGGAAGGCGCGCGGGCAATCCAGCAAGAGCTGGGTGATAGTGAGAATGCTCCTGCGCGCCCGCATTTTGCAGACTATCTGGTGCGAGCCGGTCATGTTCGCGACCGTGCCGAGGCATTCCGCAAGTGGCTCGGCTCGGGCAAGTTGGGTGATGTGAAGCAGCATTGGCCGACGCTTGAGCAAACCGTCAGTACGCTGCGGGACGCTGGCGCCTGGATCAGTTTGGCGCATCCCTGGCAGTACGATTTCACGCGCAGCAAACGGCGCCGGCTGGTCAGTGAGTTCGCTCAGGCTGGCGGCCATGCGCTGGAAGTGGTGAACGGCATGCAGCCGTTGGAGCAGGTCGGAGGGTTGTCGATTCTGGCGCGCGAGTTCGGCCTGATGGCCAGTATCGGCAGTGACTTTCACGCGCCGGGCGACTGGTCTGAGTTGGGCATGTATCGAGCCCTGCCTGACGACCTCAGGCCGCTATGGAAGTCTTTCGATCATGAGCCCGGCGAGGCTATGGCCCGCTGAACATGGAGTTTTCATGAGCCAGTTTTTTCAAATACACCCGGAAAATCCACAGGTCAGGCTGATCAAGCAGGCCGTGGAGATCATTCGCAGCGGCGGCGTGGTGGTTTACCCCACCGACTCTTCTTACGCTGTGGGCTGCTCGATGGGAAACAAGACCGGCATCGAGCGCATTCGTCGCCTGCGTCAGTTGGACGACAAGCATAATTTCACGCTGGTCTGTCGCGACCTGTCCCAGCTCGGATTGTTCGCAAAGGTCGATACCGCTGCTTTCCGTCTGCTCAAGACGCATCTGCCAGGACCATACACCATCATTCTCAGTGCTACTCGGGAAGTGCCGCGAATGCTGTTGCACCCGAAGCGCCGTACCATCGGCCTGCGCGTGCCTGCCCAGCCGATTGCACAGGCATTGCTTGCCGAGCTGGGTGAGCCATTGATGAGCGTCAGCCTGATACTGCCCGGCGAGACCGAGCCGATGAGCGATCCTTACGAAATGCGGGATGCGCTGGAGCATCAGGTAGACCTGATCATTGACGGCGGTTACGGTGGCGTCGAAGCGTCGACTGTGATCAGTCTGGTGGATGGCGACCCGGAAGTTGTGCGGGTCGGCTGCGGCGATCCCGCACCGTTCGCCGGCTGAACCGTTCGTCTTTCTCAAACCCACGAAGGAAACCCTTTTGAGCTCCATGGATTCGCAGCGACGTGTAGTCTCCGGAATGCGGCCTAATGGCCGTCTCCACCTTGGCCACTACCACGGCGTGCTGAAGAGCTGGGTCAGGATGCAGCACGAGTACCAGTGCTTTTTCTGCATAGTTGACTGGCACGCACTGACCACCGACTACGCAGCGGGCGCAGATGTCGCCCGCAACGTCCATGAGATGGCGGTCGACTGGCTGGCAGCTGGCGTCAGCCCGAGTTCTGCCACTTTGTTTGTCCAGTCCCAGGTACCTGAACACGCTGAGTTGCACCTGCTGCTTTCGATGATCTGCCCGTTGGCCTGGCTGGAGCGCGTGCCGTCATACAAGGAGCTGCAGCTCGACTCGGAACATAAGGACCTCGGCACTTACGGTTTTCTCGGTTATCCGTTGTTGCAGGCCGCCGATATCCTGGCTTACCGCGCTGGTGTCGTACCGGTTGGCGCCGATCAGTTGCCGCATATCGAATTCGCTCGCGATGTCGCCAGGCGCTTCAATCACCTGTATGGCAGCGAAGAGGATTTCGCGGTTAAGGCCGAAGCGGCAATACGCAAGCTCGGCAAAAAAAGCTCCAAGCTGTACGCCAGCTTGCGTAAGAGCTACCAAGAGCAGGGCGACCTCGAGGCGCTGAACACGGCCCGTGCGTTACTAAAGGATCAGCAGACCATTACCATCGGCGACCAGGAACGCCTGTTCGGCTATCTGGAGGGCAGCGGCAGGCTGCTGTTGCCTGAGCCGCAGGCTCTGCTGAGCGACTCTCCCAGGGTGTCGGGGCTCGATGGTGGCAAGATGGCCAAGTCCGCCAGCAATTCCATCTTTCTGCGCGACACGCCGGACGAGATCGAAGAAAAGATCAAGCGTATGCCGACCGATCCGGCACGTGTTCACCGCCATGATCCAGGTGAGCCGACGCGTTGCCCGGTGTGGCAGATGCATCAGGCCCATTCGACCGAAGACGTTTGTCAGTGGGCAGAGCAGGGTTGCCGCACCGCTGGAATCGGCTGCCTCGAGTGCAAGGCGCCACTCATCGATGCGATCAAGCTCGAATTGGCACCACTGCAGGAGCGTGCCCATGACTATGAGTCGAACCCGGATCTGGTGCGCAGCATATTGGCTGAGGGCGCTGAGCAGGCCCGTGACGAAGCACGCGAAACGCTGGTAGTCGTGCGTCAGGCCATGGGTCTAAATTACCGCTAGAGCCATCGGTCAGCGTACAGCCTGCTGAGGCAGTCGCCGCTTCCACTATTTGTTCGTTTCGGAGAGAGCATGCAGGACATCCAGGCCGAGGCGATCGTCAAGGCGCCCGGCGAGCAGCTGCGGCTGGCGCTTGTCTACGGCGAGGCTTTCAACAATCTGCCGCAGGATCTGTATATCCCGCCAGATGCGCTGGAGGTGTTCCTCGAGGCGTTCGAGGGGCCGCTGGATTTGCTGCTCTATCTGATCCGCAAACAGAACATCGACATTCTTGATATTCCAGTCGCGGAAATTACTCGCCAATACATGGGGTATGTCGAGTTGATGAAGGCCGTGCGCCTTGAACTGGCGGCCGAATATCTGGTGATGGCGGCCATGCTGGCTGAGATCAAGTCGCGCATGTTGCTGCCGCGCTCAGCAGAGGTGGAGGAAGAGGAACTCGACCCGCGCGCCGAGCTCATCCGCCGGCTGCAGGAATACGAACGGTTCAAGGCGGCGTCGGAAGATCTCGACCAGCTGCCGCGGGTGGGGCGTGACCTGCATGTACCGAAACTCGACGCACCCGAAGCTCGGGCCCGCAAGCTGCTGCCCCAGGTCAGTCTGGAAGAGCTGTTGATCTCCATGGCCGAGGTTTTGCGACGTGCCGACATGTTCGAAAGCCATCAGGTCACGCGTGAGACGCTGTCGACCCGCGAGCGTATGAGCGATGTGCTCGAACGGCTCAAGGGCGGCGGCTTTGTCCCTTTCGTCGCACTGTTCACCGCTGAGGAGGGCCGTCTGGGTGTGGTGGTCACCTTCATGGCGGTGCTTGAGCTGATCAAGGAGTCGTTAGTGGAGCTGGTGCAGAACGAGCCCTTCGCGGCGATTCATGTCAGGGCACGCAGCGAAGAGCCCTCGTTACACCAGGAAGAGCGAGGGGAGCCAAGCCTGTGAATCTATCCGATCCCAAGGATCTCGCATCACTGCTGGAAGCCTTTTTGCTGGCATCCGGCAAGCCGATGTCGCTTGAACGAATGGCCGAGCTGTTCGACGAAATCGAGCGGCCAACGCCAGCCATGCTGCGCAAGGCTCTCGAGGTGCTAGATAAATCCTGCAAGGGCCGAGCGTTCGAGCTGAAAGAGGTCGCCAGTGGCTATCGCCTGCAGGTGCGCGAGCGCTTTTCGCCTTGGGTGGGCCGACTCTGGGAGGAACGGCCGCAGCGTTATTCACGGGCTTTGTTGGAGACGCTGGTTCTGATTGCCTATCGACAGCCAATTACGCGCGGCGAGATCGAGGATATCCGCGGAGTGGCGGTTAACAGCCAGATCGTCAAGACGTTGTTGGAGCGCGAGTGGGTGCGGGTGGTCGGTCATCGCGAGGTGCCAGGGCGGCCAGCCATGTTCGCCACCACCAAGCAGTTCCTCGACCATTTCAACTTGAAAAACCTTGATGAACTGCCGCCGCTGGCAGTGTTGCGTGAGATGGAGCCCGAACCTCAGCTAATCGATGTTGAGGACGCGCCGGTGCCGGCGGCGCTGCAGGCTCGCGCTGATCTCGAGCAGGAACTGGAGGCGCCGCGTGAACACACCAGTTTCCGCAGTCTTCTGGCCGAGCTGGATAGCATGGAAACCGGTTTGAAGACCGATTTTGACGACCTGCGTGACGAAACTGAGCGTGAGGAAGATCAACCCGTTTCGGACGAAGACCGCCGCGACTAGTGATCCTCTGTTTGGCGGTCTGCCAGGTAACTGGCGTAGTTCGGAATGCTCAGCGTATGCGCCTGGTCCAGCAGCGGACTGGATAGCAGGTAGTCAGCGCTGCTTTCGTTGGCCGCCAGTGGAATGTTCCACACTGCTGCGACCCGTAGAAGCGCCTTTACATCCGGGTCATGGGGTTGTGGCTCGAAGGGGTCCCAGAAGAACACCAACATGTCGATCCGGCGCTCAGCAATACGTGCGCCAATCTGCTGATCCCCGCCCAACGGGCCGCTGATCATGCACTCGACCGGCAACCCCAGCCGCCGCCCGAGCAGCAGTCCCGTGGTGCCGGTCGCCAGCAGCTCATGTTTCTCCAGCTGAGGTTTTTGCCGATCTGCCCAATCCAGCAGGCGCTCCTTGCAGTGATCGTGCGCGACCAGTGCGATACGTTTACGGGCCGGGAGTGTCGCGCTCACGAAATCGATGCGGTTCATGTTCTTCCTTGGTCGCTGGGATGGGCTTATGCGGTTATGACGCTTCGTGAAGAGCGCGGCAAGTATCGAGCATCCGATTGGAAAAACCCCACTCGTTGTCATACCAAGCCATCACTTTCAGCAAGCGTCCGCTAACCTTGGTGTGGTTGGTGTCGAAGATCGAAGACATCGGGTTGTGGTTGAAGTCGCACGAGACCAAGGGAAGCGAGTTGCAGGCCAGTATGGGTGATTGCTGGCTTGCGTCGAGCATCAATGCGTTGACTTCCTCGGCGGTCGTCTCGCGGCTCAACTCCAGGGTCAGGTCGACCAGCGAGACGTTGATCACCGGAACGCGCACTGCCATGCCGGTCAGCTTGCCGGCCAGTTCCGGCAGCACCAGGCCTACCGCTTCGGCGGCGCCGGTCTTGGTCGGAATCATCGACTGGGTCGCCGAACGTGCCCGGAACGGGTCGCTGTGATAGACGTCCGACAGGTTCTGGTCATTGGTGTAGGCGTGGATGGTGGTCATCAGGCCGTGTTCGATGCCGTATTCGCGTGACAGGATCTGTGCAACCGGCGCCAGGCAATTGGTCGTGCATGACGCGTTGGAGATGATCTGGTGCGATTGGCGCAGCGTGTCGTGGTTGACGCCGTAGACGATGGTGGCGTCAACGCCGGATGCCGGGGCAGAAATTATGACCTTGCCGGCACCGGCCTGAAGGTGCGCGCTGGCTTTTTCACGGGAGGTAAACAGCCCGGTACACTCAAAGACCACATCGACATTGTGCTGGCGCCACGGCAGCTCGGCAGGGTTGCGGATCGCCGTGACGGCAATCGGGTCGCCGTTGACCCACAGCTGGTCGTCTGACACCTCAACTTTTGCGTCGAAATGGCCATGGACGCTGTCGAACTGCAACAGGTGGGCGTTCATCGCCGGGCTGCCGAGGTCGTTGATCGCCACGACCTGCAGATGCTCGCGATAGCTCTGGCTGTACAGAGCACGAAGGACGTTGCGTCCGATACGGCCGAAGCCGTTGATGGCGATGCGAATAGTCATAAGAGGTCCTGGGCGGAATTTGTTGTAGGAATTACAAGATTATTCCTGTCAAAATAGAAATCAAGCCCAAATCCATGTTGTTTTGTTGGTAAAACTACAGATTCATGAGCAGGAGTGATGGCATGCACCCGCGGATTCAAGAAGTGACCGAGCGATTGATCGAACGCAGCCGGCCGACCCGACAGCGTTACCTGGCCCAAATGGCCGGTGCGGCGAGTGACGGGCCCCAGCGCGGCAAGCTGCAATGCGCCAACTTCGCTCATGGCGTTGCCGGGTGTGGCTCGGCGGATGACAAGCAGCGTTTGCGATTGATGGATGAGGCCAACGTGGCCATCGTCTCGGCCTACAACGACATGCTCTCGGCGCATCAGCCGTATCAGTATTTTCCCGACCTGATCAAAGAAGCCCTGCGGGAAGTGGGTTCGATCGGACAGTTCGCCGGTGGCGTGCCAGCGATGTGCGACGGCGTGACCCAGGGCGAGGCGGGGATGGAGTTGAGTCTAGCCAGTCGCGAAGTGATCGCCATGGCGACCGCCGTCGCGCTGTCGCACAACATGTTTGACGGGGCGCTCTATCTCGGTATTTGCGACAAGATCATCCCGGGCCTGATGATTGGCGCGCTGCGCTTCGGTCACCTGCCGTCGGTGTTCGTGCCTGGCGGCCCGATGACCTCGGGCATCCCCAACAAGCAGAAAGCGGAAGTGCGCCAACGCTACGCAGAGGGCAAGGCCAGCCGCGAGGAGCTACTGGAATCGGAAATGCTGTCCTACCACAGCCCTGGCACCTGCACCTTTTACGGCACAGCCAACACCAACCAGGTGGTGATGGAGATCATGGGCCTTCATTTGCCGGGTTCCTCCTTCGTCAATCCCTATACCCCGCTGCGCGACGAACTCACCCGTGAAGCCGCGCGGCAGGTGACTCGCTTGACGCCGCAGTCGGGCAATTACGTGCCGCTGTGCAAGATCGTCGATGAGAAATCGATCATCAACTCGGTCGTAGCGCTAAACGCTACTGGCGGCTCGACCAACCACACCTTGCACATTCCGGCGTTTGCACAGGCCGCGGGAATTCAGCTGACCTGGCAGGACATGGCAGATATTTCCGCAGTGACGCCGACGCTCGCCAAGGTCTACCCGAACGGGCAGGCAGACGTTAACCATTTTCATGCCTGCGGTGGCGTTCCGTTCATGGTGCGGACGCTGCTGGAGGCCGGTTTGCTGCATGAAGACGTCTATACGGTCTTGGGCAAAGGGCTTAACCAATACACTCAGGAACCCTTCCTCGAAGACGGCAAGTTGGTCTGGCGTGAAGGGCCGACCAACAGCCTGGACGAAGCCATCCTGCGCCCGGTCGAGCGCGCGTTCTCGCCTGAAGGTGGTTTAAGGGTACTGGAAGGCAATCTGGGTCGCGGCGTAACGAAAATCTCGGCCGTTGCGCCTGAGCATCGCTTCGTGGAGGCGCCTGCGCGGGTGTTCAGTGACCAGGCCGAGCTGGCCCAGGCGTTCAAGGATGGCGAGCTGGAGAAGGACTTCGTTGCGGTTGTGCGGTTCCAGGGCCCCAAGGCCAACGGCATGCCTGAATTGCACAAGCTGACGCCATTTCTAGGCGTGCTGCAGGATCGTGGCTACAAGGTCGCACTGGTAACCGACGGTCGTATGTCAGGCGCGTCAGGAAAGGTCCCTGCCGCTATCCACGTCAGCCCGGAAGCGTTGGATGGAGGCCCGTTGTGCCGTGTGCGCGACGGGGACATCATTCGAGTCGACGGCGAAACCGGTGAGCTCCGAATCCTGGTTGATCAAGCTGAATTCGATAGCCGTGACGATGTGTCTGCCCCGAACGATCTTGGCATCGGCTGTGGGCGCGAGCTGTTCGGCTTCCTACGCGCGGCCTTCAGCCCGGCGGAAAAGGGCGCAAGTGTGTTCACCGAGGGGCTGGAGGCGCTCAAGTGACGGCACTGGTAGGCGATATCGGCGGCACCAATGCGCGCTTCGCACTGTGGCGAAACCAGAAGATCGAGTCAGTGCGTGTGCTGCCCACCGTGGACTATCCACGTCCGGAAGATGCGATTCGTGCCTATCTGCAAGGCACTGGGCAGAGCGTTGACGCGCTGCAGGCGGTCTGCCTCGCCTGTGCCGGGCCGGTCTCAGGCGATGAGTTCGCGTTCACCAACAACCATTGGCGCTTGAGCCGTAAAGCCTTCTGTGAAGACCTGGGTCTGAGCGATCTGCTGCTGGTCAACGATTTCACCGCGATGGCGTTGGGTATGACCCGCTTGCGCGAAGGCGAGCTAATCGAGGTCTGCCCAGGTCGATCCGAGCCAGGTGCAGCACGCCTTGTGATAGGCCCAGGCACCGGCCTTGGCGTCGCTACGCTTCTGCCTTTGCCAGGCGGGGGCTGGCGGGCGCTGCCGGGGGAGGGTGGTCATGTCTGTCTGCCGATCGGCACCTCGCGTGAGGCTGCGCTTTGGGCGCGTTTGCACGACAAGTTCGGACACGTGAATGCAGAGGCGATCCTGAGTGGCGGTGGCTTGCTGGAACTCTATCGAACCAGCTGCGTGCTGGATGGAAAACAGCCAAGCCTGGCCACGCCCGCCGAAGTCACCGCGGCGGCTTTGACCGGCGACGCATACGCCTCATCGGTACTGGAACAATTCTGCGTATGGTTGGGTCGGATCGCTGGCGACAACGTACTGACTACGGGTTCGCGAGGCGGTGTCTACATCGCCGGCGGAATCGTGCCGCGCTTCGTTGAGTTCTTCATCCGTAGCGGGTTCAGCCAGAGTTTTCGCGACAAAGGCTGCATGAGCCGTTATTTTGACGAGATTCCGGTCTGGGTGGTAACCGCTGACTATCCTGGGCTGGAAGGCGCGGGCGTAGCGTTACAGCAATTGCTGGAGGGCCCATCCAGCGGAGGCTGACCCGCTTCGATACACCTACATAACAAGAGAATGGATGCCAGTGAGCCAGGTTGGAAGATCGATTCTGCTGGTCGACGATGACCAGGAAATCCGCGAGCTACTAGACGCCTACCTCAGTCGATCAGGCTTTCGGGTGCGCACCGTTGCTGACGGCGCGCAGTTTCGTGAGGCCATGAACCACGACCCTGCGGACTTGGTCATTCTCGATGTGATGCTGCCTGACGAGGACGGCTTCAGTCTCTGCCGCTGGGTGAGGGGCCACCAGCGGCTGGCACAGATGCCTATCATCATGCTGACGGCCAGCTCCGATGAGGCTGATCGAGTGATCGGCCTGGAGTTGGGCGCTGACGATTACCTGGGAAAGCCTTTCAGTCCGCGTGAGCTGTTGGCGCGGATCAAGGCGCTGTTGCGTCGGGTCAACTTCGGCCAGGAGCGTGGCAACGATGTGCGGGCATTCGACGAGTGGCGGCTGGATATGGTCAGTCACCGATTGTTCCATCAAGACGGTGAAGAGGTGCTGCTGTCTGGCGCCGACTTTGCGTTGCTCAAGCTGTTTCTCGACCATCCCCAGCAGATTCTCGACCGCGACACCATTGCCAACGCCACCCGTGGCCGAGAGGTCATGCCCCTCGAGCGGATCGTCGACATGGCGGTCAGTCGCCTGCGCCAGCGGTTACGCGATACTGGAAAGTGCCCGCGATTGATTCGAACCGTTCGGGGCAGTGGATATATGCTCGCCGCGCAGGTCGCACCGCACCATGACGCGCTCGGTTAAGCGTCGCTGGCTGCCTGTTCCACGCTCACTGCTCGGCCGCATGCTGTTCCTGACGCTGCTGGTGGTGCTGATGGCGCAGGCGCTGTCCAGTTTCATCTGGGTCTCGCAACTTCGCGCAAGCCAGATGGAAGGGTTGCTCACCAGCGCGCGTAGCCTGGCGCATTCGATGTCGGCCAGTGTCAGCTACTTTCGCTCCCTGCCGTTGGGCTATCGTCCGTTGGTGCTTGATCAGCTGCGTAGCATGGGGGGCACACGCTTTTTCGTGTCGCTGAACGACAAGCCTCTGGAGATGCAGATTCTGCCGCCGACCGAGCGTAAGCGGGCGGTGCTGGCCGAGGTCGACGAGGTGCTGCGTGAACGCCTCGGCAAGGACGTCGACATGTCGGTGAGCTTCGTCAGTCCAGACGATCTGCGCATATTCAACGGCGGCCTTAAGCTCGATGAGCTACCGCGATCCTGGGCGCATTACGCATTGAGCCTGGAACCGCTGAACCCGCCGGTGCTGGTCACCCAGATCCAGATCGCGCCGAGCGAATGGTTGTATCTCGCCTCGCTGATGCCGGCGCCCTATGTCAGCCTCGAAGACGAGGGAATCCCCAGGCAGCAACTCTGGTTCATCTTTCTTACCAGCAGTTTTCTACTGCTGTTCATCGGCATTCTGGTGCACTGGCAGAGCCGCCCGCTCAAGCAGCTGGCGCAAGCGGCGCGGGAGATGTCGCTGGGCAGTGAGGTCGAATTGCTGCCCGAGGCGGGCGGTAGCGAGGTGGTGGAGGTCAGCCGTGCCTTCAACAGCATGCGAGAGCGCATCGGGCGCTACCTGACCGAGCGTAGCCAGCTGTTCAGTGCGATCTCGCATGATTTACGCACACCGATCACACGGCTGCGGTTACGTGTGGAGCTGCTGGAGGACGAAGCCTTGCAGCGCAAATTCAGCCGCGACCTGGACGAGCTGGAGCTATTGGTCAAAGGCGCGCTGCAATGCGTGAAGGACACCGATATCCACGAAAACATCGAGCCGTTGGATCTCAACCTTCTGCTCGATTGCGTCACTGAGCCGTATCTGGCGCCTGGCGGCAATGGACGCGTTACGGTCCAAGGTCGCGCTCGGGCACCCTATGCTGGCAAGCCGCTGGCACTGAAACGCTGCATAGGCAACCTGCTGGATAACGCGCTCAAGTATGGCGAGCGCGCCCATTTGCTGATCGAAGACGACTACGGCACCTTCGTGCTGCATGTCGATGATGAAGGCCCTGGCGTACCTGAGGGCTGGCTGAAGCAGGTGTTCGAGCCCAACTTCCGTCTTGCTGCCAAGCAACCCGGCTATGGGCTTGGCCTCGGTATCGCGCGCAACATCGCGCATGCGCATGGTGGTGAGGTCAGCCTGCGCAATCTGCCTGCCGGTGGTTTGCGCGTAACCTTGAGTTTGCCGCGCACGACCGAATGAAGCCCCTCCGCACCAGACGACTCTCTCCACTTGTTACAAAACCCGAGCTTTGTAACGAAACGGTGACCAATCACTATCCCTTCGTTACCCGGCGCGAAGGTTGGCGCGCCTAGAATCGATGCAGCGCAAGCAAAGACTTGCATCGATAACAACAAGAAAAGGAACCCTCATGAACGCGATTCATCGTTTAGTTACTGCTGTTTCCCTTGTTTCTCTCGTTCCGTTTGCCCAGGCCGGCGAAGTTGAAGTTCTGCATTGGTGGACATCCGGTGGCGAAAAGCGCGCCGCCGATACGTTGCAGCGACTCGTGGAGGAAGAGGGCCACACCTGGAAGGATTTCGCTGTCGCCGGTGGGGGTGGCGAAGCAGCCATGACCGTTCTCAAAACCCGTGCCGTATCCGGCAACGCACCCGCCGCCGCCCAGATCAAAGGCCCCGACATCCAGGAATGGGGTGAACTAGGGCTGCTGACCGACCTCAACGATGTCGCTGAAAAAGCCAACTGGGACGAACTGCTGCCCAAGCAGGTGTCCGCCGCCATGAAATACGACGGCGATTACGTTGCCGTGCCGGTGAACGTACACCGCGTCAACTGGCTGTGGATCAATCCAAACGTATTCGAGAAGGCCGGCGCCACGCCCCCTAAAACCCTGGATGAATTCTTCGCAGCCGCCGAGAAGTTGAAAGCGGCGGGCTTCATGCCGCTCGCCCATGGCGGCCAGCCGTGGCAGGACGGAACCGTTTTCGAAGATCTGGCACTGGCGATCCTTGGGCCTGAAGATTTCCGCAAGGCTTTTGTCGAGCTCGATCGCGACGTGCTGACTGGCGACAAGATGGTCAAGACGTTTGAGGCGCTGAAGAAGGTGCGCAGCTACGTTGATAACAATGCAGCGGGCCGCGACTGGAACAGCGCGACGGCCATGGTCATGAACGGCAAGGCCGGCATGCAGATCATGGGCGACTGGGCGAAGAGCGAGTGGAGCGCGGCGAAGAAGATCGCGGGTGAAGATTATAAGTGCGTGCCGTTCCCAGGCACCCAAGGCAGCTTTGCCTACAACATCGACTCGCTGGCGATGTTCAAGCTGAGTAACGATGACAATCGCAAGGCTCAGCAGGATCTGGCTCGGATCGTCATGGAGCCGGAATTCCAGCAATTCTTCAATCAGAACAAGGGCTCTATCCCGGTGCGGCTCGATCAGGACATGAGCGAGTTCGATGCCTGTGCCCAGCAGTCGATGAAGGATTTCAAGGAAGCGGCACAGGGGCCAGGGCTGGTGCCTAGCCTGGCTCACGGCATGGCCGCATCGAGCTATGTACAGGGCGCTGTCTTCGACGTCGTGACGAACTTCTTCAACGACCCGTCGGCCGATCCGAAGAAGGCCGCCCAGCAACTGGCTGCTGCGATTCAGGCGGTCCAGTAGCGCATTGGGGCGCGGGTTCTCGCGCCCCGTCTTACGAACAACAACCTGATGCTCCCCTGCGGTCTGCCACGGGCTGGCCGCAACGGGATCGGCTTGCTCGAAATCTCTGTTGTGACTGTCCGTTTGCTGGACTGCTGACATCGACGCTTTCTGTAACGGGACTGTGATGAAACCTGCAAACAATCGGAGCCAACCATGAGCTCAACAGCCGTTTTCACCAAGGCTTCCCCGCTGGATGCGCTGCAGAATTGGCTACCCAAGCTGGTGCTCGCACCAAGCATGCTGATCGTTCTGGTCGGCTTCTATGGCTACATCTTGTGGACCTTTCTGCTTTCGTTCACCAATTCAAGCTTCATGCCCAGCTACAAGTGGGTCGGTCTGCTGCAGTACGAGCGGCTCTGGAACAACGATCGTTGGTGGGTGGCAAGCAAGAACCTGCTGGTCTTTGGCGGGCTTTTCATCACGATCAGTCTCGCGATTGGTGTGTTGTTGGCAGTCCTGCTGGACCAGCGCATTCGCCGCGAGGGCTTCATTCGCACTGTCTATCTCTACCCAATGGCGTTGTCGATGATTGTTACCGGCACGGCATGGAAGTGGCTGCTGAACCCCGGCTTGGGTATCGACAAGATGCTGCGCGACTGGGGTTGGGAAGGGTTTCGTTTCGACTGGCTGGTAGACCCGGACCGGGTGGTCTACTGCCTGGTGATCGCCGCCGTATGGCAGGCCTCGGGTTTCGTCATGGCTCTGTTCCTTGCCGGCTTGCGTGGGGTCGATCAATCCATCGTGCGTGCCGCGCAGATCGACGGTGCCAGCCTGCCGAGCATCTATCTGCGCATCATCCTGCCTAGCCTGAGGCCGGTGTTCTTCAGTGCATTGATGATTCTTGCGCATATCGCCATCAAGGCGTTCGACCTGGTGGCGGCGATGACCGCAGGCGGCCCTGGTTATGCATCCGACCTGCCGGCGATGTTCATGTACACGCACACCTTCACTCGCGGGCAGATGGGGCTCGGCGCTGCCAGCGCCATCCTGATGCTGGGCGCAGTGATGGCAATCGTCGTGCCTTACCTGTATTCGGAACTGAGGAACAAGCGCCATGACTAGCCATGTAGGGCACAAGCGCCTGACGTTCAGCCGAGTGGCGATCTACGCGACGCTGCTTCTGGCTGTTGCGATGTATCTCATACCGCTGGTGGTCATGCTGCTGACCAGCTTGAAGACACCTGCCGACATCCGAACCGGCAACCTGCTTTCATGGCCAGAGGTTACGACCATCATCGGTTGGGTCAAGGCGTGGGATGCGGTGGGCGGCTACTTCTGGAACTCGGTCAAGATCACCGTTCCAGCCGTCATCATTTCGACGCTGCTGGGTGCGCTGAACGGCTACGTGCTTGCCATGTGGCGCTTCCGCGGCTCGCAGTTGTTCTTCGGGCTGCTGCTGTTCGGCTGCTTCCTGCCGTTCCAAGTGATCTTGCTGCCTGCGTCGTTCACCTTGGGGCAGCTTGGATTGGCCAACACCACGCCGGGGTTGGTACTGGTGCACTTGGTCTATGGCCTGGCGTTTACCACGCTGTTCTTCCGCAATTTCTACGTGAGTGTGCCAGACGCGTTGATTCGTGCAGCACGTCTAGACGGCGCCGGCTTCTTCACGATCTTCGCGCGGATTCTGCTGCCGATGTCGATCCCAACGATCATGGTCTGCTTGATTTGGCAGTTCACTCAGATCTGGAACGACTTCCTCTTCGGCGTGGTGTTCGCCAGTGGCGATACACAGCCGATCACCGTGGCGCTGAATAACCTGGTGAACACCAGTACAGGCGTCAAGGAATACAACGTCGATATGGCTGCGGCGATGATCGCCGGGCTGCCAACACTGCTGGTGTACATCCTCGCCGGCAAGTATTTCCTGCGTGGCCTCACGGCTGGCGCGGTCAAGGGGTAGGAGAACAATCATGGCTGCACTTGAACTTTGCAACGTCCGCAAGAGCTATCCCGGAAGCAACCACGACACGCTGAAAGACATCGATTTGAAAATTGACGACGGGGAATTCCTGATCCTGGTCGGGCCGTCCGGGTGTGGGAAATCCACTCTGATGAACTGCATCGCTGGGCTGGAAGAGATCACCGGTGGGGAGATCCGTCTGGACGGAGCCGACATCAGTGGTGCCAGCCCGAAGGACCGCGACATCGCCATGGTGTTTCAGTCGTACGCGCTGTACCCGACCATGACCGTGCAGGAAAACATCGCCTTCGGTTTGAAGATGCGCAAGGTGCCAGCGGCGAAAATCGAGGAAGAAGTGTCGCGTGTCGCCAAATTGCTGCAGATCGAGCATCTGCTGGGCCGGAAACCTTCTCAGCTATCCGGCGGCCAGCAGCAGCGCGTCGCCATGGGCCGGGCACTGGCACGGCGGCCGAAGATCTACCTGTTCGACGAGCCGCTGTCGAACCTCGACGCCAAGCTGCGGGTAGAGATGCGCACCGAGATCAAGCTGATGCATCAACGGCTTAAAACCACGACGGTGTACGTCACCCACGACCAGATCGAGGCAATGACCTTGGGGGACAAGGTCGCGGTGATGAAGGACGGCATTGTCCAGCAGTTCGGTACGCCGAAGGATATCTACAACAACCCCGCCAACCTGTTCGTGGCGAGCTTTATTGGGTCGCCGCCGATGAATTTCATCCCGCTGCGGCTGACCCGTCAGGCCGATGGCTGGCGCGCGCTGCTGGAAAGCGGTCAGGATCGCTGTGAGCTGCCGTTGAATCTGGCGGATGGGCAATCACTGGAAGGGCGAGAGGTCATCCTTGGCATCCGCCCGGAGCAGATCAGTCTGGGGACCGAAGCCGATCTGCCTTCGCTACGTGCCGAAGTTCAGGTCATCGAGCCGACAGGGCCTGACACCATGATCTTCGTCAGCCTCAACCAGACCAAGGTGTGTTGCCGGCTGGCGCCGGACGCCGCTCCGAATCCCGGTGAGAGCCTGACGCTGCAATTCGAGCCGGACAAGGTGCTGCTGTTCGATGCGCAGACAGGTGAGCGACTGGGCGTCACGCCCGGAAACGGCTCCTCGGGTCGCAACGGCACCGTGACCCGGTTGGTCGCGCGGTGAGCCGCGGGCCACAGCAAAGTGAAGAAAAGGCCGGGTCGCCGTGTATCTGCGTACCGGCGCCTTTCTCGTAGGAATGTTATTGATATTTCGGGTTTTTCAGCGGTAGGTGACGAAGGTCGCCTGCCGTGAAAAATAGAGCCGCAACGACCAGCGAAGCTGGCATGCGGATCGAAAGGAGAGCCATACCGGCTCAATCCAAGAGCAGTAACAACAATAAGAGCTAATTGGAGCGGATATGAAAAAAACGACACGCCTGGGCCTCGCTGTCTCGCTGGCCAGTCTCGCTATGCCGTTTGCTGCGCAGGCTTTGGACTTCAACGGCTATGTGCGCAGTGGTATCGGCGAATCGACTGCAAGCGAATCGCAGGCCTGCTTCCAGCTGCCGGGCGCAGCATCCAAGTTCCGACTGGGCAACGAATGCGAGCAGTACGCCGAGTTGGGACTGCGTCAGGACCTGTTCACGATGGATGACGGCTCGGTGCTGAGCGTCGAGGGTATGGCTGCGCTGTATAACGAATACGACCACACTCCGAAGTTCACCGGCGACCATGGCTTCGCGCGGTTGGTACAGGCCTACGCCGAATGGAGCAACGTTGCTGCGCTGAACAACGGGTCGTTGTGGGCCGGCCGTAGGTTCTACAAGCGGAATGACATCCACATATCCGACTTCTACTACTGGAACCAGAGTGCAACCGGTGCTGGCATCGAGAACGTCGAAATTGGAGGGTTGCAGTACAGCTACGCGTTCTCGCGTAAGGACAGCGTCTTCCAGGAAAACTACACCAATCGTCACGATTTCAACGTCGGCGGATTCGACACCAACCCCAACGGCGAGCTGCAGTTCGGCGTCAGCTACATCGCCGATCCGGACCGTGGCGACTCCAACAGTGGCTGGTCCGTGACGGCTCAGCATGAGCAGATCGGGTTTCTGGGTGGCAGCAATACCTTCGCAGTGCAATACGGCGAGGGCCCAGGAACCGGGCTTGGCTATACGGGCGACGTGACCCTGGATGAGAGTGCCAAGAGCTGGCGGATCGTGGAGTTCTTCGATTGGCAGGTGACCCCGCGTTTCGGTGGGCAATTCCAGGCCGTGTATCAGAAGGACACGCGTCAGGATGGCGGCGATCAGGATTGGATTTCGGTAGGCGTGCGCCCGGTTTATGCGTTGACCGAGGAGTTCAAGCTGGTGGCGGAGGTAGGTCACGATCAGATCGACGCGGAAGCCGGAACTCGCAAACTGACCAAGTTCACCATCGCCCCGACCTGGTCACCCGCAGGCCCTGAGTTCTGGGCGCGTCCCGAGTTCCGCCTGTATTACACCTACGCTCAGTGGAACGACGCTGCGCAAGAAGCCGCCAATCTCATGGCCGCTGGCAGCGCGCTGTCCGAAACGGGTGCTTTCGGCAGCGCGCAGCATGGGTCCAACTTCGGCGTCCAGGTCGAATATTGGTGGGATTGATCGAGGCGATAGCCTAACTCGCTTAGAACCTAGTGGCGGCAAGGGCTTCTACTGTTGGTAGGGGTCCTTAGCTGAACTGGAGGTGGTTTTGGGCGACAAGGCGAAAAACCCGTGCGTCAGTATCTGCAAGCTCAAAGACGACATCTGTATCGGCTGCGGGCGCAGCCGGGACGAGATGAAAGCCTGGAAGGGGATGAAGAACAAGGAGCGCAAGGCGGTCAACGAAGTGGCCGCCGAGCGACTCAAGCAGCTAGGCAAGGCGAAGAAGAAAAAGAAGTGATCAACTCTCTTCGCTTGGGTAGCGGGTCGCCATCAGGCTTTCCTTGATCTTGCGCAAATGGGGTTGGAAATCCACGCCTCGCTTCAATGTCACGCCCGCTGCCAATGCGTCCAGCACCGTTAGCTGGATAATCCGAGACGTCATTGGCATGTAGATATCGGTGTCTTCCGGTAGCGGTATGTCCAGGCTCAACGTGGAGACTTTCGCCAGCGGCGAGCCGGCGGCCGTTAGTCCGAGAACGGAGGCGCCGTTATCCCGTGCGATGGTTGCAGCTTCCACCAGTTCACGGGTGCGGCCAGTGTAGGAAATGATCACGAACAGATCACCGGTATGCGCAACCGATGCCAGCATTCGCTGCATCAAGACATCGCTGTGTGCGGTCACCGGCAGGTTGAACCGGAAGAACTTGTGCTGTGCGTCGAGCGCGACCGATGCGGATGCACCCAGACCGAAGAAATGAATTTGACGCGCCTGAATCATCAGGTCGACGGCATGGCTGATCGCCTGAGGGTCGATTGCCTGGCAGGCACTGTCGAGCGACGCGATGGCGCTACCAAAGATCTTTCTCGTATAGGCCTCTGGGCCGTCATCGGCCTCTACGGCCCGGCTGACATAGGCCGCGCCACTGGCGAGACTCTGTGCCAACTGGATTTTCAGAGCGGGATAACCGGCCGCACCGAATGAGCGACAGAAGCGATTCACCGTCGGCTCGCTGACCTTTGCTGCCTGAGCCAGTGCCGCGATGCTGTAGCGCGTCGCCTCCTGTGGATCGCGAAGGATCACCTCAGCGACTTTGCGCTCCGCCTTGTTCAGCTCGTCGAGCCGATTTTTTATCTGTTCCAAGAGATTTTTCATGCGATCCATGTCTCTTCCTTCAGGGACTCGTGCCCGAAGCTACGGATAGTAGCGAAACTGGAGCACGAAAAAATCGAGTTATGTTGTTTTAATAACAACATTTTCTGCTTAAAATGCGGCGATGAACCTGTCACGCAGCCTAATTTGGTTAATATAAAAATCATGCCTGCTATTACTGTTGACGCGACTACCTTTGCCTTGTTCGGCGCCCTCGGTGATCTGGCGCTGCGCAAGTTGTTCCCAGCACTCTATCAGCTCGACCGAGCGGGGCTGCTCAATAGCGATACGCGCATATTGGCGCTGTCCCGCGACAAGGGAGAGCCAGCGACCCATCTCGAGCGCATCGATCAAGCGCTGCGGCGCTACGTACCGGCAGCGCAACTGGATGAGGCCGCCCTTGGCCGCTTTCAGGCGCGTCTGGGCTATCTGACCATGGACTTCCGCAACGCGGAGGACTACGCAGCGCTGGCTGACCAGGTGTCTCCGGCGATGCCACTGATTGCCTATTTCGCCACGCCTGCTGCTGTGTACGGCTCTATTTGTGAACATCTCGCCGGTGCCGGACTGGCCGAACAAACCCGTGTGGTACTGGAAAAACCGATTGGACACGATCTTGAGTCGTCGCGATTGGTCAACGACTCGGTTGCGCGGTTCTTCCCCGAGACGCGCATTTACCGGATTGATCATTACCTTGGCAAGGAGACCGTGCAGAATCTGATTGCACTGCGCTTCGCCAACAGTCTGTTCGAGACCCAGTGGAACCAGCACCACATCTCCCACGTCGAGATAACGGTCGCTGAGACGGTCGGGATCGAAGGGCGCTGGGGGTATTTCGACCAGGCGGGTCAGCTGCGCGACATGATCCAGAACCATCTGCTGCAGCTGCTGTGTCTGATAGCGATGGATCCGCCAAGCGATCTGACCGCCGATAGCATTCGTGACGAAAAGGTCAAGGTCCTCAAGGCGCTGGCGCCGATCACGCCAGAGCGCTTATCTCGCCAGGTTGTGCGTGGCCAGTACGTGGGGGGAGCGGTCGGCGGAAAGCAGGTTCCAGGTTATCTGGAAGAAGAAAATTCCAACGCTGAAAGCGGCACCGAAACTTTCGTTGCACTGCGGGCCGACATCTGTAACTGGCGCTGGTCCGGTGTGCCGTTTTACCTGCGGACAGGCAAGCGGATGGCGGAAAAGGTTTCGCAGATCGTCATCCACTTCAAAGAGCCGCCTTTCTATATTTTCGCGCCCGAGCAACGGTCACTGATCAGCAATCGGCTGATTATCCGCTTGCAGCCGGACGAAGGGATCTCGTTGCAGGTCATGACCAAAGAGCAGGGCCTGGACAAAGGCATGCATTTGCGCAGCGGCCCACTGCAGCTGAACTTCTCCGAGACCTACAAAAGCTCGCGCATTCCGGATGCTTACGAGCGGTTGTTACTCGAGGTGATGCAGGGCAACCAGAACCTATTTGTCCGTAAGGACGAAATCGAATACGCCTGGCAATGGTGCGATCAGCTTATCGATGGGTGGTCGCGTATCGGTGACGCGCCCAAGCCCTATCCGGCAGGCTCCTGGGGCCCTGTCGCCTCCATTGCATTGATTACGCGCGACGGGAGGTCTTGGTATGGCGATCTCTGAACTTGAACTACCGTCGGACGTGGTAGCGCACAGCCTGCCGGGGCCGGAACAGCTGGCGCAGGCGTTGGCTGATCGGGTTGCCGGTGCGCTGCAATACGCAGTCGCCAATCATGATCGTGCGAGCCTGGTGGTGTCGGGCGGACGGAGCCCTATAGCGTTCCTCGAAGCGCTGTCAGTGCGCGAATTGCCGTGGGCGAAGGTTCAGGTCAGCTTGGCCGACGAGCGCTGGGTCGATCCGTCAGATCCGGAAAGCAATGAAGGCTTGCTCCGCCGACACCTCCTACAAAATGCCGCGGCTGATGCGCAGCTTGTGGGCCTGTATCAAGCAGCTCAGACCCTGGAGCAAGCGGCAGAGCGGGCAAGCGGGAAGCTGGTTGGCTTCGCTCAGCCGATCGATGTGCTGGTGCTTGGAATGGGCAGTGATGGGCACACCGCATCGCTCTTTCCGAACAGCCCGCTGTTGGCAAAAGGGTTGGATGAAAACGGTACTGATTTCTGTCTGCCCATGCTGGCGCCTGTCAGTCCGGAGCAGCGCATCAGCATGACCTATCCGCTGCTGGCATCCGCTCGCGTTCAATGCCTGGCGATTCAGGGCTCCGCCAAGCTGGAAACGCTGCGCCAGGCCATGCGGCTCGAACCTTCGCAGATGCCGATTCGGGCGTTTCTGCATTCTCCTTTAGAGATCTACTGGTGCCCGTGAGGCCCGAGGACTTTTCCATGACCATGGACCAGAAAAACGCGCTGATCGAGAAGATCTGTACCGAAGCTCGCATCCTGCCGGTGATCACCATCGGTAGCGAGGAGCAGATCCTGCCGCTGGCCGATGCACTCGCCGCTGGTGGGCTGACGGCCCTTGAGATCACCCTGCGGTCTGCGCATGGCCTTACCGCCATTCGTCGTCTGCGCCAGGAGCGGCCCAACCTCTGTGTCGGTGCGGGTACAGTGCTGGACAAGCGCATGATGGACGAGGTCGAGGCGGCTGGGGCCCAGTTCATCGTCTCGCCGGGCTGCACCGACGAACTGTTGCAAGCTGGCGTTAATTGCTCCGTGCCACTGCTGGCCGGTATCAGCAATGCATCCGACATCATGCGCGGCTACGCGCTCGGCTATCGGCGTTTCAAGCTGTTCCCGGCCGAAGTGTGCGGTGGAGTCGCCGCCATCAAGGCGCTGGGTGGACCTTTTGCCGATGTGCGCTTCTGCCCGACGGGTGGCGTCAATGCAAACAACGCGGCGCAGTACTTGGCGCTTCCTAATGTCATGTGTGTCGGCGGAACTTGGATGATTGATGGTGCCGCGCTCAAGAGCGGCGATTGGGAGGCCATTCAGCAAGCCACGGCTGAAGCGCTGGCCTCGTTGAACAACGGCTAACCACAAATCGAGGCGCGGCGGGCGCGCCTCCTGTCTGGCTGCTAACCTTCTCGTGCTTCAGCATTCTGTTGCGCGTATAGTGCGCGGCCTTTCTATCGGAACTGCCACACCGGGAGGTGCCCAGATGACCGAACACGAAGATACAACCCCGCATATTGCCCACGGCGAAAAACTGCAGAAGGTATTGGCCCGTATTGGCCTTGCCTCGCGACGCGACGTGGAAAACTGGATCGCAGCCGGTCGAGTCAAGGTCAACGGATCCATAGCGACGCTCGGACAGCGTGTCGACTTGCATGACGCGATTGCGGTCGATGGCCGCTTGCTCAAGCGCGAAGAAGCGGCCGAAACGGTCCGTCGCGTGCTCATCTACAACAAGCCCGATGGTGAAATTTGTACCCGTGACGATCCAGAAGGTCGCCCGACGGTTTTCGATCGGCTGCCGCGTCCGAAAGAGGGGCGTTGGATCAACATCGGTCGTCTCGACATCAACACGACTGGCTTGCTGTTGTTTACCACCGATGGCGAGCTTGCCAACCGTCTGATGCATCCTTCTTACGAAATGGACCGTGAGTATGCGGTGCGGGTGCGTGGCGAGGTCGACGAGGAAATGATCGAGCGCCTGAAGACGGGCGTCATGCTCGAAGATGGCCCGGCTCGTTTCACAGACATCCAGGAAGCGCCGGGTGGTGAAGGGTTCAACCACTGGTACCACTGCGTAGTGATGGAAGGTCGTAACCGAGAAGTCCGTCGTTTGTGGGAGTCTCAGGGGCTGGTGGTCAGCCGTCTAAAGCGTGTGCGCTTTGGTCCGGTGTTCATGACCTCCGACCTACCGATGGGGCGCTGGCGCGAAATGTCGCAGGGCGAAGTCGATATCCTCAGCGAAGAGGTTGGCCTCAAGTCAGTGGCGCTGCCAGGCATGAAAGCCAAGACCAAGGACAAGCTTGATCGCATGCAGCGCAAGGTGGCCAAACCAATCGGACGTGGCGACCGTCGGCCTCGTGTGTTGCGCTCTTCCCACGAAGCTGATGTGGCTGGCGACGCAGGTCGCGGCCGGGGCGCTCGCGGTGATAAACCTGCACGCAAGCCGCGCGACAATGATGAACGCAGCAAACCAAGTCGCGGTACACCCGTGGCGGAGCGGCCAAGTGCTGTCGGCCGAGATCGCAAACCCTCACCGGTGAAGCGCGGTGGTCCGGCAGCTACTGACGGGCAGCGTCCTGGTTTCGGACGTGGTGATCGCTCCAAGCGGCCATGACGGTATAGCGTAAAGCGAAAAAAGAAGGGCGAAGCCATTAGGTTTCGCCCTTTTTGTTTGTTTGACCCTCGGATAATTTCGCTACGCCGAGGCAACGCGCGTCAGATTGCGTCCGTCTTGTTTGGCTTGGTAAAGGGCCTGATCGGCGCGACGCAGCAGATCGTCCTGTGACTCGCCTGGCTGGTGGGTCGCACAACCAAGGCTGGCCGACAGCCGGACCTGTTTGTCTCCCACCAGCAAGCACAGATTTTGAATGGCGGCTCTGATCCGTTCGGCCACAACGGCCGCAGCCTCCTGTCCGCTGTTGGACAATACGAGAACGAACTCCTCGCCACCAAAGCGGAACACCATGTCGACGTTGCGCAACTGCTCCTTGAGCAATAGCGCGGTGGCTTTCAGGGCGGCGTCTCCGGCCTGGTGTCCGTAGGTATCGTTGAGGCGCTTGAAATGATCCATATCCAACATGATTACCGACACGGCTTGGCTGTGGCGGCGGGACAGTTCGGTCTCTCGCGACAATGCGTGGACCATCGCCGCGCGGTTACCGGCGCCGGTCAACGGATCCTTGAGCGAGGCTTGAACGGCTTGTCGGTAAAGCAATGCGTTGCGCAATGGAAACAGCAGGCAGTCGAGGGCGTTTTCCAGTTGCTCCAGGACTGGGTCGGGTACGTACTGCGAGCTGAACAGGCACAGTTCGCCAAGGCAATCTCCGCTATGGGAAAGTGAATAGCTGACATCAAAACCGTTGGCTTCGCCTATTTGAAGCTGGAAGTCAGTGCCGGAGTGGCTGTAGGAAAGGGCTCGCAGTGGAACCAGATTGCTGACTTCTTCAAAAAAGAAATCCAGCAGGCGGTCGAGTTCCAAGCTGGTTTGCAAACGCAGCGTCAGAAGCCTTAGCCGCTCGGAAAAGCCATGTTGGTCCGTCGACAGTGTTTTGCTGAAACTGATGTCCAGCCGTCGAACGCGCGCGGTGCCGATATCGATTGTAGAAGGGGTCTGCTTATCTGCCAGCATGGGAGTGAACCTCAGAACGCTGCCTGCGTTGATAGAGGTTCTATAGCGAATATGATGCCAACTTAAAATATCTAATAAAAACAGTTGGTTAGATAAATGATGGCGAATCCGGCGGCAACAGGTTGCCAGCGAAACGGCGGACTGATGCCAATTTGACATGCAGGCCGCCATGGCGGCGCCAGTAAACAGGCGCCGCTGCTGGATATTCTACTGGGCGTCAAATGCCCGCCCATTTACCTCCTGACTATCGGGGCCCATCAGATACAGGTAGGCAGGCATGATTTCCGAGGGCAATGGATTCACTTCGGGATTTTCCCCTGGATAGGCTTTTGCGCGCATGTCGGTACGGGTCGCACCTGGGTTGATGCTATTGCTGCGCACAGAGCTGGTACCGTCGAGCTCATCAGCCAGCACCTGCATCAGGCCTTCGGTGGCGAATTTGGAGACGGCATATCCGCCCCAATAGGCGCGTCCTTTCCTGCCAACGCTGCTGGAGGTGAAAATCACGGAAGCGTCATCAGCCAGTTTCAGCAGAGGCAATAGGGTGCTGGCTAGCATGAAGGTTGCGTTGACATTCACTTGCATGACGCGCATGAAATTGTCGCCTGACAGCTGTTCGATCGGTGAGCGGGGGCCGACGATGCTGGCGTTAAGGAGCAGGCCGTCCAACCGTCCGAACTCCCGTTCAACGGTGGCGGCAAGTTCGTCGTATTGGTGCGGTAAGGCCGTTTCCAGATTGAGCGGTATCACGGCGGGTTGAGGCCAGCCGGCTGCCTCAATCTCGTCGTAAACACGGTTGAGGTTGTCCTCGTTCTTACCCAGCAAAAGGACGGTTGCTCCATGTGCTGCGTAGGCTTTCGCGGCGGCTTCGCCAATTCCGCGCCCTGCGCCGGTGACCATGATGATCCGATTCTTGAGCAGGTCGGGACGGGCGGAGTACTCGAACATCTGAAGCCTCATAAACAGAGCGGGGCAATTGCCCACTGAAGGTTGTCGGAAGAAAGTGATGGCTGAGAAGGGTCAGTCCAGCGTTCGCAGCTCGAGAAACTGACGGAGCTCAAGTGGATGATTCACCACAACGTCTGCGCCCCAGGTATCCGGATCGTCATCGGGGTGGATGTAGCCGTAACGCACGGCGGCCGTACGGCTACCTGCTGCACGGCCGGACTCGATATCGCGAAGATCATCCCCAACGAACAGGACCGTTGCAGGGTCGAGGTCGAGTTGGCTACAGGCCAACAGCATGGGCTCAGGGTCGGGTTTACTCTGGCTGACATGATCGGGGCAGACCAGAACAGCGGAGCGAGAGGCCAGGCCCAATTGCTGCATGATCGGCTCGGCGAAACGCACCGGCTTGTTGGTGACCACACCCCAGATCAGATCTGCTTGCTCGATCTCGATCAGCAGTTCTGCCATCCCTTCGTATAGCTTGCTCTCAACGGCACAGTGCCGTTGATATCGCTCCAGAAACTCCAGTCGAAGTATCTCAAACTCATCAGAAAGCGGGTCGACGTCAAAGGCGCTGAGTACCATCGCCCGAGCACCACCGGAAACGACGTCACGCACCTGCTGATCGGGAACACGATCTAGGCCGCGCGCCATGCGCATAGCCTGAGCCACGGCGATAAAGTCCGGAGCGGTATCGAGCAGCGTGCCGTCCATATCGAATAACACTGCGCGCAAACGCATCAGGCCTCCCGCAGTGTCTGGATCATGTAGTTCACATCCACGTCAGGTGAGAGCTTGTAGTGTTTTGTCAGGGGGTTGTATGTCAGACCGATTATGTCCTTCACCAGAAGCCCGACTTCGCGGCTCCAGGCGCCCAGCTCCGATGGGCGGATGAACTTGCGGTAATCATGTGTGCCACGCGGCAACAGTTGCAGCACGTATTCCGCGCCGACGATTGCGAACGCATAGGCCTTCGGATTGCGGTTAATCGTTGAAAAGAACACCTGTCCGCCAGGCTTTACCATCTTGTAGCACGCGCGAATGACCGAGGCGGGATCAGGGACATGCTCGAGCATTTCAAGGCAGGTCACTACATCGAACTGCTCTGGCATTTCTTCTGCCAAGGCCTCAGCAGTGATCTGCCGGTACTCGATCTCTAACTCCGACTCAAGCAAATGCAGACGGGCAACGGACAAGGGTGCCTCGCCCATGTCGATGCCCGTCACCGTAGCGCCGCGCTGAGCCATGGCTTCGCTGAGAATTCCGCCTCCGCAGCCAACGTCCAGGACCTTTTTGCCGGCTAGCGATACGTGCTCATCAATCCAGTTGACCCTGAGCGGATTGATCTCGTGCAGCGGTTTGAACTCACTTTCGCGGTCCCACCAGCGATGGGCGAGAGCTTCGAATTTGGCGATTTCGGCGTGGTCGACGTTGCTCATTGTCTGTTCCATTTATAAGCCTGAGGGGGAAGCTCGAGCAGCAGAGGCCCATGTTGCCAGGTTCGGTCAGATGCGGGACATCTACTGAAACGCTTCGTGTAAGTCAGTTTGTCGCGGTGGTTAAAACTGAGGGTAGCCCTGTCTCAGTGTTTTGAGCTGATCTTCTCTCCCCATTCTTGGGCGGTGGCGATGAGCTGCTCCTCGTCCATGCGGGTGAGATGACGGTCGTCGAGCAGTTGCTTACCGGCAACCCAGACATGACGCACGCAGTCTCGGCCACTGGAATAAATAAGTTGGGAGACGGGATCATAAACGGGCTGCTGTGCTAGGCGCGATAAATCGAAGGCCACCAGATCCGCGAATTTCCCGATCTCGAGCGATCCGGTGTGATCGTCCAGCCCAAGAGCGCGTGCACCGTTGAGCGTGGCCATACGCAGCGCGCGATGGGCGTTAAGAGCGGTCGCCGATCCCGAAACGGCCTTAGCAAGCAATGCCGCGGTGCGGGTTTCCCCCAACAGGTCGAGATCGTTGTTGCTGGCCGCTCCATCAGTGCCTATGCCCACATTTACGCCGGCTTCCCACAAACGCTCCACAGGACAAAAACCGCTGGCCAATTTCAGGTTGGACTCAGGGCAATGGATCACGCTGCAGTTATGTTCGACCAGCAGAGCAATGTCGTCGTCGTTTACCTGGGTCATGTGCACGGCTTGGAAGCGAGGCCCTAAAAGCTGTAGGCGCGCCAAGCGTGCAAGCGGGCGCTCACCATAGTGGTTCAGCGCTTCTTCCACCTCATGTGCAGTCTCATGGACATGCATATGTATGCCGATGTCCATTTCTGCGACCAATGTCCGGATGCTTTCCAGCTTATCGTCGCTGACCGAATAGGGAGCGTGGGGGCCAAAGGCGATACTTAGGCGTGGATGGTGTTTGAGGTCGTCGAACAGTCCCACACCTTTACGAAGCGCTTCGTCGGCGTTGCGGGCCCCAGGAATAGGAAAGTCCAGAACCGGAATCGTTATTTGCGCGCGAATTCCGTGCTTATGCACGATTTGGCTGACGACCTCTGGAAAGAAGTACATATCAGAAAAGCAGGTGATGCCGCTCTGCAGCTGCTCCGCGATCGCCAGCTCGGTGCCTGCTTTGATAAACGCCTCGTCGACCCACCTGCTTTCTGCCGGCCAGACATGCTCGTGCAGCCAGGTCATCAGCGGTAGATCATCAGCCAGACCGCGGAAAAGGGTCATAGCTGCGTGGCCGTGAGCATTTACAAGCCCTGGAGCAAGAAGCATCCCGGAAAGGTAACGCGTCTCTTTGGCCACGTGCTGTTCGGCGTGTTCACGGGGTGCTATCAGCATGATGCGCCCGTCACGGATTCCCAATGCGTGGTTCTTCAGCACAACACCTGCTGGCTCGACTGGGACGAGCCAGGTCGGAAATAGCAAGAGGTCGAGCGGCTCGGCAGAAGTGTGAGGCATCTGGATCATCGGATACGTAGAGTTGAGGGGGCTGAGTGTAAAGCCTGTCGATCCCGGTTTGAAGAAAGCCTAGGCAGACTTTGAAGCCTCTACATATATATATAGGAACACGATCGTCAGACTCAGCAGCTGAATAATCAACAAAGCTCAAAACAACGGTTGACGTGAGTTTCTGAGTGCCTATAATGCGTACCTTCTCCGGCGCAGGCCTTTAGCGAAACCTCTTGTAAATCAAGAGGTTAGCGAAAATAAAGGGTTGTGCGGATGGCGAATTCGAGTAGAATGCGCCGGGCTGGCAGGGCGGTGGTTTCGCACTGTTGGTGGCTTCGGTCAGGTTGATCGGAGGTGGTTGACAGCGGTTTTAGACGCTGTATGATCCGCCTCCCGCTAACGAGAGACGCTAGGTTGATCGGAAGCGCAAGCGGTTGAGAAGAAAGAAAAACTTCTTCAAAAACAGCTTGACGAGACACAAGGCTGCTGTAGAATGCGCGGCCTC